>NZ_JAMYNN010000003.1:0-468136 GCF_040319055.1 Mesorhizobium sp. M0960 | reverse complement strand
TTATTAATTTTTTTTTTGTGTGTTTTTTGTTTTTTTTTTTTATTCTGTTTTTCATATCTTTCTCTCATCTGCCCTCCATTTTCTTGGGGGTTTCGCGGGGGGGGGCCCCTGGCCCCCCTCGACGCCCCGGCGGCGGCATTGCTGGCACCGTATCTTGGAGCCGTCCGTTCGCTCAATCCGGACGGCGGCGTGAAAAAATACCCGGGTTCGCCGCTGATCGCCCGGCACCTGCTGCGCAAGCAGGACCGGCTGTCGGCGGTCGAGCTGCACCCTAAGGATGCTGCCAGGCTGAAGGCGCTGTTCGACGGTGACTTCCAGACCCGGGTGATCGAGCTCGACGGCTGGCTGGCGCTCGGCGCGCATCTGCCGCCAAAGGAGAAGCGCGGCCTCGTGCTCATCGATCCGCCTTTCGAGGAAGAGGGCGAGTTCGGTCGCTTGGTCGACGCGCTGCAAAGAGCCCATCGGCGCTGGCCAGGCGGCATTTACGCGCTGTGGTATCCGCTCAAGGACCGCAAGGCGGTCGCCGCCTTCCGAAAGGCGCTGAAGCAAACGGGCATTCCCAGGCTGCTCGACGTCGGCTTTGAGATCAGGCCGGCCTCGGTCAAGCCGAGCCTCGACGGCTGCGGCATGGTGATGGTCAATCCGCCCTTCACCCTGGAGGGCGAGTTGCGGACGCTGCTGCCGGCGCTGCACCGGCTGCTTGCTGTCGAGCAGCCATCGCATTGGACGCTGGACTGGCTGGCGGGAGAGTAGTTTGAGGTGCGGTCCTTGCCGTTCCCTCAGCGCAACCATCGTCACCGTAACCATCGTCACTACAACCGCTTGACCGCGCGTCAGCGAATCCGCACAGTGCGCGCAGTCGACCTTGAGAGGCTGCCATGACTCGCTTCGCCCAATCCGCCCTTGCCGCACTGCTCGCCGTTTGCACGCCGCTGGCTGCGCCTCTCGGCGTTACTCAGGCGGTGCAGGCCGCCGACCTTGCAATCTATACCGATGAGGACAGCGGCGTCTGCGGCGAGGCCTGGGTGCTGAACAAAATCACCGACCGCTTCTCGTATCAGGTGCATCACGTGCCGCATCTGCCGGATGTGCAGATCGTCGACTTCCAGCGCATCCACCAGCATCGCTATCTGCCGGCCGACGACACCTGGCCAATCGGCCGCCATTATTGCGGCGCCACCGTCAGCCTCTCCGACGGCCACGCCCGCACCATCTGGTATCTGATCGAGGAAGGCCAAGGCTTTGCCTCGATAGGCGACAATGTCGAATTCTGCGTCTCGGGCTTCGACCGCTGGATGGTCTACAACGGCCGCTGCCGCGTCCTGCGCTGAACCAGTGCCTTCCGATTCCCGATGGATTGTTGCGTCACTTAGGTGGTCGAGAAAAGAAACACCTGACGGCCGTCAGGATCGCGGACGATCACACGCCTGCCCATAGCCGTCGCCTTGACATCCGCAATGATTCCAAAACCATTGGCCTTCGCGGCAGAAGCCGCTTCGTCCGCGTCGGTGACCTCGAAGCCGATCATCGTTCCCGCTCCTTCCGCCGTCGTTCCTTCGTTTGCCGGATAGAGTTCGATCGCGAGCCCTTGACCTTGGAACGCGAAATGTATCGGACCGGAGCCGTGCTGCTCTTGCCTGAAGACAATTCCGAAATTCGCATAGAAAGCCGCGGCTGATCTGGGGTCAGCCGAAAACCATGTGACAAATGCCAAGCTCGGCAAGGGGGGCATTCATACCTCTTTGGTGTGTGGACTGTCCGGCGCTCAAGGTCGGACGGAGGTTGCGAAAATCGTAGATTTCCATGCAGGTCAACGCCAACCGGCCACATCGATCACTTTGCGGGGAAACAGCACTACATGGATTCGCTTGTTTATATTGTTGCAATTGGGGCGGTCGTTGCAGGTTTCGTCCAAGGGCTGTCCGGGTTGGCTTTCAGCCTGGTTGCCATGTCGTTTTGGGTTTGGACCGTGGAGCCCCAGCTTGCTGCTGCCATGGCGGTCTTTGGGGCGCTCACCGGCCAAATCATCGCCGCCGTCACCGTCCGCCGGGGTTTCGACCTCAAGCTTCTGCTGCCATTCCTGATCGGCGGGACCATAGGAATTCCGGTCGGTGTCGCCATCCTGCCCCTGCTGGATGTGCACTTGTTCAAGTTGATCTTCGGCGCGCTGCTGGTCGTTTGGTGTCCCTTGATGCTTTTTGCCCGTCGCCTCCCTCCCATCACGCTCGGGGGTCCTGTTGCAGACGGTGCAATAGGTCTGGTTGGCGGCATCATGGGCGGGCTTGGCGGCTTCACCGGCCCGGTTCCAACGTTGTGGTGCGTGCTGCGGCAATGGGAAAAGGACAGGCAGCGCATTGTCATCCAGAATTTCAACCTTGTGACCCTCTCCATGACGATGGCCGCCTATCTTGCGACCGGAAAGATCAAGCTCGAAATGCTGCCGATGTTTGCCATCGTCGCGCCGGCGATGTTGATACCGACACTCCTTGGCGCGAGACTCTACATCGGCATCAGCGAAGCAACGTTTCGAAAGATCGTCCTCACGCTCTTGGCCGCATCAGGTGCGGCATTGCTGGCATCGGCCTTGCCGCATCTCATGAGCCGGGTTTGAATCCGACGTACAGAAATCCCCGACTTCCGCCGTGCCCTGCGCTATCGACCGATGCGGCCCGCGCCCGATAGGTAGGCGCAGATCAGTTCGACGAGTTGCTTTTGCAGCTCCGGCGCGGCGAGCATGTTCCGGCGTGCCGCGTTATGGATCACACCTTCGATCGCCGACGACAGCACGCGCGCGACGGTCTCCATGTCGGCGCCTTTCCTTGGCTTGCGATAGGCGGCGACGGCGGTCGCGTAGTGGTTGAGATATTGTGTCTGGAACGAAGCGTGGGCGGCCCTGGAGCCGCGATCGCCCGGCGCCTCGTCGAGCAGCACCTGATGCAGTGTCGGGTGAATGCTGTGCGCCGCGATCATGCCGCGCACCAGCTCCTGCGCGAATTTCCTGAGCGGCTTTTGGCCTTCCGCCGAATCGCGAATGACCGACAGCACATGATCGAAATGACGGCGCCGGACGGCTTCGAGCAGGGAAAGCTTGTCGGGAAAATACTGGTAGAGCGTGCCGATGCTCACGCCCGCAGTCTCGGCCACCTTGTTGGTGGTGAAGCCGGCCCAGCCCAGCCCGCTCAGAACATGAGCCCCTGCCTCGACGATCGCCTCTACGGTCGCCCTGGAACGCGCCTGGCGCGGCTGCTTGCGCATGCGCGGATACGGTTTTGCAATGCGAGTAGACACGCCCGCCCATTCTCCTGAAAATATGAACAACATACTCGCATTTCCAGAAAAGGACACCGACCATGAGTGCGCACGCCCTGCTTCGCAGCCTGTTTGCCTATCAGGCCTGGGCAAATGACGAACTGCTGGAAAGGCTCGTCAGTCTCGACCCGCCCGTTCACGGCAAGGAACGGCAGGCCGTGATACGGCTCATCGATCACAGCCATGTGGTGTCGCCGATATTCTCAGCCCACCTGGTTGGTGCAAGCCATGGCTACTCCGCCGACAACATCGAGGACACGCCGGCCCTCGACGAACTTCGTGCCGCAGTCGCGGCGACCGATCGGTGGTATCTCGATTATCTCGAAACCGTTTCGTCGCAACAGCTCTCCGAGCCCGTCGCATTCGTGTTCACCGACGGGGATAAGGCATTGATGTCGCGACAGGAAATGCTGACCCACGTCGTACTGAACGGCGTCTATCATCGCGGTGAAGCGGGGCGCATCCTGGCGCAGATTTCCGTCACGCCGCCATGGGATACCTTCGCCGTCCATCTCCACAGGGCCGAGCCTTCGCGCCGGCTGCAGAAGCAGCGCGAGCCGCTCGGCGCCTGAACGGCCGAGCGTTTTCGATTAGGAGATCGGCTCGACCGGATCTATCGAGCGATATCCTGTCTTTCAGAAATGCGAGCTATCTGCTTATTTTCATCGCGTCGTGCAAGATAGTGCAGCGGCGTGCTCGTCGCGTTGCTTCGTACTTACCTGTAGTTTATCGTTTCGGACAAGACGAGGCGGGCGACCGCCTTCGCTCTTGACAATGTTCGCGCTGAGCGTCGGACGTTGAAGCGCAGAGCTGGTCGAAAAGGTCCTGAGCTTGACGCGAAGACCGGTCGAGATAGAGCGAGCAGAATTTCTGTCGCAGAACTTCGCTGCGCGACACAAAGATTCGCAGCCGATTTTTGCACCGGTAAAATGGTCGCGCGCTCGCCGTAACCGAAACTTAAGCTGCAGAAATCATTCTAATGCTTCGCTGGCTAGCAAGCCGCGAGTCAGATATGCATTGCGCGCCGGGTCAATAACGGCCGTCGGCACAACGGAAGGGGCATGATATGGCTAAGCAGTCATCCAAAGCGCCGGCATCCAAGGCACCGGCAAAGAAAGCACCAGTAAAAGCAGCGGCGGCAAAGGCCGCAACTGCTGTGAAGAAAGCAGCACCCGCTGCCAAAGCGAAGGCCGCCGCGCCTAAGGCAAAAGCAGCGCCGGCGAAAAAGCCGGCCGCCAAGGCGGCGGCAAAACCAGCCGTGAAGAAAGCAGCACCTGCCAAGGCAAAAGCAGCACCGGCCAAGGCCAAGGCTGCACCGGCAAAGAAGGCGGCACCGGCCAAGAAGCCGGCTGCAAAGGCCGCTGCGAAACCCGCTGCGAAGAAGGCAGCACCGGCAAAGGCCGCCGCTGCAAAATCTTCCGCAGCAGTGAAGAAAGCAGCGCCCGCGGCCAAGCCGAAGGCAGCGCCCGCAAAGGCGAAGGCCAAGAAGTAGTCGCCGCTCTCCGATCGCCGGGGACAGTACTCAAGACAGCCAGGGCGGGATGCCGGACAGGCGCCTCGCTTGCTAGCTGACGGTCGGGCAGGACGAGAAAGAGGCGGGAGGAAGATGTCTTTTCGCAGCTCCCAGGACTTCGCCACGCGGCGAAGTCCGGTGGGATTTCGTGGCTGCCAAAGACCAACCTTCGGTGCAAGGCCGAGTTGGTAGCTGATCGGATTTGGATTGTCCGACCTGCTCGCTTCTGCCGCCGCACCTCCGGCTCATCGCATCCAGATTGAAGTCGAGACAATGGCTGCGTGCTGGCGGCGCGGTTTTCCGCCTCTGGCCGTTGATGAAGCCAGCATGATCGGTCAACAGTGCCCACGCACGAGCCCCAATCGGAATCGATTTTCGGTGGGGGTCATGCGCGAAGTCACAATGCTACCGCGTCCTCTTGCGCGTCCAACAGGACATATGGAGCTGTAGCCGGTAAACAGGAATCGACAATGCCCAGACTGCTCTACGCGTCTACTTCTCCCTACAGTTCCAAGGTGCGCATGGCAGCACTTCATGCCGGCATTGCGGTCGATCTCGTGCCGATAAAGACCGAGGAAAAGCCGGCCGCGCTGATCGGCGCCAATCCGCTCGGCAAGATCCCGGTGCTGGTGCTGGACGACGGCCGCTCGGTCCACGACAGCCGCGCCATTACCCAGCATCTCAACCGGATGTCGAAGAACGCATTGTTTCCGCGCAATCCCGACAAGCGCCTCGAGGCGGAGGTGCTGGAGGCGTTGGCCGACGGCATCTGCGACTGCGCGCTGTCGATGGTCTATGAGCGGCGCACGCGGCCCGAACAGATGGTCTACCAGCCTTGGCTCGAGCGCCAGTGGAGCAAGATTTCGGCCGCGCTCGATCTGCTCAACGCCAACCCGCCGAAGCTGCCGAAGAAAATCACTGTCGGCCAGATCGCGCTGCGCGCTTGCCTCGGCTATCTCTCGCTGCGCTTCGCCGGAAAATGGGAAAAGGGCCGCGGCCGGCTGACGCGCTGGGCGGCACGCTTCGACGAGAAATTCCCGGAGCTGAAGCCCGGCATCCCGGCTTGAGGGCGGGGATGGCGAAGCTACCGATCTTCCCCTAATGCATGTCGCGCAAAAGTGTGCAGCGGTTTTGTGATAACGACATGCATAAAACAGGAACCTAAGGCGCGTCGCATGCCGCCGGTCGAACGCGACGCGCTTTAGCGGATTCCTGGCGGGGGAGGCGCAACGGCCAATTTCGACATGCTGGGAGTGAGCCGGGCCGGCGAGGCTGGAAGGTTGGTCTTGGGGGCATTTTGGTCGACAGACGTTCCGCCCAGTCTTATCGTCGCTTTCTCAAACGTAAGCCGGTGGGGGAGGGCGATTTGATACAGCGCTTGTTTGCCCTGATCATTTGTCTATCCGCGTGCACTGGCATTGGCCTTGAACTCAGCACCTTGATCAAGGGCGGTGCATCGATGCTTGGCTCGCTGTGGGTGTTGGTGGGATATTTCACGATCCTGACCAACGGTCTTGTCGCCATTGTATTCGCAGCCATAGCGCTCCTCGGGGAGCGTTTCGACCATCCAACGCTGGTGGCGTGGACGGCTGCCGTGATGGCCCTGGTCGGGGTGATTTTCGCGGTGTTGCTCCAAGGGCTGCGCACTTTGGCTGGCGCGACCGCCGAAGCAACCTTTCTGCTCCACCAACTCAATCCTGTCCTTGTCTTATTGTTCTGGCTTCTATTCACGCGAAAGGGGAGGCTCTCGTGGCGCGATCCGCTTCTATGGGCGCTCTATCCCCTGGCCTATCTCGCTTATGCCCTGGCTCGTGGTGTCGCTGAAGGGAAATACGCTTACCCGTTCATAGATGTGTCCGCCAATGGCTGGGTCGCAGTCATGTCGAATGCCGCCACTATCGCCCTCGGTTTCATCGCAGCAGCCGAAGTTCTGGTCCTGGTCGACCGGATGCTGGCTCAACGCTGACCTCGAGATCACGCGTGCCCATGCCGACAGGATGGGCACCGGGCACAAAAAAAGCCGGGCGCGAGGCCCGGCTTTTTCGTGTCGTGGCTTGGACGACTTAGAACTTCACACCGACGCCGAAAGTGACGCGATTGTCGGTCGACTTGACCTTGCCGATACCGTCGAAGTTCTTGTCGCCGAAATCGGTGTAGCGGTACTCGACACGGCCGAACACATTGTCGGTGATCTTGATGTCGGTGCCGACGCCGGCCGTCCAGCCGAGCATGGTGTTGGTGTCGCTGAAGCCGGCGGCTTCCACCTTCTGGTTCTTCAGCGCGCCACCGGCGGTGCCGTAGAGCAGGATTTCCGGGGTAACAGCGTAGCCGAGGCGAGCGCGCAGCGAGCCTTCGACGCCGCCCTTGGCCTCGATGCCGGCATCGTCGCCCTTGACGCCGTTATAGCCGATATCGGCTTCGGCACCGTAGACGAAGTTCTCCTGCTGCCAGTTGTAGCCGCCGAAGACGCCGCCGACGAAGCCCTTGGTATCGATGTCGACACCAACGGTTTTGGCATCGGCATGGCCGGCGAAGCCGTAGCCGACGCTCACACCGGCATAGGGGCCGGCCCAGGATGCGACCGGAAGTTCGGCGATCGGGGCAGGTGCCGGCGGCTCTTCCTGAACCACGTCCGCGGCATAGGCGGTTCCGCCGAGGGCGAACAGCCCAAACGCCACCGCGAGCGGTCGCGCAAATTTAAGATTGGCTTGCATTGTTCTTTACTCCTTAAGCCACAGGACACAGGCTTGTTTTTTCATGAGCGCCCTCAACCCGTCCGGGGGGTGAAACGGATCCGGCGTTCAACGGTTCCAAATGTCGTGTCGAAATGCGGCTGAAGCGAACCTGAACTTGGGTCATTCCCTGGCACGAATGAGGCAGAACCTTGACGTTGCATCTTCGCAACAGCGAGATGTCAGCAGGTTCGCCGTGCTGCACTGCACACGGCTTGGTGCAAGGGCTCCCGCGCCCTATATTGCGGTCGGGCTGGCCCGGATTCCGGTCGAGCCAGAATGCCGACCGGGCCACTTTGCCACAATCCTGCCCCAGGTGGAAATGGGATTTAACACTTGGCAGGCCATATTTTGCCGGCCCGGTCCCGGCAGGTCGGAATCGGCATCAGATTGAGGATTGACAGATGAGCAAGGTCGCCGCGACGGCACTGGTGACAGGCGGGGCGAAGCGGATCGGCAGGGCGATCGTCGAGGATCTTGCTGCGCACGGTTTTGCCGTCGCCATTCACTGTAATCGCTCGCTGGCCGAGGCGGAGGCACTGGCGGCCGGGATCAACAGTGGTCATTTTGGTCGAGACGGCAGGGCCGCTGTGGTTGCTGCCGACCTGACCGACATGGACGCCGTCGGCAACCTTGTCGGCCGCGCGGCGGCGGCGCTCGGACCGGTGTCGCTGCTGGTCAACAACGCCTCGCTGTTCGAGCACGACAGTGTTGACGATTTCGACTGGCCGGCCTGGGATCGCCATTTCGCCGTGCATGTCAAGGCGCCGGCTCTGTTGGCGCAGACTTTCGCCCGGGCCTTGCCGCAGAGCAGTGAGGGGTTGATCGTCAACATGATCGACCAGCGCGTCTGGCGGCCGACGCCGCGTTATTTCTCCTATGCGCTGTCGAAGTCGACCTTGTGGGCAGCGACCGAGATGATGGCGCAGGCGCTGGGTCCCCGCATCCGCGTCAACGCCATCGGTCCGGGCCCGACCTTGAAGAACACGCGCCAGCACGACAGCGATTTCGACGCGCAGATTGCCGGCCTGATCCTGAAGCGCGGCCCGGAATTGCCCGAATTCGGTGACACCATCCGTTACCTCTGGGCGGCACGCTCGGTCACCGGCCAGATGATCGCGCTTGACGGCGGCCAGCATCTTGCATGGCAGACGCCCGATGTGACAGGCATGACGGAATGAGCCCCATGGACCAGAAACAAAAAACGCGCGGCGGCGCCGACGACCTGCCGCCCGAAATCGACCTCGAGGACGAGGCAGCCGAGGAGGTCGTCGAGCCTGCAGCCGCTGGTCCGGACGTCACCTTCACCGCCATCGACTGGACGCCGCATGCCGGCGATGCCGACGGCATGGTCGGCGCCGAGGTGATCCAGACGCTGGTCAAGCGGCTGCCCAACGCGCCCGGCGTCTACCGCATGATGAATGCCGCCGGCGACGTGCTCTATGTCGGCAAGGCACGCAGCCTGAAGAAGCGGGTCACCAACTACGCGCAAGGTCGGTTCCACACCAGCCGCATCGGCCGCATGGTGCGCGAGACGTCGACGATGGAGTTCGTCGTCACCCGCACCGAGATCGAAGCGCTGCTGCTTGAAGCCAACCTCATCAAGCGCTTGCGGCCGCGCTTCAACGTGCTGATGCGCGACGACAAGTCGTTTCCCTATATCCTGTTGACCGGCGACCATGTCTCCCCCGGCATCTACAAGCATCGCGGCGCGCGCTCGCGCAAGGGCGACTATTTCGGCCCCTTTGCCTCAGCCGGCGCCGTCGGCCGCACCATCAATTCGCTGCAGCGCGCCTTCCTGCTCAGGAGCTGCACCAACTCCTTCTACGAGAACCGCACCCGGCCTTGCCTTTTGTTCCAGATCAAGCGCTGTGCCGGCCCGTGCACCGGCGAGATCTCGCATGGCGACTATGCAAGGCTTGTCGCCGAGGCGAAGGATTTTCTCTCCGGCCGCAGCCAGAAGGTGAAGACGGAGATCTCCGCCGCCATGCAGCAGGCTTCGGAGAACCTCGATTTCGAACGCGCCGCCATCTATCGCGACCGGCTGGCGGCGCTGTCGCATGTGCAGAGCCATCAAGGCATCAATCCGCAGACTGTCGACGAGGCCGACGTCTTCGCCATTCATCAGGAGGGCGGCCAGGTCTGCATCCAGGTGTTCTTCTTCCGCACCGGCCAGAACTGGGGCAACCGCGCCTATTTTCCCAAGGCCGATCCGGCGCTCGAAGCTGGCGAGGTGCTGGGTTCGTTCCTGGCGCAGTTCTACGACGACAAGCCGACGCCACGCACCATCCTGTTGTCGTATGGCGTCGAGGACCAGGAATTGCTGGCGGAGGCGCTCTCCACGCGCGCCGGCCGCAAGGTGTCGATCTCGGTGCCGCAGCGCGGCGAGAAGAAGGACCTGACCGACAACGCGCTGCAGAACGCGCGCGAAGCGCTCGGCCGACGGCTCGCCGAGACCTCGACCCAGGCGCGGCTGCTCACCGGCTTTGCCGAGACCTTCGGCCTGGAAAAGCCGCCGGTGCGCATCGAGGTCTATGATAACTCGCACATCATGGGCACCAACGCCGTCGGCGCCATGGTCGTCGCCGGGCCGGAAGGGTTTGTGAAGAACCAGTATCGAAAGTTCAACATCCGCTCGACCGAGATCACGCCGGGCGACGATTTCGGCATGATGCGCGAGGTGATGCAGCGGCGCTTCTCGCGGCTGTTGAAGGAACATGGCGATGCCCCGCAAACCGAGAGTGCGGACGAGGCGGGCGCTACCGGACCGGGCGACGATGTCGAGGACGCCGGCGGCTTTCCGGCCTGGCCCGACGTCATCCTCATCGACGGCGGCCAAGGCCAGATGACGGCGGTGCGCAAGATCCTGTCCGATCTCGGCATCGAGAACCGCGTCGTGGCCATCGGCATCGCCAAGGGTCAGGACCGTGACGCCGGCCGCGAACGCTTCTTCGTCAAGGGCAGGGACTCATTCTCGCTGCCCGTACGCGATCCGGTGCTCTATTTCGTCCAGCGGCTGCGCGACGAGGTCCATCGCTTCGCCATCGGTTCGCACCGCGCCCGCCGCAAGAAGGAGATGGTCAAGAGCCCGCTCGACGAGATCAGCGGCATCGGCCCCGGCCGCAAGCGCGCGCTGCTGATGCATTTCGGCACGGCCAAGGCGGTCAGCCGCGCCGCCGTTGAGGATCTGGTCAAGGTTGACGGCATTTCCGAGCAGGTGGCGAAATTGGTCTACAATCATTTTCACGAGAGCTAAGATCTATTGCCGATATTTCGGCTGGCTAATCGATTCTGGCCTGTTGACCCCCCACATTCGCTTCTGATTTGACTAAGCAGGCAGAAAGAGTTCCCAAACATGGCCCAGCGCGCGTTCAACCTGCCTAACATGCTCACCTATGCCCGCATTCTGGCGGTGCCGTTGGTCGTGCTGTGCTTCTTCCTGGAAGGGCATCTGAAATCGAGCGACTTCGCCCGCTGGTCGGCGCTCATCATTTTCCTGCTCGCCTCGATCACCGATTACTTCGACGGCTATCTGGCGCGCGCCTGGCAGCAGACCTCCAACATCGGCAAGATGCTCGACCCGATCGCCGACAAGCTGCTGGTCGCCACTTGCCTGCTGCTGCTTGCCGCCGACACCGACCGCCATGCCGGCATCGCCGGCTGGTCGCTATGGGCGGCGATCATCATTCTGTGCCGCGAGATCCTGGTCTCGGGCCTGCGCGAATATCTGGCGGCCTTGAAGGTCTCGGTGCCGGTGACGCAGCTCGCCAAATGGAAGACCACCATCCAGATGATCGCCATCGCCTTCCTGCTTGCAGGTCCCGCCGGCGACAAGATCTTCCCGCTGACCACCCAGACCGGGCTGGTGCTGCTGTGGATCGCAGCCCTGGTGACGCTCTACACCGGCTACGACTATTTCCGCGCCGGCCTCAAGCACATCATGGATGAATAAAATGTCGACGAAGCTCATCTATTTCGCCTGGGTGCGCGAGCGGATCGGCAGACCGGAGGAAGAGGTCGAACTGCCGGCCGGCATCGAAACGGTCGCCGACCTGTTGCGCTGGCTGAAATCGCGCGGCGAGGAGTACGAGAACGCGCTGCAATATCCTGACGTGATCCGCGTCGCCATCAACCAGGAACATGTCGAGCACCACGAGAAGATTGCCGGCGCGCGCGAGATCGCGCTGTTCCCGCCGATGACCGGTGGCTGAACCATGTCCGCGGTGGTGCCTGTCGTGCGCATCCAGGCGGAGGATTTTGACGTCGCCGCCGAGATCGCCAGGCTGACCAGGGGTCGCAACGACATCGGCGCTGTGGTGACCTTCTCCGGCCTCTGCCGCGACGAGCAAGGCAGGCTCTCCGCGCTCGAGCTCGAACATTATCCCGGCATGGCGGAAGCCGAGATATCCCGCATCGCCTGCGAGGCAATCGAGCGCTGGCCGCTGCAGGGGCTCACCGTCATCCATCGCCACGGCAAGATCGCGCCGGGCGAAAACATCGTGCTGGTAGTGGCTGCTTCCGCCCACCGGCAGGCGGCGTTCGACGCCGCGAATTTCCTGATGGATTATTTGAAATCACGGGCGCCGTTCTGGAAAAAGGAACACCATAGCGACGGTTCCGAGGGCAACTGGGTCGACGCCAAGGATGCCGACGACAAGGCGGCGGACCGTTGGAAGCGCCCGCCGTCCAAATAAATCCCTGGGACAGCCATGCCCATACGCCGCCGGCCATTCATTGACCGCAATCCTGCGAAACCCTTTGCCGGAAGGGGAGCAGGATCATGCTGGACAGGATCGCCGAGTTCTTCATCTTCGGACTGGTGCCGCTAGCCGTCGGCATACTTGCCGTTCCGGATCGTTCCGTGGCTGCCGAAAGGTCCCTCAAGGGCGAGGTGATGTATCGCGAGCGCATCGCGCTGCCGCCCAATGCCGTGCTTTCCGTGCAGCTTGCCGACGTGTCGCTGGCCGATGCGCCGGCCGCAATCATCGGTGAGCGCAAGGTGGTGCCGGCCGGCCAGGTGCCGATCAAGTTCGAGATCAGCTTCGATCCGCAGGTGATCCGGCCTGATATGACCTACGCTCTGCAGGCGCGCATCACTGTCGACGACCGGCTGCTGTTCGTCACCGACACGCGCCACCAGGTCGATCCGCTCAGCGACGCGCTACAGACCATCACGCTGAAAATGGCGGCGCCGAGCGATGAGCCGGCGGCAGCCTCCGTGTTCGGCCAAAGCTGGCTGGTCGAATATATCGATGGCATCGGCGTGATTGCCGAGCCGCGGGCGACATTCCGGATCAGCGAAGCCGGCAAGGCCGGCGGCAGCGGCCCTTGCAACGTCTACTTCGCCACCGCCAGGGTAGACGGCTCGACGATCGCCATCAGCGACATCGGCTCGACCTTCAAGGCCTGCGCGCCTCAGGTCATGGCCGAGGAAAAGGCGCTGTTCGAGGCGCTAGCCAAGGCAGCGTCGTACCATATCGACGCCGGCAAGCTCATCATCGCCGACAAGGATGACCGCGTCATCCTGCGGTTCAATGCTGCGAGTTGAGACTTGTCGATATTCAGGTGAGGCCTGCACCGGCTCGGCCTGCCCTGATTCTCAACAGGCCTTGGACCGTTCCGAAACGATCACACCTGTGGTGGCGGCGCAGACGTCAGGCCGAAGCGGCGCATCAAAGGCTGGCTCGCCGGAAGAGATAGCGACGGTCGTGGCCTTCCTTGCTTCCGATGACGCCTCGTTCGTCTCCGGCCACGGCCTGCTCGCCGATGGCGGCTATTCGGTCGCCTGATCGGCCGCATGTCGATCACGTTGTGTTTCAGCCGGAATAAACCGGACAGAGCGCGCGTTACGTCCTCATACGATGGCGGGTAAGGCAAAAGGGATGTTTGTCCCTTCGTTGATGCCGCCAGAATGGCTGCGGCTCGTTCTGGCCTTAACTCAAAGGAGTCCAGACATGAAAACGCACGCGCTTATCCTTGCCGCCACCGGTGCATCGCTCCTTGCCTTCACCGGCCTTGCCAAGGCGGACGACCATCTGTTCGATGCCCTTCAACATGGTCTCAGTCCTGACAGCCAGCCTTTCCAGACCAACAAGGCTGGTCATAGCGGCGATCTCGCGCCCGGGCAGGGCAGCCCGTTCACCGGTCACGATACACAGACGCCGGCCACCGACACGGAAGCGGCGAACGAACATGCGAACGTGAAGGAACGCCAGGCGAAATAGACTGGCAGAACCCGCCGCTAGGGGGCGGCGGGCGAGATCTATCGGGCGACGACCGCATACACCAGGCATTCTCAATTTGTCGCGAGTTTGAATACCGCGCCATAGTGATAGGGCGGCACATCAACCAGCTCGGCGAGCTTGAACCCGCTTGCTTCCACAGCCGCGGTGGTCTGTTCGGGTGACAGCCTCAGCTCGGTCTTCGGTCCGCGCGGCTCGCCCAGAACCGTGGTCTGCTCGCGCGGCTTCTGGTGCCAGTTGACGATGGCAAAACGACCGGCCCTGCCAAGCGTCGCCCGCACGGCGCGGGCAAGGCGCGGCCGGTCCGGAACGCCATGGAAAGCGTTGGCCATGAAGACGAAGTCGACGGGCCGGGGCACCAGCCCGGCAAGCTCATAGGCGTCGCCCGCCACAAACTCGCAATTGCTCGCGCCTCCGTCGGCCAGCCGCCGCCGGGCGACTTCGAGCAGATCGGCATCGATGTCGATGGCGATGACCTGACGAACGACCCTGGCCATTGGCAGCGTGAACCAGCCGTCGCCGCAGCAGAGATCGACCACATCCATGCCGGGCTTCATTCCCACCGCCGTCAACACCCCGGCAGGGTCGGGCCACAACGCCTCCCACCAGCCGCCGGTCGGCATCTCGGTGCCCTGAAACAAGCCGGGAATGGTGCTGGTCATGGCTTGGTCGGCTCCGTTGTCGCGACCGCGTTTGATCCGTGCCCTCGAGCTTAACGCACCCATGACCCGTCGAGGAGCCTGAAGCTGAAAATGTCTGCTAACGAAAAAGGCCGGCGTTGCGCCGGCCTTTTTGATGGGGTTTAGGATGCCGGCTCAGCCGACGATTTCGGTGTCCGAGAACCAGTATTTGATCTCCTGCGCGGCGGTTTCCGGCGCATCGGAACCATGCACGGAATTCTCGCCGATCGACAGCGCGTGCAGCTTGCGGATGGTGCCTTCGGCGGCGCTTGCCGGATTGGTGGCGCCCATCACTTCGCGGTTCTTGGCAATGGCGTTCTCGCCTTCCAGCACCTGCACGATGGTCGGGCCCGACGACATCGACTCGACCAGCTCGCCGAAGAACGGACGCTCCTTGTGGACGGCATAGAAACCTTCCGCCTCGCGGCGGCTCATCCACACCCGGCGCGAAGCGACGACGCGCAGGCCGGCATCTTCCAGTATCTTGGTGATGGCGCCGGTGAGATTGCGACGGGTCGCGTCCGGCTTGATCATGGAAAAGGTGCGTTCGAGCGCCATGGGATCGTCCTTGTGATGGAGAGTGGAATTGAGGGTGGCGGGCTCTATACAAGCCGCCCGCCGGCTTGCCAAGGGGAGGTGGGCACACAGCGCGTCGCCGTCAGCCAGACCTAATGTGTCATAGCTCTATCTCGATCGTCAGATTGGCCGTGTCGCCAGCCCCAAGGCCTTCGCGGACCCGCACCGCCGTCTTGATCGGTAAGAGCAGGCTGCCGGATTTCTTGTCGGGAAACAGCGATGTCCGCCATCTGGTCTGGCCGATGGCGGCTTCCACGCCAAGCGAGCCCCAGGGCCTTGCCGTCCCCACCATCGCCGTCTTGATCCATGCTCCAGGTTCCGGCGGCAGCGTCACGAAATGCCAGCCGCCCTTTCCCGGATAGACCCAGATCTCGGCCTGCACCTCGCAGCGAAACATTCTATGCCCTTCCTCAGGTCAAGGCCGTCACGACTGGCTTTGCCTTGGTCTCTCGTCGGCGATGCTGACGATCGGCGAAACATCCATGACATCCATTCTGCCCTGCAGGGGAGGAGTCATTCTCCCCTGCAAAGAGAATGGCTTCTCTGCAAAGAGAATGGCTTTCCTGCAACGAGAATGGCAGCGCCGCCGTTGCACTACCGTTTTATCACGATCGAAGCGCGCCGGACTTCCCAGCCTTGCCGTTCCAGTTCCGGCACGCTGTGTTCCTCGCTTGGATAGCCGACGCAGAAATAGCCGATCAGCGTCCACTCCGGCGGTGCGTCCAGGATCGTCACCATCTCGGCCGGATCGAGGATCGAGACCCAGCCCATGCCTATTCCTTCGGCGCGCGCCGCCAGCCACATCGTGTGAACCGCCATGACAGCGGAATAGTCTATGGTGGCTGGCATGGTCAGGCGGCCGAGCCCATGCCCTTGCTCGGTTGTGCGGTCGGCGAAAACCGCAAGCTGGCAGGGCGCCTCATTCAGGCCGGCAAGCTTCAGGCGCCCATAGAGCGCGGCGCGTTCACCGCAAAAATTTGCGAGTGCCTCCGCGTTGCAGCGCTCGAAGCATGCCCTAACGGCGGCGCGGCATGCTTCGCTCTCGACGATAACGAAGCGCCAGGGCTGGCTCAGCCCGACAGACGGCGCGGCGCTGGCAAGCTCGAGCAGCCGCTCCAGCGCCCCTTCGGGGAGCAGCGTCGGCTTGAACCGCCTGACGTCGCGTCGCCACAGGAAAAGATTGGCGAGCCCGGCGCGAAAGTCGGCCGGGAACTCTGGGTTTGCGGTCATGGCGCGCTGCCTCTGTTGTGATTGTCCGGTTCGCCGGACTTTCGTCTTGTTTGCTTCGATCCGGGCAGTGATGAGGCGCTTCGCCCCGCATTGTCGCATTTCGCCGGGGCGGCAATTCTAATGCATGTCGCGCAAAAGTGTGCAGCGGTTTTGCGCTAACGACATGCATCAAAACAAGAACCTAAAGCGCATCGCATGAGGCCGGTCGAACGCGACGCGCTTTAGCCGAGGCCCGGCGACATTGCCGCCATCTGCGCCGTTGGACCTTGATCGGCAAACAAAACCCGCCTCGGCAAGCCGGGCGGGTCGTTGGAGCCAATTAGCACCATACCCAGATTAGTAGCATAGCTGCCGGCACAAAGCAAGAACAAAATGTGGCGCCGCTGTAAAACTGCCGATTTCAACTCTCAAGCGAGGCGAGCGCCGCCGGCGCGACGGTGCGGCCGAGGCCGCCATGCAGATCGAGGCATCGTTCGAACCATTGCGCCACGACGTCGCTGTCGTCGAGCAGCCGGTAGGGCGTGGCGATGCGCGCCCATTGCAGCGCGCCGAAAACGATGTAGTCGGCAAATAGCGGCGACGGGCCGCCGATGAAGGGCTGATAGCCAAGCATCGAGCGGAGCGGCTCCAGCGAGGCCCGGAAGCTGGCGAGCCCAGCGTCGCGGGTGGTGTATACCGCCTCCAGGCGCTTGCCGAAGCGCTGCTCGCGGTTCTGCCGGAAATAGGCGGCGTTCGCCTCGTCCTGCATGGCGTGCAGGTCCAATATCGCAGCGGTGGTGACGTAGGGATGGATGGTCAGCTGCGACCAGCGTTCGATGAAGCGCGCCGTCGCCTTGCCGCCGTCGCCGGAAAACAATGTCGGCCGCTCGGGATAGGCCTCCTCGAGATAGAGCGCGATAGCGAAGGAATCGGCGACCACCGTCTCGCCGTCGCGGATCACCGGAACGAGCTTCGAGACGCCGCCTTCCACCTTCGGCACTTCGAGAAAACGGGTCGGCACGCTGGTGATGTCGAGCCCTTTGTGGGCCAGCGCCATCGCCGCCTTCCAGCAATGTGGGCTGAATGGGCGGGCGGCGTCGCGTCCGACAAGGTCGTAGAGCAGAATGGTCATTGGCGGCAGCGTCCTTGCAGTCTAACTATGCCCGAAACAGACCCACGCGAAACAGGGTCTCGCAGGTCGAGAGAAGAATGAAACAGCATTTCAGGATGTTTGCGGCCTACAATCAATGGGCCAATGGCCGCATCTACGATGCCGCCGCCGATCTCGACGAGGAAGAGTTCGACCGCAATATCGGCGTCTTCTTCGCATCGATGATGGGAACGCTCAACCACCTCCTGGCAGCCGACCGTATCTGGATGAAACGCTTCACCGGCGAGGGCGACGCGCCGGCAAGGCTCGACACGATCCTGCATCGCGCCTTGCCCGGCTTGCGGCTGGCGCGCGAGGCCGAGGACAAACGGATCATCGACTGGGTCGACGGCCTGAGCGACAAGGCGCTGTCGGGCCGCTTCTCCTACATGACCGTCTCGGATATGCGCACCGTCTCGCAGCGGCTGGCGCCGGCGCTCGACCACTTCTTCAACCACCAGACCCACCACCGCGGCCAGGCGCATGCGATCCTGACCATTCTGGGCAAGCCGAGCCTCGGACTGGACCTGACGATGTTCCAGCGCAGCGAGGAGGGCAGGGCATTCGCCTGAACCTGGGGCGGCTGGGGAAGCGGTGGATAGGGGACGATCTGCCGAGATTGCAAAACGCGCCAAAACATTTTATGGAGCGCACGGTCGTGAGGGCGGCCGCTTCAGCAGCATTCAGCAGCAACAGCGAGAATTGGCACGCATGCCCAATGAACCCTTGCGCCTTGTGGCGTTCTTCGCCGTGGTCCTGGCGCTTCTCAACTCCGGTTATTATTTCCACCAGGGCGACATTGTCGCGACCATCTATTTCATGATCGGCGCCATTCTTGTGACTGCGGTGACCCGGATGAGCATCAGAAGGCAGCTGATTTAGGATCTGCCGACCTAAAACCACCGACAACGGACCGCATCTCCGGCCGGCCATGATGACGAAGAGGTTGCGTCAGGCGGCGTAGCCGCCGAGGCCCCGGGCGACCGGCTTGACCGAGACTGCCGGCTGGGCGGCCGGCCAGAGGATGCCGGCCGTCACGGCGAAGGTGATCAGGGCGTCGCGTGCCGCTTCGGCCGAGATCTCGCCGGCGCGTGCCGCCTCGCAGGCCTTTACCGCGGCGCCATAGCTCAGCCGCCGGCGCGAAGGCGGGAACTCGGTCAGGAACTCGTGCATCTCGGAGAACGAAGCGATCGTCCGCTTGTAGCCGGCG
This sequence comes from Mesorhizobium sp. M0960, assembly GCF_040319055.1. Lineage (NCBI taxonomy): Bacteria > Pseudomonadati > Pseudomonadota > Alphaproteobacteria > Hyphomicrobiales > Phyllobacteriaceae > Mesorhizobium > Mesorhizobium sp. M0960. Next base: position 449,515 of record NZ_JAMYNN010000003.1, on the reverse strand, counting down.
CCAACGGTTAGGGCGACCGGTGTGGAAAACGTCCTGTCGTGCATTCTGGCCTCTCGAATGGGCGGAGGTCACGGCGGACGCCGTTCTCCGGTCTGGGGGTCGGGCAGAAACGCGGATCACGGCGCGAGGTTCCATGTTGCCGTGATTTGTTTTTTTCGCTCGCCCGGGTGAGCAGCGCGCCGAGGCGGGTGCCTATTTCCACATGCCGCGCATGCGGGCGCCGAGATCGACGCGCACCTGCGGCTGGCGGCGCGGATCGTCCCTGGCCTGGACGCTGGCCCACGCCACCTGCTCGAAGGCACCAAGGATCGGGCGCGGGATGAAGCGCGTGCGCGAGGCATAGACATGGCGGTCGCCGCGCGCCGCCTGGCCGTGGACGAAAAAACGCTGCGGCATCACCAAATGCAGGCTATCCTTGGCCCGCGTCATGGCCACGTAGAGCAGCCGCCGCTCCTCGTCGACGTCCTCCTTGCTGCCGACCCCTAGGTCGATCGGGATGCAGCCGTCGACGGTGTTGAGCACGAAGACGTTCTTCCACTCCTGGCCCTTGGCCGAATGGATGGTCGACAGGATCAGATAATCCTCGTCGCGGTGCGGAGGTCCGGCTTCGTCGCTGGTCGCGTCCGGCGGATCGAGCGTCAGCTCGGTGAGGAAGCGCTCGCGCGATCCATAGCCGGAGGCGATCTGCTCGAGCTGCAGGAGATCGGCCCGGCGCGTCGTCGCATCCTCGTGGATGCGTTCCAGATGCGGCTCGTACCAGAGCCTGACCTGCTCGATGTCGGCCGGCCATTTCTTTGCGCCGGCGCGCAGGCCGCAATAGAGCGCGACAAAGCCCGGCCAGTCGTCGGCGGCCCGCTGCGGCGGCCGGTAGCGCGCAAGCCCCATCGTCTCGTCGAGCGACGTCGCCATGGTCTCGACGATCGCATTGGCGGCCGAAGGGCCGATGCCGGGCAGAAGTTGCAGCACGCGAAAGCCGGCGACGCGGTCGCGCGGGTTTTCGGCAAAGCGCAGCACGGCCAGCACGTCCTTGACGTGGGCGGCATCGAGGAATTTCAGCCCGCCGAATTTGACGAAGGGGATGTTGCGGCGCGTCAGTTCGATCTCCAGCGGGCCGCTATGGTGCGAGGCGCGAAACAGCACGGCCTGCGCTTTGAGAACGGTACCGGCCTCGCGCTCGGTGAGTATCGCCTGGCAGACATAGCTCGCCTGCTCGATCTCGTCGCGCACGCTCACCAGCTTCGGCTTTTCCGCCGATTTGCGCTCCGACCAGAGATTTTTGGTGAAACGTTCCGACGCTTCGCCGATCACCGCATTGGCCGCCGCCAGGATCGTCTCGGTCGAGCGGTAGTTGCGCTCCAGCATGACGACCTCGGCCGGCTGCGCGAACTGCTTGGGAAAATCCAGGATATTGCGCACTTCCGCGGCGCGGAACGAATAGATCGACTGCGCGTCGTCGCCGACCACCGTCAGCCCCGATCCGTCGGGCTTGAGGGCCGTCAGGATCGAGGCCTGCAGCCGGTTGGTGTCCTGGTATTCATCGACCAGCACATGGTCGAAACGTGCACCCAGATGCGCGGCGATTTCCGGCTCGCCGGCCATCTGCGCCCAGTAGAGCAGCAGATCGTCGTAATCGAGCACGTTCTGCGCCTGCTTGGCCTCGACATATCTGGCGAATAATTGTTTCAGCTGTTCGGCCCAGCCGGCGCACCACGGGAACACCGAACCCAGCACCTCGCCGAGCGGCGCCTGTGCATTGACGGCACGCGAATAGATCGCAAGGCAGGTGCCCTTGGTCGGGAAGCGGGCTTCGGTCTTCGAAAACCCAAGCTCGTGGCGGGCGAGGTTCATCAGGTCGGCGGAATCCTCGCGGTCGTGGATGGTGAAGGCGGGATCGAGACCGATCTCCAGCGCATAATCACGCAGCAGCCTGGCGCCAATGCCGTGGAACGTGCCGGCCCAGCTCAGCGCATCGGTGATGACAGAAGCATCGCGGCCCAGCACCTCGCCGGCGATGCGCTCGACCCGCTTGGCCATTTCCGCCGCGGCACGGCGGGAAAATGTCATCAAGAGGATGCGGCGCGGATCGGCACCCCTAACGATCAGATGCGCGACCCGGTGCGCCAGCGTGTTGGTCTTGCCGGAGCCGGCGCCGGCAATCACCAGCAATGGTCCCGCGACCTTGCCGTCGCCATGTTCGACGGCAAGCCGCTGCTCGGCGTTGAGCTTTGCCAGATAGGCCGGCTGGAAGGACGAATCACGGGCGGCGAGGTTCATCGCCCATCAAGCATCGTTTCTGCTTTGTTCGCAACGGTTTGCGGAGCCGGGATAGGGCTCGTGAACGAAGAAGCCTTGCGGGCAGGCCTGTTGACTAACGCCCGGGCTCGACGCCCATCCTTGCCGATTGCCGCCGCAGCGCCTCGCGATCGTCTTCTGGTGGCGGCAGCAGCAGCGGATCGAAATCGTCGGGCACCTCGTCGATCACTTTCTTGGCGACGCGATAGGCAACATAGACGATTGCCCCGGCGATAAGCAGACGGATCATGGCTTCCTCCATTGATTCTGGAGCAACCGGAGACGCGGCATTTTGTTCCCCGACTGCTCGGCGAATGCGGGAACGACACCGATCGCGCAACCAAATCGCCGACGCCTCGTTGTCGGGCGAGAGGAGACTGCGATGAAAAAGCGCTCAATCCTGCTGCTTGTGGCAGCGCTGACCGTTGCGGGTTGCGACAACAACATCCAGCCGACCAAGGCCCCTGGCGATACGGTCGAGCAGAATCCGCAGGTCGACAAGAATCCGGTGCCGAAGTCGACGACCGGCGGCGATCAGCCCGGCACGCCGCCGAAACAATGACCGCTTCAAATGGCGTCGGCGCCGGTCAAAAAAGGGTGGCCGGCGCCGCTTGGGAGGAAGCTGATGACGCCGGCCAGGCGGAGATCAGGCCGGCCGCACATCCAAGAATAGCCGAGTCTTTCCGCAACGTCATGGTCCGATAGCGTACAAACGGCACGCCCTGTGGACAAACCTGCCGCCACGCCAGCGTTTGTTCATCACATGGTTTGTCTATCCCATGGAACAAACCCGGCTGCTGCGTGTTTGGGTGTCGATCGGACGCTCCCAAGGCCGCCGTTCACGAAAGAACCCGCTTTCCTTGTCCCCCCTCAGGATAGCGGGTTCTTTTTGCGTTTTGCGGGAAGTCGCGGTGCGCGGGGGTCGACGTCACCTGCTTGCCGGTTTTCGCGCCTTATGCGGCGAACCGGGGCTCAAGCCCTTGCGAAGCATGGTTGTCCCGTGCAAAAGCGCGGCCATGCTGATCATCAACGACCTTTCGCTCCGCATGGCCGGACGCCTGCTTCTCGACCATGCCTCGCTGACCTTGCCGGCCGGCAGCAAGGCTGGCCTTGTCGGCCGCAACGGCACCGGCAAGACGACCTTGTTCAAGGCGATCACCGGCGACCTCGCCTCCGAGACCGGCTCGATCAGCCTGCCCAAGAACACACGCATCGGCCAGGTCGCTCAGGAAGCGCCGGGCACCGAGGAGCCGCTGATCGAGATCGTGCTCAAGGCCGACCTTGAACGGAGTGCGCTGCTCGAAGAGGAAAAGACGGCGACCGATCCGCACCGCATCGCCGATATCCATATGCGGCTGGCCGATATCGATGCGCACTCGGCCGAGTCACGCGCCGCCACCATTCTCGCCGGCCTCGGCTTCGACGACGCCGCACAACGGCGCCCGGCCTCGTCCTTCTCCGGCGGCTGGCGCATGCGCGTCGCGCTGGCCGCGGTGCTGTTTGCCGAGCCCGATCTGCTGCTGCTCGACGAGCCGACCAATTATCTCGATCTCGAAGGCACGCTGTGGCTGGAAAACTACGTGTCGAAATACCCGCACACTGTGCTGCTGATTTCGCACGACCGCGACCTGCTCAACCGAGCCGTCAATTCGATCGTCCATCTCGACCAGAAGAAGCTGACGTTCTGGCGCGGCGGCTACGATCAGTTCGAGCGCCAATATACCGAGCAGCGCGAATTGCAGGAGAAGGGCCGCGTGAAGCAGGAAGCCGCGCGCAAGCACATGGAATCCTTCGTCGAGCGCTTCCGCGCCAAGGCGTCGAAGGCGAGGCAGGCGCAGTCGCGCATCAAGGCGCTGGAGAAGATGAAGCCGATCGCCGCGATTGTGAACGACACGGTTCGGCCGTTCTCCTTTCCGGAGCCGGTGAAGACGGTGGCCTCGCCGATCATCGCGCTGAACAACGTCAATGTCGGTTATACCGAGGGTGCGCCGATCCTGAAGAAGATGACGCTGCGCGTCGATGCCGACGACCGCATCGCGCTGCTCGGCGCCAACGGCAACGGCAAGTCGACCTTCGCCAAGCTGTTGGCCGGCCGGCTGAAGCCGGAGACCGGCGGCATGACCGTGGCGCCCGGGCTGAAGGTGGCAATCTTCGCCCAGCACCAGCTCGACGACCTCAGGCCCGACGAAAACGCCTATGAGCATGTCCGCCGGCTGATGCCGGACGCGCCGGAATCCAAGGTGCGCGGCCGCGTCGCGCAGTTCGGCCTGACCACCGAAAAGATGAACACCGCCGCCAAAGACCTGTCCGGCGGCGAAAAGGCGCGGCTCCTGATGGGCCTGTCGGCCTTCGAGGGGCCGAACCTGTTCATCCTCGACGAGCCGACCAACCATCTCGACATCGACAGCCGTGAATCGCTGATCCATGCGCTGAACGATTTTCCCGGCGCCGTCATCCTGATCTCGCACGACCGCCATCTGCTCGAAGCGACCGCCGACCGGCTGTGGCTGGTCAAGGAGGGCGCGGTTAACCCGTATGACGGCGACCTCGAGGACTACAAGACGCTGGTCACCGGCGTCTCCGGCGACCGCCGCGGCAAGCGCGAGGCGGACAAAGCCTCGAAGGCCGACCGCCGCCGCGATGCAGCCGCGCGCCGCGCCGCTTTCGAGCCGCTGGCCAAGGAAATCCGCGCCACCGAAGCGCTGATGGACCGCCTCCGCAAGCGCATCGACCTGATCGAGGACGAACTCGCCAATCCGGCCGTCTACGAAAAGGACCCCTCGACCGCGACAAGGCTGGCCAAGGAACGCTCACAACTCGCGCAACAGCTGGCCGGCCACGAGGAGAAATGGCTGTCGATGTCGGCGGAGTACGAGGAAGGCACGGCGGAGTAGGACGATGTCGGCAAAACTGTGGATCGAAGCTGCCAAGGTTTTGGCCGTCAATTCCGGAGCTGTCGTAAAATGTCCTGAGTGTGGAGACGGCAATCTGCTGGTCATCGACGCCGGAGCCGGATCATCGCATGTCGAGCGCCACATACATTGCCCGAAATGCGGTGCCTACAACGCCTTGTTCAAGCGCATTGATGGCGTGTAACTGGCCCTACACGCCGCTATCACAACCGGCTAGTTTGCTCCCATGAATCAGCACGCCAAGCTCAAAATCGGCCATTCGGCCTGTCCGCATGATTGTCCCTCAACCTGCGCGCTCGAGGTCGAGTTGCTTGACGCCAGGCGTATCGGCCGCGTCCATGGCGCCAAGGCCAACAGCTACACGGCCGGCGTCATCTGCGCCAAGGTCGCCCGCTACGCCGACCGCGTCCATCATCCCGACCGCCTGCTGAAACCGCTGATCCGGGCGGGCGCCAAGGGCGAGGGCGCCTGGAAGGAAGCGAGCTGGGAGGCCGCACTCGACCTTGTCGCCGAAAAGTTCATCGCGGCGGAGGCAAAATTCGGCTCGGAGACGGTCTGGCCCTATTACTATGCCGGCACAATGGGTCTGGTGCAGCGCGACGGCATCGAGCGGCTCAGGCATGCCAAGAAATACTCCGGCTTCTTCGGTTCGATCTGCACCAATCTGGCCTGGACCGGCTGGATGATGGGGGCAGGCGCACTGCGCGGCCCCGATCCGCGCGAGATGGGCAAATCCGACTGCGTGGTGATCTGGGGCACCAACGCCGTGGTCACGCAGGTCAACGTCATGACCCACGCCATCAAGGCGCGCAAGGAACGCGCAGCCAAGATCGTCGTCATCGATGTTTACGAGAACGCGACGATGAAGCAGGCCGATCTCGGCCTAGTGCTGAAGCCCGGCACCGACGGCGCGCTGGCCTGCGCGGTGATGCACGTGCTGTTCCGTGACGGCATGGCCGACCGCGCTTATTTGGAAAAATACACCGACGACCCGCATGGTCTGGAAGCGCATCTTCAAACGAGGACGCCGCAATGGGCCGCTGATATCACCGGGCTTTCTGTCGACGAAATCGAGACCTTCGCCCGTCTCGTCGGCACGACGAACAAGACCTACTTCCGCCTCGGCTACGGGTTTTCGCGCCAGCGCAACGGTTCGGTCAACATGCACGCCGCAGCCTCGATCGCCGCGGTCGCCGGCTGCTGGCAATATGAAGGCGGCGGCGCCTTCCATACCAATTCGGGCATCTTCAAGCTCAATCAGGAACTGCTCGAAGGCACGCGGATGCGCGACCCCGCGATCCGTCATCTCGACCATTCGCGCATCGGCCCGGTGCTGACCGGGGCTGAGGATGCGCTCTATGGCGGCCCGCCGGTGACGGCGCTGCTGATCCAGAACACCAATCCGGTCAATGTCGCGCCGGAGCAGCGGCTGGTGAAGCAGGGTTTTTTGCGCGACGATCTGTTCTCCTGCGTGCACGAGCAGTTCATGACCGACACCGCCAAGCTCGCCGATGTGGTGCTGCCGGCGACGATGTTTCTCGAGCATGACGACGTCTACAAGGGCGGCGGCAACCAGCACATCACGCTCGGGCCGAAGCTGATCGACCCGCCGGAAGGTCCGCGCACCAACCATTTCGTCATCGAGGAACTCGGCAAAAGACTCGGTGTCGCCGATCGCCCGGGCTTCGGCATGACCGAGCAGCAGCATATCGACGTCATTCTGGGCAAGCGCGGGCTGGGCAGCTTTTCGAGCCTGAAAGAGCAAAAATGGGTCGATTTGCAGCCGGATTTCGAGGCCGCGCATTACCTCGACGGCTTCGGCCATGCCGACAAGAAGTTCCATTTTCGCGCCGACTGGACGGGCCAGGCGTCGCCCAATCGACCACCGAAAAGCATGGGCCTGTTCGGGCCGGTGGCGAGCCTGCCGGAATTCCCCGACCATGTCGATCTGATCGAGGTGGCGGACGAGGCGCACCCGTTCCGGCTGACCACCTCGCCGGCGCGCAATTTCCTCAATTCGACCTTTGCCGAAACGCCGGTGTCGCAGGCAAAAGAGCGCCGGCCGGAGCTGCTCTTGCATCCCGATGATGCGGCGGCACTCGGCGTCGCCGACGGCGGCCGTGTCGAAGTCGGCAACCAGCGTGGCGAGGTGGTGCTGCACGCAAAACTGTTCGACGGCATCAAGCGCGGCGTGGTCGTCGCCGAAGGCATCTGGCCGAACAGCGCCCATGAGCGCGGCGAGGGCATCAACGTGCTGACGGGCGCCGATGCGCCGGCGCCCTATGGCGGCGCCGCCTTCCACGACAACAAGGTCTGGCTGCGCCCGGCAACTTGAAGCGTTCGGAACGATATGTTCCTCCGGCCGTTTTCGCATGGCGGGTGGAGGCATGGTCATGGCAGAAGCGTTGGCGGCGCCGGACCCCATCGGGCGAACGCTTTCGTCCGGCGAACTCGTAACCACGATGTCCCACTTTCATCGCGCCGAGATTGCGCGCATGGCCGGGTGGCGCGACCGCCTGGACCGGACGAGCAACTGGGCGATAACGGTTGTCGCGGCGATGCTGTCCGTCTCGCTTTCGACAGCCAGCGCTCACCATGGCGTGCTGCTGTTTGCCATGCTGCTTGTTCTGCTGCTGCTGTGGATAGAGGCGCGGCGATACCGCTTCTTCGACTTCTATCGGGCTCGCGTGCGCCAGTTCGAACGGCACTATTTCGCACAGGTATTCTCGCCGCAGCCGGATTTCGCGTCCGATTGGCTGTTGATCGTCGGCGAGAGCCTGCGCGCGCCGAAATTCCTGATTTCGCAACGCGTGGCTTTGGCGCGCCGTCTGCGTCGGAATTACATCTACATGCTGCTTATCCTGCTGCTGGCCTGGATCCTCAAACTGTCGACCCCCAGCCTCTTAAACGAAGGCGTCCGCATCGGCTTCGTCGGGTCGATGCGTGAGGCCGTCGCCAGTGCTGCGCTGGGTCCAGTTCCTGGTGGCGCCATCGTCGTGCTGGTCGCCGTCCTCTATGCCGGCTTGCTGATGGCAGCCTACCTGACGGAGAGCGACGACGGCGAACTCTCCTTCGGTGACGTCCACGTCTAGCAACGCAACTCATCGTCGCGCGTTGTTGGGCAGGTGCATTGGGCGATGGGGGTTTCATGGCTTGGCAGGCTCCGACACGTTCCAGCCTGGCGCTGTTGGTTTGCGCTTTCGCCCCCGTGGGCGCGGCCCGGGCGGCGGAGACGCTTGTTGCCGGAACCAAGGCTTCGGGAATGGGCGGTTCGGGCGAAGGCGCTTTCGTTGCCGAGATCGTCCTGCTGCTGCTTGTCGGGCGCGGCCTGGGCGAAGTGCTGCAGCGCTATGGCCAGCCGGCAATCATGGGCCAACTGATCGGCGGCATCCTGCTCGGTCCTTCGCTGTTCGGCTGGCTATGGCCATCGGCTCAGCACCTGATCTTTCCCAGCGATCCTGCGCAAAAGGGCATGATCGACGCCGTCTCACAGCTCGGCATCCTGATGCTGCTTTTGCTGACCGGCATGGAGACGGACCTGCGGCTGGTGCGCCGGGTTGGCGCGGCCTGTTTTTCCATTTCGGCGACCGGCGTCGTGGTGCCCTTCATCTGCGGTTTCGCGCTGGCGCAGTTCCTGCCGGACGCATTGCTGTCTGACGCCACGCAACGCACCGTCGCCGGGCTGTTCCTGGGCACCGCGCTGTCGATCTCGTCGGTCAAGATCGTCGCTATGGTGGTGCGCGAGATGAACTTCATGCGCCGCAACCTCGGACAGGTGATTATTTCCTCGGCGATTATCGAGGACACGATCGGCTGGCTTATCATCGCCGTAACCTTCGGCATCGCCACCAATGGCAGGCTGCAGTTCGCGCCGCTGGTGACCACCATCGCCGCGGTGGCACTATTCATGGTGTTCTCCTTCACCATTGGCCGCCGTCTTGTCTTCACCTTGATCCGCTGGACCAACGATCAATTCCACAGCGAGTTCGCGGTGATCACCATGATCCTCATCATCATGGGCGTGATGGCGCTGATCACCAATATGATAGGCGTGCATACCGTCCTGGGTGCGTTCGTCGCCGGCATTCTTGTCGGTGAATCGCCCATCCTCTCCAGCCATATCGAAGGCCAGCTGCGCGGCGTCATCACCGCGCTGTTCATGCCGATCTTCTTCGGCATGGCGGGGCTTTCCGCCGACCTCACAGTGCTTGCCGATCCGACGCTTGCCATGCTGACGGGCGCTCTGGTGGTTATCGCCAGCATCGGCAAGTTTGGCGGCGCCTTCATCGGCGCCAGGCTCGCCGCCATGTCGTTCAAGGAAGCAATCGCCGTCGGCAGCGCCATGAACGCGCGCGGCTCGACCGAGGTGATCGTCGCCAGCATCGGCCTGTCGATGAACATCCTGTCGCACAATCTCTTCACCATGATCGTCACCATGGCCGTGGTCACCACGCTGGCCATGCCGCCGATGCTGCGCTGGGCGCTCGGCCGGCTGCCGGTCGGTCACGACGAGCAGCAGCGTGTCGAGCGCGAGGCCTTGGACGAATACGGCTTCATTTCCAGGCTGGAGCGGCTGCTGGTGCTGGTCGACGACAGCAGGATCGGCAAGTTCACTGCCCATCTCGCCGGACTGGTGGGCGGAGGCAGCGGCATGCCCACCACCTTGCTTCGCCTGCCCACCACCTTGCTTCAGCCGAAAGACGGCCGAATTGACAGGCCAGCCGACAGCAAGGGGCAGGAGCGCGCCCTGCAGGAAATCAAGAAGGGTGCAAAAAAAAGCGCCCAGGCGGTAAAACGGATCGAAGATACGCTTGTCGGCAAAGTCCACCTGACGGCCCGCACCGAGTTGGAAGCCACTGGTGAGACGATCGCCGAAGAGGCCCGCAAGGGATACGGCCTGTTGCTGGTCGGCCTTGACAATGTGCTGACCGCCGATGGCGCCTTCGCGCCGGCCCTCAACGACATTGCCGCAGGATTTGACGGCCCGCTTTGCCTGGTCCTGAACGGCGGCAATGCTGCCGAAAAGATGCCAACGCTGAAGGCCGGCACCAGCATTCTCGTCCCCGTCAACGGTACCCAGGTGGCGCGCCGCGCCGCCGACTTGGCGCTGGCGCTGGCCCGTCCAAACCGGGCGCGGATCAAGGTTCTCTACGTCTCGCAAAAAGCAGCCAAGGGGCGCAGGTCGACATCCGTGTCGCATAGCCGCGAAGAGGCCGTGCTGAAAGACATCGCCGACTTGGCGGGCCGCTACGGCCTGCATATCGACACCGCGTTCCATACCCGCGTCACACCCGACAAGGCGATCACTAGGGAGGCGGCCAAAGGCGCGGCGATCGTCGTGATGGGTGTCACCCAACGTCCGGGTGAGGACCTGTTCTTCGGCGAAACCGCCGGCGCTGTTTTAGCCGCCTGCAACTGCCCCGTGGTGCTTCTGGCCAGCGCGCGGCCCAAGCATGACACCGCTGGCGCTGAGCTGGCAGCGTGATTTTTACTGGGCATTGATCGGTCGGCAGGCATGTCGATCGAGGCTCTGAAGTGCAGATCAGTCAAGCGAAAGAAAGAAGTCAAACCGAACGGTTCGGTTCTGTTGACAGAGCATACAGGAGGGGGTGAACGCCGGCTCAAGAATGCTCGCGCCGCAAATCCCGCTTTTCGGCATAACCAATTGAAAATAAACAAGCACATTGTGGCGAAAGGAGCCGCATGCCGGATTTCAAGCGGCCAATTTGGCGCACCGGCACAAAATTTTTGTGATTGGAAACGACAGGTGTGCCGACCCATCTCGGGGTGGTCCGAGCGACGCGAATTCCTCCCAAGGCACGCCACTTGACGGACAGAACAGAGAAATACCGGAGTACCTGAAATGACCAAGATCGCTCTTACCGCCGCCGCCATCCTCGTTGCCACCGGCACCGCTTTTGCGGGCAGCGACCATTATGGCTCGGACAACGTCAACCAGCCGGCCGCTCCTGCTGCCAACGTTGACAACACGTTCACCGGCTCGATCCGCAAGCCGGTTACTTCCGAGCATACCGGTGCCAAGACGACTTCCGAGTCGGTGGCGCCTGAATCCGGCCAAGGCATCTGGGGCCGCTGATTATCACAGCCCCGGAACACAAAGAGCGGCGGGCTCGGCCCGCTACTCTTGCTTTCGCGTATCAGCCGGGACGAGCTCTGGATTGAATCCTGCGCCAATCGAATACTTTGAATTGCAGGTTTCATCTGTAGCCACAATCTCGGTTGCTGAAATCGTCCAGCAACGTGCACGTCGGAAAAAGCCGATGCGTATTCGTCGGCGCGGGCAGCGCTCTCATCTCGAATGCGTCGAAAGCAACGACAACTCACGAATGACCAGCACACTGGAGTACCCGAAATGACCAAGATTGCTCTTACCATCGCCGCTATCGTCCTCACCGCCACGGGCAGCGCCTTTGCCGGCAGCGACCACTATGGTTCGGACGGTGCCAACCAGCCGGCCGCGCCTGTTGGCAATGCGCCTGTCGGCGCTATCGACAGCGGGTTTACCGGTTCCATCCGCAAGCCGCTGACGGCTGAGCACAACGCCGTCGACACCGGGGCGACGACCCGGTTCGGCACGGATCAGCCCGTAGTGCCCCAATCTGGCCGGGGCAACTGGGGCCGCTAGTTCCTCAAACCCCGGGAGCACAAAGAACGGCGGGCTTGGCCCGCCGCTCTTGTTTGTGCGAAGCTCGGTCGGTCGAGGGATCGGCGGTTTTTCCCCCGGCCTGTTGGTAAATCCCTAACGCAGATCCTTCGGCCAAATGCAGTGCGTCAGTCGGGCGCTGCCGAAGGTGAGACCGGCCCAATCGCCATCGACGTCGAACCGAGCCAGGGCCGCGGTCGGGAATTTTTCCGCCAGCTTTTTCAGCGCCGCTTCATCCGATCCAGCCCCGGCAAGCCCGCGCGCGAACTCCTCCAACCCGGGATTGTGGCCAAGCACCAGCAGCGTTCCGGTCTCCGCCTTTACTTGCCGCACCTTGGCGAGGATGTCCGCCGCCGCTGCCTCGTAGAGCGCCTGGGCAAATTTGGCCTGCACCTTCGCCGGCAATTCCGCCGAAACCAGCCGCCATGTGTCGCGGGTGCGCAGCGCCGGCGACACCAGCGCCAGCTCCGGCAGCCAGCCGCGCCGGGTCAGTTCGCGCCCGACCAGCGGCGCTGCTTTCCGCCCGCGCCCGGACAGCGGCCGGTCGAAATCGATGAGGCCAGGATCGTCCCAGCTCGACTTAGCGTGACGCAGGAGCAGCAATTGCATCATGGTTTCAATTCAAGTCCAAGGGATGTCCGGCTGAAAGTCTTTCCCATATCCGCCGCCATGCTTTGTGCCCATGGCGGTATCAAAACTCGCCCAAAGCACACCAAAGATGAACAGGCCTACGCGCCGTTCATCTTTATCCCATCTGACCGAAATGTCTGCTTCAGTGATAGCCCAATCGCCCGATCGAATGTGAATTGCTTCGATGACAGAATCGGCCCGCCCGTCCTCGGTTCGACAAAGATAGAAATATGCCGTGGCACTGTTCGGATCGTCCGCCTCGTCATACTCGAAGACGCCGGCGAGATCACCTTTTGTGCGGATCGCGCTGTCGAAAACGTCCATTGGTCTGTTTCTGCCGACCCCGACGATTTATTGGCTTTTTCTACGGACCCTCACGGCGTTATCCGCGCCAGGTGCTCGAGATCGGTCTCTTCGCGCAGCGGGTCGGGCGCGATCACCACCGACGTGGCATTGTCGGCATCGTCGGCGAAGCGCGAAAACACCGTGCGGCCGCCTTCCATCCGCGCCTTGCCTTCGGCGACCAGGCCCAGCGCCAGCGGATAGAGCTGGTGCTCGGCCTTGAGCACGCGCGCGGCCAGCGTGTCCTCATTGTCGCCGACCATCACCGGCACTGCGGCCTGGGCGATGATCGGCCCGTCATCCATGTCGAGCGTGACGAAATGCACTGTGCAGCCATGGATGCGCATGCCTGCGCGGATGGCTCGCGCGTGCGTATCCAGCCCCTTGAAGGCAGGCAGCAGGGCAGGGTGGATATTAACCATCCGGCCCTGCCACTTCTCGACGAAACGCGCGCCGAGGATGCGCATATAGCCGGCCAGCGCGACGATTTCGGCGCCGAACGAGACAAGGGCCGCATCGATCGCCCCGTCATGCGCTTCCTTGCTGGCATAGTCGGAGCGCGAAATCACCTTGATGGCGATGCCGCGAGCCGCGGCGATGCCGAGGCCGGCGGCATTGGCGCGATCGGAGATGACGCCGACAATCTCGGCCGGATAGGCCGGGCTGCCGGCGGCCGCGATCAGCGCCGTCATGTTGGAGCCGCGCCCCGAAATAAGCACTACGGTGCGTTTCCTGGTCATAGGCCGATCGAGCCCCGATAGATGACGCCGGCATCGCGGCGCGGCACGATCTGGCCGATCGGCGTCACCGTCTCGCCGGCCTCCTGCAGAACGGCGGCGACCTGCGCCGCCTGACCGGAGGCGACGACCAGGATCATGCCGATGCCGCAATTGAAGGTGCGCATCATCTCTTCCGGCGCGACGCCGCCGGTCTTGGCCAGCCACGAAAACACCGGTGGCACCTCGATGGCGCCGAGATCGAGCTCGGCCGAAAAATCCTTGGGCAGAACGCGCGGGATGTTTTCGGGAAAGCCGCCGCCGGTGATATGGGCCAGCGCCTTGATGCCATGCGTGTTGCGGATCGCCTTGAGAATCGACTTGACGTAGATGCGCGTCGGCTCGAGCAGCGCCTCGGCAAGTGTCGCCTCGTCATTGAACGGCGCCGGATCGCCCCAGCCAAGGCCGCTTACGGCAACGATGCGGCGGACCAGCGAAAAGCCGTTCGAATGCAGGCCCGACGAGGCAAGGCCGAGCAGCACGTCGCCCTCGACGATGTCGTCGGTCGGCAGCAGCTGGCCGCGTTCGGCGGCACCGACGGCAAAGCCGGCAAGGTCGTAGTCCTTGTCGTGATACATGCCCGGCATTTCCGCCGTCTCGCCGCCGATCAGCGCGCAGCCGGCCTGCCGGCAGCCGGCGGCGATACCACCGACGATCGAAGCACCCTGGTCGGGATCGAGCTTGCCGGTGGCGAAATAGTCGAGGAAGAACAGCGGCTCGGCGCCTTGCACGACGATGTCGTTGACGCACATGGCGACGAGGTCGATGCCGATCGTATCGTGCTTGCCGGCGTCGATGGCGATCTTCAGCTTGGTGCCGACGCCGTCATTGGCGGCGACCAGCACCGGATCGGTGAAGCCGGCGGCCTTTAGGTCGAACATGCCGCCGAAGCCGCCGATCTCGCCATCGGCGCCCGGCCGGCGGGTCGCACGCACCAGCGGCTTGATCTTCTCGACCATGAGATTGCCGGCATCGATGTCGACGCCCGCTTCGGCATAGGTGAGCCCGTTCTTGCGCTTGCTCATTTCCGGCGCCTGCTCATCTGTTGCGCTTGCCTGTCGCTGGTTTCATTCGCTTGCGGGCTCTTCGCATGAACGGTTTTGCCCCGCAAGGCAAGCGCGCGATGATGGTGTTTTCAGTTGGATACCGGCGGAACCGGGCGCGATATACTCCAACAGTAAAAAGAAATCCCCGCCAGAATTGCGGCGAGGCCACGACGGTGGCAAGAGACCTGATTTCACCGTCGAAGGGCAGGATTCCATACGAGAAGCCGGCGGCGACCAAAGCCGCCGCGGCAGCCCACAGACCTGGATTTGCAACGACCGACCTCGCGAACAGAAACGCCACGACCGCAGCCGTCAGCCAGAGGGCCAAGAGACGACCACGCCCACGGCCAGCTCAAGAGCGAATGCCCACAGAAGATCTTGCGTCGCTATGTTGCGGTGCGGGGCTCCGAAAGATGCGAAAGCCAGCAGACTTTCTGTCAGTCCGGCCAGATAGCAAAGCGTTACTCGCCAAGCGATTGTGATTCTCTGCGCCATCGTCATTCAGCAGTAGGGAAAATAAGCTATTGCTTTCCCGGGCTCTTCGCATGAACGGCCGCACCTCGCAAGGGTGACGGCGGGATCAGACTGTCTTGGCTCGACAAAAGAGTGGACAGTCGCCCAAGCTGCCGCCCTTATGGACGCCCCTCTCGTTCCGCCAGAACCATGTCGACGCGGTCGAGTTGTGCCTTGGCGTAGCCGCTCAGCGCTATTCCGCTATTGTTCGTTCGAATCCAGTGCACAGCCTGCCTCACCCGCTCGTAGTGCCCAAGTTCGATTTCGCAGGCAATCAGCGCGAGGATCCGAACTGCGAAGGGCTGTGTGAATTCGTAAGGTTTGTCGAGCAGCTCGCTATGTCCGGCGACGTAACTGGCGAGGTCCGGATTCTGAGCCCTGATCCGTCGCGCCAGCTCGACATATTTCCCCAGCAACCTATCTATGCTCGTCTGGTCAAGGTTCTCAAAGTAACGAGCATAAGCTTTCAGCTCATTGTTAAATATCGTTTCGGGATGAAACTGCGACAGTCCGGGCCAGATCCATTTTTTGCCGTACAGCCTTTCAAGCAACGGCCTGACGGTAAGAAAGTCCAGGTAAACGAGCATGTTCACATGAACATCGCCAGAGCTTGCAGTAAAGGCCTCTTCGAGAATCAGGCTGATATCGTCGCTCCGGTCGACTTCGAAGACGCCTTTCCGGATGCGGCGAAAGCCATGTCCCATCATGAACGTATCGAGATACTTACGCGCTTCGCCAACGGCCAAAGACAAGGTTCCACTCCCTCTTTGTTGCGCCATGGTGCCTTGATGGTTGCCGAAGAGTCCAGCCACTGCGCCGCTTGTTCCAAAACAGCTTCGCTGCCAGTGCGCTCTCGACAAACCCATGCACGGCCCAACTTTTGTCGCTTCTCACTTGCCGTAACCATTCATCTCCATCATGTATCGACAAACAAGAGCGACGGGATAATGCGTTTGACCATCCCCAACATGATCACGATCATGCGCTTCGTGCTGGTGCCGGCCGTGGTGCTGGCCATGCTGCAGGAACGCTGGGACTGGGCCTTTGCCGGCTTCCTCATTGCCGGCATTTCCGACGGCGTCGACGGCTTCATCGCCCGCCATTTCAATCAGTTTTCCAGGCTCGGCGCCTATCTCGACCCGATGGCCGACAAGCTGCTGCTGGTCTCCGTCTTCGTGGTCATGGGCATCAGCGGCGAGTTGCCGCTGTGGCTGGTCATCACCATGGTGTCGCGCGACGCGCTGATCGTCTGCGCCGTGCTTTTGTCCACCGTCATGGCGCATCCGGTTGAGATGAAGCCGCTCCTGGTGTCGAAGGCCAACACCGCGATCCAGATCGTGCTGGCGGCAGTGGTGTTGGGCGAACTCGCCTTTGACATCCGTCTCGATCCGCTGAGGCCGGCCCTCATATTGCTGTCCGGGGTCTTGACCGTGGCTTCGGCCGCGGCCTATCTCGTGGCTTGGCTGAGGCATATGAGCGGCTATGGCGAAGGCTCCACACCCGGCACCTGAACGCGGGGCACCTGAACACCAGGCACCCGACGAACGGTCGATCGACGCCGAGGCCGAAGCCGCGGCAGCGGAGGCTGCGGCATCGGCGTCGTTTCGCCGCCAGATCCGCTTCTGGCTGGTCAGCGCCATCATCCTCGCCGTCTTCCTCTATGTCTTCAGCGGCATCCTTCTGCCCTTCGTCGCCGGCATGGTGCTCGCCTATTTCCTCGACCCTGTCGCTGACCGGCTGGAGCGGCTCGGCCTGTCCAGGCTGATGGCGACGGTGGTCATCCTCATCGCCTTTATCGTCGTCCTGGTGCTGGCCGTCGTCATCCTGGTTCCGGTGCTCGCCTCGCAGATGGCTGATTTCGCCAGCAAGCTGCCGGACTATCTGACCCGGCTGCAGAGCCTGATCACCAGTTTCGACCCGAAATGGCTGGAAGAGAAATTCGGCGTCGACGCCAATGGCCTGCGCGAAGGGCTGAACTCGCTGCTGACCTCCGGCTTCGGTCTCCTGACTACGGTCTTCACCTCGATCTGGAGCTCCGGCGTGGCGCTGGTCTCGGTTGTCAGCCTGTTCGTGGTGACGCCGGTCGTCGCCTTCTACATGCTGCTCGACTGGGACCGCATGGTGGCAATCGTCGACGGCTGGGTGCCGCGCGACTATGTCAAGACGGTCCGGGCGATCGCCAGGGACATCAACACCGCGACCGCCGGCTTCGTGCGCGGCCAGGGTACGCTCTGCCTGGTGCTCGGCGCCATGTATGCCACCGGCCTGACGCTGACGGGCCTGAATTTCGGCATCCTCATCGGCCTGTTCGCCGGGCTGATCTCGTTCATCCCCTATGTCGGCTCGCTGACCGGGCTGGTGCTGGCTGTCGGCGTTGCCTTCGTCCAGTTCTGGCCGGACTGGACCATGATCGCGGCAGTGGCAGGCGTGTTCTTCGTCGGCCAGTTCATCGAGGGCAACATCCTGCAGCCGCGGTTAGTCGGCAAAAGCGTCGGCCTGCATCCGGTATGGCTGATGTTTGCGCTGTTTGCCTTCGGCGCGCTGTTCGGCTTCGTCGGCCTGCTGATCGCCGTTCCGGCTTCCGCCGCCGTTGCCGTTCTGGTGCGTTTCGCCATCGCGCGCTATCTCGAATCGCCGCTCTACAAGGGCCATGCCGACGAGCCGGTGCCGCCGCTGCCGGTTCGGCGCCGCGGGGGCGCGCGCGGTTGAGCCAGATGCCGGACAACAAGATCGATCCGCCGCGCCAATTGCCGCTCGATCTAGGCCACGGCACCGGCTATTCGCGTGACGAGCTCGTCGTCTCCGCCACCAACAGCCAGGCCGCGGCGCTTGTCGACCGCTGGCCGGACTGGCCGTCGCCGGTTGTCGTGCTGGCTGGGCCGGCCGGCTCGGGAAAAACCCATCTGGCCTCGATCTGGCGGACCCGCGCCGACGCGGTGAAAGTGGAGGCCGCCCGCATCGGCGACTGTATCGAAAATCTCGGCGCGCATCCGGCCCTGATCGACGATGTCGACGCCGGCCCGGTCGACGAGCACGGCCTGTTCCACCTGATCAATGCGGTGCGCGGCGCCGGCTCGACCTTACTGTTGACGGCGCGCCGCTTTCCCTCCGCCTGGGGCGTCAGGCTGCCCGACCTGGCGTCGCGGCTCAAGGCGGCGGCTACCGTCGAGATCCACGAGCCCGACGATCTCTTGCTGGCCGGCGTCATCACAAAACTGTTCGCCGACCGCCAGGTCGAGGTCGAGCCGCATGTCGTGCAATACCTGGTGCGCCGCATCGAACGCTCGCTGGCCACCGCCATGCGGGTGGTCGAACGGCTCGACCGCACCGCGCTCGAGCGCAAGACGCCGATAACGCGAGCGCTCGCAGCCGAGACGGTCAGCGCCATGGATGAAGGGCAGGGCGAGTTCGAGATATAGCGGGATGATCTCGTTTGGCGGGTGTGCTAATCAAGTCGATCTTTTTGACAGTAGGTATTGGAATGAGCCCGATCGTCAGACGAATCGCACTGATATGGCTTGTCTCATCGCTGTTCTGGTCGGCGATCGTGGTCCAAGAGATCTTCGATTACGCGGACTTGATGCTCAGGACTTACGGCGAGGAGCCTGCTCATAGCACCTGGCTCAGGCAAGCCTTTTCGGAGTTTTGGCCAGCTATTCCCTGGGGCTCGGCCGTGATCCTGGTCGTGGAAGTCGGAGGCGCATTGCTGCTGATTTCAGGAATTCGACTGATCCGGCACATCAGGCAAAAAGCCTCGGCGTGAACATCAGGGAGCTCATTCCCGTCTGTGTCCCATTTCGAGAAGAAAGACTGGCATCTGTCTTGCAACAAAGAGCTTGCCGGCTGATCCCGGTCCTGATTGCGTATCAATCAGGTAAGTAGGCTCGCCGGGAGATGGGGTGGTTGGGGTTCTCTTCCCGGCGAGCTTGCCTTTGGCAGCATCGAATCGATAGCGCCATTGCGCGGCGGCCGGGCCTCAGCTCTCTCCACCCGCAATCACAGCTCATTCCACGCCAAAGCGCCGGCGATAATCGCCGGGCACCAGGCCGGTTATCCTGGCGAATACCTTGCGGAAGGAGCCGGGATCGTCATAGCCGACCTCCCAGGCGATCTGGTCGATCGATCGTATCGTGGTTTCCAGCATCTCGCGCGCCTTGCCGACCCGCAGGTGCTGACAATATTCGGTCGGCCTGAGGCCAGTGGCGTTTCGGAAGCGTCGCAGAAAGGTCCGCTCCTCCAGCCCCGCATGCTCGGCCATGGCGCCGAGCGTCACGTCGCGCGCGCCGTTCGCCTGCAGCCAATGCTGCACCTTGAGGATCGCTTCGTCGTCATGGGTCAATCGCGGCGCAAACGGGCTGTAAAAACGTTGCTCGCGGCCCGGCGGATCGACCAGCATGAAACGCGCCGTGTCCATCATGACGGTTGACCCGAGCACCCTGTCCACGAGCTTGAGGCCGAGGTCGGTCCAGGCCATGTAGCCGCCCGCGGTGATGATGTCGCCATCGTCGATGACCAGCCTGTCGGCGTCGAGCAAGATGTCTGGAAAGCGTAGCGCCAGCGCGTCGCGATAGGCCCAGTGCGTTGTCGCGGCGCGACCGGACAACAGGCCGGTCTCGGCAAGCACGAAGGCGCCGGCACAGACCGAACCGAGCGTCGCGCCTGCCGCATGACGGTCCCTGAGCCAGCCGGCATAGGGCGCGGCCGCCTCGCGAGGGATCGGCTGCAGCAGGGTCGGCGGCAGGATGACCATGGCCGGTTCATTGTCGGCGCCGGGGTCGCTGTCGAAGGTGCGGATTACGGTATTGCCCGCGTCCAATTGCCAATGGCTGACGCGAAGCCTCGCCGCCTCCGGCGACCGCTCGACAGCCAGCCGGTTTGCCAGCATGAAAAGATCGGTCAGGCCGAGCACGGCTGCTTCCTGCACGCCGGGATACAAGACAAGGCCGATTTCGATCAGATCACGCGCAGCCGTCATTTGTCAGTTTTGCCACGTTGAATGTCCGTTTTGCCAATGCTCACCCTGACCGCACTGTTATAATTTGTCCAGCTGAAGGGGCTAAAAGCTTCCCTGTTACCTCCCAGCTTTCCATCAAGGAGTAGGACGATGAGCACATTCACCACCCATGACGGCACCGAGATTTTCTATAAGGATTGGGGCAAGGGCCAGCCGATCGTGTTCCATCACGGCTGGCCGCTGAGCTCAGACGACTGGGACAACCAGATGCTGTTCTTCGTCGAAAAGGGCTACCGCGTCATCGCCCATGACCGCCGCGGCCACGGCCGCTCGTCGCAGACCGCGACCGGCAATGAGATGGACACCTACGCCGCCGATGTTGCGGCGCTCGCGGCGCATCTCGATCTCAGGGATGCGATCCACATCGGCCACTCGACCGGTGGCGGCGAGGTGGCGCGTTACGTCGCGCTTTATGGCGGCGGAGGCCGTGTTGCCAAGGCGGTGCTGATCGGCGCCGTGCCGCCGATTATGGTCAAGACCGACAGCAACCCCGGCGGCTTGCCGATCGAAGTCTTCGACGGCTTTCGCGCGGCTCTGGCCGCTAATCGCGCCCAGTTCTACAGGGATGTGCCGGCCGGCCCGTTCTATGGCTTCAACCGCGACGGCGCCAAGATCTCGCAAGGCGCCGTCGACAATTGGTGGCGCCAGGGCATGATGGGCGGAGCCAAGGCCCATTACGACTG
The DNA here is from genome assembly GCF_040319055.1 of Mesorhizobium sp. M0960. Classification (NCBI taxonomy): domain Bacteria; kingdom Pseudomonadati; phylum Pseudomonadota; class Alphaproteobacteria; order Hyphomicrobiales; family Phyllobacteriaceae; genus Mesorhizobium; species Mesorhizobium sp. M0960. The sequence goes on along the minus strand of NZ_JAMYNN010000003.1, from coordinate 428,643 downwards.
CATCAAGGCATTCTCGGAGACCGATTTCACCGACGATCTCAAAAAGATCGAGGTTCCCGTCCTGATCATGCATGGCGACGACGACCAGATCGTGCCGATCGCCGATTCCGCGCTGCTTGCGGCCAAGCTGGTGAAGCACGGCACGCTCAAGATCTACAAGGGCCTGCCGCACGGCATGTGCACCACCCATCCGGAGATCATCAATCCGGATCTGCTGGCCTTCATCCAGGGCTGACATCTTCCATATCGGACGGGCAGCGCAGGCTCGTGCTGTCCGTCCGTTGCCTGAGCATGATACGGCGACGGATCACGCTCGAGCGTGATCAGCTTGCGCTGCCGACGAGATTTGCTTGATGAATGGTCGGAGTGGAGAGATTCGAACTCCCGACCCTCTGGTCCCAAACCAGATGCGCTACCAGGCTGCGCTACACTCCGAACGGTCTGTTGCCTATTGATTTCGGCCCGCCAAAGCAAGCGTAAAAAGCCATCGGCCTTGCTGCCGGCGCCATTGCGCAGTAATGACGGGCTAGTGCATGGCCAGAGAATAGTAATCTGGTTTCGAGGTCGTGTGCTTGCAACCAGCAATGAGGTGGTCATGTCAGCCCGCATTTTCAGCCCAGCCAAAACCGCGATGCAGTCCGGCAAGGCCAAGACCGGCTATTGGGTGCTGGAATTCGATCCGGAGCAGCGCAAGAAGATCGATCCGCTGATGGGCTACACCACGTCCGGCGACATGCGAAGCCAGATCAGGCTGACCTTTGACACCAGGGAAGAGGCGGTCGCCTATGCCGAGAAGGAAGGGCTGTCTTTCCGCGTCGAGGAGCCGAAGGAAATCAAACGCCGCCAGATTTCCTATGCGGAGAATTTCCGCTATGACCGCAGGACGCCCTGGACGCATTGATCTCATACCGGCCCTGCCGGCGCCAACAATCAGCCGGTCATGCGGCCGGCCAGCGGTCCCGTAGCTCAGCTGGATAGAGCACCGGCCTTCTAAGCCGATGGTCACAGGTTCGAATCCTGTCGGGATCGCCAATATTTCAGCGTCCATTCCGGACAGGTTCACTCGCCAGTCGCGAACAGGATTTCCAACACATGACAGCGATGGGCGCGGCGGCATTGCTGATCCTGGTCCTGACCTATGCCGGCGTCGCCATCGGCACGATACCAGGGCTACGCCTCGACCGGGCAGGCATCGCGCTGCTCGGCGGTGCGGCGATGATCGCCATCGGCGCGCTCAGCATGGAGGACGCCTACCGCGCCATCAGCTTCGACACCATCACGCTTTTGCTCGGCATGATGATCGTCGTGGCGCATCTGAAAGTGTCCGGCGCTTTTCGCGCGCTCGGCGGGTTCGCCATTGAGCATGCGCATGCGCCATTCATGCTGCTGGTGATGGTGACGCTGTTGACCGGCGTCCTGTCGGCATTCCTGGTCAACGACGCCATCTGCCTGGTCATGGCGCCGATCGTCGTCCATGTCACCCGCGTCATCAACCGCAACCCGGTTCCCTATCTGATCGCCACCGCCACGGCCTCGAATTGCGGCAGTGTCGCCACCATCACCGGCAATCCGCAGAACATGGTCATCGGCGCCCTGTCGGGGATTTCCTATCCGGCCTTCTCGGCGGCACTTGCACCGGTCGCGGCGTTCGGCCTCTTCGCCGTCATCGTCATCATCCGCATCGTCTAACGCGCCGAATTTTCGCGCAAGGCCGAGCTCAGCCCCGAAGTCTATCGCGGCCGCATGCTGCCGGGGCAGGTGCTCAAGGCGGTGGTCGTCTGTATCGGTTTGGCGGTCGCTTTCTTTGCCGGCGTTCCCGTAGCCAAGGCGGCGCTGATTGGCGGTGCGATTCTGTTGCTGACCCGCGCCATCAAGCCTGAGCGCATCTATCGCGAGATCGACGGGCCGCTGCTGTTCATGTTCGCCGGGCTGTTCATCGTCGTCGCCGGTGCCGAAAAGACATTGCTGACGCCCGACATCGTCGCTTCGGCAAAGGACCTTGGGCTGAATGATGTCTGGCGGCTGTCCGGCTTCACCGCAGTGCTGTCCAACATCATGAGCAACGTTCCGGCCGTGCTGGCGCTGCGGCCGTTCATACCCGGCCTGGAGAATCCAGAGCGTGCCTGGCTGGTCGTCGCCATGAGCTCGACCCTGGCCGGCAATTTCACGCTGCTCGGCTCGGTCGCCAATCTGATCGTTGCCGAGCACGCGCGGGTCTCCGGCAAGCCGCTGGGCTTCATCGCCTTCGTCAAGGTTGGCCTGCCATTGACGCTGGTCACGCTTCTTGTCGGGACGGCATGGCTGGCGGCCTAAAAGCACGTCGCGTTCGACCGGCCTCATGCGACGCGCTTTAGGCTCTTGTTTTATGCATGTCGTTATCGCAAAACCGCTGCACACTTTTGCGCGACAGGCATTAGCCAGTCAGGGCGATGTCACCGTCACATGGCCCTTCATATTGGGATGGAAGCGGCAGAAATAATCGACCGATTCGGCCTTCTTCACCATCAGGCTTGCTGCCTGCTTCGGCGGGATCATCACTTCCCAGCCGCCGTTGACGGTTGCCGTGTGGGCGAACACGTCCTTGTTCACCCACTTGATCGTGTCGCCGACCTTCGCCTCGATGTTTCCGGGCGAAAACACAACCTTGTCGATCGTCACCTCAATGGTTTCGGCCTTGGCAGGTGCGGCGCCGATGGTCAGCGCCAGCGCAACCCACAGATGCCGCCTCGACACCATTGGCCCGATCCTCACTTCAGCATACCGGCGACGTGTTCGGCGTGCTGTTCGTGGCCCTGGAATATTTTCAGGCCGGTTTCCAGCAGGCTCTTCAGCTCGGCATTGCCGGCCGACGGGATCAGCAGAGTTTCGAGCGCGCCATTGACCTGCTTGTGGTAGGCCACCTCGCTGGCGACATAGGCCTTGTCGAACGCCGCGCCCTTGAGCTTGGCAAGCTTGGCACGTTCCTCGGCCGCCGCCTTGGTCAGCGCTTTGCTGGTCGGATTGTCCTCAGGCGTGACCTTGAGCTTCTTGACCAGGTCGAGAGCCTGTTTGTTGACGGCCTCGTGATCCCGCACCATGTCCTTGGCGAAATCTACGACCTCTTTGTTTTTCGATTTCTGCAGCGCCTGCTTGGCCGCCTCGACGTCAAGCACGCCCGCTGTGTAGGCGATATGTGCGATCTGCGGATCGGTCGGCTTGTCGGCAGCTTGCGACAAGGGCGCTGCGCTAAGCAGGAAAAATGCGGCCAGTGCCGTGGTCGATCGAATAAACATGATGCTCTCCTTCGCCCCGACGCCGAGCTGCATCGGGCTTCGTTTTCAGTGATGCTCATTGGATGCAGGTCGCCGGAAAACGTTCCCGCGAAAATCGACGCGACCTATCCGGAAAGACCAAGCCGCTGCATCACGGCATTGGTCAGCCGTTCACAGCGCCGGCCCGCGAACGGAAACGCGTCGAGCAGCACCGGGCCGATCTGGTCGTCCAGCGCCTTGCGCACCAGCGCACGAGCGCGGTGCAGCCGGGTCTTGATGGTTTCTGGTCGCACGCCAAGCAGTTCGCCGGTCTCCTCGATGCTCAGCCCCTCGATGACTCGCGCCACGAACACCAGCCGGTAGACATCGGGAAGACTGTCGGTTGCCCGTTCGACAAGCTCAAGGATCTGCCGTTGCGCCATCGTCCGCTCCGGATCGTCGCTCGGGTTGAGGGGAAACCGGATGATTTCGGCTTGCGGATTTTCAGGTATCGCCACCATTCGCCGCCTTTTGCGCAAGCGGCCGAGCGCTTCGTTGATGACGATACGCGACAGCCACGTGGCGAGCGAGGCATCGCCACGAAAGGCCTCGAGGTGGGCAAACGCCCTGACATAGGCCTCCTGGACGATGTCCTCGGCCTCGCTGTCGTTGCGCACAACGCCGCGGGCGATGCGGTAGAGCCTCTGGTTGTGCGTCTTGATGATGGTGCGGAATGCATCGCCATCGCGTGCCAGCGCGCGGCCGACAAGCTGCATGTCGCCGGAAGCGGCGGACGTTGCCGTCAACACAGCCGGCATTGGCGATCTCCTGATAGGCTTCTCATCGGGATATTGGATGCATCGGCCGACAAAAGGTTCCCGACCGATCCGCCGGCCAGCCTCGATCCGCATCAAGCGCCGGCAGAAGCTATTCTATCGCTTCCGCCACGCCGGCGTCTCTATTTTGTAGACGCCGCTTCATCGGCTGATCGGTCACCATGACACCGCTCAGGATCGCAGTGTTTCCAGGCTGTTACGCCGATTCCTGACTCAGTCTGGCAAGGTGCTGGCTCAGGCCTCTGCGGCCGCCGCCAGCCCGCGCGCCAGGTCGGCCTTCAAATCCTCGACATCCTCGAGCCCGATCTGCAGGCGCACCAGCGGTCCGTCATACGGGCCCTTGGCGACGGTACGGTCGCCCAGGAATACCGGCACGGCAAGGCTCTCATAGCCGCCCCAGGAATAGCCGAGGCCAAAAAACTTCAACGCGTCGAGGAAGGCGTGCTGCTGGTTCTGTCCGCCGCCTGCAAGGACGATAGAGAAGATGCCGCTCGATCCGCAAAAATCGCGCTTCCACAAAACGTGGTCGGGATGGCTGGGCAGCCCCGGATGCAGCACCTGCGCCACGCCCGGCTGGCCCTCCAGCCAGCCGGCGAGGGCAAGCGCGCTCTTTTGATGGTGCTCCAGCCGCACGCCCATTGTGCGCAGGCCGCGCAGCACCTGGTAGACGTCATCCGGCCCGGCGCAGCATCCCATCGTGTTGAACGTCTCGCAAAGCTGCTTCCAGCAGGCTGCGTTGGCCGAGACCGTGCCGAGCAGCACGTCGGAATGGCCGGCCGGGTATTTCGTCGCCGCATGGATCGAGATGTCGACGCCATGGTCGAGCGGGCGGAAGTAGAGCGGCGTCGCCCATGTGTTGTCCATCATGACGATGGCGCCGGCGGCATGCGCTGCCTTGGCGATGGCCGGTATGTCCTGCACCTCGAAAGTGTTGGAGGCCGGCGATTCGGTGAACACCACCCTGGTGTTGGGCTTGATCAGCGCCGCGATGCCGGCGCCGATGCGCGGTTCGTAATACTCGACCTCGATGCCCAGCCGCTTCAGCATCGTGTCGGCGAAATTGCGGGTCGGGTGATAGACGGAATCGACGATCAGCAGATGATCGCCGGCCGACAGGAAGGCGAGCAGCGGCAGCGTCACCGCCGCCAGGCCCGATGGAACCGCGACCGTGCCCGCAGAGCCTTCCAGCGCATCGATCGCGCTGTTCAGCGCATCGGTGGTCGGCGTGCCCCGCGTTCCGTAGGTGTATTTCTGGCTGCGTGAAGCCATCGCCGCCGCGTTGGGATAAAGCACGGTCGAGGCATGCACCACCGGCGGGTTGACGAAGCCGAAATAGTCATGCGGGTTGTTGCCGGAATGGGCGAGCCGCGTGTTGATGCCCATCTCGCTGCCGTCTTTTGCCATTGCATTTCGTCCCGTGAGTAGGTCGTTAGCCATAGTGCGGCGGCATTGGCCGCGCAACCGCACCGCACTCGCCAGGCAAAGGTCTTGAATATGCCAATTCAGCAATGCGCCGTAGATCCGCAGGGCGCCCGGCGCGGTCGGGAAGTCGCGGTCGGGAAGGCGCGATCGGATTTTGCCGGCTTTATCGGCGCGTTGACCGATTTGCGGGCGCGTTTGTCTGCGATTCAGGCATTTCAGCCAGTTGGTTTTCAAAGTCTTTCGGATTTGGTCATTTCCCTTGACCTCACAGGAATAATCGCCTTCGATGTTGTTCGTGAATGGGAGACAGCGCGTCGGTTACGATGCGGGATTCCGGTAATGGGCCGGGATACGAAGCTGCGTTCACACGGGAAAAAGTCAGGTTCGCCTGGAAAAAACAGAAAAGGGTCTGTGGGTCATGAAACACATTGCAATCGGCGTTTTGGGCGCCGCCGCGTTTGGATTCGCGGCTTCGGCCGCATCCGCGAGCACGCTCGACGACGTCAAGGCGAAAGGCTTCATCCAGTGCGGCACCAACACAGGTCTTGCTGGCTTCGCGGCGCCGGACGACAAGGGTGAATGGAAAGGCATCGATGTGGATTTCTGCCGCGCCGTGGCGGCCGCCGTCTTCGGCGATGGCACCAAAGTCAAATTCACGCCGCTCAGCGCCAAGGAGCGGTTCACCGCGCTGCAGTCGGGCGAGGTCGACATCCTGTCGCGCAACACCACCTGGACCATCAACCGCGATACGGCACTTGGCCTGAACTTCGTCGGCGTCACCTATTATGACGGTCAGGGCTTCATGATCAACGCCAAGAAACTGCCGGGCGTCAATTCGGCGCTGCAGCTTTCGGGCGCGGCGGTCTGCGTGCAGAGCGGCACCACGACCGAGCTCAATCTCGCCGACTACTTCAAGGCGAACAAGATGGAATACAACCCCGTCGTCTTCGAAAAGCTGGATGAGGTCAACGCCGCCTATGACGCCGGCCGCTGCGACGTCTACACCACCGACCAGTCGGGTCTCTACGGCATCCGCCTGACGCTCAGCGCGCCGGCCGACCATGTCGTGCTGCCCGAGATCATCTCCAAGGAACCGCTCGGCCCGGCCGTGCGCCAGGGTGACGACCAGTGGTACCACATCGTCAAGTGGACCTACTTTGCGCTGTTGCAGGCCGAGGAACTGGGCATCACCCAGGCTAATGTCGACGAGATGAAGAACTCGGACAATCCTGAGATCAAGCGCGTGCTCGGCCAGGAAGCCGACACCAAGATCGGCACCGATCTCGGCGTCTCCAACGACTGGGTCGTCAACATCGTCAAAGCAGTTGGCAACTACGGCGAAATGTTCGAACGCAATGTCGGTTCGGGCAGCCCGCTGAAGATCGCGCGCGGCATCAACGCGTTGTGGACCAAGGGTGGCCTGCAATACGCTCCGCCGATCCGCTGATCGAAATGTGATCCGGAAGACAGCTTCCTGCCTTCCGGTTTCTCTTTCCAGGGGATGGTCGCCAGAAGGGTGGTGGTTTAATGGCATCGCAGGAAATTCTTCGCGAGGAGCCAAGCCGCGGTTCCTTCATCAATGATCCTCGCGTCCGCGGCATATTCTTTCAAGCACTGGTCCTCGTCCTGCTGGTAGCGGGTGTCTGGTGGGTCACCCACAACGTCATCGCCAATTTGACGCGGCTGCACATCGCTTCCGGCTTCGGCTTTCTCAAGGGCCGCGCCGGCTTCGACATCAGCGAAAGCGCCATCGCTTATTCATCGGATTCGACCTATTTCCGTGCCATCCTGGTTGGCTTTATCAACACCGTGATCGTTGCTGTCGTCGGCATCATCACCGCCACCATCATCGGTTTCATCGTCGGCATAGGCCGGCTGTCGCATAACTGGCTGATCAGGAAGATCTGCACCGTTTATGTCGAGGTGTTCCGCAACATCCCACCGCTGCTGGTCATCTTCTTCTGGTATTCCGGCGTGCTCGCCGTGCTGCCGCCGCCGCGCGACAGCATCAATTTGCCGTTCGGCTCCTTTCTCAACCAGCGCGGCTTCTATTTTCCCCGCGCTATGTGGGGCGAGGGATCCTGGCTGATCCTGGTCGCACTGCTCCTCGGCATCGCCATGGCCTGGTTCGTCGCCCGCAAGGCGCGACAGCGGCAGATGGCGACGGGGCAGCCATTCCCGGTGTTCTGGACATCCATAGCGTTGATCGTCGGCCTGCCGCTGCTGGCCTACGCGCTGAGCGGCTTTCCGCTGAGCTTTGAATTTCCAAAGCAGTCGACCTTCAATCTCGTCGGTGGCTTTCAGGTCAGGCCCGAGTTCCTGTCACTCTATCTGGCGTTGTCCTGCTATACGGCCGCCTTTATCGCCGAGATCGTGCGCGCCGGCATCAGGGGCGTCAGCGCAGGCCAGACCGAGGCGGCCGCTGCACTCGGGCTGCGTTCGGGATCGATCCTCAGGCTTGTCGTCGTGCCGCAGGCGATGCGCATCGTTATTCCGCCGCTGACCAGCCAGTACCTCAACCTGACCAAGAATTCCTCGCTCGCCATCGCCATCGGCTATCCGGACCTGACGGCGACGGCTGGCACGGTCTTGAACCAGACCGGGCAGGCAGTCGAAGGCGTGGTGATCATGATGGCGGTGTACCTGGCGCTCAGCCTGATCACGTCGGCGGTCATGAACGTGGTGAACGCCAGGATGGCGCTGGTGGAGAGATAAGGCCATGCAAGAGCACGATATGTCCTGGGTGCGGACGGAGATGGCGCTGGCGCAGGCGGCGCCGTCGAGCGAGCGCGGCCTCGGCGCCTGGGTCCGCAAGAATCTGATCGCGTCGACCGGCGACACCATCCTGACCATCATCGGCATCGTGCTGGTTGCCATGATCCTGCCGCAGATCGTCAATTGGGCTTTCATCAACGCCCAGTGGACGGGACCGGACCGCACGGTCTGCGCCACCGTGGCGCAGGGCGGCATCCAGCCGGACGGCTGGACCGGCGCCTGCTGGGCCTTCGTCAACGCCAAGTTCGGCCAGTTCATGTTCGGCCGCTATCCCCTGGAAGAGCGTTGGCGCCCGATCCTGGTCGCCATCCTGTTCGTGGCGCTGCTGGTGCCGCTGCTCATTCCGCGCGTACCGCGCAAGGGGCTGAATGCCATTCTTCTCTTTTTTGCGCTGCCGGTCGTCGCCTTCGTTCTGCTGCTCGGCGGCATGTTCGGCCTGCCCTATGTCGAAACCCCGCTTTGGGGTGGACTGCTGGTGACACTCAGCCTGTCCTTCGTGGGCATCGCTGTGTCGCTGCCGGTCGGCATCGTGCTGGCGCTCGGCCGGCGCTCGAACATGCCGATCGTCAAGCTGCTGTGCGTGATCTTCATCGAGACGGTACGCGGCATCCCGCTGATTACGGTGCTGTTCTTTGCCAGCGTGATGCTACCGCTGTTCCTGCCGGCCGGCGTCAGCTTCGACAAGTTCCTGCGCGCGCTGATCGGCGTGTCGCTGTTTGCCGCCGCCTACATGGCCGAAGTGGTGCGCGGCGGCCTGCAGGCGATCCCCAAAGGCCAGTATGAGGGCGCCGATTCGCTCGGCCTCAGCTACTGGCAGAAGATGGGTCTGGTCGTCATGCCGCAGGCGCTGAAGCTGGTCATTCCCGGCATCGTCAACACCTTCATCGGCATGTTCAAGGACACCAGCCTGGTCATCGTCATCTCGATGTTCGACCTCCTCGGCATCGTCAAGCAGAACTTCTCCGACGCCAGCTGGGCAACGCCGCAGACGGCCAGGTCCGGCCTGGTGTTCGCGGCCTTCATCTTCTGGCTGTTCTGCTTCGGCATGTCGCGCTATTCAATGTACACGGAACGCCGTCTCGACACCGGCCACAAACGCTAAAAAGGGGACCTTGTCATGGTCATAGAAAACGCCGTCAGCGCGGAAGAGATCAAGGTCAATGCCGCCAAGATGCATATTTCCACCACCGATGTCGCCATCGACATCATCGCCATGCACAAATGGTACGGCGAATTCCATGTCCTGAAGGACATCAATCTAAAGGTGATGCGCGGCGAGCGGATCGTCATCTGCGGCCCGTCGGGCTCCGGCAAATCGACGATGATCCGCTGCATCAACCGGCTGGAGGAACACCAGAAGGGCAAGATCATAGTCGACGGCAAGGAACTGACCAACGATCTGAAGAAGATCGACGAGGTGCGCCGCGAAGTCGGCATGGTGTTCCAGCACTTCAACCTGTTTCCGCATCTGACCATCCTCGAGAATTGCACGCTGGCGCCGATCTGGGTGCGCAAGATGCCGCGGAAGCAGGCCGAGGAAATCGCCATGCATTTCCTCACGCGCGTCAAGATCCCGGAACAGGCCAACAAATATCCCGGCCAGCTTTCCGGCGGCCAGCAACAGCGCGTGGCGATCGCCCGCTCGCTGTGCATGAACCCGCGTATCATGCTGTTCGACGAGCCGACCTCGGCGCTCGACCCGGAAATGATCAAGGAAGTGCTGGAGACGATGGTCGGGCTGGCCGAGGAAGGCATGACCATGCTCTGCGTCACCCATGAAATGGGCTTTGCGCGCAAAGTCGCCAACCGGGTGATCTTCATGGACCAAGGCCAGATCGTCGAGCAGAACACGCCGGCCGAGTTCTTCGACCACCCGCGCCACGAACGCACGAAACTGTTCCTGTCGCAGATCCTGCACTGATCCTGTACGCCGGTTCGGAACAAGACCGGCGGACCGGGCTCGCTGCGTTGCTCAGGGCCTTACGCGTATTCGACGAGCGCTGACCGTGCGCGGCGCGAGAAGATAGCAAGCGTGCTTCAGGCCGCTCGAGTGGTCACCTTGCAACCTGGTAGCTAAGGCCGGCACGGATCATAAGCGCGCCGGCTGCGTTCATTGCCATTGGGAGTTGTATAACGAGCCGCGTTGGCGCGTGCGGCGGCAGGTCAAGGTTCATCCCGATGCTCATCCAACCGATCGATTATTTTCTCGTCGTCTGGTTCGCACTGGCGCTGGCTTCGACGCTTTATGTCGGCTTCGATCAATATCGCAACAATCCCGAGCCGGTGGTGATGAAATGGGGATTCATCCTGGTTACCCTCTATATGGGTCCGCTCGGCTTGCTGCTCTACGTGCTAGCCGACAAGGAGCCCCGGCCGGGCGAGCATGAACTCTTTACCCGGCCGCTCTGGAAGCAGGGCGTCGGCTCCACCATCCACTGCGTCGCCGGCGATGCCACCGGCATCATTCTTGCCGCCGCCGTCACGGCGGCGCTCGGCCTGCCGATGTGGATCGACCTGATCGTCGAATATCTCGCCGGCTTTGCCTTCGGCCTGTTCATCTTCCAGTCGCTGTTCATGAAATCGATGATGGGCGGCACCTATTGGGAGAATGTGCGCAAGAGCTTTCTGCCCGAGTTCATCTCCATGAACTTCATGATGGCTGGCATGGCGCCGGTCATGAGTTTTCTGATGATGGGCCGCGACATGCGCGCGATGGAACCGACGGAGCTTTTGTTCTGGGGCGTGATGTCGATCGGCGTCATCGCCGGCTTTGCGCTTGCCTACCCGGCCAATGTCTGGCTGGTCGCCCGCGGCTTGAAACATGGGCTGATGACACAGCGCCAACAGGCGGCCGGCACCGACGGTCGAGAGCAGCCCCACCAAGGGCAACACGCGCAGATGCAAATGCAGCAGGCCGACGCCAGCGGCCATCACGGGCAGCACCACGATATGGCTTCCCACAAAGGCAAAGGCGGCGCCGGTCATCACATGGAGACGGATGCCACGACCCCGCAAGTCGCCGCCCTCAGCATGGTCTCCCTGCTGGCCCTCGCCATCGGCATGATCGCGCCGGCGAACTGGCTGAACCTAACCTTGTCGGCGCGCGATGTCGGCGGGGTGATCATGCCGCAAGGCATGATCATGGATCGCGACACGCCCGCCGACGCAATGCGCGACATGGCCGCCACCGATCCGCGCCTCGTGACCGCCTCTTATGGTCTGCCGGCAAAGGGCGACCAGGACCTGCCGTTTCGAATGGAGAACGGCGTCAAAGTGTTCGAGCTCAGGCCTTCGGTGGTCCGCTGGCAGATCCTGCCGGACGTTGCGGTCGACGCTTATGCCTATAATGGCCAGATTCCCGGCCCGCGAATTCACATTCGCCAGGGCGACCGGATCAGGATCAACGTCACCAACGGCCTGCCTGAGGAAACGACGGTGCATTGGCATGGCCTGATCCTGCCGAACCAGATGGATGGGCCAGCCGAAATCACCCAGGCGCCGATCGAGCCCGGGCAATCCTATTCATACGAGTTCACCGCAACCCAGCACGGAACCTATTTCTACCACCCCCATGCCAAGCCGGACCGGACCCAGGCGCTCGGCCTCTACGGTGCGCTGATCATCGATCCCGCCAATCCCGCCGATGAGGTCGCGGCCGACCATGATTACGTCATCGAGCTTCAGGAATGGCTGGTGCGGGAAGGGCTGACCTACCCGTCGATGCCGATGGACGGCGGCATGCCGAATTTCTTCACCATCAACGGCAAGGCCTATCCCTCGACCGAGACGATTCCGATGAAGGTCGGCGAGACGCTCAAGGTGCGGTTCATCGGCACCAACAACGGCTTCATCCATCCGATGCACATCCATGGCGGACCGTTCGAGGTCGTTGCCCGCGACGGCGAGACGATCCCTGCCTCGGGTCGTTTCCTTGCCGATACAGTCAACGTCGGGCCAGGTCAGCGCTATGACGTGATCTGGAAGGCACAGCGTCCGGGCAAATGGCTGATCCATTGCCACATCCCGCATCACACCACGAACAACAATGTCGAGGAGAAGGGCGGCGGCGGGCTGATGGTCGTGATCGATGTGACATGACCGGCGTCGGCTTGGCTCGTTCCAACCGCTGCACCGGCCCGGACGCCATGCAGTGGCTGAAACCATGTTTTCTCTTAAGCTGATGTGATCTGCCAGACAGCGACGCCGGCAAGGGCGAGACCGGCAGCGCCCTCGATGGCCCGGGAGATGGTTTCGAACAGCCGTGGCTGGCGCGCGAAAAACTGTACAAGCCGTTCCCGAAACACGATCGACAATACCGCGACGCAGGACAGCGTCAGCGCCACGCCGACCATCATGGTGATGGCAAACAGGACGCCCGCTGCCGGAACACCCCTGGAGATCGCGAAAGTCATCGCGAAAAGCGTCAGCGGGCAGGGGATCAGGCCTGCCATCACGCCGACAGCCTCGCCTTCGTGCCTGTGGTGATGGCTGTGGCTCAAAGCGCGCCAGAGCATCCAGACGCCAATGAGGCCGAGCAGCCCACGACTGATATGCTCCAGAAGCGGAGCGCGGCCAACGCTGCCCAATGCTATGGAGACCAGTGGCAGCGAGAGAGCCGCAATCAGAACGGCAATCGTCACATGCGTGAACGATAGCGTGATAGACACGAGCAGGCCGCGCGAGACCTTCGCATCCGAACCGGCAAGATAGGTCGCCAGGACCGCCTTGCTATGACCCGGCGTCAGCGCATGGGCAGCCCCGAACACGACGCCCATCGGCAGGAAGGCCATGAATGCCAGCCAATTGCCTCCGGCCGCAAGCAGCTTGATCTGCTCGCCGAGCGTCAGATAGATCGTGCGCTGAAATTCGACGAGCGTCTGGAACATCGGACGAGACTAGCAGAAAATCGGCGAGCGTCAGTGCATGTGGCCGTGGTCATGCGTGTGCTCGTGAGGGTGCGGATGGTCGTTCTCTCCACGTTCCGTTGAAAACCGGACATTCGCCTCAGCCAGGGCTGGCATATGCTGGGACAGTTCGTCTTTCAGCGCTGCCGCGATCTTGTTCGCCGCCGACAGCGGTAAGGTTTCGTCCGCGGCAATTGCGATGTCGGCGTGCAATCTATGACCGACCCAGCGCGCCTTAGCATCGACAATATGGGCGCCCGCAACATGCTCGGCGGCATGTCGGATTTCATCCATCACACCGGGTTCGATTCCGTCCAGCATGCGGGTCAGCACCGAACGGGCCGATTGCCACACGATACCGAAGATCGCAATCGTGATCAGCAGGCCGACGATCGGGTCGGCCAAGGAAAAGCCGAGCCAGACGCCGATGGCTCCGATGACCACGGCAAGGCTGGTAAGTCCGTCGGTGCGGGCGTGGTAGCCGTCGGCAATGAGTGCCGCGCTGTTGATTTCGCGGCCGACGCGGATACGGAACACGGCAACCGCCTCGTTGCCGAGGAAGCCGACAATGCCCGCCGCCGTCAGCCAGCCGAGGTGTGTCACAATTTGTGGATTGATCAGCCTGTCGATGGCTTGATAGGCGGCGACAACAGCGCTGAACAGGATGATGAGCACGATGATGATGCCGGCCAGATCCTCGACCCGGCCCAAGCCATAGGTAAAGGTTCGCGACGGCTTGCGCCGCGCCAGCACGAACGCAATCCATAGCGGGATCGCCGTTGTCGCATCGCCGATGTTATGGATCGTGTCGGCCAGCAATGCCACGCTTCCCGACAGCACAACCACGACCATCTGCAACGCCGCGGTGATGGCCAGGATTACGAACGACCATTTGATTGCCCAGATGCCCCGGTCGGTGGTAGCAATTGTCGCATCGATGACGCCGTGGGTGTGACCGTGCGAACCGTGATCGCCGTGATGATGTGCGGCGTGCGAGCCGAACCCGAGCCAGTCCAGAATGCGGGCTACGATGGCATTCATAGATACTTCGCCAGCTGCTTGAGTTCCGCCAGCGAGTCGCCGCCGGTTTCCACGCTGTCCGTGAGGCAATGCTCGATGTGATCGTTGATCAGCTCGCGCTTGGCGCTGCTGATGGCCCTTTCGACGGCATGAAGCTGCTGCGCCAGATCAACGCAAGGGCGATGCGCCTCGATCATGGCCAGCACCGCCGCAAGGTGACCTTGCGCGCGCTTCAGGCGCTTTATGATGGAAGGATGCGAGGCGTGGAGGTGATCTGACATGCTTGAGCATATCCTCCCGGGGAGGATACGCGTCAAGCGCTTTGTCAGCCGTGCAACTCCAGAGACGCTTCACCTTGAGCATGGCTTGTTCTATGCCTTCCGCATGAAGAAGCTTGCCCGTTTTCTTGGCCTGCTGGTCGTTGCAACAGTGCTTGCCGCAGCGCTGGGCACGCTGCTGCCGCGCCCGCTCTGGCCGGCGGCAGTTGCCGATCCGATCGGCGCAAGCCACCGCATCTTGGTGCTGCAAAATCCGATCCACACCGACATCGCCATCCCGGTCGACGACGATATGCGCCGGCGCTTCCATTTCCTGGTCGATGCCGGCATTCCTGCCGACATGGCGGAGGTCCGCTACATCGTCTTCGGGTGGGGCGGCCGCGCCTTCTATCTGGAGACGCCGACCTGGTCGGAGCTGAAGCCGATGCCGGTGATGAAGGCGCTGACCGTCGATGCCTCGGTGATGCATGTCGACATTTCCGGCGACATCGCCGAGCCGCATCCCGACGTCGCCGGCTTCGACATCGGCGACGAACGCTTTGCAGCGCTGCTCGATTACATTGCGGCAAGCTTCCAGCGGGGGCCGAACGGGGCCATTCCGATCGAGAATGCGGCCTATTCCCGCTTCGATCGTTTCTTCGAAGCCAATGGCCATTTCAACGCGCTGATCGGCTGCAACACCTGGACGGCGGCGGCACTGCGCACGGCCGGGCTGCGCACCGGCTGGTGGAACCCGCTGCCAGCCTCGCTCGGCCTGTCGATGCGGCTTCACAATTGAAGAGGGTTCCGGCTGATCAACGCCGCGATCCTTCGAGCCCTCCTTTCGCCAATCTCTAACGTTGCAGGACCTAGCAAGGCGCCGAAACTGCCAATCTCCCTCCTTGTGGGGGAGATGTCCGGCAGGACAGTCCCGCCGGCCTATCGAGCTTTTTATCGCCGATCCCCAGACTCGCGCGCCCGCTAGCCATAAAGCCAATCAAGATCGGCGGCGAGCTTTTCGGGTGAGCGCATCGCCAGGAACAGGTTGCGGGCCATCGCCACCGGCCCGGCCGCGTGCCAGGCGAGGCGGTTGACCGCGCCGCGGCGGGCGACCTGGGCGACGCGCGGCCGCCGCGCCTGTTCCCAAGCGGCAAGCGCGCCGCTGAGATCGGCAGGCGAGGTGGCAACGAAGCCGGCAAGCGTCGCCGCGTCCTCGATCGCCATCGCCGCGCCCTGTGCGGCAAAGGGCGTCATCGCATGCGCCGCATCGCCGATCAGCGCGACGCCTTCCGGTGTCGTCCACCGCCGCTGCTCGACGGTGTGGATCGGCCATGCCGTCCACGGCGCCGCCTCGCTCGCCAGACGGACCAGCGCCGGCGCGGTACCGCGCATGGCACTGACGAGGCTGGCGGGGTCGGCATGCCCCGACCAGCCCTCGGCGATTCGCTCACCCCTGGTGAAGGCGGCGAGATTAAAGACAGTGCCACGGCTGACCGGATAGGCGACCATATGGAAGCCGGGATAGAGGAATGCAGTAACGCAATCGGGCGCACCGATCATGCCGAAGGCCTGTCCGGCGAGGCTGTCCGCGGCCACCGTGGCTCGCCAGGCAAGCTCGCCCGAGAATCGGCTTCTGACAAAGTCGGCCTCCGTGCGGGCCAGCTTTTCTCGCACCGACGACCAGACGCCGTCGGCTCCCACCAGCAACGATGCCTCGGTTTCGATGGTCGTGCCGGCAATCTCGACTGTTGCGGTGATGCCATTCGGTCCGGATGCTACGCTGCCGACGCGGGCGCCGGTGACAAGCTCGAACTCGGGTCGCTCGGCTGTCCGCGCCATCAGCGCTGACTGCAGATCGCCGCGGTGGGCAACGAGATAGGGCGCTCCCCAGCGCGTTTCGGCGGCCTGGCCAAGCGGTACGCGCGCCAACTCGCGCAGCGTGGCGGCATCCTTGAGCACGACCGCCTCCGGCCGCACCGCCGTCGGCAGCAGCCGATCGAGTACGCCGAGTTGTCGAAGAATACGTGTCGCGTTGGGCGACAGCTGGATGCCGGCTCCGGCAGCCTCGAGGTGCTGCGCCTGTTCGAACAGTTTTATCCGATGGCCGCGCTCGGCGAAGGCCAGTGCCGCGGTCAGCCCGGCGACGCCCGCCCCGGCGATGACCACATGCCGGGACTGCGTTTCTCGCATCAGGCTTGTCGCGGAAGAATCAGGCGGCCTGGTCGATATAAAGGCAGCCCGGCGGCACCGTTTCCAATGCCTTCAGCTTCGGCGAATAGCGATAGAGCGTCGAGCAGTAGGGGCAGACCTTTTCATTGTCGTCGCCCATGTCGAGAAATACATGCGGATGGTCGAAAGGCGGATTGGCGCCGGTGCACATGAATTCCTTGACGCCGATGTCGATTGCCGGATAGCCCGCATCGTTCTGGAAATGGGGAATGGAACCGCCTGCCATCGTCGTCTCCTGATCTTGTCGATTGGATCTGGATCATAACCCGTCTCTTTGCAAGATCGATGAAATGAAACTGTCGCAAAAGCCTGTCAGAGGATAAGTTAAGCCGGTTAAGGCTGGCGCCGACGGCTGGTGTAGGAAGAGCAGGAACCATGAACGAACTGAAGCCGGTGCAAAGCGAATTCATCACCATCGAGGCTGCGAGCCGCGAAGGCGGCAATCCTGACCGCTTCGTCAACCGCGAGTTTTCCTGGCTGCAATTCAACCGGCGCGTGCTCGAGGAATCGCTGAACGCCAATCATCCGCTGCTCGAGCGCGTTCGCTTCCTGTCGATATCGGCGGCCAATCTCGACGAGTTCTTCATGGTCCGCGTCGCCGGTCTTGCCGGCCAGGTGCGCGAGGGCATCGTGCTGAAGAGCCCGGACGGGCGCACCCCCGAGCAGCAGCTCGAACAGCTGTTGCGCGAGGTCGAGCGCCTGCAGGAGGACCAGCAGAACAGCCTTTCGGCGCTGATGCTGCAGCTCAACAAGGAAGGCATCGAGAGCATCACCCGCGATGCGCTGACCAAGGACGAGAAGACCTGGCTCGAGGACCATTTCCAGGAGCAGGTGTTTCCGGTCCTGACGCCGCTGTCGATCGACCCAGCGCATCCGTTTCCGTTCATTCCCAATCTCGGTTTCTCGATGGCGCTGCAATTGCGCCACCGCAAGAACGGCGAGGAAATGAGCGCGCTTTTGCGCCTGCCGGTAGCGCTGAGGCGCTTCATCCGCTTGCCGGATCGCAAGCATCACGTCCGCTTCGTTCCGCTCGAAGAGGCGGTCAGTCTCTACATCGGCAAGCTGTTCCCCGGCTACGAGGTCAAGGGCTCCGGCACGTTCCGCATCATCCGCGACAGCGATATCGAGGTCGAGGAAGAATCCGAAGATCTGGTGCGGCTGTTCGAGACGGCGCTGAAGCGTCGCCGCCGCGGCTCGGTCATCCGGATCGAGTTCGACAGGCTGATGCCGTCCGAATTGCGCGACTTCGTCGCCGGCGAGCTTGGCGTCTCGGCCAGCCGCATCAGCGTGCTTACCGGGCCGCTGGCGCTTAGCCAGATCTCGGAGATCGTCGCCGTCGCTCGCGACGATCTGAAGTTCACGCCCTACAATCCGCGCTTCCCGGAGCGCATCCGCGAGCATGGTGGCGATTGCTTTGCCGCCATCCGCGAGAAGGACATCATCGTCCACCACCCCTACGAATCCTTCGACGTGGTGGTGCAGTTCCTGCGCCAGGCGATGGCCGATCAGGAAGTGGTGGCGATCAAGCAGACGCTCTACCGCACCTCCAACGACAGCCCGATCGTGCGGGCTTTGGTCGACGCCGCCGAGGCCGGCAAGTCGGTGACGGCGCTGGTCGAGCTCAAGGCGCGCTTCGACGAGGAGGCCAACATCCGCTGGGCGCGCGACCTCGAGCGCGCCGGAGTCCAGGTCGTCTTCGGCTTTCTCGAGCTGAAGACCCACGCGAAAATGTCGCTGGTGGTGCGGCGCGAGGATGGCAGGCTACGCAATTACGTGCATCTCGGCACCGGCAATTACCACCCGGTCACCGCGCGCATCTACACCGACCTGTCCTTCTTCACCACCGATCCGACGATCGCGCGCGATGTCGCGCAATTGTTCAATTTCATCACCGGCTATGCCGAGCCGGCCGAGCAGATGCGGCTGGCCATATCGCCGTTCACGCTGCGCAACCGCATCCTCAAGCATATTTCGGACGAGATCGGCCACGCGCTGGATGGCAGGCCGGCTCGCATCTGGATGAAGATGAATGCGCTGGTCGATCCGATCATCATCGATGCGCTCTACGATGCCAGCCGCGCCGGCGTCGAGATCGATCTCGTCGTGCGCGGCATCTGCTGCCTGAGACCGCAGGTGCCGGGCCTGTCGGAGAACATAAGGGTGAAGTCGATCGTCGGCCGCTTCCTCGAGCACAGCCGCATCTACTGCTTCGGCAACGGCCACGGCCTGCCATCGGACGGGGCGATCGTCTACATCTCCTCGGCCGATCTAATGCCGCGCAATCTCGACCGCCGCGTCGAGACCATGGTGCCGATCACCAATCCAACTGTGCATGAACAGGTGCTCGGCCAGATCATGCTCGGCAACATCATGGACAACCAGCAAAGTTTCGACGTATTGGCTGACGGAACCTCCCGGCGCGTTGTGCTGGAGGAGGGCGAGGAACCGTTCAACGCGCAGGAATATTTCATGACCAATCCGAGCCTGTCCGGACGGGGCGATGCGTTGAAGTCGCATGCGCCCAAGCGCATCGCGCAGTTCAAGCGCCGCAAGAAACAGAACGCAGCGACGGGCTGATGATTTCAGCGTCCCAGGGCCGGCTTCAGGACCGCCGACCGCTGTCCATCATCGATATCGGGTCGAACTCGATCCGTCTTGTCATCTATGAAGGGCTGGCGCGCTCGCCGACCTTGCTGTTCAACGAAAAGATGCTCGCCGGCCTCGGCCGCGGCATCGTTTCGACCGGAAAGCTCGATCCCGAGGCGGTGACGCGCTCGATGGAAGAGTTCCGCCGTTTCCGCGCGCTCTCCGACCAGGCCGGCGCCGAGCGCATGTATGTGTTGGCGACCGCCGCCGCCCGTGAGGCGGTCAACGGCCCCGACTTCATCCACCGCGCCGAGGATGTACTCAAGACCGAGATCCAGGTGCTGAGCGGCCGCGAGGAAGCCCATTATTCGGCGCTCGGCGTCATCTCCGGTTTCCACCCGGCCAACGGCATCGCCGGCGATCTTGGCGGCGGCAGCCTCGAACTGATCGATATCGACGGCGAGGCGATCGGTGACGGCATCACCCTGCCGTTGGGCGGCTTGCGCCTGCAGGACATGGCGAAGAACTCGCTGACCCAGGCGGCAAAGATCACGCGCGAGCAACTGGCGCGGGCGAAATTGCTGAAGGGCGGACAGGGCAGGGCCTTCTACACGGTCGGCGGCACCTGGCGAAACCTCGCCCGTCTGCACATGGAAATGACCAACTACCCGCTCGGCGTCATGCACCATTACGAGATCGGCATCGAAAGCGCCGCGAGCTTCCTCCGGCAGGTCGCCAAAGCCGAGATCGATAAGGTCAAGGGCATCGAGGGCGTCTCCAAGAACCGCCGCTCGCTGCTGCCCTACGGCGCCATCGTGCTGCAGGAGATCATGGCGGCGATGCAGCCGTCGAAGATCATCGTGTCGGCGCTGGGCGTGCGCGAGGGCTTTCTCTATTCGCTGCTCGACAAGGCCGAACAGAAAGCCGATCCGCTGATCTCGGCGGCGGAAGAGCTTGCCCGCCTGCGCTCGCGATCGGTCGACCACGCGCATGAGCTTGTCGAATGGACCGGTAAGGCCTTCGCTGCCTTCGGCATCGACGAAACCAGGGATGAGGCGCGCTACCGCCACGCCGCCTGCCTGCTCGCCGATATCGGCTGGCGCGCCCATCCCGAATATCGCGGCAAGCAATCGCTCAACATCATCGCCCACGCCTCGTTCATCGGCGTCGACCATCCCGGCCGCGCCTTCCTGGCGCTTGTCAGCCTGTTTCGCCACGAGGGCGTGTTCAATGAAGCCGCTCCGGAAATCCGCGGGCTGGCGACACCGCGCTATCTCGAACGCGCCCGGGTATTGGCGGCGCTGTTGCGCGTCGTCTATCTGTTGACCGCGGCAATGCCGGGCGTCATGCCGCGGCTGAAATGGGAAAACCGCGGCAATGGCGTGCTGGCGCTAGTGCTGCCGGCAGCGCTGGCCGATCTTTACGGCGAGCGGCCGGCTGGCCGGCTGGCACAGCTGGCAAGAGTCACCAACCGCCGACTGGTGCTGGCGGTCGAGGGCGGGCCGAGTATGTCTGTGAAGTGAACGGGCGGTCCAAGGCAGCATTTCGGGACGGTGGGGTAAACGCGGAGCGAAAAATTCCATGACCATCCCATCGTCATCTCCGTCCGTAGCTGCAGCAGAAGCGCTCGGCTTCGATCCAGCGATCCACCGCAAGCTGCTTGCCGGGCTCGAGTCCGGCCTGTTGCGCGACCTGCACATCGTTCTCGCTGCCCGCTCCGAGAAGGTCTTCCTGGAGCACTATGCCGAGGGCAGGGACGAAGAATGGGGGCGCCCGATCGGGCAGATCGCCTTTGACGCCGGCACGCTGCACGATCTGCGCTCGGTAACGAAGAGCATCGTCAGCCTGCTTTACGGCATTGCCCTCGACACGGGACTGGTGCCGCCACCCGATGCGCCGCTCTTCGCGCTGTTTCCCGAATACGCCGATCTCGCCGCCGATCCCGCGCGTGAGAAGATCACGATCGGCCATGCGCTGACGATGACGCTCGGCATGGAGTGGGACGAAAACCGTCCCTATAGCGATCCGCAGAACAGCGAGATCGCGATGGAGAACGCGCCCGATCGTTATCGCTTCATCCTTGAGCGGCCGATCATCGCCGACCCTGGGAGCCGCTGGATCTATTCCGGCGGCAGCGTCGCGCTGGTTGGCGCGATCATTGAAAGAGGCTGCGGCAAATCCCTGCCGGATTTCGCGCGCGAGGCGCTTTTCGCGCCGCTTGGCATCGAGCGCTTTCACTGGTCGGCTGGTGGTGACGGCGTCGCCTCCGTAGCGTCCGGCCTCAGGCTGGCGGCCCCTGATCTTTTGAAGATCGGCCAACTCCTTCTTCGCAAGGGTCTGTGGAATGGAGAGAGGATCGCGTCGGAAGGCTGGATAAACGCGTCGTTAACAGCCACAATCTCGACGCCGGACGGCCTTGGTTATGGCCGGTTGTGGTTCACCGGCGACGCGCCGGCGCCAGCATTCGCCGCCCCGAAATCATGGTATGGGGGTTTCGGCAATGGCGGACAGCGGCTCTGGCTGATGCCCGAGGCCGACATCGCCGCCGTGATCTATGCAGGCAAGTACAACGCCCAGGATGCCTGGGTGACGCCGACCCGCGTCTGGCGCGAGATCATTCTGGCCAATTTCCTGAACGCCTGATGATCTGTGCTGACGCCAGTCTTTCAGGTCGCTTCGGCACCGACGCCGATGCCACGCCCGTCGGCCGACCAGGCGCCCGCACCAGCCATTGCCAGCGCCAGAAAACCCCCTGCCATGGCAATGTCCTTCATCAGCATCTGTGAATGCAGGAAGGTCAGCGTCGGATCGTCGCCGCCTTGGCCGTAATGACCGATGAAGGCGGTCGCGATGCAGAAGGCGGCGAGCAGCAGCGCCACGATCGGCGTCTTGAAGCCGACGAGGATGAGCAGCCCGGCGATCAGCTCGAACAGCCCCGTGCCCCAGGCAGCGAGTGTTGGCAGCGGCAGTCCGAGGCCGGCGAAATAGCTAGATGTGCCGGCGATGTCGGCAAGCGCATGGAAGCCGGACGGCACGAACAGTGCGGCGAGCAGCAGCCGGGACAGCAAGAGCAGCGCATTGCGGGGCATGATTCACCTCCGTTATCAGCGGCCGTTTTGGCCCAGCGCCCGATCTTAGCAGAGTTCCGGCCAGCAGATCGACCGACGCATTCCGACAACGAAAAAGGGGCACGGAAAATTCCGCGCCCCTTTTGTCTAGGCAATGCTGGGCCGCTTCAGCCGCGCTTGGCGTCGATCGAATACGCGCCGGCACCCGAGGAGGCGAGCACGAGGAAGCCGCCGGCAATGCCGAGGTTCTTCATGAAATTGATCATCTGCATCTGATCGGCCCAGCCGGTGTGGGCGACCAGCGCGGTGGCGACGGTGAAGATCGCCATCACCCAGCCGACGATCCGGGTCTGGAAGCCGACGAGGATGGCGAGGCCGCCAAGCAGTTCGATGAGGCCAACGACAATGGCGGTCACCATCGGCAGCGGCAGGCCAAGGCTGCCGAAATAGCCGGCCGTACCGGCAATCGCCGTCAGCTTGCCGAAGCCGGAAAGCAGGAAGATGACCGAAAGCAGGATGCGGCCGAGCAGGATCGTGCCCGAGGCGCCGGAGGCGGTGCCGGACCCGGCAAACGAAGTGTTGGTGGACGTGTTGGTGGACATGCGTAACTCTCCAGAAGGGTTTGGCCAAACGACTTGGGATAGCCGTCCAGTTAGCGCATGCCGACTGTTCACCAAAGACGTCAGATTGGTTACGGATTGTTCACCGAGGTAACGTTTTCGCGATCAACTTACCCCGGGTGCGTCATGTCCTCCGGCCGCACCAGCCGCTCATAATCGGCTTCGCTGACCAGCCCGGTCGCCAGCGCTTCCTCGCGCAGCGTCGTGCCGTTCTTGTGCGCCGCCTTGGCGATCTTGGCGGCGTTGTCGTAGCCGATCGTCGGCGCCAGCGCCGTCACCAGCATCAGCGAACGGTCGAGCGCTGCCTTGATGTTGTCTTCGCGGGCCTCGATGCCGACGACGCAATTGTCGGTAAACGACACCGAAGCGTCGGCCAGCAGCTGTACCGATTGCAGGAAACAATAGGCCATCAGCGGATTGTAGACGTTGAGCTCGAAATGGCCTTGGCTGCCGGCGAAGCTGATCGCCGCATTGTTGCCGAACACCTGCACGCAAACCTGTGTCATCGCCTCGCATTGTGTCGGATTGACCTTGCCCGGCATGATCGAAGAGCCCGGTTCGTTTTCCGGCAGCGACAATTCGCCGAGGCCCGAACGCGGGCCGGAGCCAAGCAGGCGGATATCGTTGGCGATCTTGAACAGCGCTGCCGCGCAGGCATTGATGGCGCCGTGCGAGAAGACCATGGAATCATGGGCGGCCAGCGCCTCGAACTTGTTCGGCGCCGTGACGAAATCGATGCCGGTGATCGCGGCGATACGTGCCGCCACCTTTTCGGCAAAACCGACCGGCGCGTTGAGGCCGGTGCCGACCGCGGTGCCGCCCTGTGCCAATTCCTGCAGACCTGGCAGGGTCATCTCGATGCGCTTGATCGACGAGGCGACCTGCGCCGCATAGCCGGAGAACTCCTGGCCGAGCGTCAGCGGCGTCGCGTCCTGGGTGTGGGTGCGGCCGATCTTGACGATGTGGGCGAAAGCCCTGGTCTTGGCCTCGAGTGCCGCATGCAAATGTCTCAGCGCCGGCAGCAGGTCGTGGATGATGCGCTCGGCGCAGGCGATGTGCATGGCCGTCGGATAGGTGTCGTTCGACGACTGGCTCATATTGACGTGGTCGTTTGGGTGCACCGGCTTCTTCGAGCCCATGATGCCGCCCAAAAGCTCGATCGCCCGGTTGGAGATCACCTCATTGGCGTTCATGTTGGACTGGGTGCCCGAGCCGGTCTGCCAGACGACCAGCGGGAAATGCTCGTTGAGCTTGCCGTCGATGACCTCCTGGGAGGCTTCGATGATGGCCTTGCCGATCGCCGGATCGAGTCGCTTCAGCTCCATATTGGCTTCGGCGGCGGCCCGCTTGACGATGCCCAGCGCCCGCACGATCGACGCCGGCTGTTTCTCCCAGCCGATCTTGAAATTGGCAAGTGAACGCTGCGCCTGCGCGCCCCAGTAACGGTCGGCGGCGACCTCGATGGGACCGAACGTGTCGGTTTCGGTTCTGGTCTCTGGCGCGCTCACGAAGTCTCTCCGGGTTGCAAATTTGCAAACGGCGTATCGCGTTGCACAAATGCCTTCAAGCGGAGATTGCGGACGATGGGGATGCAAATCGGTTGAAGCAGCGCCTTTTCCTTCTCGCAAGGGGAGAAGGAAGAGCGCGCGCTCCTCACCCCGCCGTGTACCCTCCATCCACTGCAAAGATGCCGCCGCTGGTCCACGCCGCTTCGTCGCTGGCGAGATAGACCGCGATGCCGGCAAGATCGCTGGTTCGGCCGATGCGGCCGAGCGGGTAGCTGCGCTCGACATAGGCCTTGAGCTCGGCCTGCGCGGCTTCCGGCAGGTTTTCGATCGACCTGCGCCGCATTGCGGTGTCGACCGTGCCGGGCGCGATGGCATTGACCCTTATGCCGCGCGGCCCGAGCTCGAAGGCGAGCGACTTGGTCAGCGAATTGAGCGCGCCCTTCGATAGCGAATAGAGGCTGGACGGCCGCTTCGGGATCATCTTGTGCGCAAAATAGGATGAGATGTTGATGACCGATGCCCCGCCCGGCGCGAGATGCGGCAACAGTCGCTGGGTGAGGAAGAATACAGCCGTGACGTTGAGCGCGAACGACTGCTGGAACTGGTCCTCGCTGACGGTCTCGAACGGCGCCAGGAACGCCACGCCGGCATTGTTGACGAGGATGTCGAGAGGTGGGCCGCACCTGGCATGCTCGACCACGGCGTCGATGCCGGCGCTGGCCGACAGGTCTGCCGACAGCGTTTCGACGCCGTCCCCGAGCTGCTTGCGGGCGGCGTCGAGTTTTTTGCCGTCGCGGCCGACGATCAGCACGTCCGCGCCTTCGCGCAAAAACGCCTCGGCGATTGCCAGCCCGATCCCGTCCGAGCCGCCGGTGACCAGTGCCCGTTTGCCGCCCAGTCTCATCCAACACTCCCGCGCAATGCCGTCTTGTCTGACAAGGAGAGCAGCGCCGTTGGCAACTGTGGTCAAGCCGCCAGCCTATCCTACAGTATGAACTTCGGCTGTCGGGCACGATGGTCTATTCGGCAGCGGCTGCATCGCGCCGAACAGCCAGGCGGGTAGCGACAAACTCCTTGACGTGATGAATGGCCTGTTCACGCGTGACGCTGCCGGGCTGCAGGCCAAGCCGCAACCATAGCCCGTCGATCAGGGCGGTGACGCCGAAGGCGATCTCGTCAGCATCGGGCGCCGGCATCAGACCGCGCAGGCCGGACAGCAGGTTGGAGCGCATGCGCGCATGGATCACCTTCTGGATGCGGGCCAGCTTTTCGTCGCGCGGCACCTCCGCGCAAAGCGAAAGCCAGGCATGGCAGAGGGACGGCTGGAAAAGATGCGGCTCGAAATTGCCTTCGATGATGGCATCTATCCGTTGCATTGGGGTGCGCGCCTGCTTCAGCCGCTCGACCACTGCATGACGCAGCACCAGGTTCGACTCGCGCATGGCGTGCTCGAACAGTTCCCGCTTGCTGTTGAAATAATGCAGCACGATGCCCTTCGACGCGCCGGCCTGTGCCGCCACTTTTTCTATGGTGGCGCCAGCTATGCCTTCGCGCTGAAGCACGGCAAAGGCGGCTTGCCGCAGCTCTTTGCGGCGTATGTCGCTGAGGCGCTTGAGTTTCACGGGCCGGATCCATGCATCGAAAACCGACGTTGACATTTTCGTCCGCCGAGATCAAGAATTGACCGGTGGGACAATATAAGGACCGAATGGTCAACACCGTTGGTGAAATGAGGAGAACCGAAATGCTTCGTAGCCTTGGAATAGGCGCCTCGCTCTGGGTCCTGCTGGCGACCCAGCCGGTCTTTGCGGCTGAACCTGAACAATGCAAGGTCGTGCGCATGGCCGAGCCTGGATGGAACGACCTTGCCTTCACCACCGGCGTCACCAGCGTCTTGCTCGATGCGCTCGGCTACAAACCGGCAAGCTCGCTTCTGGGCATCAACGTCATCTATGAATCCTTGAAGAACAATGATTTGGACGTGTTCCTTGGCTATTGGGATCCGGCGATGATCACCTATTACGAGCCCTATAAGAAGGACGGCTCGGTAGACGATGTGCGCGTCAATCTCGTCGGCGCCAAATACACCTTTGCCGTGCCGACTTACGTCTGGGAGGCCGGCGTCAAGGATTTTGCCGACCTGCAAAAGTTCGCCGACAAGTTCGGCAGGAAGATGTATGGCATCGAGCCGGGCTCGAACCAGCTGATGATGGACGCCATCGCCGATAAGTCGCTGGGCCTCGATGGCTGGCAGGTCGTCGAATCGAGTGAAGCCGGCATGCTTTCCGAGGTCGGCTACGAGATCAAGGAAAAGCGCTTCATCGTCTTCCAGGGTTGGGCGCCGCATCCAATGAACACGATGTACGACTTCAAATATCTGAGCGGCGGCGACAAGTTCTATGGCCCGAACTTCGGCGCCGCGACGGTGACGACGCAGGTGCGCAAGGGCTATCTGCAGCAATGCCCGAATGTCGGGCAGTTGCTGAAGAACCTCGCCTTCGACATCGATTTCGAAAATCTCGGCATGGGCTATCTCATCAATGACGGCCTGAAGCCTGAGGAAGCCGGCCTGAAGGCCATCAAAGGGAATCCGGATAGGCTCGGCGCCTGGCTTGCCGGTGTCACCACATTCGATGGCAAGCCCGCGCTCGACGCGGTCAAGCAGCAGCTCGGCCTTTGATATCGGTCGATCAGGCTGGCTGGAACGGCCGCAAGCGCAAGGTCGGTGCCGGCTGCACTGAAACGGCCTGCGTCGAAATCGCCGGGCAGGAGCCCGCGCTGGTGCTGGTGCACGGCTTCTCCGACACGAGCCGCAGCTTCTCCTTGCTGGCGCCGCATCTCGCCGGGCGCCGGCTTATCATCCCAGACCTGCGCGGGCATGGCGCCTCGCCGGCCGGGACACGCGGCTTCGCGTCAGCGGATTTCGCGGAAGATGTGGTGAGTTTGATCGAGCGGTTGCGCCTCGAGCGGCCGGTTCTGGTCGGGCATTCCTTGGGCAGTATGGTGGCGATCGAGGCAGCAGCGCGCTATCCCGAGATGATTGGCGGCCTAGTGCTGATGGCCGGAACGGTGCGGCCGCAGATCGGTGAGGATCACCCGATGACCATTGGTGTGCGGGCACTTCGAGACCCGATATCGCCGGCCGATCCGTTCTATGACTATTGGCATGCCTGCGAGGCCGAGGTTCCAGCGGACTTCCTGACCATGGTTGCAAAGGAGGCGTCAGCCATGCCGGCAGCACTTTGGCGAGCAATCCTGGAGCAGGTTCGGCGCGTCGATCTTACCGACAAGGCGCGTACGCTGCGCCTGCCGGCGCTTGTCATTGCTGGCGGGCGCGACCTGCTCTTCGACGAAACGCACCAACAGCGGCTCCTCGAAGAAATCCCTGCCGCGGAGTTCGTGGGCGCGGCGCGGTGCGGGCATAACCCGCACTGGGAGGATCCGGCATTGGTCGCGGCAGCCATCGCCCGATATTTCAAGGTCCGGAGTAAAGCTGGATCCCAGTCGACGGCCGACGCGACCGGCAGTCCGGGCTGAGAGCAGTCATGAACCTTTCCGAATATGTGGCGTTGGATGCCGTCGCCCTGGCCGGGCACGTTCGTTCGGGCGAACTGTCCGTTGTCGAGGTCGTCGAGGCGGCTATCGAAGCAATCCAAAGCATCAATCCCGCCATCAATGCCGTGACACTGATCGATGCGGACCGGGCGCTTTCCGCGGCGGCAAGCTGCAACCGGCACGCCGCACTCGCCGGCATTCCTTTCCTGGTCAAGGACACCGGCGTGAATGTGCGGGAGTGGCCGACGACGCACTCGTCGCTCTACTTCAAGGATGCCGCGCCGAAACCCGACAGCGAGATCGTCCGGCGATGGCGGGCCGCCGGTCTGATCTTGCTGGGCAAGACAAACACGCCTGAATTCGCCAATGACTTCGTCACCGAACCCAGCTTTCGCGGCCCCACCTTGAACCCTTGGGATCTTTCGCTGACGGCGGGCGGCTCAAGCGGTGGAGCTGCTGCCGCGGTGGCAAGCGGCATGGTGGCGGTCGCCCACGGTTCCGATATCGGCGGCTCGATCCGGGTGCCGGCTGCCTGTTGCGGCGTGTTCGGCATGAAGCCGTCGCGCGGACTCACGCCTGTCGGCCCCTGTCGAGGTCAGGTCGGCGCCGGGCTCTACGCCGACAACGTCCTGTCCCGCACCGTTCGCGACAGCGCCGCCATGCTGGACATAACTGCCGGTCCAGAACAAGGAGCGCCTTACTCCGTGTCAAAATCGGTGCCGTCCTACCTGGACTGGCTGTCTTCGCCCGGCGAGCATCTGCGCGTCGCGTGCCTGGCGCACCGGCCGGATGGCGCGCCGGTCGCGCCCGAGATCGAGGAAAAATTACGTCAAGCCATGGTCCTCCTCGAGGATATGGGGCACGAGGTCACACAGGCGCGTTTCCCGCGGGAAGGCAGCGCCGAAGCGGACTGGAGCATCTTCTGGATGTCGGAGGTCGCGCGGCTGGTTGACGAGCGCGCCGACGAGATCGGGCGGATGCCGGGGGCCGGCGAAATCGAAAGCCTCAGTCGTCACGCGCTCGACTGTTTTCGACGGTCCTCGGCCGCCGACTATCTCAGGGCGCAGGACCATGTGCACAGCGCTTCGCTGGCGATGGCGAGGGCGTTCGATGCGTTCGACCTGATCATGACGCCGACCACGGCCGGCCTGCCGCCCCGGCTTGGCGCCATCCATGGCGATGGTGCTCTCTTTGATTACGAGGCTTGGGCGAGCCGGGCTTACGGCTTTGCGCCTTTCACGGAAATCTTCAACGTCACCGGCCAACCGGCCGCCAGCCTGCCGCTGTTCCAGTCGAAAGGCGGCCTGCCGATTGGCATCCAGCTCATTGGCCGCAAGAACGAGGATCACCGTCTGCTGCGCGTTTCCCTTGACCTGGAGCAGGCAACCGCATGGACGGCGCGTTACCAGGCGATCCATGCCAGACACTTTCAGGCATGAACCAGGAGGCTCCGGCGACGTAGGAGGCGTCGACGATGTTGGTTCATACCGAAATTGGGTGCTGCCCGAGCAGCGATCGCGCCGTCGGTAACAGACGCAAAACCTCCGCGGGCCTGGCGAATTCCCGTTGTACGGTCTGCTGAAGCGCCTGCCAGTCTGGGGAGGCGGCCAAGGCCGCCTCGTGGCGGGTATGCGCCTCGGCGCTGTCGAAACCCGTGACGCTGATGAAGACGTTTTCGCTGGCCCGCACCGGCAGCCGCGGAAAGCTGTTTTCGGCATGCTCGGTGACGAAGGCGGCGAGCGGTTGTCCGCCAAGTGCGGCAAGAACCGGAAGAGCCCCGGTCTGGAAATCCCTGGCGAAGCCGGCTTCGAGGCCCGGTCGCAAATGATGAATCCTGATGACAACAATTGCCTGCAAAGCACTGCTTGTGCTTGGTTCTTCGAGATCCGTCTGGGGTACTCGTTGCGATCCCGAGAGGTCGAAGCCGGCGCCCGGCCAAGCCGGTTTCAGCAGCAGCACGTCGTCGGAATCGATCATCGTGGCGTTGGCGGCGTTGCGCCAGGCCGCCCAGACCGGCCCGTCATAGAAGGCGGCCAGCGCATGCTTCCGCGCGATCATGCCGTCGAAGCCGCGCAACCAGACGAACATATCTGGCCGGTCGAGGTCGCGGAACTGGCCGATGATGGTCATCCCCGCGGTTTCCTGGCCCTCGATCAAATGATTGTCGAAGATGCCGATCAGCGTCTCGCGTCGGCCAGGTTTCAGCGTGTATTGCCGAAGTTCGACGACGGGCGAGGCGAGCAGATCGGATTTAGGCGCGGCATTCAAAGGCAGGTTCATCGCTCGATCTCAAAAACAGGACAGTCATCCTGTTTTATAAAACAGACCGGTTGTCCTGTTTTGTCAATCTGCTATCGTGTGGAAATGTCAGCAGAGACCACAGCCCGCCCAAAGGCGCGGGCTAAAAAACGCACCAATGACCCCGAAGGCATGCGCAAAAAGGTGCTCGATGTCGCCGAAGAGGCGTTTCAGGCACGCGGCTATCACGCCTCCAGCATGGGCGACTTGATGGCGACGGCGGGCGTCACCGGCGGCGCGCTGCACCACCATTTCGCGACCAAGAAGGCGCTGGCGCTAGCAGTCATCGAAGAGCGGGTCGCCGCCGCCGTCGAGGAGACCTGGATCGCGCCAGTGCGGAGGGCCGGCTCGGCGCGGGAGGGCGTGCGCGCCGTGTTCGCGGCCGTCGCGGCGGAGCTGGAGCAGCAGGGATTCGTGCGCGGCTGCCCGCTCAACAATCTGGCGCACGAACTGTCGCTTGCCGATCCGGATTTCCGCATTGCCCTTGCCGACATTTTTTCGGCCTGGCGTCAGGCGATTGCCGACAAGATCAGGGCCGACCAGCAGGCGGGCCGGGAGCAGGGCACCGATCCGCAGCGCTTCGCAGCGCTCGCCGTCGCCACCTATTCCGGCGCCATGTCGATGGCCAAGACCGCACAGGACACAAGAGTGCTGCGCGACTGCCTGATGGCCTTGGAACAGGGAGTCACGAGGCGACGTCGCAGGATACTCCACAAAGCCCCTTGACGCCGGCAGGACAGAGGCGCCGCCGTCGCTCACTATGACCGAGGTGGGGAGGCCGAGCTCTTAATTCGGCAGCGGCTTGATCAGCTCGTAGCCGACCACGCTTTCGGCGCTGGTGCCCTCGTCATAGCGCCTGGCCACAACTGCCTGCAAGTCGGGTGCGTAAAGCGCGGTAAACTCGTCCCGCGTCTCGCCGGCCTCGCTCCTGATCGTCTGCTTGACCGCGAGCACGGAGTATTTGCATTCACCCAGGCTGAACGTCTCCTTGCCCTTGACGTTGATCTCCAGCGTCTCGGTGCCCTTCGGCGGCTTGTTCGGTGCGAGGCGGGCAAACACGATCTTGTTCTTAGCCCCCGCCTTCAGCGGGAACACCTTCCTGAGATCGGAAAACGGGATCATCGCCAGCTGCCCCGTGCTGCTGTCGCGAAACACCTCGATCAGTCCGCCGAACAGGTACTGCGACTGCGGCGATTGCGACTGGTATTTGTTGGCAACGGCCACCATTCCGCCCGCTGCCCGTCGAAATTCGCTGTGGATGCCAGGCCTTTCGAGAATGAAGCCGGCCTTGGCCGATTTGACGTCGATGCACTCGGCGCCATGCGCTGCGCTCGTCACCGCCAGAATGGCCATTGTCATGCCGATGGATGCAGTTTTCATGCCGTCCTCCTCTGCCCGCGCAAGTTGAATGCCGAAAGCAATGCCAGACCTGGGAGAACGTGTCGACATACTTTGCGAGCAACTGGACTGCCGATCCGCGTCGTGCTGAATTTTAGCGCATGATGCATCGCATTCCCGCCCTACCGGTTTCTCGGCGCAGCTTCCTGATGCAGGCAGCGGCCGTTGCCGCGGCCGGCGCCGTTTCGCGCCCGGCCTTCGGCCAGACCGGGCAGCGCATCCCGCCGATCGACGCCACCTTCCTGTTTATCGCTGATGTCCATGCCTGCCGAATGGCGAACGGATTGAGCCCGCATTGCGAGCAGGAGGGCAAGACCGACGCTGCCTTGCTGCGCAACGTCGCCGCACTCAACGGCGTCGGTGACAGACAATGGCCGGCTGAAATCGAAGGCGTTGCCACCGGCCTGCGCTCGACGGGCAACATCGGCACGCCGCTCGGCCTCGTCGTCGGCGGCGACATCACCGATGACGGCGGCGGCCAGATCACCCAGCCCAGCGAGGGCACGCAGCTGCTTCAGTTCAGCCAGCGCTACCAGCAGGGCGTCGGCCCCGACCGTGTGCACATGCCCGTCTATGTCGGCCTCGGCAACCACGACCTCGACCAGAACGGCCCGCGCTCGCATGTCGACTGGTACCGCCGCGAAATGCGCGACTATGTCGAGGTCAACCACCGCCCCGGCGTGTTCTTCAAGCCGCCTGCGCCGGCGACCGACTACGACGTCGAGACCGACTGCTATTCATGGGATTGGGGCGGTCTGCATCTTGTCCAGACGCACCGTTTTGCCGGCGATACCGGCCACGGCGCCGCCAACAGCCTGCCATGGCTGAAGCAGGATCTGGCGACCTATGCCGGCGACGGCCGCCCGGTCATCCTGTTCCAGCATTATGGCTGGGATACTTTTTCGATCGAAAGATGGGACGCCACCGAGAGAACCTTCGACGACAGCGGCACGGGTCCGCCGCATTGGTGGAGCGAAGTCGACAGGCAGGCGCTGCTGGCCGTGCTGAAAGGCTACAATGTCGTCGGCATCTTCCATGGCCACCAGCACGCAACGCCGATGATCTACCGCCGTGACGGGCTCGACTTGTTCAAACCGAAGGCCGCCTTCATGGGCGGCTTTGCCTTGGCGCGGGTGACCGGAAACAGCATGGATGTGGTGCTGGGCGAAGCCGCCGGAAATCATGGCGAGGTCACCTTCACCAATGCATACAGCAAAAGCCTGACTTTCTTACGGTAAGAGAGGGCGCAAAAAAGGCGGCCGAGCCGCCTTTTTCCTGGTTCGCGAAGGGGGCCAGTGTCAAAGCGCCTTCTTCACCTTGTCCTTCACGTCGCCGTAAGCCTTCTGCATCTTGCCGGTCGCCTTGTCGACGTCGCCTTCGGCCTCGGTGCGCCTGTTGCCGGTGGCCTTGCCGGCGGCCTGCTTGACCGAGCCCTTGGCTTGCTTGGCGACGCCTGCCACCTGATCCTTGTTCACCATCGCGCATCTCCTGGAGTTCGGGAGTTTTATTTGCGAGGCAAACGGTCAGGCACCGCTTCGGTTCCATGCATCGCCGGACAACCGGTTGCACCCGGCGCGGTAATGCGGCTAGGCTCTGCCCGGGGGGATTTCGATGCGTTTTCGCCTTGCCTGTGCCGTTGCGACGTCCATGCTTTTGGCAGGCTGCGTCGCCGATGATGTCGGGCCGATCAACGTCTTTACGCCCGAAGCCGGCAGGCCGTCGCCGGCTTTCATTCCAGATCCGGGCGACGACGGCTCGACTGTGCTCGGCCTCGCCTTCTCCGGTGGCGGCACCCGGGCCGCGGCCTTCTCCTACGGCGTTCTGCGGGCGCTGGACGACATCGTCATCGACGAGCAGCCGCGGCGGCGCACGCTGGTCGATGACATCAGGATGATTTCCGGTGCATCAGGCGGCGCGGTGACTGCCGCCTATTTCGGCTACAAGGGCGAGGACGGCTACCGCGACTTTCGCGAACGGTTCCTGATCCAGAATGCTGAGGCCGACCTTCGAACAAGGCTGTCGCCGTTCAACCTTGTCCGCGCCTACTATGGCGGCGTCAATGACCGCAGCGGTTTTGCCAAATGGCTGAACGACAATCTCTTCGACGATGCGACATTCGAGGCGTTCGCCAAGCCGGACCGGCCCATCATCTGGATCAACGCGTCCGATATCTATAACCGCACGCCATTTCTGTTCAGCTACGACACTTTCGCGGCGCTTTGTAGCGATCTCGACAAGATGCGGTTGGCTGATGCGGTCGCGGCTTCCGCTGCCGTGCCGGTGGTCTTCGCGCCGATCGTGGTTTCCGCCACCAGCCCGGATTGCGGCTACCGCAGGCCGCAATGGTTGAGCCGGGCACTGGCCGATCACAATGCCTCGATCAGGCTCAAGGCCTATGCCAGCGCGCTCGATTCCTATCAAAACGCCGATCCCCTCGACTATGTGAAATTGCTGGACGGTGGTCTGACCGATAATCTCGGCGTCACCGGCTTTACCCTGGAGCGCTCCGCCGCCGGCACCCCCTATGGTCCGCTGTCGCCGGCCGCCGCTGTCCGGTTGAGGACGCTGCTTTTCATCGTTGCCGACGCCGGCGCCGACAACGACGTGAGCTGGGCCAAGTCTATCCACGGACCGCGGCTTAGCGAGTTGCTCGACGCCGTGACGAGCACCACCATGGCGGCCGCGGTGCGCGACGAAGCCGACGCACTGAAGCTGGCCGTCTCGCAATGGCGCGGTGAATTGGTCCGCTACCGCTGTGCTTTGCCGACCTCGACCGTGGCTGCCTATCGCGGCTCGACTGCCGGCTGGGATTGCCGCGATGTTGAACTCGTGGTCCAATATCTGTCCTTTGCCGACCTCGACCAGGCGACACAGGCCAAGCTGAACGCTGTCCCGACGCGGCTGAAATTGCCGGTCGATCAGGTCGACCTCACCATCGCGGCCGG
Organism: Mesorhizobium sp. M0960; assembly: GCF_040319055.1. Taxonomy (NCBI): domain Bacteria; kingdom Pseudomonadati; phylum Pseudomonadota; class Alphaproteobacteria; order Hyphomicrobiales; family Phyllobacteriaceae; genus Mesorhizobium; species Mesorhizobium sp. M0960. Next base: position 393,992 of record NZ_JAMYNN010000003.1, on the reverse strand, counting down.
TCGCGAGGCGCTGCTGGTCAATACGGATATCACCAAGGCGGTCGCCGCCATCCGCGCTCGCGCCGGCGTCACGCCGGGGGCACAATTGGCCGCGGCACAAGCAAACTGAGCCGCTGGGCTCGACACGGAGAGACCATCTTGGCTGAATTCACGCTCTTCATCGGCAACAAATGCTTCTCGTCCTGGTCACTGAGGCCATGGCTGGCGATGAAGCATCTGGAGATACCGTTCGAGGAAGGTTTTGTGCGCCTGCGCACGCCCGAGACCGCCGCCAATCTGGCCAGGATATCGCCGACCGGCCAGGTGCCGGTGCTGAACCATCGGCTGCCGAATGGCGAGATCCGGATCGTCTGGGAAACCCTTGCCATCCTTGAATATCTTGCCGAGCTGTTTCCCGACAAGAAGCTCTGGCCGGCCGATATCGGCGCCCGTGCGCTCGCGCGCTCGGCGGCGACAGAGATGCATTCGGGCTTTCGCGAGGTCCGCTATGGCTGGCCGATGAATTTGCGCCGGCCAAAGGGCCACAAGCCGCTCGACGCCGAAGGTGAGACGCAACGGGCGCGCATCGAAGGGCTATGGCGCGAATGCCGCGAAAAATACGGCAAAGGCGGGCCGTTCCTGTTTGGCCATTTCACCGCGGCCGACGCCATGTACGCGCCGGTCGTCACCCGCTTCGACACCTATGGCGGCACGCTGGCGCCCGACACCCGCGCCTATGTCGATGCCGTGCTTTCGATGCCGGCGATGCGCCACTGGTATGCGGAGGCGGCGAAGGAGCCATGGCCGGAGCCCGGCCCCGACGAATGAGCCGAGCAACCGGCGAGCTGGTCTTCCACTTCGCGGCCCGCGGCCTATCTGAAGATCGGGCAGGGGCTTTGGAGACTTCACAATGACAGCTGTTTCTTCCGCACTGGCCGGCAAGGTCGCGCTTGTCACCGGCGCCTCGTCGGGCATCGGCGAGGCAACCGCTGTGGCGCTGGCGGCCGCCGGGGCAAAGGTGGCGATTGCCGCCCGCCGCGCCGATCGCCTCGAAGCGCTGGCCGCGCGTATCGAAAAGGCCGGCGGCACGGCACTCCGTATCGCGGCCGACGTCACCAGCAACGACGATGTCACCGCCATGGTCGACAAGGTTGTCGCCGAATGGGGCCGCCTCGACATCCTCGTCAACAATGCCGGGGTGATGCTTCTGTCGCCGGCCGCCGAGGCGGTGCTCGATGACTGGCGCCGCATGGTCGAGCTCAACCTGCTGGCGCTGATGGGTGTCACCAAAGCGGCGCTGCCGCATCTCAGGGCCGCCAAGGGTCACATCGTCAATGTCTCGTCGGTCGCCGGCCGCGTCGCCAATCCCGGCGCCAGCGGCTATGCCGCAACCAAGTTCGGCGTCGTCGGCTTTTCCGAATCGCTGCGCCGCGAAGTCTACTCCGACAAGGTTCGCGTCACCGTCATCGAACCCGGCCTGGTGCGCACCGAGCTCGGCGACCATATCACCAATCCGGCGGCGAAGACTGGGCTCGACCAGCGGCTCGCCGCCATGGAGGCGCTGGCCGCCGAGGACATCGCCGCGGCCATTCTCTACGCCGTGAGCCAGCCGGCGCACGTCAACGTCAACGAGATCGTCATCCGCCCGACCGACCAGGAACGGTGAATGACGTCGGATCGTTTCGTTAGACTTCGAATCCCGCCCGCAGGAAATCACCACACTCCTCGACCAGCCGGGACGGGTCCCTCGCAAGGTAGACGCCGAAATCCGCCATCGGCGCCGGCGGCAGGTTGAAGCGTCCGTTGAGGCTTTGGCAGTCGGGCGGCAGTCCTTCCTGCAGCAGAAGGCCGATGCCAAGCCCGGCCCTCAGCGCCGAGATCAGCGTCGCGAAAGTCGACACGCGGCAGCCGATCTTCCAGCCGAGCCCGGCCTCGGCGAGCGAGGCCAGCATTCTGTCCTGCCAGGAGCAGGCGCCTTCGAAGATGACCAGCGGAAGCTCGACCTCGTCATCGATCTCGATCATGCGGCTTGCCGCCCAGACCAGCTGTCGTGACAGATGACCTCGCGGCGCCTTTGTGAAGCGCGCCGGATCGGCCATGACGATGTCGCATTTTCCTTCGCCCAGCGACTTGCTGAGATCGGCGCTGCTGGCCGATGTCAGCTCGATCTCCACGGAAGGATGCCGGCGGCGGAAGTCGGCAATGATCAGCGGCAGCCGTGTCACCGCCAAATCCTCGATGATGCCCAGCCGGACACGGCCGACCAGCCTGCGGCCTTCTATCTCGCGCCTGGCATCGTCGCCGATCGCGATGGCCTTGCGGGCGAAGGCGAGCAGGATCTCGCCGGCCTCGGTCAGCGTCACGCCGCGCGGCGAACGGCGCAGCAGCTCGGCGCCGACTTCACCCTCGAGGCGCTGAAGCTGCATGCTCACCGCCGCCTGGGTGCGGGCAAGTCGATCGGCCGCCCGGCTCACCGTTCCCGTATCGGCCACGGTGACGAAGGCGCGCAGCAGCCTGACGTCGATATCTCCAGTCATAAGAATTCCTGATAGCTGTGTCAGCACTATCAGGCTATCCGAAAGCCCGATCTGAATTCAAGGTCCGCTTGCACGAACGAAAACAGGAGCAGCCACCTTGTCCTACAGAAGAAGATTTGAGGAGTTCGGTGTCGCCTGGCCGTCGCTCGAGCGGCCTGCTTTGCCGTTCTCGCCGACGGTTCGGGTCGCCGACGTCGTCTATGTCTCTGGTCAGATTCCCGAGATCGCGCAGGAGATCGCCGCGATCGGCCAGGTCGGCAGAGAGATCGATCTGGCTGCTGCGCAGAACGCCGCCCGGCTCTGCGCGGCCAACATCGTCTATTGGCTGGACAAGGAACTGGACGGCAATCTTGACCGTGTCATGAAATTCGCCAAGCTGACCGTCTATGTGAATGCGACGGCCGGCTTTTCGGCCTATTCGGAGGTCGGCAACGGAGCATCCGAATTTCTGCTCCATGTTTTCGGCGAGCGTGGCGAGCACGCCCGCTGCTCGCTCGGCATGGCCGGCTTGCCGGCCAATGTTCCGGTCGAAGCCGACGCTATCGTGCATGTCCGCTAGGGAAGTCGCTCGAAATAGCCAGTGAAACCAGCAGGAGGCTTGGCTTGATGGATGCAAATCTTGAGGGGCGGAAGGCGCTGGTTCTCGGCGGCGGCAAGGGCCTCGGTTTCGGCGTCGCCGAAGCGCTCGCGGCGAAAGGCGCCGAGATCATCCTGGTCGGACGAGGGGAGAAGACCCTGGATGTGGCGCGGCGCGCGATCGACGCCGCCGGCCACATCTGCTCGACCTTCAGCGCCGACCTCTCCGACAACGACAGCGTCTCCCGGCTGATCCGTGCCGTCGAGGACGAGCATCAACGGATCGACATCGTCCTGCTCAATGGCGGCGGCCCGCCGCCCTTCGCGGCCAGTGTCTTCGATGTGAGCGTCTGGGAGAAGCAGTTCACCAGCATGGTGCTGAGCCAGATGCGCGTTGCCATTTCTTTCCTGCCAGGCATGCGGGCGCGGCGCTGGGGACGCATCATCGCCGTTTCCTCCACATCCGTCCGCGAGCCGATCCCCGGCCTTACCGCCTCGAATGCGCTGCGTGCGTCGCTCGCTGGCTGGGCCAAGACCCTGGCCGGCGAAGTGGCGGCGGACGGCGTTACCGTCAACCTGTTGCTGCCTGGCCGTTTTGCGACGGACCGGACCAAACAGTTCGACGCCATGGACGCCGCCGACAGGGGTGTCGACGCTGCCGTGATCGCCGCCGAGAGTCAGGCCGATATCCCGGCAAAGCGCTACGGCACTCCCGCCGAATTCGGTGCGGTTGCAGCATTCCTGGCCAGCGACGCCGCCGCCTATATTACCGGCGTGGCTTTGCCGGTGGATGGCGGGCTCAGTCGCGGCATGGTGTGAGGAGCAGGGGGCGGCGGCGCGAATGGTCGCATCACACAGGAACGCCCCTCGTGCCTTTTATCTGCGCGGGGGGCGTCCTGGTGGTCGTCCGCCTTTTCTCAAGATCGCTCTTTCGAGAACGGCGTTCGACACCGAAAAAATGCTCCGGCGCCAAAATGGTTCCCGGCTAAGTGGTTTTTTCGGCGGGCAATAGCCCGGTTTTCGCTGTCGTATTTGCCGCCGCCGCGCATCTCCACGAGTGTTGCAAATCAAAAAATTGACACAGCGCGCAAAGAAGTCTACAAGAATTTTGTCGATGTTTGTTTGACCGACTTTTGTTATCCGCGTGCCGAGGCGCGCCTTTGACGAACTTCCCCATCAAAATCGAGACAAACGTTGTTGTGCATCCGCATGACGGCGAACGAATATTTGCCATGGAAAGGGTTCGTTATGAGCACAGGCACAGTTAAATGGTTCAACGCCACCAAGGGTTTTGGTTTTATTCAGCCTGACGACGGTTCTGCCGACGTTTTTGTCCACATCTCAGCCGTCGAGCGCGCCGGAATGCGCGACATCGTCGAGGGCCAGAAGCTTGGCTACGAGATGGTCCGCGACAACAAGTCGGGCAAGATGTCCGCCGACCAGTTGAAGGCGGCCTAAAACGGAATTCAGCCTCACCGGTGACCACGGATGTACTGGCACCGGTGAATGGCAAATTCCAGCACATGATCGCGGGAGGTTAAGTCCCCGTTCATGCGCATGAGAAGAACGTTTCTTTGCGCGTCTCTCGGGATGCGCATGCGCTCTCATGGAAGGTCAGGCGGTGCCTGGCCTTTTTCATTTTTGCGCTTCGACCGCCGAAAGAGCGCTGCTCGACGGCCCGGACGTGCTAAGAGGCTGTTTCGAAATTCGCTCTGACGGCCATCAGACGGCCGTCAGAGTAGAATTTCCAAACGGTCTCTGAGGACGTTCCAGCAATTTGAAACCGGCTGCCGTATTGCTTTGTGCGGGATCCTGGCCGAAAGACCAGTCTCGCCACTTTTCGGCGGCGCGCTCCGAACCGGGAGAAAGACCTTGACCGCAACTTCAAAAAGACCCCGCGACCAGGCCGAATCCATTTTTAGCAAGACGCGGACCCAGTCGATGTCGCTCGACCGCATCAATTCCGAACGGGATGCCGTCAGCCAGGCGCGCGAAGCCAAGACCGCGCGGCTGCGCGAACTGCGCCTGGAAAAGGAAGCCGACGACATGGCGGCAGCGGTTGCGCTCGCGGCCTCGCCGAAACGCGCGGGCAAACGCTGATGGCCACCAAACGCGGGCCTCAAAAGGCGATCGCCGCCGATTCGACCATCGCCGATGTCGTGGGTGAGCTCGACAAGCCGGTCGAATATGTCCGGCGCGTGCTCGAAAAGCTCGAGCGCTGCCGGCGTGTCCACGGCGATGCCCAGGTGCGGCTCGGCGTGCGCGGCCGTGCCGAATGCCCCAATTATCTGATCGAATACGTCCGGGAAAACGCCAAGACGCACGAGCGCGTGACCTATCAGGACGCCGCCTACAGCGGCAGCACGCATCGCGAGCTGGCGCCCCGGCACATCGAGGAAGCCAGGAACTGGTCGCCCGAAGAAATGAACATCACGGCCGTTTCGGCGCTCATCGGCCGCCTTCGCAATCCGAATGCGCCATCATCGCGTTTCTCTGACGAGGATTGATATGGCAATCAAGTTTTCCGCCAAGGGCCAGCCGGCCGCGCCTACTGCCGCCGTGAAGCCGGCCAAGCCGGCCGCCGCACCAAAAACCGGTGAAGCCGCCGAAGCGGGTACCGATCTGTTCAGGTCGCCGGCCGAAGCACCGCCGCGCAAGCCGAAGAAGAAATAGCACCCTTGCAGCAAAATGCCGGCCGGAAATCTGCGCCAAGGCTGCTTGCCCTGGCGGTCGCAGAGGATTTTTTGTCGCCACAAGAGGGCGCCGATCCGGTTGCCTTCGATTGCCAGACCTGTGGCGCCTGCTGCGCCTACTCGTCAAGATGGCCGCGCTTTTCAACCGAGGATGACGCGCAACTCGACCTTATCCCGCAAAAATACGTGGCTGCCGATGAAGCCGGCATGCGCTGCGACGGCGCGCGCTGTTCGGCACTGTGCGGCGAGGTCGGCAAGTCGACCGCCTGCGGCATCTACGAGATCCGTCCCGACGTCTGCCGCGCCTGCATGCCGGGCGATGACGACTGCCTGATGGCGCGCCTGGCTCACGGACTGCCGACGCTGTAATGACGGCCCTCGGGCTGGCGTCTCACTTTTGAAATTCGTCAGTCAGATGAGCGAAAGTCGCTGCGGTAGAGGCCGGGCGATCGTCCGGTCAACCGTTTGAATGCCTGCGAGAACGACGGCACCGACTCATATCCGACGGCGCGCCCGATCTCGCCAATGTTCTGGTTCGTTTCCCGCAGAGCCTTGGCGGCAAGGTTCATCCGCCATCGAGTCACATAGGACAGCGGCGGCTGTCCCACGAGTTGAGCGAAGCGACGCGCGAAGGTGGCCCGGGACTGTGCCGCGCCGCTGGCAAGGGAAGCGATAGTCCAGGGACCATCCGGCCGCTCGTGGATCAGGCGCAAAGCCTGCGCAATGCCTTTATCGCGTAAGGCGCCAAACCATCCGCCTGTTCCGAGAGGCTGATGTTCTATCCAGGCACGCAATAAGAAGATCAACGTGCTGTCGAGAAGACGTGGGGCGACAATGTCGTGACCGCCGAGATTGCTTTTTGCTTCGACCTGCAGAAGTTCCAGGGCAAGCCGCAGCGGCTCGCTGGTGTCGATCTGATTTCGGGTCAAATGGATCAGCGGTGGAAGCAGCGAAACCATCGGATATGGTCCGACGCCGTCGAGTGAATATCTCGCACAAAGAAGAGTTGTCGCGCCGCTCTCGCTTTTCGGTTCCAGTCCGCTCCGATTTGCGGAAAGGACGGCGGATATCGATGCCGTCGGTGCATCCGCCGGATTGCAAAGGGCATGCCCGATACCGCTCGCGACAAGGATGACGTCTCCCTCGCCTAAGCGGATCGGCTCCTTTTCACCGGCTAGCCGCAGCCAGCATTCGCCGTTCTGTATGACGTGGATGGCGGCATTCCTTATCGGATCGACCGAAATACCCCATGGCCGATGCAGGGTCGCGCTGCCGATCATGGCGCTGCCAAATCTCAGCGAAGCAAGAACTTCGGACAAGGCATCCATGAGAACCATCCTCCGATGATGAATCGGACAACGATATTAGACGATTGGATAAGAATCTAGCGGAATGGCATATCGACCATCTCACAAGCGTGGCTGATTATGTTGGCAATGTCGGCGTGCGGACGCTCCTGTTCACACCAGGCAGAAGCAGGCACCTCACGGAGCAAAACATGCGTGACGAACCATCAAATCCAGTTACAGCCAAGAGTTATAATTCGCTCGAGACCAACAAGACGATCGTCCTGGACTTCATCGACAAAGCAGTAAACCAGGGCAACATCGAAGCTGCTTCGATGCATTTTGGCGAACGCTACATCCAACATAATCCGAACATTGCGGATGGTGCGGACGGCTTCAAAGCCTATCTGCAGCAGCTCAAACAGTCATTTCCCCTCGTGAGGGGAGAGGTGAAGCGGATTTTTGCCGATGGGGATTTCGTCATCGTGCACATGCACGCAAAACGCGAACCCGAAGAGGAGGGCTTGGCCATCGTCGACATTTTCAGGCTGAACGAGAGTAAGCTAGTCGAACACTGGGAAGTTCGGCAGCCCATCGCGGATAGCAAGCTGCACGCCAATAGCATGATCTGAATGCGGATAGGCTCTCAGGCTGGCTTGTGCCCGCACGTTTCGCTGATTACGCTGCCGGCGGCAGGGCCAGCACCGGGAGACCATCTGTGAGCATCGAATTCCTGTTGACGTCGCTGATTGTCGTGGCTTCGCCCGGCACTGGCGTTCTCTATACGCTGAGCGCCGGGCTTTCGCGTGGTGCGCGTGCCAGCATCATTGCCGCTTTCGGCTGCACGCTCGGCATCATTCCGCATATGGCGGCCGCCATCACCGGCCTCGCGGCTCTGCTGCACACCAGCGCCGTCGCCTTCGAGACGCTGAAATATCTCGGCGTCGCCTACCTGCTCTACATGGCCTGGAACACGCTGAAGGAGAAGGGCGGCCTGAGCGTCGACGAAAATGTCGCGCCGCGCTCGGCCGGCAAAGTGATCACTTCGGGCATCCTCATCAACATCCTCAATCCGAAGCTGTCGATCTTCTTCTTTGCCTTCCTGCCGCAATTCGTCACCACCACCGAACCGCGTGCGCTGTCGAAGATGCTGGAGCTCAGCAGCGTCTTCATGCTGCTCACCTTCGTGGTCTTTGTCGGTTACGGCATCTTCGCGGCGTCGGTCCGCAGCCATGTCGTGTCGCGGCCGAAGGTGCTGACCTGGATGCGCCGCACCTTCGCCGGAGCCTTTGTCATGCTCGGCGCCAAACTGGCGCTGGCGGACCGGTAGATCTCTTTGTTTTGACGCAATTCCGGACGGAAACCGTTTCGCACCTTTCCTGGAATTGCTCTTACCGCTGCGGATCGGCGGGTCCGCCTTCGGTTTCGGGAGCCTCGCCGCCGCCGAAACCGGGCGCAGCGCGAACACCCAGCCGCCAGGCCGATGGGGGGACGCCGATCATCTTCTTGAAGGCACGGCTGAACGCCGCCTCGGACTCGTAGCCGATTTCCGCCGCTATGTTTGCGACGTTGCTGTTGCCGGTGCTGAGCAGTTCCGAGGCAATCTGCATCCGCCATTTGGCGAGATAGTGCACCGGCGGCATCCCGACGAGCCTGGTGAAACGCTCGGCGAGCACGGTGCGCGACAGCGCGGCCTCCTTCGCCAGCGCCTCCACGGTCCAATTGTGCTCGGGCCGATCGTGGATCAGCGCCAGCGCCGTGCGCAGGTGCGGGTCGCGCAGGCCCGCCAGCCAGCCGGTGTGTTGCGGTGGAAGCGACTCCACATAGCGGCGCAGGACGTCGACGAACATGAGCTCGCTGAGCTTGGTGAGCACGGTCTCGCTGCCAGCCCGCTTTTCCGCCACTACCGAGACTGCCAATCTGATGAATTGGCCAAGCCAGCCGGCATCGCCTTTCACGTCCCCGGCCTTGATCACCGGGGGCAATGCATCGAGCAGCGGATTGAATGGCTGTGCGTCGCAGGCAAGATAACCGCAAACGAGCCTAGCCGAGATCGACCCGTCGCTGCCATGGTTGATGTGGAACGGCATTTGGCTGGCGGACGCGATCTCCAGGACATCGGCGGTCGGAGGATCGGCCGCGAGCTCGGGATTGCTCGACATGATGTGCGGGTCGCTGTGGGTGAAGACCACGACTTCGCCGGCCTCCACCGCGATCGCCTCCTTGCCCACGATGCGAGCAAAGCAACGGCCGGCCGTCACCACGTGATAGGAAATCAGGTGGTCCGCGCCGGGCAGGATCTTCGGCAGTATCGATGACGGGGCAGGCGAGCAGACGGCCCATGGATCCTGAGCCTTGATGTCGAAAAACGTCGCGCCGGTGAGACGCACCTTTTTCAAGAGGTCAGACAGAGCGTCCCCGGCCATTCCATCCATGTCCCGTACGTTGCGCGGCAACCCGGCGCGACATCCCTTTCGAGTTCCGGACGCGCTGTCAAGTGAGGCGGACGCCCCGTCATTCCGTTCATTGCCGGAAGCTTTAAACCCCGTCGGCGCTGAGCTCTGTCTCAAATCAGCTGCTGAGCGCAGTCGAACTCAAGAAAAATGAGGATCTAAGTCATGACGGTACATAAGGGCGGATGTTTTTGCGGCGCCGTGGAAATCGAAGTGCACGGAGCGGCCGAGGCGATGGGCTACTGCCATTGCAGTTCCTGTCGTTCGTGGTCGGCGTCTCCCGTGAACGCGTTCACGCTGTGGAAGCCGGAAAACGTCAAGGTCACCAAGGGCGAGGAGTTCCTGTCCGGCTTCGAGAAGTCCAACATGAGCGACCGTCAGTTCTGCACGAAGTGCGGCGGCCATCTGATGACCGATCATCCGCCGCTCGGACTGGTAGACGTCTATGCGGCCACGATACCGACGGTGAAGTTCACGCCGGGGGTTCATGTCAACTACGCCGAGACGGTCCTGCCGATGAAGGACGGATTGCCGAAGCTGAAAGACTTCCCCGCCGAACTCGGGGGCTCGGGTGTGAGCGTGCCGGAGTAACCCGGCAATGACACACGATTTCGAACAGCGACATCTCACGACTGGAGAATATGCATGGACATCACGACATTGCGCGCCGCGCAGGAGCCGATCAAGAATCTATATCGCAAGGATGCGCGCGCGGTGCAGCTTGGCTGACGGCAGCTTGTCGCGCCAAGCGCTATCCCTTCACGTAGCCCATGGCCTCGACAATCTGCCCGTCCGCCACGCGCATCAGGTTGACGCCGCGCAGCGAATTGCCGTCGGCCATCCAGTAGCGCCAGCGGATCGTGGCCCGGTCGCCGGCGACGAAGGTTTCTTCGATGTCGAAGCGCGTGCCGGGTCCGGTCGCGATCGCCGACCACAGTTCGACGCAGGCGCCCTTGCCGATGCGGCGGGCGCCGTCCGGGGCCGGCGTGGTGTTCTCGATCACGCAATCTTCCGCCACCAGATCGTCGAGCGCCGACGCGTCGTGGCGCTGGAAGACGTCGTTGTAGCGCCGCATGATCTCGGCCGTTTCGGCGGAGCGTTTTGCCGCGGCGATGTCGATGATGAGTTCCTGTGTCATTGGATATTCCTTCCCTTCAGTGATCAGCAACGGTTTCGACGAGGCGGCCTTGAGCGTGATCGCCGCGACGCCGGCCAGCGCCCGCGACACGAGGCAGCTCTCCTTGGCCGTCTGCGCCAGCCGCTCGAAATCCCCCGCCGGCAGCCCGGCGACGCTTGCCTCCGTCTCCAACTCGATACGGATGATCGTCGGTCCGGCCGCGGTGGCGCCGAGATGCGCTTTCGCGATCGTGTGGATGCGTGCGGGAGTATAACCTTCGCGGCCCAGGATGGCGCTCAGCGCCATCGAGAAGCAGCCGGCATGCGCCGCCGCGACCAATTCCTCCGGGTTGGTGCCGGGACCGTTCTCGAAACGCGACGGGAAGGAGTAGGCGCCTTCGAATACGCCGCTGCCTAGCCTCAGCCGGCCCGAACCTTCTTTCAACGATCCCTGCCATTGGGCCTCTGCTTCACGAATGGTCATTGTGTCTCTCCTTTGATTTGAGGGGGTCGATCAGATTTTGGGGGCGAACCAGTCAGGCGCCGTCGACGACCACTTTCCCGAAGACGTCGCCTTGCTGGAAATAACGGTAGGCGTCTTGGGCCTCGTCGAAGGCGAACACCTTGTCGATGACTGGCTTAAGCCGATGCACCGAGATGGCGCGCAGCATGGCTTCGAGGTTGGTGCGATTGCCGACGAAGAGGCGGCTGATGGTGGCGAGGCTGCGCTGGTAGACCGGGCCGGGGATCTGCACCGTCCCGCCTTTCGCATCCTGTATGGTGAGAAGCACGATGCGCCCGTAAAGCGCGCAGGCGATCATCGATTGCGCGAAGGTCGGCGGGCCGCCGGTCTCGACGACGAGGTCGATGCCACCGGTTTGCTCGCGCACAGCTGCACCCCATTCCGGCGTGTCGGCCGTCGAGACGACGAGGTCGGCGCCCAGCGCCCGCAGCCGGTCCAGCTTCTCGCCGCGCGAGCTGACTGCCACGACCCGGCAGCCGAGCAGCTTGGCGAATTGCAGCGCAAACAGCGCGACGCCACCTGAACCGATGACCAGAACCCACTGCCCGGGCTTCGGCATCTCGGCCGCCGTCACGGCATTCCAAGCGGTCAGGCCGGCACAGGTCAGTGTCGCCGCTTGATGCCAGTCGAGATGACCGGGAAGCCACACCGCCCATTGCTCGTCGAGCACCGCGTATTCAGTCAGCATCCCGTCCAGCGTGCAGCCAAGCTGGTCGATCAGCCCGGCATTGATGCGGCCATCAATCCAGCGTGCAAAATAGCTGCCGGTGATGCGGTCGCCGGCGGCAAAGCGGGTGACGGCATCTCCGACGGCAACGACTTCCCCGGCACCGTCGCTCAGCGGGACGACGTCTTGGCGCGGCGTCAGCGGATAGGTGCCGTTGAGGATCATCGTATCGCGGCGGTTGAGCGATGTGGCGCGGACACGCACGACGATCTCGTGCGGCTTCGGCGTCGGCTGCGTCCCGTCGCGCATCACCAGGCACTTGGTCACGCCGGTTCCTTCAAGACGATAACGACGCATTCGCCCCTCGCTGATATATAGACTGATCTACATATTATATAGACCGGTTGTCATATTCGAGGCAAGGCCTATAATGCTCATTCCTGACAGAGGTTGACATGGCGAACGACACCCGCATCCGCATACTCGAGACAACGGCGCTGCTGCTGAGGCAGCGCGGCTACCACGGCACGTCGCTCAACGACATATTGAGTGCCTCAGGTGCACCGAGAGGCTCGCTCTACTTCCACTTTCCGGGCGGCAAGGATCAACTGGTCGTCGAGGTTACGCGCGATAGCGTCGCCGATGTGACGCAGAGGCTGGACGCCGCGCTCGCTGCCGAAAAAGATCCGGCGGTGGCGGTCCACCACATCTACCAATCGGTCGCGCGCATGCTGGAAGACAACCAGTTCACGCTCGGTTGCCCGATCGCGCCCGTGGTGTTGGATTCGCCGACCGACATGCCGGAGTTGGCTGAGTTGTGCCGGTCGGCCTTCGAGCAATGGATAGGCCTGCTCAGGGCGGCCTTCGTCAGGGCAGGGGTGCCCGAGCGCCGCGCGCACGCGCTGGCGCTGCTGGTCGAATCATCGCTGGAAGGGCTGATGGTGATCGCACGCGCCACCCGCGACCGCGCCCCGGTGCTGGCGGTAGCCGATGAGGTCGCGGCGCTGATTGAGGGGGCATTGCCGGCGAAAGAGATCGCAGTCACGGCGCATTGACGTTTCGCGCTTCCACGGCATCGAGGCCAGCGCGGAGCCCTGCCGAAGGGCCGACGCTCCAGCTCTGCAATTCACGTTCTGCGCCGACGCCGAAGAAACGGTCAGGGGTATGCTTCCGCTTGCTTTGGAATCGGACCGCCTCTCATCCTCCGTCCCATCAACGAAAAAGGGCGACCTCTCGGCCGCCCTTTCCGTACATGAAGGCTGATGGGTTGGATTAGAAATCCATACCGCCCATGCCGCCCATGCCGCCGCCGCCCATGCCGCCAGGCATGCCGCCGCCAGCCGACTCCTTCTTCGGAGCCTCCGCAATCATGGCTTCGGTGGTGACCAGCAGGCCGGCGACCGAGGCCGCGTCCTGCAGAGCCGTGCGCACAACCTTGACCGGATCGACGATACCCATGGCGATCATGTCGCCATATTCGCCGGTTTGGGCGTTGTAGCCAAAGGTCGCGCCCTTGTTCTCAAGGATCTTGCCGGCAACGATCGATGCTTCCGCACCGGCGTTGGCCGCGATCTGACGGGCCGGAGCCTGCAGCGCGCGACGCACGATGCTGATGCCGGCGGTCTGGTCGGAGTTGGCGCCGGTTGCCTTGATGCTCAGCGAAGCGCGCAGCAGTGCGACGCCGCCGCCGGGAACGATGCCTTCTTCGACGGCCGCACGCGTCGCGTTGAGGGCGTCATCGACGCGGTCCTTCTTTTCCTTGACTTCCACTTCGGTCGCACCGCCGACGCGGATGACGGCAACGCCGCCCGCCAGCTTGGCGAGACGTTCCTGCAGCTTCTCCTTGTCGTAGTCCGAGGTGGTCTCCTCGATCTGCTGCTTGATCTGGGCGACGCGGCCTTGGATCTCGGCCTTCTTGCCGGCGCCGTCGACGATGGTGGTGTTCTCCTTGGAGATCGACACCTTCTTGGCGCGGCCGAGCATGTTCAGGCCGACATTCTCGAGCTTGATGCCGAGGTCTTCGGAGATGACCTGGCCACCGGTGAGGATAGCGATGTCTTCCAGCATGGCCTTGCGGCGATCACCGAAGCCAGGCGCCTTGACGGCGGCGATCTTCAGGCCGCCACGCAGCTTGTTGACGACGAGCGTGGCCAGGGCCTCGCCCTCGACGTCTTCCGAAATGATGACCAGCGGCTTCGAGGTCTGCACGACAGCCTCGAGGATCGGCAGCATGGCCTGCAGGTTGGAGAGCTTCTTCTCGTGGAGAAGAATGTAGGCGTCTTCCAGATCCGCAACCATCTTCTCGGCGTTGGTGACGAAGTAGGGCGAGAGATAACCGCGGTCGAACTGCATGCCTTCGACGACTTCGAGCTCGGTCTCGGCGGTCTTGGCTTCCTCGACGGTGATGACGCCCTCATTGCCGACCTTCTGCATCGCTTCCGCGATCATCGAGCCGACCGAAACGTCGCCATTGCCGGCGATGGTGCCGACCTGGGCAACCTCTTCCGAGGTCTTGATCTTCTTGGCGTTCTTGATCAGCGTCGCGACGACGTCGGCGACGGCGAGGTCGATGCCGCGCTTGAGGTCCATCGGGTTCATGCCGGCGGCAACCGCCTTGTGGCCTTCCTGGACGATCGACTGTGCCAGAACGGTCGCGGTCGTGGTGCCGTCGCCGGCGATGTCGTTGGTCTTCGAAGCAACTTCGCGGACCATCTGCGCGCCCATGTTCTCGAACTTGTCTTCAAGCTCGATTTCCTTGGCGACGGTGACGCCGTCCTTGGTAATGCGCGGTGCGCCGAACGACTTGTCGATGACGACGTTGCGGCCCTTGGGGCCGAGCGTGACCTTCACCGCGTCGGCGAGGATGTTGACGCCGCGCAGCATGCGCTCACGAGCGTCGCGGGAGAATTTTACGTCTTTGGCAGCCATTTTTAGCTCCTGGCAGGGGCTTGGATTGAGCCCGAAAATTCAGTTGAGGGTGAGGCCGGTATTCAGCCGATGATGCCCATGATGTCGGCTTCCTTCATGATCAGAAGGTCTTCGCCATTGAGCTTGACTTCGGTGCCCGACCACTTGCCGAACAGGATGCGGTCGCCGGCCTTGACGTCCAGCGGGACGAGCTTGCCGGCTTCGTCACGGGCGCCGGAACCGACGGCGATGATCTCGCCTTCCTGCGGCTTTTCCTTCGCCGTGTCGGGAATGATGATCCCGCCCGCGGTCTTGGATTCGGATTCGACCCGACGAACGACCACGCGGTCATGAAGCGGGCGGAACTTCGACTTTGCCATTTTTTATTCCTCGATGAGAATGGTGAGAACAGTTCCTCCGTCCGGCGGCGCCGGACATGGTTAGCACTCATCTTGGGGGAGTGCTAACGTGGCGCTGAAATAGTCTGGCAACTCGCGCGAGTCAAGGCGCCCGGTGAGCATCATCAGGACAATTGCTTCAAACGGATGCTTCAAACAGATACTTGACCAAGTCAACTAAATCGCTAATCTTGCCCGGAGGAGGATGCCATGACCATTCATCATCACCCAGGCAAGGAGCGGATCGACGCGGTGCGGGCCTTCAACCGCTTTTATACCCGCCAGATCGGGCTGCTCGACGAAGGGCTGCTGAAAAGCACCTTCTCGCTGACCGAGGCGCGGGTGCTCTATGAGCTGGCGCATCGCGATGGCCTGACCGCCACGGATCTTGGGCGCGATCTCGGCCTCGATGCCGGTTATCTCAGCCGGCTGCTGAAGAAGTTCGAGGAGCGTGATCTGGTCGAGCGTGCCACGATCGAGGCGGATGCGCGGCGCTCGTCGATCGCGCTGACCAAGGCCGGGCGGCAGGCCTTCGCACCGCTGAACCAGGGCTCGCACGACCAGGTCGCGGCTTTGCTCGACCGGCTTTCGGATGCCGAACAGGACAGGCTGGTCAAAGCCATGCAGACGGTGCAGCGTTTGCTGGGCGGAAGCGCCGAGCCCAAAATTCCCTATATGCTGCGGCCTCTGCAAGTCGGCGACATCGGCTGGATTATTCGTCGCCAGGGCCTGCTCTACGCGCAGGAATATGGCTGGGACGAAACCTATGAAGCGCTGGTCGCCGAAATCCTCGGTGCCTTCGTCAAATCCTTCGATCCGAAATGGGAACGCAGCTGGATCGCCGAGCGGGAAGGCGAGGTCGTCGGCTCCGTCTTCGTCGTGCGCCAGTCGGACGCGGTGGCGAAATTGCGCCTGCTCTACGTCGAGCCCTCGGCGCGAGGTCTCGGCATCGGCAAGCGGCTGGTCGAGGAATGTATCGGCTTTTGCCGCGCCACGGGTTACAGGACACTGACGCTGTGGACCAACGACGTGCTCGCCGCCGCCCGCCACATCTATGAGGCTGCGGGCTTTAAATTGACCAACGAGGAGCGCCACCATTCCTTCGGCAAGGATCTGGTCGGCCAGAACTGGAATTTGGAGTTGTAGCAGCGCTTCCGGCGCTTCGGCGCCGGCCTGCCGTACCTCACCCTTTGACCGGTATCCAGATTTCCAGCCCGCCATTGCCGCTGCGCGGATCAAATTCGGGGCCGTAGCGCTCGAATTCCGGCGCATCGGCGATCTCGTGCCCAGAGGCTGGCAGCCATTTGTTCCAGATCGTGTTGACCGTGCGGCGGATGGTCGAGATATGGTCACGATGGGCGAACACGGCGTATTTCTGCGCCGGCACGCGCACACGCCAAAACTCCCTCGGCAGGTCCGAAAAATCGGACACTTCGACGCCAGCGATGTAGTCGAAATTGCCGGCGTCGTCGCCGTTGACGCAGACGCCATAGGCGACGTCGCCGATCTCGCCTGGAATGTTGCCAATATAGGGGCCGAACCGCTGCCACTGCATCGGGATGCCGGCGCTGGTTTCGCAGCTGTAACGCTCGCCGAGACCGGCGATGAGAAACGGCCGGCTGGTCTCAAAACGCGGTGGTTCGAGAGTGGCGAGAAAGGACTGGTCCATCAGGATCGGCTCCACAAGATCGAGGTTGTCGAGCGAGCCTTGTGCGCGTACCAGTTCCGGCGTGGTGCCGAACTGGTCGCGGAAGGCGCGGGTGAAGGCCTCATGCGAGGCATAGCCGGCGTCGAGCGCGACCGAGAGGATGTCGGGTGCGCCGGCGCCAAGCTTGCGCGCCGCTTCGGTCAGTCGGCGAGAACGGACGTAGCTCATCACCGAACGGCCGGTAGCCGCGCCGAAAGCCCGCGTCACATGAAAGCGCGACACCCCGCTGCTCTTGGCGACATCGTCCAGC
Organism: Mesorhizobium sp. M0960; assembly: GCF_040319055.1. Classification (NCBI taxonomy): domain Bacteria; kingdom Pseudomonadati; phylum Pseudomonadota; class Alphaproteobacteria; order Hyphomicrobiales; family Phyllobacteriaceae; genus Mesorhizobium; species Mesorhizobium sp. M0960. Next base: position 376,899 of record NZ_JAMYNN010000003.1, on the reverse strand, counting down.
GAGACTGCTTCGGGCAGATGGCTTTCGACGAACCACAGCGCCTTCTCGGTCGGATTCATTTGGCACCTCGCATTGGCCCAGTCTCCGCATTGGCCCAGTCTTTACATGGCCCAGTCTTTACATTGGCCATGTCTTATATTGGCAAGATTATGGTGCCGCTTCCTGGCGGAGGCAGTTTGATCGAAATTGCGCACTGCGCAAATCGAGAGCGACGGTCGTCGGCAATTCGCAGGCGTCGCGCGAAAAGGCTTGACAGGAAGCGGGCAAACGTCCTTTTAAATGTAACGTTATTACATCACGAGGTCTATATGGCTCCTTCTGACAAGACTTATTGCGCTGTGATTGGCGGAAAACTAGGGTGGCTGACTGATGGTCCCCGAGTCGAAAGGCAAGGGGTGAAAAGGGAACACGGTGAGATCTTCGGATCGAGGCCGTGGCTGCCCCCGCAACTGTAAGCGGTTAGCAAAATCCGAAGTGCCACTGGCCGGCAAGGCTGGGAAGGCAGGATGGCGCAAAGACCCGCGAGCCAGGAGACCTGCCATCAGCATGAGTTGACCGGACGGGGTGTGCCGGGAGGAGACGTGGACATCGGTCTTGTCGGCCGGTCCGTCCAGCTTCCTTCCGTCGCCATTGAGAAAGTGACGGTAAGTTGGACGCCTCCCAGCCTCTTCTTGAAGCGTGTGAACTGAGCGCGACGACGAATGGCCGGTGCCTGGTCAGCGCGGTGAGCCTTTCGATAGCGCCGGGCGACCGCCTCGCCATCATCGGCCCCAACGGCGCCGGCAAGACGACGCTGCTGCGCATGCTATGCGGTACGCTGCGGCCAAGCGCGGGAGATGTGAGATTTTCCGGACGCCGGCTGGAGAGGTTTTCGGACGCCGAGCGGGCACTGCACATGGCGGTCGTTGGCCAGACCGACCAGCCTGATCCGCGGCTTGCCGTGATCGACTACGTCGAGCTTGGGCGCGTCCCGCATGCCGGCTTGCGACGGAGGAGCGAGCAACGCGACATCGTCATTGAAGCACTTCGCAGAACCGGCCTGCTGCCGCTGCTCGGCCGCACGATCGGCTCGCTATCCGGTGGCGAGCGGCAACGCGCCCAGTTGGCGCGCGCCATCGCCCAGGAGCCCAAAATCCTGTTCCTCGATGAACCGACCAATCATCTCGATCCGCGCGCCCGCAGCGACCTTCTCGAACTCGTATCGCAGTTTGGCATGACCGTCGTGGCGGTGCTTCATGATCTGTCGCTTGTCACGCCATTTGCCACCAGGGTCGCGGTGATGAACGAGGCCCGCCTGCAGGCACTTGCCAGTCCGCGCGAGGCGCTGACCAAGAAGTTGATCCGCGAGATTTTCGGCGTTGACGTGCTTTGGCTGCGCCATCCCACCGAAGACCGCGAACTCACGGTCTTCGACGTTCCGAACCGCGCCTCTTCACATCCCGATTTGACCAAGGAGCAACATCCGTGAAACGCCTCGTACTGTCTTTTGCCTCCCTCCTACTTGCCCAGACCGCCTTCGCTTTCCCGGTAACCGTTGATAGCTGCGGCACGCCGCTGACGTTCGACGCCGCGCCGAAGCGCGCCGTCATCCAAGATCTGAACATGGCGGAGATGGCCTTCGCGCTGGGGCTGCAACCATCGATCGTCGGCCTGACCGGCATCACCGGATGGTATAAGGTCGGTCCGGAATTCAAGGCCGAGCAGGGCGCGATCCCGGAACTCGCGCCGAAATACCCGACCCTCGAAAACCTCGTCGCCGTCGAGCCCGATTTCTTCTTCGCCGGCTGGTATTACGGCATGAAGCCTGGCGGCGAGGTGACGCCCGATACGCTGGCCCCGCACGGTATCAAGACGCTGGTGCCGACGGAAAGTTGCGTCCATCTCGACCAGAACCGCCCCGCAGCCTCGATGGACCTGCTCTATGGTGATGTCGAAAAGCTGGGCAAGATTTTTGGCAAGGAGGCGGAGGCGGGAAAGCTTGTTTCGAACTGGAAGGCGCAGCTCGCCGATATCACGGCAAAGATCGGCGACCGCACGGGAACGCGTGTGTTTCTTTACGACTCCGGCGAAGACAAACCCTTCACATCAGGCAAGTTCGCGATCCCCAGCGCCATGATCGCCGCAGCCGGCGGCGACAACATCATGGCCGACATGCCGACGAGCTGGGGCAATACGGATTGGGAGACGGTGGCGGCCCGCAATCCGCAATTTCTTATCCTGCTCGACTACCAGGACGGCGGCTACAGAAAACTGCTCGATTTCCTGAAAGCTCATCCGGCGATGAAGGAGACTGAGGCGGTCAAAAATGAGCACTTCATTGCGCTGCGCTATGCCGAACTGACGCCTGGGCCTGCCAACATCGAGGCGATCGGCAAGATCGCCAGGGCGATGCACCCGGAAGCTTTCTGAGCTTGCGCCAGAGAGCGTTCGAATTGGCGATGACAGCAGGAGCAGCAGCGATTGCCGCTCTTGCTCTGCTGTCGATTGCCTATGGATCGACGGTCATCGCGTTGAGCGACGTGATTGCTGCGCTCGGACATGCCGCCGGGCTGGACGGAGACATCGTGTCCGGTCCGGCCGGCAAGATCCCGATTGCCAAGATCGTCCTCGATCTTAGGCTACCGCGCACGATTATGGCCATCTGTGTCGGCGCCGGGCTGGGCGTCATCGGCGCGCTGCTGCAGACGGTAACGCGCAACGACCTCGCAGATCCGTTCTTGTTCGGCCTGTCGTCCGGAGCCGCGGCCGGCGCGGTTTCCGTCATCACCATTTTTGGCGACCATTTCGGTATCTGGACGTTGCCGGTCGCGGCCTTCACGGGCGGCGTATTGGCCGCCGGCATCGTGCTTTTGCTGGTTTCGCGGGTGAGGGGGCAAGGCCCCGAACGGCTGATCCTCGCCGGGCTTGCCGTCTCGTTCATGTTCACCGCCTTGACTAACTATCTCGTCTTTGCCGGAGACCAGCGCGCCGCTCACTCGGTGTTGTTCTGGACGATGGGCGGGCTCGGGCTGGCCCGTTGGGACAATATCGAGCTGGCTGCTCTGGGCGCAGGCACCATCCTTGTTTATGGACTTTGGAACCACCGCCGGCTCGACGCTTTCCTGGCCGGCGAGAATGCCGCTGAAAGCCTCGGCGTCCCGGTTGCGCGGATGCGCAGGATGACATTTCTCGTCGCCGCTTTCTCGACGGCGATCCTTGTCTCGGTCGCAGGCGTCATAGGTTTCGTTGGCTTGATGATCCCACATCTGTCCAGGACCCTGGCCGGCCCGCTTCATCTGCGCCTGATTGCAAGCTGCGCCCTCTTCGGAGCGGTGCTGTTGCTGGCAAGCGACCTTCTCGCGCGCACGCTGCTGCCGCCGCAGGAACTGCCGATCGGCATCATCACCAGTTCGGTCGGCGCTTTCTTCGTGGTCACGATGCTCATTCGCAATCGCTCATGATGTGACTGCCATGTTTGCCGCCTTCTGGCACAATCCGGGTTCCTTGAATTATGAGCACGCTTATTATATATGTCGCTCATGGTTTCCGACGGCATCGACAGATTGGGCTTTTTGATCCACGACGTGCAGCGCCTGATGCGCAAGCGCTTCGAGGCGCGCGCCAGTGGTTTCGGCCTTTCTTCGGCGCAATGGCGGCTTCTGGTCCGTGTCGCCAAGGAGGCGGGTGTCGCGCAGGCGCGGCTTGCCGAGCTTCTCGAAATCGAGCCGATCAGCGTCTCGCGCCTTGTCGATCGCATGGAGGAGGGCGGCTGGATCGAGCGCCGTCCCGACGCAACCGACAGACGAGTGCGCATGATTTTCCCGACCGCCAAGGCGAACGCAGCCTACGCCCACGTCAAGAGCCTTGCCGGCGAGGTGTATGAGGAATCGCTCGTTGGCGTTTCGCCGGAAGATCGCCGCGTCCTGGTCAAGGCGCTGGAGACAATGGTGCAGAATCTTGCGGATGGTGAGACGCCGCCCTCGGAAAAAGTGAAGAATACGGAAGGCGCAGCAGCATGAACGCGGTAGCCAAAGTAGATAAGAATGCGGCCAAGCTGGAGATGGAAGCTCCCGCGAAGCCGGCGGCAGCTCCGGTCACGGTCGCTCCGCAGGTAGCTCCGGCGCCAGTGGCGCCGAAGAAGAAGCGTCGTGCCGGCCGCTTCCTTTTGATGTTTGTGCTGCCCGCTGCGTTGATCGCCGGCGGCAGCTATGTCTGGGTGACCGGCGGCCGCTATCAGGAGACCGAGAACGCCAATCTGCAGCAGGCCAAGGTGTCGATAGCCGCCGATACGGCGGGCCGCATCGTTCAGGTCGATATTTTCGACAACCAGTCTGTCAAGCAGGGCGACGTGTTGTTCGCCATCGATCCCGAGCCCTACCGGATCGCATTGGCCCAGGCCGATGCGGCGGTGGCCGGCGCGCGGCTCAATGTCGAGCAGCTGCGTGCGGCCTATAGCCAGGCGCTGGCGCAAGAGAAGTCCGACGAAAGCCAGGTCCAGTACGCGCAGTCGCAGTATGACCGCGCCGCCGACCTTGCCCGCAAGGGCATCAACGCCAAGTCGTCGCTGGACGAGGCCAAGAACGACCTCGACAAGGCCAAGCAGCAGCTGGCCGTGGCCCAGCAAGGGATCGTCAGCGCCAAGGCGGCACTTGGCGGCAATCCCGACATCGAGACCGACAAGCATCCGACAGTGATGGCGGCGCTCGCCGCACGCAACAAGGCGGCCTACGATCTGGTCCAGACAACAGTCAAAGCGCCTGCCGACGGCATCATCAGCCAGGCCGCTTCGTTCAAGGTCGGCCAGTATGTCGGCTCGGGCACGCCGCTGTTTTCGCTGGTCGAGACCGGCGATACCTGGGTCGACGCCAATTTCAAGGAAACCCAGCTCACCAACATGAATCCGGGCCAAAAGGCCGAAATCGTGGTCGACACCTATCCGGGCAAGACGTTCGAAGCCACCGTCAAGGCGATTGGCGCCGGCACCGGGGCCGAGTTCTCGCTGCTGCCCGCGCAGAACGCCACCGGCAACTGGGTCAAGGTCACGCAGCGCATTCCGGTCCGCCTGGAGTTGACCGACGCCGACGCCAAGATGGCGCTGCGCACCGGCATGAGCGCGACCGTCACGGTGGACACCGGCGTTTCCCGCGGGCTGCCGGGCATTTTCCGCCGCGCCACGGCAGGCGAGGCCAAGTAAAGAGGCCTGACAGCGGCCGCATGGCAAACAGCGAGATGGATGCAGGTGACAGGATTGGTCCGAGGGAGGCGCAGGAAGAGTTGAATGCGTAGACGGGCTGCGCTGCGGCCTGGCTAAACCAGACAACGTTGCGCAGGATCTTCGGTCCTCAGGTTTCCGGGCGGCAGGCGCCCGCTTTGTCGAGACGCTCAGTCGATGTAACCCCCACATCGATGCTCGCGTCCCACCGCGATGAGGGTCTCTCTGCAGCGAGGGCCTCGCCGTCCGGAAACCTAATGTACACGTTTTTGTTACCTGCTGGAAGTTTTACGTCATGAGCACCCCAGAACCCTTTCGCGAAGTACCGCACCGCGGCCTGATCACAGTTGCGCTCATGCTGGCGACGATCATGCAGGCGCTCGACACGACGATCGCCAACGTCGCGCTGCCGACCATGACCGGCGATCTCGGCGCCTCCCCCGACAACATCAACTGGGTGCTGACCTCCTACATCGTTGCCGCCGCGATCATGACGCCGGTGACCGGCTGGCTTGCCGACCGCTTCGGTCGCAAGGAGCTGTTCCTGACGGCGGTGGTCGGCTTCACCGTCTTCTCCATGCTGTGCGGCATAGCCTGGAGCCTGGAGACCATCGTTCTCTTCCGGCTGATGCAAGGCGTCTTCGGCGCGGCCATCGTGCCGCTGTCGCAGACCTTCCTGCTCGACATCAACCCTAGGGAACGCCACGGCCAGGCCATGGCCATCTGGGGCGCCGGCATCATGCTGGGACCGATCCTTGGCCCGACGCTGGGTGGCTGGCTGACCGAGAATTTCAACTGGCGCTGGGTGTTCTTCATCAACCTGCCGGTCGGCATCATCGCCTTCCTCGGCATGGCCGCATATCTCCCCAGCGTGGCCCGGCGGGTGCGCAGCTTCGATTTCTTCGGCTTCGCCATGCTCTCGCTCGGTGTCGGCGCGCTGCAACTGATGCTCGATCGTGGCGGTGAGGTCGACTGGTTTTCCTCGATCGAGATATGGATCGAGCTTGGTCTTTCCATCACCGGCTTCTGGGTATTCACCATTCACACGTTGACGGCGGAGCACCCCTTTATCGACCCGAAGATCTTCCTCGATCGCAATTTCGTCACCGGGCTGGCGTTCATTTTTGTCATGGGCGTGCTCATTTTGGCGAGCATGTCGCTGCTGCCGCCAATGCTGTCGACCATCTTCGGCTATCCGACCCTCACTATCGGCATCGTCCTGGGGCCGCGCGGTGTCGGCACGATGATCGCGATGCTGTTCGTCGGGCGGATCATGCACAGGATCGATGCCAGGATCCTCGTCGTGATCGGCTTCCTGCTGACCGCGCAATCGCTCTACACGATGTCGAGCTTTTCGCCGCAGATGGACAACTGGCTCATCCTCAGCTCCGGCGTCATCCAGGGCCTTGGAATGGGAATGGTGTTCGTGCCGCTGTCCACCGTGGCCTTCGCCACGCTCGACGCACGCTTCCGCACCGATGCCACGGCGTTGTTCAGCCTGGTGCGCAATCTTGGCTCGTCGATCGGCGTGTCGGTGGTGACGGTTCTGCTGGTACGCAACACACAGATCAACCACGCTGAGCTCTCGGCCTATATCAATCCGTTCAATCCCAACCTCTGGGCGGCGTCGCCGGCAGCGGCGGGCGGCGATCCGACGGCGCTGTCGCTGATGGATGGCATGGTCAATATCCAGGCGATGATGGTCTCCTACGTCAATGACTTCAAGCTGCTGATGATGATGACACTGCTTGCCGTCCCGTTTGTTTTCCTGCTGCGCAAGCCAAAGGCTGCGCCGCCCGCCGGTGGAGCGCCTGCCGCGCATATGGACTAAGTCTCACGGCTCCGGCAACCGCGACTGGCTCACGGCTTCCGTTGCCTGTGCCGGTCGGGTCGGCATTAAGCCGGTTCACCTGCCATTAGTATATCCCGACCAATATGCACTCGCTTTTGGGTTGAAGGCGAGCCTCCTTTGCTTGCCTCAAGCATCAGCGGGAGGAACTGTGTTTGGCCACGAAATCATCCAGGCAAACCGCCGAAGTGCCCGAATCCGCCAATTTGACGACGCTGGCACAACTGGCGACTGCCTCATATGAGGCGCTCGAGCGCGAGCTTCGCGCCACGATTGCAGCGCTTCAGGACCAGGCACTGCGGTTCCAGACCGCGATCGAGAACATCTCGCAAGGCATCTGCTTTTTTGACGCCGATGAACGGCTGATCCTGTGCAACCGGCGCTATGCGGAAATCTATCGCCTTGCGCCGGAGCAATTGCAGCCGGGTGCGGCGCTGCGCGAAATCGTCGAGCGGCGCGTCGCTGTCGGGACCTCGGCAATGAATGCGGACGCCTATCTGGCGTTGGCCCGGGCAGTCAATTCGGGCACTGCTTCGGGGAACTGGACAGCCGAGCTCGCCGATGGCCGGACAATTCAGGTCTGCCATCAACCGATGCCTGACGGCGGCTGGGTGGCCACGCACGAGGACATCAGCGAGCTCAGCGCCAACCGCTTGGTCGTCGACGAGCGAATCTCCTTGCAGACGCTGATCGACCTGGTGCCTGACTACATGTGGGTGAAGGACACCGAAAGCCGCTTCGTCGTCGCCAACCGAGCCATTGCGTCCGACAGCGGTCGAGACAGCACGAGCGACATGATCGGCCTGAGCGACTTCGACCTTCACGCGCCGGATCTTGCGCAGAAATTTCGCCTCATCGAGCAGCAACTGATGCGCGACGGACAACCGATGATCGACGAGGAGGAGTTCGTCGTCGATGCGTCAGGCACCGGCAAATGGTTCCTGTCGACGAAACTGCCGTTGCGCAACGTTCAAAACAACATTTTCGGACTCGTCGGCATTGCCCGCGACATCACTGCGCGCAAGCGGGCCGAAATCCTTCGCGACGGGCAGGCGCATATCCTCGAGATGATCGCAAAGAGCGCTCCCCTCGAAGACGTGCTCGAGCGGCTCATGCGTCTGGTCGAGTCCCAACTGGCGGGGATATTCGGTTCGGTCTTGCTGCTCGACAAGGATGGCAGCCACTTGCGCCACGCCGCCGCGCCGAGCCTGGCGAAAGACTACACCGACGCCGTCGACGGCGCCGCGGTCGGCCCTCGGGCGGGGTCTTGCGGAACGGCGGTCTATCGGCACGAGCCGGTGATTGTCGCTGACATCATGCAGGATCCGCTTTGGCAGGATTATCGCGAACTCGCGCGGCCGCACGGTTTGCGTTCGTGCTGGTCGACCCCGATCCTGTCGCATCAGGGCGCGGTGCTTGGCGTCTTTGCGATGTATTCGATGACGGTGCGCGAACCGACCGAGGCCGAGACCCGCCTGATCGATTTCACCACGCGCATCGCCGGGATCGCCATCGAACGCAAACAGGCTGAAGACCGGATCCACTTCATGGCCAATCATGACGTGCTGACCGGGCTTCCCAATCGCGCCTTGCTCGAGGATCGGCTTTCGCAGGCGGTCCTGTACGCCCAGCGATACGATCGCTGGGTGACGGTGGTGTTCATCGATCTGGACAATTTCAAATTTGTCAACGACACGCTCGGCCACAATGCCGGAGACGAGCTTCTGAAGATCGTCGCAAGTCGCATGGTCGACTGCGTGAGGGCAACCGATACCGTCGTGCGGCTTGGCGGCGACGAATTCGTCATCGTGCTTTTCGACCAGCCGGCGAACGTCGATCTCGTTTCCGAGACCTTGCAAAAGCTCAGGTCGGCACTCGCCGAACCGGTTCGGCTCGGAGCGCATCTTGTGCGGGCGACGGCCAGCATAGGCATTGCCAACTATCCGAAGGATGGGACTGATCCCGATACGCTGCTGGCAAATGCCGATGCGGCCATGTATCGCGCCAAGGAGTTCGGCCGCGATAATTTCCAGTTTTACGCTCCGGAGTTCAATACCCGGGCGCATGAGAAATTCGTGCTTCAGGAAGAGCTGCGAAATGCCTTGGCGCGTTCGGAATTCACGCTGCTCTACCAGCCGCAGGTGGACCTTCGGTCAGGTCGGGTTTTTGCGGTCGAGGCATTGATACGCTGGAACCATCCAACGCTTGGTACGATAATGCCGACGATGTTCATCCCGACCGCCGAGGAGACAGGTCTGATCGTACCGATCGGCGACTGGGTTCTGCATGAGGCCTGTCGGCAGAACAAAGCCTGGCAAGACGCAGGGCTGCCGTCCTTGACCGTTTGCGTGAATGTGTCGGCGCGGCAATTCAGGGAACGCAACCTGATCGATCGCATTGTCAGCGCGCTGAAGGACAGCGGTCTGGAGGCCAGGTACCTCGAACTGGAGGTGACCGAGAGCCTTATCATGCAGGATATCGACCTGGCGGTCGCGACCATGAACGCCCTGCAAAGCCTGGGTGTCCAGATCTCGATCGATGATTTCGGCACAGGCTATTCCAGCCTCAGCGCACTCAAGACCTTTCCCGTGGCGCGGCTGAAGATCGACAAATCCTTCATCAAGGATCTTGCCGCCGACGAGAACGACCAGGCTGTGGCCAGCGCGGTGATTTCATTGGGGCAAAATCTCAACCTGAGGGTCATTGCCGAGGGCGTTGAGACAGATGATCAGGTGGCCTTCCTGCGCAGGAACAATTGCGACGAAATGCAAGGCTATCATTTCAGCAGACCGGTTTGTGCACAGGACATCGAGGAGTTGCTCGGCGGCCGCAAAGACTGACGGCTCGATCATCCGGCACGGACTCCGCCGACCAAAGGCGAAACCGTGCTATCTTCCGAGCACAAGGCACCAGTAGCGAAGCGTGTTGTCGCGGCCGTCGCGTACATAGGCGAGGCCGAAGCGGGTGAAGCGCGGGTCTAGCATGTTGCGGCGGTGGCCTGGCGAATGCACCCAGATATCGAACAGCTTCTGCTGGTCGAAGCGGCCTTCGGCGATGTTCTCGGCGGCGGCGCCGGCAATGCCATTGTCTTTGACGCGCGAGGCAAAGTCCTTGCCCCAGCCGGTGGTGTGATTCATGCGGCCGCGGCGCGCCATGTAGCCGGCCTGCTGCAAGGCCGCCTGTTCGAGACGAGGATCGGCGACAAGCGGTCCAAGACCGGCTGAGGCCCGAATGCCGCTCAGGGTGCCGGCCGCGGAAGCAGAGACACCGGCGCCTTCGCCGGTGGGCAGCACGGCGGTTGCGCAGGCGGCGAGCCCGGCAAGGGCGCCAAGGCCGGCAGCTCTGAGCAGCATGCGCCTGTTCAGGCTTGGTTTGCCTTCATAATTTTCAATTCTCGCAACGGTCATGCCCGCCTGACATAGCGGTGATCATGGCTTTTGCCGGGCAGGCGATTAGAATCTCGCTCAAGCCGACCCACAGCGCAATAAAAAGGGCCGAGCTCGCGGGTCGCAAGTCGCCCAGACTGTTCGTTGCGGAACCAGCAAAGTTTGCCGCTGGGTCCCCGCCTTTTATCGTGTTATGCTAATATACCCTAAAGGCCGTCCTTGAAGGGAACGGAAATGTCCGCCATGTCAACGTTGACCCGGACTTTCATTGCCGCTGTTCTTGTCGGCTGCGCACTCGTCGTGTCGTCTGCCATCGGAGCGGGAGTTACCGAGGATGTCGTGACGGGAACGCGACTCGCGGAATTGCTCCGTGCGGGGCGAAGCATCATCTCGAACTATCAGACGCTCATCAATGATCCTGCTCTTGGCGACAAGCACCTCGACGGTGAGCGCATTACGAGAGAAGCCATCGCCGCATACTCAAAACACACCGGCCACGACCCGCTTTCGGGCGGATTGACCGAGCGCGACCGGCGTCTGCTTGAGGCCCAGATTGAGGCGATGCGAGAGGTGGTGGACGAACAGCAAGATAACATCAACCGCGCGGGAACCGCTTTCAAAGGCTTCGTGCCAGCGGTGTTTGCGCGTCTGATGAATGACAAGTTCGCTGCCAAGGCCGGCAACGAAGCTCGGGTGCGCGTGACCGCGCCAGAGCAACTCGTGCGCAACCGCAAATCGCTTCCGGACGCATGGGAAGCACGGATCATCGAAAGCGTCTTGCTGGATCCGCAGAGAGCAAAGGGAGAAGCCTACACGGAAGTCACCGAGGCGGATGGGCGCCCTGCATTTCGAATGCTGCTGCCCGAATACTATACTGGCTCGTGTCTTTCCTGCCACGGCGAGCCGAAGGGCGAGATCGACGTGACAGGATACCCAAAGGAGGGCGGCAAAGCGGGCGATCTGGGAGGCGCGATAAGCATCGTCTTGTTCAAATGAGCGCTTTGGAACAATCACCGCACCGCGTGGAAACGGTATCGGCGCCGGCGAGGCCCTTTGCGCGTCCCTTTGCCCATCTACCGATTTCGGCCCGCATAGCTGCGCTGACAGCGGCCGGCCTTATCAGCCTTATCGTATCGTCAATCTTTCTCACACAGGCACTTTATCGCAGTGCAGATCGAACTGCGGAGACCAAAGCATTTTTCGACGCCGCGTCCACTGCGGCTGCGGCGCACGCTACATTCGGCGAATTGCGATACTGGCTGACTGATCTGTCGGTTAGCTTGTTGATGAATTCCCAGCGTAATGCCGAGCAGGCGCGCGAGCGACTACTGGCACATCTGGACCGCCTTTCGAAATCATCACCGGATGCGGTCAGGGAAATCCGCGTTGAGATGGATGCCTATGTCAAAACAGCGCTGGAGGCGGCAGACAGCTATACTCAAGACAACCGCATCATCGGCAACACTCTCCTCGCCGAGGCGCGCACCCACAGCGCAAACGTGGATGCTGCGCTTAACAAACTCGTCGACCGAGCGAGCGCCGAGGCAGAAGCCGCTCGCAACGAGGTCGTAACGGAAACCCAGAAAACGGCGACTACTGCTGCCGTTCTGGTGGCCATCGTGGTGATGATCGGGTCACTTCTCACCATCCTTGTTCTTCGCTCGATCGTCGGACCGTTGCGGCGGCTGAACCGGGTAATCGGAAATCTGACGGAAGGACGCTACGACGTCGAAATACAGGCAGAGGGAGGGGACGAGCTCGGCGCGATGGCGCGGACGCTTCGGCTTTTCCGGGCGAGCGCAATTGCAAAGCAACGACTGGAGGATGAGGCGGAACGGCAAAGACGGACGATCGGAGCGGCACTCGAGGCGATTTCTGACGGATTTGTCCTGTTCGATTCGGAGGACAAGGTCCTTCTTGCCAACAGCAAATACTGCGAAATCTTTCCCGACAATGACCGAGCTACTCTGCCGGGGCAAAGCCTTCAGGATATTCTGAAAAGACGCTTGGCGAGCGGGCACGTCGACCTTGAGGGCGCGTCGCCGGAGGAATGGATTGCGAAGAGGCTGCGCATCCAGAAGGATCCGGCAGGCTTCGTCCACGAGGGTCGCTTCGGAGAACGCTGGGTCCGCGTCAGCAAACGAAAGACCCCTGACGGCGGGACCGTCGCCGTTTACACCGACATCACGGAACTGAAGCAGAGAGAGGTCGAACTCGAGCGGGCCAAGAGTCATGCTGAAGCGGCAAATGAGGCCAAGAGCAGCTTCCTCGCGTCCATGAGCCACGAGCTGCGCACTCCACTGAACGCGATCATTGGCTACAGCGAGATGCTGATCGAAGAGGCGAGCGACCAGCAAATGAATGAGTTCGTGCCAGATGTGGAAAAGATCGCCGGGGCCGGTCGCCATCTCCTCGCGCTCATCAACGACATCCTCGATCTGTCGAAGATCGAGGCAAATAAGATGGCAAATTTCCTCGAGACTTTCGACGTCGCCGACTTGTTGCGCGATGTCCAGGCCACAGTCGCGCCACTGATGGCGAAAAACCGAAACAGTTTCGTTATGGACCTCGCGGGCGACCTCGGGAAGATGCATTCGGACCAGACGAAGTTGCGTCAGAACCTCTTCAATCTCCTCAGTAACGCAGCCAAGTTCACCGAGGGGGGCCGTGTAACACTGGCGATTCGACGCGAGAGGAGATCGGACGGCGACTGGCTGATATTCACAGTGTCCGACACCGGGATCGGGATGACGCCAAAGCAGCAAGAACGGCTCTTTGATGCTTTTACGCAGGCAGACGCCTCCACCACTCGCAACTACGGCGGGACGGGATTGGGCCTCAGCATAACCCGGAGTTTCTGCCGCATGATCGGAGGCGTTGTAACCGTTAAAAGCGAGTTCGGAAAAGGCTCGACTTTCACAATGGAGATTCCAGCCGAGTGCGACGAAGAACCTGGCGAGCAGAAACCCGCCGAGCCGCTGTCGTCGAGGCCCTCGGAGCAGGCGGTTCTGATCATAGATGACGAACCAGCCGCCCGAACTCTCATCGCCAGGTCCTTGGCTGAGGCGGGACTGGCATCAATCGAAGCAGCAAGCGGCGAGGAAGGCATAGCCGCGGCGCGAGCGCATCGCCCGGCCGCAATCGTTCTCGACATCATCATGCCGCATCAGGACGGCTGGTCAGTGCTGCGCTCACTGAAGGGCGATAAGGAGCTCTGCGAGATTCCGGTAATCCTTGCGACGATACTTGCAGATCGCGAACTCGGCCTCTCACTCGGTGCGGTCGAATACCTCACGAAGCCGATCGACACCCAGAAGCTTATACGAACAATAGAGGCTTGCGGCGGCGGCAACCGCGATGTGCTTGTTATTGACGACGATCAAGCCTCCCGCGACTTCCTTCGGCGTATCCTGATCAAGAAGGATTGGCGGGTTCACGAGGCAAGCGATGGCCTGCGCGGCCTCAAGCTGATGAAGCGGTTGTTACCGCGTCTGGTCCTGCTTGATCTGCTGATGCCCGAAATGGACGGGTTCCAGACCCTGAACGAGATGCAGCAGGTGCCCGAGCTTCAGAACATTCCGGTCGTCGTCGTGACTTCCAAGGATTTATCGGCGGACGAGCTCAAGTGGCTTCGCGACAGGGCGGTCGCGGTTGTAATCAAGGGCGCAAATAGTCGGTCTCAGTTGGTCGAGGCCCTCGAGCGCCAGATCTTCCCACTTGGGTCGACAGGTGCCAGCATTGCCGATCGCGGAACCGCCCCCATGGCTGAAGGAAGCTAAAGATGACGAGGATCCTTCTGGTAGAAGACAACGAATTGAACCGCGACATGCTTTTGCGGCGGTTGTCACGGCGTGGGTTCGAAGTCCTCATTGCGGAAAACGGACAGTCGGGCGTGGAACTCACCGTTTCGGAAAGGCCCGATCTCATCCTCATGGATATGAGCTTGCCGGTCATGGACGGGTGGGAGGCGACCCGGCGGATCAAGGCTGATCCGGCCACCTCCGGGATCCCGATCATTGCGCTTTCTGCGCACGCGATGGCCAACGATCGCGAAATGGCACTCGAGGCAGGCTGCGATGACTACGATAGCAAGCCGGTGGACCTGTCGCGACTTGTCCAGAAAATTGAACAATTGCTTGCCGCGAATCGATGAGGCGCGGACCGACGGTTTGAAAATATGCCTGCTAAGAACAAGTTCCAACGCCATGCGATCGCCGTCCATCTGGCGCAACAGCTCGCCGGACCGGCGCGGGCAATCTCAGGATTTCAGGAGTTGCTAACCGAGCAGGTGCAGGACCTCGGTCTGGCCCACATGAGACCGGATCTAGAGAAGGTTGGCGCCGCTGCTTGCGAATTGAGTAGCCTGATCGACAGCTTGATCCACGGCAAAGCGGACAATCAGAACCGGGCAGGGGTCGAGATCGAGGCGAAACTGCGCCACGACTTGCGAACGCCGCTCAACGCCATCATCGGCTATTCCGAAATGATTCGTGAAGAAGCCGAAGAATTGCACGAATACGCGCTGGAAGAGGATGTCAGGGTGATGCTCGCCGCGGCGGCCGAGTTGCTGGCGCATGTCGATGCGATTGCCGGCCTCTCGCGCGCACCCGACAGCGAGGAACCGCGGACCACGGATCAGGCTGAGATCGATGTGGCAGGGCTCGAACGGGCACTGATCAAGGCAGAGCACGACGCAAGCTCCGGTCACGGTGGCCGCATACTTGTCGTCGACGACATCACCAGCAACCGCGGTCTCCTCTCGCGCCGCTTGCAACGTGACGGTCATCAGGTAGTCACTGCCGAGTCCGGTCCGTCGGCGCTGACTCACCTCGCGGAACACGAGTTCGACCTAGTTCTGCTGGACGTCCTAATGCCGGACATGAACGGCATCGAGGTGCTCTCGCGATTGAAAGCGGAGCGCCGATGGCGGCATATCCCTGTCATCATGATATCGGGGTTGGACGAAGTGGACGCGGTGGTCCGCTGCATCGAGGCGGGGGCCGACGACTACTTGCCTAAACCTTTCAATCCGGTCCTGCTGCGCGCCCGGATCAACTCGAGTTTGGAGAAGAAACGTTGGCTCGACCGCGAGCACCAGTATCTTCAGCGGATCGAGGCGGAGAAGCGGCGGGCTGACTCGCTTCTCCATGCGATCCTGCCCGGTCAGATCGTGGCACGGCTGCAACGGGGCGAAGAGTTCATTGCCGACCGGTTCGATGAAGTGACCATTCTTTTTGCCGATATTGTCGGTTTCTCGAGCATAGCGGCAAGGTTGCCGCCGTCGGACCTGATCAAACGCCTCGACGGGCTATTCAGCACGTTCGACGTCTTGGCGGAGAAGCATGCCGTGGAGAAAATCAAGACCATCGGAGACGCCTATATGGCTGCGGGCGGTGTTCCGGAACCGGCAGCTGACCATGCCGACAGGATCGTGGCACTGGGGAAATCCATGCTGGACGCGTTGAAGCCCTTAGCGTGGGGCAACGATGGTTTTCGGATCCGCATTGGCGTGCACACGGGACCGGTGATCGCGGGCCTGATCGGCCGGCATCGGTTCGTCTACGACGTCTGGGGCGAAACCGTGAATATTGCAAGCCGGCTCGAGTCCCAGGGCGTGGCCGACCGCATGCAGATTTCGGAGGCAACCAAGCAGGCCCTGCACACCTCCTGGAAGCTCGAACCGCGCTGTAATGTAGAACTGGCAGGTGTCGGCAGGATTGAAACCTATCTCGTTCAACACTGATCGGAACAATGGCTAACCCTCAGGGAATTTCGCGAAGCGATGCTTGGAGTCGCGACACCTCGTAAACGAACAGCATGCAGCATTGGCATTCCACTTTCACCCGGAGCTACACCATGAACAGGCGTCAGAGTCTTCTATTTCTCGCAGGAGCATCGGCCGCGGCAGCCAACACAACCCTGTTGGGCGCCGCGGCCTTTGCGCAGGAGACCCAACCCTTCAAGCTCCCACCGCTCGGCTACGCGAACAACGCATTAGAGCCGCACATCGACGCGACCACGATGATGATCCATCACGACCGCCATCACGCCGCTTATGTGAATGCCTGCAATCAACTCGTGCCGCTTTGGCCCGAGCTCGCCAGCACGCCGATGGAGGCTATTCTGGCAGATCTGGGCAAGGTCCCGGAAGGCGTGCGCAACAATCTTGGGGGACATTGGAATCACACTCACTTCTGGGAGCTGATGACTCCCGGGGGCCCCAACCAGCCCGGTGGCGACCTCAACGCCGCCATAAGCAGCACCTTCGGCAGCTATGCGGGCCTGACCGAAAAGCTCACGGCGGTTGGCCTTGGCCGCTTTGGCTCCGGCTGGGTATGGCTTGTCGTGAACAAGGACAAGAAGCTCGACATCGTCAGCACAGCCAACCAGGACACGCCGCTCGAGCTAGGGGCGCGTCCGGTGATTGGCGTCGACGTCTGGGAACACGCCTATTATCTCAAGTATCAGAACCGCCGCGCCGACTACCTCAAGGAATGGTGGCGCGTGGTGAACTGGGACAAGGCCCTCGCCAACTTCAAGAAGTCGACCGGCTGAGGGGCCGCAGATCGCGACGCCTCGTCCCTTCAGCCGCAGCAGCCGGCCGCGTTCGTGGTCACAGCTGTTTTTTTCAGCGTCTCGCGCGAATACCGAGCGGTTCGCCGGCTGGGGTAGCGCCTTCGGTTCAGACATCCCGGTTGCCAATTTCCGCGACTGGCTTGTCTGTCGTGTTCACACCTTTGATATGCCCCAAGCTGTGACCGAAGGGCAGCAACGGGTCCGAGACGCGACCTTCGCGGCATCATTGGCAAAGGTCCGCAAGTGGCGCAAACCAGCCCACGCTATGCTGGACGCGAAGGTCAGCTTTTTGGCCCAATCATCCCGAAAGCGGATCTCCGCTTCCGGCCCAAACGCGACGTTAGAGTATCTGCTCGGCAATGACAGCTTCTGGCGCTGTCCGTGCATTCCGATATTCGGCCGGATCCTATCCAAAGCGGTTGTCCAGCCTCGGATAGCAAGCGTCAGATTTTCACGATCGGCTAGGCCGCTGTGTCTAGCCTCGTTTCCGGCATCGGTGGAGCCTGGCCGACCCGGTCGTCCCCGGTATGTTCCCACCATCTGCCCAAGGCCTCGATGAGCGGCACAAGCTTGAGACCGGGCGTCGTGAGGTCGTAATCCACGCGTAGCGGATAGCCGGCATGCGCCGTTCGCCGCACAATCCCGGCGTCCTCCAGCTTGCGCAGTTCGAGAGCCAGAATGCGGTGCGACACGGTCGGGTTGTCACGCCTCAGATCGCTGAAGCGCTTGGTGCCGTCCTTGAGATAGTAGAGCAGCAAGGTGGGCCAGCGACCGCTGAGCACACGCATGGTCTCTTCGATCGGGCAGCGTGAGACGACATCTTTCATGGGGGGACCTGGTTACAGAATAGTGCGTAATTTACATGGGGCGACCAGCGTTTAGGGTCAAGTTTCGCTGCGCAGCGTAATCCCTAAATTATGGAAGAGACAAAGAAATGGAACCTATCCTCCTTTATGGCTTCCCGCTGGGAAGTTCGATGGGGCTCGTCGCTGCATTTGAACGCGTCGGACAGCCCTACCGCCTGTGTCGAGTCGACATGCTCACTGAAATGAAGAACGACGCCTATGCCAGCATCAACGGCCGTCAGGAAACGCCGGTGTTGATCACCGACGAAGGCAGGGTGCTCACCGAGACCATGGCGATTGCCGCTTGGCTCGAAGCCCGCGATACGCAACGTCGTATCAGCTTTGAGCCTCGCTCGCCGGAAGCCGACCGGATGCACCAGCTGATGGCTTTCGTGAACACCGGCTTCACCGCCGCTTTCACCCCGCTCTGGGCCGCATATGAAATGGAATCGGCCGAGCCGGTGCTGCTGGCAACCTTGCGTGACTTTGGCCGCAAGGTCGTTACCAACCGCCATGACCAGCTCGAGGCGATGATCCTCGACACGGATTTCCTGGTCGGCGACCGGCTGACGCTTGCCGATACCACGCTGATCGGCGTGGCGCGCTGGGCGGAGTTCCACAAGGCGGTCGACGGCGCAGCTTATCCCAAGCTGGCGGCGTTGCGCCGCCGGATCGAAAGCGATCCGGACGTGCGATTTGCGCAGGCCATCGAGGATGGTGAAAAGCCGGCCGGGTCAGGCGCTTGCCTCGGTCACGTGCGGCTGGCCGAGGTGATCGATCGCTTCGCGGCCTAATCTGTTCGTTCAGCCGCCCGGCGCCCTGGCGCCGGGTGGTGGCGACAAGCGCGCCGAGATCGGCTATCATATCGCCGTTCTTGAAGTGGCAGCTGCGGGCGGCCATCCTGGCGGTGACCGCCCCGACACACGGGAGAAAGGTTATGGCTGGCTTTCATGTCATGGCGGACGCGCGTGGAATGCATGTACAGCCCAGGGTGCGCCGCATCAGCACCGAGGATCTGATCGATGCGCTCCGTCTCGGCGTAGAGGATTTCTGGGCCAAGCCGTCGCATTATGTGTTCCTGTGCCTGATCTATCCGGTGGTCGGCCTGATCCTGACGCAGTGGACGTCGGGCTCGAATGCCATCCAGCTCATCTATCCGCTGATGTCCGGCTTCGCTTTGGTCGGTCCGTTCGCCGCTATCGGCCTTTACGAAATCAGCCGTCGGCGCGAGTTCGGCATGGATACATCCTGGTGGCATGCGCTCGACGTGCGCCACTCGCCGGCGCTGCCCGCGATTGCGGTCATCGGCATCATGCTGCTGGTACTGTTCCTGCTCTGGCTGTTCACCGCGCAATCGATCTACACCAGCCTGTACGGCAATCAGCCTCCGACCTCTATCGTCGGCTTTATTCGCGAGGTGCTGACGACCAGCAAGGGCTGGACACTGATCCTGCTCGGCAACCTGGCCGGGTTCGCCTTCGCCGCGATCGTGCTGGCGACGACTGTCGTCGCCTTTCCGCTGCTGCTCGACCGCGATGTCGGCGCGGTCTCGGCAGTCGAGACGTCGGCGCGCGCAGTTATGACAAACCCGCTGCAGATGGCGCTGTGGGGCCTAATGGTCGCCGTGCTCCTGGTCATCGGCTCGATCCCGCTATTTGCCGGGCTTGCCGTCGTCATGCCCGTCCTTGGCCACGCGACCTGGCATCTCTACCGCAGGGTGGTCGAACCGGAGCGGGCACAGCAGGTCAGACGGCCGATGTAGGCCCGATCAGCGTTGCGCATCGGTTGCCATCTTGACGGCCAGCGCGGTCAGCACCGTGCCCATCATCCAGCGCTGGATCACCAGCCATAGCGGCCGCCCGGCGAGGAAGATGGCGATCGAGCCGGCCGTCACCGCGATGATGGCGTTGACGGTCAGGCTGATGGCGACCTGCGTGGCACCGAGCACCAGAAGCTGCGACAGCACGTGGCCCTTGCCGGGGCTGATGAACTGCGGCAGCAGCGACAGATAGAGCACTGCCACCTTCGGGTTGAGCAGGTTGGTCATCAGGCCCATGGCGAACAGCTTGCGCGGCCTGTCCTTAGGCAGTTCGCGGATCTGGAAGGGCGAGCGCCCGCCCGGCTTCACCGCTTGCCAGGCAAGCCACAGCAGATAGAGCGCGCCGGCAAGGCGCAGCACGTCATAGGCGAAGGGCACGGCGAGCAGCAGCGCGGTGATGCCGAACGCCGCTGACAGCACGTAGAATAAAAAACCGAGCGCCACGCCCCCCAGCGAGATCAGCCCGGCCTTCGGCCCTTGCGACAGCGAGCGCGAAATCAGATAGATCATGTTCGGGCCGGGCGTCAGCACCATGCCGAGGCAGACCAGCGCGAAGGCGAGATGGTTGGCGGGTTCAGGCAAGAGCGTATCTCCGGATGGGGACACTCACCACATGCTTCCCCCACCCGCAAGGGCATGAGGGCAGGAGCCTTTGCGCCAGCGCGCTGCGCCCCTCTGCCTTTACGTCGCTAATCCCATCGCCTTCAGCCGACGATGCGCAGGTTCGACAATTCGTTGGCGATTTCCTTAAAATTGTCGGACAGCGTCGCGCCCGTCGCATTCCAGAACAACTTGGCCGGCTTGCTCGGGTCGGCCGGATCCTTGCGGAAGCGCGAATCCGAGGAACACGCCTTCAGCGCATCGATCGCCTTCTTGTCGCCAGTATCTGTGGGCGACAGGTCGAGCGCCACCGTCATCACCAGAATGTTCGAATTCTTTGCATTGGCGCAGAGCGTTTTCATCTGCTCGTCGAGTGCTGCCGTGTAGTTGGCACCGGTATAGGTGGTCTTGCCGATATCGGTGCTGGTATTCATGAACAGGCGGGTCACGCTTCCAGATCCCGGATAGGTCAGGCCAGTGTAGCCGTAGGCGGCGTAGGTCGACCTGTTGTTGGCATAGCTGCCGTCGCTGACGGCGCTATAGGTATTGGCTCCGTCGGTCAGCACCACGACCACCTTGTCGTTGCCCCTCTCGCTGTTCGGCCGGCCATCGGTGAACGGTGGGTTGCTCGATACCGTTCGCCAGCCCCAGGCAATGCCCTCCGGCACGTTGGTGTTGCCGTTCGGCGCCATGGCGTCGATGGCATCCTTGATCTCCTGCTTCTCTGCGTCCTGGCTGACGTCCTTCAACGGCGTGATCGGGTTGGTGGTGCAGGAGGAATTCGGCCCATCGCCCGCGGCTGCGGATTGCGAACCGTACGGTTTTACCAGGAAATATTTGCGCATGTCAGACTGTCGCTGCGAAGCGGTGGGACCGGCGACATAGGGCCAATCGGCCCACCAGTTGTTGCCGTAATTGTAAGACGTGCTGATGACGTCGTTGATGCCGTCACGGTTGAAATCGAGCCACAGAGTGCCAGCCTCATCCGGGGCAAACATCGGCACGAAAAGCGTGGCCGGCGCGGCTGTGTCGGGCGTGGTGTCGTCGACATTGTAGGGATATGGCCGTGCCTCGACGCAACCCTGCCAGCTCGCATAGCGGCTCGTCGTATAAATATATTCCGGTGCGCTCCAATGGCCGTACTGGCAGGTGCCGTTCTTCTTGTATGTGTCGCAGACATATTGCTTCGAATTGGGTACCTCTTCGCGGCCCGATTCGACCGTCATGTCGGCGTAGAGGCTGAAACGCGTCAGCGGCTGGTCCTTGGTCTCGCCCCAGCCGGTGCCGCGCTTGTACCAGATGCCATTGAGCTTCTCGGCATATTTGTCCGGATTGTTGGCTGCACTCATCGTCGTCCAGTCGAAATCTTCATGCTGGATCGGGGAGATGCCGTCCTGATCCATCCAGCCGTCCTGGTCGTGGGTAGGGCCGACATTGACCGAGGCCGCGAACGGCACGAGCGAGAACTGCACCGGTTTGGTGATCTGCTTCATCTGCTGCGCCTGAAGCGCCAGCGTATCGACAAGCTGCTTGGCGGCCGACTTCAGCAGGTCTATTCGCTTTTCGCCGGTGCCGGAGCCGAGATCGGTCATTGAGCCGGAATTATCCAGCACAAGCGCGACTTCGAGGGTGTTCTTGAGGCGGAGTTCCGAACATTCGGTGAAGGTCGTGTCGCTTGCCGTGCCGCCAATCAGCAGGCTGGCGGCCGGGAGAAAATAGGGGTCGAAGGTGAGGCTGGCGCAGAGCTTCAAGGTGCCGCCACCGGCATTGTTGTTGGGCAGCGTGACGGTCAGCGCTGTGTTCGCCGGGTCGATGCGTGCGAGATTGGTTTCGAAAAATGTTTTGGCGTAGGCCTTGACGTCGTCGTCGCTGGCGCCGGCGACGATCTGCTGGGCGGCGGCGAGGCCGGCCGCATCAAGTGCGTTCAGCGTTTCGTGCTTTTGGCGCAGCAACTCCCCGTAATCGACACTGAGCGCCAGACCGGCCATCAGCGGCACAATGGTGATTGCAGTCATTAAGGAGTAGTTGCCACGTCTGTCGTGTCGGAATTTTCCGATTATTGCCTTCAGCATTCCCGCCCCGCCCTATTTTTCCCGGACGATGCCACGCATTTTTAAATTTCCGATTGCTAAAATACGTCCAAGGTCGGTACGGTTTTTCAATCCCCGTTAACCACACGTCCGCAATCGGCAATGCCGCTCCGCGCTCCCCTCGGCAAAGTCCCTAAAAGCGGGATAAGGCGCTGGAAAAGAAAAGCTTTCGCCATCACTTCCCCGCCGGCGCCTCGGGCGGCAATCTTGCGGGCACAACGAAAGCTGGTGACAGAGCGAAGCGCTTCGGTTAATCCGGGCCGGCCGCTACGGACCGTCGGTCGCGGCGCTTGCAAGCATCATGGTACAGGGACAACGGCATGGTGGATTCGCCCGACATCATCGGTTCGCTCGCAGACCTGTCGGGAGCCTATTCAGCCATCCTGTGCGATGTCTGGGGCGTGGTGCACAATGGCGAATGGCATTTCCCCGCGGCTGCTGCCGCGCTGATCACTGCTCGCGCGGCGAAAATACCTGTCGTGCTGATCACCAATTCGCCGCGCCGCAGCGCCGACGTGGTGGCGCAGATGAACGCTATCGGTGTTCCTTCCGCCGCCTACGATCGTGTCGTGACGTCCGGCGACGTGACCCGCGACCTGATCGCCGAGGGGCCGCGAAAGATCTTCCATATAGGCGCCGATCGAGATTTCACGCTCTATGATGGTCTCGACGTCGAGCTTGTCGAGGAGTTCGAAGCATCCGGCGTGGTCTGCACCGGCTTGTTCAATGACGAGGTGGAAAAGCCGGAAGATTATGCCGATCTTCTGCGGCGGCTGCGTGCCAGGAACCTGCCCTTCATCTGCGCCAATCCCGACATCGTCGTCGAGCGCGGCGAACGCATGATCTGGTGCGCAGGGGCTTTGGCCCGCGAATACGCGCAGCTTGGCGGGCGCACCCTGATCGCCGGGAAACCCTATGCGCCGGTTTATGAGGTCGCCATGAAAGAGATCGCCGTCATTCTCGGCCGCACGGTCGAGCGTTCGCAAGTTCTGGCCATCGGCGACGGCATGATGACCGACATCAAGGGCGCGGCCGATAATGGCTTCGACGTGCTCTACGTATCGGGCGGCATCCATGCCCGCGATTACGGTGAAGCGCTGCAGCCAGACCCGGCCAGGCTCGCGGCCTTTCTCGAAAAATACGGCTACAGGCCGGTCGCGGTGATTCCCAGACTGCAATAAGTTCAGGCCCAGACTGCAATAGGTTCAAGCCCAGACTGCAATAGGTTCAAGCTATGACGGCAATGTTCGAATGCATTTCCGCAACCGCACCGCTGCCGGCCCATCTGCGTGGCGGCGTGGTGGCGATCGGCAATTTCGACGGCGTCCACCGCGGCCACCAGGCGGTGCTCGAACGCGCGCGCGCCGAAGCGGAGCGTCGCGGCGTACCTGCCCTGGTGCTGACCTTCGTGCCGCATCCGCGAAAAGTGTTCAGGCCGGACATGCCGCTGTTCGTGTTGACGCCACCGCCGATGAAGGCGCGGCTGCTGTCGCATCTGGGCTTTGCGGCGCTGGTCGAGCAGCCGTTCACACGCGAGTTCGCCTCCTTGTCGGCGGAGGCTTTCGTCACCGGCGTGCTCGAGCGCAACCTCGGCATAAGCCACGCCGTCACCGGCTTCGATTTCCATTTCGGCAAGGACCGCCAAGGCGGCCCGGCCTATCTGATGGCGGCCGGCGAGCGCCACGGCTTCGGCGTCACGCTGGTCGATGCCTTCCGCGACGAAAGCGCCGAGGTGGTGTCGTCGAGCCGCATTCGCACGCTGCTGTGCGAGGGCAATGTGGCCGAGGCCGCCGGCCTGCTCGGCTACCGTTTCACCGTCGAGGCGGAGGTGATCGGCGGCCAGCAGCTCGGCCGGACACTCGGCTTTCCGACCGCAAACATGAGGCTTTCGCCGGAAGCCACCCTGAAGGACGGAATTTATGCAGTCCGCTTCCGCCGCGCCGACGGCTCGCTTCATGATGGCGTCGCCAGCTTCGGCCGCCGGCCGACGGTCGACGACAATGGCGCACCATTGCTGGAGACTTTTGTGTTCGACTTTTCCGGCGACCTCTACGGCGAGATTTGTGCCGTGTCCTTTTTCGGCTACCTGCGTTCGGAGGTGAAGTTCGACGGGCTTGATGCGCTGGTCGCACAGATGAAGCGCGATGAGGCTGAGGCGAAGGCACTGCTCGCCGGCGTCAGGCCGCTTTCCGGGCTCGACGCGGCCATAGCTTTCTGAATCTACTTTTTCAGCGCCAAGCCGACGGCAATGAAGGTCCAGCCTTGGAAAATCAGGTCGACGGCCAGGAACAGGCCGAGCACCCACACGCTGTTGACCGGCCAGCCCATGGCGATGACCAGTCCCGCCAGCGCGCTGATGATGCCGGCCGCGACCACCCAGCCCCAGCCCGGCTGCGGCCGGTGGCTGTAGCCGACCCAGGCCCTGAGCACGCCTGAAGCAAGGAGTGCGACTGCCAGGAGGAAGGTTAGCACCGTCGAGGCGAGGACCGGATTGTCGAAGGCGAAGAAGCCGGCGACGGCGTAGAGGAGGCCGCTGAGCAGCCAATAGAAGAAGCGGCCCCATGTCTTCACGCCGAAGGCATGGATGATCTCGACAACGCCGGCCATCAGCATCAGCCAGCCCACGACAAAGACGGAGGCGACGGTTGCGATGAACAGATTGCCGAAAGCGATGCCGCCGAAGACAAGCAGCAGCACCCCAAGCGCGACGAACCATCCCCACTTCGCCCGCGTCTGGCCAATGGCGTCTTTCAAGGCGTCGCCGTGCAGTGTCATCACCCTTCTCCCTCAAGGTTGCCTAGCTTCTTTGTTCCGGAAGGTAGCGCCGATCGCCTTGCCCGTCCAGCGAGCAGGCTGCGAGCGCCACGCCCCGAGCGATCCGCTTGCCACACTTCCGCTTTGTCCCGAAGAGGCCAAATATCAGATGGAATATTCGACCATATGCGAGGGGAGTGCTAAAGATGACGAGTGGGTTTAGGGGCGACCCGCCGTCTCGTGTATTCGCCATGACGCAAGTGTAACGAAAAATCCCCAGCGCTGGCATTGGCCCTTTATCGATGACGTGCTGCTGTACGCCGTTTTCTACGCTTGATGAGGCTAGGGAAGCAAAATGGGCGACGTGGACGAACACCTCGATCTGACGGAGATCAACGCCGTCCGCAGGTTGTTGACCTCAAAGCCACGAACGGTCCGCTGGGACGAACGCCGGGCACGGCTCGACGAGGTTGGTTCGGTGTGGCCGATTGCCGAGGACATCCGATGCGAGGATGTGGTTTTCGATGGCCTCGAGGGAGAGTGGTCCCTGGCGCCTGGGAGTGACAGGGATAAGGTTCTGCTGTTTTTCCACGGTGGTGGCTACTGCTCCGGCTCTCCTAAAAGTCATCGTCGAATGGTGACAGAGGCAGGTCGGGCAATGGGAATGCGCACTCTCGCGATCGACTATCGACGCGCACCGGAACATCCTTTCCCTGCGCAACATGAAGACGCACTCACCGCATGGCGCTTTCTGAGGCGGCAAGGGATCGCGCCGGATCGCATCGTGGTTGGCGGAGACAGTGCGGGCGGCAACCTCACCCTGTGCCTGGTCAGTATATTGCGCGCGGCAGGCGAGCCGTTGCCGCGATGTCTTTGGCTGGTTTCGCCCTGGACGGACCTTTCGATGTCCGGCGCGACACTATCAACCAAGGACGCAATCGACCCCATCATCCACCGGGCGTATTTGGAGGAACTGGCAACCGCCTATGTTCCCAATGGCGTTGGTCGGCGCGATCCCCTGATCTCGCCGTTGTTCGCCGATCTGAGCGGATTTCCCCCAATGCTTATACAAGTCGGTTCGGCCGAGACGCTGTTGTCGGACGCAACTCGGCTCGCGGAAGCCGCTGGCGCGACTGACGTCAAAGTACGTCTCGAAATTTGGCCGCATATGATTCACGCTTGGCCGGTTTGGAATGCGCGGTTGAGTGCCGGTCGCCGCGCTCTTCACAGCGCGGGCATGTTTGTCCACGAGTATTTATAACCCTTGCCGAGGCAACTGCTGGCGCATTCCAGACGTCTTGATCTGGGATCTTGGTGCGCCAATACGATTCGTTGCTATGCGGAAAACAGGGCCAACGCCGCCAATGTTACGGATATTAAGTCAAATTTTACCGAAATGGCGCCATGGCTTGGATGAAGGCTGGTTGTATCGGCCAATGCGTTCGACGTATGGAGTAACGATGCGGTCAGTCCCGACGATCCCGACGGTCTTGGCCGCATTCATGCTCGGCACCTGCGGCGTTGCCAAGGCCGGCGAGGGCACCTTCGGCTGGCTGTCCGGAGACTGGTACCTGACGGTCGGCGCCACCGGCATGGTCGCGCCGAATTTCGAGGGCGGCAAGAAGTACCTGCTCAGCGCCTCGCCGATCATCTCGCTCGGCAAGGCTGGTCCCGCGGCGCGCTTCAACTCGCGCAACGACAATATCTCATTGGCATTGATCGACGATGGCGGCGTCCGCGCCGGCCTGACAGGCAAGTTCCTGTTTTCCCGCGATGGTGGTGACGCCGACGAATTGAAGGGTCTCGACCCGGTGCGCTGGGGCGGCGAGGCTGGCGGCTTCTTCGAATTCTATCCTTTGGATTGGCTGCGTGCCCGCGCCGAATTGCGGCACGGCATTCGCGCCCATAACGGCTTTGTCGCCGACATCGCCGCCGACGCCTTTTACGATGTGACGCCCGACGTCAGGATTTCCGGCGGGCCGCGCGTTTCATTCGCCTCATCGGACTATTTCGACGCCTATTATGGCGTTGATGCCAAGGAGTCACTGGCCTCGGGGCTCAGCGAATACCATCCAGGCGGCGGGGTGAAATCTGCGGGCCTGGGCGGCGCGGTGACCTGGAAGGTGACCGAGCCGATGACGGCCAGTCTGTTCGGCGAATATTCCCGCCTGATGGGCCCGGCCGCCGATTCCAGCCTGGTCAAGGAGCGGGGCTCCAGGGATCAGTTCATGATCGGCGTGTCGACGACCTATCGCTTCGATTTCTCGATGTGAGCGGGCGGGTTGTGCACGACGGAGAGCCGCAAGGCTCAGACGACTATGCCGTAGCCGATCCGATTGAGTTCCTCTTCCACAAGCGTGGCACCTGTTGCAGACTGAAGGAGATCGATGGGCGCGTCGTTGAGAACCCGACTTCGCTTACGCAGCCAGCGTTGCGCCTTTTCATGGTTGCCAAAAACGCGATTCGCCATCGTTGAAATGCGTTCAAGTCGCAAGGCGGACTCGGTAGTCGTCAGGGTCACATTCCGTCCTTCCAGCGCGCTAAACTGTGAAATGCAAACCGAAGATGCTGGTCTCTCGACGCCATCTACCGACAAACATAGGCGCAATTGGTGTACGCTCCTAGCGGAAGCATCAGAGTTCGGGCTTTTCAACATCGCCGGTCTCAGTTAAAAGCCCAGCCATGACGAGCTTTTCGCGCCTTCTCGCGACTGCGATACGAATTACAGGCCCGGTGTTCCGGGCGGCTTGACCGCCGCCGGAGCCGCCGGGAATCTTGCGCGCGGCCTCTCGCGCTTTTTCCAGATCATGATAGTTCAACGCCCGGGCTCTTTTGCCGACGGGCAACGCATATGGCAGACGAATGACTGATACCGAGACCGCCGAGACGATCGACTATTCCAAAACGCTCTACCTGCCGCAGACGGATTTTCCGATGCGCGCCGGTTTGCCGGAAAAGGAACCGCTGCTGGTCAAGCGCTGGCAGGATATGGACCTTTACCGCAAGCTGCGCGAAGACGCAGCCGGCCGCGAAAAATACGTGCTGCACGACGGCCCGCCCTATGCCAATGGCAACATTCATATCGGCCATGCGCTGAACAAGATCCTCAAGGACGTCATCACCCGCTCATTCCAGATGCGCGGCTATGACTCGAACTATGTACCCGGTTGGGATTGCCACGGCCTGCCGATCGAATGGAAGATCGAAGAGCAGTACCGCGCCAAGGGCAAGAACAAGGACCAGGTGCCGGTCAACGAGTTCCGGCAGGAATGCCGCGAGTTTGCGGCGCACTGGATCAAGGTGCAGGGTTCCGAATTCCAGCGCCTCGGCGTCGTCGGCGACTTCGACAATCCCTATACGACGATGGCTTTCCACGCCGAGGCGCGCATCGCCGGCGAGCTGCTGAAATTCGCCATGTCCGGCCAGCTCTATCGCGGCTCCAAGCCGGTGATGTGGAGTGTGGTCGAGCGCACCGCGCTGGCCGAGGCGGAGGTCGAATACCAGGACTATGAGTCGGACACGATCTGGGCGAAGTTTCCGGTCGTCAGCCTCGCTCGCCAGGTCATCAACATCGATGATGGGCAGCCAGCCCTGGATCCCAAGCTGACGCAGACGTCGCTCGATCTGCTTGATGCCAACGTCGTCATCTGGACCACGACGCCGTGGACCATCCCCGGCAACCGCGCCGTCAATTACTCGCCGCGCATCAACTATGGTCTCTACGAGGTCACGGCGGCCGAGAACGCCTTTGGCCCCCAGCCCGGCGAAAAGCTGATCTTTGCCGAGAAACTTGCAGACGACGCTGCCGCGAAGGCCAAGGTCACCCTGAATCGTCTTCGCAGCGTTGGCGCCGAAGAGCTTGAAAATCTTACGCTTTCGCATCCCCTCAAAAGTCTGGGTGGTGGCTACGAATTCCCTGTGCCGATGCTGGCCGGCGATCATGTCACCGACGATGCGGGCACCGGATTCGTCCACACCGCGCCGGGACACGGCCGAGAAGACTTCGACGCCTGGATGGATGCCGCCTCTGATCTTCGCCAGCGTGGCATCGACACCGCGATCCCCTTCACCGTCGACGATGCCGGCTTCTTCACCAAGGACGCGCCGGGCTTCGGCCCGGACCGCGAGCGTGGAGCGGCGCGCGTTATCGACGACGATGGCAAGAAGGGCAACGCCAACCAGGCCGTCATCGACGAGCTGATCAAGCGAAACGCGCTGTTCGCGCGCGGCCGGCTGAAGCACTCCTATCCGCATTCCTGGCGCTCGAAGAAGCCGATCATCTTCCGCAACACGCCGCAATGGTTCGTCTATATGGACAAGGAGCTTGGCGACGGCACGACGCTGCGCAGCCGCGCCCTGAAAGCCATCGACGATACCCGTTTCGTACCCGCCGCCGGCCAGAACCGCATCCGCGCCATGATCGAGGAGCGCCCTGACTGGGTGCTGTCGCGCCAGCGCGCCTGGGGCGTGCCGATCGCCGTCTTTGCCGATGCCGACGGCAATGTCCTGCGCGACGAGGCAGTCAACCAGCGCATCATGGACGCCTTTGAGAAGGAAGGTGCCGACGCCTGGTTCGCCGCCGGCGCCAAGGAGCGTTTCCTCGGCAATCACGATGCCTCGAAATGGCAGCAGGTGATGGACATCCTCGATGTCTGGTTCGATTCAGGCTCGACGCATGCCTTCACGCTTGAGGACCGGCCCGACCTGAAATGGCCGGCCGACGTCTATCTCGAAGGCTCCGATCAGCATCGCGGCTGGTTCCACTCCTCGCTGCTCGAAAGCTGCGGCACCAGGGGCAGGGCGCCCTACGAAACCGTCGTCACCCATGGCTTCACCATGGATGAAGAGGGGCGGAAAATGTCGAAGTCGCTCGGCAACACCGTCGTGCCGCAGGACGTCATCAAACAGTCCGGCGCCGACATCTTGCGGCTGTGGGTGGTGACGACCGATTATTGGGAAGACCAGCGGCTCGGCAAAAACGTGCTGCAGACCAACATCGACGCCTACCGCAAGCTGCGCAACACCATCCGCTGGATGCTGGGCACGCTCGCCCATGACGATGGCGAGGAGGTGCCGCTGGACAAGATGCCGGAGCTGGAGCGGCTGATGCTGCACCGGCTCGCCGAGCTCGATGAAGTCGTACGCTCGGGCTACGACGCCTTCGAATTCAAGCGCATCACCCGCGCGCTGCTCGACTTCATGGTGATCGAGCTGTCGGCCTTCTATTTCGATATCCGCAAGGATGCGCTCTACTGCGAAGCGCCTTCCAGCGTGAAGCGCAAGGCTTCCGTGCAGGTGGTGCGCCATCTCTTCGACTGTCTGGTGAAATGGCTGGCGCCGATGCTGCCTTTCACCATGGAAGAGGCTTGGCTCGACCGTCATCCGGATGTCGTCTCGGTGCATCTCGACCAGTTCCCGGAGATCCCGGCGGACTGGAAGGACGAGGCGCTGGCGGAGAAGTGGCGCAAGGTGCGGCAGGTCCGCCGTGTCGTCACCGGCGCGCTGGAGATCGCCCGCGCGCAGAAGGTCATCGGCTCTTCGCTGGAAGCGGTGCCGGTCGTCACTCTCGACGATGCCCTACTCGAAGCGGCGATCGCCGATGTCGACATGGCCGAGATGGCGATCACCAGCGATCTGGTTATCGCGCACGGCAAGGCGCCGGCGGGCGGCTTTACCCTCGACGATGTCAAAGGCGTCGCCGTGGTCGTCGAGAAGGCGGAGGACCGCGGCCTGGTGAAATGCGCACGCTCCTGGCGCTACACCGCCGATGTCGGCTCAGATCCGGAATTCCCGGATGTTTCGGCCCGTGACGCAGCTGTCCTGCATGAGCTGAAGGCTTTGAGCCGCCTTTAAGGCGGTGCACAATTGCCACGGCGGGCGGCCGATCGGCCCCCGTGCGTTGCCCTTAACGAGTGGTTGAGGTAAACACGCGAAACTCCGGACGACAAATTGTCGCCGGAATTCCGTCGGAAGAGCATAGGCGATGGGGGCCGGACCTTTCTTTGGCCGGCGGCAATCGAGAGGCTGTCTACAGTGGGACTTTTTGGCATGACCGAGAGAACTTACGCGCGCGTCGCGCTGCTGGCGCCGCTTGTCGTATCGAGCCTTGCCTTGTCCGGCTGCATGGGCTCGCCCACCTACGGGACCGACAAGACCGCGGGCGCGCAGCTTGCTGGCGACCTCACCGGGGCTTTTTCCTTCGCACCCAAACGCAAGGATAGTATCGACTACAAGCCGCGCCCCACGCTGGTGAAGCCAGGGCCGGGGCAGAAGGAAGTCTTGCCGCCGCCGCAGGAAAGCATCGAGACGGCGAGTGCCGAATGGCCCGAATCGCCGGAGCAGCGCCGTGCCCGCCTGCGCGCCGATGCCACCCTGCATCAGGACGACCCGGCCTACCAGGCGCAGGTCATCGATGACGTGCAGACGGATCCGGCGTCGGTCAAGGCCGCGCTGAAGCAGTCGGGCTCGA
The DNA here is from genome assembly GCF_040319055.1 of Mesorhizobium sp. M0960. Taxonomy (NCBI): domain Bacteria; kingdom Pseudomonadati; phylum Pseudomonadota; class Alphaproteobacteria; order Hyphomicrobiales; family Phyllobacteriaceae; genus Mesorhizobium; species Mesorhizobium sp. M0960. The sequence goes on along the minus strand of NZ_JAMYNN010000003.1, from coordinate 345,320 downwards.
GCCACCCGCCAGCCTGGACTCCGGCCGATTCGGACAAGGACCGCGCCGCGGAAATCATGCGCCGCCGGGCTGAAGGCAAACAGGGCGACCCGACCACCCGCAGATATCTGAGCGAGCCGCCGGTGCAATACCGCGCTGCCGCCGACACTGCGCCGCAGGGTGACCTCGGCGAGGACGAGTACAAGAAGGAACGCCGCCTCAAAAGGGAGGCGGCCGCCAAGAGCAAGAGCAGCGGCATGTTCGACTGGCTGCCCTGGTAGACTGACGGCGCCAGAGACGTTCTGGCCTGGATTGGCTGAACTGGATTGGCTGACTTGGATTCGGTCCGTCTGCCGAACCAGGAAAATCAGGGTCCGCGTCGCTCGCGAAAAAAGTCCTTCAGCAATGCTGCTGCAGCGTTCTCGGCCATGCCAGGATAGATGTCGGGCACATGATGGCAGGTCGGTGACGTGAAGAAGCGAACGCCATTGACGACTGCGCCGCCCTTCTCGTCGGCGACGCCGAAATAGAGCCGGCGCAGCCTGGCGAAAGAGATGGCGCCGGCGCACATGGTGCACGGCTCCAGCGTCACATAGAGATCGTGGCCGCTGAGCCGCTCGCTGGAAAGCTTGCGGCAGGCCTCGCGGATCGCCAGCATCTCGGCATGGGCGGTCGGATCGGCGAACTCGCGGGTGCGGTTGCCGGCACTCGCAACGACCGTATCGCCGCCGACGACGACCGCGCCAACCGGCACCTCGCCACGCAGGGCGGCGGCTTCGGCTTCTTTCAGCGCCAGCGCCATGAAATCCTGCCGCCTCACGCGGTTTCCATTCCGATTATCTCCTCGCCACTAGAGCGCGATCCTGTTACTACCCGCGCAAACGAGCAAAGGCCACATGGACGACAAAAACAAGAAATTCCCGCGCAAGGCCGGCCCGAAACCGGTGGGGCCGCGTGGTCGCGATGGCGCTCCCGGCAAGGGTGGCAAGCCGTCCTTCGGCGTCAAAAAACCCTACACTCCGCGCGGCGATCGGCCGGCGGCGGCCGAAGGCGAACGGCCGAAACGCGACTTCAAGCCGAAGCGCGAAGGCGACCGGCCGTTCGGCAAAGGGCCGCGTCCGGAAGGCAAGCCTTATGAGAAGCGCGAAGGTCCACGCAAGCCTTATGCACCGCGCAGCGATCGGCCGGCGGCGGCCGAAGGCGAACGGCCGAAGCGTGACTTCAAGCCGAAGCGCGAAGACGACAGGCCGTTCAGCAAAGGGCCGCGTCCGGAAGGCAAGCCTTATGAGAAGCGCGAAGGTCCACGCAAGCCTTATGCACCGCGCGGCGACCGGCCAGCAGCTGCCGAAGGCGAGCGGCCGAAGCGCGACTTCAAAGGCAGCGAGAGGCCATTCAGCAAAGGGCCGCGTCCGGAGGGCAAGCCTTATGAGAAGCGCGAAAGTCCGCGCAAGCCCTACGCGCCGCGCGGCGACCGGCCGGCCGCTGCCGAAGGCGAGCACGGCGAAAAGCGCTTCGACCGTCCCAAGCGTGACTTCGGGGATCGTCCTAAGCGTGATTTTGGCGGCGATCGGCCGCAAGGGGCACAAAGGGCACAGGCGGCATCGGAGGGCGGCTTCAAGCCGCGTCCGGGTCGCGTCGAGGCAACGGAAGAAGCCGGCGAACGCATTGCCAAGCGGCTGGCGCGTGCCGGCCTGGCCTCGCGCCGCGATGCCGAGGAACTGATCGCGGCCGGCCGCGTCAAGGTCAACGGCAGGGCGCTGACCTCGCCGGCCTTCAACGTGATGCCCGGCGACATCATCCATCTCGACGGCATGGAGATCCCGCCGATCGAGCGCACGCGGCTGTTCCTGTTCAACAAGCCGGCCGGCGTGGTCACCACCAACCGCGATCCCGAAGGCCGCAAGACCGTCTTCGACGTGCTGCCCCCCGGGCTGCCGCGGCTGATGACCATCGGCCGGCTCGACATCAACACCGAAGGGCTGCTGCTGCTCACCAATGATGGCGGCCTGTCGCGCGTGCTCGAACTGCCGGCGACCGGCTGGCTGCGGCGCTACCGCGTGCGCGTCCACGGCAAGGTCGAGGAAAGCGCGCTCGCGGGCCTGCGCGAAGGCATTGCCGTTGACGGTGTCTTTTATGGCGCCATCGAGGCGACGCTGGACCGCGAGCAGGGTTCGAATGCCTGGCTGACGCTCGGCCTGCGGGAAGGCAAGAACCGTGAGGTCAGGAACATCCTGGGCTCGCTCGGTCTCGACGTGACGCGGCTTATCCGCATTTCCTACGGGCCGTTCCAGCTCGACGATTTGCCGGAAGGCCATGTGTTGGAGATCAAGGGCCGCGTGCTGCGCGACCAGCTCGGCGAGCGCCTGGTCGAAGAGTCCGGTGCCAATTTCGACGCCGATATCGCCAAGCCGTTTTCCAACAAGCCGGTCAGGCGTGAGCGGGAGGAGGAGCCCGAGCGGCCGAAATTCACCCGTGACGGCGAACGCCGTCCGATCGGCGAGGGCGGCCTGATCAAGAACCGCAAGCGCCGCGAAGGCAGCCGCGACGAAGCGCTCGGCAAGCTGTCGACAAAACCGGAGAGGAGCTTTGGCGAGCGTGGCGCCAAACCTGAACGCGGCGACTTCGGGGACAAACCCCGTGGCGACAAGCCTCGTGGAGGCTTCGGCGGCAAGAAATCCGAACGCGAGCAGCGGCCGATCGAACCGCCGGGCCAGCGCAAGGCCAATGTCTGGATGGCGCCGGGGGCGCGGCCGATCGGCAAGGGCAGGGCGGAGGCAGACGCCGCCAAGGCGGCGGAAAACAAGGCGCGCAAGGCCGCTTTCAAGCCGTCTTATGGCAAGCCCGGCGGTGCAAAGCCGTTCGGCAAGCCTCGTGGCGAACGTTCGGATAGCGGTGGCGACCGGCCGCGTGGCGGCCCGAAAGGAAGCAATGCGGATCGTCGGCGGTGAGCTTCGCGGGCGTCCGCTGGCGACGCCCCGCACCTTTGCCATCCGCCCGACGACCGACCGCACGCGTGAGGCGGTCTTCAACGTGCTGGCGCATCGCTTTCCCGAAAAACTGAACGGCGCGCGCGTGCTCGACCTGTTCGCCGGCACCGGCGCGCTCGGCCTCGAAGCGCTGTCGCGCGGCGCTGCCTATGCTGTCTTCATCGAGGAATCCGCCGAAGGGCGCGGCCTGATCCGCACCAATGTCGAGGCTTTCGGCCTCACTGGGCGCACCAAGATATTCCGTCGCGACGCGACGGCCTTGGGCGAGGCGGGCACCATCGCTGCATTCGGCCTGGTCTTTGCCGATCCGCCCTATGGCAAGAGCCTTGGCGAACGCGCGTTGCGCTCGGCCAAGGCCGGCGGCTGGCTCGCCCCCGGCGCGCTCTGCGTAGTCGAGGAAGCGGCGGCGGCGCCGTTCGAGGCAGGGCCGGGCTTTTCGGTTGTCGACGAGCGCAACTATGGCGAGACGGTCATCCGCTTCATCGAGGTTGGGTGAGGCCCCGCAATTGGCGAGGAAGCCGCGCCTTCAAAATGACGAACAATTCGCTTTGCCTCGACCAGCAACCCCGCCTATCGTTCCACCCCAAACCGGAGCCATCTATGACATTTCAGGCTGAATGGCTGCGCGGAACGCTCTTGGGACTGGCCCTGGTGATGGCCGAGCCGGCTCTGGCGGACAACAATCCCGACGACGGCGCAGTGACGGATTTCTTGCTCGACAACGGCATGGAGGTCGTCGTCATCCCCGACCACCGCGCCCCGATCGTCACCCATATGGTCTGGTACAAGATCGGCAGCGCCGACGAGCCGCCGGGCAAATCCGGCATTGCCCATTTCTTCGAGCATTTGATGTTCAAGGCGACCAGCAACCATGCGGCCGGCGAGCTCGATCGCGCCGTCGCCGCCATCGGCGGCTCGGACAACGCCTTCACCTCCTACGACTACACCGCTTTTCATGAGACAGTGGTGCCGCAGGCGCTCGGTGAGATGATGGGCTTCGAGGCCGACCGCATGCGCAATCTCATCCTCAACGACGATGTCATCAAGACCGAGCGCGACGTCATCCTCGAGGAGCGCCGCTCGCGCATCGACTCCAATCCGCAGGCGGTGCTCGACGAGGAGATCGACGCCACGCTGTGGCAGAACCAGCCCTACCGCATCCCGGTCATCGGCTGGATGCAGGAGATGGAGAAGCTGAACCGCACCGACGCGATGGCCTTCTACAACAAATATTATACGCCCAATAACGCCGTGCTGGTGGTGGCCGGCGATGTCGAGCCGGAAACGGTCAAGGCGCTGGCCGAAAAGACCTATGGCAAGATCGCGCGCGGCCCGGATCTTCCGCCGCGGATTCGCCCGATCGAGCCCGAGCAGAACACCAGGCGCACGGTGACGCTGACCGACGGGCGCGTCAGCGTGCCGAGCTTTACGACGCAGTGGGTGGTTCCGTCCTATCACACGGCAAAGCCCGGCGAAGCCGAAGCGCTCGACGTGCTGTCCGAAATCCTCGGCGGCGGCAACCGCAGCCGGCTCTACCAGGAGCTTGTCGTCAGGCAAGGGATAGCCGCCGCGGCTGGCGCCTTCTTCCAGGGCACGATGCTCGACGATAGCAATTTCACCGTCTATGGCGCGCCGCGCGGCGATGCCAAGCTTGCAGACGTCGAGGCCGCGGTCGACGCCGAGATCGCCCGCATCGCGAAAGACGGCGTCACCAGCGATGAGCTGGAAAAATCCAAGGACCGTTTCGTCCGCTCGATGATCTTTGCCCGCGACAAGCAGGAGGACATGGCCAACATCTACGGCTCGACGCTCGCCACCGGCGGCAACGTCCAGGACGTCCAGCAATGGCCCGACCGCATCCGCAAGGTCACCGCCGACCAGGTCAAGGCGGTCGCTGCCCGCTATCTCAATCTCGACCACGCAACGACCGGCTATCTTCTGCCGCAAACCCAGGCTGGGAATTGATTTGATGATGAACCAGCACGGTCCCGCTCTGCCTTCTCCCCCGGGCTCCTCCCCTTCTCCCCTCGTGGGAGAAGGTGGCCGAGCAAAGCTCGGTCGGATGAGGGGTGTTCCAGCTTGGCACCAACGGCACTCCGTCCAACACCCCTCAACCGTCTCGGCGCTTCGCGCCGATCCACCTTCTCCCACAAGGGGAGAAGGGAAGCACGCGCGCTCCGGCCCTCTTCTAGCGACCCTCATCCTCTCCCTCGTCTTCCTCATCCTGCCGGCGCTTTCGGCTCGTGCTGCCATGAACATCCAGGAGGTGACCTCGTCGAAGGGCATCACCGCCTGGCTGGTGGAGGATTATTCGGTGCCGATCGTCGCCATCCGCTTCGTCTTCGATGGCGGCGCGACGCAGGATCCGCCCGGTAAGGAAGGGCTTGCCAACCTGATGAGCGGTCTGTTCGACGAAGGTGCCGGCAACCTCGACAGCGAGGCCTTCCAGGTCAAGCTTGACGATGTCGGCGCCGAGATGAGCTTCGATGCGCAGCGCGACGGAATCTACGGCTCGATGCGCATGCTGGCCGAGCAGCGCGACGGCGCCTTCGACCTGCTGCGCGTGGCGGTCAACCAGCCGCGCTTCGACCAGGTGCCGATCGACCGCATCCGCGCGCAAATCCTGTCCGGCATCATCGCCAACGAGCGCGATCCCGATACGCTCGCCCAGCGCAAATGGCTCGACGCGATCTACGGCAGGCATCCCTATGCGCGGCCGGACCAGGGCACCAGGCAAAGCATCGCGACGATCACGCCGTCCGATCTCAGCGCCTTCCACAAGGCAAATTTCGCCCGCGACGGTCTGCATGTCGCGGTGGTCGGCGCTATCGACGCCGAGACGCTGAAGCAGAAGCTCGACCTGGTATTCGGCAGCCTGCCGGAAAAGCAGGCGCTTACGCCCGTTCCCGACATCGACCTGAAACTTGGCCAGCAGCTCGAGGTCGTCTATGACCAGCCGCAGGCCTCGCTGCAACTCGCCTATCCCGGCGTGAAGCGGAACGCGCCGGATTTCTTCGCCGCGGTGCTGATGAACGAGATCCTCGGTGGCGGCACTTTCACCTCGCGGCTGTTCGACGAGGTGCGCGAGAAGCGCGGCCTGGCCTATAGCGTCAGCTCCGACCTCGTCGACCACCAGCATTCCGAGGCGCTTTCCATCACCACCTCGACCCGCGCGGACAGGGCGGCCGAGACGCTGGCCGTGGTGCGCGACGTGGTCAAGCGCATGGCCGAGGAGGGGCCGACCGAAGCCGAGCTGGCGGCGACCAAGAAATACATGATCGGCGCCTATGCCATCAACAATCTGAATTCCTCCGGCGCGATCGCCTCAACGCTGGTCGAGATCCAGCTCGGCAAGCTCGGCATCGACTACATGCAGCGCCGCGCCGCGCTGATAAACGCGGTGACGCTGGACCAGGTCAAGGCAGCGGCGAAAAAGCTGCTCTCCGCCGAGCCGGCCGTCATGGTGGTCGGGCCGAAGCTCGGCGCGGCCAACAAGGGATGAGCCCTAGCTTCGGCATCGCCTTTGGCGGCGGCGGCGCGCGTGGGCTGGCGCATATCCACGTCATCGAGGTGCTGGACGAACTGGGCATAAGGCCGGCGGCAATCGCTGGCTCGTCGATCGGCGCCATCATGGGCGCCGGCATGGCCTCGGGCATGACCGGCAAGGACATTCACGACTATACGCGCTCGATCCTCGGCCGCCGCGCCGAAGTGGCGACGCGCATGTGGCGGGCGCGGCCCGGCACCTTTGCCGAAGCGTTGCAGGGCGGCTTGCGGGTCAGCCAGTTCAATGTCGAGCGCATCCTCAAGGCGTTCCTGCCCGATGCCATCCCCGAGACCTTCGCCGAACTCAAAATACCGCTGAAGGTGACGGCAACGGACTTTTATGGCCACAAGCTCGCGGTGCTCGACGAAGGCGAGCTGCATTCGGCGCTGGCCGCTTCGGCGGCGATCCCGGCGGTGTTCCGCCCGGTGATGCGCGACGGCAGGCTGCTGATCGACGGCGGCATCTACAATCCCGTGCCGTTCGATCTGATCGAGCTCGACGCCGACATCGTCATCGCCGTCGACGTGGTCGGCGCGCCGACCGAGGCCGGGCGCAAATTCCCGACCTCCGTCGACCTGATGTTCGGCGCCACGCAGCTGATGATGCAGTCGATCATCGCCAGTAAGCTGAACCAGAGCCGGCCCGACATCCTGATCCGGCCGGCGGTGTCGAAATACCGCGTGCTCGATTTCATGAAGGTCGAGGCGCTGATGGCCGAGACGGTGGCGATCAAGGACGAGCTGAAGCGCGAGATCGAAAGGGCGGTCGAGGCGCGGGCCAAGGCCGAAGCCAGCAAGCGCACCAACCGTCTCGGCGGATGACAGCCGTCAGGCGCCCGGCGTCAACGCCCGCTGGACCATGAGCGTATCCTTCGTAAGTGGTGCGGATCAGCTCGAGATTGGCGCCAATCTCAGCCCCACTTCATCTCGCCGGTGGCGACCTTGGAGCCGATGTCGAGCGCAACCCCCATGCCGAGGCCGGGGAAGCGGGCTTCCATGGCGCTCTTCAGCGCGGCAGCGTCCTTGGCCTTGGCCAGTTCTTCCTCGAAGGCGATGAGATAGGTTTTTGTGTGCTCGACGCCCGAAAGGTCGGTCGCCGCCCCAGGCGTCATGTGCCCAGGCACGACGATCGCCGGCTTGCGCGCCGCGATCTTTTCGAGGTTGGCCAGCCAGGCGGCGCGCAGTTCCCTGGTCGGGGTGTCGGCGGTCCAGACATGCACGCCGGCAAAGATCATCACCCCGCCGAACACCGCGTTCAGCGACGGCACGAACAGATAGCGCCGGTTGCCGAGGCCTTCCGCGGCGACGATCTCGATGCTCTCGCCGTCGACGCTGAGCGTCTTGCCGTCGAACGCTTCCGGGATGACGACGTCGGCCAGCGCCTGCGGGCCATTTTCCTTCAGCTGCGGCCCCCAGACGGCGAGCTTCTTTTCGACATTGCCGTTGATGGCGGCCACCGTCTCGGCTGCGGCGATCACCCGTGCCTGCGGGAACGTCTGCTTGATCCGCTTGAGGCCGAAATAATAGTCGGGGTCGGACTGGCTGACATAGATGGTGGTGAGCGTCTTGCCGGTCGCCTTGATCGCCTCGGCCACGGCCCGGCCGTCGGGGTAGGTGAAACCGGAATCGATCAGCACGGCTTCGGTGGCGCCGGAGACCAGCACCGGGGCGCGGAAGAAGCCGTTTTCGCCGGCGGGAAAATGCTTCCAGGAAAGCCCGCTGGCCGCATGGCCAAGCCCGGCGGGAGCAAAGACCGCGGCAGCGCCGGCGGCGAGGGTGGTTTTCATGATGCTTCTCCGTGTGAACATGGATGTCTCCTGGGAATGCGGAATTCGGCGGCCTCGATGCCCGCAAGATGGCAAAAACGGAATGCATATTGAAGGCCGACAAAATAGACGTAATGTATGCTTTCGCCTGACAATGGGGCTGCATCTGCCATGAGCCACGCATGAACCTGAACCGGCTGGCCTATTTCGCGGCGGTGGTCGACGCCGGCTCGTTCACGCGGGCCGCCGAGCGGCTGGGCATCACCAAGGCGGTCGTCAGCCAACAGGTGGCGCGGCTGGAGCTCGATGTCGGAACGACGCTGCTGATCCGCACGACGCGCCGCGTCCATCCGACCGAGGCCGGCCGGACATTCCATGCCCGCTGCCTGCAGGTTCTGCAGCAGGCCGAGGATGCCTTCGACGAGCTCGCGCAGGCCGCCGCCGAGCCGACCGGCACGCTGCGCATCGCGGCGTCCAACGACTACGGCACGTCGGCGGTGGTGCCGGTGGTCGCCGCCTTCAGCGCGCGCTATCCCGCCTGCCGGGTGGAGCTGACGCTGGGCGACGAGACGATCGACCTGGTTTCCGGCCACATCGACGTGGCCATCCGCGTCGGCTGGCTGGCCGATTCCAGCCTGCAGGCGCGGCGCATCGGCACCTTCCAACAATTCATGGTGTGCGGCGCCGGGTTTGAAGGCCGGTTCACGGCCGGGGAACCGCAAGACCTTGCCGGGCTGCCCTTCATCGCCAACATGGCGCTGCGCGAACCGCTGCTATGGCAATTTTCGCGCGGCGACAACGAGCAGCAGGTCGTGCGCATGCAGGCAACGATCGCCATTGACGCGACGCCGGCAGTGCTGGCGGCCGTCCGCGCCGGCGCCGGCCTGTCGGTGCTGCCGGACTTTTTGGTGCGGGACGAGCTGGCCGCAGGGCGGCTGGTGCAGGTCCTGCCCGAATGGCGGCTGACCTCCGGCGGCATCTACACAGTCTACCCCGCCGCCCGCTTCCGCCCGCCCAAGGTGACGAGGTTTGTCGAGATGCTGATTGCGGCCGAGCAGAAGCTGGAGGCAGGCGGGCGGGGGCGCTGATGGGCGAAGCAGCGATCTCCCCCCCAACGGCAGGGCTATCGCATAGGGGGCCCCCCTCATCCGGCCGCTTCGCGGCCACCTTCTCCCCGCTGGGAAGAAGAGGCTGGCGTCAACGCCGGCGACCTCCTCTCCCCTCGGGGAGAGGTCGGATTGCCCCGCATTTACCTTCGCAATTAGGGTGGGAAACCGGGTGAGGGGGGCCTTGGCCCTATGCGATTGCTACAGTTGAAACGAAGGCCGGCGTTCTTTCGCGCCCCCCTCTGCCCTGCCGGGCATCTCCCCCTCAAGGGGACCCTCAGGGGGGAGATTGGCTGTCATCGGCGCTTTCGCCAGCATTGCAGGATGAGCGCCAAGGCGGAAGCCGCGATCTCCCCCCACGTGGGGAGATGGCCGGCAGGCCAGAGGGGGGCGCTGTCCCGCCGACCTATCAGTCGATGGCATTAGCGTACCCGCGCAAGTTCCAGCTCATCACACGTTGAAACGAAGGCCGGCGTTCTTTCGCGCCCCCCTCTGCCCTGCCGGGCATCTCCCCCACGAGGGGGGAGATTGGCTCATCACGCCTTCCCCGCCGCATACTCCAGCGCCACCACGCCGTTGCTGAATTGCCTGGCAAACACCAGCTCGAGCGGCAATTGCGCGCCGGGCGGGAACAGCAGCTTGCCCTGGCCGACAGCACCGGGGTAGCTGAGCAGCCGGATGCGGTCGACAAGGCCGTGGCGCAGCAGTTCCTGCGCGACGCTGAGGCTGCCATGCACATAGATGTTGCCGCCGCTGCCTTGCTTCAGCCCTCTGACCGCGTCCGGCAACGCGCCAGTCAGCAGCTCGGCCGGCTGCCAGTCCAGCGCCGTCAAACTGGTCGACGCGACATATTTCGGCAGCGCATTGAACCGGTCGGCGAAATCTCCGGTCTCCTTGGGCCACGAGCCGGCAAAGATCTGATAAGTCGTGCGCCCCAAAAGCATGGCGCCGCTGTCGGCAAGCTCGTCGTCCTTGAATTTTTGCATTTCATCGTTCCAGGCCACGCTCGGCAGCTTTTCAACCTCGGCAATGCCATCGACGCTGATGAATTCGGTGATGATGAGTTTTCTCATGGCGGGTTCCCTTCTGTTGGCGCGGCCGTGCGGGCCTTATGCGAACTGCGCCGTCAACTAGCGCCGCGCGTTGTCAGGGGGAGGGGCTTTCCCCATTCGCTTCCAAAGACCGACACCGTGGGAAAAGCGTCTCCGACCTGCCCGTCGTTCGGTCATGCCACAAGGTCCGCGTCGGGCCCCTATCGGGTCTGGTTAGTAGTTACGGGCTGCCTACAGCTTGGCAATACCGGCTTTCAGCAGTCCTTCGCGGACGTGCTGCACGTCAGACTCCTGGGCAAAGTGCAGGGTGGCGATAAATGGATCGAGGTCGAATTGGGGATCGAGCGTTCTGATCTTGCCCAGATGCGCCGCAGCCGCGATTTCGTCACCGAGCCAGCCGTAGCAGGCAGCGGCGAAAGCGTGCTGAACCGAGTCCATGGTTGACAGATGCATGAAAGCTTCGATCGCCTCGCCATACTGGCGCGCGGCGAAATGCGCCTTTCCCAGATGGCTCCAGAATCTCTCCGGGTGGTGCGGGTTCAACTGCATTGCCTTGCGGATCCATTCGATTCCCTCTTCCGGCCTCCCCAGCCATGTCAATAACTCGCCTTGCTGCACCACCACGAGGTCGTAATTGGGATTGAGGGCCAGCGCCCGCTCTTGATGGTAGCGCGCTGTGGTCAGCTCATTGTTGTTCACGTTCACTGCCGCGAGGATGCGGTGGACATCGGCATCGTTGTTGTCCAGCGCCAGCGCCCTGTCCAGCGCTGCCATAACGTTGTTCCAGACGGCATCCCTGTCTTCGCACCAGTTATGGACCCAGGCCTGGCCAAGAATGCAGGCCCGCCAGGCATGGGCATGGGCATAATCGGGGTCGAGGGTGACGGCCCTTTCTATCAAGGTTTGCGCGCGTTCATTATCCGCAATCGTGCTTCGGTGATGCAGCACCTTGGCAGCAAGCACACATTCATACGCGGCCATGTTTGCAGGTTTCGCGCGCGCGAGCTGGTCCCGCTGAGCCGCCTCGACACGACCGGGCAGCGTGGCTGCGATCGCCGCGGTCACCTCATCCTGAATCGCGAATATGTCGACCAGCTTCCGGTCATATTTGTCTGCCCAAATATGTGCGTCATTCGCCGTGTCGATGAGCTGAACCGTCACGCGCACCCTGTCGCCGATCTTGCGGACGCTTCCCTCCACCAGGTACTGGACGTCGAGTTTTTCGGCCACCTCGCGCACATTCACGGCGCGGTTCTTGTAGACGAAGGCGGAATTGCGCGAGATGACGAACAACTCATGGTGGCGGGACAGTTCGGTGATGATGTCCTCGGTCAGTCCGTCCGCGAAAAATTCCTGCTCGGGGTCGCCGCTCATGTTGCTGAATGGCAGCACCACTATCGAAGGTTTCGAGATGGATCGCTTTGCCTCGACTTGTGGCAGGACAGGACTGTCAAACCCAACGCGATAGAGGCGAACCGGGCGGCTGATGTTCTTTAACGTCTTCTCGCCCAGGTCCTCCATGGCGATTTCGAGACGGTCGGCAATTTGGGTCGCCACCGCTGCGGTCACGCAGATACCGCCGACGTCGGCGAGTTGCTCGATGCGCGAGGCAATATTGACGCCGTCGCCGAAAATGTCGTCATCGTCGAAAATGATGTCGCCGAGATTTATGCCGATCCTGAATTCGATGCGCCGTTCTTGCGGTACATCCGAATTGCGCCGTTTCATGCGCTGTTGGATTTCCACGGCGCATTTCACGGCATCAGTCACGCTCTGGAACTCAACGAGCATGCCGTCTCCGGTGGTCTTGATGATCCGGCCCTTGTTCTTGGCGATGGCGGGATCGACCAGCTCTATGCGATGGGTGCGAAGGCGTGCGAGCGTGCCGGATTCATCGGCCTCCATTAGCCGACTGTAGCCCGCCATATCGGAAGCCAGAATTGCGGCTAGTCTCTGTTCCATCGCTGAACCAAAAACCAAGCCTACGCTTCCTGGGCTGCCAAATCCAGCAATTTGGGCTTGTGGCTGAATCAAGAAGTTAGACGGTGATAATCAACGTCGGAACGTTTCTGGTCGGGCTCGGTGGAGGCGCTTTCATCGCAGGGTAGTGTTTACTCGGTGACGCTGACGGTGCCTTTATCATCCCCCAAGATCTGCGTTCGGATAATTCTCGCCACTTCGTAATTTCCCTGACCTTCAAAGTCGTCTGCGAGTTTGGGCAAAAACCATTCTAGGCCATTATCCTTTAAGACATTGACCCAGATCAAAACCGCCGCCTCACTCTGGTCAGCCCCTAGTGCCGGCACCCTAAAGCTCTGCGCGTCCTGAGCGTTGGTTGACGGTCCTTCAAGCCTATATTGGGGAGCCGGTCCCGCTATCCGAAGCCGTGAAGTCGTTAGTGCCTCCTTGCGCATCATTCTCTCAAGCTTGATGTTCTCCCGGATCTCAGCGGCTTCGGACGGGTTGTAGTTAAACTCGATACTCTCACCCTTGTCGTCACGGTGGTATTTCAGCCCGAACGGAGTTTTCTGCTCAATTGAAATCTTCGCCAGCCTCTCACCTGTCTTCATTACTGGCGATGGGTGCTTGTAGGCGTCGGAGAGGATAGGAGGTGTTTTTGAGGATTTGAGATAATCTTTTAGTCTTTTGGAAAACGAATGCAGATTTTCAGCCGCTGCGAGTACGGCAGAGACTGTCTCGGCTCCGCTTCCCACCGTGGTGATTACATCCTGCAGAATAAGCAGGGTTGATCCGGTTATGACGTTCGAAAGAACGAGATGGCTACCGGTGACCCGATGATAGTCGCCACCCAGATCTTCAAGGAGTTTCCCCAGTTCCCCGACTGGCAATGGTTTTTCGTTCTGGAATGAAATCTGAAGGGTATCATCTGCCATTGGGTTCCTCAGCGCTTGATATCAACCAGCCCAAACGGCGTGGTGTAGGTCGTCTATTCGTTCTCGACATCGTCCTCGACGGCGTCATGAAGTGGATTGGCCTCCTTCACGATCTCAATCAGCTCCTCTCGCGGCACCAGGTGCTTAAAGTCTGGCGGCTCCGGCGCGTGGGCAGGCACGGCTACCCCGTCCTTCTTCAAGGCTGAGCCGAGGCTTGAACCAATGCCAGACATCCCAGCGAGCACCAAATAGATGGTGAGGTCACCGAGAGCCTTTAGGGTGGCCGGAAACCAGACACCCACCAGCAGCATTACAGAGGTCGCGAATAGGAGAGCGTCGAAGACAAAGGCGGAATGCCACAGCGCCGCTTTGCGATTGTAGCTGACTGTCCCCCTGAAGACGAGATAGATGACCGACAAAGCCAGCATCCAGCGTCCGACATCTAGCGGAGAGGTTGGCGGATCAATCATCCTTGGCCACCACCCTAAACAGGAAAGCTAACACGGCGGTCATCAAACCTAGGGTCACCAACGCAAATTGCGCATAGATCGACAGATCCCTGAACGATCCTGCTATAGCAAGAGCGTAGACTGCCAGCAGCGCCACGGCCGTCGACGTGACCATAGTGAGGCTCATAATCCACCTAGTGAATTTTCGGCCCGCCAGCGTCTTCGGAGGAAGCTTCAGTTCAGTCGAATATTTTACCAGCCTGTCAATCGCATCAACGTTTTCCAATTCATCGTGTTCTGGCATCAACGCCAAATCTGCCGGGTCTGGGGGTCTCTTGTTTTTAGCCAGTTCTACGAAGTGCTTCACCGTGGCGACAAACTCACCGAACTGCGGATTAAGCTTCTCCAGGCGTTCGGATGAATAAGTTGAGACCGCCCTGTCCACGGACGTATTGAGATAGGCCACCAGCCCTTGAACAGAGTCGAATTGGGATCTTTCACAGCTTTGTACTGCTTCATAGACAGCGCTTAATGCGTTCGAATGCCGGTTATTAGCTAATGCGTTGAGCGCGTGCCGGGCGTAGTTGCCCGCATGCCTCTGCTGAAACAACGGGACATAGCTCAATTCCCGACGGGCATTGCCGGCAATCACAAGAAGCCGGTCTGCTTTGACCCACTCCCTGTCCAAATGCTCTATTGCACGCCCTAGACGGTCGCGCAGTTCTTTCCCATCTTCTGCCACTTAGACCCCGCAACAAATGCTGAAAAAATATGCATATTGTCTATCTGTACGAAGTAAGCAGAGCAAGTCGCGACGACCTTTTGAGTAGCTTATCCCGCTGTGTTATTTGATGGTTGCGCAAAGGAGGGGCCGATGAGCAAGAAACTCAATTGGGAGAAGGTGGACGCCCCCACGCGGCGGGCGAGGCGCGGACCGAGCTCTAACGAGACGAAGTTCAGCACCCCGGACAACAAGACGGGAGGCGCTCTGCATTGATGAGGTGCTGGGCGGCGCGCGGCTTCAACCTGTTGAAGCTTGGCATTGAAAAGGGAGGTGTCCCGCCGAGGAATTGGAGGCCCAGAACTCCATCCAACTACACCTATGTGCGGAACGGCTCCCAGTTCGAGGCCCGGAGGATGATCGCGTGCTCCTTGAGCTTGAGGGCCAAGGAAAGACACATACTCAGATCGCCAAGATAATGGGCCGGAAGTCGAACTCAATACGCGGTAGACTGATGACCTTGGCACGTCAGGATGAGCGGCGAGAGTACCAAGGTGAGGTTGCATAGCCGACCACATACTGATGGTCGCTAGGCCACAAGTCTCAACGTCGCATCGAGTGCAATTTTAGAAACTAGCCTAAGCCACTTTGAGGGAGGCCTTCTATAAAGCGCTTCGCTGGGCTTCAAGCGCAACGCCTTGGCACGACCATAGGCAGCAGCTTCGTAAACCAAACGTGCGAGCACCCACGCCATTCTGATGCGAAACGATGCTATCGGCTCGAACGGACCTGCAACGTCCGGGAACTGCTCATGGTCCAGCAGTAGCTTTTCGACTGGGTACATGTCGGCAAGACGGCCTTTTTCAAAGAAGTCCTTAACGTCGTTGATGTCCCAGCTGTGTGAGAGCTTGTTGCGCACTGAGCGGACGTGATCCAGATTCGTCATGAGATCGGCAGACAACACGTCAAACGCGTATGCGAGCTGAATGCGCTTAGCGAAATCGGATAGCGGACCATAGCCGCTAAGCATAGCGGCCTTGCCGCCAGGGATTCCATCGGGGAGTGCAGCTTTGAAGGCGCCTTTCAGGACGTCGTCCGCGAAAGCGCAGACGATGACAGGCACGTAGCGGGCATCTTCGGATGCAACTTTCTCAATGACGGTGCTCAGATCGCCAAGGTCAAGCTCCTCCAAATCGAGTTGCTGGACAAACTTGTCGATTGCGCTCTTCTCGAACGCTCGGGTGTAGTTGCGGTAGATCTGGAGCCCTGATTTTTCGCCGTCATCAAGCTTCATGGCGAGGATGTCTGGGTCGACCCATTCTTCTGGCATTGCTTCCTCACGGCACAAAACGTGATCCTACAGGAAGGCCTGTTTATTCGCACCCGCGCTTCGCGCCCCCACAGCCACTCGCCCAAAGTAGGTGCAGCAGTGGCGAACCTGGGAGCGTCGAGTTCTTCCGGCCAAGATTCTGCGCTTGGAGCCGAGGTCTATGACTGAGACGGCAGGTAGTTGCCGATGATACCGTCAGCCCGTGGGCGGCGCTCCAGCTTGCCAGCCCGCTCCAAATACCTGCATTCACCGTTGACGAGCTGCTGGGTGCGCTCACCGTAGATCGCTTCCGCGATTTCACAGTCTGATAAACCGGCGCGGCGCCCGGCGATGAATTCGATCGTGTTTGCGAGGGATGTCATTGAAGCCTCCAAAGTTGTGAGGCTCCTATAAGATACACGCTTTAACCGGCGTCAATGTTAGGTTTTCAAGAATCTTTAGGTTGGCGACGAGGCTGAAAAGCCCTTACGCGCCAGTACCAAAATTCATTGATTTTCGTAGAGGCCGATTCATCCGACGTTTTTAAAGTATTGGATGGTGGGCGATGCAGGATTGAACCTGCAACCCCCCCCGTGTGAAGGGTGCGCTCTCTCGTCAGTGTTAGATCACATGTGTCGAATGTGCCAGTCAGTGTAAAATACGATTTTCACACTAACGAACATGCTCAAGGAATTTTTAGCTTCAGGTTCTGGGAAGATAGTGGAACGGCGCGTCTGACATCATTATACCAGAAGCAGCCAGTCCGCTTCCGGCCAGATTGAGACGTCCACAAAGCGTCGCAGAGCGTCGGCAGTGGCGCAAGGGGGATTGACGAACAACCGCGTCGCCCGGTCGCTACCCACTTGCGATCCCCCATTCGTCACCTAATCTTCCCCTGAGAAAACCTTTACCAACTCGCCCCGCACCCGCTGACCTCACCACTCAGCATCCCGCAGCCCCAAATGGGAAGACCGATATCCAAATCACGCCCGCCAAGCAGCCCGTCACCCTTCGCGAGGTGGCGGCCATGGTGTCAGCGTCGCCACGGCGTCTAAAACGCTGAACGGGCAGGGGCGGATGACGGCCGAGACGCGGACCCGTATTCGCGAGACGGCGCAGCGGCTCGGCTTTCGCCCGAACAGCCTGGCGCAGAGCCTGTTGCGGCGGCTCCTTTACCGTCGGGCCCGCTGACCAACGACCTATCGCCGCGCCTTCGGCGCGCATTGTGACGGTCACCGCCCTCGTGAAGCAACTCTGATCCCAAATATCATCGTGCGATGCCAAGCCGTTGCGGAGGGGGATGCGGGTAACGTCAACAAAGTGGAACAATCCGGCAGCCGGCGGGTTTGTACGATGAAGGGCGATCTGTTTCGGAGGAAGATTGCGATGAAACGCGTCCTTGCCCACCATGCGGTACGACTGATGCTCGGTGGCGCCTGTCTGCTGACGGTCGTCGAGATTCCCAACCCGATTGCGCCATTGTCGCTCGTGTCCGAGGCAAGGGCTGCCACCACCGTTTCGATCAGCACATTCTACGAAGACCTGTCTTCCTATGGTGATTGGGTCTCGTATCACGGAGCGACCGTTTTCGTGCCGGTTGATGTGCCTGACGATTGGCGTCCCTATACCGTTGGACACTGGGCCTATACCGAGCAGTATGGCTGGCTGTGGGTATCCGACGAGCCATTCGGCTGGGCGACGTACCATTACGGCCGGTGGGGCTATGCCGACGATATCGGCTGGTACTGGGTTCCGGGCACCCGTTGGGCGCCGGCATGGGTCAGTTGGCGTCGTGACAGGGAGCACATGATTTGGGCTCCGCTGCCGCCGCGCCGCGATCCGGATCTGATTTCAATCGAGGTGACCTTCGACACGACGCCGGATTATTACTGGGTTGTGGTCCCCACCCGCGAATTCCTTGCTGCGGACATTTCCACCGTCGTTATCCGTGATGAGCCCGAGTTTGTGCGCATCGTCGAGGCGGCCGAGCCGGCCGGCGACGTGACGATCCAGAACAATGTGGTGATCAACAAAGTCATCGATGTCGATGTGATCGAGAAGGAGACGAACCAGGAGGTGACTGCCGTCAAGGTCAGCAAGACCGACGCGCCCGAACAGGCCGGCAAATTGGAAAACGATACGGTCACGGTCTTTGAAGGTGAGGTGAAAGCCGATGCCGATGCCAAACCGGCTAAGCTCAAAGACATCGAAGAGGTGAAGCAGGTTCAGGCTGGCCGCAAATCGAAGCCGACCGAAGGCGCAGCAACGACCGAACAGGCCGAACCGGAAAAGACCGCCAAGCCTGAGAAGCCGACGACCGAGGAGCAGCCCGCCGCCGGGCAGCAGCAGGCCGAACCCGAGCAGGCAGCCAAGCCTGAGAAGTCGAAGGCCAAGGAGCAACCCGCCACGGAACAGCAGCAGGCTGAGCCCGAACAGACGGCCAAGCCTGAGAAGCAGAAGACCAAGAAGCAGCCCGCCGCGGAACAGCAGCAGGCCGAGCCGGAACAGGCGGCCAAGCCTGAGAAGCAGAAGACCAAGAAGCAGCCCGCCGCGGAACAGCAGCAGGCCGAGCCGGAGCAGGCGGCCAAGCCTGAGAAGCCGAAGACCAAGAAGCAGCCCGCCGCCGAGCAGCAGGCCGAGCCCGAGCAGGCGGCCAAGCCTGAAAAGCAGAAGGCCAAGGAGCAGCCCGCCGAGCAGCAGCAAGCCGAGCCGGAACAGGCGGCCAAGCCACAGAAGCAGAAAAACAAGGCGTGCGATCCGCAGACTGAGAGCTGCTAGCCGTACGGGTAGACTGCGGCACCGCGATTATTCGATCGCGGTGCTCGCTGAGCGACCATTCTCCCCTTGCCATCCCGACATCCTTCGTCCTAATCTACCCCTGAGAAAACCTTTTCCCAATCCGCCTCGCGCCCGCTGACCTCATCAACCAGCAAGCCGCCGGACCATAAGAGAAAAGCTTTTCTCAACCGGGAGGATCGATTCCAAATCATGGCGTCCGACGTCCAGCCAACGCCCGCCAAGCAGCCCGTCACCCTGCGTGAGGTGGCAGCCCTTGCTGGCGTCAGCGTCGCCACGGCCTCAAAGGCCCTCAACGGGCAGGGGCGGATGACGGCCGAGACGCGGACCCGGATTCGCGAGACGGCGCAGCGGCTTGGCTTTCGCCCGAACAGCCTGGCGCAGAGCCTGCTCAGGCGGCGCTCTTTTACCGTCGGGCTGTTGACCAACGACACCTATGGCCGCTTTTCGCTGCCGCTGATGGCCGGCGTTTCCGATGCGCTGGTCGATGCCGGCGTCTCGGTGTTCCTGTGCAATGTCGAGGACGACCCACGCCTTGCCCAGCTGCATGTCGATGCCATGCTCGACAAGCGCGTCGACGGCATCATCGCCACCGGCAAGCGCATCGATCGCCATCTTCCGGTCGACCTCGCCAATCTCGGCATTCCGGCGATCTACGCCTTCACCGAGCCCGATCCCAACGCCATCGCGTTTGTGTCGGACGATGCCGGCGGGGCGCGGCTGGCGGTCGAGCATTTTTGCCGGCTCGGACGACGGCGCATCGCCCATGTCAGCGGTCCCGCGAGCTTTGCCGTGGTGCATGCCCGGGCCGAAGCCTATCGCGAGGTGCTGGCCGAGAACGGCCTGCCGGTCTTGGAGCCGCTGCTCGGCCCATGGTCGGAAGCCTGGGGCCACGAGGCGGTCAGAAGACTGTTCGACGGCGAGGGTTTCGACGGTACGCGCGAAAAGCCCGATGCGGTGTTCTGCGGCAACGACCAGATCGCGCGCGGCGTCATCGACGCTTTGCGCGAGCGCGGTATCGGCGTGCCGGACGAGGTCGGCGTCATCGGTTTCGACAATTGGCAGATCGTCGCCGAGGCAACCCGCCCGCCGCTGACCTCGGTCGACATGAATCTCGCAGCACTTGGCCGCGAGGCCGGCCTTGCCTTGCTTTCGCTCGTCGGCGGCGAACCCGCTCTGCCGGGCATTAGAAAACTGCCGTGCCGGTTGGTGGTGCGTCAGTCATGCGGCCGTCCGCCGGACGGCTGAACGAAACGGGCCGTGTCGATAGTCACCCGCTTGGGGGCGCGGCTAAATTAAGACGCTAAATTAAAACCATGTGGAGGAGAAGCATGAGAACCACCATTACCGGGCTCGCCATCGCCGCGAGCATTTTGGGCACGCTGGCGACGGTCGGCTCGGCCGCCGCCGATACCGCCAACATCTGGGTTCGCGCCGACGGCTCGAACTTCATGCCGCGCATCGTCGATGCCTTCAACAAGGGGCATCAGAACCAGATCAAGCTGGACATCATCCCCAACGCCGAAATCATCCCGAAATACGGCGCTGCCGCCGCCGGCGGCACGGCGCCCGATGCGCTGTCGCTCGACCTGATCTACACGCCGTCCTTCGCCGCCGCCGGCCAGCTGGAGGACATCACCGACTGGGCGAAATCGCTGCCCTATTTCGCCAGCCTGTCGCCGGCGCATGTCAAGACCGGCACCTATAAGGGCCGCATCTACGGGCTGCCGTTCTCGGCCGATTCCTCGGTGCTGATCTGGAACAAGAAGCTGTTCAAGCAGGCCGGCCTCGATCCGGAAAAGGGCCCGACCAACTGGGCCGAAATCGAAGCCGACGCCGAAAAGGTCAACGCGCTCGGCGGCGACATCAAGGGCTTCTACTTCTCCGGCAATTGCGGCGGCTGCAACATCTTCACCTTCACGCCACTGATCTGGGCCTCGGGCGGCGATATCCTGACCGAGGACGGCTCCAAGGCGACGCTGGACACCCCGCAGATGCGCGGCGCCATCGACCTCTACCGTTCGATGGTCAAGAAAGACCTGGTGCCTTCAGGCGCGCAGACCGACACCGGCTCCAACTTCTTTGCCGCCTTCGCCACCGGCAATATCGGCATCTCGCCGTCCGGCGCCTTCGCCATCGGCGCGCTCAACACGCAATATCCCGATATCGACTACGGCATCACCTTCCTGCCCGGCAAGGACGGCGCCTGGTCGTCATTTGCCGGCGGCGATAATTTCGTCGTCACCAAGGGCACCACCAAGGTCGCGGTGGTGAAGGAGTTTCTCGACTTCGCCTATTCGCTCGAGGGCCAGACCATCCTGGCGAAATACGGCAGCCTGCCGGTGCGCGGCGACATCGCCAATGAGGCGCTGAAAGACCTCGACCCGCGCTACAAGGTCGCCGCCGAAGCCATGGCCAAGGGCCGCACGCCCTATTCGGTGGTGTTCAACGACCTGATCAACTCGGCCAACGGTCCGTGGAACCAGATGATGAACGAGGTCTTCTTCGGTGAAGACGTCGACGGCGCCATCGCCAACGCGCAGGAGACGATGCAGTCGATCATCGATTCGGCGCCGCAGAAGTAAAGCGCCCACCTCCCCCTCGAGGGGAGGTCGGACCGCAGGTCCGGGTGGGGTCATCGCGGCAGTGCTCGACATTTCTGTCGGCGCACTTCGCAGACGACCCCACCCCCGGCCTTCGGCCGGACCCTCCCCTCAAGGGGGAGGGGGACGCAGCGCTAACAGCAGGGCTATCGCGTTGAGAAAAGACCCCCTCATCCGGCCGCTTCGCGGCCACCTTCTCCCCGCTGGGGAGAAGAGGCTGGCGTCAACGCTGGCGACCTCCTCTCCCCTCGGGGAGAGGTCGGATTGCCCCGAATTGACCATACCCATTAGGTTGGCAATCGGGGGGTGGGGGTATTCTCCCGATGTGATTGCCCTTCAACCACCGAGCGGCCAGACATGACCACCATCACAGCAACCACCGCCACCCCGGCACGCGCATACAAACTGGTCGGCGCCGGCCGCCGGCAGTGGATCGGCCTGCTCTATGTCGCGCCGGCCGTTGCCCTTGTCGTCGTCTTCTTCATCGTGCCGCTTTGCATGACCGCCTGGATGTCGCTGCACAACTGGCCGCTGATGGGCGCGCATAGCTTCATCGGGCTCGACAATTATTGGGCGATACTGCGCGATACCCGTTTCTGGAACGCGCTGAAGTTCACCGGCTATTACACGGTGGTGGTGACGATCGCGATCTTTGCCGTCGCCTTTCCGCTGGCGCTGTTCATCGAAAGGCCGCGGCAGCTGACCGGCTTCTACCGGACGTCCTTCTTCATGCCGGCGGTCATCGGCTTCGCCTCGGCGAGCCTTTTGTGGTCGTGGCTGCTCAATGTCGATTCCGGCCTGTTCAGCCCGGCCGCTTTCGAGCTTGGCCTGACCGAAAAGAAATTCAATCTGCTGGCGACCTTCCAGCCGGCCTTCTGGTCGATCATCGCCATGGTGGTGTGGAAGGTGGCGGGCTTCACCATGATCATCCTGATGACCGGCCTGCAGTCGATCCCGCCGGATCTGCAGGAGGCGGCGATGATCGACGGGGCAGGGCCATTCGCGCGGTTTCGCGCCATCACCCTGCCGCTGATGCGCCGCACGCTGGCGCTGGCGCTGATCCTGTCGGTGGCCGGCTCGATCCTTGCCTTCGACCAGTTCTACATCATCCTGCGCGGCGGCCCGCGCAACCAGACGCTGACCGCCGTCTACTGGATCTTCAACCAGTCCTTCGTGTCGTTCAAGCTCGGCTACGGCGCGGCGCTTTCGATGGTCCTGCTGGTCATCCTGGTGGCGCTCAGCCTCATCCAGCTGCGGCTGCTGCGCCAGCCAGAGGGGGTCGACTGATGGCGCAGGCCCGCAGCCGCAAACGCCGGATAGGTATGCAGTTCGCAGAGCATGCGACCGGCATCATCGCATCCATTCTGTTCCTGGCACCGATCGCCTGGACGGTGCTTTCGGCCTTCAAGCCGGCGCAGGAGGCGCGCCAGCCGCCGCTGCCGCCCTGGCCGACGACGGGCTTTTCGCTAGAGAATTACGCCACGCTCAACACCTTCGGCGATGGCCTCTGGCTGCCGGCGCAAAACAGCATCTATGTCTCGGTCATGACGGTGGTGCTGTCGGTGATCGTCAGCGTGCTCGCCGGCTACGGTTTCTCGCGCTTCCGCTTTCCGCTGAAGAACCTGCTCTTCGTCGTCATCCTGTCGACGATCATGATCCCGTTCCAGTCGATCCTGACGCCGATCTTCCTGGTGCTGACAAAAATCGGCCTGCACAACACGCTGACCGGGCTGGTCTGCGTCTACGTCACGCTGCAGCTGCCGTTCTCAATCTTCATGATGCGCAACGCCTTCGACGCGGTGCCGCGCGAGATCGAGGAGGCCGCGCGCATGGACGGCGCCAACAATGTCACCATGCTGCTTAGGGTCATGCTGCCGCTGGTCTGGCCGGGCATCGTCACCATCGCGCTGTTTGCCTTCCTTGGCGCCTGGAACGAGTTTCTGGCGGCCCTCGTGCTGATGACCGACCAGTCCAAATTCACGCTGCCGATCATGATGACCGCACTGCAGTCCGGCCGCTTCGGCGCCATCGACTGGGGCGCCGTGCAGGCCGGCGTCACCGTGATGATGGTGCCGTGCCTGGTGCTCTTCCTGCTGCTGCAGCGCTTCTACATCCGCGGCCTGATGGCAGGGGCCGTCAAGTGACCAATCGAACCGAACCGGAGTAAATTGATGACCGCATCGCCATCCGCCAGTCAGGGCGCCAAGCCAAAACTCGCCTTCCGTCCGCTGCCGGTGCCGCAGGTCGACGTGCGCGGCTTCTGGGGCGACCGCGTCGATGCCGTCGCGAGCAAAACCGCCGGCATCCTCTACGATCGCTGCGTCGAGGCGCGCATGCTCGAGCAGATCGATCCGGACCGGCCGTCGCCCGGCGTCGTCATTCCATTCCATTCACCGTCGCCGGACGAGGCAGCCACCGCCGGCAACGAATTCACCGGATCGACGGTGACGACCCAGATGTTTTGGGACTCCGACTGGGGCAAGACCATCGAGACCGCCGCCTATTCGCTCTACCGCCGCCGCAACGAGGAGCTGGAGAAGAAGATCGACGCCGTCATCGACATGTATGGCAAGCTGCAGCAGCCCGACGGCTATCTGTCGAGCTGGTACCAGCGCATCCAGCCGGGCCTGCGCTGGACCAATCTGCGCGATTGCCACGAGCTCTATTGCGCCGGCCACCTGATCGAAGGCGCGGTCGCCTATTACCAGGCCACAGGCAAACGCAAGCTGCTCGATATCATGTGCCGCTACGCCGACCATATCGCAGAAACATTCGGTGCCGAGCCCGGCAAGAAGAAGGGCTATTGCGGCCACGAGGAGATCGAGCTGGCGCTGGTCAAGCTGGCGCGGGTGACGGGCGAGCGCAAATACATGGAGCTTGCCAAATACTTCATCGATCAGCGCGGCCAGCAGCCGCATTATTTCGACGAGGAGGCGCGCGCCCGCGGCGCCGACCCGAAGGCCTATCACTTCAAGACCTACGAATACAACCAGTCGCACAAGCCCGTTCGCGAGCAGGACAAGGTCGTCGGCCATGCGGTGCGGGCGATGTACCTCTATTCGGGCATGGCCGACATCGCCACCGAATATGGCGACGACACGCTGCGGGTGGCGCTCGACCGGCTGTGGGACGATCTCATGACCAAGAACCTTTACGTGACTGGCGGTCTCGGGCCATCGTCGCACAACGAGGGTTTTACCGCCGATTACGACCTGCCCAACGACACCGCCTATGCCGAGACCTGTGCTTCGGTCGGCCTAGTGTTCTGGGCAAGCCGCATGCTCGGCATGGGCCCAAATGCGCGCTACGCCGACATCATGGAGCGGGCGCTCTACAACGGCTCGATCTCGGGCCTGTCGCTCGACGGCTCGCTGTTCTTCTACGAAAATCCGCTCGAAAGCCGCGGCGCCCACCACCGCTGGAAATGGCACCGCTGCCCGTGCTGCCCGCCCAATGTCGGGCGCATGGTCGCCTCGATCGGCAGCTATTTCTATGGCCTGTCGGACACAGCACTTGCCGTCCACCTCTATGGAAACGGCACGGCTCGTTTCGATATCGCCGGGGCGCAGATAGAGCTCACCCAGACCAGCAATTATCCCTGGGACGGCGCGGTCTCGATCTCCGTCGAACCGGAAGCGCCGACCGAGTTCACCTTGCACCTGCGGCTGCCGGCCTGGTGCCGCAAGGCAACGCTCAAGGTCAACGGCGCCGATATCGATCTGGATGCTGTCACCAGTGACGGCTATGCCGCGATCCGCCGCGAATGGCGCAAGGGCGACCGCGTCGAGCTCGATCTCGAAATGGCCGTCGACCGCCTCTACGCCAACCCGCAGGTGCGGCAGGATATCGGCCGCGTCGCACTGGCGCGCGGACCGCTGATCTATTGCATCGAAGAGACCGACAATTCCAGCCAGCTGCACCGCATCGCTCTACCGCGAACGGCCGACATCGAGACACACAAGCAGCCGAACCTTCTGGGCGGCGTCGTGACACTTTCGGCTATTGCCAAGAAGGAGGCTTTCGAAAACTGGGAAGAGGGGCTCTACCGCACCGAACCGCCGGCGGTCGAGGAAGCGAAAGTCACCGCCGTGCCGTACTTCGCCTGGGACAACCGCGATCCCGGCGAGATGCTGGTCTGGCTCAGGGACGAATAAAGCCCGACGGCGGCGCCCGGCCGATCTCCTCGGCCACAAGTTCCTGCAGCTGCCAGAGATTGCGGTCGCGGATGCCGCAGGCGTCGAGATGGCGAATGGTCTCGAACAGATATTCGGCGCCCGAACCCCAATGGCCGACGGCCGTGGCCAGGGTCGCCGCTATCGCTCGCTTTTCGAGCTTGCCGGCATAGCGCGGATTGGCGGGATCGACAACGAAACCAAGCGCTTGGCCCATGCCGTCGCCCGTCCTGACCTGCAGCCAGCGCGGCACGTTGACGGCCGGCAGGATGGTCATCTCGCGGCGCAGCAGCGCTTCGAGATTAGCCGCCACTGGCTCGGCGATCTCGAACACCATCCCCTGGCATTGGCCGCCGCGGTCGAGCGCCATCATCAGGCCGGGCTGCTCCACCGTGCCCCTGAAGCGCTGCACCGTAAAACAGAACGAACGGTGCCAGCCCGTCGCTACGGCCCGTTCGCCACCCCTGACCTCGCCGGCCGGCTTCCATAGCAGCGAACCATAGGCGAACAGCTTCACCGGCCCGGCCGGCGCGCCGGCCAGCACCTCGTCGCGAATGCGCGCGTAATCGGCATCGGTCATGTAGACCATGCCCGGCGTCGGCCCGGCGTCCTCGACCGCCCGCAAGGTGCGGGCGACCAGCGCCTCGGTCAGCGCCATCGGTGACTTGCGCGGCGCCGACTGACGCCGCGATGCGGCGGAAATGACCTTGCTCATCCTCACACTCTCAGCTTTGCCGCCATGTTGCCGAAGGCTGGAGGATTCTCAAGGGCCGAGTACGCGGGCGCGGCATCAGGGTTCAAAACTGTCGTGTACAACAGCTTGACGGAATCGCACAAAATACGCGGCGGACTTTTGCGCGTCGAATTCCAGCCACGGCACCGCATCGCTCTGCCGCGAACGGCTGAGATCGAGGCACACAAGCAGCGAACCGTCTGGGCGGCGGCGTCACGCTTTCGGCGATTGCCAAAAGGAGACTTTCGAAAACTGGAAAGGGGCTCTACCGCACCGAACCGCCGGCGGTCGAGGAAGTGAAAGTCGGCGCCGTGCCGCATTTCGCCTGGCACAACCGCGACCCCGGCGAGATGCTGGTCTGGCTCAGAAGCGCCGGATAGCGGTATCGCCAATTTGAGCCGCGTGCACGCCTTGAATTCGCCGGGGCGCGCGTCATCTAGCTTTGAGTGGCGCCTGCCATTTGAACGGGTGGAGGCAGATTTTGGCGCTCGAAGCTGTCGCGCGTCCGAACGCCGGTGGCCGCTTTGTTGCGGTAGCCGTCGTCGCGGTGCCGTTGGCTTTCGTCGTCAGTGGGCTGGCCATTCGCTATGCCGCATTTGCTTCGGTTTCGGCAGAACCCGGCTTCGCGGCCTATGCCCAGGCGCTCTGCCGCTGGGATTGCGCGTGGTATGTCGGCATTTCCGAACACGGCTATGAGCGCTTTCCCATTCCAGGCCAGAGCAATGTCGGACGCTGGGGCTTCTTCCCGCTCTATCCGATGCTGGTGGCGGCAATCCGGTCTGTTTTCCGCTTTCCGACGATACTCGTCGCGTCGATCACATCGATTGCGTGCAGCTATGCCGCCTGTCTGGTGGCGTGGCCACTGCTCGAGAAGAACATGCGCGCTTATGTTCTGTATTGCGCCTTCCTGCTCAGCGGCCCGTTCTCCTATCACTTCACGACTTTCCTGACCGAACCTCTTTTCGTACTCCTGACTTCGTGCGTTTTTCTGGCGCTCAAACGCTCCAGCTATCTGGCTGCGGGACTGTCATCGGCTCTCCTGTCGGCAACCAGGCTCGTCGGGGTGCTCGTTGTATTCGCGACCGTCATTCAGATGTTCACGGATTACCGCGCAAAGGGCGGATCGACGCTGTCGTTCCCGCGTTGGCTGCTTGGCCGACCGGATCTGCTCGTCGCCATCTTCATCTCGCCAGCCGGCCTATTCGCCTACATCCTGTTTCTCTATCTGACCATCGGCGACGGCTTTGCCTTCCTGCACGTGCAGCGCGCGTTTGGACGGGTGCCGGGCAATCCGCTCGCCTTTATATGGGACGGGTTTTCGGCCGTTCCGACAACTGGATGGCTGCCCACGGCGCCGCAATGGAGCGCGCTCGCCGCACTCATCGGACTGGCGCTATCGGCGGTTCTGGCGGTTCGCAGGCAATATGGCGCCGCGTTGTTCTGCGCCTGCTGCATCATCCTGCCGCTGATCACGAACCTGGCCTCGATGGTCAGATACGTCGTTGGGCTTGCACCTCTGACAATATTGCTGGCCATGCTGTCGTCGGCGTCGAAGCTGACTTTTCTTGCGGCTCTGGCTCTCTTCCTGGGCGCCTGTTATTTCATGACCGTGGCATGGATCGGAGGCTATCTTGCCCTGGTCTGACATTTCGGGCCGGTATCTGCGCGGGGCCAGGCTTGCCAGCTACGCGCTGGCGGCGGTTCTGGCGGGAACGGAAATCGTCATTCTTGCGCTTGCTCTCAATCCGAATGTCAACGCCGATTATCGCGCCTATTACATTGACCGGACGACGACCTGCCTCAATCGCGATGCGGTCGGCAGCTATACCCTAGGCGAGACGGTGTCGTTCCGGTCCGACGGAGCCAAAAAGGCAGCCGGCATGAGGGTCTGCGGCTGGTCGGGACCCGTTGCCGACGGCACCCATTCCCTAGGCGAGACCTCGCGGCTTCGGCTGAAGATACCGCCGCTCCACGACAGTGTGACGGCCACGCTGCAAATGGCCGCCGCCATTCGCCCGCCGCAGGTCACGCAGCGGATTATTATTTCGGTGAATGGCGTTCGGGTGCATGCGGTGACGCTGTCCGGCAAAGAGCCGCGAACGGTCTCGTTCGTCATTCCAACGGCGGCCCTCGCCGAGGCCAGGATACTCGATGTCGCCTTCGACTACCTCGACGGCATTCCGCCAAGTTCGGCCGCCAGCAACATCTACAAGCGCGCCATCAAATTGTTGTCGTTCCGGCTCGATCCTGTTGAGCCGGGTTAGGGCGGGCGATCACGTTGCTGGCCGGGTCTTCGCTGCGCAAAAACCCACCGGTCGAGCATGAGAAGATTGACCGCTGGAACAAGCAAGCATGTAACCAGAATGGCGATGATCGGCGGCAGGCCGAGTTTGGCCGTCAAAACCGCCGGCGCCGCGTAGGCAACGGCGAACCCTGTCGCCGTCAGCAAGAAAAAACGCGGAGCTTCCGATCGATGCGATCCGCTCGACGCGAAAGTCACGAACTTATGCGCGAGATAAGAAAACAGGGCGGCTGCGGTGTAAGCCGCGAGCGAGGCACCGACCGGCGAGAGGCCGAACCGTTGCCATTTTACCAAAGCGGTGGCCATCACTGCATAAAGGATCGTTGCGGCGATGCCGACCGACCCGAAGCGCGCCAGCACCCTCAGCCCGGCGTCGCCGGTTGAACGGCGCTCAGACACGCGCACTACACGCATACTGCGCTCCAAGCGGCAAAGGCGCGAATACCCGCTCGACCCTTCTGGCCAAGGGCCTTGCCGATGGCAGCAGCAGGAAATGCTCGGAGCGGATGTCCCGGAAGCCTGTTTCCTGAAAAACGGACCTCGCTTTGGCGGCGTTGAGCAGAACCGCGTCGTGATCGAACGGACACCGGAACACAGCAAGGCGCGTCAGTGGATTGTAGGGATTGTGCTCGATAATGCAGGCGACGCCGCCCGGCCGTACGACGCGCCGCATTTCCAGGAAGAAATCGAGCCAGGAGGAGGGCGGAACGTGATGGACGACGCAACTGGCGAAAGCCAGATCGAACGTGCCGTCCTCGTAAGGCAGCCCCTGAGTGCTGCAGGTCTTGTAGGCCACACGCGGATTGTGTTGGCTGGCGTGCAAAATCGATTCTTGCGAGACATCGCAACCATCGACGCTGTCGAAAGCACCGTCGAGGTAGGGGTGGAGCGAACCGACGCCGCAGCCGACATCCAGCGCCCTTACAGCCGACCCACCCTGCCGAAGCTTTCGCTCGAAGACCAGACGCCGCAGCAGATCCGCCTTGGCGACAAGGAAGAAGTCGTGGCTGAGTCCGGAAAACCGGATGGACCCTTCGACCGCCTCGCCATAGTTGGATTTATAGCTGTCGAAGAGTTCGGCCATTGGCGGGGACTCCACTCCTGGGTTTGTGAAACGATCGGCGGCGCTCACCGGAGGCGGCACGCATCGACTCGTCGAAGCCGGTGAGCCGATCGATGACATAAAGCGGGCGGCGTTTCACCTCGGCGTGGATGCTGCCGACGTAGAGTCCGACCACGCCGGTCATGAAAAGGTTGATCCCGCACAGGAGCGACACGATCACCACCGTGGATGTCCACCCGGCAATGATCCCGGTTTCAAAAAACCAGGCAAAGATGGCGTAGGCGCCAAAGACCCCCGCAAGCGCGGAAATGACCAACCCGCCCCAGAGCGCCAGGCGCAACGGCTTCTCGGAGAAACTGACGATGCCGTGAACCGCAAGGTGCATCATCTTCCAGAACGGGTATTTGGTCTGGCCCAGGGTTCGTGCGTGGCGCTCAAATGGCACGGCCGTCTGCTTGAACCCCATCCAGCCGAACATGCCCCTGACGAAGCGGTCATGTTCGGGCATACGCTTGAAGGTTTCCAGCGCCTTGCGGCCGACTAGGCGGAAGTCGCCGACGTCGCGCGGAATATCGACCGACGTCATTTTCTCCAGCAGGCGATAGAAAAGACTTGCCGTAAAGCGCTTGAACCAGGATTCGCCCTCGCGCTTGACCCGGCGGGCGTAGACGATCTCGAAACCTTCCTTCCACTTAGCCACCAGATCGAGAACGACTTCCGGCGGATCCTGCAGGTCCGCATCCATGACGATGACGGCATCGCCCGCAGCGGCGTCCATGCCGGCGGTAATCGCCACCTGGTGGCCGAAATTGCGGGAAAATTCGATCAGCCGAAAGCGCGGCTCGGCGGCGACCACTTTTTGAAGGTATTCGACGCTTCCATCGCGGCTTCCGTCATCGACGAAGATGGCCTCCGTTTCGCCGTCCAGCCGGCCGATAAGCGAACTGATCCGCTCGATCAGCCGAGGCAGCACCTGTTCTTCATTGTATACGGGCAGGACCAGCGAGTAGCGCGGCGGTGACCTGTTCACCGTTATTCCCGGGCCTTGGACCACAGACTCTCGCATGCGGTTGAAAATGGAACGCAAGCTACAAAGTTCCAAAGGCAATTAAGAAACTGCTAATTTAGTTAGTTCTGAAGGGGATACCGATCCTCGAGGAGGACTGAAGGGTGTCGTGGTGACGTCGGACGTCCGCATCGAAGCGTGAAATTATCGGTAGGCTGCCGGCGCGATCGGCCTGGCGAGAAGCAGTCGCTGAGGCATAACCCGTTGACCGCATTGCCTGCTCCCGGACTTGCCTGTTGAAGCAGCACTACGGGTGACCTGAGCGTGCGGGCCGACCGCTTCGACGCATGTCAGACATGGCTCATGGAACATGGTCGCCGAGCCCGGCCGAGTATCGCGCTTGTAGGCCGCCGAGCGTCCTGGCCGGAACCTATCGTACCGGCCGGGCCTTAGCTGGTCCGGCCGGTACGATACAACACTTGCTGGTGCTGGCCAGACGAGGGCGGCCGTCAAGCGGCCGGCCGGATGTTTTGGTTCACCCGGAAGAGGTTGTTCGGGTCGTATTTCTTCTTTAGCGAGGCCAGGCGCTCGTAGTTATCGCCATAAGCCGCCTTGAGCCTTCCCTCGCCCTCGTCATCCATCATGAAGTTCAGATAGGCGCCACCCAGATCGAACGGATGCACGGCCTCCCAGTAGGCCTTGGTCCAGCGCGTCACCGGCCCCGCTTTCTGTGGGTCCGGATCGATCCCGGCGATGACCATCGACCAGGTCGCATCACGGTAATTCCAGGGTGTCTCGTCTTTGCCGACGCGATGGACCGCGCCGTCGATCGGATAGAGATGCATGAGCGATAGCTCGCTCGGTGTTTTCGCCGCCTGCTCGAGATGAGCGTCGATCGCCTCGTCGGACAGCGTCTTGACAAAATCGCCCCGCCAATACCACTGCATCCCCTTCGGGTAGAGCCCATCGAACATGCTCTGCACCGCGGGATAGGGCATCATTCCCATCCAATTGAACCAGGGCGCGGGGAGCGCATCGAGTAGCGGAGCCAGCGCCTCTCTGCCCTTTTCCTCCGGGCCGTTGTAGCAACACATCAGCAGACACATCCGCTTTCCCCAAAACTCTTCCGGGAACGGTGCGCTCGACAGGATCGTCTTGAGCCCGAGGAAGATCCCGAGTTCCTCGGGCGCGCGCGGCAGGAACTCGCGATAATGCTGCATGATGGTGCGGGCCTGGCGCTGATCCCATGCGATCGGCCCCGCAAAGACCATGCTGACCTGGTGGAGCTTGAACACAAAGCTGGTGACGACGCCGAAATTGCCGCCGCCGCCGCGAAGCGCCCAGAACAGGCTAGGGTTCCGCTCCTTGCTGGCGGTGACGAAGCTGCCGTCGGCAAGCACGACATCGGCCTCGACCAGATTGTCGATGGTCAGGCCATATTTGCGCGTCAGATAGCCATGGCCGCCGCTCAGCGTCAGTCCGGCGACCCCGGTGGTCGAGATGATGCCCGCCGGTACGGCCAGGCCAAAGGCATGGGTTGCGTGGTCGAGGTCGCCCTGAGTGCAGCCCGGACCCACCCGCGCCGTACGGGCATCCGGATCGACACGCACGCCGTTCATCGCCGACAGGTCGATCACCAGACCGTCGTCGCAACTCCCCAATCCTGGTCCGTTATGGCCGCCGCCACGTACCGCAACCAGCAAATTGTTGTCGCGGCCGAAATTCACCGCTGTGATCACGTCGGCCACGTCCACACAGCGGGCGATGATCAGCGGCCGCTTGTCGATCATGCCGTTGTAGAGCTTGCGGGCCTCATCATAGCGGGCGTCGCCGGTCCGGATGACTTCGCCCCGCAGGCTTGCTGCGAATTTGGTGATGTCTTCATCGTGCATGACATTCCTCCCTGTTATTGGACCTGTCGGCCGGTCGATGAAACGCTAATCCCGTCCGCTGTTCCCGCAAATGTCACATCGTCCATTTCTGTTGCCCGATCGTTCAGAGTAGGATTAGACCGGATGGGTAGTTGCTCGGGCGGCTGTATTGCCGGATAGTTCGAGATGCCTGGCCGAAAAACTCGTTGTCAAAGGGAGTAGCCGATCGTTTCCGGAGGTGTAGTGCATGGATGTCCTTTCCGATGTGCTCCGAGCCGTTCGCCTCACCGGTGCGATCTATTTCGACGTCGACGCCAGCTCTCCCTGGGTCGGCGAGTCGCCGGGCACGGCCGACATTGCCGCCGCCATCATGCCGGAGGCAGAGCACATCATTTCTTTTCATGCCGTGATGTCGGGCTCGTGCTGGGCCGCGCTGGCAGACGATTCGGTGCCCCCGGTGCTCGTGAACGCCGGCGATGTCGTTGTCTTCCCCGGTGGTGTTCCGAACGTCTTGAGCTCTTCGCCCGGAGCGCGGGGCGAACCCAATATGGCGATGTATTATCGGCCGATTGACGAGAGCCTGCCGTTCGCGGTGATCCATGGTGGCGGGGGAGACGAGCGGACCCGGTTCATTTGCGGGTATCTTGGCTGCGATGCACGTCCCTTCAATCCTCTCCTCGCTGCATTGCCGGCCATCCTGTGTGCCCGCAAGCCCGCCGATGGAAGCAGCTGGGTTATCGACCTGTTTCGGCTGGCGCTGGCCGAAGGTGGCAGTGGGCGGGCGGGCGGTGAAACGATCCTCGCCAAGCTGAGCGAGCTGATGTTTGTCGAGATCATCCGCCGCCATCTCGAGACCCTCCCCGGCGATTCGCGCGGCTGGCTGTCAGGCCTACGGGATCCACATGTCGGCGAGGCGCTCCGGCTCATCCACGCTCGCCCCAGGGAGGAATGGACATTGGACCGGCTCGCCCGCGAAGTAGGGCTCTCGCGCACGGCGTTTGCGAGCCGCTTTACCCACTATGTCGAGGTCTCGCCGATGCACTATCTTGCTCGCTGGCGTCTGCAACTGGCGGGACGTTTGCTCGAACGGCCCGAAATGAGCATTGCGCAAGCGGGTGCCGAGGTCGGCTACGAGTCGGGAGCCGCCTTCAATCGCGCCTTCAAAAAGTTCGTCGGCATTCCACCTGGCACCTGGCGAAAGGGACGGTCGGCGTTGCTCGAGGCTCAAAGATTGCCCGCTGGCGTCGTGCAATAGGAAAGAACTGGCCGGGCGTTGACGCTGCGGTCTGCGTGCCGCGTCCCAATGCTCGAAAGCCCCCTGGCACAAAGCGGTCGACGATGACCGGCCGCCTCGGCGCGCTAGGGCGAGGCGTTTCAGGCTTCGCGCCTCAATCCTTCGCGCGCTCGACATACGCGCCATCCGCCGTCATCACCACCACGCGGGTGCCGGCGCTGATGTGTGGTGGCACCAGGGTACGCACGCCGTTGGACAGCGTTGCCGGCTTGTAGGACGAGGACGCCGTCTGGCCCTTGGTCACCGGCTCGGTCTCGACCACCTCGAAAGTGGCGCGCTGCGGCAGTACCAGCGAGATGGCGATGCTGTTGTATTGCGAGATCTGCACCGGCATGCCTTCCACCAGGTAGGGCGCCATGTCGCCGACCACGCTCTCCGGCACCGCCACCTGGTCGTAGCTCTCCGGGTTCATGAAATGAAAGCCTTCGCCGTCCTGGTAGAGGAAAGTGTGCTCGCGCTCCTCGACATAGGCGCGCTCGACCTGCTCGGTGGTGCGGTAACGCTCGGAAACTTTAACCCCGTCGGAGATACGCCGCATGTCGAGCTGGGTGACCGGCGTACCCTTGCCAGGATGAATGTTTTCGGCAAAGAGGATCACATAAAGCTTGCCGTCCTTTTCGACGACGTTGCCTTTGCGTAAGGAGCTGGCGATGACCTTCACGGGTTTCCATCCTGATAAAATTTGTTGGCGCAAATCGGCTGGAGAGGCCGTTGGGTGCGGCCTAGCGCATCTTGGCCGCAATCGCCAGCCCTCTGTGCAATTCGCCTGAAGCCGATGACCGCCGCTTCGCCATGGTGGACGCCGCATGTCCATGCCGACCGCCGGCCGCGGCTGATCCTGCGCAACGCCATTGCCGCCGGCATGCGCGACTGGTTCGCCCGCCGTGACTTCGTGGAGGTGGAGACATCGGCCCTGCAGATCTCGCCCGGCAATGAAGCGCATCTGTCGGCCTTTGCCACCGAGGCGATCGGGCCGGACGGGCAGCGCCAGCCGCTCTACCTCCACACTTCGCCGGAATTCGCCTGCAAGAAGCTGCTTGCCGCCGGCGAGGAGCGCATCTTCAGCCTCGCTGCTGTGTGGCGCAACCGTGAGCGCGGCCCCTTGCACCATCCGGAGTTCACCATGCTCGAATGGTACCGCGTCGGCGAGGCCTATGAGAGCCTGATGCGCGATTGCGCCGAGCTCGTCGCGCTGGCGGCCGAACGGGCGGGCGCAAAGCGTTTTAGCTTCCGCGGCCGCGAGGCCGACCCGTTCGCCGAGCCGGAACGGTTGAGCGTCGCCGAAGCCTTCATGCGCCATGCCGGCATCGATCTGCTGGCGACTGTGGCAGCCGATGGCAGCACCGACCGCGCGGGGTTGCATGCCGCCCTGGTCCAGGCCGGATTGCGGACCGCGCCCGACGACAATTGGGCCGACCTGTTCAGCCGGGTGATGGTCGAAAAAATCGAACCGGCGCTGGGGCAGGGGCGCGCCACCATTCTTTTCGGATATCCGATCTCGGAGGCGGCATTGGCCAGGCCGAGCGCCGACGATCCACGCACCGCCGAGCGTTTTGAGCTTTATTGCTGCGGCGTCGAGCTTGCCAACGCCTTTGGCGAGTTGATCGATCCGGCCGAGCAGCGCCGGCGCTTTGCCGCCGAAATGGACGAAAAGCAGCGTGTCTATGGCGAACGCTATCCGATCGACGAGGATTTCCTCGCCGCCCTCGCCATCACGCCGCAAGCGAGCGGCGCGGCGCTCGGCTTCGACCGGCTGGTGATGCTCGCCACCGGCGCGCTCAGGATCGACGACGTGATCTGGACGCCGGTGGCCGCTTCCTGAGGGATTGTCGATCTCGCCATTGCCGCTCACCTGCCTGACACTGGCAGCCCTGTTCAGGCGCTTGATGCCCCCGCTTTGCGCCTTCTCCCATTGCAGAAGCTGCATCGGGACAATAGATGGTGCAGCAGCGGCTGCCCTTCAGCCGGCCGGAAATAACAGGATTATGCGCATGACCGATACGCTCGACGCAGCGAAACTGACCGACCGCGTCGCGGCCCTGGTCGAGGCTGCCAAACGGGCCGGCGCCGATGCCGCCGATGCGGTTGCAGTACGCGGCCGCTCAACCGGTGTGTCGGTGCGGCTTGGCAAGGTCGAAGGCACAGAGGCGTCCGAGAGCGAGGACGTCTCGTTGCGCGTCTTCGTCGGCAGACGGGTGGCGAGCGTTTCGGCAACGGCGGCATCCGACCCCAATATGCTGGCTGAGCGCGCCGTCGCCATGGCCAAAGTGTCGCCCGAAGATCCCTATCAGGGTCTCGCCGATCCGGCCTTGCTGGTCAAAAAGCCGCGCGATCTCGATCTGTTCGACGCCACCGAGGTATCGGCGGACCAGTTGAAGGAAGCAGCCCTTGCCGCCGAGGCGGCGGCGCTTGCCGTCAAGGGCGTCACCAATTCGGCCGGCAGCGGCGCCAGCGCCGGGCTCGGCGGCCTTGTGCTCGCCACTTCGCATGGGTTTGTCGGCCATTATGTCGCGTCGCGCTTTTCGCGCTCGACCAGCGTCATCGCCGGCGAGGGCACCGGCATGGAGCGCGATTACGAATTCTCCTCGCGCCAGCATTTTTCCGATCTCGACGCGCCGGAAGACATCGGCCGCAAGGCCGGTGAGCGCGCCGTACGCCGCATTGGCGCGCGCAAGGCGGCGACCGGGCCGGTCGACGTGGTGTTCGATCCGCGCGTCGCGCGCGGCATTGCCGGCCATCTCGCCGGTGCCATCAATGGCGCCGCGGTGGCGCGCAAGACCAGCTTTCTGCGCGACATGATGGGCAAGAAGGTGGCTTCGGCCGCAATCACCGTCACCGACGAGCCGCTCCGGCGCCGCGGCCAGGCCTCGCGCCCCTTCGACGGCGAAGGCGTCGAGGGCGAGAAATTGTTCATGGTCGACAAGGGCGTGCTCAACCACTGGTTCCTGTCGACCTCGGCGGCGCGGGAACTCGGCCTCGTCACCAATGGGCGCGGCTCGCGCAGCGGCTCGTCGGTCTCGCCATCGTCGACCAATCTCGCCATCGAGCCCGGGGAAAACACGCCGGAAGAGCTGATCAAGTCGCTCGAGACCGGCTTCTACGTCACCGAAGTGTTCGGCCAGGGGGTCGACATGGTGACGGGCGAATATAGCCGCGGCGCTTCCGGCTTCTGGATAGAGAATGGCGAGCTGGCCTATCCCGTTGCCGAGGTGACCATCGCCTCCAATTTGAAGACGATGTTCCTCAACATGGTTCCGGCGAGCGATCTCGACCGCAATTTCGGCACTGCCGCACCCACGCTTTTGATCGAAGGGATGACCCTTGCCGGAGCTTGATCCGGCCGTCTCGGCCGGCGCTACTGAAGACCTGCAGCTGCTGCGCGACGCTGCCCGCGAGGCGGGGCTCATCGCCATGCAGTACTTCAACAACAATCCGCAAGTGTGGATGAAGGGCGGCACCTCGCCGGTCAGCGAAGCTGATCACGCCGCCGACAAATATCTGCGCGAGACCTTGCTGGCGGCCCGGCCGGACTATGGCTGGTTGTCGGAGGAAACCGTCGACGACCCGGTAAGGCTTGTCGCGCGCCGCACCTTCGTCGTCGATCCGATCGACGGCACGCGCGGCTTCCTCGAAGGCCTGCCCACATGGTGCGTCAGCGTCGCGGTGGTCGAGAACGGCCGCACGCTTGCCGGCGTGCTCGACTGCCCGGCGAAGGGCGAAATCTATTGGGCGCTGCCGGGCGAGGGCGCATTCCTGAATGGCAAGCGCATCGGCGTGCGTCCGCCGTCGGAAACGGCCGAAATCGCCGGACCGAAGGCGATGATCGACCTGATGCCGGCGAAATGGCACAAACGGCTGAAGCGCGTGCCCTATATTCCTTCGCTCGCCTACCGGTTGGCGATGATCGCCGGCGGCCAGCTCGATGCCACCTTCGTCAAGGCCAACGCGCATGACTGGGACATCGCCGCGGCCGACCTCATCCTGCGCGAGGCAGGTGGCGCCGTGCTCGATCGGCACGGCCGCGCGCCGCTCTATGCCGGCGAAGTGATCCGCCACGGCGCGCTTGCCGCCGGCAGCGGCGAACTCCTCGCCGTGCTCGCCGGCGTCATCGCCGGGCTGGACCATTGAACGTTATCAATGGTTCCAAAGTCGGCGGCTTTGGTCTAGACCTGTCCCAAACTCACGATATGTGAAGGATCGACATGGCCGCTGAAGACGGAAAGAAACAGCTATTGCACCTGGTGTTCGGCGGCGAACTCAAGAAGCTGGGCGGCACCGAATTCCGCGACCTCGACGCGCTCGACATCGTCGGCATCTATCCGGATTACCAATCGGCGCACGCCATCTGGAAGGCCAAGGCACAAGCCAGCGTCGACAATGCCCATATGCGCTATTTCGTCGTTCACCTGCACCGCCTGCTCGACCCCGAAAACAAGGCTGCCGGTTGACATCGATGAACCATGAAGCGGTCAAGCGATCAGCCCCGCGGTCGGCGGTCAGACGTCGCAAGCCGAAGACATTCTGGCGCAAGATCCGCGAACCGCTGGCGCAGTCGCGATTCGTCAAGAATGCGCTTGCCGCGCTGTTTGCGTATTTCGTCCGCCTTGTCCGCCTGACCAACCGCATGGTCGACGGATCGGCGAAGTTTTCCGGCGGCGCCTATGCGCAGCTCGAGCCCGGCATCATCGCGCTCTGGCACGGCCAGCATCTGCTGACGCCGGCCTATTATCCCAAGGGACGGCCACTGGTTGCCATGGTGTCGCGCAGCGCCGATGCCGAGCTCAACGCGCTGATGGTCGAGAAATTCGGCATCGAGGCGGTGCGCGGCTCTGGCGGGCGCGAAAGCGCAAGGCATCTCGACAAGGGCGGCGCCAAGGCGCTCATCGCCCTCAAAAAGTCGCTCGCCACCGGCAAGAATGTCGCCATGATTGCTGATATTCCCCACGGCACGCCGCGCGATGCGGGGCTCGGCGTCGTCCTCCTGGCGCGGCTGTCCGGCCGGCCGATCCTGCCTGCCGCGATTGCCACCAGCCGCCGCAAGGTGATCGAGGGCAGCTGGGACAAGACGACGATCAACTTGCCCTTCGGCCGCTCCTCGATTGTCGTCGGCACGCCTGTCTTCGTGCCGGCCAACGCAGACGCCGCGGAAATGGAACGCAAGCGCCAGGAGGTCACGGCCTCGCTCAATGCCGCGACCGCCGAGGCCTATCGCCTTGTGGACGGTTCGAAATGAGTATGCGCTGGGCGCGCGCCTTCCTGACGGCATACCGCTTCGCCGGGGCCGCC
The DNA here is from genome assembly GCF_040319055.1 of Mesorhizobium sp. M0960. Classification (NCBI taxonomy): domain Bacteria; kingdom Pseudomonadati; phylum Pseudomonadota; class Alphaproteobacteria; order Hyphomicrobiales; family Phyllobacteriaceae; genus Mesorhizobium; species Mesorhizobium sp. M0960. The sequence goes on along the minus strand of NZ_JAMYNN010000003.1, from coordinate 306,385 downwards.
GCCTACCCGCTGGTCGGACCTTATGTCGCCTGGCGCACATCCAGAGGCAAGGAGGATCGCATTCGCCGGCGCGAGCGCTACGGCGTCGCCGGACGCGAGCGCCCCGAAGGCCCAGTGATCTGGATCCATGCAGCCAGCGTCGGCGAGACCATCGCCGTCGTGCCGCTGGTCGAGAGCATTCTCGACTACGGCGTCAACATCGTGCTGACGACGGGCACCGTCACCTCGGCGCAGGTCGCCGAAGAACGGCTGGGCGGCCGCATCATCCACCAATATGTGCCGCTCGACCTCAAGCCGGCGGTCAGCCGCTTCCTCGATCATTGGCAACCGGACCTGGCGATCATCGCCGAATCGGAGATCTGGCCGATGACCATCCTGGAACTTGGCGCCCGCCGCGTGCCGCAGGTTCTGGTCAATGGCAGGCTGTCCGACCGCTCCTTCAAATCCTGGAAGAAGCGCGCCAACATCGCCGAAGCATTGTTCGAAAATCTCGCCCATGTCGTCGCCCAGTCGGATCTCGATGGCGAGCGCTTCCTTTCGCTCGGCGCCCGGCCGGTCACCGTGTCCGGCAATCTCAAGGTCGACACCGCGCCGCCGCCGGCCGACGAACGGGCACTGGCGGCGCTGAAACGCCAGATCGGCGCTCGCCCGACCTGGGCGGCGATTTCGACCCATGACGGCGAAGAGGCGGTCGCGGCCGAAGTTCACGCCATGCTGCACAAGCGGCACCACGGGCTTTTGACGATCATCGTGCCGCGCCATCCCGAACGCGCCGGGCAGCTGGCCGCCCAGATTTCCGGCATGGGCCTGAAGCTGGCGCAGCGCAGCAAGGGCGACAGGATCACCGCCGATACCGATATTCTGCTCGGCGACACGATCGGCGAGATGGGGCTTTATCTGAGGCTGACGGAAATTGCCTTTGTCGGCCGTTCGCTGACTTCCGAGGGCGGCCAAAACCCGCTGGAACCGGCCATGCTGGAGACAGCGGTGCTTGCCGGCCGCAACGTCCAGAATTTTCGCGAGGCCTATCAGCGCCTGCTCGACAGTGGCGGCGCCAAGCTGGTGCGCGACCGCGATATGCTGGCCGGCGCCGTCAATTTCCTTTTGACCAACGAGGTGGCTCGTCACGAAATGATGGCGGCGGGTGCGGCGACCGTCGACGAGATGCGCGGTGCGCTGGCACATACGCTCAGGTCGCTCGAGCCCTATATCCAGCCGCTGGTTGTCAAGTCGCGCCTGAAGGGCGCGAACGGGCGCTGACGTGACCTCGGAAGCGCCGCCCTTCTGGTGGGAAGAGCCGGACTGGCGGGTCATGGCGCTGTCACCGCTTTCCGCCATCTATGCGCTTATCGCCGGTCGCCGCATGCGGCACGCGCCGCGCGAAAAAGTCGAGGCGCCGGTGCTCTGCATCGGCAACTTCACGGTCGGCGGCACCGGCAAGACGCCAGTGGCGATCGCATTGGCCGAGCAGGCCCGGCGCATGCAGCTCAATCCGGGTTTCCTGTCGCGCGGCCATGGCGGCTCCTTCGCGCAGCCACATATCGTCGATCCGCACCATGACGCCGCCAAGCATGTCGGCGACGAGCCGCTGCTTCTGGCCGAACATGCGCCGGTCGCGGTGACGCCGAACCGGGCCGCCGGCGCCAGGCTTCTGCTGGAGAAGCTCGGCTGCGATTTCCTGATCATGGATGACGGTTTTCAGAGCGCGCGCATCCACATCGATTATGCGCTGGTCGTCGTCGACGCGCGCCATGGCATCGGCAATGGCCGCGTCATCCCCGGCGGACCGCTACGGGCGAACATCGTCGACCAGCTGGTCTTCACCAGCGGCTTGCTGAAGATGGGCGAGGGCACCGCGGCCGATACGGTCGTGCGCCAGGCAGCGCGCGCCGGCAGGCCGATCTTCGAGGCGCACACCGCCCCGAGCAGCACGGTGACGCTGGCCGGCAGGCGGTTCCTGGCGTTCGCCGGCATCGGCCATCCCGACAAGTTTTTCGACACCGTAGCCGAGGCCGGCGGCGAGCTTGCGCTGACCCGACCGTTTCCTGACCATCATTTCTACAGCGCGGACGAGCTTGCCGAATTGGCGGCGACGGCACGTAAAGCCGGGCTTGGCCTGATTACCACTGCCAAGGATGCTGCCCGCCTGCGTCACGGCGCAGCGCCGCCGGAATTCCTCGACCGGCTCGATGTGCTGGAGATCGACACCGTCTTCGAGCTCGACCATGTGCCGCAACGCATCATCGACGAAACGCTGGATGCCTGGCGGCAGCGCAGGCTTAAAGGCTGACCGGCAGCTTGAGACCGAGGCGATGTGGGGACTGGAATTTGCATCTTTCCGCGGGTCGAGTGTATTTTGTTCTTGCTTTGTGCCGGCAGCTATGCTAGTAATTTAGGTATGGTGATGATTCGCCGACGACCCGCCCTCGAGCCCCGAGGCGGGTTTTTTATTTCAAGATAACTTCTAAGGTTTCGGTGTCGCTGGCTTGACGTTGCCGGCAGGAGACGGCGCGCGAAGGATCGCAACGGGGCGACTTGCATTTGCGTCAGACTACCGTCGGCGGCGCAGTTCCGGATGCGCTTCGATCTCGCGGCGCAATGATGCAGCGGCATTCAGATAGGGTTCCTGCCTGGCGACACTCCAATATTTGAGCTCGTCGAGCGGGATGCTCTCGCCGGTCACCGCACAGCGAACGAAGGCGCCGGGGCTGGTCACCTGGAAGTCGCCGTCGAGATAGCGGATGCGGGCTTCCTTGCCGCCGGGGCCTTCGAAACGGTTCATCATGGGGTGGAGCCGAAATTCATGACGATGTCATCGCCACAAATTGCGGCGAGGTCAAGCTTGGTTGGCCTTGCCTGGTTCTGTTTCTGGTGACACTTGCTCGAACAAGCCGGCAAAGCGGATGCCAATGCATGTCGCGCAAAAGTGTGCAGCGGTTTTGCGATAACGACATGCATAAACACAAGAACCTGAAGCGCGTCGCATGAGGCCGGTCGAACGCGACGCGCTTCAGGCATCTCATTCTTCGGCGATGATAAACTCTTCGATCCTCTCCGCTGGCAGCCCGGCCTGGACTGCGATGCGACGAGCAAGTTCGGCTGCCGCGGCGCGCGGCCGCCCCAGCGGCCGGTCGAGCCAGTAGGATATCGGACTGAGGGCACGGCGCTCGTCTACGGCGACGATGCGGCCCGATTTCAATTGGTCCACCGTCAATGGCGGACGCGCCAGCGCAATGCCGAGCCCGTGCGCGGCGGCGTCGAGCACGAGGTTGTAATCCTCGAAACGGCGGTCGTGCGGCCGCGGCCGATAGTCCATCTCCTGCGCCGCAAACCAGGCGCGCCACGCCGAAGCGTCGGAATCGTTGATCACCGGAAATTCGAGCAGCCGGGCCGGATCGCCGCGGCCGATCTCCCTGGCTAATTCCGGCGAGGCGACCGGGAACACATATTCTTCGAAAAGCTGCACCGAGATCCGGCCCGGAATGCGGCCGCGCCCGCAGCGGATCGACAGGTCGATGCCCTCGTCGGCAAGATCGCCCTGGCGGATGTCGACGTCGAGCACGATGCGCAGCTTGGACGGGTGGTTCTCCAGCGCCGCCATGCGCGGCATCAACCACAGCCCGCTGACCGAGGGGATCGAGGTCAGCCGCACCACCGCCGTGCCGCGCGGCTCGACCCAGCGATCCGAATTGCTGGCGATCAGGGCGAAGGCTTCGGTGGTGCGCAGATGCAGGCGATTGCCCTCGACGGTCAGCGAGACGCCGCGCGCGCCGCGATCGAAGACTTTCAGCCCGAGCCAGTTCTCGAGCTTGGCGATCTGCCTGCTGACGGCGCCATGGGTGATGTTGAGCTTCTCGGCCGCCGCCGAAAAGCTGCCTGCCCGCGCCGCGGCATCGAAGGCGCGCAGGGTTTCAAGCGGCAGCATCGAGTCTGAGCTGTGATCCATAGTCACAGGTGATACTCGATTTGTTCGTTTGTCAATCGACGCGCAATAGCGTTTCTCTACTTCATGGCATTGGATCGCGAGGACACCGAGATGAGCGTCTATACCGGCACGTTGAATACGACACAGCGTATGGATGCCACAGCTGCCATCGCGGTGGCGCTGACGGTGGTCGGCTGGGCTTCGGCCTTTCCGGCGATCCGCGCCGGCCTTGCCGCCTTCGGGCCGCTGGAACTTGGCGCGTTGCGCTTTGCCATCGCCGCGGTTCCGGCGGCGATCTTTCTCGCGGTCAAGCGGCCGGCTCTGCCCAGGCTCGACGAACTCTGGCGCTTTGTCTTCGGTGGTGCCGTCTTCGTCGCGCTCTACACTGTGATGCTCAATTTCGGCGAGCTGACCGTTTCGGCAGGTGCGGCCGGCTTCATCATCAATATCAGCCCGATCTTCACTGCGATCATGGCCATGGCGCTGCTCGGCGAACGCTTCTCAGGCCTGGCCTGGGCCGGCACATTCCTGTCCTTCGCCGGTATCGGCATCATCGCCATGGGCGAGGGGCAAGGCTTGCATTTCAACAATGGTGCGCTGCTTGTCCTCGGCTCGGCGCTGTGCTCGGCCGTCAACACCATCGTTCAGAAGCCGCTGTTTGGTCGCCACCACCCGCTGACCATCTCGGCCTCGAACATGGTGCTTGGCGCGCTCTGCCTGTCGCCATTCCTGCCGAGCGGTCTGGCGCAGGCAGCGGTCGCCGATACCGCCGGGCTCGGCGCCGTCATCTTTCTCGGCATCGTGCCCAGCCTCATCGCCTACGCTGCCTGGGCAACAGCACTTTCCCGACTGCCCGCGGCGCGTGCCTCGAACTTCCTCTATCTGGTGTCGCCGGTGGCGACGCTGATCGGCTTCTTCTGGCTTGGCGAGGTGCCGACGCTGTTCGGCATCCTCGGCGGCGCACTGGCGCTCGGCGGCGTTATCGTGGTGAATTTGAAGAGATGATTCAGATAATTGAAGCTTTTTCCCGACTCAAACCATGAGCCGTTACTGACGACCATTGCGATGCAGACATGAGCCAGGCCGGCGTCTATGTTGATTGCGTTTGCGAAGCATGGCGAGGGGTCGACATGGGAATGCAGTTTATCTCCGCAATTTTTTTCTTGTTGCTGTTCAGCCAAAATGCCGTCGCGGGTTGGTATCAGATCGAAAACTACGAAGGTTTCATTCGGCCTAACCCAGTCCATCTGTCGCTGCAGAGGAATGACAGTTTCGGCAGCGGGATTACGGTCGAGGGGAGCTATTTCTACGACGCGAAGCAAAGCCCGATAGAAGTGTACGGCAAGATCAACGGCACCAGCGTATCCCTTTGCGAGATTGCGGACGACAAGGAATTCGACCGGGTGCTGGTCATGGGTTCGAAAACGCCCGTCGACACCAGTGGATGCCCATTTTCTCTCGACATTGGTGAAAGCGGCGCAACAGGAACCTGGAGCAAGGGTGCGGACAAACATCCCGTCACGCTCAAGAAAGTTGCGAGCCTGGACGATACCGGCGACGGGAAGATTGACGGAACCGTTGAGATCCCGTTCTGGGCGCAGACCGACACCGACAGGTTTTCAGGCATCTACGCGAAAACCGAAGCCGGAATTTGCATGCGAAAATTGCAAGTCATCGGCAAGCGAAGCAAGAAAGTCTATCAAGAGATCGAGTTCGATGACGACAATTGCGACGCGGGAATGCTGATGACGCCAATCTACATGAATGTTCAAAAACAGACGGAAAAAATCGCCGAGATCATTTCAGTAAACTTTCGTGGCGGCGGCGCTGGCTATACAATGGACTATGTTTTCTCTCTTAAAACTAAGAAGTATCATCAATTGGCGAATTGAGCGGGTGCCTCGCTTGGCGTTGCCCAGGTAATGCTTACCGTCGCCCGAACAGCCTCTCGATATCCGCCAGCTTGAGTTCGATGTAGGTCGGGCGGCCGTGGTTGCAGGTGCCGGAGCCGGGCGTCGCCTCCATCTGGCGCAGCAGAGCGTTCATCTCTTCCGGTTTGAGCAGGCGGCCGGAACGTACCGAGCCGTGGCAGGCCATGGTCGCGGCTATCCTGTCCAGCCGCTCCTTCAGCGTGCCGACCGTGTCATTGTCGGCGATCTCGTCGGCGAGGTCGCGCACCAGCTGCTGGACGTTGGTCTCGCCGAGCATCGACGGCGTCTCGCGCACCGCAACGGCGCCTGGGCCGAAGCGCTCGATGCCGAGGCCGAAGCGGGCCAGCGTCTCGGAGTGCATGGCAAGCCGCTCGGCGTCTTCCTCCGGCAGGTCGACAATCTCGGGCAGCAGCAGCATCTGCGACGGCACCGCGCGTGAGTGGAGGGCGTTCTTCAAGGCCTCGTAAACCAGTCGCTCATGCGCCGCATGCTGGTCGACGATGACAAGCGAATCCCTGGTCTGGGCGACGATGTAGTTCTCATGCACTTGCGCGCGCGCCGCGCCCAATGCCGTGCCGAGCAGCGTCTCTGCCGCCTGATCCTGTCCGGCGCGCGCGTCGGCACTGTGCAGTGGGCCGGCGTCGAAGGCCGCCTGCTCGTCCTCGCCGAAGCCGCCATTTGCAGAGCCCATATCGAGCGGCCGCTGCGGCGAACGGGCAGGGTCGAAACCCGCAAAGCCCGACGCCCGATAGGCGGCCTCGTAACTGCGGTGACCGTTGGCCGGGCCGCCATGCGCATAGGATGCGGCGCCCGGCCGGAACGCTGCCATCATGCCGGCGGCACCGGTGGTGGCGGCGCGGATCCCGGCATGGGCCAGTGCTTCGCGGATGGCGCCGACGATCAGGCCGCGCACCAGCCCCGGATCGCGGAAGCGCACGTCGGCCTTGGCCGGATGGACGTTGACGTCGACGATCGCCGGATCGAGCGTCAGGAACAGCACGGTGACGGCATGGCGGTCGCGCGGCAGCACGTCGGCGAAGGCGCCGCGAATGGCGCCGGCGATCAATTTGTCACGCACCGGGCGGCCGTTGACATAGGCATATTGCTGCAGGGCGTTGGCGCGGGTGAAGGAGGGCACCGAGACATGGCCGGCGAGGTGCACGCCGTCCCGCACCGCGTCGATGGCGATCGCATTGTCGGGAAAGTCGGCGCCCATCACCTGTGCCACCCGGCGCAGCCGGCCTTCCGGGCTGTCCTCGGTCGCCGGCAGCTCCAGCGTCGAGCGGTCCGGGCCGGCCAGCGTGAAGCGCACGGCGGGAAAGGCGATGGCGATGCGCTTGACCACGTCGCCGATGGCCGAGCCTTCGGCGCGCTCACCCTTCATGAATTTGAGCCGCGCCGGCGTGGCGAAGAACAGGTCGCGCACCTCGACCGTGGTGCCGCGATTGGCCGCCGCCGGCCTGACGGCGGAGACGCGGCCGCCGTCGATGCCGATCTCGGCGGCGTTTTCACTGGACGCTGTGCGTGAGCGGATCGACAGCCGCGCCACCGAGCCGATCGACGGCAAGGCCTCGCCGCGAAAGCCGAGCGAGCGGATGTCGTGGATGTTGTCGGCGAGCTTCGAGGTGCAATGGCGCGCGATCGCCAGCGCCAGTTCCTTTTCCGGAATGCCCGAGCCGTCGTCGCTGACACGGATCAGGTTCAGCCCGCCGCCGGCGGTGACGATCTCGACACGCGTGGCGCCGGCATCGAGCGCGTTCTCGACCAGTTCCTTGACCACGCTTGCCGGACGCTCGATGACTTCGCCGGCGGCGATCTGGTTGATCATCGTTTCGGAAAGCTGGCGAATGGGCATGGCAGCACTATAGGCGGATTCGTGGTCGATGCGGGAGGGGGAGAATAGCGTTGATTGTTGCAAGGCAGGGAGACTGCTCCGTTGCGCTCCGTCCCACCCCCCTCTGGCCTGCCGGCCATCTCCCCCGCAAGGGGGGAGATCGGATGTCGCCTCGGCCTCCGCCAGTCTCCAATGTCTCAAAGGTTGGCGGGACGCATGAACCGCCAATCTCCCCCCTTGCGGGGGAGATGGCCGGCAGGCCAGAGGGGGGTGCTGTCCCGCCACGATGTAGAGATAGGAATATTGTTGAAGTGAATGGGCTTGGCCCCCAATTGACTTAGTGGATTTAGTCGGGCGAAGGCCAAAATCTGAAGCGAATGGCCGTTGGAGGCGACATTTGGACGTCATCCTAGATTACTTAATGGTAAACTTCGCTCGATGGATACAGCGTCGAAAGAGTCGTATTGCAAGAGTAATTTTGTTCACTATTTGGACGATTATTTCGATATCGCTAGCAGTTGTTCTGGTTTACCTCCTGTATATTCGAAATCTTACCATATAGATTATTGTTCAATCGTCGGGTCGTTCTCGAGGAAATCCACGCAGCTGACCGCGACCGTGCCTTCAACTCATGAGCTTGGGCAGCGCTGCCGCCAGTGCATCGACGGCAAGGCGGACTTTCATCGGCAGATGTGGCGTCTGCAGCCACAGCGCATGGGCGTCATAGAGAAACCTCGGCTGTTCCGGCAATAGCGGGACAAGTACGCCCGCCTGAATGCGCTGGCGAACCAGCCAGTATGGCAGCCAGGCGAGCCCCATGCCGGCGGCCGCGGCATCGGCGATGGCATCGAGATCGTCGAGCCGCAATCTGCCAGCGAGCCTGACCTCCGTCGCAGGCTGGCCATTGCGTGGAAACAGCCACGGCTGAACGGCACGCCCGGAACGGCGGTAGATGATCGCGTGATGGCTGCCGAGGTCATCTATCGCCTGCGGCTGGCCGTGCCTGTCGAGATAGGATGGCGACGCGCAGACGACCATGTGCTGGCGCGCGACGCGCCGCGCCATCACCCCGGCCTGGTCCTCCAGATCGCCCGTTCGGATGGCAAGGTCGCAGCCGTCCTCGGCGAGGTCGGCGAGGGCGTCGCTGAACGACAGGTCAAGTTCCAGCGCCGGATATTGCTGCGCAAGCCCGAACAGGATCGGGGCAACGCAGCGCCGGCCGAAATGCACCGGCATGAGGACGCGCAGCTTTCCGCGCGGTTCGGCAAGCTGGTCGGCGGCGAGCGCATCCGCGGCCTCTGCTTCGGCAAGCACCAGCCGGCAGCGTTCATGATAGGTGCGCCCGAAATCTGTCAGGCTTTGGCGGCGCGTGGTCCGGTTGATGAGGCGCACGCCCAGGCGCTCCTCGAGAAACCGGACATGCTTGCCGACCATCGGCCCGGACAGATCAAGAGCCGCCGCCGCGGCCGCGAACGAGCCCAGGTCGACGGCTTTGACGAACACGGCCATGCTGGTAAGGCGATCCATATTCAAAACCCACAGTTTCCACTGATCTACTCAAGCGGCTATTTATCCGCCTGATTGCCGCTGGCATAGCACATTCAGTGCAAATATTTTGGAGTTGTGACCGATGGCGCGTGTCGTTCGTTTTTATGAGCTGGGTGGTCCCGAGGTTCTGCGCATCGAGAATGTCGACATGCCTGCGCCGGGACGAGGCGAGATCCAGATCCGTGTCAAGGCGTTGGGTCTGAACCGGGCCGAGGCGTTGCTGCGTTCAGGCAGATATATCCAAACCGCGCCGTTGCCTTCTGGTCTTGGGCTTGAGGCCGCTGGCCTCGTCGAAACGGTCGGCGAAGGCGTGGACGGGTTTGCGCCGGGCGATGCCGTCAGCATCGTGCCGCCAGTGTCGATGGCCCGCTGGCCTGCCTATGGTGAGATTGCCACATATCCCGCCGAGCTCGTCGTCAAGCATCCACCATCGCTGAGCTGGGAAGAGGCCGCCGCTGCGTGGATGCAATATCTCACCGCCTACGGTGCGCTGATCGACATTGCCAAACTCGGCAGGAAGGACTTTGTCGTCATCACTGCGGCATCGAGCAGCGTCGGACTGGCGGCGATCCAGATTGCCAACCTGGTTGGCGCGACCCCGATCGCCGTCACACGGACGTCCGCCAAGAAGCGGACTCTGCTTGAGTTCGGCGCGGCCCACGTCATCGCCTCGGCAGAGGTGGATCTGGAAGCTAGGTTGAAGGAAATCGCCGGCCCGGACGGCGTGCGCGTGGTGTTCGACGCGGTCGGCGGGCCGATCTTCGAGCCTCTGACGGCAGCGATGGCACTGGGTGGCATTCTCATCGAATATGGCGGCTTGAGCCCCGACCCGACACCTTTTCCGTTACCTGCAGTGCTAGGCAAGACGCTGACGCTGCGCGGCTATCTCGTCCACGAGATCGTGCGCGATCCGGCCCGGCTACAGGCCGCCAAGACATTCATCCTTGATGGACTGAAATCGGGTTCGCTGAAGCCCGCAATCGCTAGAACCTTTCCGTTTGATCAGATCGTCGAGGCGCATCGTTATCTCGAGTCGAACGAACAATTCGGCAAGATCGTCGTGACGGTTTGACCGGGCATTGTGGGATAGCCTCACGCTTGCGCCGCCAGCCAGTCCCGCACCTTGCGGGCGTTGTCGCTGAGCTCGCGGTTCCTCGACCAGATGACATGAAAGCCCTTGCCGGTCGTCATTGTGTGGCCGGTGACGCGCACCAGCAGCCCTGATGCCAGCAGCCGCTCGGCGAGATGACCCCAGCCGAGCGCGATGCCTTGCCCTTCCATGACTGCCTGGATCACCAGCGCATAGTCGTTGATGCGCAAGCCACGCCCGGCATCGGCGATGTCGACACCGGCCGAGGCGAACCATTCGTCCCAGCTGGCGGCCTCGCGAAACGGCTCTTCGAGATGAATGAGACGATGCGATGGAAGGTCCTTCACGTTCGCCGGCAGCCCGAACCGGGCCACATAACTAACGCCGGCGACGGGGAATATCACTTCATCGGCCAGCGGCAGCGAATGATAATCCGGCCATTCCTTGGGCTCGCCGCCGCGGACGCCGAGCGGAATGTCTTCGGCGATGATGTCGAGATCGCGGTCCGCGGTCTGGATGCGCAGGTCGATGCCCGGCAGTTCGTCGCGAAACTGCTGCAGGCGCGGCATCATCCAGAACGAGGCGAATGCGGTCGAGGCGGCGAGCGTCACGTGAGCGCCGACGGCGATCTGGCGCAGATCTTCCGCCGACTTGCGGATGTGCGACAGGCCGAGCGAGACGTCGGCGTGAAAGCGATCGCCGGCCTCGGTAAGGCTGACTTGCCGGTGGCGGCGCTGGAAGAGTTTGGCGCCGAGCTGCTCCTCGAGCCCACGGATCGCATAGGAGACGGCAGCCTGCGTCATGCCGAGCTCCCGCCCGGCGGCGGTAAAGCTCGACAGCCGGCCGGCGGCCTCGAAAACGATCAGGCTGCCGGCCGAGGGCAGCAGATGGCGCAAGCTTCGCATAAGCTGAGCTTATACAAGAGATCAGGATTTTCCAGCGTCACAGCTGCATTTTGTCTGGCTAGATTGATCGAGACAGGAAGATGGAGCCTCCATGAACGCACCGGCCGTTGAAGTGAGCGAACATACCAATCGTCGCGCGGGTGGCCGCCTGGGGCGCAAGGCGCTGCGGGGAGCTCCCGTAGCGTCATTTCCGACCCTGGTTCGCAAGATTCCGGTGTATCAGATGGTCCCGGACGAGGCGGTGGAGCTCATCCACCAGGAGTCGCTCAGCATCCTCGAAGAGGTGGGATGCGAGTTCCGCGACGACGAGGCTATCGCAATGTGGAAGGCGGCGGGCGCCGATGTCTCCGAGACAAGGGTCCGGATCGACCGCGCCCTGCTGATGGACCTCGTCTCGAAGGTCCCGTCGGAGTTCACGCTCAATGCGAGGAATCCCCAGCGTTCCGTACGTGTGGGTGGCAACAACTCCATCTTCGTGCCGATGTACGGGGCGCCTTATGTGCGCGACCTCGACAACAACAGGCGCTACGGCACACTCGCCGACCTCAACAATTTCCACAAGCTCGCCTACATGGCGCCGGCGCTGCATTCGTCGAGCTCGATCATCTGCGAGCCGATGGAAATCGCGGTGCCGAAGCGTCACCTCCACATCATCCATTCAGCGCTGAAGCACTCCGACAAGCCGTTCATGGGCATCGTGACCTCCAAAGATCGAGCCGAAGACACGATGGCGATGGCAGGCATCGTGTTCGGCGAGGACTATGTCCGCGACAACCCGGTCCTGGTGGCGATCACCAACTGCAATTCGCCGCTGGTCTGGGATGCCACCATGCTGGACGCGATGAAAGTCTATGCGCGCCACAACCAGCCGCTGATCCTCGCGCCCTTCGCCCTTTGCGGCGCCTCGACTTCGGCCTCTGCAGTCGGTGCGGTCGCGCAGGTCAATGCCGAAGCGCTGGCGGGCGTCGCGTTCACACAGCTCTTGCGTCCGGGTTCGCCGCAGATCTACGGACAGTTCATGGTGACGGTCGACATGAAGACCGGCGCTCCCATGGGCGGCACGCCGGAGGCGGCCCAGATGATGTATCTCATGGGCGCGCTGGCGCGGAAGTATCGGCTGCCGTGGCGCACGTCCGGTTTCCATGTCGGTTCGAAGCTGAACGACGCCCAGGCGGGCTACGAGGCGAACATGCTGATGCATGCCGCCATCCTTGCCGGCGCCAACTACATCTGGCACTCCGCCGGTTGGCTCGAGGCCGGCCTGACCTGCGGCTATTCGAAATTTGCCACCGACTGCGAGCAGCTTGTCGGCTGGTACAAATATGCTGGCGGGCTGCCATTCGACGATTTCAAGGAGGCTATGGCGGCTATCCGCGAGGTCGGACCGCAGGGCCATTTCCTCGGCACCCAACACACGCTCCAGCATTTCGAGTCCGCCTTCTTCATACCGAGCATCATGGACTTCAATTCGTTCGAACAGTGGAAGGCGGAAGGAGCAAAGGACCACGACACCCGCGGCCGCGAGAAAGCGCGCAACATGCTCGCCGATTATGAGGAGCCGAAGCTCGATGAGGGCATCGCCGATGGTCTCAAAGATTTGATTGCGCGGCGCGAGGAGAAACTACCGGACAGCGTTAGTTGATAACGGGCGAAGACCCGATGGGAACCATAACGGAGGAAAAAATGACACTCTTCAGAAGCAATGGTGATCGCGTACCGAGCGCCATCGAAGCGATGGCCAGCGAGGCGCGTGCAGGTCGTGTGGATCGGCGCGAGTTTCTGGCTCTGGCAAGCGCTTTCGGCGCATCGACGGCCCTTGCCTACGGCATGATCGGTCTTGCCGTGCCAGAACGGGCTTTGGCTGAAGAGCCGAAGAAAGGCGGCACGCTGCATGTTTCGATGTCGGTGAAGGCACAAAAGGACCCGCGCACCTACGACTGGGTGGAACTTGCGAACATTTCACGCTGCTGGCTCGAGCCGCTTGTCCGCTACACCCGCCAGTTCACTTTCGAGCCGGTTCTGCTTGAAAGCTGGGAGGTCAATGACGACGCCACCGAATATGTGCTGCATGTGCGCAAGGGCATCACCTGGACCAATGGTGATGCTTTCGGCGCCGATGATGTGGCCTACAATCTGACGCGCTGGTGCGAAAAGGCTGCAGCCGGCAATTCCATGGCCGCGCGCGTCGGTGCACTGATCGACGCAAAAACCGGCAAGGCCAGGGATGGCGCGATCACCAAGGTCGACGACAACACGGTCAAGCTGAAGCTGAACGAGCCGGACATCTCGCTGATCCCGAACTTCACCGACTATCCGGCGCTGGTGGTCCATCGCAACTTCGACGCCGACGGTGCCAATCCGATCGAGAAGCCGATTGGCACCGGGCCGTTCGAACTGGTGTCTTATGCGGTCGGCCAGAAAGCGGTCGTCAAGCGTCGTGAGACTGGCAAGTGGTGGGGCGGTGAAGCGCTTCTCGACGGCGTCGAATTCATCGACTACGGAACCGATTTCAACGCGTCGATAAATGCATTCGACTCCGGCGAAATCGATCTCAACTTCGAGACGCCCGCCGACTTCATAGACATCCTCGACAAGATGGGGCTGGTAAAATCGGAGGTCGCGACAGCGACCACGCTCGTTGCCCGGACCAACGTCACGCACAAGCCCTACGACGACAAGCGCGTCCGCAACGCCCTGCAAATGGCCGTCGACAACCAGGCGGTGCTCGAACTTGGCTATGCCGGGCGAGGGACTGTTGGTGAAAACCATCACGTCAGCCCGATTCATCCGGAATACTTCGCGCTGCCCAAGAAGAAACGTGACGCCGCGGGCGCCAAGAAGCTGATGGCCGAGGCCAAGCAGGCCGACTTCGAGCATGAACTGATCACCGTCGAGGACGATTGGCAAAAGAATACCGGCGACGCTATTGCCGGCCAGTTGCGCGACGCCGGGATCAAGGTGAAGCGCACCGTGCTGCCGGGTTCGACTTTCTGGAACGACTGGACCAAATATCCTTATTCCATGACCATTTGGTACATGCGCCCGCTTGGCGTCCAGGTGTTGGCGCTGGGCTATCGCACCGGCGAGGCCTGGAACGAAACCGGCTACTCGAATCCTGATTTCGACGCCAAGCTCAAGCAGGCTCTCTCGCTCATCGACGTGGAAAAGCGCCGCGAGGTCATGAAGGACATCGAGCAGATCCTCCAGGATTCGGGCGTCATCATTCAGCCGTTTTGGCAGAAGCTGTTCAGCCACATGAACGAGAAGGTGAAGAACTACGCTGTCCACCAAACCTTCGAGATGGATCTCCAGAACGTCTGGCTGAACGCCTGAGTTGCCAGCAGAGGACGCGTTGCAGGATTTCATGGACCGCAAGAAAGCCGACAGGCAAGATGCGTGGTACTGATAGCTTCCGTCAGTGAACAATCGGGGACACGCATGAAACTGCCACTTTTTGTTGCCGCGCTTTCGATGGCCTTGCCGGCGGCCGCGTTTGCCGGCCCTGCTGCCAACGCCGTGAAGTTTTTCTATGTCCCGTCGGTCAAATTCGAGGCCGATGCGCAATATCGCGACCGCTTCACCGCGCCGGTGACGAAACTGTTCGAACTGAACGACAACGCGGCAAAGAACCATCCGGATGAAGTTCCCTGCATCGACTTCGCCCCTGGTCTCGATGCGCAGGACTATGACGAGAAGACCGTGGCCAAGACGCTGACGCTGGCCGAAACGCTGGATGGCGACAGCGCCGAGGTGACGGCGACGTTCAGCCTTTTCCCGGAAGGCGATGATTCCAAACGCGAAATGGTCTGGTCACTCAGGAAGATCGATGGCCAGTGGAAGGTCGCCGACATCACCTCGAAGACCAGCGGCTGGACGCTGAGTGCGCTCGAATGTCTGGCCGGGCAGACCCCGGAGTGATGCCGTGCTCCGCTGCCGTCCCTGGGTTCTGGCGACTGCGTGCCTGCTGGCCGGATTGAGCAGCGCCGCCGCTCAGGGCCTGTTGGGCGCGCCGCCCGCAGACGCGCCGGCCGACAACGCGGCACCTCCGCCGGCAGAGTCGCCGGCAGAAAACGCACCGGCCGCACCCGTGCAGCCGGGCTCGCCGACGGCGGTGGTGAAGCCGTTCTACGAGCATGCCAGGCTCGAGGTCGATCCGGCTCAGCGGGGCCATTTCACCGATCCGGCAAAGTCGGTGCTGGACAAGAGCGACGCGCTGCGGAAGTCGGGGCAGGGCGAGTGCCTCGATCCCAACATGGCGCTCGACAATGCCGAATACGACGAGGCGGAGATCGACAAGAGCCTGAAGACCATCGAAGCGGTCAAGGGCGACCAGGCCAAGGTCGTTGTCGCTTTCGTCGCCTCCGGCAATCCGCACCGGCTGGAATGGAAGCTCAAAAAGGTCGACGGCGACTGGAAGATATCGGACCTGCTCTCGGTGACAGGCGAATGGGCGCTCAGCCAATACCAGTGTGAGTGAGAACGGAACCGATGAAGATCAGCAACATCCGCGTCACCCACGTCAACGTCCCGCTCGATGCTCCGTTCTGGTGGACGGCTGGTCTCTACGGCGGCGCCTCGAAATCGATCATCGAGGTCGAGACGGACGAAGGCGTGGTCGGACTGGGCGAGGCGCCATGGTGGCATTTCGGCGAGGTGATCAAGGCCGAGATCGCGCCGGCGCTGATTGGCGCCGATCCGCTCGACATCGCCGACTGCGAGGCGCGCTGTGTGCCGCCCTGGCAGATCACCGCCAACACCGGCGAGAACGCAGCCACGGTGGCGTTCGGCGCCATCGAACTGGCGCTCTGGGATATAAGAGGCAAGGTCTTCGGCATGCCGCTCTATAAGCTGCTCGGCGGCGCGGTGCGCAAGGACATTCCGTTTTCGGAATATTTCGCCTTTCGCCCCGCTCAAGGCGGAGCCGGCGGCGAGATGACCGCCGAAGCGATCGTCGACTATTGTCTCGGCATGCGAGAACAGCACGGCTCGACGATCTTCGAGGGCAAGCTGATCATGGGCGATCCCGAGCTCGAGATCAGGACAGTGCGCATGCTGCGCGAGGCGCTTGGCGATAAGGCGCAGATCAAACTCGATTCCAACATGCAGTGGTCGCTGACCACAGCGCGCTGGGTACTGCGCGAGATCGAGCCGTTCAACATCCGCAATTACGAGGATCCGGTCGCGACCTTCGAGGAGATGGCAGCGCTGCGCCAGCATTCGCGCATTCCGTTCTCCACGCACATCCCGGATCTCAGACGGGCAGTCGCGCTCGGTGCGCCGGATTACTTCGTCTGCAATTTCGCAGCACTCGGCGGATTGTCGAAAACTCTGAAATTCATCGCCGCCTGTGAGGCGATGGGCAAGGGGTTCTGGTGCTATTCGAACGATCTCGGCATCATGACATCGGCTTATCTGCACGTCGTGGCGGCGACACCGTGGATCACCGAAGCATCGCAGTCGCTGTTTCGCTGGCAGATCGGCGATGTCATCAAGGACGGTCCTTTCCGCCAGACGGGCAATACGGTGCGCGTGCCGGAGGGTGACGGGCTGGGCGTCGAACTCGATCCGGCTGCGATGAAACGCTGGGCGGGCCACTTCGCCGAACACGGGCCGATGGGCCATTTCAGCGACCCGAACAATCCCGGCCGCTACCGGCGGCTCCCGCTCAACTGATGCAACGTATTTTCCTCAGAAACTCAGGCTCACCCGCGCCCGCGATAGGGGGCGACGCCGGTGTCGGGCAGCCACACACCTTCCGGCGGGGCGCCCGTCTGCCAGAACACGTCGATCGGAATGCCGCCGCGCGGATACCAGTAGCCGCCGATGCGCAACCACAATGGCTTGGTCGCGGCGATGATGCGGCGGCCGATCATGACGGTGCATTCTTCGTGGAACGCGCCATGGTTGCGAAACGAGGTCATGAACAGCTTGAGCGACTTCGATTCCACCAGCAGCGCATCGGGTGCGTAGTCGACGACGATATGGGCGAAGTCCGGCTGGCCGGTGACCGGGCAGAGCGAAGTGAATTCCGGGCAGGTGAAGCGAACGATGGCCGGCGGGCCGTCGCCGCGCGAAAATGGCACGGTTTCCAGGACTGCCGCTTCAGGGCTCTGTGGCGCCTCGACGTTGGTGCCGAGCTGGGTGAGGTTTTTCGTATCGGTCATGAGCAGGTTCCTTGCTGCATGTCGCCCAAAACTGCGCAGCGATTTTGGGATAGCGACATGCGTAAAAACAAAAATTTGCCGCTCATTAGCACAATTTGAAACAGCAGGAAGACGATGACTAGCAACGACCCGCTCCTCCAGCCCTATCAGCTCAAGCATCTGACGCTGAAGAACCGGGTGATGTCGACCAGCCATGAGCCGGCCTATTCTGAGGACGGCATGCCAAAGGAGCGGTACCGGCTCTACCATGCCGAAAAGGCTAAGGGCGGCATGGCGCTGACCATGACCGCCGGCTCGGCGATCGTCTCGCGCGACAGCCCGGCCGCCTTCGGCAATCTGCATGTCTATGACGACCGCATCGTGCCGTGGCTCGCCGAGCTTACCGATGCCTGCCACGAGCATGACTGCAAGGTGATGATCCAGATCACCCATCTCGGCCGCCGCACCGGCTGGAACAAGGCCGACTGGCTGCCGGTGCTGTCGGCTTCGCCGGTGCGCGAACCGGCGCATCGCGCCTTTCCCAAGATTATCGAGGACTGGGATATCGAGCGCATCGTCGCCGACTACGCGGCGGCCGCCCAGCGCTGCCAGGCTGCCGGCCTCGACGGCATCGAATTCGAGGCCTACGGCCACCTGATGGACGGCTTCTGGTCGCCGGCCACCAACCAGCGCGACGACGATTTCGGCGGCTCGCTCGACAACCGGCTGCGCTTCACCGGAATGGTGCTCGATGCGGTGCGTGCCGCGGTCGGCGAAAAGTTCGTCGTCGGCATCCGCATGGTCGCCGACGAGGATTTCGAGAAAGGCCTGTCGAAACAGGAAGGCGTCGAAATCGCCAGGCGGCTGGCCGGCTCCGGCAAGGTCGATTTCCTCAACATCATCCGTGGCTCGATCGAGACTGATGCCGCGCTGACAAAAGTCATTCCGGTGACCGGCATGCGGTCGTCGCCGCATCTCGACTTCGCCGGCGAGGTGAGGGCGGCGACGAAATTCCCGACCTTCCATGCTGCGCGGATTTCCGACGTCGCCACCGCGCGTTACGCCATCGCCACCGGCAAGCTCGACATGGTCGGCATGACGCGCGCCCATATCGCCGACCCGCACATCGTCAAAAAAGTGATGGAGGGCCGCGAGCACGAGATACGTCCTTGCGTCGGTGCAACCTACTGCCTCGACCGCATCTATGAGGGCGGTGAGGCGCTGTGCATCCACAATGCGGCAACGGGCCGCGAGGCTGATATCCCGCATATCATCCCGAAAACCGAGGGACCGAAGCGAAAGGTGGTCGTGGTCGGCGCCGGCGCCGGCGGGCTGGAGGCAGCGCGGGTCGCCGCCGAGCGCGGGCACCAGGTAACGGTGCTGGAAGCATCGAGCCAGGCCGGCGGCCAAGTGCGGCTGGCAACGCAGAACCCGCGCCGCAAGGAATTGATCGGCATCATCGACTGGCGGTTGGCCGAGCTGGACCGGCTCGGCGTCGAGATCCGCTACGACACCTGGGCGGAGAAGGACGACGTGCTGGCGCTGTCGCCGGACGTGGTGGTGATCGCCACCGGCGGCCTGCCGCAGAACCCGCCTCTGACTGCGGGCGACGATCTCGTCACCTCGAGCTGGGACATCATGGCCGGCAGCGTCAAGCCGGCCGAGAACGTGCTGCTCTATGACGACAATGGCGGCCATCAGGGCATGGGTGCTGCCGAACTGATCGCCAACAGCGGCGCCAGGCTGGAGCTGGTTTCACCAGAGCGCTTCTTCGCGCCGGAAATGGGCGGCATGAACCATGTGCCTTACATGCGCGCCTTCCAGGAAAAGGGTGTCACGGTGACCATCAACACACGGCTGCGTTCGGTGCGGCGCGAGGGCAACCAGCTGATCGCCGAGCTCGCCTCCGACTTCGCTGATGGCTGGCGCGGAGAGCGCCGCGTCGACCAGGTGGTGGTCGAGCACGGCACGCTGCCGCTCGACGATCTCTATCTGGCGCTGAAGCCGCTGTCGAAGAACGCCGGCGCGATCGACTACGAAAAGCTGGTCAATGGCGGCGACATCTTTCCCGTGCGCAATCCTCACGCCGGTTTCGTGCTCTTCCGCATCGGCGATGCAGTAGCCTCGCGCAACATCCACGCCGCCATCTATGACGGCATCAGGTTCGGCTTGCGAATCTGAGGAATATTTTGGATTGATTGGTGGCGCGCAGCCGAACCTCCGTACGGAGAGCCACCACGGTACTTCGGCTCGTTCTGCGCGCCGCGCACGCCGCCGGCTTGCGGCCGGACACCGTACGATCTTGCGATTGCGGCAGGCCGCTCAAAACATCCTGGCGGTAGCCATGCAGAACACGGTGATGACCAGCAGCCCGCCGGCGATGCGTTCGCCTTTTGTCATCTTCGCGCGCAACTGGGTTTGCGTCGCCGCATCAGCGCCGGCCAACTGCCTGCTGGCGGAACCCACCAGTGCGCCCTGGACCCCGGCGGCAATCAAGGCAGTCAAGATGCCCAGCGCCAGGACCTTCTCCATCGAGCCGAAGGAGCCGTTGTGGAAGAAATACCAGAGCAGCAAACCCGTGAGGAAAACCACGCCGGCCGCGCCCATTTGCGGCCGGAAGAAACGTTCCGCCCGGATCTCCGGTTCGCGGGCAACCGCGATGGTGGTGCCGGCCCAGAACACACCCGCCATGACGTGAAGGCCGAGGACGATGATGTAGACATATTGCATGACCGCATTTCCTCTCTTGCCCACCGCTAACCATATGGATAGATATCAAATGATTAGATGTCAACGCATAAGCTCGAGCCGGTTCCATAGGCTTTGCCCTTGTTCTAGTGTCGGATCATGACGCCCTTTGACCGCCCGCCGATCGGGATGAATCTCGCCCGCACCGCCAAGCTGGTCGCGCAGGCTTTCGACGCTGCCCTGGTCGAGGCGGGGGGCACGCTGCCGGTCTGGGTGACTTTGCTGTCGGTCAAGTCGCGGGAGCTGGCCAACCAACGCGAGCTCGCCGGCATGATCGGTATTCGGGGCGCAACACTGACCCATCATCTCAACGCCATGGAGACGCAAGGCCTGCTGATACGGCGCCGCGATCCCGAAAATCGCCGGGTTCACCAGGTGGAGCTGACCCAAGCCGGAGAAGCGCTGTTCCTGAAATTGCGCACCGCCGCGTTAGCCTTCGACAAGCGGCTGCGGAAGGGATTATCCGACGACAGGTTGGCGGAGTTTGCACAGGTGCTGGCCGCGCTGCGGGCCAATGTCGAAGGTTAGAATTAGGCTAGGAAAACGCTATGCGCGAAATTTCGCTGAAGGATGCCAGGACTACACTCTCGGCGCTGCTCGATCAGGTCGTCGCGGGAGAACCGGCGGCCATCACGCGGCGCGGCCGCAAGCAGGCGGTCATTTTGTCATTTCAGGACTACGAAAAACTGGCGCGTGTGCCCAACATTGGACAATTGCTGGCAGCATTTCCCGGTGATGAGGATGACCTTCCGCCTCGGCTCATCAGGTCGGTTCGCAAGCCCGAACCATGACGGATCTACGCCCGGCTGCCCTGCAGCACCGTCAGCCTGGCCTTCTTGGGCGCCCGGGCCACCAGCCATTCGCGCACCCTGTCCGGTGGCATCGGGAAAGCGATGGAATAGCCTTGCACCTGGTCGCAGCCGATCGCCATCAGCGAGTCGAGCTCGGCTTCGGTTTCGGCGCCCTCGGCGACGATCGAGATGCCGAGACCGCGGGCGAGCTCGGTGAGGGCACGCACGATCTTGGTGTTGCCGCTGTTCTCGTTGATGTTCTGGACGAAACGGCGATCGATCTTCAGCCGGTCGATCTCGTTTGGATTGACATGGCTGAGCGATGCGTAGCCGGTGCCGAAATCATCGAGCTCAAGATGGATGCCGGCGGCGCGGATGTGCCGCAGCTTTGCCGCGATACCGGTCTTCTCGTCATCGAGAATAACGGATTCGACGATCTCCAGCGATAGTTTGTGCGCGGGCAGGCCAGCCCTCTCCAGCGCCCCGAACAGGAAGACTTCGAAATCTGTCTCGCGCAGCTCCGAACCGGATACATTGACGGCGATCCGTCCGAAGGCGATGCCTGCGCAGTTCCATTCGGCTGCTTCGTCGATCGCCTTGGCAATAACGATGCGGCCGATCTCGGGCATCAAGCCACATTTTTCTGCGATCGGAATGAACTCGCCCGGCGCGATCATGCCGCGCTCGGCATGCCTCCAGCGAACCAAAGCCTCGATGCCACTGATAGCGCCATCCGACAGCGACACCTGCGGCTGGAAATAGACTTCGAACGCCTTCTCAGAGATGGCGATCCTGATGTCGAGTTCGAGCTGCTTGCGATTATCAAGTTCGCGCCTCAGCTCATCGGAGAAGAACGACAAACTGCCGCCGCCCTGCCTCTTGGCTGAATAGAGTGCCAGATCGGCATGGACGAGCAGGTCCTGCGCATTGTCGGCGTCGACGGGGTAGACCGCAATCCCGGCACTTACGCCTGGATGGATCGTCGTGCCTTGGAAGATGACCGGCTCATTGAGTTTGGCCAGCATGCGTCTGGCGACGATATCGATGTCCGCGGTGCTGCCGGCGTCGTTGAGGACGACAACGAATTCGTCGCCGCCGAGACGCACGTTGAGATCCGACGTCCGGCAGGAATCGCGCATGCGCTGCGCGGCCACCACCAGCACATAATCGCCGGCGGCATGGCCGAGCGTGTCGTTGATCTGCTTGAACCGGTCGAGGTCGAACTGCACTACGGCGACCCGCTCACGCCTTCGCTGCGCACCACTGATGAACGTATCGAAATGGTCGGTCAGGAAGGTACGGTTGTGCAGGCCGGTCAGCCCATCATGCACGGCAATGAAGGCCATGGAATTGCGTGCATCGACCAGCTCGCGCGTCCGGCCCAAGATGGCATTCGACATCGGCCGAAAAATGAAAAGTGCCACCAGCAGCATGACGCCGATGGTCGAGTAGAACAATGTGCGGTGAAGATCGAGGAGCCTTTCGGAGCGCTGGTCCGCGTAGGCGCTGATGCGCTGGCCGAGTGCTGCGTAGCCCGACAAAGTTGCGTTGGCAACGGAAGCGTCCAGATTAACGCGCTCCTCTCCGCCCTTGTAGCCGCCGCTGCCTGTCGTGTTGAGCCGCGATTCGAATGAAGAGATCAGGCGCTCGCCATTGGCGATCAGCCCAACCGAGAAATAGTCGAGATGGTACGGCTTGGCGAAAAGCACGCTCTCGATCGATTTCGGATCGAATCTTGCCGGCGACACCGGATCGGCGGCGGTCCGCTCGAGCAGCAGATCGTAGTTCTTCTCGAACTCCACTGTCGCTTGCTTGAGCGCGCTAACCAGGGCGTGCTGTTGATCGCGCGAGGCGCTGCCTGTTGCGCCGGCAAGGAAGACGATGCGCTGCGACAGGGCTTTTTGTGTGCTGACGATATCGAGCAGCGCCTGATTGTGCCGTTGGGTCGCCATCACCTGTTGCAGCAGGATGAAGGACGCCACTACCATGGCGGCTATGATCAGCAGAGCCAGCCAGTAGCCGGACTTGATCAGGAGTATAAGCCTGCCCGAAACGGCGTGCACCGGCTGCTGCGACATTTTCCGAGTCGGCCCTCTCGCCAACGAATTCTTGTGCGACAACCCTTGGCTTCAAAGTGTTAACAGGTTTGGGGCGGCAACAGGCCGGCGGCGGCGACCGTGGCGGGAAACCCGCAAAGTGGTTATTGCAATCTTTCGCAGCGCCTCTGCATTTGAACATCGTGGCCTCTGCCGTGCCATTGCCGCCACCGAAGCGGTCGCTTTTGCGATGGATTTTTCGTCCGCGCGGCGCGACAGTCCTCATCGATCTCAACAGGGCCTGATCATGACCGAAGCATTCCTTTCCCACATCGACAGCGAGCTTGAAGGACTGAAATCGGCAGGTCTCTACAAATCCGAGCGGGTGATAACCTCGACCCAATCGGCCGAGATCGAGGTGGGCGGCGAGAAGGTGCTGAATTTCTGCGCCAATAATTATCTCGGCCTCGCCGACAGCGCCGAACTGCGGGAAGCAGCCAAGCAGGCGCTCGACCGTTACGGCTACGGCATGGCGTCGGTGCGCTTCATCTGCGGCACGCAGGAAGAACACAAGCAGCTCGAGGCGACCATTTCTGATTTCCTCGGCATGGAGGACACTATCCTCTACGGCTCCTGCTTCGACGCTAATGGCGGCCTGTTCGAGACGCTGCTCGGCGAGGAGGATGCGGTCATCTCCGATGCGCTGAACCACGCCTCGATCATCGACGGCGTGCGGCTGTCGAAGGCAAAGCGCTTCCGCTACGCCAACAACGACATGGCCGATCTGGAGGCGCGGTTGAAAGACGCGAGCGACTGCCGGTTCCGGCTGATCGCCACCGACGGCGTGTTCTCGATGGATGGCATCATCGCCAATCTGAAGGGCGTCTGCGACCTCGCCGACAAATACGATGCGATGGTGATGGTCGACGACAGCCATGCAGTTGGTTTCGTCGGCAGGAATGGCCGTGGCTCGGCCGAACATTGTGGCGTCGAGGGCAGGGTGGACATCATCACCGGTACGCTCGGCAAGGCATTGGGCGGAGCGTCGGGCGGCTACACGTCGGGCAGGAAGCCGGTGGTCGACTGGCTGCGCCAGCGCTCGCGGCCCTATCTTTTTTCCAACACGCTGATGCCGGCGATCGCCGGCGCCTCGATAAAGGTCTTCGAACTGATCAAAGTCGGGGATGGATTGCGGAAGAGGCTCTACGACAATGCCGGGCATTTCCGGTCCGAGATGGGCAAGCTCGGCTTCACCCTGGCCGGCGCTGACCACCCGATCATCCCCGTGATGCTTGGCGATGCGACGCTGGCGCAGGAGATGGCGGCGCGGATGCTGAAGCGCGGCATCTATGTCATCGGCTTCTCGTTCCCGGTGGTGCCGAAGGGCCAGGCGCGCATCCGCACGCAGATGTCGGCCGCCCATTCCAGCGCAGACATCGATCGCGCGGTTGAGGCGTTCGCCGCAGTCGGTCGCGAACTCGGCGTGATTTCCTGAACGGCCGGACCGAAAAGCGATTCCGGATCAAGAGATTCAAGCGACTAAGGTTCTGGGGACAAAAGAATGTCGAACATGATGAAGGCGCTGGTCAAGGCTAAGGCCGAGCCGGGCATCTGGATGGAAGAGGTGCCGGTGCCGGAGATCGGCCCCAACGACGTGCTGATCAAGATCAGGAAGACGGCGATCTGCGGCACCGACGTCCACATCTACAATTGGGACCAGTGGGCGCAAAAGACGGTGCCGGTGCCGATGGTGACCGGCCACGAATTCGTCGGAACCGTCGCCGATTTCGGCACGGCGGTGACCGAGTACAAACTCGGCCAGCGCGTTTCCGGCGAAGGCCATATCGTTTGCGGCCATTGCCGCAACTGCCGGGCGGGCAGGGGGCATTTGTGCCGCAACACGCTCGGCGTCGGCGTCAACCGGCCGGGCGCCTTTGGCGAATACCTGGCGATCCCGCAGCACAATGTGGTGCCGATCCCCGACGACGTGCCCGACGAGATCGCGGCGATCTTCGATCCCTTAGGCAATGCTGTTCACACCGCATTGTCCTTTGATCTCGTCGGCGAGGACGTGCTGGTCACCGGCGCCGGGCCTATCGGCATCATGGGTGCACTGGTGGCGCAGTGCGTCGGCGCGCGAAAAGTGGTCATCACCGATATCAACCCGGTGCGCCTGGCACTGGCGAATAAGCTTGGCGTTCAGCATGTCGTCGACGCATCGAAGGAAAAGCTGCGCGACGTGATGCCGGCGCTTGGCATGACCGAGGGCTTTGACGTCGGCCTCGAAATGTCGGGCGCAGCCCCTGCCTTCCGCGACATGATCGACACCATGAACAATGGCGGCAAGATCGCCATTCTCGGCATCGCGCCGACCGGCTTCGAAATCGACTGGAACAAGGTCATCTTCAAGATGCTGCATCTGAAGGGCATCTACGGCCGCGAGATGTTCGAGACCTGGTACAAGATGATTGCGCTGGTGCAGGGTCCTCTCGATGTCAGCGGCCTGATCACCCACCGCATCGGCATCGACGACTATGTTTCCGGCTTCGAAGCGATGAAGAGCGGCAATTCCGGCAAGGTGGTGATGGACTGGTAGGCGATCAGAAATGTTGGCGGGACAGCACCCCCCTCTGGCCTGCCGGCCATCTCCCCCTCAAGGGGGGAGATTGGCAGCTTCGCCGACATCGCTCTTCTTTGGAGATTGGCGAAAGCCGAAGCGACGTCCAATCTCCCCCCTTGAGGGGGAGATGTCCGGCAGGACAGAGGGGGTGTGAACGATCGCTGCGTAGCAGCTTTCACAGCTCCTTTCGTCGATCCGGCAACGCCATCTCCAGGGCCGCCACTCCGCTGACAACGGCCGCTCGCTGTTCCGTGCTCAGCCTCGCAAGCAATTCCAGCTCGAACGCTTTAGCCAGCGGCACCATCTCGCGATAGGCGACAAGGCCAGCTCGGGTCAGCGTCAGATGCTCGACCCGCCTGTCTTTTCCATCCGGTGTGCGAGTGAGCCAGCGGCGCCGTTCGAGCTCGGCGACGGCTCGCGAAACCTTGGTCTTGTGCATGGCCGACTGCTCGCCGAGTTCCGTCGCGGTCATGGTGCCGTGCTGGCCGAGCCCGGCCAGCGTGCGCCATTCGGGTCGGGTCAGGCCGTGACGGTCCTTGTATATCCTGGAGAATTCCCGGCTGACGGCATCGGCGAGACGGTAGAGCCGGTAGGGCAGGAAGCTTTCGAGTTCCAGGACGTCCATGATTTTGTATCCCGGCAGACGCCGTGGTTGATAGTTACATTTTCAATGGTTACAGATGAAACCAGTTTGGTCAATGCTTGAGTGCCGCAGCCATCGGAGGCGAGGAGCGCGCTCTGTCAGTATCCAGGGAGGATGCCATGGCCTATTCCTACATGCCGGGTTTCGGCAACGACTTCGAGACCGAGACTTTGCCGGGCTCGCTGCCGCAAGGACGCAACTCGCCGCAGCGGCCGGCCTACGGCCTCTACGCCGAGCAGCTTTCGGGCTCTCCTTTCACTGCGCCGCGCGGCACCAATGAGCGCTCCTGGCTTTATCGGATAAGGCCGAGCGTCAGGCATACCGGTCGCTTCAAAGCGGCGAATTATCCGCTGTGGAAAAGCGCGCCGAACGTCGGCGACCACCAGCTCGCTCTCGGCCAGTATCGCTGGAGCCCCGTGCCGATGCCGAAAGAGCCGACAGACTTCATCGCCGGCATGCGCTCGATCACCACCGCCGGCGACGTGCTCGGCCAGACCGGCATGGCGGCACATGTCTATGTCGCCAACCGTTCGATGGCCGACGACCATTTCTTCAACGCCGATGGCGAGTTGCTGGTCGTGCCGCAGGTTGGAGCCTTGCGCTTCGTCACCGAGATGGGCGTCATCGAACTCAGGCCGGGCGAGATCGCCGTGCTGCCGCGCGGCCTGGTGTTCAAGGTCGAACTGGTGGATCCGCAAGTGCGTGGCTATGTCTGCGAGAATTACGGCGCCAAGCTGACGCTGCCGGATCGCGGCCCGATTGGCGCCAACTGCCTGGCCAATCCGCGCGATTTCAAGACGCCCTGTGCCTGGTTCGAGGACAAGGAAACACCGTGCCGGCTGATCGCGAAATGGTGTGGCCAGTTCCATGTCACCGAGATCGATCATTCGCCGCTGGATGTGGTGGCGTGGCACGGCAATTATTCGCCCTACAAATATGATCTTGCGACCTTTTCGCCGGTCGGCGCGATCTTGTTCGATCATCCTGACCCATCGATCTTCACCGTGCTGACCGCGCCGAGCGGCGAGGAAGGCACCGCCAATATCGATTTCGTCATCTTCCCGCCGCGCTGGCTTGTGGCGGAAAACACTTTCCGGCCGCCCTGGTATCACCGCAACATCATGAGCGAGTTCATGGGCCTGATCCATGGTCAGTACGATGCCAAGGAAGAGGGCTTCGTGCCCGGCGGCATCAGCCTGCACAACATGATGCTGGCTCACGGACCAGATGCGTCTGGCTTCGAAAAAGCCTCGCGCGCGGAGCTGAAACCGGTCAAGCTCGCCAACACCATGGCCTTCATGTTCGAGACACGCTTCCCGCAGATGGTGACCCGCTATGGCGCCGAGCTCGAAACCCGGCAGGACAATTATATCGACTGCTGGGCCGATCTGAAGAAACGCTTCAACGGCACGCCCGAGGGCGACTGGTCTTGAGCGCCGTCGCATGATGGATCGTCTGGTGCTTCTTGGCTCGAAGGGTGGTCCGGCGCTCCGGCCGGGCGGACCGTGGCCGAGTTCATCGCTGCTGGAGATTGGCGGCCGCACCCTCGTCGTCGATTGCGGGCTGGGCGTAACGCGCGGGCTGACCGATGCCGGCGTCAGTCTGAAGGCGCTTGACCTGATCTTCATCACGCATTTGCATTCAGACCATGTGCTGGAACTCGGACCGTTGATCCACACCGCATGGACGGCCGGCCTGGGGACAAAGGTCACCGTATTCGGCCCGCCCGGCATCGGCTACTACTGGCAGCGCTTTTGCCAGGCGATGGAGTTCGACATCGAGATCCGCATCGCCGACGAAGGGCGGCCGGATCTCCGCGACCTGGTCTCGATTGTCGAGTTTGGTGAAGGGCAGGTGGCGGAAGAGCGCGGTCTCAAAATATCGGCCTTGCGTGTCGACCACCCGCCGGTGACGGACTGCTTTGCGCTGCGCTTCGAGCAAGCCGGGCAAAGCATCGTCTTCTCGTCCGATACGGCGTTCTTTCCGCCATTGTCGGATTTCGCCGAAGGCGCCGACGTCCTGGTCCACGAGGCCATGCTGGAAGAGGGCATCGAGCGGTTGGTCGCGAAGACCGGCAACGGTGCAAGACTGAGGGAACACCTGCTTGCCAGCCACAGCTTTGCCGAGGAAGCGGGCCGCATCGCCAGCGATGCAGGCGTCAAAAGACTGGTCCTCAACCATCTCATTCCCGCCGACGATCCCGAGATCGGCGAGGCCGACTGGATTGCCGCCGTCAGGAAAACATGGGCCGGCGACTTGACGATCGCCCGCGACGGCCTTGTTGTGGGGCTGGAGCATGATCTCGAAAAGTGGAAACCGGTTTTCGGAAGAGATCATGCCTAGAACAAAAAATCAAAGCAGCACCAAAGCTGCGCCAGGAGAGGAAACCGCATGAAGCTTGCCACCTTGAAGGACGGGACGCGCGACGGAAAACTCGTCGTCGTCTCGCGCGACCTGACGCGGTTTACCGATGCGTCGTTCCTGGTGCGGACGCTGCAGGCCGCGCTCGATGACTGGCGTCGGATCGCGCCGCATCTCACCGCCATGGCCGAATCGCTGGAGAACAATGCGGTGCCGTCGGCTCGCTTTCACGAGCACGACGCCCATTCGCCGCTGCCGCGCGCCTACCAATGGGCCGACGGCTCGGCCTATGTGAACCATGTCGAGCTGGTGCGGAAGGCGCGCGGCGCCGAGATGCCGGCAAGCTTCTGGACCGATCCGCTGATCTACCAGGGCGGTTCGGACGCCTTCCTCGCACCGCGCGACCCAATCCGCATGATCGACGAGACCCTTGGCATCGACCTGGAAGGCGAGGTCGCCGTCATTGTCGACGACGTGCCGATGGGCGCTGGCCTCGACGAGGCGCGGGCAGCGATCCGGCTGGTCATGCTGGTCAACGACGTGACGCTGCGCGGCCTGACCGGACCCGAGCTTGCCAAGGGGTTCGGCTTCTTCCAGTCGAAACCGTCATCAGCCTTTTCGCCGGTTGCGGTGACGCCGGACGAACTGGGCGATGCCTGGGACGGCGGCAAGGTCAGCCTGCCGCTGCTGGTCGATCTCAACGGCAAACCGTTCGGCCGGGCGAACGCCGGCATCGACATGACCTTCGACTTTCCGGCGCTGATTGCCCATGCCGCAAAAACGCGGCCGCTGGCCGCCGGCACCATCGTCGGTTCGGGCACCGTCTCCAACAAGCTCGATGGCGGGCCGGGCAAGCCTGTCTCGGCGGGCGGCGCCGGCTATTCCTGTATCGCCGAGTTGCGTATGATCGAGACCATCGAAGCCGGCGAACCGAAGACGCCGTTTCTGCGCTTTGGCGATACCGTGCGCATCGAGATGAAGGACAGGGGCGGGCATTCGATCTTCGGCGCCATCGAGCAGAAGGTCGAGAAATACGAGGGGGCAAGAGAATGACAGGCGAGACATTCTATCTCCTGTGCGGTGTCTGGGCCCTTGTCATGCTGGCGATCTTCATCCCGGCGATCCGGCTGAGCTATCGCATCGAGGCGCGCTCGCCCGGCCTGACCAACCGCAGCGGCTTTCCGCGCAAGGCGATGATGTTTCACACCGTCACCAACACGAACGTCGCGCGTGACCAGGAAACGCAAGGCATGCGGCGGCGCATGATCGGGCTGCTGCTGATTGTTCTCGCTGGATTCCTGCTAATGGGGGCAGGCTTGTCGTTGGTCCGGTCAGCTGCGTGAAGTCATGGACCTGCTGAACCATTTCCGCCGCATGGCGCGCAACAATCTCTGGTCGAACGACCGGCTTTATGGCGCCGTACTGCAGCTTAAGCCTGGTGAATTCGAAGCCGAGCGAACCAGCTTCTTCCCGTCGATCAAGGCAACGCTGAACCACATTCTGGCGGTCGATCACCTCTATCTCGATTTTCTCGAAGAGGGCGGCGTCGGCGCCGCGGCCTATGATGAGTTCTTGCGCTTCGACGAAGCGGACGCGCTCTTTGGCAAGCGGGCGGAGGCCGACCGGCGGCTGATCGCTTTTTGCGACCGCCTGTCGGCGGACGATCTCGAACGCCGCGTCGTCACTGATCGGCGCGAGGACGGCATGATACCGGAGCGGATCGGCGATTTGCTCGCCCATCTCTTCATCCACGACATCCATCATCGCGGCCAGGTGCACGCGATGCTGTCTGGCACCTCGGTGAAACCGCCACAACTCGACGAGTTCTTCCTCGATTACGATGTTAAGTTGAGGAAAGCCGAAGTCGAGCGGCTGGGACTGCGAGACCAACTGCTTGGCTAATTATGCCAAAGCCACATCGTAACTGGCGAAATGCGGGTCGGATGTAAGGATGGTGAGATTCTCCATTTGCGCCTGCGCAATCAGAAGTCTGTCGAACGGATCACCATGGTGGTGGGGTAGGCTGCCGACGGCGTTTGCGTGCTGGAAGGTTACGGCGAGCGGCTGAAATTGCATCCTTGGAAGCAGCGTTGGCAGGTCGTCCGGCGCATCGAGTTTTCTGATCGAGCGTTTGATGGCAATTTCCCAGACGCTAGCCGCGCTCGCGAACACCACCGCTTCCGAAGCCAGAATAGCGCGGTGGTGCTCGCTGAGACGCCGATCGTCCGAAATCGACCAGAGGATGATGTGTGTGTCGGCGAGAAACGGGCCGACCGTCATTTCACGTACTCATCCCACTCGGGACCGAGTTCATCAAAATCGTCCGCAATCCAGATCTTGCCCTTCAATGCGCCGATACGCGGCAGGGATTCGGCCACTGCCGGAGGTACGATACGCGCCGCCACCTTGCCGTGGCGTGTGAGCACGATCTCCTCGCCGGCTTCCGCACGGCTGACGAGTTCCGACAATTTGGCCTTGGCTTCGGCAATGGAAACATTCATGACTCGATCCTTTATGACCAGAATTTAGGTCATAACTGATCAAACCACAAGGCACCTCGGCCGAACTGGCTACGCTGCCTTGCCGTCCACCTTCAGCACGCCGCGCTTGATCTGGTCCTGCTCGATGGATTCGAACAGAGCGCGGAAATTGCCCTCGCCAAAACCTTCGTCGCCCTTCCTCTGGATAAACTCGAAGAAGATCGGCCCGATCACAGTCTTTGAAAAAATCTGCAGCAGGATCTTGGTCGTGCCGCCGTCGACGACGCCTTCGCCGTCGATCAGGATGCCGTGCCTTTTCATGCGCTCGATCGGCTCTTCATGGCCGTTCACGCGGGCATAAGACATGTCGTAATAGGTCTCGGGCGGGCCCGGCATGAACTTCAGGCCGTTGGCGGCCAGCCTGTCGGTGGCGCCGTAAATGTCGTCGGTGCCGACGGCGATGTGCTGGATGCCCTCGCCATTGTACTTCTTCAGATATTCGGCGATCTGGCTGGTCTCGTCCTTGGACTCGTTGAGCGGGATGCGGATCTTGCCGCAGGGCGAGGTGATGGCGCGGCTGACCAGGCCGGTGATCTTGCCGTCGATGTCGAAGAAATGGATCTGCTTGAAGCCGAACAGGTCGCGGTAGAAATCCCACCATTTGTCCATCTGGCCGCGATAGACATTGTGGGTCAGGTGGTCGAGATAATAGAAGCCGACGCCTTCCGGCCTGGGATCGCGCTCGCCCAGCCAGTCGAACTCGGCGTCGTAAGCCGAGCCCTTCTCGCCATAGGTTTCGATGAAATAGAGCAGCGATCCGCCGATACCGACGATTGCCGGCACGTCGAGCGACTTGCCGGCGCCTTCATAGGGCGTCGCGCCCTTGGCAACGGCGTGGTCGAAGGCATGCCTGGCATCGACCACCCGCCACGCCATCGAGGCGGCGCAAGGGCCGTGCTTGTCGACGAATTTCATCGCATGCGAGCCGGGTTCGGCATTGACGACATAATTGATGTCGCCCTGCCGCCAGACGGTGATGTCCTTGCTGCGGTGCTTGGCCACCGGCACGTAGCCCATGCGGGTGAAAAGCTCGGCGAGCTTTTCCGGCTCGGCATGCGCGAATTCGACGAATTCGAAGCCGTCGGTGCCGGCGGGATTGGTTTTGCTGATCTTGGCGGGCGGTGCGTCGTGCGGGAAGGGACCCATGGCATTGCTCCGAAATCTGGCCCGAAATCTGGCATTGGCCGCATCGGCCATATCTGAGCCCAATCATAGCGCGGAGCGCGTGCAAATTGCTTGCATTCAAACGCTTGAAATGTTCCGATCATGCGCAACTTGTGCATGACCGGGTCGAAATCCATGGATGAAGCGCGCATTGACCAGTTTGACCGCAAGATAATGGCTCTGCTGCAGGCCGACGCGCGGTTGACCAACAACGATTTGTCGGAACGAGTGAATCTGTCAGCGTCGCAATGCTCGCGCCGTCGCCAGCGGCTGGAGGAGGACGGTTATATCAAGGGCTACCGGGCGGTGCTCGACCGCGACAAGCTCGGCTTTTCCCTGGTCAACGTCATTTCGGTGACGCTCGCCACCCACAACCGCGACAATGCGCGGCGTTTCGGCGAATTAGTGGCGCGGCTGCCGCAAGTGCAGGAAGCGCACGCGCTGACCGGCGAGATGGATTATATATTGAAAGTGGTGACGCCGGACCTGAAGTCGCTGTCGGAATTCGTCAACAGCGTGCTGCTCCCGCACGAATCGGTGCAGCATGTGAAGACGGCGATCGTGCTGGAGACGTTGAAGGAGACCGGCGCGCTGCCGATCTGAGGGCGCGAACGTTCACCCCTTCGATTGCTGGATCAGCCCATAGAGATTGGTGCAGCGGGCGCCGGACCGGCAATAGGCGAACACCGGGCCTTCGAGTTCGTCGAGCGCCTCAGCCTGGTCCTCGACATTCTCGGCCGTGATCTGGCCGCTGATGACGGGGATGTAGCGGAAGGCGAGCCCGGCGCCCTCGACCGCCGCCTTGACGGTGTCGGCCGATGGCTGGCCGGGCTGCTCGTCGTCCGGCCGGTTGCAGATCACGCTCTTGAAGCCGGCGGCCTTGATGGTCGCGACATCCTCGGGCTGGATCTGGCCCGAGACCGAATAGTCCTCGCTGATCTGACGGTATTCCATGGCTGGGGTCCTCGCAATCTGGTTAGCGGCAGTCTTGCCACTCCCTGACCCGGTCGGCAATCCGCGCGAAAAGAAATCCATCCGCGCAGATAGAGATTTCGATGCCGGAAATCCAGCCGGGCTAACGCCGCATGTCGCCAGGACGCATCATGCGCCAGCCCGGCTGGATGAACCGGATCGGTCGGCTCAGCTGCCGAGGATCGCGCCTTTGATCTGGGCGATGTTGTTGTGCATCAGGTCGATATAGGTCGAGGCCGGGCCGTCGGGCTGTGAGAGCGCATCGGAATAGAGCGTGCCGCCCACCTTGATGCCGGTCTCGCTGGCGATCTGCTCGATCAGCCGCGGATTGGTGATGTTCTCGACGAAGATCGCCGCCGCCTTGTCCTGTTTCACCTGGCTGACCAGCTTGGCGACGTCGGCGGCGGAGGGCTCCGACTCGGTCGACACGCCTTCCGGGGCCAGGAACGTCAAGCCGTAGGCCTGCTCGAAATAGCCGAAGGCATCATGCGAGGTGATGACGACGCGCTTCTCTTGCGGGATCGACTGGATCGCTGCCTGTACCTCGCCCTCGAGCGCATCGAGCTTTTGCGTATAGGCGGCTGCATTGGCCTTGTAGCTGTCGCAACCCGCAGCGTCGGCCGTGCAGAAGGCGTCGGCGATGTTCTTCACATAGATCTTGGCATTGGCGATCGACTGGAAGGCGTGCGGATCGGTTGCCGTCTCACCATCGGCGTGGGCGTCGGCCTCGGCGAATTCGGGCTTGAAATTGATCGGCGTGACGCCCTTGGTCAGCACGGCGACGGTCGCCTTGGTTGCGCTGGCGTCGACCAGGCGCTGCAGAAAACCTTCGAAATGCAGGCCGTTGACCAGCACGATGTCGGCCTTGGCCATCGCCACCGCATCGGCTGGGCTCGGCTCGTAGACATGCGCATCCCCGTTCGGCCCGACGATGGTGGTCAGATCGATCCGGTCGCCGCCGACATTCTTGGCGAAGTCTCCGATGATGGTGAAACTGGCGACCACTTTCAACGGCTCCGCGAAAGCCGAAGATGCGCCAAAGGCGGTTAATGTTATAACGCTCACGGCCAAAGCGGCGCGGATCGATTTCAGCATGGACAAGTCTCCTTCGTTGGGATCAGGCAGTTCTGTGGCGGTGATGGATGATGCGGGCGCGCAGGATGCCGCGCGTCCCGAACAGGATCGAGGCGAAATAGACGACGCCGGCGGACAGGATGATGGCCGGGCCGGAGGGCAGCGACGCATGATAGGACAACAGCAGCCCGGCAATGCAAGAGGCAAAGCCGATCACTGTCGCCAGCACGCACATCGGCTCGACGCGCGAGGTCCAGAAGCGGGCCGCCGCTGCCGGCAGCATCATCAGCCCGACCGACAGCAAGGTGCCGAGCGCCTGGAAGCCGCCGACGAGGTTGAGCACGACGAGGCCGAGAAAGATGAAATGCACCGGGCTGCCCATCCGGCTGACCGAGCGCAGGAACAAGGGGTCGAGGCATTCGGCGACCAGCGCTCGCCAGAAGATGGCGAGGCTGACCAGCGTCACCACGACGATGCCGCCGATCAGCGTCAGCGCCTCGTTGTTCAGCGCCAGCACGGTGCCGAAAAGCACATGCATGAGATCGACGCTGGAGCCGCGGATCGACACCATAAGCACGCCGATCGCCAGCGAAATCAGATAGAAGGCCGCCATCGAGGCGTCCTCGCGCTGGATGGTGAAGCGCGAGACGGCGCCGGCGCCGAGCGCCACGATGATGCCGGCGATCAGTCCGCCGATGGTCATCGGCAGGATCTCCAGGCCATAAAACAGGAAGCCGGCGGCAGCACCCGGCAGGATGGCATGGGCCATGGCGTCGCCGGACAGGCTCATGCGCCGCAGCATCAGGAACACGCCGACCGGGCAGGCGCCGAGCGACAGCATCATCGAACCGGCGAGCGCCCGCTGCATGAAGGCGTAGTCGGCAAACGGGGCGACGAAAAGACCGTAAAGCACGTCCATCATGCCGCCCTCGGCCCGGAGCCGTGATGATGGTCATGGCTATGCTCGTGGCTGCTGTGATCGTGCACACTGTGATCATGCTCGCCAGGCTCGCACCATGGCGCGTTGTCCTCCCAGGCTTCGTGGAAGCGGCGCGCGCGCAACAAATTCTCCGGCCGCAGCGTCTCTCTGGTCTCGCCCCAGGCGACCGGCTGGCGCGCCAGGAGCAGTGTTTCGGGGAAATTCTGCCGCACCAGGTCGAGATCGTGGACGACCACCATGATCGTACGCTCCTCGCCATGCCAGCGCTTGATCAGTGCGATCAGGTCGCCGACGGTCTTCGTGTCGACGGCATTGAACGGCTCATCGAGCAGGATGAGCTCGGCATCCTGCAACAGCACGCGGGCAAACAGCGTGCGCTGCAGCTGGCCGCCCGACAACGTGTCGATCGGCCGCTTCTCGAAACCGCCGAGGCCGACGGCCATCAGCGCCTTGCTGACCGAGTCGCGATCTTCCCTGGTATAGCGGCCGAGCATGCCACGCCGCGGCCACAGGCCAAGCGAAACCAGGTCGACGACCCGGGCCGGAAAGGAGCGGTCGAGCTCGGACTGCTGCGGCAGGTAGGCGGCGCGCACGCCGGGCGCCCGGATCACCGCGCCGGCCATCGGCTTCAGGACGCCAACGATGCCCTTCATCAGCGTCGACTTGCCGGAGCCGTTGGCGCCGACGACCGCCGTCAAGGACCCCTTGCGGATCGTACCATTGAGGTGGTGGATCGCAGGATGGCTGTTATAGCCCAGCGTCAGGTCGCGGAAGGTCAGGCAGGTTTGGCTCATGTGACGATCCATGGGGCGACGATCGGTGCTGCAGGGGCGGATTCGATATGTGATGTTATTACATTAGTCAACAAGCCAATCGGGCGGAATTGCGGCCGGGCCGTCATGTTGTCCGCTTTGGCTTGGCTCAAGAGGTTCCGCTCGAGCGGCCTTGCTCGAAGCCAGCAGCGATCCTAAACAGGCGCAGCCGACAAGAGAAAGCCGGACAAGAGAAGGAATATCCAATGAGCATTCGTCGCATCGATGTGGGCCCGCGCATGAGCCAGATCGTGATCCACGGCAACACCGTCTATCTGGCCGGTCAGGTCGGCAAGCCGGGTGGAAACGTCGGCGCCCAGACAAAAGACATTCTGGCGGCGATCGACGAATTGCTGGCCAAGGCCGGCACCGACAAGACCAAGATCCTGCAGGCGATCATCTGGCTGGCCGACATGAGCACCTTTGCCGAGATGAACGCCGAGTGGGACAAATGGGTACCGCAGGGCAACACGCCGGCCCGCGCCACCGGCGAGGCCAAGCTTGCCGGACCGGAATATCTGGTCGAGATCATTGTCACCGCGGCGATTTGAGCAGCTCCGTAGGTTCCCCCTCATCCGGCCGCTTCGCGGCCACCTTCTCCCCGAGGGAGAAGAGACTGGCGCTGGCACCAGCGATCTCCTCTCCCCTCGGGGAGAGGTCGGATTGCCCCGAATGCTCTTCGCAATTCGGTCGGCAATCCGGGTGAGGGGGTCTGACCCTCAGTTGAAATGCTCACCCCTGCGACGGCGTGAACCGCGCCACCAGCGTGTGGCTCTCGGCCGCGTAGGTGAACCGGACATGGGTGACGGGGTGCTCGGCGCTCCATGTTCGCCGCTCGATCACCAGGCACGGCGCGCCGGTCGCGATGTCGAGAGCCGCCGCGATATGCTTGTCGGCTGCAACCGCGCGGATGCGATGCTCGGCCGCACTCCATGGCACACGGCCGATCAGCCACGGACCGGGCGCCGTGTCGAAAAACGCCTCTTCGGCGGCCTCCGGCACGGCAGCCAGGTTGATCAGCCGCTGCTCGTGGGCGAACGGCCGGTTGCCGGCGAAATGCCGGCATTCCAGCGCCAGCACCGGCCCGGCGACGTCGAGTTCCAGCAGGGCGCGATCGTCGGCACTGCTGCGCCTTCTGCTTCCCGCCACGCGCTCGTAGCGGTAGGGCAGGCCAAGTGCCTCGACCTCGATTCGGATGTCGTGGATTTCGAGAACGGCCGCCTGCGATTGCGGCCGGCGGACAAAACTGCCGGAGCGACGCCGGCGCTCGATCAGCCCGGCCTTGGCCAATTGCGACAGCGCCTTGTTCACCGTCATGCGCGAACATCTGTATTCTTCCGTCAGTTCATGCTCGAACGGAATGCGGTGGCCGGGCGCCCAGGCGCCGGACAGGATCCGTTCGCTGATGTCCGACAGGATGCGCCGGTGTAGCGAAAGGGCCTCGCCGCCGTCCGCGCTTCCAGAATCCGCGCTTATCGCCTCGATCATGCTCATGCCGAAAGCGCCGTCATCACCTTGCGGAAGCGCTCGGCAATGGCATCGCGTCTTGCATGCCTGCCGTCGCTGACCAGTTTCCTGCCATGCACCCAGACGCAATCGATCTTGGTGCCGTTGGCAAAAATCCAGGCGTCGAGGATCGCATCACCTGCCTTGCCCGCCAACGATGGATGCTTGCCGTCGAGCGAGACGAGATCGGCCGAGGCACCGGCAGTGATCCGCGAGGCGCCGGCGCCCAGCGCGGAACTGCCACCCTCGAGCGCCGCATCGAACAACGCGCGACCGGTCGATCCGCCGGCCACCGCCAGCACGTTGCGGGCGCGGTGGGCGAGGCGCTGCGAATATTCGAGCTGGCGCAACTCGTCGGGCAGGCCGATCAGCACGTTGGAATCCGAGCCGATGCCGAAGCGGCCGCCATGCTGCATAAAAAGGGGCGCGGCAAAGGTGCCGTCGCCGAGATTGGCCTCGGTGATCGGGCAGAGGCCGGCAACGGCGCCGCTTTTCGCCATATCGGTCGTCTCGGTGTCGGTCATGTGGGTGGCGTGGATGAGGCACCAGCGCTGGTCGACCTTGGCATTGGCAAGCAGCCATTCGACCGGCCGCGCCCCGGACCAGGCAAGGCAGTCCTCGACCTCCTTCATCTGCTCGGCGATGTGGATGTGGATCGGCCCCTCCGGCGCCATCGCCGTGATGTTTTCCAGTTCCTCGGGTGCCACGGCACGCAGGCTGTGTGGGGCCACGCCGACGACAGCCTGAGTCGACGCGCGAAGGGATTCGCGGCTTTTCTCAACAAGCCGCGAGAACTGGTTCACATCGTTGATGAATCGCCGCTGGCCTTCATTTGGCGCAGCGCGGTTGAAAGAGGAATGCGCGTAGAAGACGGGCAGCAAAGTCAGCCCGATGCCTGTCTCGGACGCTGCGGCAACGATGCGCTCCGCAATCTCGGCGATATTGGCATAGGGCCGCCCGTCGCGGTCGTGGTGTAAATAGTGAAACTCGCCGACGCGCGAGAACCCGGCCTCCAGCATCTCGACATAGAGTTGCGCCGCGACCGCCTCGACCTGGTCCGGCGTCATCGACAGCGCGAAACGATACATCACCTCGCGCCAGCTCCAGAAACTGTCGGCGGAAGGGCCGCGCAATTCGGCAAGGCCGGCCATGCCGCGCTGGAAGGCATGGCTGTGCAGGTTCGGCATGCCGGACAAAAGGATAGAATGGCGCTCGTCGCCAGGCAGAGGCGAGGTATCCGCCTCGACCGTTGCGATCTTGCCGTCGGAGACTACGATCCGCACATCGCTGCGCCAGCCGTCGGGCAGAAGTGCCTGTTCCGCAAAAATCGCCGTCACGTCTTTCTCCAAATCCCGGTTGGCCATGTGATGATAGCGCTTGCAGTGCCTTTTGATATGTATATACATAATAACTCCCGATTGAAACGGAAAAGATGATGGCTGGAGAGAGCAAAAACCGGGCACGGGAGCTTCGCCTTTGGCGCAATGCGCGCCTCGCGACCATGGCTGATAGCAGCGCCGGGTTAGGCGTCGTCGAGCACGGTGCAATCGCCGTGCGCAACGGCCGGATCGTCTATGCCGGGTCGGAAGCCGACATGCCGGCAGCGCTCCGCCCCAGAGCACTTGGCAAAGACGCCGAGGCGACCGACTGCGAAGGCCGCTGGATCACGCCTGGCTTGATCGACTGCCACACCCATCTGGTCCATGCCGGCAACCGTGCCAATGAATTCGAGATGCGGCTGGCCGGCGCCACCTATGAGGAGGTCGCCAAGGCCGGCGGCGGCATCGTTTCCTCGGTCAAGGCACTGCGCGCCGCGAGCGAGGACGAG
Organism: Mesorhizobium sp. M0960; assembly: GCF_040319055.1. NCBI lineage: Bacteria > Pseudomonadati > Pseudomonadota > Alphaproteobacteria > Hyphomicrobiales > Phyllobacteriaceae > Mesorhizobium > Mesorhizobium sp. M0960. Next base: position 266,974 of record NZ_JAMYNN010000003.1, on the reverse strand, counting down.
CTGGTCGCCCAGTCGCTGCCACGCCTCGACGCGCTGATCGCCGAAGGCGTCACCACCGTCGAGATCAAATCCGGCTACGGTCTCGACCTCGAAAACGAGAAGAAGTCGCTGCGCGCCGCGCGACGGCTGGGCGGTGAGCGGCCGGTGACGGTCAGAACCACTCTCCTCGGCGCTCATGCGCTGCCGCCCGAAGCAAAAGGCGACAAGGACGCCTTTATCGATCTTGTCGCCAAGGAGATTTTGCCGGCCGTCGCTGCCGAGGGCTTGGCCGATGCCGTCGACGGCTTTTGCGAAGGCATCGCCTTTTGGCCGGAGCAGATTTCTCGCGTGTTCGATGCGGCCAAGGCGGCGGGCCTGCCGGTCAAGCTTCATGCGGACCAGCTGTCCAATCTGCACGGCGCGGAACTTGCGGCACGCTATGGTGCGCTATCGGCCGATCACCTCGAATATACCGACGAGGCGGGCGCGGCGGCGATGGCGAAGGCAGGAACCGTGGCGACCATCCTGCCCGGCGCCTACTACTTCATCCGCGAGACCAAGAAGCCGCCGATCGCCCTGTTTCGCCAGCATGGCGTCAGGATGGCCGTTGCCACCGATAACAATCCCGGCACCTCGCCGCTGACCTCGCTGCTGCTGACCATGAACATGGCGGCGACATTGTTCGGCCTGACCGTCGATGAATGCCTTGCCGGCGTTACGCGCGAGGCTGCCCGCGCGCTCGGGCTGCTTGGACAGACCGGCACGCTGGAAGCCGGAAAATCCGCCGATCTGGCGATCTGGGACGTCGAGCGCCCGGCCGAACTCGTCTACCGCATGGGCTTCAATCCGCTGCATGCCCGCATCTGGAGGGGACAATGACCGAACTCAAGCTCAGGCCAGGCAATGCCACGCTGGCCGATTGGCGCGCCATCTATCGCGGCGCCGCACTGAGGCTCGACGATGCCTGCCGGCCGAAGATCAAGGCCAGCGCCGAGGCCGTCGCCAGGATCGTTGCCAAGGGCGAGCCGGTCTATGGCATCAACACCGGCTTCGGCAAGCTGGCCAGCGTGCGCATCCCCGCCGCCGACCTCGAGACGCTGCAGCGAAACATCGTGCTGTCACATGCCGCCGGCGTCGGCGAGCCGATGCCGGTGGCAATTTGCCGGCTGATGATGGCGCTGAAGCTGGCCAGCCTGGCCCAGGGCGCCTCCGGCGTGCGGCCGCCGACGATCGAGCTGCTCGAGGCGATGCTGGCCAACGACGTTATTCCCGTGGTGCCGGCGCAAGGCTCGGTTGGAGCTTCCGGCGACCTCGCGCCGCTGTCGCACATGACCGCGGTGATGATCGGCGTCGGCGAATGTTTTACCCCGCATGGTCGCTTTCCCGCCAAGGTCGCCTTCGTTTCGCACGGCCTGGAGCCGGTGACATTGGGCGCCAAGGAAGGCCTGGCGCTGCTCAACGGCACCCAGTTTTCGACCGCCTATACGCTGGCAGCTTTGTTCGAGGCGGAAGTGCTCTACCAGTCGGCACTGGTCGCCGGCGCGCTGTCGACCGATGCCGCCAAGGGCTCCGACGCGCCCTTCGATCCACGCATCCATCTGCTCAGGAAACATCGCGGCCAGATCGAGACGGCCGAGGCGTTGCGCAATTTGATGGCCGGCAGCGCCATCCGTGAATCGCACCGCGTCGGCGACGAGCGCGTGCAGGACCCATACTGCCTGCGCTGCCAGCCGCAGGTGATGGGCGCAGCACTCAGCGTGCTGCGTCAGGCCGCCGATACGCTCGGCACCGAGGCCAATGGCGTCACCGACAATCCGCTGATCTTTGCCGAGGACGACACAGCGCTTTCTGGCGGAAATTTCCACGCCGAGCCGGTGGCCTTCGCCGCCGACATGATCGCGCTCGCCGTCTGCGAGATCGGCTCGCTGTCGGAACGCCGCATCGCCATGCTGGTCGACCCAGCGCTGTCGGGCATGCCGGCCTTTCTGACGCCCAAGCCGGGTCTGAATTCCGGTTTCATGATCCCGCAAGTGACAGCCGCGGCGCTCGTCTCGGAAAACAAACAAAAGGCCTATCCGGCCAGCGTCGATTCGATCCCGACCTCGGCCAACCAGGAAGACCATGTCTCGATGGCGGCGCACGGCGCGCGCCGGCTCATCGGCATGGTCGAGAACGCGACGGCCGTCATCGGCATCGAATTGCTGGCCGCCGCGCAAGGCTGCGATTTCCATGCCCCGCTGGCCTCGAGCGCGGCGCTGGAGGCGGTGCGCCGGCTGGTCAGGGCAGAGGTGCCGCATCTCGACAACGACCGGCACTTCCATCCCGACATGGAGAAGGCCATCGCCTTGGTACGCAGCGGCGCGGCGGTGGAAGCGGCAAGCGCGGTAAAGCTGCCGGGAGTGACGTCGTGAGACTGTACGCCGCCACAGCTCGGACGTTGGCGAAACCCTCGACGCCAGCTGATCTCCCCCCAAGTGGGGGAGATGTCCGGCAGGACAGAGGGCGGCGCTGTCCCGCCAACCTCAGCCCGGCAATACCGAAATTTTCAAAGTCAAAAACAAAAAACCCGCCTCGAGGGCGGGTCGTCGGTGACAATCATCACCATACCCATATTAGTAGCATAGCTGCCGGCACAAAGCAAGAACAAAATACGACACGGCCGGCAAAAAGCGAGGTCGGTGTTCACGGACAATTGCAAGGTCGCGTTCTGCCGCGCCCCCCTCTGCCCTGCCGGGCATCTCCCCCACGAGTGGGGAGATTGGCCGTTACACTGGCTTTCGCCAATCTCCAACGTTGCAGGACTGAGCGAGGCGCCGCAGCTGCCAATCTCCCCCCCTGTGGGGGAGATGCCCGGCAGGGCAGAGGGGGGCGCCGTAGAGCTCCAACGCGCGGAGACTTCTCATGACTTGGCTCACCGTCACCCGAGGCACGGCACCCCTGCTGGTTTCGATCCCGCATACCGGCATCGATCTGGCCGGCCTCGACAACCGACTTATCTCGCCCTGGCTCGGCCGCCGTGACGCCGACTGGTGGATCGATAAGCTTTATGATTTCGCCGAGAGCCTTGGCGCGACGGTGGTGCATACGGCGATCTCGCGCACCGTCATCGACGTCAACCGCGATCCGTCTGGCGTTTCGCTCTATCCCGGCCAGACGACGACTGGGCTCTGCCCGACCGAGACCTTCGACGGCGATCCGCTCTACCGCGAAGGCGAGGAGCCGGGGCCGTCTGAGATCGACGAACGCCGCGAAAAATTCTTCGTGCCCTATCATGCCGCGTTGCAGGCCGAGATCGACAGGCTGCGCGCTTTGCACGGGAAGATCGTCGTCTATGACTGCCACTCGATCCGTTCGGTGCTGCCGCGCCTGTTCGAAGGCAAATTGCCGGTCTTCAATCTCGGCACCAATGACGGCAAGAGCGCCGATCCGGCGTTGCAGGAGAAAGTCACGCAGATTGTCGCAGAAACCGGCGAGAGCTTTGTCGTCAACGGCCGCTTCAAGGGCGGCTGGATCACGCGTCATTTCGGCCAGCCGCAAGCCGGCGTCCACGCGCTGCAGATGGAGCTCTCCAACCGTGGCTATCTGCGCGAGCCCGAAGGCAAGGGCGAACCGGATAACTGGCCGGTGCCTTACGACGCCGAATTCGCAGCGCCGATCCGCGTCACGCTGAGAAAGATCCTGGAAACGGCGATCGCCTGGGCTGAACGCTGACGCACGGCGCACCTCACTCGAAAGGGACAATCATGACCGATCCTCGCCACAATATCCGTGAAGTGCGCAGCCCGCGCGGCAGCGAGCTCAACGCCCGCACCTGGCTGACGGAAGCGCCGTTGCGCATGCTGATGAACAATCTCGATCCGGACGTCGCCGAAAATCCCAACGAACTGGTCGTCTATGGCGGCATCGGCCGGGCGGCGCGCACCTGGAACGATTTCGACCGCATCGTTGCCTCGCTGAAGACGCTTGCCGACGACGAGACGCTGCTGGTGCAATCCGGCAAGCCGGTCGGCGTGTTCCGCACCCATGCCGATGCGCCGCGCGTGCTGATCGCCAATTCGAACCTCGTGCCGCACTGGGCGACATGGGAGAAGTTCAACGAGCTCGATAGAAAAGGCCTTATGATGTACGGCCAGATGACGGCCGGCTCATGGATCTACATCGGCACGCAAGGCATCGTGCAGGGCACCTACGAGACCTTCGTCGAGGCAGGCCGTCAGCACTATGGCGGCAATCTCAAAGGCAAATGGATCCTGACCGGCGGCCTCGGCGGCATGGGCGGTGCCCAGCCGCTCGCCGCGGTCATGGCCGGCGCCTGCTGCCTGGCGGTCGAATGCGATCCCGACCGCATCGATTTCCGGCTGCGCACCCGCTATGTCGATGAGCGCGCCGACACCCTCGACGAGGCGCTGGAGAAGATCGAGCGCTGGACCAAAGCCGGTGAGGCGAAATCGGTCGGCCTGGTCGGCAACACCGCCGACATCGTGCCGGAACTGGTGCGGCGCGGCGTACGCCCCGACATCGTCACCGACCAGACCTCGGCGCATGACCCGCTCAACGGCTATCTGCCCAAGGGCTGGTCGCTGGCCGAATGGCGCGAGAAGCGCACCAGCGACCCGAAGGCGGTCGAAAAGGCTGCCCGCGCGTCGATGCGCGAGCATGTCGAGGCGATGGTGGCGTTCTGGAACGCCGGCGTGCCGACGCTCGACTACGGCAACAACATCCGCCAGGTGGCGAAGGAGGAGGGGTTTGAGAATGCCTTTGCCTTCCCGGGTTTCGTGCCGGCTTATATCCGTCCGCTGTTTTGCCGCGGCATCGGCCCGTTCCGCTGGGCAGCACTTTCCGGCGATCCCGAGGATATCTACAGAACCGACGCCAAGGTGCGCGAGCTGACTCCTGGTAACACCCATCTGCACAACTGGCTCGACATGGCGCGTGAGCGCATCGCCTTCCAAGGGTTGCCGGCCCGCATCTGCTGGGTTGGCCTTGGCGACCGCCACCGGCTCGGCCTCGCCTTCAACGAGATGGTCGCCAGCGGCGAACTGAAGGCACCGGTGGTCATCGGCCGCGACCACCTCGATTCCGGCTCGGTCGCCTCGCCGAACCGCGAGACGGAGGCGATGAAGGACGGCTCCGATGCCGTCTCCGACTGGCCGCTGCTCAACGCCTTGCTCAACACCGCGTCCGGTGCCACCTGGGTGTCGCTGCACCATGGCGGCGGCGTCGGCATGGGCTTTTCGCAGCATGCCGGCATGGTTATCGTCGCAGACGGCACGCGTGAGGCGGCCAAGCGCCTTGAGCGGGTTCTGTGGAACGATCCGGCGACGGGCGTCATGCGTCACGCCGACGCCGGCTACGACATCGCGATCGAGTGCGCCAGGGAGAACCAGCTCAACCTGCCCGGCATATTGGGCTGAGCCGCGCCTTGCGCATCCTTCGGGCCTCGGAATACCGGTCGATGCCGTGGAAGAACGGCGGCGGCGTGACGACGGAGATTGCCGTCTCGCCGGCAGGTGCTGGGCTCGACGATTTCGACTGGCGCGTCTCGATGGCGCTGGTCGAGGGCGGCGGCCCGTTTTCCGGCTTTCCCGGCGTCGACCGGACTTTGGCCTTGCTGGAAGGCGAGGGCATGGTCCTCGATATCGCCGGCCGGCCGCCGGTCGAAATCACCAAGGCTTCCGCACCGCTTGCCTTTCCGGCCGACGTGCCAACGCAAGCGACGCTGATCGCCGGTCCGATCACCGACCTCAACGTCATGACCCGCCGGACCCGGGCGATCCACCAGATCGAGCGCCTGTTGATTTCGGCTCCGACGAAAATCCGGTTTGGAGCCGATGAAACACTCATCCTGTCCCTCGACGGCGAGCTTAGGGTGGCCGGCGCCGCGCCCGTGCAACTGGGGCCGCTCGATGCGCTGTTGCTCGGGCCGCAAGCGCCGGAACTGCGCCTTGATCCCGTCCGGCCGGCGATGCTGTTCGTGATCCGCATCGATCGCATTGCCGGCAACGATTAACGCCTGTTTCCAAACATGATCGAGACGCCGGTCAAATATTGCGTAAGCTGGTCCCTGCATCACGAAAAAGCCTGAATCTTCCGCCGATCAGAAGCCGAAACGATGCTCGGAGGCGCTCGCCTGGAAGTTGTCGAAAGACGACACCTTGTCGTGGTGCGGAAACAAACATTCGGCCAAGTGTTGCGATGCAACCAATTGCATTTGGACCGGTTTTAGGGACATTGCCGTGGCGGTGACGCCGCACTGCGTCCCCAACACGGAACCTTAGATGAATATCCAGACCAATCTCGCACAGATCGAAAAGACGAGCGCCAGCTTCCCGGCTGTCACCGACGAGCCGATACGCTCCCATTTCCTGACGGAAGATCGGCTGCGCGCGTTGGGCGCAGCCCTTGCCAATGGCGATGCCAAGGATTTGTTCGGGCTGACGCCTTTCGATTTTCAGGCGCGCATCCGCGACAGCGCCAGGAAGATTCTCGATGTCTACCGTTCCACCAACGCTGCCCAGGCGAGGGGCGAAACGATCACGCCCGCGGCACAGTGGCTGCTCGACAACAACTACCTGGTCGAGGAGACCATTTTCCAGGTCAAGCGCGACCTGCCGCGCCGCTTCTATCGCCAGTTGCCGACGCTGAAACTGTCCGACGGATCCAGCGTGCCGCGCGCGTTGGCGGTCGCATGGACCTATGTCGCGCATTCCGACAGTTCCGTCTCGTCGGCCATGTTCAAGGCGATCGTCGAAGGCTTCCAGTCCGTCGAGCCGCTGAAGATCGGCGAACTATGGGCGCTGCCGTCGCTGCTGCGCTTTGTCCTGATCGAGAATCTTCGCCGGATCGCGGTGCGCGTCAATCGCACGCGGGAGTTGCGCCAGATCGCCAACGAGGTCGCCGACCGTGTGCTGGCGACGGACGACAGCGCCGACCGGCAGACGATACTTTCCGGCTACAGCGCCCATGCGCAGGACACCACCTTCGCAACCCAGTTGCTCTACCGGCTGCGCGACGGCTCGCAAAATGCCGGCAGGGCGCTGGAATGGCTGGAGGGCGAGCTGGAAAGGACGGGCTCCGACGCCGAGGAAATCATCCTCAGCGAGCACCGCACGCTGTCCAGCGGCAATGTGACCACCGGCAACATCATCCGCGGCCTGCGCCTCATCAATGACATCGACTGGACGGTGTGGTTCGAGGGCGTCAGCCGCATCGACACTTTGCTGCGCGAGCGCACCGATTTCGCGGCGCTCGATTTCTTTTCGCGCGACCAATACCGGACTGCGATCGAGGAGCTGGCACGCCGTTCCGATCTTTCCGAATTTCGCGTTGCCGAACGGGCGATTGAACTCGCCGGCCATGCTGCCGATGCGCCGGGCTCCGAAACCGGTCCGATCGCTCACACCGACGTCGGCTTCTTTCTGGTCGGTCCGCGCCGGATGGAACTGGAGCGGTCGATCGGCTACCGGCCTACCATCGGCAAGACGATCAACCGGACGTTCCGCAAGACCGGATGGCTGGGCATCGTCGTGCCGGTGTTTGCGCTGACGGTCCTGCTTCTGGTCGTCTCCGGCAATGCGCTCGCCAATCTCGGCCTGTCAGTGCCGTCGATCGTCCTGATGCTGGCCCTGTTCGCGGTGCCGGCCAGCGAAGGCGCGCTCGCATTCTTCAACACCGTCGTCTCGCTGTTTTTGAAGCCGACGCGTCTCATCGGCTATGATTTCAGGCATGGTGTACCGCCCGAGGCACGGACGCTGGTGGTGGTGCCGTCGCTGATCGGCTCGCGCGACGACGTTGAGGAGAACATCCGCAACATCGAAGTGCATCACCTCGCCAACACGGCGGGCGAGATCCATTTCGCGCTGCTTTCCGACTGGCCGGACTCGAAGACCGAGATCGATACGGCGGATGTCGAAATCCTCGAATTCGCCCGCGCCGAAATCGCCCGACTGAACGCCCGCTATCCCTCGGATGGCGCGCCGCGCTTTTATCTGCTGCATCGGCGCCGGCTCTACAACGCCTCGCAAGGCGTCTGGATGGGCTGGGAGCGCAAGCGCGGCAAGCTGCACGAATTGAACCTCTTGCTGCGCGGCGACAGCGACACCACCTTCCTGCCGTTGGAAGTGCCCTTGCCGGAGAGCGTCGTCCACGTCATGACGCTGGACGCCGACACCCGCACAACCCGCGACGCCGTCGCTGCGCTGGCCGGCAAGCTTTGCCACCCGCTCAACCGTCCGCATTTCGACGCGGCCCGGCGCGAGGTCACGGCCGGCTATTCCATCCTGCAGCCGCGCATCACCGCGTCGCTGACCAGCGGCGACGAGGCGTCGTTCTTCCAGCGTGTCTTTTCCGCCAATCGCGGGCTCGATCCGTACGTCTTTGCCGTGTCGGACCTCTACCAGGACATCTTCGGCGACGGTTCCTTCACCGGCAAGGGTCTCTACCATGTCGATGCCTTCGAGGCGGCGCTGAAGGGCCGTATCGAGGAAAACACCATCCTCAGCCACGATCTGCTCGAAGGCGCGCTGGCGCGATCGGCCTTGGTCACTGACGTCGAACTGGTCGAGGACTATCCGACCCGCTATTCGGTCGACGCATCGCGCCACCATCGCTGGGCACGCGGCGACTGGCAGCTTCTGGGCTTCATCCTCGGCCCGCGCTCAAACGTGCCGGCGCTGTCGCGTTGGAAGATGGTGGACAATCTGCGCCGCTCGGTGACGCCGATCTTCTGGGTGATGGCCGCGATCGCCGGCTGGACGCTGCTGCCCTTCACGCAGGCGGCGCAATGGCAGGCGCTGCTGATCCTCACGCTGTTCATGGCGCCGACTTTCGACATCGTCAACGCCATCCTGCCGAAGAGCGGCGACCAGACGCCGCGCGGCCATTTCTCGGCACTGGCGCGCGACGTTGCCTTCGGTACCGCCCTGGTGGCGCTGAAGATCGTGCTGATGGCGCATCTTGCCTGGATGATGGGCGACGCGATCATCCGCACGCTCTACCGCCTGTTCGTCAGCCGCCAGAACCTGCTCGAATGGCGCACCGCCTCGCAGGCACACAAGGGCGGCGACAACGATCTCGGCTCCTATTACAGCATCATGTACGGCGCGGTGATCATCGGCGTCGTCGGCCTCGCTGTGCCGGTGCTGGCCGATTCCACCGGCGCCTTCGTCGCCTTCTTCTTTGCCTTGTTCTGGATCGGCTCGCCCGCCATCGCCTGCTGGATCAGCCGTTCGGCCGAAACCGAGGATCGCCTGCGCATATCGGCCGCCGATATCCACGCGCTGCGCACCGTGGCGCGGCGAACGTGGCACTATTTCGAGACCTTCGTGACGGCCGAGCATCACCATCTGCCGCCGGACAATTTCCAGGAAAGCCCGGCCCCCGTGGTGGCGCCCCGCACCTCGCCGACCAATATCGGCGTCTACCTGCTGTCCGTGATTTCGGCACGCGATTTCGGCTGGATCAGCCTCTCCGACGCCGTCAACCGCATCGACGCGACCATGTCGACCATCGAGAGCATGCCGCGCGATCGCGGCCATCTCTTCAACTGGTACGACACCACGACGTTGAAGCCGCTCTATCCGCTGTACATTTCTGCCGTCGACAGCGGCAATCTCGCCGGCCATCTGGTGGCCGTGGCCGCTGCCTGCGCCGAATGGGCGGAAGCGCCGTCGGTGCATGTGCAGGGCGACTTCGAAGGCATCCTCGACACCGTCACCATCCTCGACGAAAGCCTTGAGGAGTTGCCCGACGACCGCCGCCAATTGCGGCCCTTGCGCCAGCGGCTCGCCGACCGTCTCGACGGCATGCGGCGGGCGGTGGAATTGATCAAGGCGCAGCCGGAGATGGCGTCGATCCGCACTATCAACCTGGCCGTCCTGGCCGGCGAGATACGCAAGCTCGCGACAGCCATCCACACCGAGGCCGCATCGACCCAGAGCGACACCATCGCCGATTGGGCGGCCAGGCTCGAAGCCACCTGCGAGGCGCATGTCCACGACGCGCACAGCGACGAAAACGCCGTCGCGGCATTGCGGGCTAAGCTTCTGACCTTGCGCGAGCGCACGCGCCGTTTCGCCTTCGAGATGGATTTCTCGTTCCTGATGCGGCCCGAACGCAAGCTCTTGTCGATCGGTTACCGGGTCGAAGAGCATCAGCTCGACGAAAGCTGCTACGACCTTTTGGCCTCCGAAGCGCGGCTGACCAGCCTGTTCGCCATCGCCAAGGGCGATTTGCCGACCGAGCACTGGTTCCGGCTCGGCCGGCCGATCGTCGAGATCGGCTTCCAGGGCGCGCTGATGTCCTGGTCCGGCTCGATGTTCGAGTATCTGATGCCGCCGCTGGTGATGAAGGAGCCGCAAGGCAGCATTCTCAACCAGACCAGCAAGCTCATCATCACGCGCCAGATCCAGTATGGCCGGTCGAAGAACGTTCCCTGGGGGATTTCGGAAGCGGCCTACAACGCCCGCGACCGCGAACTGACCTATCAGTACACCAATTTCGGTGTGCCCGGGCTCGGGCTGAAGCGCGGCCTTGGCCAAAACACGGTGATCGCGCCCTACGCGACCGTGCTGGCAGCGCAGTTCACGCCGCATGAATCCGTGCAGAACTTGGCCAGGCTGAGGCGGCTGGGCGCACTGGGCCGGCATGGCTTTTACGACGCGGTGGATTTCACGCCGCAACGCGTCCCCGAGGGTACCGACCACGCGGTCGTGCTGAACTACATGGCCCACCACTCGGGCATGTCGATCGCCGCCGTTGCCGATGCGATCTTCGAAGGGCGCCTGCGCGACCGCTTCCACAGCGATCCGGTGATCGAGTCGGCCGAATTGCTCTTGCAGGAAAGGGCGCCGCGCGACATCCCGACGGCGACCGTCAGGACCGAGGCCGACGAGCGCTCCAAGGACGAGACCGAGCTCGAGAGCCCGGATACGCGCATCGTGCTCGATCCGCTCAGGGCGCTGCGCTCGACCAGTGTCATGTCCAACGGCCGCTACTCGGTCATGGCTACCGCCACTGGCTCGGGCTACAGCCGCTGGGGCGAACTTGCCGTCACGCGCTGGCAGCCGGATCCGACCGAGGACCGCCTTGGTTCCTACATTTTCCTGCGCGACGCCAGCAATGGCGACTGGTGGTCGGCCACCGCCGAGCCGAAGCGCGCCGCCGACGAGCGTGTGCAGACGCTGTTTTCCGACGACAAGGCGAGCTTCGTCAAATCGATTGGGTCGCTGCGTTCGGAGGTCGAGTGCATCGTCATCTCGGAAGGCAATGGCGAGGGCCGGCGGGTAACGCTCTACAATGACGGCGCCGCCGACCGGCACATCGAAGTGACTTCGTATGCCGAACTGGTGCTGGGCTCCGAGCCCTCGGACAATGCGCATCCGGCCTTTTCGAAGATGTTCGTGGAAACCGAGATCGCGCCGAACAACGGCGCGATCTTCGCCACCAGGCGCAAGCGCGAAAAGGACGAGCCCGATGTCACCATGGTGCATTTCGTCACCGATCCGTCTGGATCGGCGCGTGATGCCGAGGCGGAAACCGACAGGCGCACCTTCATCGGCCGCGGCCGCACCATCACGGACGCGGCTGCCTTTGATCCCGGCGCCAAGCTTGGCGGCCATTCCGGCTTCACCCTGGATCCGATCGCCTCGCTTCGCCGGCAGGTGCGCGTGCCGGCCAACAAGAAGATTTCGCTGACGTTCTGGACCGTCGTCGGCGCCGATCGCACCGAATTGGATGCCGCTATCGCACGGCTCGACCATCCCGAAAGCTTCTCCCGCCAGGCGATGCTCGCCTGGACGCGCTCGCAGGTGCAGACCCGTCACCTCGGCCTCAGCCTGTCCGACGCCGCCAATGTGCAGAAGCTGGCGCGCTACCTGATCTATCCCGATCCGTTCCTGCGCCTGCCCGGCGAATCCATCGCCTCCGGGCTCGGCAGGCAGTCCAGCCTGTGGCCGACCAGCATATCCGGCGATTTTCCCATTTTCCTGGTCAGGATCGCCGATGTCGCCGATCTGGAGATCGTCGCCCAGGCGCTTCGCTTCCAGGAATACATGCGCGCCCGCGGCATGATGATCGATTTTGTCGTCGTCAACGAGCAGGCTTCGTCATACGTGCAGGACTTGCAGCGCGCGGTCGAGACGCTGTGCGAAAACAGCCGGTTGCGCGGCAAGGAGCTTGGACCCCGCCAGCACATCTTCGCGGTGCGCCGCGATCTGATGGAGGAAACGACCTACAGGACTTTGCTCGCCGTCGCCCGGGTGGTGCTGCATACGCGTAACGGCACCATCTTCGACCAGATCGAGCGCGCCGAGGCCGCGGCACTGCAGGCGCGAGACGCCGCCCTCCAGCCGGCAGACCTTGCAGCGCTTCGCGAGCCGTCCTTGCCGGTGCCGACGGCGCAAGCGTTTGCCGCCCAGGCACTGGTCGAGGCCCGCGTCGACGGCAGCGGGCTCGACCAATGGAACGGTTTCGGCGGCTTCGACGGCGGCGGACGCCACTACGTCGTGCGTCTTGCCGGCCGGCGCACGACGCCGCAACCGTGGATCAACGTCATCTCCAACCCATCGTTCGGGTTCCACATATCGGCTGAAGGCGCTGCCTTCACCTGGAGCCGCAACAGCCGCGACTATCAGTTGACGCCGTGGTCGAACGATCCGGTCACCAACCGGCCGGGCGAGGGCATCTATGTCTACGATCATGCCAGTGGCAAAGCGTTCTCGCCGCTGGCTGCCGTGGTGCGTGACCCGACAATGACTTACGAAACCTGGCACGGGCAGGGTTTTTCGACGTTCCGTTCAAAACGCGGGCCGCTGTCGATGGACCTGACCCATGTCGTCGATCCCGTCGATCCGGTGAAGATATCGCGGCTGCGCATCCAGAATTCGGGTTCGGCGCCGATGCGGCTACGCGTCTACGCCTATGCTGAATGGGTTCTTGGCGGCCATCGTTCGCGCACCGCGGCAAGCATCGTTCCGTCCCGGGATGCCGCGACCGGCGCTCTGCTGGCGCAAAATCCCTATGGGCTCGATTTTGGCGAACGGATCGCCTTTCTGGCCGCCGACGGTGCGGTGCATTCCGTCACCGCCGACCGCGGCGAATTCATCGGCAGGCTGGGCACCAGCGAGCTTCCGCATGCCGTGCTGAGCGGCGCCGGCCTGTCGGGCCGTGTCGAGGCCGGCGACGATCCCTGCGCGGCCATCGCACGCGACATCGACATCGCTGCCGGTGGCGACGTCACGCTGCTCTGGCTGCTCGGCGACGCGGCCTCGCCCGAGGAGGCCAGCGCGCTGGTGCAGACCCATCGCTCCAGGGATTTCGATCAGCGGCTGGCCGACAATGAGCGCACGTGGCGCGGCTTTCTCGACACCATCCAGGTCGAGACGCCGGACAAGGCACTCGACGCCATGGTCAATCACTGGCTGCCCTATCAGAGCCTGGCCTGCCGCATCCGTGCCCGCTCTGCGTTCTATCAGGCAAGCGGTGCCTTCGGCTTCCGCGATCAACTGCAGGACACCTTGGCCTTGCTGGCGCATGACCCCAAGCTGGCGCGTGATCAGATCCTCAATGCGGCGCGGCGGCAATTTCCCGAAGGCGACGTGCAGCATTGGTGGCTGCCGCGCACAGAGGCAGGCGTTCGCACCATGATCTCGGACGACGTGGTCTGGCTGGCCCACGCCACGGCGCGCTACCTGCTGGTGACGGGCGATACCGCGATCCTGAAGGAGCAATTGCCCTTCATCGAGGGGCAGGCGCTGGGCGAAGGCGAGCACGATGCTTTCTTCATCCCGGAAATCTCGAAGAAGACAGCCTCGCTCTATGACCATTGCGCGCGGGCGCTCGATCTTGCCGTCAAGCGCAGCAGCCCAGCCGGGCTGCCGCTGATCCTCGGCGGCGACTGGAACGACGGCATGAACCGCGTCGGCGAGCACGGCAAGGGCGAGAGCGTGTGGCTGGGCTGGTTCCTGCTGAAGACGCTGGGCGACTTTGCCGCTGTCGCCAAGGCGCAGAGCGATGCCAAGCGCGCGCAGGCCTGGACAAAGCACGCCGAGATGCTGAAGCGGGCGCTGGAAAGCACCGCCTGGGATGGCGAGTGGTATCGGCGCGGCAGCTTCGACGACGGCACGCCGCTCGGCTCGCGCAAATCGGACGAGTGCAAGATCGACTCGATCGCCCAGTCCTGGAGCGTGCTTTCGGGCGAGGGCGACCCGGCGCGGTCGACGACGGCAATGGGGCAGGCGCTGAAAACGCTCGTCGACGACGAGCTCAAGATCGTCAAGCTGTTCACCCCGCCGTTCTCGAGGACGGAAAAGGACCCGGGCTACATCAAGAGCTATCCGTCGGGGGTCCGTGAAAACGGCGGCCAATACACGCACGCGGCGACATGGTTCGTCATTGCGCTCGCCGAGATGGGTCGCACCGACGATGCCTACCGTTGCCTTTCGATGCTCAATCCGGTCAACCATGCACTCGATGAAGCCGCGGCAGAGCGCTACCGGGTGGAACCCTACGTCGTCGCGGCCGACGTTTATTCCGGGCAGGACAAGGGCGGCCGCGGCGGCTGGACCTGGTATACCGGTTCGGCGGGCTGGCTTTATCGCGCGGCGGTCGAGAGCATTCTCGGCATCGAGCGTCGCGGACAGCGCATTCAATTCACGCCGAGACTTCCCAGCCATTGGGACGGTTATTCGGCGACCCTGAAGATGCTGGGCGCCGAGATCAAGGTACGCGTCGTCCGCGACAAAAAGGCTCGGGCCATCTCACTTGAAGTGAATGGCACGAAGACCAAATCTTCGTCCTTCGAGCCAAAAGCCGGAGACAACGCCGAGGTGATCGTCAGAATACCGGCCTAGATTCAAGGGCTTGGAGCGTCCCTTGCGCTTCCCCAGGGAACGCACGGGCACTCCAAGTGCCTCTACCGGTTATATTTGCGTTTGACCTTGCTGAATGCCTGCACACGACTTTAGACGTCGTGCCCGGGGTCTTGCTGATTAAAATTGTGGCAGTGCTTTCCAGCTGCCATGATTTTGCCGCAACGCTGACATTTCACCTTTTATCTCAAACTGTTAGACGATCACGGCAAATTTCGAAGCGTCGTCATCTTTTGTTCGCGGAATGGGAACGGAAGAGGTAGACGAGCATTGTTTTGCGACGCGTCAACCGATACGAGTCAAAAAATGACGCACTGCACCATAAATAATTGGCGGAGTAGCTGAAGTGTCACTTCTGCAAATCTACTGGCGAGCCCTTGGTTATCTCGCTGCCGACAGGAAACGCGTTGCGTTTATCTGCGGGGCGAATGTCGCGCTTGCCATTATCGCCATTCTCGAGCCGATCATGTTCGGCCGGGTGATCGATGCCATTTCGGACCGCGGCTCGGTATTCTCGACGCTGGCGATGTGGGCCGGCCTCGGCGCGTTCAACATCATCGCCTTCGTGCTGGTGGCGCGCGGCGCCGACCGCTTTGCCCACCAGCGGCGCAGCGAGGTTCTTTGCCAGTCGTTCGAGCGCGTTATCACCATGCCGCTAGCCTGGCATCATCAGCGCGGCACCTCCAATTCCCTGCACACGCTCCTGCGCGCGGTCGAGACCCTGTTCAGCCTCTGGCTCGAATTCATGCGGCAGCATCTGTCGACCGCGGTCGCGCTGGTTCTGCTGGTGCCCACGGCGCTCAGCATGGATATCCGCATGTCGATGGTGCTGCTGGCGCTTGGCGCGCTCTATGTTGGCATCGGACGGCTGGTGATGCGGCGCACCAAGGAAGGCCAGGCGGCCGTCGAGCGGCATTACCACAAGGTGTTTGCGCATGTGACCGACTCGGTCAGCAACGTCGCTGTCCTGCAGAGCTACAACCGCATCGGCCACGAGACCGAGGCGCTCAAGCGCTACGTCAAGAACCTGCTCGACGCGCAGAACCCGGTGCTCGACTGGTGGGCGATGGCCAACGCGCTGCACCGGCTGTCGTCGACGATTTCGATGATGGTGGTGCTCTTGATTGGCGCCTATCTGGTGACGCACGGCCAGTTGCGCATCGGCGACGTCATCGCCTTTACCGGCTTTGCCACGCTGCTGATTGCCCGGCTCGACCAGATGTCGGCTTTCGCCAACCAGATTTCCGAGGCACGCGCCAAGCTCGAGGAATTCTATCATCTCGAGGACTCCGCTTCCGATGCCGCCGAGCCCGACGGGCTGCGCGACCTCGTCAACGTCACGGGTCATGTGCGTTTCGAGAATGTCTGCTTCGAGTTCGGCAATTCCGGGCAGGGCGTCGACGACGCGTCGTTCGAGGTCCAGGCCGGCCAGACCGTCGCCATCGTCGGCCCGACGGGCGCCGGCAAGACGACGCTCATCAACCTCCTGCAGCGCGTCTTCACGCCGTCCGGCGGCCGTATCCTGATCGATGGCATCGACACCCGCACGGTGACCCGCAAGTCGCTGCGCCATTCGATCGCCACCGTGTTCCAGGATGCCGGCCTGCTCAACCGCTCGATCGAGGACAACATCCGCGTCGGCCGTGCGGAGGCGACCTATGACGAGGTCCATGCCGCTGCCAACGCCGCCGCCGCGCAGGATTTCATCCTGTCGAAGAGCGAAGGCTACGACACGGTCGTCGGCGAACGCGGCGGACAGCTGTCCGGTGGCGAGCGCCAGCGCATCGCGATTGCCCGCGCCGTGCTGAAGGACGCGCCCATCCTGGTTCTCGACGAGGCGACCAGCGCGCTCGACGTCGAGACGGAAGACCGGGTCAAGGACGCCATCGACGAATTGCGGCGCGGCCGCACCACCTTCATCATCGCCCACCGCCTGACCACCGTTCGCGATGCCGATCTGGTCGTGTTCATGGACAAGGGCCGGGTGGTCGAGATGGGCGGGTTCACCGAACTGTCGCTGCGCAACGGCCGCTTCGCCAGCCTGCTGCGTGCTGGCGGCCTGCTCAACGACGAGGAGGTTCGCCGCCTCAGCCATCCGGTGAACGAAGCCGCCTGAGTGGCACGGTTCACCTTCTCCCCTTGTTGTGGGAGAAGGTGTCACCGTAGGCGACGGATGAGGTGCGCTCCAGCTCGGCGCACACCTTCATCCAAAATCCAGACTGCGGCGCACCGAGTAGCGCCTTACTCCGTCCAGCATCCCTCATCCGTCTCGGCGCTGCGCGCCAATCCACCCTTCTCCCACAGGGGAGAAGGGGAGACCGCGTCACCGCCACGGCTGCAAGCTCTCATCGCGGACCTAGGCGATAATTGTGTCGCAGACGGCGTTCAGATCCCGCAACTCCAGCTTGGCGCAAAATCTTCATCCAAAAATGGAGATGTAAGCGCACTGCAGATCAGGATGTGAACCCGTAAATCGGGATTGACCGGAAGGGCCTCGGTCTGCGTTCAGGGCGCAAGCTCGCAAAAGCGGTCGATGGAACAAGGCAGCCCCTACGCGCAGCCTCGCCGAATTGGCCCATCGCGCTATCACGACCTCTGATCGGAAGCGGCGCCCTGCAATGAAATAGGTCAAGACCGATGTCGATTTCGGGGAGGCTCATTCGTCTCACGATAGGAAGCCGAAGAAATTTGCCCAAGCAAAGAAACGGATACGATGACAATCACTATCACAGCATTTGAACGATCACCCGATGGCGGCAAGGGACTGGCGCGCGATACGCGCGTTCGCTGGGCGCTCGAAGAAGTGGGTCAGCCTTATGAGGTTCGTCTTGTTTCCTTCGCAGGGATGAAGGCGCCTGACCATCTGGCAATCCATCCTTTCGGCCAGATCCCCACCTATGAGGAAGGTTCTCTCTCGCTGTTCGAGACCGGCTCGATCGTCTTTCATCTTGCCGAGCAGCATGCGGGCCTGCTGCCGAAGGATCGCGATGCCCGCGCACGCGCGATCACGTGGATGTTTGCCGCACTAAACACCGTCGAGCCGCCGATCCTGGAATTAACGACGGCAAGAATATTCGAAGGTGACAAGCCTTGGAGCGAGGAGCGCTTGCCGTTGGTAAAGGACCGTGTTCGCGCTCGGCTGGACAAACTCTCGGCTCACTTGGGCGTCGCCGACTGGCTCGATGATGCGTTCAGCGCGGGCGACCTATTGATGGTATCAGTGCTGCTGCGACTAAGAATGTCAGGCATTTTGGACGAATATCAAAACTTGGCTGCCTATGTAGCGCGCGGGGAAGCACGGCCCGCCTATATCCGGGCTTTCGCCGCGCAATTTGCGATCAACGCCCCATCAACCAACTGCCGACAGCAGGTTTGAAGTCTGCCGCCGAGCGTTTGACCAATGCTCGACGCTTCCAGCTTGACCGCTTTTGGCGTCGACTTCGGCGCGATCAAACGCCCCGATTGGGTTGTTTACCGACTGGCGGCTTTCATATTGCGATGAGTTCTGATTCAGGCTCGACATGAGCCGTCATCCGGCTCGGAGCCACGCGCCGATCCACCTTCTCCCACAAAGGAGAGAAGGAGAGACCGCCGGCTCCGTGGTTGCCGCAACTCCGCCGGCGGTCTATGTAAAGCCGCATGAGCGACACGACTTCACGCCTCTCCGGCTGGATGGACCTTGCCAACCCGACGCAGTTCGTCGGGCTGGTCGACAAGGTCGTGCCGTGGTTGGCGAGCGTGGCCGCCATCATCCTCGCTGTCGGTCTCTATATGAGCTTCACGGCGCCTGAGGATTTCCAGCAAGGCATCACCGTGCGCATCATGTATATCCACGTGCCTTTCGCCTGGCTTGCCATGATGTGCTACACGCTGATGGCGATCTCGGCGCTGGGCACGCTGGTCTGGCGCCATCCGCTGGCCGACCTGGCGCTGAAATCGGCGGCGCCCATTGGTGCCGTCTTCACCGCCCTTGCGCTGATCACCGGTTCAATCTGGGGCAAGCCGATGTGGGGCACCTGGTGGGTGTGGGACGCGCGGCTGACCTCGGTCTTCATCCTGTTCCTGATGTATCTCGGCATTATCGCGCTGACGCGCGCGCTCGACGATGCCGGGCGTGCCGCCTGGGCTGCGGCAATCATCACCCTGGTCGGCTTCATCAACATCCCGATCATCAAGTTTTCGGTCGACTGGTGGAACACGCTGCACCAGCCGGCTTCGGTGTTCCGGCTTGGCGGGCCGACCATCGATCCAAGCCTGTTGTGGCCGTTGTTGGTGATGGCGCTCGGCTTCACCGTGCTGTTCTTCGCGCTGCATCTGATGGCGATGCGCACCGAGATCCGCCGCCGCCGCGTCATTTCGATGCGCCGGGTCGCGGCAAGGCAAGCTGAACGGCAACCCGGCTGATCTTATCCGTCGAGTTTCTTCCCACCCCCCTCTGTCCTGCCGGACATCTCCCCCAAAGTGGGTGCGGGCGGCGGAGCTGCCAATCTCCCCCCTTGCGGGGGAGATGTCCGGCAGGACAGAGGGGGTGCTGTCCCTCCGGCGTCCGGAAAACTCTATACATTAAAGCCTCCGCACGCGCTCCGGGCTGGTTCACCCCATACGCCCGCGCGCCTTGACCGGCAGCGTCTCGATCACTTTCTCGCCTTCAATCAGATGCACCTCGTCGAACAGATTGGTGACGACGCAGCAATGGTCGGGCACGACGCGCACGCGCTCGCCGATGCCAAGCTCGGCGCCGCCCGAAAGCGTGACATTGCCGTGCTCTTCGCTGAGGCTGGTCACCCTTGCGCCTGAAATGCCCAGCAGCTCGCCGAAATCGGCGAGCCCCAGCGTGTCGCTGGACAGCGCCTTGCTGCCGGCGTCGAGGATGGCGCGTGTCGGCGTTGGACGGCTGACCACCGTCGACAGCACCGTCAGCGCGCAATCGTCGAGGCTGCCGACGCCTTTGGCGACTTGGTAGCGGTCGAGATAGATGTAGGTGCCAGGCCGGTATTCGGTAACGACGGAATGCTCGCCCGAGCGCCACATGTCGGGCGTGCCGCCGCTGGAGATACGCTCGCAGGCAAGGCCGGATGCGGCAAGTGCTTGCTGCGCATCGGCGAGCCACGCCTCGGTCTCTGCGGCGCGGCCCGCCCCCGGGTAGGTCATCAAGCCGCCGAAGACGAGCCCCCGGACCTTGTCGATCTCGCTCGCCAGCGCGACTGCCTCGCCGGCCGACTGCACACCGCAGCGGCCCATGCCGGTGTCGCATTCGACCAGCACCGGCAGGCGGTGGCCGGGATCGGTAAAGGTGGCGGCAAGTCCCATCAGCGTGTCCATGCTGTCCGTTGTCACCGACAGTGTTACGCGGCCGTGCAGCGCCTTGAGGCGCTCCAGCTTCGCCCGCCCGAGGATATTGTAGGGCAGAAAGATGTCGGTCAGGCCGGCGTCGGCCATGATTTCGGCCTCGCCGATCTTCTGGCAAGTGATGCCGACGGCGCCGGCCGCGATCTGCTTTTTTGCCCAGTAGGGCAGCTTGTGGGTCTTGATGTGCGGCCGGAGTTTCAGCCCGTGCCGGTCGGCATGGGCCTGCGCCCGCGCGATGTTGGCTTCGGCGCGGCCGGCATCGATCAGGATCGCCGGCGTATCGAGGTCGTCTATGCTGCGCATGGTCTCACCATCGGAAAATTGGTTGACCTTATGGCCCTGATCGGACCGCATGTCATGGGGCCAGCGACAGCAGTTTGCATCGACACCGAATTGACGTTCGGCTATTGCGTTAGCGCTCGCAAAGCGACGGGAAGGAACCACGATCATGAAACGCTCCGCCATCAACGACATCATCCGCGACGCCGACGCCTTCATCCGCTCGTTCGGCTACATCATGCCGCCCTTCGCCTACTGGAGCCCCGAAGAGATGAAGGCGCGCCGGCAGGATTCGTCGGCGATCTTCTCCTCCCGGCTCGGCTGGGACATCACCGATTATGGCCAGGAGAAGTTCGACGAGCTCGGCCTGTTCCTGTTCACCGTCCGCAACGGCCGCTACGAAGACATGAAGAAGGGCATGGGCATGCTCTATGCCGAGAAGATCATGATCTCGCGCAAGGACCAGCTGTCGCCGATGCATCGCCACAACATCAAGGCCGAAGACATCATCAACCGTGGCGGCGGCAAGCTGGTGCTGGAGCTGTTCATGCATGACCGCGATGGCGGCATCGACCCGAAGGCCGAAGTAACGGTGCCTGTCGACGGAACCATCCACAGGCTGCCTGCGGGTGGGCTGCTGAAGCTCGACCCAGGCCAGAGCGTGACGCTGCTGCCGGGCGTCTGGCACGCCTTCTGGGCCGAAGGCAAGGACGTGCTGATCGGCGAGGTTTCGACGGTCAACGACGATCTCACCGACAATGTCTTTCGCGAACCAATCGGCCGCTTCGCGGACATTGACGAGGACACAGCGCCGCTGCACCTGTTGGTGTCTGATTATGAGAACTGGGTGGGGTGAGAAGCGACGGGCGGTCTGGCCGGTTGGCAAAGTTTGCGCTATCTTTAGTCAATGGACCCTCCGCCTAATCAACGTGGGAACGTCGCCTGGTCGAAAAAACATTGAGGACTCGCCTGTTACGGCGAGTGCAGTTCTCAATTCTTCGGACAAAACTATATGATTTAACTGCTGCTCATCTCTTGCCAGATGAATACTGCCTAAGCAGTGCTCAAAGTGTACGTAAAAATTACAAGAAATTATATGTAAGACGTTACCTCCTTCCACCGCGCTGGCAACATCAGATCGTTCTGGATCTATGCAGCGAACCCGGCTGAGTGGCAGAACCCAAGAAAACTTGTTAGTCGTTCCGTCGCGGGCCACTAAGGTTATTGGATAAAATTGAACAAACTCTTGGGGCACGAATTTCAAAATTATTTCCTGCCACGTATCATCAACAGCCGGAGGGTTGCCAGTTGGTGGGCAGTGAAGGCTTTCAAAATTGATTAAATTGGATCTGGCACGAAGCACCGGCCGACCACGAGATTCCTCGATTGGTACGGAGGTCATCGCATCAACGGGGGTTACTGGAGAACCGTAGTCAAAAGTCGCCGGCTGAAACGACGTATCCAATCGATCGTACCAAACCCAAGCCATCGTAGTTCTCCAATAGAAGGGCTGCGAAAGCGAACCTACCGCTGATGCTTGTCGGCCCTGCGGTTGCCCAGCAGCAGCTTGCGTTCGAGATGCGCCCGCAGCTCTCCGTAATACGCCGTCAGGAACGCGCGTGCGTCATGGGCTTGTGGCGCCGCACCGATCTTGCGTCCGATCGTTTCGGCCACCGTCCGCAACGCGAAATAGTCGTCGCGGCGCAGCACTTCCTCCAGCTTGTGGAGTTCGGCAATTCCGTAGGCGTCGAGCTGGGCGTGGCTGAATCGGAACGCGCCAGTGCCGGCATCCTGCCGGGCCGACAGATCTTCCAGCAAGGCGCGCTTCGGTGCCTCGACCACCCAGGTCCCCGCCAACAGGTCGCCGATCCGCATGCGGTCTCGATTGAAGAGCGGAAACAAGGCAAACAGCAGCGTCCACACCAGTCCGAACACCGTCGTCAGCGTGTCGGCAAGGTCGGTGCCGCTGCGTCCGACGATGATCGACAGCGGCAGGAACACTTCGATCTCGCGCATCAGGTTGCGGGCGATGACCTGGTCGATCGACAGGCCGTCTCCGCTGCGCGATGCGACCCGGATGCCGACGATCCGCTTGCCGGGCGTAGCCGCGCGCCGGCCCGCTTCGAAGACGATGAAGTAGGCGTTGCGCAGAAAGAAGATCAGGATGATCCAGACGACGAAGAGCGGCTGAAACCCCTCGCTGCCAAGGCCTCCCACCCCGAACAGTGCGACGATCGTGATCGCGATTGCAGCCACCGCGATGAACACGAAGTCGAGGAGGAAGGCGGCAGCCCGCGTGCCGGCGTCGGCCAGCTTTATCCGAAGATCGACGCCCTCGGGCGTGATCAGCGGCCGTATAGCCGCAAAGGCGGCGCGTCTACCGATCGCCATGCCGCACCATCCGGAACAGGTAGAAGTAACCGATCCACAGCGCCAGCATGCCACCGCCAATGGCGTAGCGCGTGACGTCGCTGGTGATGGTCTGCCTGCCAATGCCCTCGAGCAGCCCGGCAAACAGCAGCATGACCGAGACCCCGACCATAGCATTCGCGGCGATGCGTCCGGCACGAGCCGCTGCCGCCATGCGTGTCAATTCGCCGGGAAAAGCGATGCTGGTGCCGATGCGCATGCCGGCCGCGCCGGCCAAAGCGATTGCGAACAATTCGGTGGTGCCGTGGATGGCCAGCCAGCCGCCGAGCTCCATGCCGAGCCCCTTGGACCAATAGACTTGGAACAACGCGCCGATCATGCAGCCGTTGAACAGCATCAGCAGTACCGTCGGCACGGCGAAGGCAAAGCCGAGGGCGAAGGCCAGGATCGCGACCTGGACGTTGTGCGTGAACAGATAGGCGGCAAAGCCTGAGAGAAAGCCATTGTCGCCATCATAAAGCATGCTGCGCAGCAGTTCGGCCGAGGCATCTGGACCGCGGCCCCCTGCCAGGCTGGACGGGATGATCGCGTCGAACCAGCTCTTGTCGGATGCCACCAGCCAGGCGCCTGCACCAATGCCGATCACCATCAGCGCGACCGAAACCAATGTCTCGCGCCACAGGTCGCGAATGGCTTCGGGCCAGTCGTGCAGGAAGAAATCGGCGAGGCGCTGCCGCAGCCCGCGACGTGCGCCGTAGAGATAGAAATAACCGCGCAGCGACAGCGCTTCGAGATAGGCGACCAGCGCGTTGTCGAGCGAGGTCGCCCGCGCCACCGAAAGGGAAGACAGCGCCGATCGATAGAGTAGGGGCAGCGACAGCAGCTCCTCTTCGGAAAGCGTGCGCGGCGCACGCTTCTCGACACGCGCCAGCAGTGCCTCGAATGCTTTCCAGTCGGCCTCGCGCTCGCGGCGAAAGCTGGCCAACGACTGGCGTACCGCCTCGCCACGTACCGCACTGCCGGGTACTGGCGCCGTCACAACAGATCCTCCTGCTTGAACTGCAGATAACGCTCGACCAGCGCGGGACCCAGCCGGTTGTGGTTGGCTTCGATGACATGCGCCCCGAGCAGCCGCAGCCGGCCGATGACGACCTGCCTTTCGCGCAAGAGCCCTCCGGCAACGACCGCGCGGGCAACGTCCTCGCCGGAGCGTGGCGGCATGTCGGCCAGGCCCTCCAGTTCGGTATCCTTCATCAGCATGAACAGCACCAGATGCCGTTCGGTGAGCCGGCCCACGGTGCGCAGCATCAATTCGGCACTGATCGGATCGACGAAATCGGTGAAGATGATGACCAGCGAACGGCGGTCGAGCCGTGCCGAAAGCGTGGTCAGCGCCAGGGTGAAATTGGTCTCCTCGCTGGAATAGTCGATCTCGGCTGCCCGTTTCTGGATCATCGCGAAGCTGGCGGAGCCGCGCACGGCGCCGCTCGAAACGCGCGGCCTTGCATCGAAGCCGAACAGGCTGACCATGTCGCCGCCCTTCAGCGCGATGAATGCCGACAGCAAGGCGGCCGTCACCGCCCGGTCCACCTTCGGCACACCGTCGACCGGCTCGCACATCAGGCGTCCGCTATCGATGGCCAGCACGACATTGTTGTTCTCCTCGATGCGGAACTCGCGCGCCAAAAGCTTGCCGTGGCGGGCGCTGCGCTTCCAGTCGATCATCCGCCGGCCCATGCCCGGCTGGTAATCCTTGAGCGCGTCGAACTCGCGGCCTTGACCGGCGCGGCGCTGCGCATGGCCTTCGGCAAGCGCCGCATGTTGCAGCAGGGTGATCGCCTCGCCGCGGGCGCTGCTGACGTCGGGCAGCACCGCAACCTTGCTTTCCACCGGCAGCACCACCTGGTTCCAGACCAGCCCGAACGGCCCGCGCCAGCGCACCCAGAGACGGTCGAAGCTGGCGACGCCGCGTCGCAGCGCCTGGAAGCGAAGGTCGAGCGACCCGCCTCCGGCCGTCGGCCGCAAAGTCCCACCGCTGCCGTCCACCGGCGCCAGCCGCGCATCGTGGCCGACGCGAGCCTCCGCGGCGCGCGGCCGGCCCGAATGACGGGCTGCAATTTGCACGCTGAACTCGCCGCCGACACCGACCTGCTGCGGCGCATCGATGCTGGCATTCAGCGATGCCCGTCCGCGTCCGGCCGCGGCATCCACCGCCAGGAAGGCAAGCAGCAGGCAACTCCACAGCAATCCCAGATACCAGAATGACGGCAGCGCCAGCGCGACCAGGAAGGCCGGCACCGCGCCGGCCGCTGCTGCCCACACCGCTCGGCCGCTGGGATAGATCAACGTGGTGCTTCCGTCTGGTCGACCAGGTCGGAGACGATCTGCTCGACCAGGCGGCCATCGATCTGGGCGGCAGGCGAAAGGATGACGCGGTGGCGCAGCGCCGGTATCGCCAGCGCCTTGACGTCGTCGGGGATCACATAGGCACGTCCGTCCAGCGCCGCCCGGGCACGAGCCGCCCGCGCCAGCATGGCGCCCGCGCGTGGACTGGCCCCCACTTCCAGATCGGCATTTTCGCGCGTAGCCCGAACCAGCGCCGCTATATAGCCGATGACATCGTCGACGAGGGTGACGGAGCCGACGGTTGCAAGTGCCTCCTGCAGCGTCTCGCGGTCCGTCTGCGCCTCGATGCCATATTGCGCGATGTCGTGCGAGGCGGAGCCGCCGCCGTGATGGACGATGATGGCTCGTTCTTCCTCGGGGCCGGGATAGCTGACGCGGTGCTTGAACAGGAAGCGGTCGAGCTGCGCCTCGGGCAGGGGGTAGACGCCCTGGTGCTCGATCGGATTCTGGGTCGCGACGACCATGAAGTTGCGGCCGAGCGAATGCGTGGTGCCGTCGAACGTGACCGCATGTTCCTGCATCGCCTCGAGCAGTGCGGCTTGCGTCTTGGGTGGCGTGCGGTTGATTTCGTCGGCAAGCAGGAGATCGCAGAAGATCGGGCCGCGCGTCAGCGTGAACTGCCCGGTCTGGAAGTTGTAGATGTTCGACCCGACGATGTCGCCGGGCATCAGGTCCGGTGTGAACTGGATCCGCCCGTAGGCGACCCCAAGCGCTTGGGCGAAGCAGCGCGCGGTCATTGTCTTGGCCGTGCCGGGAGGGCCTTCGAGCAGGATATGCCCGCCTGCAAACAAGGCGGTCAGCATCAGGTCGACCGTATCGTGCTGCCCGGTAATCGCCTTGGCCACTTCTTCCCTGATCCGTGTCGCCAGGGCCTTCACATCATCGACGTTCACCGAGCCTCCTTGCTGTCCAGTCGTGCAGCCGCTCAGCTGCCTGTTGCATCTGCGCCAAGTTCTTGGCCTCGCCGGCGGCTTGCGAGCGCATCGTGAAGCCGCCAGCTTGCTCCTTATCGCGAGAGTCGAGCCAGTGGTCGAGCGCTGTGCCTTGCAACCCTTGCGGTGCCCCGAGCAGCGCGCCGGCGCGCACCCGCATCAAGGCCGCATAGCGGCTTCCCAGCTCGTCCAGCCGGCCGGCACGCCGCATGAGCATCGCCGTCGTATCGACCAGCGCACGCTTGCCGAAAGCAATTGCACGCTGGTCGGCACGCGGCGGGCCGAATCGGCCGAGGCCATGCAGGAACGCCAGCGCCGCAGCGACCAGGATCGTCAGTGTCAGCGCCAGGAAGGGCGGCTCGACCAGAAGCTTGGCCAGATCATACTTCCGCCCCGCGCCGTGCAGCGTCAGATCGAACATCACCGGCCCGTCGTCCGGCTGGAGCAAGGCGATCAGCCCGAGCGCGGCTGCCGCCTTGTCGGGATCCTTGAGGGCGGCGTTGTTGATCAGGTCGGGGTCGGTCAGGATATAGAACGGCTTGTTCTCCACTTGCGTCAGGACGGCCTGGCCTTTGCCGGCTGCAATGACCGGGTGTTCGTCCGCTACCCACTGCAATTCGTCCGGGGTGTTGACGAGCTGGCCCTCGATGTCGAGTTGCTTTGGCGTACTCTGGCCAGCACCGATCTTTGCATCGGCGATCCGGCCAAGCCATTCGTTCACCACCGAACCGGGCAATCGCCCGAATTTCATATTCCAGCCTTCGTGCTCCTGCAGCGGCAGGATCTGCCATTTGGGCAGCACGAAGAGTGTGTTCTGGTCCTGGCGAAGGTTGAGGATGTGGTCGAGAGCCTCCGGATCGCTGTCGGGCGAAATGGTGACGATCAGCAGCATGTCGGTGCCGAGATCGTCCTCTGTCCGCGCCATGAAGGGCGGTTCGCCGGTCAGCTTCAGCCATTCGGCCAGGCCGGCGTAGCCGACGCCGCTTTTCGACAGCGGCGTGGCGCCGCCATTGCCGGGTTGCCGGAAATCGGGAGCATAGGTGGACAGCAGGAAGAAACCGGCTGCCGCAAGCAGGCTGGCGAAAATCCCCCAAAACAGTGTCTTTCGATTGAACGGCTCCTGCGCCTCGACCGCCGGTGCGCTCACGTCCAGGCATCCCGGAAGGCGAAACGTTCATAGGCGCCGCGTGCTTGCCGCCAGCCTTCCGCGCCGACCGGCCGGCGCGCGAACAGCGCCGTCTCGACAATGCGGGCGATCTCGGTAAACGCATGGCGTGCCCTTCCCGGCAGGGAAGGAGCATTGGCGATGTCGCGCGCGGTGAGCGACGGGCGCAGGAAGTCCGGCAGCCGGCTGGCAATATCGGCGACGCTGCGCCGAAGCAGCAAGTGAACCGCCTCGTCATAGTCGCCGCGTGCGGCCAGCGCATCCGCTTCCGACAGCAGGATCTGCGAGGCGCCCGCGTCGGGACGCCAGGTCTCTTCGGCCTCGGCCTCGGGCCGCGCGCGCTGCCACGGCAGGTGCCAGGCGATGCCTTTCACCTCGAAGAAGACCAAAAGCAGGATGATTGCGGCGCCCGATATCACCGCCCCCCAGAACAGATAGATCATGTAGGGACCGAGCGATGACAAAAGATCGAGCAGCGGCTTCAGCCAGTCGGGCGGCTGGGGCGGCACATAGGCCGGCAGGTCGAACTGGATCGACTCATCGGCGATCAGCTGCTTGTGCAGATTGGTCAGCCATTCGGCTTCCGCTGTGCCTGGCTGTGCCACCGTCACCCGCTCCCCTGCAACCTGCAGTTCCCAGCCGACACTGACAATGCAGCACAAGAATTGCAAGTGGGCTGGACGCCCACGGTTAATCTTGGCAGAATTGCTATTAGGGCGCCGTGATACTGTTACGGCGAAACACGGGGGGAATCATGGCTTCAACGACACTGGAACGGCCTGAGAAATTCGAGATCGGCAGAGTGTTCAACAACAGCTTCGCCGTGATCGGCCGCAACATCGGCTTATGCCTTGGGCTCGCGCTGCTGTTTTCAGGCTTGCCGGCGATTATTCTTCGGCTGTGGAGCCAACCGCAACTAGATGCGGTTCTGCAGGGCGACCCCGGCGCCGCGGCCGATCCCTCGATGATGTTTCAGAATTCATGGATTACGGTTATTGCGGGATTGCTATCCTTCGTTTTCGCGCTGCTGCTCCAGTCGGCGCTGGTGCGGGCAACGATCGAGGACTTGAACGGCAAGCGGCCGACCTTTGGCGACTGCATTCAGATAGCCATCCGCAATTTGCTGCCGACCCTTGGTATTGGCCTGCTCGTCGGCCTGGGTGCGGGCCTGGCGTCGATAGCTTTGCTGGTTCCCGGCATCATCTTGTGGCTCGGATGGTGCGTGGCGGTGCCGGTTCTGATCCAGGAGCGGCTTGGCGTGTTCGGTTCGATGTCGCGCAGCCGTGTCCTGACCAAGGGCAACCGCTGGCCGCTATTTGGCCTTTTCCTGATCCTGATGGTCATCGCGATGGTCATCCAGTGGGTGATGCTGGCAGTCATCGTCATGTTTGGCGGGATCATTGCCGATGTGGCGGCAGCCTTGGTGTCGACCGTGCTGTCGATGGTGCTGTCGGTCGCCACGGCGGTCAGCTATGTCGAGCTGCGGCAGGTCAAGGAAGGCACCAGCGTCGAAGAACTGTCGCAAATCTTCTCCTGAGGACGGTGGAGGCTTTTCACCGGCTGGCATCTTGCGTTGCGGTCGAGCAGCCGAGCTCGGTCATAACGCCTTTGTCTGTGCCGGCAACGCTGCTGCCAGGCGGTGCGCCCATTCCTCGATGCCGGAGCGGCCCGCCAGCAGGTCCTGCCTGATCTCGACGAGGACGGCTGGAATGCCGCGATCGTCGCCATGGACCGGTATGGCGTAGTCGCCCTCGCGGCTGATCACGTAAGGCTCGTTTGCCGCGACGTTGAGCCCGATGCCGGCGCCCAGGCCGGCAAGCATTGCCTGGCCGAAATCGATTGCCCGGTCGTAAAGCACGCCGGCATGCCAGGGCCTGCCAACACCGAGGTAGACCGGCGTGAAGGAGTGGATCGTCGCGATCCGTGTCGCTCTGCCCTGCTTCGCCCGCTCGTCGAGATGGGCAGCGACGCGGTCATGAAACGGCGCGAACATGATCTCGGCGCGCCGGCTTCGCTCCTCCGGATCGAGGCCGACATTGCCGGGGATCTCAGTGTCCTCCGATAGCACCGGAATGCTGCCGCTGGAACCAAGCGGCCGGTTGAGATCGATCAAAAGCCGCGAATAGGAGCTGAGGAAGGCCGGAGCATCGAGCAGCTTCGACAGAAGGCGGGTCACTTCGGCGGCGCCGATATCCCAGGCGATATGGCGCTGCAAATGGCGGCTGTCGAGACCGAGCCCTGCGTATTCGGCCGGGATGTGATTGGACGCATGCTCGCATATCAGGACGATATCGGAACGCCCCGTTTCGTTGATCGCTTCGACCGCTGGAAGCCAACCTTCAGGTAGGATGGCCTTGGCAAGCGGCTCAGCCATCAATACAGCGTCCGGTAAAGGTCGCAGACAGCGACTGGGTCGAGACCGGCGAGGCGCTCGGTCTCATGCCGCTTGAGGCCGACAAAGGTCTCGACGAACACCGGCGCGAACCATCCGGTGACGGTCTTGTCGGCGAGAAGCGCGTCGAGTGCCGTCGGCAGCGTTTCCGGCAGTCGCACGAGGCCAAGCTTCTTGCGTTCGGCGGCGCTCATCTGCGTCGGGTCGCCGGTGACCAGTGGCGGCGCCGGCAGCTTGGCCTTCAGCCCTTCCAGCCCGGCGCGCACGATCGCCGCCAGCGACAAATAGGGATTGCCGGTGGCGTCGGCTGCCCGGTATTCGATGTTGTACTGCCGCGCCGGATCGCGCCCGCCGATGGTCACCGTCGGGCAGATGCGTAAGGACGCCTCGCGGTCGCGATCGGCAAGCCAAGTGTAGGACGAACTCCAGCTGTGCGGCTTCAGCCGGTAGTAGGACGACACACTCGCCGCCGTCATGGCGGTAATCGCGGGCAGGTGGCGCAGCACGCCGGCACAGAAGGCACCGGCCTGGCTGGAAAGACCGCCTGGCTGTGCCGGATCGTAGGTCGCCGGCTTGCCGGCCTCGTCGACGAAACTGAAATGGATGTGGACGCCGTTGCCGACGGCATCCGGCGCGATCTTGGGCGCGAAGCTCGCCCGCCAGCCGGCACATCGCGCGACTTCGCGCGTGATCTCACGGATGGCGACCGCGCGATCGGCCGCGGCGAGCGCATCGGCTGGCTCGCATGTCACCTCGAATTGGTCGGTGCCGAATTCGGCGATCACCACTTCGGGCGCGACGCCGGCTTCCGCTAGCGCCGCTATCAGATTGGCGGCAAACGGATCGGCGCGGCGCAATGCGGCCAACGACATCGAATGAGCCGGCCCAAAGTCGCCCTCGATATGGAATTCATGCTCGAACGCGGCGATGACGGAAAGCCCGGTCGCCGCCTTCAACTCCGCCAGCGCATCGCTCAGCATGGTCCGCGTACAGCCGACCCACGGGCTGCCGTCCAGTTCGACGATGTTGCCGGCGACCATGTCGAACGGTGTCGGCGATCCGGTCAGCGCCGTGCGAAACCGCGCGTTGAGATCGGGAATGAGCCGCACATCGCCGGACGAGCCCCAGGGATTGGGATCGACGATGGAATTGAACGGCGTCAGCGACAGATTGGCCTGCAGCCAGCCGACGCCGGTCGCGGCGATCTTCTGCAGCTTGCTTTCGACGACGGAGCGGCCGCGCGTGATCGCCGAAAGGTCGGTGGTGACGACGGCAACGAGCGGTTCGACGGTCGATGTCATGTAGCTTTTCCCAAGGCTTCGAAACGGGCAGTAATGATGGCGGTGTCGGCGATCCAGCAATAGCCGCCGAACGCCTCGAGCGCGCCATCATGGCGCTCCTGCGAGGCGGCGGCGCAAGCGTCCGATACGCAGGTGACGAGGTAGCCGCGATCGGCGGCATCGCGCACCGCCATGTCGACGCACTGGTCGGTCATAATGCCGGCGACGATCAGGTAACGCACGCCGAGGTTTTTCAGGACATAGTCGATGTTGGTTGAGTTGAAGACGCCCGACGATGTCTTCGGCAGCATGATCTCGTCGCCGACCGGCGCCAGCGACGGCACCGGCAGGCCCTCCGGCCGGCTCGGCGCGATATGGATCGGCGTCAGCTTGTGGTCGAGCGAGCGGTCGCGGCCGTCTTGGGTCAGGCTCTGAATGATGGTGTGGATCACCTCGACGCCGTTGGCCCGCGCCGCCGCCAGCAGGCGCTCCTGGTTGGGGATCGTTTGCGACGCCGTCTGCCGGTAGAAATAGTGATCGGGACCACGCTCCGGATGCGCCGGATCGGCGCCGGGCTCCAGCCAGACGCGCTGCATGTCGACTAGCAGCAGTGCGGTTTCGCCGGCCCGGAACGGCTCGTTTCGTTTCGGCAATGCTGGAGTCATGCGTGGGGTCCTGCTTTGCTGGATTTGGTTGGGCTGATGTGGATACCGGACATCCTGTCTGAGTCGTGTCTTCCGCACGACGGATCACGGCATCGATATTGCGTATCTGGGCGCCGCGCCCTACAGCTCTACTGTCGCCCTTCCATGAACTCGCTTGCACGCGCCTCGCCGTTGCGCCAATAGTGCAACGGGGGACTTCAAATGAAAATCTATCTTTGTGCTGTCTTGGCAGCAACAGTCGCTATGTCGGGCTGCGCGTCAGTGGTGCGTGGTACAACCGACAAAATCTCTATCAATTCCGACCCACCGGACGCCGCGATAAGAACTTCACTCGGTCATTCATGCCCGGCTTCACCTTGCACAGTCGAAGTAAGTCGGAAGGAGGAGTTCACCGCTTATGCCGAGAAGGAAGGTTATAAACCCGGCAGCATTTACATCGGCACGACGATGAGCGGAAAGGGCGCGGCAGGTCTCGCCGGCAATATCCTGCTCGGCGGAGTGATAGGGGTAGGCGTGGATGCGGTTACGGGTGCAACGCTCGATCATTCTCCGAACCCCGCACTTATAACGCTGGTCCGGGTCGACGCGCCCGGCGAAAGCACCAAGGCGGTTGTTCCTACGCCTCCACCTCCGGCAAAGAACAGCAGCTCGCACGCGGGAGTGTAGTCCGCTCCTTCAACAACGCTCTGGTTTCATCCAGGAAATCGTTGGCTGGGAACCTGGATTCGAGCCGGGACTCGCCCTCATTCCGTTTTCGCATCGTTGGCGCCGTTCCGGGCCTTCCGCTTGCCGGGCGGACGTAGATCGTCGAAGCGCATGTTTTGTCGGCTTGCGAGCGCCTATTTTGGCTCGTCGAGGTCAGTTTCCGAACATGATGTGATTGCCCTTGAAGCGATCGTGAGCACTTGGAGCCGGATAAAGTCGTTGCGTGCATTATTCTCGATGCAGGTCCGCGACTGCCAAGAGAACGAGTTCGTCAGCGACGACTTCCTATCTTTGTCGAAGGAGTTGAATTCCTGCCTTCGCCTTTATACCAACTTGTGTGAACGCCTCGACCGCGCGGCCGCGCGCTGATTTGATTCCTAGTCTAAATGATGGTCTTTTGTCTTCCCGGTCATGGGAGGGCGACAATGAACAAAGACGATCATCTTAATACAGAAACATCCGTTTCGGGTGAATTGACGCCTACAAGCATTAAAGCGAGCGCTAAAAGCCGTTTCGTAGCTGCGGTGGACCGCTTTGGCGGAAATCTATTCGAACTTATGAATGCTCCCATCGAGGCCAAGGTTTCCGAACGGAGGGCCATTGCAGATAGTCGTGTACTTGCCATCGAAGCTGTTACTGCCCTGGGACTTGACCGCCTCAAAACCGATCCTGACTTCGCTGAACGGGCGATCCGCAACCACTTGGATTCCGTGTTTGCCAGACAGGAGAACAAGGATGCGGTCCTCACTAAGACAATTGATGATCTTCGCGCCAAGCCGCCAACAGATGTAGAGGCAAATTCTGGGGCCGATAGCCTAGATGAGAGCTTTGTCCGCCGCTTCGACCGATTTGCCGAAGCTGCAACAACAGAAGAGCTAAGAGAGAAATGGGGGCGCGTTCTCGCGCAGGAAATCCGGACACCAAGCACTTTTTCGGCTAAGGTTCTCAGGGTGGTCGATGAATTAGAACCAACGATCGCGACGCTTTTCGAACGCGTCTGCGAACACCGCCTCGACAACGTTTTACCCAAAGTATTGTCCGGAGAACTGACCTTTTCGGAAGTTGTCCAGCTTGTCAGCGCTGACCTCTTGGTGGATCCAGGCAATGGACAGATTCGTATACCTAACCCGATAACTGACAAGAACGGTGATGACTTTTGGCTATGGCGATTTGGGAAGAGGGCGATCGCGGCGTCTCGCTCGAAAGACCCGGTTATTGTCGAGGGGAAAACATTGCAACTCGATAAGGACAAAAAGCCTTGCCTTCCTGTGTACGTTTTAACAGCCGTGGGGGCAGCAATTGCTACAATCCTCCCTGATAATTCTGCTAAGGCTATAGATGTCTTGGCGCCGAAGATTTCGGAAGCATTGCCTACAGCCGATCTCCGCATATATGAACTGACCGCTGATGGTCGACAATTATTAGTGGTTCAGACAATCCCGCCACAGAGAACGCCCGCAGCATCTCCACCAACATAAATTTGATCGTTTGGATGTCTATGACTCACCCCGCCAGACAACACGCCGCTCCCACCTGATCTCAACCAGCCGCCGAAATTGGATCGTCTCCCGTTCTTGCCCGACCGGATGAAATAATTCCGCATCCATCGATTCCTTGCGTCCGCATTTTTGGCTGCGAACCTTTGCCCGAACTTCATCGATGCTGACGTTGCCTGTGACCTCGCGAATTACGGTGACAGTGCACTATTTTTTGTCGCCGCCTGCTCTGGTTTTCCGGGTTTCACGGCTTTGCCGATTTGCCCGGCGATGGTCTCGGCCACGGGTGCATCGAAAACCGCGACATCGGCGACGCGGCAATACTCGATGAGCAGTTCTTGTGGAACACAATGTTCGGACGTGAAACGCTTAGCTCGGTCCTGCGGAATGCGGCAGACGGGAGCGCAGGGCAAGGTGCGCCATGCGGGCAGGGCGATATGGCAAAATGTACCGTCACCGTAATTCGAAAGTGCACTGCCACCGTAATTCGAATATGAGCTTGTGATACAGATCGGTTGGCGTCTTAGGCCAAAGATCTTTGTGCGGGCGCGCCTGTCCATTACGGCTCACGAATAATCCGTCGGCACGTATTGCGCCGTGAACTCTGCTTCCAGTTGTTTGTAATCGTCCCACGACATCGGGTTGGGATTTTCCTTTCCCCATGCTCGCAAGCGCGCATCTGCAGCTTTCATCGCCTTATAGATGTCCGGGTTCGACCAGTCGTCAGCTCCTGTTTCCTTTCTAAAGGATTTGGCAGCTTCGGACCGTCGGTTCGACCACTCCGCATAAGCAGGGTGATGAGCGATCCGATATTTCTCCAGCGCTTTCTCACGATCTTCCTGCGAGCGCTGAATCCATGGAGCTGGCTTGCCTCTCTTGCCCGGATTGTTGCTCATTGATTCAGCCCTTTTCTACTTCGCCACCATGAGCCGGCACGCAAGCTCGCGCTCATGCCACCGGGTGGCAAATGTTTCTGATACTTCGAACCAGCTTCCGTCATTGCCCGCGCCATGGTTGGCACCCATGCACGAGCATTCGCACTCATGCCCGGTGGCGTTCATACAGGCTGGGGCGCACTTTTCTTGCTCGCGGTAGGGCTGGATCACGTAAAGGCTTTGGTAGCGCACTAGTGCTTGATTAACGAAGTTGTTGAACCATGACTTCGGCAACTCCCAATACGATCCGCCGTATATCCAGACAGCATGAGACTTGCCGATACTGTTGATCCACGTCCAATCGCCATCCGCCTTAGGCAGCCGTGCTCTCAGTTTTTCTCGCTGGCCATCCCTACGCAAAATGACGGGAATTGACTGTTGCTTCCAAATTTCATCCAGCCTTTCAGTGTTCATTAACATCGCCTCCCTGCCTTCGCCAATTTGGTTCAAGCAGCGCCGACGTGCAATGCGGGCGTGCATCAAAACGATGCACCACGCATCACGGCCGAGCGGAAGGCGTTGCGCAGGTTTTATGCCCCGGAAAAGTGTTCCAGTTGCGGTTTTTCCGTTTTCGCCTAAGCGATTGTTTTACTGGTAAAACGGGGTTTGGCTGGGGAACCTGGATTCGAACCAGGACTAACGGAGTCAGAGTCCGTGGGTCTACCGTTAACCTATTCCCCAGCAGGCGTGGCTGTTGAAAACCGCGCGGCAGGGCGACGATGTCGCCGCGCGTGCCTTGTAGCCGCCGCCGGAAAATAGTCAACCCTGTGTCTTGGTTCAATCATCGTCTTCCGACGTCTCAATTCTCACTGCGGCTGAATTGCGATCGCTCGAAATAGAGCACCACGCCGAGCGCGATCAGCAGCGGGATGATCAGGTAGAACAGTCGGAACACCAGCAGCGCCGCCAGCACGCCGACCTGGTCCATATGTGACAAGCCGGCGAGGAACACCACCTCGAAGACCCCGAGCCCGCCCGGCGCATGCGAGATCTGCGCGATCGAGAACGACACCAGGAAGACGCCGAGCACGACGAAATAGCCGGGATTGCCGGTGTCGGGCAGGGCGAAGAAGATGATCGCCGCCGCCGCCAGCAGTTCGATCGGGCCGACCAACAATTGCCGCGCCACGATCGGCAGCGCCGGGTAGTGCAACTGGAAGCTGCCGATTCTCAGCGGCCTCAGATGCAGCCAGCTGCCGAAGACATAGGCCGCCACCACGAGCAGCATGGCGAGCCCTGCGGCTTGCGACAGCTTGTGATGCGGCGTACCGGAAAAGCGGTCGATCACCTCAGGCTCGAGCAGCAGCACGATGCTTGAGACGAACAGCGTCGACAGCACGAAGGTGATCCAGCAGATCGCCACCAGAATGCCGACGTCCTGGCCGGTCAGCCCCCTGGTGCCGTAGGCGCGGTAGCGGATCACCGCACCGGAAAACACCGAGCCGCCGATATTGTGCGACAGCGCGTAGGTAGTGAACGAGCAGAAGGTGACGAACAGCCACGAGACTTTTTTGCCGATGTGCAGCAGCGCGATGTGGTCGTAGCCGGCGAGCGAGGCATAGGCAATGACCGAGCTCAGCGCCGCCAGCACCCAGCCGCGCGCCGGGATGGCGACGATGCCGTCCCAGACATCGTCGAGCGATATGCCCCGCAATTCGTGCAGCAGCAGCCACAGCGAAAACACCACCGCGGCGATGCCGATCACGGGCCAGAAATAGCGCCTCCAGTTCATGGCGTGACGATCATGCGTTGCAGCCCGTACCCGTTTTCCGGTTCGCGGCAGGAAAACCGCCCGCGGTCCCGAATGGTTCATTTCAGAAATGCCTCATTGAAGCCGGCTATTCAACCGGGAAGGGCGCGCCATCGTCCGCCGAGGGCAGGGGCGAGACAACGCCGCCGGCAAAATTCGCCGCGAGCACTCTTGGTGATCCGGCCCGGCGCTGATAGTCTGGCGGCAACTTGAACATGTAAATGCGCCTGCTGCGTCCGGTCTTCGGTTCGCGCGGCGCCGGAAGGAACGACAGTGGAAGACCACGAAGCCGGCGCTGGTGCGCCGGAAGTGGGTGTGTCCAGGGGTTCGCCGCCGCCGTCCGGCCAGGCAAGCCCATCCGCCGGACGCTACGGCCGTCAGGTGCAGCCCCGGTCCGGCAATGGACAGGCTGGCGACACGTCCCACGATCACAAGGGTAAGAACGGCCCGCATCAGAACGGCAAACCCAAGAAGCGGCGCAAGCGCCGGCGCGGGCGCAAGGTTTTCGCACGCGACGAGGCCCGTCCGCTGGCGGTCGGCGCTTCGGTGCCCGCCGCCGGCGAGACCCCGGCCGCGCGTCCGCCCCAGCCCGCGGCTTACGTGCCTCCGCCCTCAGCCCCGGCAACGTCGCCAAGGCCTGGCCAAGATGCCCGCACGCCGCCACCGCTGCAGGAATTGCCGGTGTTTGCCGCGCTAGATCTCGGCACCAACAATTGCCGTCTGCTGGTCGCGGTGCCGACGCGTCATGGCCAGTTCCGCGTCATCGATGCCTTCTCGCGCATCGTCAGGCTGGGCGAGGGCCTTACCGCCAATGGTCGGCTCGGCGAGGCTGCAATGGACCGCGCGGTCGAGGCGCTGAAGATCTGCGGTGACAAATTGCGCAACCGCAAGGTCAGGAAGGCCAGGCTGATTGCCACCGAGGCCTGCCGCGCCGCCGCCAACGGCGTCGAGTTCCTCGAGCGCGTCGAGCGCGAGGCCGGCCTGAAGCTCGAGATCATCGACCGCCAGACCGAGGCGCGGCTGGCGGTGTCGGGCTGCGGCTCGCTGGTCGAGCGCGACACGCAAGGCGTCGTGCTGTTCGATATCGGCGGCGGCTCGTCCGAAATCGCGCTGATCGACCTCACCGGCCATCGCTCGCCAAGGCTTGCCAACCATATCGTCTCGTGGACCTCGCTGCCGGTCGGTGTCGTCTCGCTGGCCGAGCGTTTTGGCGGCCGCACGGTAACGCGCGAGATCTTTGGCGCCATGGTCGAGGATGTTGCAATGCGGCTGCGCGCCTTCGACGGGCGCGACCGGCTAAGCCACCTCCTGTCCAGCCCGAAATTCCATTTGCTAGGCACCTCGGGCACGGTGACGACGCTGGCCGGCGTCCATCTCGATCTCGAACGCTACGATCGCCGCCGCGTCGACGGGCTGTGGATGGATCGCGACAGCGTCGACCGCATGGTCGAAAAGCTGGTCGGCTGGGATTTCCAGCAGCGCGTCGCCAATCCTTGCATCGGCGCCGACCGCGCCGACCTGGTTCTGGCCGGCTGCGCCATATTGGAGGCGATACGTGCCGTCTGGCCGTCGGAGCGGCTGCGTGTCGCCGACCGCGGCTTGCGCGAGGGCATATTGAGCGAGTTGATGGCCGATGATGGCGTCTGGCGCAACAGCGGGCGGGGCAGAGCATGATCCCGAAAAGTGGCTGCCGGTTTTCGGACAAGATCATGCTCAAACAGGCAATCAAGCAATGACCAAGAAACCGGAAAGACCGAGCTCCGCCGGCATTCGCGTGCTGAAGACGAAGATCAAGAAGAAAAGCGGCTTGAAGGAATCGTCGCGCCGCTGGCTGCAGCGCCACATCAACGATCCCTATGTCCAGCGCTCGAAGGCCGACGGCTATCGCTCGCGCGCCGCCTACAAGCTGATCGAGATCGACGACAAGCACCATTTGCTCAAGCCAGGCATGAAGGTGATCGACCTTGGTGCGGCACCCGGCGGCTGGTGCCAGGTCGCTGCCGCACGTACGAAATCTACCGCGGAACACCCGAACGT
Source organism: Mesorhizobium sp. M0960 (assembly GCF_040319055.1). Taxonomy (NCBI): domain Bacteria; kingdom Pseudomonadati; phylum Pseudomonadota; class Alphaproteobacteria; order Hyphomicrobiales; family Phyllobacteriaceae; genus Mesorhizobium; species Mesorhizobium sp. M0960. Next base: position 228,367 of record NZ_JAMYNN010000003.1, on the reverse strand, counting down.
CGTCGGCATCGACTATTTGGAGATGGACGCGGTGCCGGGCGCGCCGGTGCTGCTGATGGATTTCCTCGATCCTCAGGCGCCGCAGAAGCTGGCCGAGGCGCTGGGCGGCCAGCCCGACATCGTGCTCTCCGACATGGCCGCACCCACCACCGGCCACAAGCGGACCGACCACATCCGCACCATGCATCTTTGCGAGGTGGCGGCCGATTTCGCGCTGTCGGTACTGAAGCCGGGCGGCCACTTCCTCGCCAAGACCTTTCAGGGCGGCGCCGAAAACGAATTGCTGGCGAGGCTGAAGCGGAATTTCCGCTCGGTCCATCACGTCAAGCCGCCGGCCTCGCGCGATGAGTCGGTGGAGCTGTATTTGTTGGCGAAGGATTTTAAAGGCGGAAACGGCGCGGCGTGAAAATCGCTCTGTAGCGATCCTTCGCGCCCCCCTCTGTCCTGCCGGACATCTCCCCCACGAGGGGGGAGATTGGCAGCTTCGGCGCGCTGTCTAATCCTGCAACGTTGAATATTGGCGAAAGCCGATGTCACGTCCGATCTCCCCCCACGTGGGGGAGATGTCCGGCAGGACAGAGGGGGGCGCTGTCCCTCCGGCGTCCGTAAGCACGAGCAAAGGTCAACTCCCCGGCGGGCTCACCGGCTCCAGCGTCTTCGGCGGTGTCAGTCGGCCATGTCCCGACACGGCATTGCCGGCGTCCGGCGCCAGCCGCATGAACGACAGCGAGGCTGCCGCCGACACCGCCGCTACGATGAAGAAGGCGGTGTGGAAGTCGCTCAGCGTCAGTGGGCCGCCATGGATCTTGGTCGACACTTCCAGGATGCCGCCGGCCAGCGCCACACCGAGCGCGATTGCCAACTGCTGGAACACCGCGGTGATCGGCGTCGCCTTGCTGGTGTCGGCGGCTGAAATCTCGGCATAGGCAAGCGCGTTGATGCCGGTGAAGAACATCGAACGGATGAAGCCCCCGGCGAGCAGCATGGCGAGGATCAGCCCATAGGGCGTGTCGGGTGTGAACAGGCCGTTGATGGCAATCGACGCGGCAGCGATGAGCGAGCCTGAAATCAGCACACGGCGGAAGCCCGCGACCCTGAAGATCAGGGCGGTGACGAATTTCATGCCTATGGCGCCGATTGCCGAGACGAAGGTGATCATGCCGGACTGGAACGGCGTCAACCCGAAACCGATCTGGAACATCAGCGGCAAAAGAAAAGGTACGGCACCAATGCCGATGCGGAACAGTCCGCCGCCGAGCACTGACGAGCGGAACACCCGATTGCGAAACAGCTCGAGCGCCAGCAGCGGATTCTTGGCGTGGCGCGCGTGCAGCAGATAAAGCACCGCCGATGCCAGCCCGACGGCAACGGTGATAAAGCCGGCAGCCGGCGGCAGGGCCGGCAGGCTGACCACCGACAGGCCGAACACAATGCCCGATGCCGCCAGCCCGCTCAGCACGAAACCGATGAAATCGAGCGGCGGCGTCTGCGCGGCGTCGGTCTTCGGCAGGAAACGCGTGGCCAGCCAGATCCCGATCAGCCCGATCGGTACATTGATCAGAAAAATCCAGTGCCAGGTGAAATAGGTTGTGATGAAGCCGCCGACCGGTGGACCGACCAGGGGGCCGACCAGAGCCGGGACGGTCAGCCACGACATGGCGGCGACGAGCTCGCTTTTCGGCGTGGCGCGTACCAGCACCAGGCGTCCGACCGGCGTCATCATGGCGCCGCCAATGCCTTGCAGGAAGCGTGAGACCACGAAAGCCGGCAACGAATTGGACATGGCGCAGGCGACCGAACCGATGATGAACACGGCGATCGCGGCGCGGAAGACATTCTTGGCGCCGAAGCGGTCGGCCATCCAGCCGCTGATCGGAATGAAGATCGCCAGGGATACCAGATAGGCGGTCAGCGCCAGCTTGAGCGCGATCGGGCTGGTGTGGATGTCGATGGCGATCGCCGGCAACGATGTCGCAATGACGGTCGAATCCATGTTTTCCATGAATAGAGCGACCGCCAGAATAAGCGGAATGGTGCGGTTCACGATGGATCCGGCCTTGAAATGTGCGTCGCTATTGCTTGCCGGCCTTGGGGCCAAACCGACACGTAGGGCGGTTATCACGCCTTGGCCCGGATGTCGCATTAATTTGCTGTCACGTTTGTGCGACCGCAAGTCGTGCGCAGCACCTGGGGCAAAATGCATCGTCGCCACTATACAACCATCGGCTTTTCAACGGCGACGGGACGTGTTACGAGCCAGCGCCAATCCTGAAAGGGAAGAAGACGAGTCGGCGCTGTCCATCCAGGGCGAGCGCCTTTCCTGCATTCCGAGGGCTGGCCATGGCAAAAATCATCGAGACGTCCACCGGCGCATTGGCGCTGACCTTTGACGACGTGCTGCTGCAGCCCGGTCATTCCGAGGTCATGCCTGGCGAGACCGACATCCGCACCCGCATCGCCGGCGACATCGACCTCAACGTGCCGATCCTGTCGGCCGCCATGGACACGGTCACCGAGGCGCGGCTTGCCATCGCCATGGCCCAGGCCGGCGGCATCGGCGTCATCCACCGCAATTTCTCGCCGGCCGAACAGGCCGAGCAGGTGCGGCAGGTAAAGAAATTCGAATCCGGCATGGTGGTCAACCCCGTCACCATCGGTCCCGAGGCGACGCTGGCCGATGCGCTGGGTCTGATGCGCACCTACAGCATTTCGGGCATTCCGGTGGTCGAGAACGGCGGCACCGGCGGCCACACCGTCGGCCGGCTCGTCGGCATCCTGACCAACCGCGACGTCCGCTTCGCCTCCGACCCGGCGCAGAAGGTCTATGAGCTGATGACCCGCGAGAACCTGATCACCGTCAAGGAGAATGTCGATCAGGACGAGGCCAAGCGGCTGCTCCATCAGCACCGCATCGAGAAGCTGGTTGTGGTCGATCGGGACGGCAATTGCGTCGGGCTGATCACGGTCAAGGACATCGAGAAGTCGCAGCTCAACCCGCACGCCACCAAGGATGCGCAGGGACGCTTGCGCGCCGCCGCCGCCACCAGCGTCGGCGATGACGGTTTCGAGCGGGCCGAGCGCCTCATCGACGCCGGCGTCGACCTTCTGGTGATCGACACCGCGCACGGTCATTCGCAGCGCGTCCTGGATGCGGTGACGCGGGCCAAGAAGCTTTCCAACTCGGTTCGCATCCTGGCCGGCAACGTCGCCACAGCGGAAGGCACGCTGGCGCTGATCGATGCTGGCGCCGACGCGGTCAAGGTCGGCATCGGGCCGGGCTCCATCTGCACCACCCGCATCGTCGCCGGCGTCGGCGTGCCGCAGCTCTCGGCAATCATGTCGGCGGTCGAGACGGCGCAAAAATCGGGTGTCTCGGTCATTGCAGATGGCGGCATCAAATATTCGGGCGATCTGGCCAAGGCGCTGGCCGCCGGCGCCAGCGCGGCGATGATCGGTTCGTTGCTGGCCGGCACCGACGAGAGCCCGGGCGAGGTCTATCTGCACCAGGGCCGCTCCTTCAAAGCCTATCGCGGCATGGGCTCGGTCGGCGCGATGGCGCGCGGCTCCGCCGATCGCTACTTCCAGGCCGAGGTGCGCGACACGCTGAAACTGGTCCCGGAAGGCATCGAAGGGCAGGTGCCGTACAAAGGACCTGTGTCTGGCGTGCTGCACCAGCTTGCGGGCGGCCTGAAAGCCGCTATGGGTTATGTCGGTGGCCGCGACCTTGCCGATTTCCGCGAGCGCGCCACTTTTGTGCGGATATCCAATGCCGGACTTCGTGAAAGCCACGCCCATGACGTCACGATTACCCGCGAAAGCCCGAATTATCCTGGCGGAGCCTGATCGCCATGCGCATTGGCGCAATCTGGCGGCGATGATCCTGCGGCTGTCGCGCCACGCCGCCGCACTCTGTTTCGCCACCGTGGCGATTTTCATCATCATGACGGCGATGGAGTTCCTCTATTTTCGCCAATTGAGCGGCGGTCTGCCCTCGCTCGACATGCGCTATGCCGGTTTCACTCCGGATGAGGGCATGGCCTGGCTGACGGCGCTCGGCCGGCGTGGCAGCGAGATCATTCTCGTCTGGCATTACCTGACCTTCGACCTGCTGTTTCCGGCGCTGCTGTCGCTGACGATGGTCAGCCTGATCCTGGCAACGGGCCGGCGGCTGAAGAATTTCCATTCGCTGCCTGCGCAAACCCAGTCGATATTCGCAGCTGTGCTGGTGCTGCCCTACACGCTCGCCGACTATGCCCAGAACATCGCCGTGGCTCGTCTTTTGTCCGATTTCCTGTCTGCCAATCCGGATTCGCTATCCTTTGCCTCGGCGCTGATCGTCACCAAATTCGCGCTTCTGGCGGTGCCGGTGACCGTCATTGCGGCTTTCACTCTGATGGCTCAGAAACGGCCTTGAAGGCTGGGTGACAACGACAGAGGGCGTCTTGAACCAGACCGCGATCTTCTGGCCGATGCTGGCGCAGGTGCTGCTGGTCTATATCGTCTATGTCGTAATGGGCCGGCGCCGCTATGGTGCGGTCAGGTCGGGCGAAGCCAAGACCGGCCAGTTCAAGACGCGCTCGACGGAGCCTGGTTCCAGCATCACCGTCGCCAACAATCTGAGCAACCAGTTCGAACTGCCGGTGCTTTTCTACGTCTTATGCCTGACGCTGCACGTGACCAATGGCGTCAATTATCTGACCTTGGCGCTGATGTGGATCTTTGTGGTCTCCCGCTATCTTCACGCATCGGTCCACTTGACCAGCAATCGGCTAATCCTGCGCAGCAGGGCATTCTACGTGGGCGCGGTAGTTCTCGCACTTGGCTGGATATGGCTGGCGCTGCATCTGCTCGGCTTGGTCTGAGCAAGCTCAAGCTACAAATCGAACACCGCGATCTTGCGCTTGTCGAACCTGATCGCGAGTTCACCGCGCACCAGCCTGAGCGCGGCCTCGCCAAAGACGGCGCGCCGCCAGCCTTGCAATGCCGGCACATCGGCGTCCTCGCCCTCTGCAGCGATGCGATCGATGTCGTCACTGGAGGCGAGTACCTTCGATGCGACACCTTCCTTTTCGGCAACGATCCGCAGCAGCACCTTCAGCAACTCCGCCGCGGCGCTCGACCCCTCCGGCGGCTGGAAGCTCTTCGGCAGCTTCGGCATCTCTTCCCTGGGCAGCGCCAGGGCAGCGTTGACTGCGCCAAGCAGTGCCGTCGCCGTCGACGAGCGCTCCCAGCCCTTCGGCGTGGTACGCAGCTTGCTCAGCGCCGCCGTATCGCGCGGCGCCTGCTGCGCTACTTCGTAGATCGCATCGTCCTTGAGCACCCGGCCGCGGGGCACGTCGCGCTCGCGCGCTTCGCGTTCGCGCCAGGCGGCCACCGCCTGCACGATCGCCAGTTCCTGTGGCTTGCGCAGCCGCATCTTGAGCCGCTTCCAGGCATCCTCGGGATGCGGATCGTAGGTCTCGCGCGAGGTCAGCACGTCCATCTCCTCGTTCAGCCAGTGGGCGCGGTTTTCCCGCACCAACTCGGCGCTGAGGTGCTTGTAGACTTCGATCAGATGGGTGACGTCGGCGAGCGCGTAGTCGAGCTGCTTTTCGGACAGCGGACGATGGCGCCAGTCGGTGAAACGCGACGACTTGTCGAGCCGCGCGCCGGTGATGCGCTGCACCAGCTGGTCGTAGGAGACGCTGTCGCCGAAGCCGCAGACCATCGCCGCGACCTGGGTGTCGAACACCGGATGCGGCACCAGATCGCCGAGATGCACAATGATTTCGATGTCCTGTCGCGCCGCATGGAAGACTTTGACGATCGCCTCGTTGGCCATCAGCCTGAAGAACGGTTTCAGGTCGATGTCGGGCGACAGCGGATCGATCAGCGCCGTCACCCCGGGCGCTGCCATCTGGATCAGGCACAGGATCGGCCAGAAGGTCGTTTCGCGAATGAATTCAGTATCGACGGTGACGAATTCCGCCTTTTCGAAAGCGGCAACAACGGTCTCGAGTTCGTTCTGGGTGGTGATGACGTGCATCAAATCGCTTTTGGCAAGGGATAGGGTCTCTTTCAATTTCAGCCGCGCGCGCTTTCGTCAAGCGCAAGCACCTTTATCGGGCTTTGCGGGTTCATCGGGATCGGCATTCCGCTTCGCCAACCGGGCAAAAACCGTCGATGTGCGCAACAGCGCCGTAAAACGGCTGCGATGGCTCGCCGGCACAGCAGAGCGCGCCCGCATCCGGAAAAGGATGACCGCCACGAAGATCGCATAGACGGTGGCGCTGAACACGAACAGCGCGCTCGGCCCGAAATATTGCATCACCGTCGAGGCTGCGAAGGGGCCGCCAATGGCGCCGAAGGAATAAAACAGCATCAAGGCTGCGTTGATCAGCACAAACTCGCCCTTGTCGGCGCGGTCGTTGGAATGCGCCGCCGACAACGAATAGAGCGGCATGGCAAAGCAGCCGAAGATAAAGACGAGCAGGAAGTTGAGGAACGGGCTGCCGCCTGCCACGAACGCCAGCGCCAGTGCCGCCACCATCGCACAGCACGTCGTCATCAGCAGCACCGAGCGCCGGTCCCAGCGGTCGGAGAGATAGCCAAGCGGATATTGGATGATGGCGCCGCCGAAAATGCCGACGCTGACGAAGGTGACGACGTCGGCGACCGACATGCCGATCTGCTCGGCATAGACCGGCGACAGGGTGCGGAAGGCGCTGTTGGTCACGCCGACGGCGATGCAGCCGAAGCAGCCAAGCGGCGAGATGCGCCAGACGCGTGCCAAATCGAGTTTGACGTCTTCCGGCGGCGTCGGGTTGGAGCGGTCGCCGAGCGAAACCGGCACCAGCGACACGGTGATCATCATCGACATGATGGCGAAGATGGCAAAGCCGCCGGCGCCGAAGATCGGGATCAGGAATTGGGCGCCCGTCACCGAACCGATGTCGACCATGCGGTAAATGGCAAGCACCCGCGCCCGGTCGGTGTTGGTGACGCCGGAATTCAGCCAGGCTTCCATGATGGTGAACAGGCCGGCAAAGCAGAACCCGCCGGCAAAGCGCACGGCGCACCACATCACCGGATCGATGACCAGCACCAGCAGCAGCGTTCCCGCCGAGGCGATCGCCGCCAGCGCGGAAAAGGCGCGCACATGGCCGACGGACTTCATGATGCGGGTGACGGCAAGGCAGCCGAGCAAAAAGCCGGCGAAATAGAACGTGCCCATCAGGCCGATAGAGGAAGCGGGAAAACCCTCCTGCGCACCACGCAGCGCAATCAAAGTGCTCTGCAGGCCGTTGCCGCCGAGCAGGATGCCGGCGGCGATCAGGAGCGGAATCAGCGGGCGGATGGAGGACATGAAGGAAAGCCTGTCGTTGATCCTTCTTGAACCATCGCCTTCGCCAATGCCAGCGGCAATTCCCGGAGGCGTTGGGGCCAGGCAGGGCCATAGGCTGCCTTGGGAACTTGCGCTACCGCGTCGCGCCGGATGCTCCGTGTTGGGAACCCAAGGCGTATCTTTGTAGTTCAGTGCTGGTGGTGCTGAGGACGGTGTCGGGCATCGACGTCCGTTTCTGCTGCTGCCTGAAGCTCCAAAGGGAGATCCGTCATCATGAAGTTTCATCCCGCATTTGCTGGATTTGCCGTGGCCGCAGTTCTGGCGGCCGGGCCGGCGCGGGCTGTCGACCTCGCCATGGTGTCGGGCGATACCGGCAACGGCCAGAGAATCCTTCGCGAGATACTCGATCAATACGAGAAGAAGACCGGCAACAAGGTTAGCGTGGTTCCGGTGCCGCCCTCGGGGACCGATCAGTTTAGTCAATACAGGCTCTGGCTTGCGGCTGGAAACAGCGACGTCGACGTCTATCAGACGGACGTCATCTGGGCTCCCCAGCTTGCAAAGCAGCTCGTCGACCTGACCGCGGCGACCAAGGATGTCGTCGGCGCTCATTTCCCATCGATCATCAAATCGCAGACCGTCGACGGCAAGCTCGTCGCCTTGCCGATATTCACCGACGCTCCGGCGCTCTATTACCGCAAGGATCTCCTCGACAAATACGGCGCCAAGGTCCCGACCAGCTGGGCCGAGCTTGCCGATACTGCCAAGCTTGTCATGGACAAGGAACGCGAGGGCGGCAACAAGGACATGTGGGGCTTCGTTTTCCAGGGCAACGCCTATGAGGGACTGACCTGCGATGCACTCGAATGGGTGAAGTCGAACGGCGGTGGTCAGATCATCGAGCCGGACGGCACGATCTCCATCAATAACCCGCAAGCAGCCGCGGCGCTGGAAATGGCGAGGAGCTGGGTGGGAACCATCTCGCCTCCCGGCATTCTGGCCTATCAGGAAGAAGAGTCGCGCGGTGTCTGGCAGACCGGCAACGCCGTCTTCATGCGCAACTGGCCCTACGCCTATGCGCTTGGCAACAGCGAAAGCTCCCCCATCAGGGGCAAGTTCGAGGTGACGACGCTGCCGTCCGGGTCGGGTGAGGGCGCCCGCCCGGCAGCAACGCTTGGCGGCTGGAATCTTGCGGTTTCCAAATATTCGAAGAACCCGGCCGCAGCCGTCGAGCTGGTCAAATGGATCGCTTCGCCTCAGATGCAGAAGTACCGCGCCTTGAAGGGGGCATATCTGCCGACCATTCAGGCGCTCTATGACGATGCCGACATCGCCAGCGCCCAGCCGGTTATCCCGCGCTGGAAGGAAGTTGTCCTCAACGCGGTGCCGCGTCCCTCGGCCCAGGCCAAGACCAGGTACAATGAGGCATCGAGCGAGTTCTGGACCGCCGTCCACAACACCATGTCCGGCGAGGGCACGGCCGCCGACAACCTTGCCGATCTGGAGTTCTCCTTGACCAGGCTCAAGGGCACCGCCTGGTGACCTCGCCGCGCTCAGGCTCGCTGCTGGCGCGTCAGCGTGTGCGCTCGGCATGGCTGCTGCTTGCCCCGATGCTCATCGTGCTCGCCGCCGTTGCCGGCTGGCCGTTGATGCGCACGATCTATTTCGGCTTCACCGATGCCTCGCTCGCCGACCTCGAAGCCCGCCGCTGGGTTGGCTTCGCCAACTATTTCTCCGTCCTGCAAATGCCGAGCGGCCGCGTCATCTATGACGGGCTGCTCGCCGATCCGGTCTGGTGGCGCGCCGTCTGGAATACGGTGCGCTTCGCGGTGATTTCGGTAACCTGCGAGACGGTGCTCGGCATGATCGTCGCGCTGGTGCTCAACACCAAGTTTCGCGGCCGCGGCATCGTACGCGCCGCGATTCTAATCCCTTGGGCCATCCCGACGATCGTCTCGGCGAAAATGTGGCAGTGGATGCTCAATGACCAGTTCGGCATCATCAACGACGTCCTTCTCAAGCTCGGCCTGATCGGCACCAAGATAGCCTGGACGGCCAGCGCCGACACTGCCATGGTCGCCATCCTCATTGTCGACATCTGGAAGGCGACCCCGTTCATGGCGCTTCTCATTCTCGCCGGCCTCCAGATGCTTCCACAAGAAATCTATGAGGTCGCCAAGCTCGACGGCGTCGGCGCATGGAAAGTTTTCTGGAAGATCACCTTGCCGCTCATCCGGCCGGCGTTGATGGTGGCCATGATCTTCCGCGGTCTCGATGCGCTGCGCATCTTCGACCTGATCTACGTGCTCACGCCAAACAATATCCACACCAAGTCGATGTCGGTGTTTGCCCGCGAGAGCCTGTTTGAGTTCGACAAGTTTGCCTACGGCTCCGCCGCCTCGACGCTGCTCTTCCTCATCCTCGCTCTGCTGACCATGCTCGTTCTGTGGCTCGGCCGGATAAGACTGGACAAGGACTATTGATCATGTGGGGCTGCTGACCATGTGGATCGTCAAGCGCACGGCTTTCTACCTCCTCGTCGCCGTTATTGTCGTCGTCGCGGTATTCCCGTTTTACTACGCCATCGTCACCAGCCTGAAATCAGGGACGGCGCTCTTCCAGATCGACTATTGGCCGAAGACGATTACCTTCAGCAATTACAAGACCGTTTTCACCGAAGGGACCTTCCTGCGCAACCTCGTGAACTCGCTGTTCATCTCGAGCGCCGTTGTCGTCATTTCGCTGTTCCTCGGCGTCACCGCCGCCTATGCCCTGGCGCGCATCCGCTTCCGCGGCCGCTCGGCTCTGCTCCTCATTATCCTGTCCGTCTCTATGTTCCCGCAATTGGCGGTGCTTGCCGGGCTTTTCGAGCTGATCCGGGCCTTCGGCCTCTACAATTCGCCGTTCGCGCTGATCTTGTCCTATATGATCTTCACCTTGCCGTTCACCGTCTGGGTGCTCACCGCCTTCGTTCGCGACCTGCCGATCGAGCTGGAGGAAGCGGCGATCCTCGACGGCGCCACGCCCTGGATCATCATCAGCCGCGTTTTCCTGCCGCTGATGTGGCCGGCGCTGGCGACCACCGGGCTTCTCGCCTTCATCGGTGCGTGGAACGAATTTCTGTTCGCGCTTACGTTTACCTCCAACAACGAGCAGCGAACCGTGCCGGTCGCCATCGCGCTGCTCTCCGGCAGCTCGCAGTTCGAGATCCCGTGGGGCAACATCATGGCCGCATCGGTGATCGTCACCGTGCCGCTCGTCATCCTCGTCCTGATCTTCCAGCGCAAGATCATCTCCGGCCTCACCGCAGGCGGGGTCAAGGGATGAGGTGCATAATTGAACTGCTGGACAGAGCAGCGAACTCGGATTAACGCCTCTGGCATAAATTGATGCCGGTGGGACAGGGGCGGGAAGAACGCGAACTCGTCCCGGGCGCCGCTTGCCTTGACAAATGCACACTCTCATGTGCTTTTCGCGCAAATTTTCAGGCCGGGCCATCGTGCTTTGGCCGCAACCAACATCCGGACCTAGCAATGACAATGCATCGTTACCGCAGCCATACCTGTGCCCAGTTGAGGAAGAGCGACGTCGGCTCTTCCGTCCGCCTGTCGGGCTGGGTGCATCGCGTGCGCGACCATGGCGGCCTGCTGTTCATCGATTTGCGCGACCATTACGGCCTGACTCAGATCGTCGCCGATCCGGATTCGCCGGCCTTCAAGATCGCCGAGACCCTGCGCGGTGAATGGGTCGTCCGCGTCGATGGCGAGGTCAAGGCGCGCCTCGCCGACACCGTGAACCCTAATTTGCCGACCGGCGAGATCGAGATTTTTGCGCGCGAGATCGAGGTGCTGTCGGCGGCCAGGGAATTGCCGCTGCCGGTCTTCGGCGAGCCGGATTATCCGGAGGACATCCGCCTCAAATACCGCTTCCTCGACCTGCGCCGCGATACGCTGCACAAGAATATCGTCGCGCGGACGAAAATCATCGCCGAGATGCGCAAGCTGATGGGCGAGGTCGGCTTCACCGAATTCTCGACGCCGATCCTGACCGCCTCGTCGCCGGAAGGGGCGCGCGACTTTCTGGTGCCGTCGCGCATCCACCCCGGCACTTTCTACGCGCTGCCGCAGGCACCGCAGCAGTATAAGCAGCTGATCATGGTGTCCGGATTCGACCGCTACTTCCAGATTGCGCCGTGCTTCCGCGACGAGGACCCGCGCGCCGACCGTCTGCCGGGTGAATTCTACCAGCTCGACGTGGAGATGAGCTTCGTCGAGCAGGAGGACGTGTTCACCACCATGGAGCCGGTGATGCGAGGCGTTTTCGAGACCTTTGCCGCCGGAAAGCCGGTGACGCAGAAGTTTCCGCGCATCGCCTATGATGTCGCGATGCGCAAATACGGCACCGACAAGCCGGACCTGCGCAACCCGATCGAGATGCAGGCCGTCTCCGATCATTTTCGCGATTCCGGCTTCAAGGTATTTGCCAACATCCTTGCCAACGATCCGAAGGCCGAGGTCTGGGCCATTCCGGCCAAGACCGGCGGTTCGCGCGCCTTCTGCGACCGCATGAACTCATGGGCGCAAGGCGAGGGCCAGCCCGGCCTCGGTTACATCTTCTGGCGCAAGGAGGGCGAGAAGCTTGAAGGCGCCGGGCCGCTGGCCAAGAACATCGGCGAGGAGCGCACCGAGGCGATTCGCCTCCAGCTCGGCCTTGCCGATGGCGATGCCGCTTTCTTCGTCGCCGGCGACCCGAAGAAATTCGTCTCCTTCGCGGGTGCGGCGCGCACCCGCGCCGGCGAGGAGCTCAACCTTGTCGACCGTGATCGCTTCGAATTGTGCTGGATTGTCGACTTCCCGTTCTTCGAATGGAACGAGGAGGAGAAGAAGATCGACTTCGCGCACAATCCGTTCTCGATGCCGCAAGGTGGCATCGATGCGCTTAACGGCGAAGATCTGCTCGGCATCAAGGCGTTCCAGTACGACATGGTCTGCAACGGTTTCGAGATCGCCTCAGGCGGCATTCGCAATCATCTGCCCGAAACCATGGTCAAGGCGTTCGAAACGGTCGGGCTGGACCGCGCAACCGTCGAGGAACGCTTCGGCGGCCTTTACCGTGCCTTCCAGTATGGCGCGCCGCCGCATGGCGGCATGGCGGCCGGCATCGACCGCGTCGTCATGCTTCTGGTCGGTGCCAGGAACCTGCGCGAAGTGACCATGTTCCCGATGAACCAGCAGGCCTATGACCTGTTGATGAACGCCCCGTCGGAAGCCAGTCCGCAGCAGCTTCGCGAATTGTCGCTGCGCGTCGTGGCAACGAAGAAAGAGGTTTAGGAAACGCTCCGAACCGGTCCTGTGGATTCATAAAAAAGCCCGGCATCGCTGCCGGGCTTTTTGCTTGAAGGCTGTCTCGGTCAGTCTTCGTTCGCGGTAACCGTCACGCCAAGCGTTTTCGGCAGGTCGAGCGGGTTGGACATGGCGCCCGCCATGATCAGCGCGAACGGCACCGCTGCCGGCGGCTCGGCCGAGACCTCGATGCTCTGCGGATCGTCGAGGAACTTGTTGACCGCGGCCGAAACCTGCGCCGTCAGTTCCGGATTGTTGAGCTGCGCCATGCCGAATGGCACGATCGCCTTGGCCTGGTTGGCAATGTCCTTGCCGGACATGCCTTGCTGCTTGCCGGCATAATCGAGCACCTTCTTGGTCAGCGAATCGTCGTCGAAGCGGATCGAGGCGCTGTTGAACGATAGCTGCTGCAGCAGCCCGAGCATGGCCATGCCTTGCGCCGAATTGTCGGCGCCTTCAGGCTGAGCTGCCATCTTCTTCTGCATCTCCTGCATCGATTTGATGACATCCAGCGTGTAGCCGCCGAGATTGAAGGTCATGCCGAGTGTGCCGGCATTGTCGACCGAAATTTCGTATTTCGACAAATCCATCTTGCCGTCGGTAGGCTGCCAGGTGCCTTCCATCTCAAGATTGCCCGATATGTTCTGGTAGCCGAGTGCGTTGATGACTTCCTTGGACTTCGGATCTTCGACCAGCGTCAGGTCGGCAGTGAACTTTTCCGTGGTGCCGGAGAACGCCATGGCCTTGCCGTCGGCCGGCGGCGTGATTGCGATGGCAAGCCCGTCCATCGAGAAGGCAGTCTTGTCGGCGACCTTGACGGTCATGTTGTCGAGCTCGGCCGATTTGTACATCATCAGCGAGCCCAGCGGGCCGCTTGCGCCTTCGGCCGGAACCGTCATGTCGTGGATGACGAAGGGGCTGAGATTGAGCGTGACGCCATCTTCGCTGTGTTCGAACGGCGAAGTCGATACGGTCGCGATTTGATAGCCGCCATTGGCTTCGGTCACGCCTTCGAGCTTGACGTCGCCGATCTTGAGCGCCTCCTTTTCGGCCGCCGGTTTGACCGCTACGCCTTGCAGAACCATGCTGGAGGTGTCGCCGGTTACTCCGGTCCAGGAGAGGTCGACGCCCTGGGCGGCGAGGGCAGCCTTCAGCCCGTCGGCAACCGCGGTATCCTGCGCGAACGCCGCATTCAGCGGCAGCGTCAGCAAAAAGGTGGAAAAAGCCAGTCTTTTAATAAGTGTCGAGTGTCTGATCGTCATCGAGAGCTCCCCTGAGAGTGTCCTGAAATTCTTTTCAAATCGTCGCGTCGTCACCATTCAGCGACGAACTGGACCGGAAAAAGGCGGGCCTCGGCACAATGGTCGAAAATCGCGGCCAAAGGCAAACCCGATCCATCAGGCTTGCGATAGAAGCCGGATGTAACGGATTGATGTTGGCCGGCGTCGCGACGCTTCCAATTCCTGTTGCACAATGCAGGTCGCGCAAAAGTGTGCAGCGGTTTTGCGCGACATGGATCAAACAAGGACCTAAAGCGCGCGCATAAGGCCGGTCGAACGCGACGCGCTTTAGGAGGACGTATGCCGGCGCCTCTTGCCGCGAATCACCCGCTCGGCTAGTGCCAGCCCATGGGAAAAAGGCTTTTGCCGCCTGAAACTGGCGGCGGCGACAATATCGAGCCGGTCGATCTGAAGAAGGCGCTGGAAGAGCGCTATCTCGCCTACGCGCTGTCGACCATCATGCACCGGGCGCTGCCGGACGTGCGCGACGGGTTGAAGCCGGTGCATCGCCGCATAATGCATGCCATGCGCTTGTTGCGGCTCAACCCCGACCAGGGCTTTGCCAAATGCGCCCGCATCGTCGGCGAGGTGATGGGCAAGTTCCATCCACATGGCGACCAGTCGATCTACGACGCATTGGTGCGGTTGGCGCAGGATTTTTCGATGCGCTACCCGCTGGTCGACGGGCAGGGCAATTTCGGCAATATCGACGGCGATAACGCCGCCGCCATGCGCTACACCGAAGCGCGCATGACCGACGTGTCGACGCTGCTGCTGGAAGGCATCACCGAGGACGCGGTCGATTTCCGCCCGACCTACAACGAGGAAGACGAGGAGCCGGCCGTGCTGCCCGGCGCCTTCCCGAATCTGCTCGCCAACGGCTCGTCCGGTATCGCCGTCGGCATGGCGACCTCGATCCCCCCGCACAATGCGGCCGAGCTTTGCGACGCCGCGCTTCACCTGATCGATCATCCGGATGCACCCGTCACCAAGCTGATGGACTTCGTGCAAGGTCCGGATTTCCCGACCGGCGGCATCATCGTCGACAGCCGAGCCTCGATCCTCGAAGCCTACGAAACGGGACGCGGCGGCTTTCGCGTCAGGGCGAAATGGAGCCAGGAGGACCAGGGCAGGGGCACCTGGAACATAGTCGTCACCGAGATCCCCTACGGCGTCCAGAAGGCCAGGCTGATCGAAAAGATCGCCGAGCTCTTGATGGCGCGCAAGCTTCCGTTGCTCGAGGATATCCGCGACGAGAGCGCCGAGGACATCCGCGTTGTGCTGGTGCCGAAGAGCCGCTCGGTCGATCCCGGCATCATGATGGAATCGCTATTCAAGCTGACCGAGCTCGAAAGCCGCTTTCCGCTCAACATGAACGTGTTGTCGCGCGGCAAGGTACCGAACGTGCTGTCGCTGAAAGGCGTGCTCAAGGAATGGCTGGAGCACCGCCGCGACGTCTTGATCCGCCGCTCCAAGCACCGTCTCGGCGAGATCGAGAGGCGGCTGGAGATCCTCGCCGGCTATCTGATCGCCTATCTCAACATCGACGAGGTGATCAGGATCATCCGCGAGGAGGACGAGCCCAAGCAGGTGATGATGGCCCGCTGGTCACTCACCGACACGCAGGCCGAAGCCATCCTCAACATGCGGCTGAGGGCGCTGCGCAAGCTCGAGGAATTCGAGATCCGCGAGGAATTCAACGGCCTGACCGGCGAGAAGAAGCAGATCGAGGCATTGCTTGCGTCCGACGCCAAGCAGTGGGCGACGATCAAGTGGGAAGTCGCCAATGTTCGCCAGAAATACGGGCCCGAGACCGAGATCGGCAAGCGCCGGACCGAGTTCGCGGACGCGCCCGAACATGACCTGACCGATATCGCCCATGCCATGATCGAGCGCGAGCCGGTCACCGTCGTCGTTTCGGAAAAAGGCTGGCTGCGGGCCATGAAAGGTCATCTGACCGACCATTCGGCCCTGACCTTCAAGGAAGGCGACAGCCTCAAGCTCGCCTTCCACGCTCAGACGACCGACAAGGTGCTGGTCTTCACCACCGGCGGCAAGTTCTACACGATCGGCGCCGACCGGCTGCCGGGCGGGCGTGGCCATGGTGAGCCGATCCGCATCATCGTCGACATGGACAACGACCAGGATATCGTCACCGCCTTCGTCCATGACCCCAAGCGCAAGCTGCTGCTGGTTTCGCATGACGGCAACGGTTTCATCGTGCCGGAAGAGGAGGTCGTCGCCAACACCCGCAAGGGCAAGCAGGTGATGAACGTCAAGGCGCCCGACGAGGCCCAGCGCTGCGTGAGCGTCGCCGGCGACCATCTCGCCATTGTCGGCGAGAACCGCAAGATGCTTGTGTTTCCGCTGGCCGAGATCCCGGAGATGGGACGCGGCAAGGGCGTGCGCCTCCAGAAATACAAGGATGGCGGTGTCCTCGACCTCAAGACCTTCACGCTCGCAAGCGGCCTATCCTGGCAGGATTCGGCAGATCGCACCTTCACCAAATCGCGTGACGAGCTTGCCGAATGGATCGGCGCCCGCGCCTCGGCCGGTCGCATGGTGCCGAAGGGGTTCCCGCGCACGGGCAAGTTCGGGTAGCGCGCGAAGGAGCGTGACCTTTCGGGGGCGGTCAGGCGAGGTGGTGAAAGGGAATTCGTGTTTTCGCGCCTGGCGGCGCATTTTGTTCTTGCTTTGTGCCGGCAGCTATGCTACTAATTTCGCTATGGTGCTGATTCGCACCGACGACCCGCCCGCCAAGGCGGGTTTTTTGTTTCGGGCTCCTTTCGACCAAATTGGAATGCCGTCACGATTGCTGCACTATATCAGTGCATAGGCTTCGCCATGGGAAAGCGCGGGGATAACGCATCTGGACGACACGGGGCGTTGGGGAGGTAGTCGCTTGAAGGAAGTCAGGATCCAGAAGCCGGAGCGGCAGCAGCGCCTGTTTGGCCTGTCGACGCCGCTCAGGGCCGCTGTCATTCCGCCGCTGTCGGCGGCGCGCTGGCTCCTGGTGCTGATCGTCGCCGCCGGAGTTTATTTCTTCCACGGCTTCCTGTTCCCGGTCCTTGCCGCCCTGGTTATCGCTTTCGCCAGCTGGCCGCTCTATCGGCGGCTGCTCGCCGGCGTCGGCGGCAACCGCACGATTGCCGCGACGCTTGCGATCCTGTTCATCCTGACCTTCCTGGTGGTGCCGATCGCGCTTGCCGGCACCTATGCCATCAACGAGGTGCGCGAATGGGTCGGCTGGGCGATCGAGACCAACCGCTACGGCGCGCCGACGCCGCACTGGATCGCCACGCTGCCTGTGGTAGGCGAATGGCTCAATGAACAATGGACGGTCAACGTTGGCCACCCAGGCGGTATCGGCGAACTGATCCAGCTGATCAGCGGCGCCAATATCGGCAGCATCTATCGCGGCGTGCTTGCCGCCGGCGGCAGCGCCTTCGGCCTTTTGCTGACGCTGCTGTTCATGATGATCGCGCTGTTCTTCGCCTATCGCGACGGCGAGCATTTCGCCGGGCAGGTCGATCGCCTCGGCGAACGCATCCTGCCGGCCAGATGGGAACGGATCTCACGCGTGGTGCCGGCGACGATCTCCTCCACCGTCACCGGCATGACCGTTATCGCCATCGGCGAAGGGCTGGTGCTGGGCATCGCTTACTGGTTGGCCGGCGTGCCGTCGCCGGTGACGCTCGGCGCACTGACCGGCATCATGGCGCTGATCCCCGGCGGCGCGCCGCTGTCGTTCACGCTGGTCTCGATTTACCTCGCCGCCAGCGGCTCGCCGATGGCCGGGCTGGCGCTGTTCATCTGGGGCGCCGTCGAACTCTTCGTCGTCGACAAGACATTGCGCCCGAAGCTGGTTGGCGGACCGATAAAGCTGCCCTTCCTGCCGACTTTCTTCGGCCTGATCGGCGGCGTCAAGACAATGGGTTTTCTCGGCCTGTTCATCGGCCCGGTGCTGATGGCCCTGCTGGTCGCGATCTGGCGCGAATGGCTGCGCGAGGTGGAACTGACCGATGAACTCGCTGCCGCCGAACCGGCGGAGCAGGAAGATGCACCGCCGCAGATCGAAATTGTCGCCGAACGCGCCGCCGCGAAAAAGAATCAGGCCGGGTGACTGACGGCGAGCGTGGCGCGGCGCTTACGCCCCTCGTGCAACTGCCAGAGCGAATGGCCGATCAAGGTGACGATGAGGATCGTGCCGCCGATCAGGCTGTTGCGCGACGGGGTCTCGGCGAAGATCATCCACACCCAGACCGGCGCCAGCACGGTTTCTAACAGGTAGAACATCGCCACTTCCGGCCCGGAAATGTATTTCGGACCGTTGGCGAGGCAGAAGAACGAGATCGGCATGATGACGGCGCCGTTGAAGACGATCCACCACGGTGCGTTGACGTGAAAACCCACCTTGGAAACCATCAGGGCGGCGATGGCCAGTGGCAGCACGACTCCGATCAGCGCGGTGAAGCCCATATCCTTGCCGCTGGCGCGCGAGATGGTGATGGCCGCGGCGATCATGAAGGCGGAGCATAGTGCCATCAGGTCGCCGAAGAGATGCCCGGTTCCGACGGAATCACCGACAATCATCACGACGCCGGCGATCATCAATGTCAGCGCTGCGACCGTCAGGGGCTGTGGCCTCTCCTTCAGGAATAGCCACGACAAAAGGGCCGCGAACATGGTGGTGAAGGCCAGGATGAAAACGAGGTTGGCGGTCGAGGTGTTGTAGACGCCGGTGATGAAGGCGATCGAGCCGAGTCCGTAGAGGGCGGCAACGATGAGCCCTGACCAGCCCGGGATAAGCTGCGGTGCCTTTGCGCTCAGCGAGCGCCAGATGGCCCAGATGACGAGCGTGGCGACGAAGGTCGTGCCGGTGCGCAAGAGCAGGATCGTCCATGCCTCGCCGTCGGCGAGCCGGATCAGCGGAATGTCGACGGTCAGCGTCAACCCGCCGATGGCGGTGATCAGAAGGCCTCTCTGGTGGTCGTTGTGGGAAGACATGCAGCAATTCTCGCGATAGGCCTGGAGGCGCAAATTGACCCACCCGGTCTTCCAGCCGATCGGCCGGAAGTCCAGCGGCATCCTCCTCGAAACAATTTAAGGGTGAATACCGAAAGCGGAAATCAGCGCAAAACCGCTTCGTGATTGTAGCGTTCCCAGCCTTTCGGGCCGAGATGCTCCTGCGGCTGGAAGCGCATCTTATAATTCATCTTGCGCGAGCCGTTGACCCAGTAGCCCAGGTAGACATGGGGCAGCCCCATCGCCCTGGCGCGGGCGATGTGGTCGAGGATCATGAAGGTGCCGAGGGAACGGTCCTCGAAGTCCGGGTTGAAGTAGGAATAGACCATCGACAGGCCATCGGCCATCTTGTCGGTGAGGGCCACGGCGATCAGTTCGCCCTGGCCCTTGCCGGTGATGAAGCTATCAGGTCCGCGGCGACGGTATTCGATGACCTTGGTGTCGACATGGGTATCCTCGACCATCATGGCGTAGTCGAGCACGGTCATGTCGGACATGCCGCCACGGCGGTGGCGGGCGTCGAGATAGCTGCGGAACAGCGAATACTGCTCGGTGGAGGGTTCGGCGTCGTGCATGGCGCCGACCAGATCCGAATTATGCTGTATGACGCGTTTCATGTTGCGGCTGGCCGTGAATTCCTGCGCCAGGATGCGCACCGACACGCAGGCGCGGCAGGTCTCGCAGGCCGGCCTGTAGGCGATGTTCTGCGACCGCCTGAAACCGCCCTGCGTCAACAGATCGTTCATCTCGGGGGCCTTGTCGCCGACCAGGTGAGTGAACACCTTGCGCTCGAACTGCCCCTCGAGATAGGGACACGGCGAGGGCGCGGTCAGAAAGAACTGTGGCGACTGGGTCGGGTGCTGCGTCATCGAGCCTTGGAAACACTCCTGCGAATCGCTCTACCTTTGGCGCGGACGCCGAAAAATTCAACAGGATTGTGAAAGCCTGGGTGATTGGACGTCTTCACTTTTGCGCGCAAAGGCCGCGGCCGCGCTTCAAAGCCGCTCAGCGGCCGCTGCGGCTGACGACCGTGCCGAGCAGCAGGTCGTGCAGCGTGCGCTTGCGGTCGGAAAACAGGCTCACCAGCAGGACCAGCGGCGAGAGGATGACATTGCCGGCCCAAAACAACACCGAATGGACGACGGCGGTCAACCCGTCGATGCGGCTGCCGTCTAGCCGGTCGAGCCGGATGCCCATCATCTTCATGCCGGTGGTGGCCTGATCTTTACTGCCGAGCGTGTTCCAGATGTAGAGGATCGCGACGGCCGGCACGAGAATGGAAAACAGCATCCAGCCGAGGCCGAGCGTCAACAGCCCGAACAAGAACACCAGGATCGCGAATGGAATAGTGAGCAGCGCGACGATGAAATAATCGATGACGAAGGCGAGAATGCGCCGCGTGCGCACGCCCTCATAGGCGCGAACGTCTTCGAGCCTGCTGGTGATGATTTCGCCGTCGAGAACGCGAGCGTTCATGTCATTTCCTCGTAATCGAACCCGGGTTAATGCACGGGCCGCGTATTGATGAAATGGTGAAGGTTCGCGGTGGAATCAAGATCGAGCCATTCGCCACCGTAGATGGTGACGGTGTGCCCGGCGCCGTCTGACTTGTTGAATTCATGGCGCGGATAGCGTTAGCTTGCTGCGGCGCAACAAAACGTGCCGAGCCGAGGGGACGGGGCGACATGGACTACGACATGCTGGTCATCGGCAGCGGCCCATCCGGGCGCCGCGCCGCGGTGCAGTCGGCCAAGCTCGGCAAGTCGGTGCTGGTGGTCGACAGAGGTCGTCGTCTTGGCGGCGTGTCGGTACACACTGGCACCATACCGTCGAAGACGTTGCGCGAGACGGTGCTCAACCTCTCGGGCTGGCGTGAGCGCGGCTTTTATGGACGCGGCTACCGGGTCAAGCAGGACATTTCGGTCGGCGATCTGGTCGAGCGCCTGCACAAGACGCTCGACCACGAGGTCGAGGTGCTGCAGCACCAGTTCATGCGCAACACGGTCAAGAGCGCTCGCGCCGCGGTAAAATTCCTTGGCCCCAACAAGGTGAGCCTGACCACCGACACCGGCGACTACAGCGAGGTTGGCTTCGCCCATGCACTGATCGCGGTCGGCACCCGGCCGCACCGGCCGCGCGACGTGCCGTTCGACAAAACACGGATTTTCGACAGCGACGAGATGCTGGAGCTCGACCGGCTGCCGCGCACGCTGACGGTGATCGGCGCCGGCGTCATCGGCGTCGAATATGCGACGATCTTTTCGGCGCTCGACGTTCCGGTGACGCTGGTCGAGCCGCGCAATACCATGTTGGATTTCGTCGACCGCGAGATCGTCGACGACTTCATCCATCAGATGCGCGACCGCGGCATGACCATCCGCTTGGGCAGCGCCGTCAAGGAGATCGCCTCCAAACCCGATTATGCCGAGGTGATGCTGGCAGACGGCCGCACCATACGTTCCGAGATGGTGCTTTATGCTGCCGGGCGTACCGGCAATGTCGGCAGCCTGGGCTTGGAAGCGGTCGGCATCGAGTCCGATTCCAGGGGCCGCATCAAGGTCGATCCGCAGACCTTCCAGACCAGCGCGCCCAACATCTATGCCGCCGGCGACGTCATCGGTTTTCCGAGCCTGGCCTCGACCTCGATGGAACAGGGCAGGGTGGCCGCCTGCCATGCGTTCGGCGTGCCCTTGCCGCCGCCGCCCGAAACCTTTCCCTACGGCATCTACGCCGTGCCGGAAATCTCCACCGTCGGCCAGTCGGAGGAGCAGGTGCGCGAGAGTGGTGCTGCCTACGAGGTCGGCGTGGCGCGGTTTCGCGAGACATCGCGCGGCCACATCATGGGCGTCAATACCGGCTTCCTGAAGCTTCTGTTCTCGATCGAAACACGCCGTCTGCTCGGCGCCCATATCGTCGGCGAGGGCGCGACCGAACTCATCCACATTGGCCAGGCGGTCATCAATCTCGGCGGCACCGTCGACTTCTTCGTCAACAACACCTTCAACTATCCGACGCTGGCCGAAGCCTACAAGATCGCCGGGCTGGACGCCTGGAACCGCATGGGGCGAGGATAGCTTCGAGGCTCATCGATCTGACGATGCAACGGCGACCGCAGGATCCGCCAGCCATTGCCTGACGATCTCGGCGTCCGGATCGCCGATTTCATGGCCGGAGGCAATGGTGTGGGTCTCGACCTTGGCGCCATGCGAACTCAGCAGGGCGGCCAACACCGCCGCGAATGGCGCATAGGTCAGGTCGGCGGCGCCGGCGATGATCAACGCCCGCGCCTTCGACAGGTCGGCCGGCGGCACCTCGTCAAGCACCGGCATCGGACGCAGCAATGCGGCGCGCTCGATCAGGCCCGGATGCAGCAGCATGACGCTTGAGACCAGATTGGCGCCGTTCGAATAACCGACAAAGGTCGCGCGGCTGAGATCGAAGCGGTGGCGCTTCGCGATGCCGTCGACGAAGCCCGCGAATGCGTCCGCCTCCGCACGGATGCTCGCCTGTTCGAAACGCGTCGGGGTGATTCGCGTGAACCAGCGGAACCCGCCCTCCTGAGGGATGCGGCCACGGACCGCAACCAGCGCCGCATGCGGCGCGATTTGCCGACCAAGCGGCAGCAAGGTCGTCTCATCGACTCCCGATCCATGCTGCAGGAACAGCCAGTCACCGGGTAAATTGGCGGGTCGATGGAGCCGGTAGAAAAAGCCTGAATTTTCCTGCAAAATACCGTCTTCGAGGCTCTCCTCGGCCATAGTCACATCCTTTTGATTTCGCGTTACTTTCGTTAATTTGCCGGCTTCAAAACGAAATATTTTCAAGCTCCGCGAAAGTTGATTGAACCGGGCGCATTTCAGTCCGTTTCTTTGCCGATATAATCCCCCGCGGGAGGGATCGAAGCAGTGTGCGCCGGGTGGTCGCCCGGGTGGTCGCATGCCGGCATGAACAACCAGCTTTAAGGCCTTTTATCGATGACCATGCCAGTTTCGCCGGAACGCGATACGCGTATTGACGTGTTCCGGGCTCTCGCCCTCCTGACCATATTCATCGACCATGTGCCGGGCACCGTTTTCGAAACCCTGACCTACAAGAATTTCGGGTTTTCGGATGCGGCCGAGGCCTTCGTGCTGATCTCCGGCATGTCCGTCGCTCTCGCCTACGGCACCAAATTCCAGCCGGGAAACCGGCTGATTGCAACGTTGAAAATGTGGCGCCGCGCCGGCGTGCTCTATGTCACCCACATCGTCACGACGATGGTGGTCATGGCTATCTTCTGCGCGGCGGCGGTGTTTGCGAAACGGCCGGACCTTCTGACGCTGATCAACATCGAGCCGCTCGTCAGAAACCCGCCACAAGTCCTGGTCGGCATCGTCACGCTCGGCCATCAACTCGGTTACAACAACATACTGCCGGTCTATGCAGCGCTGCTGTTGATGGCGCCGGCCTTCCTGCTGTTCATCAGCTATCGGCCACTGGCGGCGCTTGCCGTATCCGCAGCCCTTTGGCTGCTTGCCGGAATCTACCAGATCGCGCCACCGAACTACCCGGAGCCCGGGTTCTGGTTCCTCAATCCGCTGTCATGGCAATTGCTGTTCAATATCGGCATGGCCAGCGTGTTGCATGTGCGGCGCGGCGGCACCATCCCGGTCAATCTCTGGCTGGTCGGCGCCGCCGCCGCCTATGTGCTCACGGCGCTCGTCTGGGTGCACAGCCCGCTGTGGGGGCATGTGTCATGGCTCGACCTGCCGGTGGTGCTGACCGGTTTCGACAAGACATTCCTGTCGTTGCCGCGACTGCTGCACATCCTGGCGATGAGCTACCTGGTCGTCGCCTTGCCTTCCGTCTCGAACCTGTTCCGCACCGGTCGTGACAATCCGCTCGCCATATTGGGCAAACGCTCGTTGCCGGTTTTCATTGCCGGAACGGTGATTGCCATGGCGGCGCAAGTGATGAAGCTGATCAACCCGGGCGGCATTGCCTATGACAGTCTGCTGCTCGCCGCCGGCATCGCCATGCAGTTCGCGCTCGCCTTCTATCTGGAGTGGCTGTCTGCCATCGGCTGGTCCGGAAAGGGCAAGCCGGTCCGCAACGAGGCGGCCCGCTCGTCCTTTGAAATTGGGCCGATGGCCGCGCAAGCGAACCGATAAACCTGGACGCTCGATCTGCCGGCCTCAAGCTATGCTCGGCGGCGGTCCGGACGATGCCCTGACGACAAGTTCGACGTCGAGCGTTTCTCGCCGCACCGTGCCGTCGAAGTCGAGGATTCTTCGCGCTGCCCGGCGGCCGATCTCGGCGATCGGCTGGGCGATGGTGGTGAGCGGAGGCTCGCAAATTGCGGCTTCAGGCACGCCGTCGAAGCCGACGACGGAAACATCGCGGGGAACCGCGATGCCCCGTGCGTTGAGCCATTCCAATGCCACCATTGCGATCCGGTCCGACATCGCCAGGATGGCGGTCGGCGGTTCCGCCGAGGCGAAGATGGTTTCGAGACCAGCCCTTGTGCTCGGCTTGTCGTTTTCGGTCTCGTAGACCGGCACCTTGGCGGTGTCGACACCGAACCTGGAAAGCTCTTCGAAATAGCCGAGGAGGCGGTCACGGGTTCCGGTATACGACGCTGTCCGGACCTGCTCGGGCGAGACAAGACCGGTGCTGTCGTCGGCGAAGGCCAGCGACAACACGGCGAAGCGGCGATGTCCAAGTACCGCCAGATGGTGCGCCGCGAGCCGGCCGCCGGCAACATTGTCGATACTGATCGCCGAGACCGTGTCGTCCTGCGAGCCGAACTCGAGCGCAACGAAGGGCAGCTTTCGTTCGCGCGTCAGCTCGACGAGACGCGGACCGCCCTCGATGCAGAACAGGATGAAGCCGTCGACCAGGGCGCTCTGGATGTTCCAGGCAAGTTTTTCCTCGTTGCCAGCCGACACCAGAGCAATTCCCGCGCCGGTGGCGTCGCAGGCCTCCGAAATGCCGGCCATCATCACGCGGGCAAAGGGGTCGTCAAAGAAATAGGACAGCGGCTCGGTGGTGGCGACGCCGATCGCATTGACCTTGCCGGCACGCAGCAGGCGGCCCTTGGGATCGGGGCCGGCATAGCCCAGCGCCTCGGCCGCCGCCTTGACCCGCTCGCGGACTTCCTCGCGCACGATTTCGGGACGGCTGAAGACATTGGAGGCAGTGCCGTGTGATACGCCCGCGGCTTTGGCGATGTCGGCCAGCCGGATGGGCCTCCTGCTGCCTTCGGTGAGTGATGCCATGTGTTTGTCTCCGGGACTCCGGTCCAACAGTATCGCCGATTACCTAACACCTTCCTTGGATCGATTCAAATTTTTGCTTGCCATTTATGGTGCGGCGCGTATTCTTTGAATCGATCCAAGCGCGCTTTCGTCCGCAGGTTGGATCGATACAAGAGGAGAGTGCCATGCACCCCGTCAATTATCTGTTCGAGGACATTTACCGGAACGACTGGAGCATCCGCTCCAGCGCGGAGGCCCGGAAGCGGCGCGACAGGACCGGTCCGTGGATTCGCGACCTGCGTTTCCTGACGCGACGCAAGCGGAGCTGATCGGCAGCGTATTTTTTGCGCCTGCTGATTGGATCGATTCAAATAAGCTAGAGGAGATTAAGCCATGCACCCGATCAAGCATCTGTTCGAAGACATCTATCGCAATTATTGGGGCATCTCGCCGGCCACCGAACGGCCGGAGCGACGGCGTGTGGTCAAGACGACCAAACGCGACGGCCAAGTTCGGCCCGAACGTCCGCGAGACTGAGCTGGCAAGAC
Organism: Mesorhizobium sp. M0960; assembly: GCF_040319055.1. Classification (NCBI taxonomy): domain Bacteria; kingdom Pseudomonadati; phylum Pseudomonadota; class Alphaproteobacteria; order Hyphomicrobiales; family Phyllobacteriaceae; genus Mesorhizobium; species Mesorhizobium sp. M0960. The sequence goes on along the minus strand of NZ_JAMYNN010000003.1, from coordinate 202,612 downwards.
AGAGCTCGTGGATCGAGGGCGCCGCCATTGGTTGCCGCATCAATGGCGGCGCGGACGCACCAGCGCCGAGGCGGCCATCACCAGCCAGCCGCCGATCAGCAAGGTGCCGCCGATCGGCGCCGACATCGGGAACAGCCGCGAGCCAAGGAAGTCGCGAGCGAGGAGATCTCCCGAGAACAGCAGAAGCCCGACGAGGAGGATGAGGCTTCCGCTTCGCAGGATGATATTTCCTCCGAGCAGCCCGACGACAAAGAAGACCGGCGCATGCATGAGCAGGAAGGACGCGGCCGTGCCGACGAAAGCGCCGCCGAGATGTGCCGACGCCGCCGAAAGCACCACGCCGGTTGCGCCGCATAGGCCGCCGGCAAATATCAGAATGCGGCCGCCTGCCGCGTGTTCATCCGTGCTCATTTCCACGCCTCCGTAATTGCTGGCGACCGCCTGAGATAGCGCTGCGAACCGTGTCAGGATTTGCCGGCTTCCGCCAGCATGTCGCGTTCGCGGCGCGACTGGACCAGCCAGTTATAGGCCGCTCCGCCTGCCATCAGCACGGATGTGCCGAGAAACACCGCGCGCATGCCGAAATGGCCACCAACGAAGCCGCCGAGCAGCGGTCCGGCGACCTGACCGACATATTGCGCCGAGATCGACAAGCCCAGCACATTACCGCCGACGCCGTCGGGCACATTGTGGCGGATGACGCTGGTGACGCAGGGCAAAAGACCGCCAAGCGCCACGCCCATCAGGAAACGCAGGCCGACGAGCTGCCAGCCTTGCGTGACGAAGGCCTGCGGGATCAGGAGCAGCGCCGAGACTGCGAGCGCGGCAACGATGACGTTCCAGTGGCCGATACGGTCGGCGAGCTTGCCGAGCCGCGACGCCGACAGGATGGCGCCGAGCGCTGCCGCCGACATGACGATGCCGGAGACCAGCGTGACCTGGCTCGGATCTTCGATGAGCTGCTGGACATAGACGGTGATGATCGGCTCGATCGACATGGTGGCGAAACTCAACAGCGTCCCGGTCGCCAGCATGGCGACGACGGGGCGCTTGTCGGGAATTTGCGACCAGCCGCCTTTCGCCTTTTCTTCTGACGCGGCCTTGGCGGCAACCGGGCGAGGGGCCTCCTTGATCAGCAAGGTGGTTGCCAGAAAGGCCAGGAAAATGACGCCGCCGGCGAGCAGGAATGTGGCGCGGATGCCAATCAGCGGCGGCAGCGCGCCGCCGAGCAGCGGGCCGACCAGGGCACCGGCCGTGATTCCGGCCGACAGCACGCCCAGCGCCCAGCCGGAGCGATCCTTCGGCGTCTGCATGGCAACTAGGATGGTCGAGCCCGAAGAATAGCCGCCGGCAAAGCCGATCAGCAGGCGCAAGAACACCAATTGCCAGACAGTCTGCACCATGCCGGTCAGCGACATGCACATCGCCATGCCGAAACTGGCGCGCACCAGCATCAGTTTGCGGCCGTAGCGGTCGCCTAACCGCCCCCACAGGGGTGCGACCAGCGCGGCAGCAAGGAAAGTGGCGCCGTAGGCGATGCCCGACCACTGCACGATCGCCGCATGGCCCTCGGCGCCCAGCTGTTCGACGTAGAGCGGCAGGAACGGCAACAGCAGCGTCATCGCTGCGAGCGTGCTGAACGAGCCGGCAAAACACACGGCGAGATTGCGGCGCCAGTGGACGTTATGCGTGCCTTGCACGGTCTTGCGGCATGTCAGAGACTGCTGTCGTTGGGTTGCTGCGGATACCATTTTGGGATACCAAACTGGTATCCGTCATGGACGCAAGGCTGGTCGCTGTCAATGCGGTCCCTGCAAAGTGATCGCCAGTAATGGCCGGTGAGCAGAGGGCCAATGAACCGGCTCCAACAACGGAACGCCAATGTCGCAGATGCAGAACGTCGAAAAGCAGCTTCGCGAGATGATCCTCGGGCTCGAGATCGGTCCCGGCGAGCGGCTGACGGAGCGCTGGGTCGAAAGCCGCTTCGGCGCCTCGCGCACGCCGGTCAGGGCGGCGTTACTGCGGCTCGAGACCGAAGGCCTGATCTGCCGCGACGGCCGCGGCTGGACGGTCTCGCCCATCAATCTTGCCGAGCTGGAGCAGATCGCCGTCTATCGCGAGGCGGTCGAGGTCGCGGCAGTCAGGCTGACTTGTGCCTTGCAGGACAGGGGTGCCGTCGAAATCATCGAGGCGATGCTCGATTCCTGCGACGACCAGACGCCGCGCGAGGAATGGCATCGTGTCGGCATGGATTTTCATATCGAGCTGGCGCGCCTGTCAGGCAACGAGTTCCTGTTCAGAGCGGTTCGTGATGCGATGACGCGCCTGTCGCGCGCCCGCTGGCTCGAGGTTCGCGACGAGGCAGCGCTTGGCCGTGCCTGGGCCGAACACCATGACATTCTGTCGGCGGTGCGGGCCGGCGATGCCGACGGGGCCGCCTGCCTGCTTTCATCTCATATCGACGGTAGCCGCGACCGGCTGGTCACGTCGTTGCGCAACGACCGGCGCGGCCTGCGCGCCAGGGGATTTGCCGTCGTCGCTTGAGTGAGGATCGGCGGCCATTGATCACGAAAAAGGCAGATGAGCGAAGAAAGCTACTTTCGGTCTCGCTTCGCAAATGCCGATGGCGTAAGAGCGGCGATGGAAAACAACCGATTTGACACACCCGTGACCGTCAAGGGCGCGGCGGGAAGCAATCAGCTCTTGCGTACGGCCCGCGAGGCTTCCGACTACCTCCTCAACAATTGGCCCGGCAAGCGCAGCCCCAAGCACCGCGAAGCGCTGCAAGCCTGTCATGATGCGCTGGCCGGCGACAAGCCGGCCATGAACGCAAGACGGGCCTTCATTGCCGCCGCCCGCGAAGTGAACGTCTTCGTCAGCGACAAGGCGCCGGCCTGAGGCATAGCGGGGACTTGATCGAGACCCGGGCCGCCTGACAGGCCTGATATCATCACTCGGCCGTTTCGGTGTTGGTTTGGGACTCGCTTTCGCCCTCGGGCTTCGAGCGCTCCTTGGCCGCGACCTTGGCAGCCTGCTTTTCCGCCTTCTTGGCAGCCTTCTGCCGGTCGCGTTCCTTGCGTTCCTGACCGTAGTTCGGTGCTCGTGGCATATCGTTTCCTTTCATTGTGCTTGGCCTTTGCCTAGGAGCATTGGGCCACAAACACAACACCGCAAGGCACGATCGGCTCCATATCTCGTCGCAGTCCGGGGAGCCCCGCTTCAGGGCGTTTTTTCAGGCGCCGTCCCGGTCGAGGACGAGATCGGCGGGCCCGAACCGGTCCTTTGCCGTGAATTGCTGGTGCCAGTAGGGATAGAGCACGGGCGGCCTGCTGACCACGTCGAGGCGTGTGCGCTCCTCATCGCCGAGCACCAGGCTTGCAGCAGCGATATTGTCCTTGAAATGCGCTTCGGTTCGTCCGCCGATCACCAGCGAACTGACGGCGGGCCGGCCAAGCAACCAGGCAAGCGCCACCTGCGCTGCCGACACGCCGTGGTTCTTGCCGATATCGATCAGCACGTCGACGATCCGCCACAGCCGGTCCTCGTCGCGGATCGGCGGTTCCGACCAGCCGCTGAGCTGGCGGGCGGTCGGCTGGTCACGGTGATATTTGCCGGACAGCAATCCGCCGGCGAGCGGGCTCCAGACCAGCACGCCGAGCCCCTGGTCGACCGAGATCGGCAACAATTCATACTCGGCCTCGCGGGCTTCCAGAGTGTAGTGGATCTGCTGGGTGACGAAGCGCGGCTGGTGATGACGGTCACTGATACCGAGCCCCTTCATCACCTGCCAGCCGGAATAATTGGAACAGCCGACATAGCGGACCTTGCCCTGCGCGACCAGCGTGTCGAGCGCGGCGATGGTTTCCTCGAGCGGTGTCAGGCCATCCCACTCGTGCAGGAAATAGATGTCGATGACATCGGTCCTGAGGCGCTTCAGGCTCCTCTCGCATTCGCGGATCAGATGATAGCGCGACAGGCCTTCATCATTGGGGCCTTTGCCGATCCGCATGCGCGCCTTGGAGGCGATCAACACGTCGCCCTTGCGCTTGCCGCCGAGCGCCTCGCCGATGATCTCCTCTGACACCCCGTTCGAATAAACGTTGGCGGTGTCGATGACGTTGATGCCGGCATCGATGCAAAGGTCGATCATCCGGCGCGCCTCGTCGAGATCGGTCTTGCCGACCGCCGAAAACGCGCCGCCGCCGCCGAACGTCATGGTGCCCATGGTCAGCGTCGAAACCTTCAGCCCGGAACGGCCGAGAGTGCGGTATTCCATGTCGTATCCTCATGATTTTATCGGGAAAGGGCGTTTCAAACGACAGCCCTGAATGAACCGGGCATTTGTAGGATAATTCGTTCCGCTTGTCGCCCGTGTTGCAGGGCAACATCGATCACATCTTACGGATTGGACGCGCAGCCAGCGCAACAGCGGCTGCAATAAAACCGTCATTGCTGGCCTATACTAACATCGGTTCAGCGCTTCGATTTCCGGCCGCCGGGCCGGGCGGCAGAGCGCCTGACAGCGGCCGACACGGCCTGTAAGCGGAGCAGCGCAAATGACCGAGATAAAACAGAATTCCCCGGCCAGGGACTGGCTGGAAGCGGAACTCGCCGACACGCTCGACGAAGATTATGAGCTGGAAATCTCTGAGCCGGCGCTGTCGATGGAGATCGCCAAGATCTATAAGAATGCGCATCCGCCATCGATCGACCGCCTGCAATATTTTCGGGATCTAATCACGCTGCAATCCGAATTGATCAAGCTGCAGTCCTGGGTCGCCTATCACAAGAAGAAGCTCGTCGTGGTATTCGAGGGCCGCGACTCGGCGGGCAAGGGTGGCGTCATAAAGCGCATCACCCAGCGGCTCAATCCGCGCATCTGCCGCGTCGTAGCACTACCGGCGCCGACCGAGCGCGAGAAGTCGCAATGGTATTTCCAGCGCTACGTTCCGCATCTGCCGGCCGGCGGTGAGATCGTGCTGTTCGACCGCTCCTGGTACAACCGCTCCGGCGTCGAGCGGGTGATGGGCTTTGCCCAGCCGGATCAGGTCGAGGAGTTCTTTCGCGACGTGCCGGATTTCGAACGCATGCTCCTCCGCTCAGGCATTACGCTTGTCAAATACTGGTTTTCGATCACCGATGAGGAGCAGCAGATGCGCTTTTTGATGCGCATCCACGACCCGATGAAGCAATGGAAATTGTCGCCGATGGACCTCCAGTCGCGCGTGCGCTGGGAGCAGTACACCAAGGCCAAGGAAGAAACCTTCGCCCGCACCAACATCCCGGAAGCTCCCTGGTTCATCGTCGAGGGCAACGACAAGAAGCGGGCGCGGCTGAATTGCATCGACCATCTCCTCAAGCAAATGCCCTATGAGGAGGTGCCGCACGAGGAGATCACACTACCGGAGCGCGTCTTCAATCCCGAATACGAACGTCAGGTGCTGCCGCGCGAACTGTATGTGCCGGAGAAATACTGACTAAAGCAGCGAGGAGGGGCGCTGCCTCCGTGGGCAGCGCCCTGCAACAAGCTAGGCGCGCTCGATGATGACATGCGTGGCCTTCGGCGTCGCGACCTGCTCGCTGCAGCGGTAGCCGAGCTTGGGCATGTCGATGCCGGCAAAAAGGCTCTCGCCTGCGCCGAGCAGGACAGGTGAGATCGCCAGATGCATCTCGTCGATGAGCTTTTCCTTGAGATACTGCCGGATCGTAGAAACGCCACCGCCCAGCCGTACATCCTTGCCGTCAGCCGCTGCTTTCGCCTTCTCCAGCGCTGAGTGGATGCCGTCGGTCACGAAATAGAAGGTCGTGCCGCCCTCCATGACAATGGGATCCCGCTGATGGTGCGTCAGCACGAAGACCGGCACGTGGTATGGCGGATTGTCTCCCCACCAGCCTTTCCAGCTCTCGTCAGGCCACTCGCCGCGGATCGGCCCGAACATGTTGCGGCCGAGGATCCAGGCGCCGACATTCTCGAAGCTGCGCGCGGCGAACGCCTCGTCAGTGTCCGTGGTCCCGCCATCCTTGCCGAGAACCATCTTGCGGAAGGTGCGGGTGCCGAACATCCATTCGTGCAGGGCTTCCCCGCCAACACCCAGCGGGTTCTTCAGGTCTTGGTCGGGACCGGCGCCGAAGCCGTCGATCGACAAGGTGAAAGCGCTGACGCGAAGTTTGGACATGAGAGCCTCCTTGATAACCAATTGTGAGATGCAAGCAGTTATCGGGTAGCTTAACTGATTGCATTTTGCAAGCGGTTTTTTGAATCGCCGGGGCCAATCGCTTCCAAATCATGTTGGAATGACCAATCTCAATGTTGGCGCCGCCCCTCATCCGCCTGCCGGCACCTTCTCCCCGTATAGTGACGGGGCGAAGGGGCTGGCCGCAACCTCGGCGATGTTTTTGCAACGCTGGAGATTGGCGAAATCTTTTGCGAACGCGTCTTTCTCCCCGTCACTATACGGGGAGAAATGCCCGGCAGGGCAATGAGGGGCAGCGCAAACCTGAAGCGATTGCCTGCGGTGGCCATGTCGCGCTTTGGACGAAGGAACGTTACTCGATGTGGGCGCTACGGAGGCGCATCACCCCTTCAGCATCTCAGCCACTTCCGGCGCGAAATAGGTCAGGATGCCGTCGCAGCCGGCGCGCTTGAAGGCCAGCAGCGATTCAAGCATCGCCTTTTCCCCGTCGATCCAGCCATTGGCGGCGGCGGCCTTGATCATCGAATATTCGCCCGACACTTGATAGGCGAAGGTCGGCATCTGCAACTCGTCCTTCAGCCGGCGGATGATGTCGAGATAGGGCAGGCCGGGCTTGACCATCAGCATGTCGGCGCCCTCGGCGAGATCCTGCTCGGCCTCGCGCACCGCTTCGTCGGAATTGGCGTGATCGATGTAATAGGTCTTCTTGTCGCCCTTGAGCAGGCCGGCGGTGCCGACCGCCTCGCGGTAGGGGCCGTAAAAGGCGGATGCGAACTTGGTCGCATAGGACATGATCGCTACATCCTGAAACCCATTGGCGTCCAGCGCATCGCGGATGGCACCGATCCGGCCGTCCATCATGTCCGAGGGGGCGATGATGTCGGCCCCTGCCGCCGCCTGGATGACGGCTGCTGCCGTCACCTGCTCCACCGTTTCATCATTGACGATAATGCCGTCGCGCAAGATGCCGTCATGGCCATGCGAGGTGAACGGGTCCAGCGCCGCGTCGGTGATGATGCCGATCTCCGGCACCGCGCGCTTGATGGCGCGGGTGGCGCGGTTGATGATGTTTTCCGGATCGAGGATGTGCGAACCGGTCTGATCGCGCAGGCCGAGCTCGACATTGGGGAAAGTGGCGATCGCCGGAATGCCAAGCTTAGCCGCGCGCTCAGCCTCCTTGACGGCGAGGTCGAGCGACAGGCGGAAGACGCCGGGCATGGCGGCGATCGGTTCGCGCACTTGTCTGCCGTCGACGACAAAGATCGGCCAGATCAGATCGTCGACCGAGAGCCGGTTCTCCTGGACAAGGCGGCGCGACCAATCGGCCTTGCGCATGCGCCGCAGCCGCCGGCTGCCGGTGATCTCGTCGACGCTGCGCGCGCCGGCAGGCTTTGCAGGGGTGAATTTGTTCATCGCCAAAACTCCAGATCGGGCGACTTTTACCACGAGCCTCCGCTGCTGACCAATGCGACACGATTGTGCCAGCGGTCCTGTCGGGCGCTATTCTGGTTGGCCATTGCCTGACAGGATCTGCGCAGCACCCCGCATGGCGACGCGGAATGCCTCGTCGAAGTTGACGCCGCGCACTTGCCACTTGTAGGTCTTGCCGGCCATGGCAAGCCGCCAATCGGCGATCCAGCCCAACTCCTTGTCGCTCCAGACTAGGCTGCCGGCCAAGAGCTCTTGGTTGCCGACAGTTCTCGCCAGCAATTCGGGTGAGAGCGCACGCACCTGTTCCAAAATCGCCCCGGTTTTTACCAGAGCGGCCTTGCTTGGAATGACGATCTTCATCGCCAACGGTCCGGCTGCCGATTGAAAGGACTCTGCCATATAGGGGCGTTCGTCTCCGTCGCTCGCCAAGACAAAATGCTGGCGTGCATCTTGCACAGCCAGCAGTACCGAGATGATCGGCCGCTCGCCGAGCCACGGCTTGCTGCCGAGCTCAGCAAGCACTTTATCGATCACCGGCGGCGTGTACTGGCAAGTGAGATCGTGCGGCCGGTCGTACGTGCCTTGATCATCATGATTGGGGATACCTTCCATGCGATCGCGATAGCGGAAGCTGCTGACGAAGCTGCCGGCCTTGTCGCGCAGTGCTGTCATCTGAGGTTTCGCCGGCAGGCGCTGGTCGCCGGATACCCGCACCAGCACTTTGTCGAGGCAGACCTTGAAGCCGGCCTGACGATGTTCTTCTCCCTGGCCATTGACGATGGTTTGCGACTGGTAGAGTTCTGCGAGGCTTGTCGCCAAGGCTGGATGGGCAGCCAGGCAGGTGCAGACTAACCCGATTGCCACCAGTGCAAGGCGCGAAAATCGAATCATAGACGACGTCCCCGTCGGTGCCGCGTTGCAACGCGCCTGCCATGACTTTTTCGTCATTACTGCCTGTAGCCGTCGATTGTTAGCACCGGCTTCCGGTCCGGGCCAGAGGCTGCGCTGGCGTGCCCGCCATTGACGCGGCCATGCGCCACGCTTTAGCACTTCACTCCCGGCGGGCGCGGGGAGGGATTCTCTGGCGATGGATTTTGGCGGAGGCGACGAGATTCGCTTCGAAAGATTGGGCAGGGCCGGCGTCGTCACGCTGACGCGGCCGCAGGCGCTCAATGCCGTGACCCACCGCATGGTCAAAGCGCTGGACAAGGCGCTGCGCAGCTGGGAGCGTGACGACGGCGTTGACGTCGTTGTCGTCAAGGCCGAGGGCAGGGCGTTTTCGGCAGGCGGCGACATCCTTCATATCTATGAGGCCGGCCGGGCAGGAAAGCCTCCGGTCGATTTCTTCGCCGACGAATACCGGCTGAACGCCCGTATCGCCCGTTTCAAAAAACCCTATGTCGCGCTGATCGACGGCATCGTCATGGGCGGCGGCGTCGGCATCTCCTTCCATGGCTCGCAGCGGGTGCTGACCGAGAACGCCCAGTTCGCCATGCCCGAGGTCGGCATTGGCTTTTTCCCGGATGTCGGCGCCAGCCATCTGTTGCCGGATCTCGGCGGCAGCTTCGGCATGTATCTTGCCCTGACCGGCAACCGCATCCGCCATGGCGATGCTTTGTGGTCGGGCCTGGCCACGCATACGATCAAGGCGGAGGATCAAGCTGGCTTTCTCGACCGGCTGGCGGCAAGCGGCGACCCGAAATCGGTGCTGCGCGGCTGCTTCGTCCCGGCCAAACGCGAGACCGACAGGCCGACGCTGGAAGCCATCGCCAGGCATTTCGCGCAGCCGTCGCTGGCCGATATCGTCGCCAGCCTGGAGCGGGCAGCCACTGCCGAGGAGTTCGCGGCAAAGACGCTGGCCACCATCCGCACCCGGTCGCCGACCAGCCTGCATGTCGCCTGGCGCCAGATCAGCGCCGGGCAGACGTTGTCGATGGACGAGTGCATGAAAATGGAGTTCCGTATCCTCAACCGTATGCTTGCCGGGCACGACTTCTATGAAGGCATCCGTGCTGCCATCATCGACAAGGGCTCGACGCCGCAATGGCGGCCGACAGGCATCGATAAGGTCAGCGCCGTCGACGTCGATGCCTATTTCGCACCGCTCGGCGAACGGGAACTGAAGTTGTGAGCGAGGCCGCCTCGAGACGCGTGGTGCTGCAGCCCTCGACGGTCGAGGTCATCTTCGCCTGGTTCCAGCGCGTCATCGCTGGCTACTGCCTGCTGTTCGGCATCTTGTACTGGATCCGGCTGATCGGCTTTTACCCCGGCCCCTTATGGCGCTTCGACCTGATGCCGGTGCACTGGCAGGTGGCGGCGGTGGTGCTGGCGGTGTTTTTTCCATTCGCCGCCGCCGGCCTGTGGATGCTGGCGTCCTGGGGGCCGGTGATCTGGTTCATCTGCGCGGTGACCGAGACGGTCATGTATGCCGGCTTCCCAGAGCTGTTCGGCCACCGGCTGCTGATCGTCGCCTCGCACCTTGCGGTGGCGCTGCTCTACATCGTGTTCCGCGTGGTGATCTGGATCCAGAAGCGGCAGGCCCGGCGATAGCAATTCCGGCCAGGACCGGTGGCTAAATCTTTAGGTTAATTATCCTTGCTCGGGTGACCGTCCGTTAAGCCTCTTTCGAAACCCCTTACCGGTAAGCTCTTGTTAGCCTTGGCGTTTAAGTCGAATTTTATGAGTATTCGATAGTGTCGCGATCAAGGTGAAGAACAAAAAATCACCGGGCGACAAACGAGAGGCAAAGACAATGATCAATTCGCGTCCGGCGGCGAAGACCGCCAACGTATCCGATGACCGCCGCGAGGCGATCCGTTCGCTGTACATGGAATCGCTGCAGCTGGTCGAGCGGCTGCACCGCCGTCTGCTTGACGTGATCAAGGACGAATTCGACCGCAATGGCCGCTCCGACATCAACGCCATCCAGGCGCTGCTCCTGTTCAACATCGGCAATTCGGAGTTGACGGCCGGCGAGCTGCGCTCGCGCGGCTATTATCTCGGCTCGAATGTCTCCTACAATCTGAAGAAGCTGGTCGATCTCGGCTTCATCAACCACCAGCGCTCGCGCATCGACCGCCGTTCGGTGCGGGTTTCGCTGACGCCGAAGGGCAATGAGGTGGCGGAGGTCGTCGCCGGCCTATACGAGCGCCATGTCGGCTCGATCGAGCAGGTCGGCGGCATCAACACCGAAGAGTTCAAGCAGATGAATCGCGCCCTCCAGCGGCTGGACCGGTTCTGGAACGATACCATCGCTTACCGGATGTAATCGCACCCGCTGCATCAAGATCTGAAGCTGGACCACGGAAGCGCTGCCGCGGAGCGGACCAAAGGCCGGTGCCGAAAAGCACCGGTCTTTCCGTTTCGTCAGGCCGGCCGATCCAAATTCGAGCAACAGCCACGTTGCCGCCATATTCCAGTGGAACCGAAGATGCGGGTGATGCTGGGGCCAAAGCCGTGCATTTGTCCTGTGCTCAAATCACTTCCCATGTGTTTTTACACCGAAGTGATGCGGGCCATGGTTGGCTAATTGTTAAGAAGCCAACTCTAGAGTGCGGGCGAGACCGCCCGGTAGGTTGAATTGTAGCAAGAATGTCTGGACCGTCCATGAGAACCAGCCGCCGTTTCTTCCTTTCAGGAGCCTCCGCGCTCGCAGCCGCTATGGTCGCCGGCCGTGCCAGTGCGCAGGATGTGATCGGAGATATCCTGAAATCCTCGGCCCGCGGCAATTGGGACGACCAGTTCGACGCCCGCCCAAGCCAGGGCGGCAAGGTGGCCTCGACGCTGCCGATCTTCAGCCTGCAGACCGTTTCGTTTACCGAGCAGGCGGTCGCGCAATACCAGAACATTGTCGCCCAGGGCGGCTGGGAGCCGGTTCCCGACACCAAGAAATTGCAGCTCGGCGTCGACGATCCCGACGTGGTCCCGCTGCGCAAGCGTCTGATGATTGCGGGCGATCTGGCGCAGAGCGCCGGCATTTCGACAGCCTTCGATTCCTACGTCGACTCCGCGGTCAAGCGCTTCCAGGCGCGCCATGGCCTGCCTGCCGACGGGACGCTGGGCCAATATTCTTATGCCGCGATGAATGTTTCGGCGCCAATTCGGCTCGGCCAGTTGCAGACCAATCTGCAGCGGCTGCGCGAGCGCGCCGGCACGCTGGGCAACCGTTACGTGCTGGTCGACATCCCGGGCGCCCAGATCGAAGCCGTTGAGAACGATCGCGTCGTGCTGCGCCATACCGCAATCGTCGGCAAAATCGACCGGCAGACGCCGATCGTCAATTCCAAGATTAACGAGATCATCGTCAATCCCTACTGGAACGCGCCGGTCTCGATCGTGCGCAAGGACATCATTCCGCTGATGCGGAAGGACCCCAACTATCTCAAGGACAGCCACATCCGTCTGTTCGCGCCGGATGGCAGCGAGGTTGATCCGCTGACCGTCGACTGGTCGACCGACGACGCCGAGAAGTACCGCTTCCGCCAGGATCCGGGTGCTGGCAACGCGATGGCCTCGGTCAAGATCAATTTCCCCAGCCCGGACGGCGTCTACATGCACGACACGCCGCAGCAGAGCCTGTTCGGCAAGATGATGCGCTTCGATTCATCGGGCTGCGTGCGCGTCCAGAATGTGCGCGATCTCGTCACCTGGATTCTTCGCGATACGCCGGGTTGGAACCGTCAGCACTTCGAGGCAGCGATCAAGAGTGGCGAGAACGTCCCGGTGCAGGTCACCAATCCGGTGGCGGTCTATTTTCTCTACATCTCGGCCTGGTCGACAGGGCCGGGCGTGGTGCAGTTCCGCGACGACATTTACGGCCTCGACGGGGCCAACGAGCTGCAGATCACATCCGCGCTCTAAACAGCTGAGTTCATTTGCAAAAGGCCGCCGGAAGGGCGGCCTTTTTTATTGTCGCCGTCGCGCTCTGAGCTTTGCGCATGATTCCGAAAATCGGTTCGCCACGGACCATATGCAAACCACGCGGCGCTGTTCAGGAAATCACGCGAAGCCCTGCTGTCGGCCGGCAGGCGAGGAAATAATGTGCTTTCAGGGCGCTGGCGCAATCCGGCCAGCAAATTTCGCGCAGCAAACGTGGCGGGCCGAAAGCAACTGTGTTAATGGCGCGACAGACCCCGAACCTTGAGGATTTCAGCCCATGGCAACAGCAGCGGCAGTGTCGAACAAATTCGAATCCTTCTTCGAAACCACGCTTGCCGATGCCGACCCCGAGATTTTCGGCGCCATCCGCAACGAACTCGGCCGCCAGCGCCACGAGATCGAGCTGATTGCCTCGGAAAACATTGTCTCGCGCGCCGTGCTCGAGGCGCAAGGGTCGATCATGACCAACAAATATGCCGAGGGCTATCCGGGCAAGCGCTACTATGGCGGCTGCCAATTCGTCGATGTCGCCGAGGAACTGGCCATCGAACGCGCGAAAAAGCTGTTCGGCTGCAACTTCGCCAACGTCCAGCCGAATTCCGGCAGCCAGATGAACCAGGCGGTGTTCCTGGCGCTGCTGCAGCCCGGCGACACCTTCATGGGCCTCGACCTCAATTCCGGCGGGCACCTGACGCATGGCTCGCCGGTCAATATGAGCGGCAAATGGTTCAAGGTTGTCTCCTATGGCGTGCGCAGGGATGATCATCTGCTCGACATGGATGCGATCGAGAAGACCGCCCATGAGACCAAGCCGAAATTGATCCTGGCCGGCGGCACCGCCTATTCACGCATCTGGGACTGGAAGCGTTTTCGCGAGATTGCCGATTCGATCGGTGCCTATCTGATGGTCGACATGGCCCACATCGCCGGCCTGGTCGCCGGCGGCGTGCATCCTTCGCCGCTGCCGCATGCTCATGTGGTGACCACCACGACGCACAAATCGCTGCGTGGGCCGCGCGGTGGCATGATCCTTTGCAATGACGAGGAGATTGCCAAGAAGATGAATTCGGCCGTCTTCCCCGGCCTGCAGGGCGGACCGCTGATGCATGTCATCGCCGCCAAGGCGGTGGCTCTGGGCGAAGCGCTGAACCCGAGCTTCAAGATATATGCGGAGAGCGTCGTCGCAAATGCCAAGGCGCTGGCCTCCAGCCTGCAGGAAACCGGTCTCGACATCGTCTCCGGCGGTACCGACAACCATCTGATGCTGGTCGATCTGCGTCCCAAGAACGCCACCGGCAAGCGCGCCGAAGCTGCCCTTGGCCGCGCTAACATCACCTGCAACAAGAACGGCATCCCCTTCGATCCGGAAAAGCCCTTCGTGACCTCGGGCGTTCGGCTCGGCACGCCGGCCGGCACCACGCGCGGCTTCGGCCAGGCCGAGTTCCGTGAGATCGGCAAGCTGATCGCCGAAGTGCTGGATGGACTGAAGGTCGCCAATTCCGATGAGGGCAATGCGGCCGTCGAGACAGCCGTGAAGGCCAAGGTGGCGGCATTGACGGATCGTTTTCCGCTTTATCCGTATCTTGGTTGACCGACGCTAGTGACCTCCATGTGCGGGACAATCCCGGTGCGACAGCAAGGCACCTGCGGAGAAGCTCAATGATGCCAACTTTCCGTTTCGCCGGCTTTGGTGCCTTGCTGGCATCGGCTATCTTGCAGCTGTCCGGCCTCGCCTTGGCACAGACCGAGCCGACCCCGGCAGCACCCAAGACAGAGACCTTCGGCAGGTGGTCCACCACGGTGGACGAGGTCAACACCGGTGAGGATGTGCGCAAGACCTGCGCCGCCTCGACGGTCTTTTTCGACGCAAACGGCACCAGCGGCACCCTTACGCTAGCCATCTCGAATGGCGACGTACTGCCGCCCGAGGGCTATCCGAGCCTCATCATCGCCGTGAGAAACGGTGACTTGCCTAAGGGCGACAACATCCCGGCGGTGTTCCGCGACGTCAACGACAAGATCAAGGCTGGTTTTCATCTTATCGCCGACGGCCAGTGGATAGTGAACAACAAGCCCGAGACAACCCTCGCCATACTGCGTGCCATGCGCCGTACCAGCGCCCTCGATGTCAGCTTCGCCGACAAGCCGGTCGCGACCATATCGATGGACGGCTTCACCAAGGCCTATCGCTATCTCGGCACGTCCTGCGGCTTCCCGACCGGCGACGTCGCTCCCTGATTGGCGGATTGCCGTCCAACTGATTGCCGCTCTCGCAATTTTCCTCGTGCCTCGCTATCTCTGAGACGCGATCGGTCATCGGCCATACTTTGCCATCGTGGCAAAAACCTCTAAGCCTTTCGCTCCACGAGAATCGCGAACCGAAGGCTCTCCATGCGCTGTCCCTACTGCCAGTCCGAAGATACGCAGGTGAAGGATTCGCGCCCCGCCGAAGACGGCGCGGCGATCCGCAGGCGGCGCGTCTGCCCGGATTGCGGCGGCCGCTTCACCACTTTCGAGCGCGTCCAATTGCGCGATCTCGTCGTGGTGAAGAAGTCGGGACGCAAGGTGCCGTTCGACCGCGACAAGCTGCTGCGCTCGGTCGAGATTGCGGTACGCAAGCGTAACGTCGACCCGGAGCGCATCGACCGCGCGGTGACCGGCATAGTGCGCCAGCTGGAAAGCTCGGGCGAGACCGAGGTCGCCTCCGGCGAAGTCGGCCGGCTGGTCATGGAGGCGCTTAAGTCGCTCGACGATGTCGCCTATGTGCGCTTTGCCTCCGTCTACCGCAATTTCCGCGAGGCCAAGGATTTCCACGACGTGTTGGGCGAGCTCAAAGGCGACGAGCTCAAAAGTGACGAGCCCAGGGGCGGAGAGCTGAAGAGCGAAGAGGACGCCGGCTGAGCATGGCAGGGTCCGAGCGCAGCACGGCGAAGCAAGAGGTCCTCGATCGCCGCTATATGGCGGCAGCCCTCAGGCTGTCGCGCAAAAATGCCGGCCGGACGTCGACCAATCCTTCCGTCGGCACGCTCATCGTACGCGATGACGGCGACGGGCCAATGATCGTCGGCAGCGGCGTCACGGCCGTCGGCGGCCGGCCGCATGCCGAAACCGAGGCGCTGGCCGAGGCCGGTGAGCTGGCGCAAGGCGCCACCGCCTATGTAACGCTGGAGCCTTGCGCCCATCACGGCCGCACGCCGCCTTGCGCCAATGCGCTGGTCAGCGCCGGCGTGGCGCGGGTGGTTGGCGCTGCCAGCGATCCGGACCCGCGTGTTTCCGGCAAGGGCTACGCCATCTTGCGTGCCGCGGGCGTCGAGGTGATGGAAAAAGTGCTGGCGGCCAAGGCCGCGGAGCAGATGGCCGGCTATTTGATTCGATCTCTGAAAAAACGCCCGGAAGTGATTCTAAAGCTTGCGCTTTCGAGCGACAATAAGATCGGCGTGAAAGGCGAGGGGCAGGTCTCCATTACCGGCGATATCGCGCGGCGCGAAGTCTATCTGATGCGCGCCGAAGCGGACGGCATATTGATCGGCATCGGCACCGCGCTGGAGGACGATCCGGCGCTGACGGTGCGGCTGCCGGGACTTGAGAACCGTTCGCCGGCGCGCATCGTGCTCGACCGCCAGATCAGGCTGCCGGAGACCTCGAAGCTGGTTTCCGGCGTCGACCGGGTCCCGCTCTATGTCGCCGCGTGTGCCGAGGCCGATCCACGTCGGCGGGCCGCGCTCGAACGCACCGGAGTGCGCTTCATCGGCACTGAGACGTATGAAGGCGATATTGCGCTGCCGGAACTGCTCGAGGATCTGGCGGCGCTGGGCATGGCGAGCGTGCTGGTCGAGGGCGGCGCCAAGGTGGCCAAGGCGTTCCTCGACGAACAACTCGTCGATCGCATCGTGCTGTTTCAGGGGCCGGATGCGATCGGCGAGGACGGCATTGCATCGCCGATAGATGCCAACCATATCCCGCCGGGATTTCGCAAATTGCGCGACATGCGTTTCGGCGAAGACACATATGCCGAATGGACAAGAGACATTTAGGACCGAACTGATGTTCACTGGGCCAAAGTAATGTTCACTGGAATCGTCACCGATGTCGGCACCGTCGCCGCCGTGAAGCCGCTCAGGGAAGGCGTCGGTTTGCGCATCGACACCGCCTACGATCCGCAGACCATTGCCATTGGCGCTTCAATTTCGTGCGGCGGCGTCTGCCTGACGGTAACGGGATTGCCGGAAGACGGCGCGAACGCACGCTGGTTCGAAGTCGAGGCCTGGGAAGAAGCACTCAGGCTGACGACCGCGATGGGCTGGAAAACCGGCGCGCGCATCAACCTGGAGCGGGCGCTGAAGATCGGCGACGAGCTTGGCGGCCATATCGTGTCAGGCCATGTCGACGGAATGGCCGAGATCGTGGCCCGCAAGGAAGAGGGTGACGCCGTTCGCTTTACCCTGGAAGCACCGCGCGAGCTTGCCAAATTCATCGCCCCCAAGGGTTCCGTCGCGCTCGACGGCACTTCGCTCACCGTCAACAAGGTCGAAGGCACCCGCTTCGACGTGCTATTGATCCACCACTCGCTGACGGTCACCACCTGGGGCGAACGCCAGGTCGGCGACCGCGTCAACCTCGAGATCGACACCATGGCCCGCTACGCGGCGCGACTGGTGGAGGCGGCCAAAGAGGGACTTTGAGGCGATCGCCCATAAAGTCCATTCCCTGATGCGGCCGCCACCGGGTTGGCCTTGAACGTTCCTTCAGCAATCTTCCGCTTGCGATCAAACCGGCTTCGGCCTAAGTCACCGGCGATCCCCGGAGACATCTATGGCTGGCACATCCCAACACGGCAAAGCGTTCATCCGTCCGAAGAAGAAGGCCCACCTTCTTGTCATCGAGGCGCGCTTTCACGACGACCTTGCGGACGCGTTGCTCGAAGGCGCGACCAGCGCGCTCGACGAAGCGGGCGCGACATACGATGTCGTCACCGTTCCGGGCTCGCTCGAAATCCCGGCGGTGATTTCCTTCGCGCTCGACGGTGCTTCCGAAGGCGGGACGAGCTATGACGGTTTCGTCGCCCTCGGCACGGTGGTCCGCGGCGACACCTATCATTTCGATATCGTCGCCAATGAATCCAGCCGTGCCCTGATGGACCTGTCCGTGCAGGATTCAGTCTGCATCGGCAATGGCATCCTGACCACCGAAAACGACGAACAGGCCTGGACACGGGCCAGGCGCTCCGAAGGCGACAAGGGCGGCTTTGCGGCGCGTGCGGCGCTGACTATGATCGCCCTAAAGGAACAACTGGGAGAGCGAACGTGAGCGAACCCGCTTCGCCCGGCCAGCCTGCGGTTCGCCATGCCAACAAGCGCGGTGCTGCCCGCCTGGCGGCTGTGCAGGCGCTCTACCAGATGGATGTCGCCGGCAGCGGCGTGTTTGAGATCACCGCCGAATACGAGGCGTTCAGGCTCGGCAAGGAAGTCGACGGCGCGCTCTATCGCGAGGCCGATGCGCAATGGTTTCGCGCCATTCTTGCCGGCGTTGTCGAGCACCAGAAGACCATCGATCCGATTATCCGCCAGGCGCTGACCGAGGACTGGCCGCTGTCGAGGCTCGATTCGACGTTGCGCGCCATATTGCGTGCCGGCGTCTACGAATTGATGAAACGCGAGGACGTGCCGGTGGCGGTCATCGTCTCCGAATATGTCGACATCGCCAAGGCATTTTACGAAGAAGACGAGCCGAAACTGGTCAATGCGGTGCTTGATCGCGTGTCGCGCCGCGTGCGTGGCGAGGGCCGCGGCAAGGACGCCTCATGACTGCTATCGTCGTCGTTGAGGCCGGCAAGGAAGCGCGTCGCACCGCTTTCATCCTCGCAGCCTCGCAGGCGATCATCGGTTCGGCGGCACCCATCGCCATTTCCATGGGCGGACTGGCCGGGCAGTACCTCCTCGAAGCCGACAAGTCGCTGGCAACCGCGCCGATCACCGGCTTCAATGTCGGCGTGGCGCTCGGTTCCCTGCCGGCCGCGGCGATCATCCGCCGGCTCGGCCAGCGCGACGGCTTCATGACCGGCACTGCGGTCACAGCGCTTGGCGGGCTGGTCGCTACGTTGGCGCTGTTTCATGCCAGCTTCTGGCTGTTCGCTTTCGGCCTTGCCGTGATCGGGATCGGCGGTGCCTTTGTCCAGCAATTCCGCTTTGCCGCCGCCGACAATGCTCCGCCTGAATTCAAGGCGCGCGCCATCTCCTTCGTGCTGGCCGGCGGCATCGTCACCGCCATACTTGGGCCGCAGATCGTCATTTTCACCGGCGACCTGTTCTCGCCGGTGAAGTTTGCCGGCTCGTTTGCGTCCATCCTGGTGCTGGCGGCGGTTGGCGCCGCCATCCTCTCTTTATTGCGCATCCCAGCCAAGGCAACCGAGAAGGTGGAAATCGCCGACAGCGACGCCCGGCCGCTCTTAGAAATCGTCACCAGGCCGCGCTTCGTCGCGGCGCTGTTTTGCGCCATCGGCAGCTACGCGCTGATGAGCTTCGTCATGACCGGCGCGCCACTGGCCATGGTCGGCTGCGGCCTTTCGACCGACGACGCCACGCTCGGCATTTCCTGGCATGTGATGGCGATGTTCGCGCCGAGCTTCTTCACGGGGTCGCTGATTTATCGTTTTGGCGCGGAGCGGATCGTGGCCATCGGCCTGGTGCTGCTCATTGGCTGCGGTATAGTCGCGCTGTCGGGGTTGGCACTGTGGCAGTTCTGGACAACGCTGATCCTGCTCGGCCTCGGCTGGAACTTCAGCTTCATCGGCGCCACCGCCATGGTGGCTGACAGCTACCAGCCATCCGAAAAAGGCAAGGTCCAGGGGTTCCACGATTTCGTCCTGTTCGGCTCCGTCGCCTTCGCCTCGCTGATGTCGGGCGCAGTCTACAATGCCTGGGGCTGGGAGATGCTGAACTGGATGATTTTTCCGGTCGTCGCGCTGTGCTTCGTGGCACTGGGCGTGTTGAAGATGACGGGCTTGCGTGCGGCCAGCTGACGCCACGCTGTCGGGACGAGACAACAGCGGATTCACCCAAATCCGAACAAAATTATTGCGTCCATCACCCTTCTTATGAAACCGTGTACCCCGACGGGGCATCGAAGCCATGCTCATATGCGGCAGCCATATTCCGGTTCACAGCAAGGGATTTGTGAGATGTTTTCAATCAAGGTTCTGGCCGGCACCGTGCTGGCGCTCGGCATCACGGTGGCCTCGGCGAGTGCCCAGGTGGTGGTGTCGTCGAAGATCGACACCGAGGGCGGCGTGCTCGGCAACATCATCCAGCTGGTGCTGAACGCCAATAATATCCAGACCACCGACCGCATCCAACTCGGCGGCACGCCTGTGGTACGCAAGGCAATTACGGCCGGCGAGATCGACATCTATCCGGAATACACCGGCAACGCCGCATTCTTCTTCGAGAAGGCCGACGATCCGGTGTGGAAGGATGCCGCTAAGGCCTACGAGACTGCCAAGAAGCTCGATTACGACGCCAACAAGATCGTCTGGCTGTCCCCGTCACCGGCTAACAACACCTGGGCGATCGCCCTGCGTAAGGAGGTCGCCGATACCAACAAGCTCGTCACCCTTTCCGACTTCGGCAAATATGTCTCGGGCGGCGGCAAGGTGGTGCTGGCGGCGTCCGCCGAGTTCGTCAATTCGGCGGCCGCGCTGCCCGCTTTCCAGAAGACCTATGGCTTTACGCTGAAGCCGGACCAGTTGATCACGCTGTCGGGCGGCGATACGGCGGCGACCATTGCCGCTGCGGCCAACCAGACCAACGGCGCCAACGCGGCCATGGTCTACGGCACCGACGGCGGCATCGCGCCCTCCGGCCTCGTCGTGCTTGAGGACGACAAGGGTGTGCAGCCGGTCTACCAGCCGGCGCCGATCATCCGCGAGGCGGTGCTGAAGGAGCACCCGGAAATCGAGACGCTGCTGAAGCCGGTCTTCGCCAAGCTCGATCTCGTCACGCTGCAGGAGTTGAATGGCCGCGTCCAGGTTGGCGGCGAACCGGTCAAGGGCGTCGCCGAAGACTTTTTGAAAAAGAACGGCTTCCTCAAGTAAGGCGATTCCGGCGCGCCGCTTTCGAGGTGCGCGGATCGGCCGATGGGGGAGGGCGTGCGCATCCGGTTTGACAAGCTCGGCGTGGTTATCGCGGCGATATCAGCCTATGCGGCTTTTGCGGCACCATTCGCCACGTTCCGCGCCAATCGCATCGTACCCGGCGAGGCGCGCTCGATCCTCGAATCTTTGCCTGCGGCGGTCGGTGCGCTATTGATGGCGATTGTTGTCGCAGCGGCGCTCATTGCATTGCTGAAAACGCCGCTTGCTCTGCGCCTCGCCGCCAGTGTGGTTGCACTTGCGGCGCTGGCGCTGCTGATCGGCGTTGCCGGCAGCTTCCTGACGACCGCCGGCAACACCTTCGCCCGTATCTCGCCGGCTTCGGGCTTCTGGCTGTTTATCTTCGCCTTCACGCTTCTGCTCGCCGACGTGCTTACAAGGCTGAACCTGTCGCCGCAGGCACGGGTCGGCGTGCTTGTTGTCGCCGCAGCGGCGATCGGCCTGCTGCTGGTCTCGGGGAGCTGGAACAGCCTGTCGATCCTCAAGGAATATTTCAATCGCGCCGATAGTTTTTGGGCGGAAGGCTCCAAGCACGTGACGCTGGCGCTGGGTTCGCTGGCGGCAGCAGTGATTATCGGCCTGCCGCTCGGCATCCTCTGCCACCGCGTCGAGAAATTGCGGGCCGGCGTGCTCAACGTGCTGAACATCATTCAGACCATTCCTTCGATCGCGCTGTTCGGCCTCTTGATAGCACCGCTCGGCTGGGTCGCTTCGCATGTGCCGGGTGCTGCCGCGCTCGGCATTCGCGGCATCGGCACGGCGCCGGCTTTCGTCGCCCTGTTCCTCTATTCACTGCTGCCGGTGGTGGCCAACACCGTGGTCGGCCTTGCCGGTGTGCCGCGTGCCGCCAACGACGCAGCGCGCGGCATGGGCATGACCGACCGCCAGCGGCTGTTCGGCGTCGAGTTTCCGCTGGCTTTCCCGGTGATCCTCACCGGCATTCGCATCGTGCTGGTGCAGAATATCGGCCTCGCCACCATTGCCGCGCTGATCGGCGGCGGCGGCTTTGGCGTATTCGTATTCCAGGGAGTCGGCCAGACGGCGATGGACCTGGTGCTGCTCGGTGCCGTGCCGACGGTGGCGCTGGCCTTCGCCGCCGCCATCATCCTCGATGCAGTGATCGAAATGAGCGCCAGCAAGCGCAGGGTTTAAACGGCATGATCGAGATCGAAGGCATCACCAAGCGCTACGGCGAGACGACAGTGGTCGACGACGTGTCGATAGTAATCGAGCCGCGCAGCATCGCCGTCATCGTCGGCACCTCCGGCTCCGGCAAGACGACGCTGCTTCGCATGATCAACCGGCTGGTCGAGCCGACATCGGGCGTGATCAAGCTCGACGGCGTCGACAACCGCTCGGTGCCTGATTATGAGCTGCGTCGCAGCATCGGCTATGCCATCCAGGGCCACGGTCTGTTTCCGCATCGCACGGTGGCACAGAACATCGCCACTGTGCCGGTATTGCTCGGCTGGGACGCCAACCGCATCAAAGCCCGCGTCGACGAGCTGATGACGCTATATCAGCTCGACCCGCAAGCCTACGGGCCACGCTATCCGCATGAGCTTTCCGGCGGCCAGCAGCAGCGCGTCGGCGTCGCCCGAGCGCTTGCCGCGGAACCCAACGTGCTGTTGATGGATGAGCCGTTCGGCGCGCTCGATCCAATCATCCGCAACAAGGCGCAGGAGGATCTGCTGGCGATCCAGAAGCGCTTCGGCACCACCATCATCCTAGTCACCCATGACATGGAAGAGGCCGTTCACATGGGCGACAAGATCGCGGTGATGGACGGCGGCAAAGTAGTGCAATATGCCGCGCCGGCCGAGATACTGGCGAAACCGGCCAGCGCGTTTGTCGAGACCCTGGTTGGCGCCAGCGAAAAACCGTTCCGGCTGTTATCGCTTGGCCGGGTGCGCGACGCGGTGGAAAAAGGCACGGCCGAAGGCGAGGCGATCCCCGGTGATGCCAGCCAACGCGACGCGTTGGCCGAACTCCTGTGGTCGGGCCGCCCGGCACTGCCGGTGAAAGATACTGATGGCAAATCGCTTGGCCGCGTCACTGTGGATGGACTGGTTAAACGCGCGGCGAGGCCGGCATGAAAGCCTGGCTTCCATCACTGCTCAGGCTTGCCCTGGTGGTGCTGCTTATTGCCTTCGTCACCAATCCCGGCTGGTTCGAACCGCTGCTGAAGCCGCTGACAGAGAACAACGCGCCGGTAATCTACAATCAGGGCAGCCTTTTGACGTTGACGCTGCTGCATCTGCAGACCGTCCTGATCGCAACGGTTGCCGCGACGATCGTTGCGGTCGCGCTCGCCATTCTGGTCACCAGGCCAGCCGGCGCCGAATTCCTGCCGCTGTCGCGCAGCCTGGTCAATATCGGCCAGACCTTTCCGCCGGTGGCGGTGCTGGCGCTTGCCGTGCCGGCCGTCGGCTTCGGCGAAAAGCCGACGCTGATTGCGTTGTTTCTCTATGGCCTGCTGCCGATCTTCGAGAACGCGCTGACCGGCCTGACGACGCTGCCGGCCAATGTCGTCGAGGCGGCGCGTGGCGCCGGCATGACCGGCTGGCAAAGGCTGGTCAAGGTCGAACTGCCGCTCAGCGCGCCGATCATCCTCGGCGGTATCCGGCTGTCGGTGGTGATCAGCCTCGCCACCGCGACCATCGGCTCGACAGTGGCGGCGAGGACATTGGGCGAGGTGATCATCGCCGGCCTGCTGTCGAACAACCTCGCCTTCATCCTGCAGGGCGGCCTGATCGTCGCCGCCCTTGCCGTGCTGATCTATGACGGGCTGTCGGCGATCGAGCGCTACACGGGCCGGCGCATGGGGCGCGAGGTGGAGTAGCCCCTCGGGGCAAAGTTCGCTTCTTTCAAAGGCCACTCGAACGCGCCGGATGATCGAGCGTCAGTTCGAGCGTGGTGCCCGTCTCGCTGGCGATCCAGCGGCGGCGGATGATGGCGAAATCGTGCTGTGTGCCGGCTCTAACCACAGAGACTAAGTCGCCCACCGCGCAATAGCTGTCCAGATCGAGGGTTTCGAGAATCGCGGCAATGTCTTGCTTCCCGGCATAATGTCTCGCGACAGTCGTGAGCACTATGATCACTGGTCCCCCCGTTGCGCGATCTTCGGGACTCGGCGATTGATGAGTGCGATGCCCCGATCTTTCAGCAGGAGTTCTTGCCATGACCGCGCGTTTCTCCAAGATCATCATGTGTTTGTGTCTGGCGGCTTTCGCCTTCCTTGTCGCCTTCGGCAACATCACCGATTACGGCTCAAACTTCGCCTTTGTCCAGCATGTGCTGAGCATGGACACGACCTTTCCTGGCAACGCCCTGATGTACCGCTCGATCACCAACCCGTCGCTGTGGACGGCGGGCTACTGGCTGATCATCATTGGCGAGGCGCTGACCTGCTTGCTCTACCTAGTCGCCGCCTGGCGACTCTGGCAGGCGCGCAACGCCAGCGGACAGGCATTCAACGATGCCAAGAAGTTCGCCATCATAGCCGCCACCATGGGTTTCCTCGTTTGGTATTTCGGCTTCATGGTCGTTGGCGGCGAGTGGTTTGCCATGTGGCAGTCTTCGACATGGAATGGTCAGGAGGCGGCGTTCAAATTCTACATGACAATGCTGGTGGTGCTGATCTTCGTCGTCCAGCCGGACGGCGACCCGCGCAAAGTTTGACGGCCGTTCGCCGATTTCAATCGATCTAATCGGATGGCAGTGTCGAAAGGCGCGCTGCCGTCCAGCCTTTTGGATGAAACCCGGGATGTTTTGAGCGAAAACCGGACAAAAACCGAACAATATCTTGACGTTCCGAGCCCTGTTTCGCATAAGCCGCTGCGAAGGGACGGATTCCGGTTGCGGAAAATTCGTCCCCTGTCTCAACGGCCCGGGGAGGGGTTCTTTTGGGCCACCAATCGAGGAAAATTCGGCAATGACCATACTTTCAGCTGTCATCGCCTGCGGTCTGCTTTCAGTCCTTTACGCCATCTGGGCGACACGTTCGGTCCTCGCGGCCGATCAGGGCAATGCACGCATGCAGGAAATTTCCGCGGCCATCCGCGAAGGCGCGCAAGCCTATCTGGCGCGCCAGTACACCACAATCGCCATCGTCGGCGTCGTGGTCCTGCTGCTCGCCTGGTGGCTGCTTTCGATCACCGCCGCCATCGGCTTCCTGATCGGCGCCGTTCTATCGGGCGCCGCTGGCTTCATCGGCATGCACGTCTCGGTGCGCGCCAATGTGCGCACCGCGCAGGCGGCTTCCAACAGCCTCGCTGCCGGCCTCGAGATCGCCTTCAAGTCTGGGGCTATCACTGGCATGCTGGTTGCTGGCCTGGCCCTGCTTGGCGTCTCGATCTATTACCTGATCCTGACCCAGTTCATGGGCCTTCAGCCCGATGACCGTGTCGTCATCGACTCGTTGGTTTCGCTTGGCTTCGGCGCCTCGCTGATTTCGATCTTCGCTCGTCTCGGCGGCGGCATCTTCACCAAGGGCGCCGACGTCGGCGGCGATCTCGTCGGCAAGGTTGAAGCCGGCATTCCCGAAGACGATCCACGCAATCCGGCCACCATCGCCGACAATGTCGGCGACAATGTCGGCGATTGCGCCGGCATGGCCGCCGATCTGTTCGAGACCTATGCGGTGACCGTGGTCGCCACCATGGTCCTTGCCGCCATCTTTTTCGGTGGCACCGCCGTTCTCGGCGCGACCATGCTCTATCCGCTGGCCATCTGCGGCGCCTGCATTCTCACCTCGATCGCCGGCACCTTCTTCGTCAAGCTCGGTTCCAGCGGCTCGATCATGGGCGCTCTCTACAAGGGCCTGATCGTCACCGGCCTGCTGTCAATTGTCGGCCTTGCCGTCGCCACTTCGGCATGCATCGGCTGGGGTGAGATCGGCACCGTCGCCGGCATGGCCATCACCGGCACGAACCTGTTCATCTGCGGCCTGGTCGGCCTTGTGGTGACAGGCCTCATCGTGGTGATCACCGAATATTATACCGGCACCAACAAGCGTCCGGTGAACTCCATCGCCCAGGCCTCGGTCACCGGTCACGGCACCAACGTCATCCAGGGCCTGGCGGTCTCGCTCGAAGCGACGGCGTTGCCGGCGATCGTCATCGTCGGCGGCATCATCTCGACATACCAGCTCGCCGGCCTCTACGGCACGGCGATCGCGGTGACGACGATGCTTGGCCTCGCCGGCATGATCGTCGCGCTCGATGCCTTCGGCCCAGTCACCGACAATGCCGGCGGCATTGCCGAAATGGCCGGCCTGCCCAAGGAAGTGCGCCAGTCCACCGACGCGCTCGACGCTGTCGGCAACACCACCAAAGCGGTAACCAAGGGCTACGCCATCGGGTCGGCCGGCCTCGGCGCGCTGGTGCTGTTTGCGGCCTACTCTAACGACCTGAAGTTCTTTGCCGCCAATAGCGACAAATACCCCTACTTCCAGGGCATGGGCGACGTCTCCTTCGACCTCTCCAATCCTTATGTCGTCGCCGGCCTGATCTTCGGCGGCCTGATCCCGTATCTGTTCGGCGGCATCGCCATGACCGCCGTCGGCCGCGCCGCCGGTGCTATCGTCGAGGAGGTGCGCAAGCAGTTCCGCGAGGATCCGGGCATCATGGCCGGCACCTCGAAGCCGAACTATGCGCGCGCCGTCGACCTTCTGACCAAGGCAGCGATCCGGGAGATGATCGTTCCATCACTGCTGCCGGTGCTGGCGCCGCTGGTGGTCTATTTCGGTGTCCTCCTGATCTCCGGTTCGAAGGCATCCGCCTTTGCCGCGCTCGGCGCCTCGCTGCTCGGCGTCATCGTCAACGGCCTTTTCGTTGCCATCTCGATGACCTCCGGCGGCGGTGCCTGGGACAACGCCAAGAAGTCGTTCGAAGATGGTTTCGTCGACAAGGACGGCCTCAAGCACCTCAAGGGCTCCGAAGCACACAAGGCCTCTGTGACCGGCGACACGGTCGGCGATCCCTATAAGGATACTGCTGGGCCGGCGGTCAACCCGGCGATCAAGATCACGAACATCGTCGCGCTGCTGCTATTGGCCGTGCTCGCGCACGGCTAAGCTCGGTCGCCACGGCTCAAGACAAAAACCCGCGGGATCGCTCCCGCGGGTTTTCATTGCCTGAGATGTGCCGCCGCTTACAGGGAAGCGAAAAGAAAAGAAGCCGACACCGTCGAGTGGATCAGGTGCCGCCGAGCGTACTGCCGCCGCTGGCGCCCGGAACACCAGGCGTCAGCTTGCTGGCGCCACTGATGATCTGGCTGAGGAAGTTCTGGTCCTTGCCGCCGGTCGGCGTGGTGCGCGAGATGAAGTCGAACACCTTGCCGTCCTTCAGGCCGTAATTGGCGATCTGGGTGACGCGCCCGTCATCGCCAAAATAGACCGCCAGCACATGCTGGTCGACTAGCCGCGGCTTGTCGAAGGCGACATAGCGCTTGCGCGTCTGCGAAATGTAATAAAAGGCCTCGTTGTCGAAGGTCGCCTTCGTCGAGGGAGTGCCGAGCGCCAGCAGCACCTGTTCGCGGCTCGAGCCGACCGGCACCAGGTCGATCGCCTGCTGGTCGATGACGTAGCCCTGCGTCAGCGTCTCGCTCGGATTGAGATCGCCGATCATTTTGGACGAATTGCAGGCGGAAAGCGCCGCAGCGATCACCAGCAGCGAAACCGCACCGGCGGGCCTAGGCAGGAAAGTCGACTTGAATTTCAGCGCGCGCAACTACAACTCCATAAGCTGGCCGCAACTTGCGCTGGGCCGCAAAACCGGTAAACCAGCTTGCTTGCCGATGCAACAAGGCCACTTCAACAAACGGTCCCGGGAGACCACCCTCAAATGTTCCAGCGCCTCTTTGGCCGCGAACGTCACGCCAACCGCGCCATCACCGAGGCGCTTTACGCACAAATCGTGGCGGCGGCGCGGCAACCGGTGTTTTATTCCGCCTGGAACGTGCCGGACACGCCGCTCGGCCGCTTCGAGATGCTGTCGTTGCACATGTTCCTGTTCCAGCACCGGTTGCGCGGCGAGGGCGGTGCTGCGGCAGAGGTTGCGCAGGTGCTGATCGACGAGTTCTTCATGGATGTCGAACATTCGTTGCGGGAATTGGGCATTGGCGACGTCGGCGTGCCGAAGCGAATGCGGAAACTGGCGAAGATGTTCTATGGCCGTACCGCCGCCTATGACGATGCGCTGAAACGAAATGACCATGATGCGCTTGCCGCCGCCCTTTCCCGCAATGTCAGGCCGGATGCCGGCGCCTGGCCGCAAGCGTCGCAACTGGCACTCTATGCCGCCGATGCATCAAGGCAACTCACGCAACAGCCGACCGAATCGATCGTTTCCGGCACGGTGGCATTTCCAGTGGCCAACTCTGAGCGAAGGCAGGCCGAATGAAGGCGGCGAAGTGGAGGCGAAGATGAAACATCCTGATACCCACAGCCCAGTGTCATTCCTGGCAAATGTCGCCCGGATGCCGCAAAAAGGGCTGCCGGTGGTGATCGATGCCGACGCCGGGCAGCGCGCCATACTGGCCGTCGAGCATGAGCTGCTTTCGGTCGAGAACTATCGCGCCGAACTTCTGATCGAGCCGTGGAAGCGCAATGGGGTGAAAGTCAGCGGCCATGTCGAGGCCGATATAACGCAGGCCTGCATCGTCACTCTCGACCCGGTCGAGGCGCATATCGACGAGCCGGTCGAGGCGCTGTTCCTGCCGGAACAATCCAAGCTCGGGCGGCAAGGTTTCGACGGTGGCGGTGAGATCCTGCTCGACGCCGAAGGGCCGGACAGCCCGGAAACCTTTTCCGGCGACGCGATCGACGTCGGGGCGCTTGCCGAACAGTTCTTTGGCTTGGCGATCGATCCCTATCCGCGCAAGCCGGGTGTGTCGCTGGAGGCCGCCGGCGATGCCGAGCCTGTGGAGAATGAATTCCAGCAAAAGCTCAGATCACTGCTGGGAAAATCCTGATGGCTGACCCAATTTGAGAAAAGTTGGTTGTGCGGCAGCCCAAAACCGTTATTTTCGCCGAACCTTCGCGAGCCCCGTACCTTGGCAAGCCCGCTGGCCAAGCAACCGTGAGATGAACACCGCGTGATCAGGATTTCCATCGATGCCATGGGCGGCGATCACGGGCCAAGCGTGGTCATCCCGGCGCTCATGACTGTCGCCACCCGCCGTCCGGACATACGCTTCGTCATCTATGGGCGCGAAGAAGCGGTAAGGCCTGAACTCGCCAAATTCCCCAAGCTAGCGGAGGTGAGCGAGTTCATCCACTGCGAGATCGCAGTCCGGATGGACGACAAGCCGAGCCAGGCACTGCGCCATGGCCGCTGGAAGTCATCGATGTGGAAAGCCGTCGAAGCGGTCAAGGCAGGCACGGCGGACGCCTGCATCTCGGCTGGCAATACCGGCGCACTGATGGCGATGTCCAGATTCTGCCTTCGCACCATGGCGACCATCGACCGCCCGGCGATTGCGGCGCTCTGGCCGACATTGCGCGGCGAAAGCGTGGTGCTGGACGTCGGCGCAACCATCGGTGCGGATGCGCATCAACTGGTTGATTTTGCCATTCTGGGTACCGGCATGGCGCGCTCGGTTTTCGGCATCGAACGGCCGAGCGTCGGCCTGCTCAATGTCGGCGTCGAGGAGATCAAGGGTCAGGAGGAGGTCAAGGAAGCAGGCCGTATGCTGCGCGAGGCCAACATGGCCTCGATGAACTACCATGGCTTTGTCGAGGGTGACGACATCGGCAAGGGCAGTGTCGACGTCGTCGTTACCGAAGGATTTGCCGGCAATATCGCGCTCAAGACGGCGGAAGGCACGGTCAGGCAGATCGCCGGCTACCTGCGCGCCGCGATGAACCGGACACTGATGGCCAGGATCGGCTATATCTTCGCCAAGACCGCCTTCGATCGCCTGCGCGAGAAGATGGATGTCGGCCGCTCCAATGGCGGCGTCTTCCTGGGATTGAACGGCATCGTGGTGAAAAGCCATGGCGGGGCTGATTCGGATGGCTTCGCTGCGGCGATCGAGCTCGGCTACGACATGGTGCGCAACAATCTGCTTGACCGCATCGAGGCCGATCTCGACCTGTTCCATGCCCGCAATCCGAATGCCCAGACAATCCGGAAATCCGACGTCGTCATCGACGCAAAGGAATAGGAAAGAGCATTGATCAGATCAGTCGTGCGCGGCACGGGCGCCGCGCTGCCCCGCCGCATTATGAAGAATGCCGATTTTGAAGGCATGGTCGAGACCTCGGACGAATGGATCGTCCAGCGCACCGGTATTCGCCAGCGCCACATTGCGGCCGACGACGAGACGACGGCCTCTCTGGGTGAGGCGGCAGCGCGCGCAGCCCTCGACAGCGCCGGCCTGACGGCTGACGACATCGACCTGATCGTGCTGGCGACCTCGACGCCCAACAACACCTTTCCCGCGACCGCAGTCGAGATCCAGAACCGGCTCGGCATGCACCACGGTTTTGCCTTCGACCTGCAGGCGGTCTGCTCGGGTTTTGTCTATGCGGTGACGACCGCCGACCTCTATATCCGCGGCGGCTTGGCCAGACGGGTGCTGGTGATCGGCTCGGAAACGTTTTCGCGCATTCTCGACTGGAACGACCGCTCGACCTGCGTTTTGTTCGGCGACGGCGCCGGCGCGATAGTGCTGGAAGCAGGCACGGGGGCAGGCGGCATCGCCGACCGAGGCGTTCTGGCGGCCAGCCTGCGCTCCGACGGCATCCACAAGGACAAGCTTTTTGTCGACGGTGGGCCGTCGACTACCGGAACGGTCGGGCACCTCAGGATGGAAGGCCGCGAAGTGTTCAAGCATGCGGTCGGCATGATCACCGACGTCATCGAGGCGACGTTCGCACAGGCCGGCATCAGCGCCGCTGATCTCGACTGGTTCGTGCCGCATCAAGCCAATAAACGAATTATTGATGCTTCGGCCAAAAAGCTCGGGATAGAGGAGCGGAAGGTGGTGGTGACCGTCGATTTGCACGGTAACACATCGGCTGCTTCCGTGCCGCTGGCACTATCCGCGGCCGTCGCCGACGGCCGCATCAAAAAGGGTGACCTGGTGCTGCTTGAGGCGATGGGCGGCGGCTTCACCTGGGGCGCCGTCCTGCTGCGTTGGTAAGTGCCGAACTAACGGGTTCGGGTCCTTGACCTTGACGGATCAATTACTTACGTTCTGCCGTTGCTTGTATCGATTTTATTTTTTGAGCTGATGGGACGGTTCGTATGGGGGGAAAGACACTTACGCGCGCCGACCTCGCCGAAGCCGTTTACCGCAAGGTTGGGCTGTCGCGTACTGAATCGGCCGAGCTTGTCGAGGCGGTGCTGAATGAGATCTGCGAGGCGATCGTTCGCGGTGAGACGGTGAAACTGTCGTCCTTCGCGACCTTCCATGTCCGTTCCAAGAACGAACGCATCGGGCGCAATCCCAAGACCGGTGAGGAAGTGCCGATCCTGCCGCGCCGGGTGATGACCTTCAAGTCATCGAACGTGCTGAAGAACCGCATCCTGCGCTCCCATCAAAACAGCAAGGCCAAGGGCAGCAAGTAGATTCCCGATCTCCCTTGCCGAGAATCCATGCTTCAGGCTTCGGTTGAAAAACGAAGCCTGCTTTTACGCCGGGCTTGAATATTGTTTCATAAACCGCTGAAATAAGATGCGATTCGGCAGGCCGGATCGGTATTTGGGTGTGATCCGCCCCGGTGGACGGAAAAGCTGCTCTCTTTGTTTTACCGTGATGTTGCCCAAAACCGGTCCCCGCCTTTCGCGATCATGCTCTAGCGTGAGGATTCGCCCATGGACAAGAGCCCCGATGCTTTCCGCACCATCAGCGAGGTCGCGGAGGATCTGGATTTGCCGCAGCACGTGCTGCGCTTCTGGGAGACGCGTTTCAACCAGATCAAGCCGATGAAGCGCGGCGGCGGCCGCCGCTACTACCGGCCGCAGGACGTCGAGCTGATCAAGGGCATTCGCCACATGCTCTACGATCAGGGCTATACGATCAAGGGCGTACAAAAGCTGTTGCGCGAGAACGGCAACCAGTTTTTGATCGCCGTCGGCAATGGCGACATGGCGGCGGTCGAGGCGATCTCGCAGCGCCGGCAGGCTGACGCGGTACCGCTGACGCCAGCGGCGCAGCCGCGCGGCCCCGACGACGAGATGCTGGTCGGCCAGCCGAGGGTGAAACCCAGCCGTCGTTTTTTCGGCATCGGCAAGAGCGACGAGGAAGGCCCGGTTCCGCCGGACACGTCAAAACTTTCCCGTGATAATCGCGCATTGCTGCAGGAGGCGCTGTTCGACCTGCTCGAATGCAAGCGCCTGCTCGATCAGGTTCGCTAAAGCCCGCCGGGGCTGACCGGAACGGTCTTCGGGGTCATGCGTTAGGCTTCCTTCTGCAGATGAAGGAACCACGTCATGGCATCGCTTTCGAGCATCTCCGACACCGATCTGAACAAGCAGGTCGCGGCCCTGACCAGGGAACTGGCCACTTTGAAGAAAGCCGTGTTGAAGCGGGGCGGCGCCTATTACGAAGACGGTCGCGATACCGCGTCGGACTATTATTCGGATATCGCCGAGCGTCTCGGCGACACCTTGCCGGCAATCAGAAGGCAAGGCCGGGCGATCGAGAAGACTGCCCGTGATCACCCGGCGACGGCGGCCGCTGTCGGGCTGGTTCTGGTCGGGCTGGTCGCCAGTCTGTTTCTCGGTGGCCGGCAGCAAAAAGCGCCGCGAGCGCGTTCAAGGTAGGGGAAATGCGGTGGTCAGCGGGACCGCCGCCATTTCGTCGACGCGGCAAACCCCGGCAAGCTGGCCGCTCTTGATCAGAGGCCAAGAACGCCTGCTTGCCGGTTGTCTGTCCCAGGGTGTTTTCAGTACGTCTTCGCCACAACCTTCTTGTGATGATGGCGATGGTGGTGGACGCGGTGATGGTAGTGATGACGGTGATGCTTCTTGACGGTGGTGTGCATCGTCGCTGCATTCGCGCTGCTCGCGCCGATGATCGGCATCGAGAGGGCAAGTGCGATTGCAAGTCCAAGGGCGGAGAGAAGAGACTTCTTCATGACATCGTTTCCTTTTTGCGCAGGGCGAATTTGAGCGTCACCGATTCAGGTCGGTGACTCGAGCACTGCGGTCGGGACTATCGCCTTGGAGTTTTTCGGCAGTTTTTCCGGCCTGTAGAATTTTGTTTCCGAACTGTGTCCGCCGACGATCCGGCCAGATGTGAGCGCCCCGGCATCCACATTCATTCCGGCGTCGGTTCACGATGCCGTGACGCTATCTTTGATGCTTGGCAAATCACCGGGGAGCGGGCATTCTCCCGATCGTCTCAGGCAACAACATGATTTGACTTAACTCTTTCATCCCACGGAGTTGCCAATGCCCCAAATAGCAAAACGCGAACCTTACTCCGAACTGGCGGCGAGCGCGGTTACGCCTGAACGCAGTGCCGTCCGAACCGCCCGGGAAGCCCGTGGATACAGTATCGAAGAGCTGTCCCTGGCGTGCGGGCTGGCAGCCTATGAGATTGCCGACATCGAAAGCGGCAACGATGCCGATCCTTCGAAACGTCGGCGTATTGCCTCCGCGCTTCAACTTCCGGAAAGCGCTCTGTTCGACGAAGCCGTGTTGCCTGCGAAAAGGCGGTCCGTGTCGTAGCGGCGTGCCATGCGTTTATTCGACGAGCTCGCCATGGGTTGCCCTGGCGGGCTTCGTTTTTCCGGCCACGTAGCGGACTTGCCGGCCGCCACGGCGACGCGAGACGGAAATCGCCGGAGATGAGCCTCGAATCCGTTCGCGCTTTCTTCGTCGCCCACGCGCCCGAAATCGACGTCATCGTTACGCAAGCCAGCTCGGCGACGGTGCCTCTGGCTGCCGAAGCGCATGGCGTAGCGCCGGCGCAGATTGCCAAGACGATCTGCCTGCGCGCCGGCGACCAGACGATGCTGATCGTGGCCAGCGGCATCTCCAGGCTGGACAATCGCAAATTCAAGGACCGGTTCGGCGGCAAGGCGCGAATGCTGGATGCCGAGCAGGTGCTCGCCGCGACCGGTCATCCCGTCGGTGGGGTGTGCCCGTTCGGCCTACCGGCACCGCTCCCGGTGTACTGCGACGTCTCGCTGCGCGCCTTTGACGAGGTCGTCCCCGCCGCAGGCGCGACGAACGCCGCCGTCCGGCTCAGCCCGCAACGCATGGCCGAACTCGTCGACGCCGAGTGGGTGGATGTCTGCCAGTAGCCCTTTATCCGGGTCGTGGGATCCGGTGAGCGTTACCGCTATTCGGTCTTCTGTGGCTCTTCTTTCTTGATCGTCTGAGCGTCCGCGGCTGTCGACATATCGGCCTTCTCGACGCTCGCTGTCCTCGTCTGCGTGTCGACCGATGCCTGGACCTTTGAATGCGCGGGGCAATCCGCAGAGGCAGCGGATATGGACAGGGTCAGTGCGGCGGCTGTTGCGAGGAATGTCTTCATGATCATTCTCCTCTTTCATTGGATATTCGTTGGGAAGATTAGCCCGTCTGGCACCGACCGCAAAATCACATTTGTTCACGCGCGCCCTTGCGTGCACGGAAGCCTACGCTGGACCAATAATTCAAATGGTTGCGCGGATAGCCGCTTGCCGTATCAAAACCCACTGCCTCCGGCCGGAGGATTTTTGGCGTAAAAAATCTCGCCGCTCAGAGCCAGTCTCAAATCTTCGGCGCTGAGCTGACCACTTTCGAACAAATCCATCACCCTGCGGCCGAGCACTTCTCTGCCTGGATCGCCGTCAGCGAGGCCTAGTTCACGGCATCGGGCATCAAGTGCTTTGGCCAACATGGTCAGCTCGGCAGGACAGGTAGCTCCTTGAAGCGACATTGCATCTCTCCCGAAAAGGCCGAAAGGGCGTGTCATCTTCGAAGCGTCCGCTCGCCCTTACAACTGCGGACGACGGCAATTCAACTAGAGCCAACCTTTTTCGAACTCAACATTCGAACGTATTAAAAACGCCGCCCGCGCTCCAATGGGAGGATCCTGCTACAATACGGTATGGCCGTCCGTATAGCGGTTGTCCTAATGCTTCTTTTCGCCTTCGCCTACGGTTTCGCAAAACTCGTGGAACATTATGGCAGCGTTGGCGACAGGCCCTCTCCGTGTGAAGAATTGCCCTATCCTGATTGTCCTGACCCAAAAGCTCCTCCCCGGGAAGAAACTAAGCCTTGAGCAGGTGCTTGTTTGTAGGCGGCCTCATGGCCATGGCACCGGAGTTCGCCCACCGCCAGCGGAACAACAAGTCTTTCGGCTCGTTTAGGTAAGTAGCCCCGCACGGAAGCATCAAGCACCGTAGCGGAAGGTTGCCTCGCTGGAGGATTGCTATATGGGAAAGCAACTTTTATCTGCTGCGACAGGAATCTTTCTTTTCGTAGGTATCGGAACCGCCGCTGCTCAGGACGTCATCATTCAGCCTGAGCAAGACACGGTGATCCGGGAGTATGTAAAGAAGAAGCCGGTAGCATCCCTGAGCCTTCCCGGTGTTGAGCTCAACATTGGCACCGCTCTGCCCGACACAGTCGAGCTTTACGAAGTGCCGGACGTTCAGTACCGCTATGTAGTCGTCGAGGGACGAACCGTCCTGGTTGATCCAGGTACCCGCAAAATTGTTAAGATCTACGATTGATTTTCTGCCTGAAGCCCGCCGTGCCGAAAAAGCGGCGGGCTTGTTTGCGTTCAGCCGCCAATCGCGGTAGCGGACGATGCGCTCGCGTCCTCACGGAAACCGGCGGGGTGAGCTGCCACGTTTCGTTCCCAGGCCGCCAGCATCCAGGTTGGGTTCTTCATGCTTGCTGCCATTGATCCTTCCGGCATTCCCGCAAGCAACGAGGGCCGGGCACGTTGCGCTTGCTCGACTTTCCTGACCCCGTCGCTGCCGCCCTGAAAAAGTTTCAGGCCAAGCCGGCCGCCGGCGTTGAACCAGTTCGTTCCAACCGCCGGTTGGTGGACGCGCTACCGCTCATGCGCCTAATGTCGACTTGATCCGCGCGCACCTGGCAAGCCCGCCCACCCGAGTCCCCCGCCTGGTGCAACAGCGCTTGATCGGCCCCGCCGTACTTCATGTGCGGCGGGTTTTTATTTACTCGATGGAACAACCCGGCCGGCGCGACGGTTCATCTCAACGCAGCAAGTCCCTCCTCATAAGAATTGCTGCCAGATCGGGTTGCACCGATCTGCCCGCGTCCTTCTCCCGGAAGGCGCGAGCTTTTTGCATGCTGGTTTGGGCTATTCCACATTGACCTGGCGAGCGAAGCCCTTGGTCGAAATCGTGTTGCGCTGGCTGCAATGCGGCTATTCTGTATGGCCAGTTGGGGGAACTGGCTAAGCCTTTGGATTTAATGGTCGGAGTGGCCGGATTCGAACCGACGACCCCTTGACCCCCAGTCAAGTGCGCTACCGGGCTGCGCTACACTCCGGACCGGTCGCGATGTATCGTGATAGACTGGGTCCGGTCAACCGAATTCGGCTGCTGTCCGGCCTGAAGCAACAGCAACGGAGGTTGCGGGCGCCGCGCCGCCCGCAACTGCCACTGATGGCGGTATTCCAGCGCGATGGCGCCCCAGATCAGGCCGAGCAGCAGGTAGACATGTCGCCAGTGGTCGATGTCGATGAAGGTGCCGAGCCCGATATTGCCGATGAAGGCGACATAGGCGCATAGTAGATAAGGCTGCCAGGGCCGGTCGCGCAGCAGAATGCGGAAGCCGGCGGCGATCGTCCAGCACGTCAGCGTCAGGAACGACACGAAGCCGAGCCACCCGTAATCCATCAGCATCTTCAGCCAGATGTCGTGCGTGTCCTCGCCGAACATCTTGCCGAATACGAGCGGGCCGATGCCGAACGGATGCTCCAGCGCCATCTGAAAGCCGATCGTGTAGCGGGCGAAGCGGCCGAGGCGGGCGGTGTCGTAGCTTTGTTCGAGTTGCGCGCGATTCGAGAACATCTCCGCCACGCCAGGCAGTTGCAGGATGACGATCATCGCAATGACCAGCAGTCCGACGGCGGCGATGGTCATGACGACGACGCGCAGCCGGAATTTGCCGCTGGCGCTCTGCAGGAACAAGGCCCCGGTCAGCAGGATCGCCGAAACGGCGAACATGCCCCAGGCGCCGCGCGAAAAAGAAAAGAAGATGCCGGCGGTGATGATCAGCAGCGGCACCGCCAATAGAGGCATGCGCGCGATCGAGCCGGTAAGCAGCAGATAGAGCAGGTAGATGCCCGGCAGCACCAGGAACGGCCCGAACACGTTCGGGTCCTGGAAGGCGCCGGCGGCACGGTCGTATTTGGTGAAGATCTCCGCTCCTGGAAAGGCATGGAAATAGCCGGCTATGCCGACCAGCGAAGTCAGCACTGCCGACACGACATAAGCGACGAAGATCACGCGGTAGAGACTGGGCTGGACGGCCGTTACGGAAGCGAAGAAAACCGCAGTGAGGGTCAGGAACAGCGAGACGGCGAGATAGAGCGGCGTGGCGGCGAGGTCCGGCATCTGCGTCATCGAGATCATTCCGCCGATGTTCATGATCATCAGCAGCACCAGAAGTGGCACCGCCGCGCGCTGTATGCGCATGCCGAACAAGGGCCACACCACGATCAGCCCGATCATATAGAGGTCGTATGGCGCCGGCTCGGCAATAACGAAACCGGACAGGAAGACGCCGAGGAAAACTGCCCCTGACGCAATCAGCGCAATGAGCTTGGCGTTGACCGCCGCCGCCGGCAATTCGTAGGCCGTCGCGCTCAATACGCATTTTCCGTGTTGAGCAGGCGGATCGGCGTCAGGAACAGGATTCTCAGGTCGAACAACAGCGACCAGTTCTCGATGTAATAGAGGTCGTATTCCGTGCGCATGCGGATCTTCTCGTTGGTGTCCATCTCGCCGCGCCAGCCATTGATCTGAGCCCAGCCGGTCACGCCGGGCTTGACCTTGTGTCGGGCGAAATAGCCGTCGACCACCTCATTGTAGAGAAGGTTGTGCGACTGCGCGGCAATGGCGTGCGGGCGCGGCCCGACCAGCGACAGCGAACCGAACAGCGAATTGAAGAACTGCGGCAATTCGTCGATCGAGGTCTTGCGGATGAAGCGGCCGACGCGGGTGACGCGCGGATCGTTCTTGGTCACGGTCTGCTTCGCCGTCGGGTCCGCCTTGTCGGTGTACATCGAACGGAACTTATAGACGTCGATGATTTCGTTGTTGAAGCCGTGCCGCTTCTGGTGGAACAGCACCGGGCCCTTGCTGTCGAGTTTGATCGCGATCGCGGTCGCCAGCATCACCGGCGAGAACACGATGATGCCGATGATCGAAAAGACGATGTCAAAGGCGCGTTTCGCGACCGAATCCCAGTCGTTGATAGGCTTGTCGAAGATATCGAGCATCGGCACCGAGCCGATGTAGGAATAGGCGCGCGGCCTGAACTGCAGCGCATTCGAATGCGCCGACAGCCGGATGTCGACCGGCAGCACCCACAGCTTCTTCAACAGTTGCAGCACGCGCGATTCGGCGGTCAGCGGCAGCGAAACGATCAGCATGTCGATGCGTGCGATGCGGGCAAATTCAATGAGCTCGGAAATCGTGCCGAGCTTGGGATAGCCGGCGACAACCGGCGGCGAACGCTTGTCACCACGATCGTCGAAGATGCCGCAGATGCGGATGTCGTTGTAGGGCTGCTTTTCGACCGAGCGGATCAGCACCTCCGCCGCCTTGCCGCCGCCGACGATGACGGCGCGGCGCTCCATCCGCCCGTCGCGCGCCCAGCGCCGGATCAGCTTCGACATCACCAGCCGGAGACCCAGGATCAGCACGAAGCCAATAACGAACCACGTGCCGAAGAGCAGGCGCGAATAGTCTTCCGACATTTTCATGGTGAAGGCGGTGAGCGCCATCAAGGCGAAGGTTCCAGCCCAGACCAGCAGGAGGCGGCCGAAATTGGCGATCGGCCGCATCAGCGCGACGATCTGGTAGCAGTCGGTGACGTCGAGCAAAACGACCGCGAGGAACGAGGTGGCGGCGATCGTCAGCGAGTATTGCCAGGCAAGATAGCTGAAAAAGCCGACATAGTAGAAATAGACGGCAAGACCCGACACCAACAGCAGCGCGAATTCCGCCATGCGCAGGACGCCGCTGACCATGATCGGCGACATCGTATCGCGCCGGTATTGCGAGGCGACCTGGCGGGCAACGTCGTTCATGCCGCCGGCCGTGTTGTTCTCGGCAGGGGCGTCGAATTTGCGCACCGCGTCTAGCGAAAAACGGCGCGCGGGGTCGATTTCGTTCATGGGGCGTCCGTAGGTTTCCCTCAGGTGAATAGCAAAAGAGAGCTAAGAAACCCTTGAAACAACAGATGGCTTTGGAGACGCTTTCACCGGGGGCCTTTTGCAGCCGAGTGGATATCAGTTGCTCTACTGTTTGAGCGCGGCGAAATAGGCCTTTTCGATTTCGGCGGCCATTACATCCGCGCCGAACCGTGCCTTGAGTTCGGCGGCACCGGGCATCAGGCCTTTGTAGGCGTCGAGATCGGCCAGAGCGGCGCTTATCTTGTCGCCAAGTTCGCGCGGGTCGGGCCGGATCAGGGCAGGGGAGCCGGTGTCGAAGATTTCCGGTATGCCCCCGACCGACGTCGCGATTAGCGGCTTGCCGGCGGCAAGCGTTTCCAGAACGATATAAGGCATGGCTTCCGCGCGCGAGGGAACGACGACCAGCTTGGCCAGCGTGAAGGCGAGCCTGGCTGGCATCGGCGGCAGGAAGCTGACCTCGAGGCCGAGCTGATCTACCTTGGCGCGATAGCGCGGCAGGTCGTCGCCGTCGCCGACCATCAGCGCTTTCAATGGGCGACCGAGCCGTGTTGCGGCTCGCCCCAGCGCATCGATGAAGATGTCCGGGCCCTTGAGGTCGCGCATCATGCCGATATAGAGGAGGTCGACGGCATTGTGCTCGGTCTGCACCGGCTCGAACTCGGCGGCGCGCAGGCCGTTGTGTACGAGAGCGTTCGGAATGGGCGGCTCGCCGACCTTCCTGCGATAAGTCCGCCGCTCATAATCGGAAACAAATAGCAGGCAATCGGTGAAGCGAGCCATGAAGCGTTCGAGCGCGAAGAACAGCTTCCCCATCGCCGTGGTTTCGTCATAGTGCAGTGAGCCGCCATGCGGCGAATAAAGGCGGGCTACGCGAGACCTGGATACCCGCAACAATGAGCCGAACAGACGGGCATAGGCGCCACCTTTGGCGCCATGCCCGTGCAGCACGTCCGGCCGCAATTCTTTTATGATCCTATAGGTGCGTCGGGCCGAAGCGAGATCGCCTGGCCCGACATGCCGCTGCATCGGTGTGCGATGAATGCCGAGCGCCAGGCTGCCTTTCATCTGTTCGAACAGCCGTTCCTCGAAATCGCCGCCAGTCGTCGAATCGCAGACGATGCCGACGGCATGGCCGGCGGCGACCTGAGCCTCGGTCAGGTCGCGCACATGCCGGAAGATGCCTCCGACGGGTGAGCGAAAGCAGTGGACGATCCTGAGTGTGTCCGCCACTTGGTCAGCACATCAAAACAGGCGTTCGCGAACATAGACTGTGTCGCCGGGCAACAGCGGGTCGGAGGTCACCACGCGTCCGGTTATAACCTTGCCGTTGATGTCGCGGGTAATGTCGACGCTTTCCTGGTTGGCGCGTGGCGTGAAGCCGCCGGCGATGGCGATGGCTTTCTGCACGGTCAGGCCCGGAACGTAGGAATATTGGCCCGCCGCGCCCACTTCACCCATGACGAAGATCGGCCGGTAGCGATCGATTTCGACCGAAACGTCAGGATCGCGCAAATAGCCCTGGCGCAGTTTCTCGGCGATCTCGCCCTCGAGTTGCTGGGCGGTGTGGCCGCGCGCCGGCACGTTGCCGACGAGCGGCAGCGAGAGATAGCCGGATTGGTCGACGCTGTAGGTGTTGGTCAATCCTTCCTGCTCGAACACGGTGACGCGGACGCGGTCGCCGGCACCGAGGCGATAGGGCTGGTCGAGCACTTCATGGAAGGCGGCCGGCGTCGGCCGGTAGCTTGAGCAGCCCGAAAGCATCGATACGGCAAGCAGCGCGCGGAAAAGGGGAGCAGTGCTTTTCATGAGCGGACACGTACCTTTGAATAGCCGGCGACTCTGCGGCAAACCTTAACGATCGAGCTCGGTTATCATCCTGTTAGGGTTAATGGCCGGTAAAGGCGCGCGGCCGATGCGGGCCCGATCGACAAATGCAGATGGTTTTCAGCCTCTTGTTTGCGGCTTGTTAGCAGAGCCTAACAGGTGCTTACCGCGTTATTAACGGCTGAGTTACCATAGTTGTTTACGGTGCATGCTGACTCAGTACCGGAGCAGGGATGCATGTCCGTTCAATCCGCGGCCGCAGATGTCGACGTCGATCTCAGGCAGCTTTTCGCCAGCCTGGCGCGAAACTGGCTGCGCATCCTTGTCGTCGCGCTGGCTGTAACCGGCCTGGCCTTTGCGCTCGCCTGGCTTGCAACGCCCGAATACAAGGCGGCAGCCAAGCTGGAGATCGGGCCTCGAGAATCGGAGTTCACGCGGCCAGCCGGTGCCAACGGCAACGAGCGGTCGATTCCCGACGAAGAGGCTGTGGCCACCGAGGTCCAGATCATTTCGTCCCCTGACATCCTCAAACAGGTGGCGGCGAAGCTCAACCTCGCGAAATTGCCCGAATTCGACGAGGCGCTGAAGATGTCGGCGCTGAGCCGCACCCTTGTCCTCGTTGGCTTGAAAAGCGATCCCTTCGAGATTCCGCTGGAAGAGCGCGTGCTGGACGCAATGCATGACAAGCTCAACGTCTATGGCGTTGAAAAAACCCGCGCGATCGCTATCGAGTTCTCGTCAGAGGATCCACAGCTTGCCGCCGCAATCCCGAACGCCATCGCAAACGCCTATATCGCCTCCAAGGGCAACGCCAAGCTCGAATCGAATTCCGCCGCCACCGACTTTCTGGCGCCGGAAATCGCGGACCTGCAGAACCGGGTGAAGGAGGCGGAGGCCAAGGTTGCCGCATTCCGTGCGCAGTCCGATCTTTTGATGGGCGGCAACAATTCGGTGCTTGCCACCCAGCAGCTGTCCGAATTGTCGAGCGAACTGTCACGGGTACGCGCCAACCGCGCTTCGGCGGAAGCGACCGCCGACAGTGTGCGCAGGGCGTTGCGCAATGGCGGCTCGCTGGATGCCGTTCCAGAGGTGTTGTCTTCCGACCTGATCCAGCGCCTGCGCGAGCGGCAAGTCGAACTCAAGAACAACATCGCCGACCTTTCCACCACCTTGCTCGACAATCATCCGCGCATCCGTGCGCTGAAGTCGCAGCTCGCCGATCTCGACCGCCAGATCCGCAACGAAGCGGAAAAGATCATGAAGGGTCTGATGGCGCAGGCCGAGACGGCGAAGGCACGAGAGGCTCAACTCGTGGCCGACGTCAACACCCTGAAGGCGGCGTCCGCCCGCGCCGGCGAAGAGCAGGTGGAACTCGATGCCCTGCAGCGCGATGCCGCGACCAAGCGCCAGCAACTCGATCTCTACTCGTCCAGCTATCTCCAGGCGGCCGCACGCAAGGATCGTAACTACCTGCCTGTCGACGCTCGCCTATTTTCGGAGGCCCGGGCGCCGACCGAACCCTATTTCCCCAAGATTGGTCCGATTGTCGGTGCGGCCTTTGTCGGCTCGTTGCTCCTCATGGCGATCGTCACGTTGCTGCAGGAACTGTTTTCCGGCCGCGCCATGCGTCCGGCCGCCGGTGCCCATTTCGAACGCATCGAGCAGGTTGCGATGCCGGCTGTCCAGGCCGAACGCGTAGTGGCCGAGCCCGGCCCGCCGGTTGCCCGGCCCGAACCGGCAGTCGCCGTGATCGACCAGCTCGGTGAGTCCGACAACAGTGTCACTGAAACCAAACTGGAGCCGGAACCCGTCGCGGTGGCGGAAGCGGCTGCCGAGAAAATCGAACCGGAGTACTCTGAGATGGCTGCTGCAGACATTGAACCGGCACGTTCCACCCTCGGTGAGGTCGACATCGACAAGGCCGCGGAAAAACTGATCGCCACCGGTGCCGCCCGCGCCATATTCGTGTCGCCGGAAGGCGACGAGGCGGCTGCCTCGGCGGTGCTGGTGGCGCGCGCAGTCTCTGACGCCGGGCTACGCGTGCTGCTGCTTGATCTCACCGCTTCGGGTGCTGCCTCGCGGCCGATGCTGGACAGCGGGCTGTTTCCGGGCATCACCGATCTGCTCGCCTCGCAAGCGCAGTTCAGCGATGTGATCCACCCCGATCTCTATTCGGACTGCCACGTGATTCCCGTCGGCACAGCCGATCCGGTCCGTGCCATGCGCGCCGCCGACCGGCTGCCGATCATCATGCAGTCGCTGACCACCGCCTATGACCTGGTCGTTGTCGAATGCGGGCCAGCGGACGCGCAAGGCATCAGCCGCCTAGTGGGCGAGGGCACCGAGGTGCTGCTCTCCATGCTGGAGCCGGACGACGAGGTGACGCAAGCCGCAGTCGCGCTCATCGAGAGCGGCTATCCCGACCTGACGCTGGTCACGCCAATCGGCCATGTGGCGCCGGGGCCAATGCCGGGGCGGCGCTCGGCCGCCTGAGGCAGTTTTCTCAAATCGAAATCAGCTGTCGTCTTCGCCTGCGGCCGGTGCTGTCTGTCCCACAGCCTTGCGGCGCAGCAGCTTGGTCAGCTTCCAGACCATTGGGCTGTGCTTGATGAATGCTTTCAGGCTTGCGCCGTGCCTGAGCGCAAGCGCCAGCGCGCGGCCCTTCAGCGTCAGCGGAACCAGCACCTCGAAATGCTGCGTTTCGACATCGCACCACAATCGCTTATAGGGTTCGTCGCCGACTGAGAAATCATAGATTTCAAAACCCGTCTCGCAGGCTTCCTGGATGTTCTCGAAGAACAGGAAGTCGCCGGGGCTGGTGTGTGCGAGGTCGTCCTCGGCGATCGCCCCGAATTCGCAGATCAGCCGCTTGCCCGAGCGGCTCGACCCGGTGACCGCACGAAGCTTGCCGGCGACTTCCAGCCCATGCAGCACGAAGCACGGGTTTTCCTCTTGAAGCGCTTCGGCAAACAGCGAGCGGAAAAAAGCGCGCACCTCCGCTTCACCGAAAACATTGACGATGCCCATCTTGCGGAAGCGGAATTCCTTCATCTCGAAAAAGGCGTCGAGCAGCCTGTTCACCTCGTCCGCAGTCCTCGCCTCGATGCGACGATAGCTGCCGACGGCCTCGAACTTGCGCGCCTGCGAGCGATGCTTCTTGCGCCTGCGCTTGCCGCTCACGCGGGTGAGCAGTGCATCAAACCCTCCGACAAGACCGGCGGCCAGCGACAGATTGGGGCTCGAAAAATGCGGCAAGGCGGAGAGCGGGTTGGCAACGCCGTCGAGATCAGGCAGCAGCCGCTCTAGCGCGACAAGATCGATGTCGCGCCGCGCCTTGGCAATCGCGGCCAGCATCGAACGGATCGCCGCGATATCGGCATTCGCCAGCCATTGCAGGTCGGCAGCGGCAAAATTGCCGTTGGCATGGCGCCCGCCCATGAAGCGCGCAACGCGGAATGCTCCGCTGCGGGTGACCTCCAGCGCCAGCGAGAAAACCGGCCTGTCGTCGGCGCGCAGCGTCGCAACGACAACGTCGGCGCCGGTATGTGCGGCCCAGTTCAGGATCCAGCCTGCGCTCTGCGCCGGGGCAAAAAGCGCCGAACGGCAGAATTCGGCGTACGCCGCCAGCGCCGCACTATCGGCAAC
Source organism: Mesorhizobium sp. M0960 (assembly GCF_040319055.1). Lineage (NCBI taxonomy): Bacteria > Pseudomonadati > Pseudomonadota > Alphaproteobacteria > Hyphomicrobiales > Phyllobacteriaceae > Mesorhizobium > Mesorhizobium sp. M0960. The sequence continues at coordinate 158,149 of NZ_JAMYNN010000003.1, read as the reverse complement.
CGAGGTCGACAGGCCGGCTTTGCCGGCCGGCAAGGCACACGGCGACGCCTCGCTGCTTGCCAGCCGATTGCCGTCAAATGACGCGGTGGCGTCAACCATACCTCAATCCTTAGGGCGTATTCGTCGCGATTGGGGGTCCGCGCAGGCGCATTCCATGCTTGATGAGCTTAGGCGCAAAAGGTGAATGAATGATCGACGGGGGCGAGGCAATCCGCAAACTGGCGCTCAATCTCGCCCGCTATTCCGGTCTTGCGCCGCTGGCCAAGCCGTTCATCGGCGGCCTTGGCGCCATCCTGATGCTGCATCGGGTCACCGCGACGCCGGAAAAGCCGAACGGCGTCAACCGCCACTTGAACATCGCGCCTGGGTTCCTCGACATCGTGATCGCCGACATGAAGGCGAACGGCTACACGTTCGTTACTCTGGACGAGGCAATCGAGCGCATCAAGGCTGGCGACAAGGACGGCCAGTTCGCGACGATCACCGCCGACGACGCCTATCGAGACAACATGACCGAGGCGCTGCCCGTGCTGGAGAAGCACGGCGCGCCGATCACCATCTACGTCGCGCCGGGACTGATTGATGGCGCTGCCGATTTGTGGTGGGACGTGGTCGAGGACATCGTCAATGCGCGCGATCGCCTGACGCTGACGACGCCGGACGGCCCGGTGACGATCGATTGCTCGAACCCAGGAAAAAAGGTCCAGGCCAATGCGCGCCTGCACACTCATCTGACGCTGAAGGTGCGCGAGCAGGACCAGCGTGCGGTATTGCGCGATCTGGCGCGTTCGAACGGCATCGAGTTGGGCGGTTCGCGCCCGAACACGCTGATGAACTGGGACGAGCTCCGCACCATGGCCGCGCACCCGCTGGTGACGATCGGAGCGCATAGCGTCAATCATTGCAATCTGAAGCGGCTTTCCGAGAGCGACGCGCGGCATGAGATCGGCGACGTCAAGCGCATATTGCAGGCCAAACTCGGCGAGGAGCCGCGCCATTTCGCCTATCCCTACGGTTATGCCAGCGCCGTCGGCCGTCGCGAAGTGGGCCTTGTCCGCGATGCCGGCTATGCCTCGGCCGTGACGACCCGCCACGGCATACTCCGCGCCGAGCATGCCGGGTTCCTGCATGCCCTGCCGCGCATTTCGGTCAATGGCCGCTATCAGAGCGTCGCCCACATCCGAACAATGTTGTCGGGCGTGACGACGCCGCTGGCCAATGCCGGCAAGACGGTGGTGACGATCTAACTGTTGCCTCGGCCCTTCGGCCGCGGCTCCAGGATCAGCCATTTGATGATGCCCATCGCCGGCAGCACCCACAAAAGCCCGCTCAGCAGGAAGAAGATGAAGTGCGCCAGCGGCCCGGACTGTGACAATTGGGCGACTGCCACGATCGAGGCGACCATCGCATAGACGACGACCAGCAGTACCAGCAGGAAGCTTCCGATCAGCTTTTTCAGGCGAATGGGCATAACGCGATCTCGTTGATCGCTATCGCTTAGGCCGAACAGCCGATGCGCGCAAGCCGCCAGAAACGGCGCGACGGCGTGCCGCGCTGTCCGGTCTTGCAAGCCGGGTTGCGATGGTTCACCAATCCGCGACTTCAACTGCCGGGACAAAGCCATGGCTGCTGCCATATCCGATGCCGCGCCTTTCGCAGCCCGCGATCGCGACCTTCGCAACCGCGCGCTGGTACGTGGTTGGCTCTATGTCGTGCTCCTCGTGCTGTTTGCGCTGGTCGTGGTCGGCGGCGCTACGAGGCTCACCGATTCCGGCCTGTCGATCACCGAATGGCAGCCGATTCACGGCGTCATCCCGCCGCTCAATGATGCCGAGTGGCAGGAGGAGTTCCTGCGCTACCAGCAGATCCCGCAATATGCCGAACTCAACAAGGGCATGAGCATCGAGGCGTTCAAGTCGATCTTCTGGTGGGAGTGGGTGCACCGCGTCCTGGCGCGTAGTGTCGGCGTGGTCTTCGCCCTGCCGTTGCTGTTCTTCTGGGCGACGCGCCGCATCGAGCGCGGCCTCGGCACGAAATTGTCGGGCATCCTCCTTCTCGGCGCCCTGCAGGGCGCGATAGGCTGGTGGATGGTGGCGTCCGGGTTGGCCGACCGGGTTTCGGTCAGCCAATACCGGCTGGCGACGCATCTGACGCTGGCGGCGCTGATCTTCACGGCGACCATGGTGGTCGCACGCGGATTGGCCCCACACTCCGAACCGGCCGCCGACCGATCGACGCAACGTCTGGCCGGCTTTCTGGTGCTACTGGCGCTGGTCCAGATCTATCTCGGCGGGCTGGTCGCAGGGCTCGACGCCGGCTTGAGCTACAACACCTGGCCGCTGATGGACGGCAAACTGGTCCCCGGCGACCTGCTGCTGCTCGAGCCGGCATGGCGCAATTTCTTCGAAAACCCGAAGACGGTGCAGTTCATCCACCGGGTCGGCGCCTACACGATCTTCGCAGTCGCGCTCTGGCACATGATTGCGACACGCCGGCGTCTGCCGGACACGACGCATGCCCGACGCGCGACGCTGCTGTTCCTGATTGTCGTGGTGCAGGCGTCGATCGGCATCGGCACCCTATTGATGCATGTGCCGCTGCACATGGCCCTGACGCATCAGGCATTCGCGCTGTTCCTGCTGGGTTTTGCCGCCGCGCACTGGCGCGGCACCAAGGGCGCTTATCCGCTGCCCCACGAGATTGCTCTCAGAGGCTGAGCCGCTCCGTCCGGATCGCCATGGCGATCGCCACCTCGCGGTCCTCGTCGACCGCATTGCGATCTTCATGGTGCCATGCAGCCGACAGGCAGCCATAGGCGATGGCGTGGTCCAGTATCGCGGGCGGGGACTGGCCGAGCGTTGCGGCAAAGACTTGCGCCATATGGCGGATCCGCCGCGGATCGAGGCAAAGATCGTCTCGGTCAAGTGGGTTGTAGAACATGTTGGCCGCGTCGAAGCCGGGGTCGCCGAGAACGCCCTTCGGGTCGATCGCCAGCCAGCCGCGCGGACCGTGCATGACGTTGTCGTGGTGCAGGTCGCCATGCAGCGGCCGCACGTCATGCGGATTGGACAGCAGCCGTTCCGCGATTTCGGCTGCTTCGACATACAGGCTCTTTTCGCCGGCGGCGCGATCGGCCTTGGCCTTTTTGAACAGGCTGGAGAACCGGGTCCGCAACGGCTGGAGATCCGGCGGGGCAGGGTGCTTCGACGGCGAGACCAGTCTTGCCATTACCTCGGCCGCGATCGCGGTGGCGGCATTGTCGCCTTGTTCGGCAAGATGGTGTGACAGCATCCTGTCGCCGGCGTATTCGAGCAGCATGCGGTGGCCGTCGCGGCCGAGCAGCCGCACCGCGCCTTCGCCGCGTCGCCAGGCGAGGAAATGCTCGCCACGCAACTCGTCCTCGACATCGTCGAAAGGCTTTAGATCCTTGACGATTGCCGGTGAGTCGTCCTCGCGAGCAACCTTCCAGATGCGGCTGCTGAAGGTTTCGGCGATGAGTTCGGGCGCGCCGACCTTCCAGCGCTTCGGAAATGCCGGCGCATCCATTCAGAGGCCGAGCATCAGATCCATGTTCTGCACGGCTGCACCCGAGGCACCCTTGCCGAGATTGTCGTAGACGGCAAGCAGCAGCGCCTGCGCCCTGTCGTCATTGGCAAAGACATAGAGCTTCATCCGGTTGGTGCCGTTGTAGATCTCCGGATCGATGTCAGGCATGCGTTCCTGGTGCAGATACGGCGCCACCTCGACCACGCCACGATCAATGGAAGCAAAATGGTCGGCGATCGCCGCGTGAAGCTCAGCGCCGGTCGGTACATGGTCGAGACCGCCGAGTTGCAGCGGCACTACCGTGATCATGCCTTGCGCGAAATTGCCGACTGCCGGCTGCATGATCGGATCGTGCGAAAGCCTGGCATAGGTCCTGAGCTCCGGCACGTGCTTGTGCTGCAGCGTCAGCCCGTAGGGCAGGAATTCCGACGCATCCTCGCCCTTGGCGACATAATCCTCGATCATCGGCCGGCCGCCGCCGGAATAGCCAGAAATGCCGTTGACGGTGACCGGAAAATCGGCTGGCAACAGCCCCGCCGCAACCAGCGGCCGCAGCGTCGCGATCGGTCCTTGCGGCCAGCAGCCCGGATTGGCGACGCGCTTCGCCGAAGCGATCTTCTTCGCCTGCTCCTTGTCCATTTCGGCGAAACCATATTCCCAGCCCTCGGCGACGCGATGTGCCGTCGAGGCGTCGATCACCTTGGTGGTGTCATTGGCGATCAGCGAAACGCTTTCCTTGGCTGCCGCGTCCGGTAGGCAGAGGATCGCGACATCGGCGGCATTGAGGAACTCGGCGCGCGCTGCCGTTTCCTTGCGGCGCTCAGTCGGGATGGAGATGATTTCCAGGTCGCCGCGCTCGGCAAGCAGCGCCCTGATCTGCAGACCGGTGGTGCCGTGCTCGCCGTCGATGAAGATTTTCGGTTTCATTGCCTGCCAAAATTCCTGTTAGCTATATGCCGCTTGCCTGATTCAATCCGGCAACGCTGTGATTGCCCTGGTTCATTTCCTCGAGCCGGGCCTTTCGTTCCGCCAGCAGCCCGAGATAGTGCATGGCCACCATCGAGCCGGCAATTGCCGTTATATCGGCGTGATCATAGGCTGGCGCAACCTCGACGACGTCGGCGCCGACGATATCGACCTGGTTGATCTGGCGCAGCACCGACAGGATCTTTGCCGAAGACGGGCCTCCCGCTACCGGCGTTCCGGTGCCGGGCGCAAAAGCCGGATCCAGGCAATCGATGTCGAAAGTGACGTAGGTCTTCTTGCCGCCCGTACGGTCGACGATGGCATAGGCGATGTCGGACGCCCGCATTTCCTCCACTTCATGGCCATACAGGATCTTGATGCCGAACGTATCGGGCGCGTGGGTGCGGATGCCGATCTGGATCGACCGGTCGGGGTCGATGATGCCCTCCTTGACCGCACGGCCGACGAAGGAGCCGTGATCGATGCGCTTGCCGTCGTCGGGCCAGGTGTCCTGATGAGCGTCGAACTGCACCAGGGCCAGCGGGCCGTAGATGGCGGCATGCGCCTTGAGCAGCGGCCAGGTGACGAAATGGTCACCGCCGAGCGATAGCAGAAAGGCGCCGGATTTCAGGATCCTCGCCGCTTCGCGTTCGATCGTGGCAGGGGTCTTCTGGTGATTGCCGCTGTCGAGCAGGCAATCGCCAAAATCGACCACGGCAAGCTGTTCGAACAGGTCGCGCGAAAACGGATATTGCGGATCGTTGTCGAGGATGGCCGACGCGCGGCGAATCGCCTGCGGTCCGAAACGCGCGCCCGGCCGATTGGTGACCGCCGCGTCGAAGGGAATGCCCCACACCACCGCATCGGCGCCCTTCACGTCCTTCGAATATTTGCGCCGCATGAACGACAGCGCGCCGGCATAGGTCGGCTCGAACGACGCGCCCGTCCTGGAGCGGGTGGTGAAGGCGTGATCGATGGTCCTTGGCGGCATGAAGCGATCTCCTGTGCGTCGACGCGCAACCTTATTGGCCATAATTCTCAGAATTGCGACCCCTTCGGAAGAACATGGCTATTCGGCCCGGTCACAAATCCTTGCTTGCCAGGAGAGCCCCGCATGGCTGGCCCGGAGATCGCCTAGTTAGCAACCGAAAGTAGCCGCTACGGCCGTTTCGGCCGGCATTAACCTGATTTTCCAGCGTTTGCGAAGCCGGCTTCGTTCACTAGGCTGTCACGAGCGTCGCTTAACCGGGTGTCGATCCGGTACGGAGCGATTCTCATGCGAACGACCTGTCTCATGCGAACGACTTGGCTGAGCCTTCTGCTTTCCGCGGCGCTGGCGGCCTCCCTTGGCCATGCATCGGCAGGCGAAACGCGCGCCAGGCAGATTCTCGACCGGTTCGAGCACGCCAACCAATGGCGCGACCATGTGATGGTGGCCGCGCACCGCGCCGGCGGCATGCAGGCCGGCAAGACGCTCTATCCCGAAAATTCGATCGCCGCCGTCGAGGCGTCGATTGCAATGGGCGCCGAAATCGTCGAGGTCGATATCAGGCGCTCGAAGGACGGACAGTTCGTCGTCATGCATGACAGCTGGCTCGACCGCACCACGAACTGCAAGGGCGAGGTGGTCAAGCGCACGCTGGCCGAACTCAAGACGTGCCGGTTGGTGATCGAAGGCACCGGCGCCTTTACGGGCGAGACAGTCTCGACGTTGCGCGAAATGTTGATGGCGACCAGGGACAGGATCCTCATCAATCTCGACAATAAGCTCGATACCGAAAGCCTCGCCGGCATGGTCGCGGTCGCGCGCGACCTCGGCATGGCCGAACAGGTGATCGTCAAGGAGAACCTGTGGGATGCGGAGAGGATCGCCACGGTTGCGGCCGCCATGGCCGCGATCGACGGCGGCTTCCAGTTCATGCCGATCATTGCCGACGATGCGGTTCACGACGCCATGTTTGCCGAAAAAGTCAGCCGGGCGTTCCCGGTGCGGGCGATCGAACTGATCAATTGGCGGGCTGGCGCCGAGACACTGACCGAGACCGGCGGCCCGCTGTTCAGCCCGCGCATGCGCGCGCTGGCGGTGAGGGGTGACTGGCACATCTGGGCCGACACCTATGCCATCGTCAACAAGCCGGGTGGCTTCCTCGCCGGTGGCCGCGGCGACGAGCTGGCGGTCGCGGCCAGCCTGCCGCGCGAGACTTATGGCTTCTGGGTCGAGCGCGGCGCCACCATCATCCAGACCGACGAACCGAAGGCCGCCATCGATTGGCTGGCGGCGAACGGTTTTCGCGTGCCCTATGCCGGCCCGGCCGAGCCGGCGAATACGGCCAGCATTAACTAGGAGCGGCGGTCGCGCTGCCAATCTCCCCCACGAGGGGGGAGATTGGCTCATCACCGCCTTCGCTAGTCTCCAACACCGGCTGGCGGCACCTCGCGCCTCGTGCGCAGGTCAAGCGGCCATCGCCACGCCCTCCAGCGCCTCGAGCGCATCTTCCGGCAGCGCGAGATCGCCTGCGGCGAGGTTCTCCCTGAGATGCGCAACTGAAGACGTGCCGGGGATCAGAAGAATGTTGGGCGCGCGGCGAAGCAGCCAGGCGAGCGCGACCTGCATGGGCGTGGCGCCGAGGCGTGCGGCGACCTTGGACAAGGTCGACGACTGCAGCGGGTTGAAGCCGCCAAGCGGGAAGAACGGCACATAGGCGATGCCGTCGCGGGCCAGGTCGTTGATCAACGCATCGTCGCCCCGATGCGCCAGATTGTACTGGTTCTGCACGCAGACGATCTTGCAAACTCTGCGGCCTTCGGCGATCTGCGCAGCGGTGACGTTGCTCAGCCCGATGTGACGCACGAGGCCCTGTCGCTGAAGCTCGGCGAGTGCCGCAAGCGGCGCCTCGATCGACCCTTCGGCGGGGCCATGCGCGTCGAACATGACCCGAAGGTTAACCACCTCCAGCACGTCGAGCTCGAGATTGCGCAGATTGTCGTGCACCGCCTTGGTCAGCTCTTCGGCCGAGAAGGCCGGCAGCCATGATCCGTCCCGGCCGCGCCGGGCGCCGATCTTGGTGACGATAACGAGGTCGTCGGGATAGGGTGCGAGCGCTTCGCGGATCAACGAGTTGGTGACGTGCGGGCCATAGAAATCGCTGGTGTCGATGTGATTGACGCCTTGCGCAACGGCTTCGCGCAGCACGGCCAATGCCGCATCGTGGTCCTTTGGTGGGCCGAAGACGCCGGACCCTGCGAGCTGCATGGCGCCGTAGCCGAGCCGTCTGACTTTGCGGTCGCCGAGGATGAATGTGCCGGACTGGTCGACGCTGGACATGGTCTTTCTCCTTCAGGGAATGGTGCACAGATAGACGGTGTCCGATCTCGTGATAATTGGGTACAATTCGCACGGGCTGTGCGGAATGACGAACAATGCAAATTGATCTCGGCGATCTGAACGCCTTTGTGGCCGTGGCGCGCGCCAAAGGTTTTCGGGATGCGGCACGCGCCAGCGGCGGCAGTGCGTCCGGCTTGAGCGAGGCGGTGCGCCGCCTGGAGACGCAGCTCGGTGTCAGGCTGCTCAACCGGACGACCCGCAGCGTCGTCCTGACCGAGGCGGGCGAAGGTCTGCTGGCGCGGCTCGGTCCGGCCTTGACCGAGGTGGAATCAGCGCTGGACGTGGTGAACGGCTTTCGCGACAGGCCGGCCGGCTCGCTGCGCCTCAACGTGCCGGTCAGCGCGGCGCGGCTGGTCCTGCCCAGCATCGTCCCGCGGTTCCTTGCCGCCTATCCCGGTATCCGGCTGGAGGTGATCGCCGAGGAGAGCTTTGTCGACGTGCTGGCGGCCGGCTGCGATGCCGGCATCCGTTACGACGAGCGGCTGGAACAGGACATGATCGCCGTGCCGATCGGGCCGCGCGTGCAGCGCTTCGCCACCGCCGCCAGCCCGGCCTACCTGGATCGTCATGGCCGGCCGCAACACCCGCGCGACCTGCTCGGCCACGCCTGCCTGCGCGGCCGCTTTCCCAGCGGTGCGATAACGCCATGGGAGTTCGAGCGCGACGACGAGGTGGTGCGGGTCGATCCGACGGGGCCACTGATCGTGGGGATCGGCGGAGCAGCCGATTTAGCCGTTGATGCAGCGATCGCCGGCACCGGTATTGTGAAGCTGTTCGAGGATTGGCTTCGCCCGCATTTCGAGAGCGGTGCACTCGAACCCGTCCTCGAACCTTGGTGGCAGAGCTTCTCCGGGCCGTTCCTCTACTATCCCGGCCGGCGCCTCGTGCCGGCGCCGCTGCGGGCGTTTATCGACTTCATCAAGGCATTGCCGATGAACTCTGACATCACGGGCACGGCACAAAGAAAAAGGCCACCCGAAGGCGGCCTTTGAACTCTGTGTAGCTTCGCAGCGCTTAGCGCTTGGAGAACTGGAAGCTCCGGCGGGCCTTCGCCTTGCCGTACTTCTTGCGCTCGACGACGCGGCTGTCACGGGTCAGGAAGCCGCCCTTCTTGAGTACGGCGCGCAGCGCCGGCTCGTAATAGGTCAGCGCCTTGGAGATGCCGTGGCGCACCGCACCGGCCTGGCCGGAAAGGCCGCCGCCGATGACGGTGGCAACGATGTCGTACTGGCCGGCGCGGTTGGCAGCGATGATCGGCTGGTTGAGGATCATCTGCAGGACCGGGCGCGCGAAATATTCGGCGAACACCTTGTCGTTGACGACGATCTTGCCGGACCCGGGCTTCACCCAGACGCGCGCGATGGCGTTCTTGCGCTTGCCGGTGGCATAGGCGCGGCCCGACTTGTCGAGCTTCTGGATATGGACGGGTGCTGCCGGCTGGGTGTTGGTATTGCCGGTGGCAGTTCCGAGTTCTGCGAGCGAGGAAAGCTCAGCCATCTTACGAAACCTTCTTGTTCTTGGCGTTCAGCTTGGCCACGTCGAGGACGACGGGCTGCTGGGCGACATGCGGATGTTCCGTGCCTGCATAGACGCGGAGGTTCTTCATCTGGCGACGGCCGAGCGGGCCACGCGGGATCATGCGTTCGACGGCCTTCTCCACGACACGCTCGGGAAAGCGGCCCTCGAGCAGCTGCCGCGCGGTGCGTTCCTTGACGCCACCGGGGTGACCGGTGTGCCAGTAATAGACCTTGTCGGTGAACTTCTTGCCGGTGAACACCACCTTGTCGGCATTGATGACGATGACGTTGTCGCCGTCGTCGACATGCGGGGTGAAAGTGGGCTTGTGCTTGCCGCGAAGATGATTGGCGATGACAGTGGCGAGACGGCCGACGACGAGACCCTCGGCGTCGATCAGCACCCACTTCTTCACCACATCCGCAGGCTTCTGCGAAAAGGTTGTCATGGATTGTTGCTTTCGGTTCGGACCTTCAAAAGAAGGCGTTTCTTGTTGCTTGGATTGGCGAAAGGCACTTGCCCGCCGCCAATAACAAAACGGCGGCCTTTGCGGGCCGCTGTTCCGTGAGGGCTTATAGGAGAGAGCGGCGACTACGTCAAGGCGCGTGAAAAGCCATCTCTGGGGTAAAATCAAGCAAAAACAATGATTTGAGCACAAGGTATTATTTTACCACATCTCCAATCCGCTTTGGCGGGATCGAATAGGTGCCCGTTGCGTGCGCTACCGTGTGTCCCTCCGGGCCGGCGACGATGTCGATATCGAACACCATCAGGCTCTTGCCGAGCTTGAGGATGCGGCAATGGCCGTCGATCGGCCCGGCCTCGGCCTTGCGGACAAAATTGATGTTGAGACTGGTGGTGACCGAAAGTGCATCCGGTCCGGCATGCGAGAGCACGCAGACATAACCGCCTATGTCGGCCAGCGTGAACAGCGCCGAACCCGAGACGGTGCCGCCGGGACGCAAATGGCGCTCGTCGGCATTGAGCCGCACGACACAGCCGCCTGGAAACACCTCCAACGCCTCGTAGAAGGTGAACTGGTCGTTGAGCTGCGGGAAAACAGTCGCCACAAGCGCGTTGACGTCAGCAGCCGTCAGCACCGGCTTGAGATTGCTTTGAGCAGGCATGTCGGTCTCTCGTTTGCGCCTGCCTGTATGAGCGTAGCGTGCCGTTTCTGGCAACAGCCATTCATTATGGCAGAAGCGGGTGTTGGACGAAGCGAGACCCGCATACTAGATTAGACCATCACCGATCCGGAATCGCGGAGGAATGACCCATGGCCGAAATCGTCGCCATCAAGCCTGCCGTTGCCGAAGGGCCGGTCGCCGCCCGGCTGGATAAGGGCGTGCTGCGCCTGACGCTCGCCAATCCGCCGGCCAATGCTCTTTCGCTTTCAGTGATGGCGGCGCTGATGGCGGAACTCGACCGCGCCAAGGCCGACAAGTCCGTCCGCGTCATCGTCCTTGGGGCGGCCGGCAAAGTGTTCTGCGCCGGGCACGACCTCAAGGAGTTAAGCACGCACCGCGCCGATGCCGATCACGGCAGGGCCTTCTTCGAAAAGACGTTTTCCGCCTGCGCTTCACTGATGCAGGCGATCGTTCGCCATCCCAAGCCGGTGATCGCCGAAGTCGACGGCCTGGCGACGGCGGCCGGATTGCAGCTGGTCGCCAGCTGCGATCTCGCCATCGCTTCGCACGAGGCGACCTTCTGCACGCCGGGCGTCAATATTGGACTGTTCTGCTCGACGCCGATGGTGGCGCTGTCGCGCAATGTCTCGCGCAAGCACGCCATGGAGATGCTTTTGACCGGCGAAACGATCGAAGCGGCAACCGCTAAGGAATTCGGCTTGGTCAACCGCGTCGTGCCGCGCGAATATCTGAATCAGATTGTCACCAAATACGCGCAAACCATTGCGTCCAAATCGTCCTTGGTCGTCAAGATCGGCAAGGAAGCCTTTTATGAGCAAGCGGAAATGGGGCTGGCCGAGGCCTATGATTACACCGGGCGCGTCATGGTCGAGAACATGCTGGCGCGCGATGCGGAAGAGGGCATTGGCGCCTTCATTGGCAAACGCAAGCCGGAATGGCCGGAGGAATAGGAGGCGGATATGGAACCGCGCATCTCCATCATCACCATCGCCACCGACGATCTCGACCGCGCCACGCGCTTTTATGAGGCGATGGGCCTGACCCGCCATGCCGGGATCACCGAGGGCGTTGCTTTCTTCCAGATGGGTGGCGCCATCCTTGCCCTGTTTCCGCGCCCAAGCGCCGAGGAGGATTCAGGCGTGACCTTCGGCAACGCGCCGTCGGCCGTCTACCTCGCCTACAACACCCGCTCCGACGCCGAGGTCGATGCAGTGTTGGCGCTGGCCAAGAAGGCCGGCGGCCGTATCGTCAAGCCGGCGCAACGGGCCTTCTGGGGTGGCTGGTACGGCTATTTCGCCGATGCGGACGGGCATGTCTGGGAAGTGGCGCACAATCCGGCTTTTCCGATCGCGGAAGACGGATCGATTTCGCTGCCGGCCTGACGAGGTTCCCCTCTGGCTCATCGCAAGCAACTGACGCGGCTGAAGGCACCCTATCTGAAGCGTATCCTGATCGAGCCCAGCCGGGTCGTCGATTGGGAAAAATATCCCTGGAACCTGCCGATCTTTCACCGCCATGAATTCGAGCTCGAATTCACCACGCCGATCACCATCATCGTCGGCGAGAACGGCACCGGTAAATCGACGCTGCTCGAAGCGATCGGCGCGCTGGCAGGCTACGATGAAGCCGGCGGCGGCAAGGGCTACATGCCGGTCGATCACTCCCGCGCCGTCGACAAGAGCGGCGCAGCGCTGGCGGCGACGTTGCGCGGCCACTGGCTGCCGAAGGTCACCGCCGGCTGGTTCTTTCGCGCCGAATCCTTCTATTCGGTTGCCCGCTATCTAGATCAGGCTGCCATCGACGCACATGAGGCGCCGCCCGACTTCCTGTCCTGGTCGCATGGCGAGGGTTTCATCAGATTCTTCGAGGAGCGCTGCCGCCGGCAAGGCATTTACATCCTCGACGAGCCCGAAAGCGCCTTGTCGCCGACGCGCCAGATCGAACTTCTCAAGATGCTGCGGCGGATGGACCAGTCCGGCACGGCGCAAGTGATCATGGCGACGCATTCGCCGCTGCTGATGGCCTGTCCCGGCGCGCGGCTGTTCCGCATCAGCCGGTCCGGGCTCGACCCGACCGATTTTCACGACACCGATCATTTCCGCATGATGCGCAATTTTTGCAACGATCCAGATGGTTTTTTCGCCGAAGCGCTGTATGAGGACGAGGCATGAACCACGACGCTTACGACAACGCCTATATCGCCGGCATCCTCAATTCGGTGAAGACCATCGCCATGGTCGGCGCGTCGGCTAATGACGTGCGGCCGAGCTATTTCGTGCTGAAATATCTGCTCGGCAAGGGCTTTTCGGTGTTCCCGATCAATCCCGGCCAGGCCGGCAAGGAGATCCTAGGCCAGATGACCTTTGCCAGGCTCGCCGACGTTCCGGGACCTGTCGACATGGTCGACGTGTTTCGCGCGTCCGCTGCCGTGCCGGGCATTGTCGACGAGGTGCTGCGGCTCGATCCGCTGCCGAAGGTCATCTGGATGCAGCTTGGCATACGCCATGACGAGGCGGCCACACGCGCCGAAGCCGCCGGCATCAAGGTGGTGATGAACCGTTGCCCCAAGATCGAATATGGCAAGCTGTCGGGCGAGATCGGCTGGACCGGCGTCAATTCCGGCGTGCTGTCGTCGAAGAAGCCGCTGATGCGGCCGGGTTTCCAGAGTTTCGGCGTTCGCCAGAAGTAGGTTCCCGCATCCGCATCTGGGAGAGCGGGAACCTCATCGTGCCGCCCGCCGATCGCTAGTACCGGGTCCACTGTCCGCCTTCGTACCAGAAGGCGGCCGAGATCCGTCCGCCGCCGTCGACCCACCACAGCTCCATGCTACTCGGGATACGGGAGACCGCGGCAATACCGCCATTGGTCGCGGCGCTGCCGTCCGGCGCGAGCTGATAACGGGTCCACAGTCCGCCCTCGTACCAGAACGCGGCCTCCATCGACCCATTCGGCCCCGTCCACCACACTTCCATACTGCCAGGGATGCGGGAAACTGCTGCAATGCCGCCATTGATCGCGGCGCTGCCGTTCGGCGCGAGCTGATAGCGGGTGGGCTGGCCGCCTTCATACCAGAAGTTGGCTTCGACCGATCCGTGCGGCCCGATCCACCAGAGCTCGAGGCTGTTCGGGATGCGCGACAGCGTGGCGATGGTGCCGCCGACGGCGGCGCTGCCGTCCGGTGAAAGCTGATACCGCGTCCATTGGCCGCCCTCATACCAGAAGGCGACTTCGATCGAGCCGTTGGGCCCGATCCACCAGACCTCCATGCTGTTCGGGATGCGCGATACCGCTACGATGCCGCCATCGGGAGCGGCGCTGCCGTTCGGCGCCAGCTGATAGCGGGTCGGCTGGCCCCCCTCGTACCAGAAGTTGGCTTCGACCGATCCAGCTGGGCCGATCCACCATTCCTCCATGCTTTGCGGGATACGTGAGACGGCGGCGATGGCGGTGCCAGGCGCGGCACTTCCGTCCGGTGCCAGGCGATAGCGGTTCCAACGGCCACCGTCGTACCAGAAGCCGACCTCGATCGACCCGCTGGGGCTGGTCCACCAGATTTCCATGCTTCCCGGAATGCGGGCCAGCGATGCGATGCCCTTGACGCCGGGCACGTCGCGCAACGTCCCGACGAAGGTGATCCGGAAGATCAGCTCGTAGGTTCCGCCGTCGCCTTCGATGATCATGCGCCGGTCCCTGACGCCGAAATCTATCAGGTCTGCCCCCTCCAGCCTGAGCTCCTGCGTGCCGAGATGGTCGTCGTCGAGCGCGAAGGGGATCGGCAGGTCGATGCCGTTCAACACGCTGCCGATGTCGCTGGTTAGCCGCGCCGCGCGATTGCGCGGGTCGGGGTCACCGAGCGACGCCGTAAGCGAGGCCGCCCCCCTGATGCTCACCAGGTTCCGGTATTGATTTGGCGAGCCGTTGTCCTGCTCCATCAGCGAGACGACAATTGCCACGTCGGCCGGATTCTGGATGGGCTGAGGGGTTCCGTTCGTGCCCCAGAACGGTTGCCCGTTCACGGTGACGGGATGCTCGTCATCGTCGTCCATGTCCTCGAAGATGCCGAAGCTGAAGACCTGGAGGTCCGGCACGGCGGGCAGTCCCGGCGCGGTGGGGCGCATGTTCGCCACGCTCACCAGGACGTAGACTTCGTCGGAAGCCGAAAGCTCGTTGGTCTCGTTGAGGCACTTGATGCTTTGCAGATTGATCAGCAGCGTCATTGAGATACTCCTTGAATAATCGCCTTTGTCCATCAGCGGATGCTTGGGAGTCCCATGGTTGTTGCCATGGTCGGAGGCAATAAATTGCTGCCGACGCGCAGGCTGACAGAGCCGGACTTACGGATGGCTTATGGAAGAAGGCGGCGGCTTCGCGGGGTGGCGAGCCGGCGAAGCAGGCTTGTGGCGGGGAGCCACGCCGGCCCAATCTTTTGCGAGGCGCAAATCCATTCTCCTCAGCCCGCGATGCCCGAGCCGGTTGCACCGAAGGAACAAGTCGGCTGGAATTTTTCTCCTTTGCATTCGCGCCAATGATCGGCCAACAATGCCGGCCGTATCAGTGGGCAGGAGAGGAATATCGACATGGTTCAGCGCACGCCCGGGTTCAACACGCTCGCCGTCCATGCCGGCGCCAAGCCGGATCCGGCGACTGGGGCGCGAGCGACGCCGATCTATCAGACGACCTCCTTTGTCTTCGACGATGCCGACCACGCCGCCTCGCTGTTCGGGCTGAAGGCGTTCGGCAACATCTACACCCGCATCATGAACCCGACACAGGCGGTGCTGGAAGAGCGCATCGCGGCACTCGAAGGCGGCACGGCAGGCCTTGCGGTCGCCTCCGGCCATGCCGCGCAGGTGCTGGTCTTCCACAATCTGATGCAGCCCGGCGACAATTTCGTTTCAGCGACAAAGCTTTACGGCGGCTCGATCAACCAGTTCGGCCACGCCTTCAAGAATTTCGGTTGGCAGGTGCGCTGGGCCGACACCAATGACATCTCGACCTTCGAGAGCCAGATCGACGACAGGACCAAGGCGATCTTCATCGAAAGCCTGGCCAATCCGGGCGGCGTCTTCGTCGATATCGAGAAGATCGGCGACATTGCCCGCAAGCACGGCCTGCCGCTGATCGTCGACAACACACTGGCCTCGCCCTATCTGCTGCGGCCGATCGAACATGGCGCCGACATCGTCGTGCATTCGCTGACCAAGTTCATCGGCGGTCACGGCAATTCCATCGGCGGCGCCATCGTCGATGGCGGCACCTTCGATTGGTCGAAGTCGGGCAAGTATCCGATGCTGTCGGAGCCGCGCCCCGAATATGGCGGCCTCGTCCTCCACGAAACCTTCGGCAATTTCGCCTTTGCCATCGCTGCCCGCGTGCTCGGCCTGCGCGACATCGGCGCGGCGATTTCGCCGTTCAACGCTTTCCTGATCCTGACCGGCCTGGAAACCTTGCCGCTCAGGATGCAGCGCCACTGCGACAATGCGGTGGCGGTCGCCGGGTGGCTCTCCAACCACCCCAAGGTTGCCTGGGTGTCCTATCCCGGCCTGCCCGACGACAAGAACAATGCGTTGCAGAAGAAGTACTCGCCGCTCGGCGCCGGCGCGGTGTTCACCTTCGGGTTGAAGGGCGGCTACGCGGCGGGCATCAAATTCGTCGAAGCGCTCGAACTGTTCTCGCACCTGGCCAATGTCGGCGACACCAAGTCGCTGGTCATCCACCCAGCGTCGACCACGCATCGCCAGCTTTCCGACGAGCAGAAGATCAACGCGGGAGCAGGGCCGGACACGGTCAGGCTTTCGGTCGGCATCGAGGACGTCAACGACATCGTCGCCGATCTGGAACAGGCTCTCGCCAAGGTCTGATCGCCATGACCACGCCGAGATTTCTCTCCGTCGGCGTCGAAACCGTCGCACCGGAACTTGGCGCACCGGCGCCGGATCGCCTGATTTCGGGCGATCCGAAATTCCGCACCTGGAATGTCGAGGAACAGGACGGCGGCCTCTATGCCGGCATTTGGGAAGCGACGCCAGGCAAATGGCGCATCGAATATGATGAATGGGAGTTCTGCCACATCCTGTCAGGGGTCTCGGTGATCGCCGAAGACGGCGGCGATGCGCGCACTGTCGGGGCCGGCGATAGTTTCGTGCTGAGGCCGGGCTTTAAGGGCAGCTGGGAAGTCCTTGAAACGACTCGCAAGGAGTATGTGATCAAGCTTTGATCACCCTTGCGGCTGAGCCTGCCGGACCGAATGCTCAAAAGCGCACGGCGAGCGTTTCCAGCCCATGGAAATGATAGCTGTCTTGGAAGCGCGGCTGTTCGGCAAGATGCAGCTGCGGCAGGCGTTCGAACAAGGTTTTCAGCGACACCTGCAATTCGAGCCGGGCGAGCGGCGCGCCGATGCAGAAATGAATGCCGGCGCCGAACGACAGGTTTTTCTGGTCGGCGCGGTCCGGCCTGAAGGCGAGGGGCTCGGTAAAGGCGACGGGATCGCGATTGGCCATGCCGAGCAGCAGACCGATCGTCTCGCCAGGGCCCACGATGATCCCAGGCCCAGCCTCGACCTCCTGATAGGCATAACGCGTGAACATGTGCAGCGGCGCGTCGAAGCGCAGGCACTCTTCGACCGTCGCGGCTGTTGCTTCCGGTGAGGCGAAGAAGCGGCGCGGGTCGCCGCCTTGCGCAAGGATCGAGCGCACCGCATTGCCTGTCTGGTGAACGGTCGCCTCGTGACCGGCGTTGAGTAGCAGGATGGCCGAGGACACCAGTTCGTCCTCCGACAGTTTTTGGCCGTCCTCCTGTGCCGCAATCAGCAGCGACAGAAGATCCTCGCCCGGCCTCTTTCGCCGCTCGGCCACATAGCCGCGCAAAAAATCCGAAAAGTCGCGCGCGGCGCGATTGGCCGTGTCCTCCGTCTCGCGGGTGCGGCCATGCATGTACATGGCGACCATCCGATGCGACCAGTCGAGCAACTGCGGCCCCATGTCGACCGGTACGCCGAGCATCTCGGCAATGATGGTGATCGGCAAGGGAGCTGCGAACGCCGGCAGCAGGTCGACTTCCCCTGGTTCGAAACGGTCGATCAGTTCGTTGGCCAGCGCCTCGACGCGCGGCCTGAGCCGCTCGACCTGGCGCGAGACGAAGGCGCGGTTGACCAGCGTTCTGAGCCGTGTGTGGACGGGCGGTTCCAGCTCCAGCATCGAATTGGCCTCGATGCCGTCGAAGGCGCTGAGATGCGTGCGATCCTGGCCGATGCCCCGGCTGTCCGGAATGCCGGCCGGGTTCTGCCGGCCGAAGCGGCGATCGCGCAGCAGACGGTTGACGTCGTCGAAGCCGCCAAAGCACCAGAAACCAAATTCTTCCCAGAAGATGGCGCTCGATGCACCGTGCAGGTAAGCGTAGGCTTCGTAAGGGTCCTGAAAAAAAGCCGGCTCGTGCGGATCGAGCCGCAGTCGGCGGGTGGCTGGATCAAAGGCAAGGTAGGGCGGCTTCAATTCGGTCATGCCAGACCATTAGCGCATGACCCCGAAAACCGGAATCGGTTTTCGGAAAGGATCATGCGCAGATTCAAAGTGTTGGAGCGTCCTTTGCGCGTCGAAGGACGCGCGGCGCTCCAAGGCTTGCCAGTCTGGTGCCAGACCGTATGTTGGCCCTCCCGTGAGGTGAGCCACCAAAGCGGTTGTGGAAGGACGGTTTTCATGAATGTGATCGTGGTCGGTGCAGGCATTGCCGGGCTTTCCACGGCGTGGTCGCTGGTCAAGGCCGGTCACCTCGTCTCGATCGTCGAGCAGGGACCGATCCCCAATCCGCTCGCCGCCTCCGGCGACCACCATCGCATCATTCGCCGCGCCTATCGGGCCAGGACGGGCTACGGCCGGCTGATCACCAACGCCTATGAAGCCTGGGACGAAATGTGGGCCGATCTCGGCGAAAGCCATCTCGATCCGCGCGGCTTCATCTGTATTTCGCGCGAGCCGGGAGATGAGGCCGAGGAATACCGCGAAGGCATGGAAGCCGGGAACTACCCGTTCGAATTGTTCGAACCGGACGCCGCGGTCGACCGCTGGCCGTTCCTAGAACCCGGTTCATTCCGCTATGCATATTTTTCACCGGACGGTGGCGCCTTGCACTGCCGCAAGATCGCCTCGGGCCTCACCAGATGGCTGCGCGCGAACGGCGCCAATGTCTACGAAAACAGCAAGGTGGTCGAGATCGACGCCGACGCCGGACATGTCGTGCTTGCGAGGGGCGAAACGATGCAGGCCGACCGGATCGTCGTCGCTGCCGGCGCCTGGGTGCTAAAACTGTTCCCGGAGCTGGATGGCGAGCTGAAAACCTGGCGCACCGCGCTCGCCTATGTCGAGCCGCCGGTGGACCTGAAGGCAGCCTGGCAGGCAGCACCGGTTGTGCTCGACGTCGGTGGCTCCGTCGACGGCTACGTGATCCCGCCCTCCGGCGGCGCCGGCATGAAGTTCGGCTCAGGCCTGCACCGAGTACCGACCAGCGATGCCGACTGGAACCGTCAACCGGTACCGGGCGAGGGTGAGGCGATCCGCAACCTGTTTTCGCCGCCGATTGCCCGTATCGCGGAGTACAAGGTCACCGAGGTGGTCACCTGCGCCTACACCTTCACCGCCGACCAGAAATTTCTGGCCCACCAAAAGGGCAGATGCCTGGTCGTCTCGGCCTGCTCCGGCCACGGCTACAAGTTCGGCGCGGCAGTTGGCAGAAGGGTTGCGGCCTGCGTCGGCAATGGCGATGTCGACGGCCTGAAGAAATGGCTCAGGGCCGAGGCGGCCTGAGCGCCTAGTATCGGCAATGCCTCGGAATATGCACGCGCCGCCAGCTGGATGAGCCCTCCCTGACCACCACGCGGCGCGCCACTGTCTGATAAGACGCTGGAATGTCGATGATGCGCCGTTGCTCCGGCCGCACCTGCACCTCTTCGGCGACGCTCTCGTATTCGGCGGGGAGGACAACGCGCCGCCGGCGTTCCGGCTCAACCACGACGATCTCGGCCACACGTTCATAGCGCGCCTTGTGCCTGACCTTGCACAGGACCTTGCGACCATTGATGATGCGCCATTCCCAGGAATAGCCGCCGTCGTCGACCCTCACGGACCGGTAGATGGTGCGGGTGATGGCGGGCGCGATCTCGTAGCTGACGCGCGCCGGCGCGATCTGCACTACGCGCTCGCGCGTCCCGTAGATTGGCGCCTCGTATTCCACCTGCTGGCCGGCCGGACTGACGAGCACGTCCTCATAGACCGTGTCGTAGACGGCCGGCCGGTTGACCTTCTCGTAGCATTCAACCGCGCGTCCGCTGGCAGCCGTTTCGGATGCCATGCCGAGTACGGCGATGCCGGTAAGAGCCAAGGAAGCAGTTTTCCTGATCATCGCACTCCCCCTGTTTGAACTGCGTGAAGCGGGTTCAACGTTGGATTGTAGGGCAAGCCGCGGCTGGAAAAAGCGGTTTCACCGCTTTTCGTTAAGCGATGCGGTTAAGAAACTGCTAAACAACGGCCAAGCATGAGCGTCCCTTCCGGCGGCAGGAGAGGGCTGCCGGCACGGCGACGGGCGAAACTTGGTTTGGAAACCTTGATTCGACTTAACCGGATGGCTAGGAGAGGCGGCCTTGCGCTAGGGTGAGCCGGCATCCTATTTACACAATAACGATCCAGAACCGATTCTGCCCGATTGCAAATCTCCGGCGCCGGAATCCCATCCTCAAAAAGGGATAGTCCATGAAGAACCCCGTCGAAACCTACATGAACCTCGTTCCGATGGTGGTCGAACAGACCAATCGCGGCGAGCGGGCCTATGACATTTTCTCGCGGCTCCTCAAGGAGCGCATCATTTTCATCACCGGCCCGGTCGAGGACGGCATGGCGACGCTGGTCTGCGCGCAGCTGCTGTTCCTCGAGGCGGAGAATCCGAAGAAGGAAATCAACCTTTATATCAACTCGCCCGGCGGCGTCGTCACCTCCGGCATGGCGATCTACGACACCATGCAGTTCATCAAGCCTGCCGTGTCGACGCTGTGCATCGGCCAGGCCGCATCGATGGGATCGCTGCTCTTGACGGCGGGCCACAAGGACATGCGCTTTGCGACGCCGAACGCCCGCATCATGGTCCACCAGCCGTCCGGCGGCTTCCAGGGCCAGGCCTCCGATATCGAGCGCCATGCCCAGGACATCATCAAGCTGAAGCGCCGCCTCAACGAGGTTTACGTCAAGCACACCGGCAAGAGCTACGATGAGATTGAAAAAACGCTCGACCGTGACCATTTCATGACTGCCGACGAGGCCAGGGATTTCGGCCTCATCGACAAGGTCATTTCGTCACGTGAGCCGGTCGAAGGTATTGCCTTATAGGCACGCGGTGGCCCTGCGGTGGCAGTGAGTGGCGGGGATCACACGCTTTTGGCGCAGCTTGCGGCATTTCGGCCACAATTGGCTGTTCCCTCGACGGGTGCAATTGCCTACGTTAAGGCTATGTTGATTTTCGACGGCTTAGCTTTGCGTGGGGTTGTTCGAATCATTGCCCCGTTTTCCGATTTGTGTTTCGTACGGAATGCGTTGCGGGAGCCGGGGCACTGGCGGCGGCGGATTCCCGCGATAGATTGAATATGCGCCCTTTCAACCAGACCATCGGCGGGCGGCCATGAAAGGACATGAAAATGAGCAAGGTCGGCAACAACAGCGGTGATTCCAAGAACACGCTTTATTGCTCGTTTTGCGGCAAAAGCCAGCACGAAGTGCGCAAGCTGATCGCCGGGCCGACGGTGTTCATCTGCGACGAATGCGTCGAACTGTGCATGGACATCATCCGCGAGGAGAACAAGACCTCGATGGTGAAGTCGCGCGAGGGCGTGCCGACCCCGCAGGAAATCCTAAAGGTTCTCGACGACTATGTCATCGGCCAGCCCTACGCCAAGCGTGTGCTGTCGGTGGCCGTCCACAACCACTACAAGCGCCTCGCCCATGCCGGCAAGAACAACGACGTCGAGCTGGCGAAGTCGAACATCCTGCTGATCGGCCCTACCGGCTGCGGCAAGACGCTGCTGGCGCAGACGCTGGCCCGCATCATCGACGTCCCCTTCACCATGGCCGACGCGACGACGCTGACCGAGGCCGGCTATGTCGGCGAGGACGTCGAGAACATCATCCTGAAGCTGTTGCAGTCGGCCGACTACAATGTCGAGCGCGCCCAGCGCGGCATTGTCTACATCGACGAGATCGACAAGATCTCGCGCAAGTCGGACAATCCCTCGATCACCCGCGATGTGTCGGGCGAGGGCGTGCAGCAGGCACTGCTGAAGATCATGGAAGGCACTGTCGCCTCCGTGCCGCCGCAGGGCGGCCGGAAGCATCCGCAGCAGGAATTCCTGCAGGTCGACACCGCCAACATCCTGTTCATCTGCGGCGGCGCTTTCGCCGGCCTGGACAAGATCATCTCGGATCGTGGCAGGAAGACCTCGATCGGTTTCGGCGCCATCGTCGCTTCGCCCGAGGATCGGCGCACCGGCGATGTTTTCCGCCTGGTCGAGCCTGAGGATCTGTTGAAGTTCGGCCTCATTCCCGAGTTCGTCGGCCGTCTGCCTGTCCTGGCGACGCTGGAGGACCTCGACGAGCCGGCACTGATCCAGATCCTGACCGAGCCGAAGAACGCGCTGGTCAAGCAGTATCAGCGGCTGTTCGAGATGGAGAATGTTGACCTGACCTTCCACGAGAACGCGCTGTCGGCGATCGCCAAGCGCGCCATCGAGCGCAAGACCGGCGCGCGCGGCCTGCGTTCGATCATGGAAGCGATCCTCCTCGACACCATGTTCGAGCTGCCGGCGCTGGAAGGCGTGCGCGAAGTCGTTATTTCGGAAGAGGTGGTGTCAGGCAACGCCAGGCCGCTCTACATCTATTCCGAGCAGAAGGAAAAGAAGGGCAACGTCAGCGCCTGACGTGAGCCGGCAATGGATTTTTGTGAAACGGCGCCGCAGGGCGCCGTTTTGCTGTCGCACACTGCGTACGGCGCCGCGTAATGGCCGCGGATTGGAGGGACGGACCGTGTTGACCCTTGATCTTTACCCCCTGTGCCTCCAACTAATGGCAGAAGGCCGTGGTGCCGAATTCTGTGCTGTAAAACTCCCGTCACAAACGGTGGTAGGCGGAACGATCCCCGGTCGTTAATATGAGATTCGCGGTTGGCCGATTGGCGGCCGCGACATGAAAGGTTGGACAATGGCCAAATTATCCAAGGCTCCCAGCGACGGCGTCTTCGCAGTCCTCCCACTGCGCGACATCGTGGTGTTCCCGCACATGATCGTTCCGCTCTTCGTCGGGCGTGAAAAGTCGATCAAGGCGCTGGAAGAAGTGATGGGTCAGGAAAAGCAGATCCTGCTTGCGACCCAGATGAATGCCGCCGACGACGATCCGGAGCCCGATGCCATCTTTGACATCGGCACGCTCGCCAATGTGCTGCAATTGCTGAAACTGCCGGACGGCACCGTGAAGGTGCTGGTCGAAGGCGCCTCGCGCGCGAAAATCGTCGCGTTCACCGACCGTCCCGACTTCCATGAAGCCCGTGCTGCGGCGCTGGTCGAACCGGAGGAGGAAGAGGTCGAGGTCGAGGCGCTGGCCCGTTCCGTCGTCACCGACTTCGAGAACTACGTCAAGCTGAACAAGAAGATCTCGCCCGAAGTGGTGGGTGCCGCCAGCCAGATCGACGACTATTCCAAGCTCGCCGACACGGTCGCTTCGCATCTTGCCATCAAGATCCCCGAGAAGCAGGAGATGCTCGCCACGCTTTCCGTCAAGGAACGGCTGGAGAAGGCGATGGGCTTCATGGAAGCCGAAATCTCGGTGCTCCAGGTCGAGAAGCGCATCCGCTCGCGCGTCAAGCGCCAGATGGAGAAGACGCAGCGCGAATACTACCTCAACGAGCAGATGAAGGCGATCCAGAAGGAGCTCGGCGAAGGCGAGGACGGCCGCGACGAGGCCGCCGAGATCGAGGCGCGCATCAAGAAGACCAAGCTCTCCAAGGAGGCCCGCGAAAAGGCAGAAGCCGAACTGAAGAAGCTGCGGACGATGTCGCCGATGTCGGCTGAATCGACCGTCGTGCGCAACTATCTCGACTGGCTGCTGTCGATCCCGTGGGGCAGGAACTCCAAGGTCAAGCAGGATCTGGCCTTTGCCCAGAACGTGCTCGATACGGATCATTTCGGCCTCGACAAGGTCAAGGACCGCATCGTCGAATACCTCGCCGTGCAGAGCCGCCAGAAGAAGCTGAAGGGGCCGATCCTGTGCCTCGTCGGACCTCCCGGCGTCGGCAAGACCTCGCTCGGCAAGTCGATCGCCAAGGCGACCGGTCGTGAGTTCATCCGCATGGCGCTGGGCGGCGTGCGCGACGAGGCCGAGATCCGTGGTCACCGCCGCACCTATATCGGCTCGATGCCCGGCAAGGTCATCCAGTCGATGAAGAAGGCGAAGAAATCCAACCCGCTCTTCCTGCTCGACGAGATCGACAAGATGGGCCAGGATTTCCGCGGCGATCCGTCATCGGCTTTGCTCGAGGTGCTCGATCCCGAGCAGAACTCGACGTTCATGGACCATTACCTCGAGGTCGAATACGACCTGTCGAGCGTGATGTTCGTGACGACGGCGAACACGCTGAACATCCCTGCGCCCTTGATGGACCGCATGGAGATCATCCGTATCGCCGGTTACACCGAGGACGAGAAGATCGAAATCGCCAAGCGTCACCTGATGCCAAAGGTGATCCGCGACCACGCGTTGCAGCCGAAGGAGTTCTCCGTCGGCGAGGACGCGATCCGCGGCATCATCCAGACCTACACCCGTGAAGCGGGCGTCAGGAGCCTGGAGCGCGAGCTGATGAAGCTCGGGCGCAAGGCGGTGACCGAGATCCTGAAGACGAAGAAGAAGACGATCAACATCACGGCGGACAATCTTGCCGATTACCTTGGTGTTCCGCGCTACCGCTTCGGCCAGGTCGAGAGCGACGATCAGGTCGGCGTGGTCACCGGGCTCGCCTGGACGGAAGTCGGCGGCGAGCTGTTGACGGTGGAAGGCGTCATGATGCCCGGCAAGGGCCGCATGACGGTGACCGGCAATCTGCGCGACGTGATGAAGGAATCGATCTCGGCGGCGGCGTCTTACGTCCGCTCGCGGGCCATCGATTTCGGCGTCGAGCCGCCGCTGTTCGACAAGCGCGATATCCACGTGCACGTGCCAGAAGGCGCAACGCCTAAGGACGGACCGTCGGCTGGCGTGGCGATGGCGACGGCGATCGTCTCGGTGTTGACCGGTATCCCGGTCAAGGCCGATGTGGCGATGACCGGCGAGATCACGCTGCGCGGCAGGGTGCTGCCGATCGGCGGCCTTAAGGAAAAGCTGCTTGCCGCACTGCGCGGCGGCATCAAGAAGGTGCTGATCCCGGAAGAGAACGCCAAGGATCTGGCGGAGATTCCGGAGAACGTGAAGAGCGGCATGGAGATCATTCCGGTCTCACGCGTTGGCGAAGTGTTGCGCCATGCGCTGGTGCGCATGCCGGAACCGATCCAGTGGGTCGAACCCGTCAATGCGCCGGCCGTGGTCGATGTCGGAGACGAGGCAGGTAAATCGCTGGCGCATTAGTTCTTGCTAAAGTTGCAATGCACAAGAGAGAGCCGGGCCTTGAGCCCGGCTTTTTCATGTGAAGAACCCCGGATTTCCGGGCTTTTTTCGACTTTCTTGGCGCTTTTCGACTTGGTTGGCGGAGCGCTTCTTTCTAAAGTCCGTTTCCTGCCGGATGAGTCGAGTGTTCCGGTTTTCTCATGGAAGGGAATTTTTATGAACAAGAACGAACTGGTGTCCGCTGTCGCCGATGCCGCGAGTATTTCGAAGGGTGACGCGCAGTCGGCGGTTGATGCGGTGTTTTCCGTCATCACCGGCGAACTGAAAAAGGGCGGCGATGTCCGGCTTGTCGGCTTCGGAAATTTCACCGTGTCAAAACGCGCCGCGTCGACCGGCCGCAATCCGCAGACCGGTGCGGAAGTGAAGATCCCGGCGCGCACCGTGCCGAAGTTCTCGGCCGGCAAGGGCCTCAAGGACGCGGTCAACTAAGCGCCTCCTTAAGTCTTTCAGAGAAAAGAAAAGCCGGCATATCCGGTTTTTCTTTTCTGTGCCCGCAGGTCGTTGGAAAGGCGGCGCTATGCCGTCGGCGCATCCGTGCGCATCAAGCCTTCTTTCTTGAGATCGGCCCACAGCGCCGATGGCAGTTTTGTGTCGAGCAGCGAGCGATTGCTTTCGACTTCGCCCGGCCGCTGGCCGCCCGGGACTACCGACACGACCGAAGGATGCAGCAGCGGAAACTGCAGCGCCGCCTCGATCAGGCGCACGCCGTGGCGCTTGCAGACGGCCTCGATGCGGGTGACGCGGTCCATGATATCCTGCGGCGCTTCCGAATAATTGTAGTAGGCGCCGGGCTTCGGCCCGGTTGCCAGAATGCCGGAATTGTACGGCCCGCCGAGAACGATGCCGATGCCGCGTTGCTGGCATAGAGGCAGGAAAGACTGCAGCGCCTCCTGCTCCAGCAGCGTATAGCGCCCGGCAAGCAGAAACAGGTCGAAATCGCCGCGCTCGGCCAGCGTCTGGGCAACCGGCCACTCATTGATGCCGCCGCCGAACGCCTTGATTACGCCCTGGTCGCGCAGTGCCAGCAATCCATAGTAGCCCGAGCTCATGAATTCCTGGATGCGCTGGTCCGAGGCTTCCTTGCTGCCATGAGTGAAGATGTCGACATCGTGCACGAAGAGGATGTCGATGCGGTCGACGCCGAGCCGTTCCAGCGAGGCTTCGAACGAGCGCATGACGCCGTCATAGCTGTAGTCGTAGACCTCGCGGCGCGACGGCGTGTCGAAGAACTTGCCGATGCCGGTGCGCTGTTCCGGCGGGCAGGCGCGCATGATGCGCCCGACCTTGCTCGACAGCACGTAGTCGTCGCGCCTCTTCGAACGCAGGAACGGATTAAGCCGCGTTTCTGCGAGGCCGAGCCCATAGAGCGGTGCTGTGTCGTAGTAGCGGCAGCCGACCCGCCATGCCGCCTCCAGCGTGGCATTGGCATCCTCATCGGACACGGCGCGATAGAGATTGCCGAGCGGCGCGGTGCCGAAGCCGAGCTCGGTGAAGTTGATGCCGCCATTGCCGATGCGGTCGAAATGCCGTGTCTTCATATGCTGTCGTTTCCTCATTTGCGATTTGCCGTGACACTATCACGGCTGTAGCGCATCAAAAGCACTGCGTGCCGTTGGACACCAATTTTCGCGGTGATAGCATGAATGAAAACAAGCTGTTCGGGGCAAATGTGACTGAGATGTTCATGTGGTTCTCCGGTACCTGCAAGCTGGTGCAAATGTCATGACGGACGACGGCGAAAACCTGTTTGGGATTGCGCTGAGCGAGCTTGGCACCGTGCTGGAGCGTATCAACGAAAGCCGCATTGACGCGGCTTGCGCCATCTTGGCCGGCGCGAAAAAGATCGTCACCTATGGCTGCGGCCGCGAGGCGCTGCAGGTCCAGGGTTTTGCCATGCGGCTCTACCATCTCGGTCTGCCGGTGTCGGTCGTCGGCGACATGACCACGCCGCCGCTGGGCGCGGGCGATGTCTTCCTCGCCAGCTCCGGCCCGGGCGAGACATCGACGGTGCTGACCTTGATGCGGGTCGCGCGCGAGGCCGGTGCCGTCGTCCTGCTGCTCACCGCGCAAGCCGACAGCACTGCCGCGAAGCTGGCCGACTTCACGCTGCTTATCCCGGCTCAGACCATGGCCGACGACCAGGGTCCGGAAAAGACATCCGTCCTGCCGATGGGCTCGGTGTTCGAAGGCGCGCTGTTCGTCCTCTTCGAAGTGATGGTGCTGAAGCTCAGGGATCTGACCGGCGTCTCGCCGGAAGCGATGCGCGCCCGCCACACCAATATGGAGTAGGTGTCATGCGCTACGAACTGATGCTGCCGCACCAGATCCGCAAGGCGATCGCCGAGAACCGGCCGGTCGTGTTGCCGCTCGGTGTGCTCGAATATCACGGCGAGCACATGGCCGTCGGCATGGACACGCTGGCCGTGGTCAAGAGCCTGGAACTGTTCGAAACGGAGGCCGAAATCGTCATTCTGCCGCCCTTCTATTACGGCGCGGCAAGCTATGCCGTTGCGGCGCCGGAAGGCAGCGGCTCGGTGCAGGTCGGCGGCAATGTGCTGGCGCCATTTGCGGAAGAATTGTTCTACAGCTTGCTGCGCATTGGCTTCCGCAACATCCACGCCATCATTCACCACCAAACCGAGAATTTTGCTGCCGGCATGCCAACCGATCTCGCCTTCAAGGGCGCCGGCCGACAAGCGATCTTCCGCTTCCTGGAGAAAGAACGCGGCGAAGGCTGGTGGGGCTCTGCGGCGATGGCTGACTATTATGCCGAGCACGCCGAGGGCAGCAATTTCTTCAACTGGGTACAGGTGCATCCGCTGATGCCGGCTTCAATGCACAGCCAGTACCCGTTCGACCATGCCGGCACCGGCGAGACGTCACTGATGCTGGCGCTGTGCCCGGAAGCGGTGGATGCCGGCCGCTTCGCCGACAACACCGGCTGGTACACGGCAAGTGCGCCCGAAGCCTCGGCGGAACTGGGGCAAAAAGGGGTTGCCATGATCCTCGATCATTTGCGGGCAACACTTTTGGGTTAGGTGCTGTCTAGATCCCGGACGACCGGGCTCTTAGCCTTTCCGCCTGATAGTCGGCCATGGTCTTTTCGGGATCGACCTTGGTCGCCGCAGCCCAGATGAACGTGCCGGCGCCGCAGATAGCCAGCAGGACGTAAATCACGATGCCGAGTGCCATCAGGTTCGCGTAGAGGCCGAGAAGCAGCATGATCAAGCCGCCGGCAATGATCGCCATCACAAAACCGGCGACTACGGCCCGGCCTTCCCAACTGATCGGCATCACGCCTTTGGCGTAGCCGCTGCCGCGCCTGTTGCGTGCGAACCAGTATTTGTTGGCCATCGCCTATTTCACCGCGCCCGCCGTCATGCCCATGATCAGGTAACGCTCGAGCGCAATGCCGATGACGGCGAGCGGTGTGATGGCCGCGGTGGCAAGCGCTGCCATCGACCACCAGTTGATGCCTTGTGAGCCGGTCTGGCTCGCCACCATGACAGGAATGGTCTTGGCATCGGTCGAGGTCAAAAGCGCGGCGAAGAAATACTCGTTCCAGCACAGCACCATCGCCAGGATGAAGGCCGCGACCATGCCCGGCAGCGCGATCGGCATGACGATGCGCAAGAAGGCACCCCAGATCGACAGGCCATCGACGAGTGCTGCCTCCTCCAGCTCGACAGGGATCGAATTGAACTGGTCGCGCATGATCCAGATGACGATCGGCAGTACCATCAGCGTGTAGAGCAGGATCAGCCCGACGCGCGTGTCGAGCAGGCCGACTTCCCGGTAGAGCACGAGGAAGGGCAGGGCCAATACCACCGGCGGCAGGATCAACTGCGACAGGAAGAAGAAGGAAATGTCCTCGTTCCTGAACCAGGCGAACTTGTAACGATAGCGGGTCAGCCCATAGGCGGCGAGGCTGCCGATGACGATGGCGAGGGTCGACGCGCCGACCGAAGTGATGACCGAATTCATGAAGCGCTTGATGAATTCGTCGCGCACCGTCGACGTCCGAAAGATCGAGTCCGGCGACAGGCCAAGCGAACGCCAGCCCTTCCAGTCGGGTTTGAAATCGACGAACGGGATCAGATGGCCCTGGGTGACGTCGACCGCGGTCTTGAACGAGGTGGTTATCGTCCAATAGATTGGGAACAGGCAGATGAAGGCCCAGAAGATGAGGGCACCGTAGATGAAGACGCGGTTGGCGAAGAACGCCGCCGGCGAGCGGATTTCGGAGGCGGCAAAGTCGGTGGTTTGAACGCTCATCTTGCCGGCCCGATCAGTTGACGTTGCGCACGAAGCGGCTGGCGAATTTCAGTAGCCAGGTCACAAACACGATGATGATGATCAAATAGGCCATCGCCAGCATCGTGCCGTAGCCGACATTCGAACGGTCGCGATATTCGCGGTAGATGAAGCTCGACACCGAATCAGTCGCGCCGCCCGGGCCGCCGGAGGTAACGGTGATGATGATATCGGCGAGCTTCAGCTTGAAGATGATGCGCAGGATGACCGCCGTCACCGAGACCGGCAGCATCAGCGGGAAGGTGACCTGCCAGAAGGTCTGCCAGGCGGTGGCGCCATCGACACGCGCTGCCTCGAGCACCTCGCGCGACATCGCCTGCAGGCCGGCAAGCAGCATGATCATCATGAACGGGATGAACGTCCAGGCATCGAGCACCATGATCGAGATGCGGGCGGTGATCGGATTGGAGAAGAAGGCCGGGTTTTCCCAGCCGAGATGCCGCGCCAGCGTTGCGGCCGGCCCGAAGCGGTATTCCATCAGCGACTTGCCGATCATCCACGACACAGCCACCGGCGACAGCATCAGGGGCATGAGAAAGACGACGCGGAAGAATTTTCGCGCCCGGATCTGCGCGTTGAGCAGCAGCGCCAGGCCAAAGGCGATGACATATTCGACGAACACGGCCAGCACGTAGAGCACCATGTTGAACAGGGCGTTGCGATAATAGGCGTCGTTCAGCATCTGCCAGAAATTGTCGAGCCCGTTGAACTGCCGGCCGCTGAAGGAACTGAGGTTCCAGTCGGTCAGCGCGATGTAGAAGCCGAACAATGTCGGGAAGATCACCATGGCAATGGTGAACAGCAGCGCCGGCAGCAGGAACAACGCGCGCTGGCCATCCTCGCCGCGCGTCAGCACCTGGCCGATGCCGAGCGCGACACCCCACAGCACATAGGCGTAGACCACCGGCCGCCACGTCTCGAAGCCGATAGTGTCGACATCGCTCTTGTAAAGGATCTGCAGCGCAATCACCGCCAGAAGGCCTAGCGTTGCAGCAGCCATCAGCGCCCAGCCAAGCCGTTTGCGGCTCCGCGGTATCAGGTCGGATGGCACGGCGCCTGCCGGCCATTCACTTGTCGACAGAGTCTGGTCAGCCAGGGTCCGGTCAGCCACGCGTCTTGCCCGTTCACAGGAGGCTCGATGACCGGCCGAGCCGGTCGAGGCCAAGTCGGTCAAGGGGAGGTCCGGCGGCTGTACGCCGCCGGACCAAGTTTCACTATCTCAACCTACATGCCGAGTGAGGCCTTGTAGAGCTTGATCTGGTTGTCGCGGCCGATCTGGTCGGTCAGCTTCTCCCAGGCGGCTGCGATGGCGTCGGCGCCTTCCTGCGCCTTCATCTTGCCGGCAAAGGTGTTGGCCAAAATGTCCTCGGCGGCGCTGTAATACTGGAAGATGCCGGGGATACGCGGCTCGATCGCCGCGTTCGGATGGTTGTAGCTGTCGGCTTCCGACTTCAGATACGAGGTGATGAACGCCTCGTCGTAGCCCGCCGCCACCCATTCCGGAATGTTGAAATGCGAGTTGCGATAGGGCTGGAAACCCGACGGATAGGCCGCGCACCAGAGCGACAGGTCCTTGCCGCCGAGATGGGCGGCGGCAGACCAGGCCGCCTTCTTCTTCTTTTCGTCGCCGTCGACGCGGGCCATGACATAGACGCCCCAGCCGAGATAGGCGCAGTTCGGCGCATGGTTCGGCCCGCTGGCGAGCTTGTCCCACTGGCCGGTCTTGGAGTTGTAGACATCGTCCGAGCCCGGCAGGATCGAGAAGCCGGTGATGTCGCCGACGACCGAGGAATCGTTGGTCTTGACGTTCGAACCGACGTCGCCCCACCAGGTGACCATCGAACCGGTACCTGCCAGGAATTGCTGGAAGGCGGTGGTATTCGGGTCGGCGTTGATCTGGTCGGCAGGTTCGGAGGGCAGGGCATCGATGACGTCCTGGATCGCCCGCACCCATGCCGGATTGTTGACGCGCGGCTTCATCGTGTCGGCATCGAACAGCCAGGCCTTGTCATCGGGATGCTTGGCGTAGGCGCTGGCGCGGCTGCCGAGGAAATAAAAGCCGAAACCGCCCCAGGGCTTGGGCGCATCGAGATAGCCAAAGACATCCTGGCCTTTCACCTGCTTGCCCTTGAGGAACTTCGTCACCGCCTGCACCTGCTGCCAGGTCTTCGGCACGCCCCATTCGCCTTCTCCGCCGCCGTCCTTCCAGGCCTTGGCGAGGTCGGCATCGGCAAACACGTCGGTGCGGTAATTGAAATTATGTGCGTCGCCATCAACGGTCACGCGATATTGCTTGCCGTCCCATGTGCCCACCGGCGGCTGCAGATAGGCCACGACATCCTTCATGTCGATCTGGTCCTTGACCCAGTCCGGCATCTCGGAGGTGAGACCCTTGCCGCAGACGTCGCCTTCGAACGGTGCCCCCATTTCGATGATGTCGAAATCGACGGTGCCGGTCGCGATCGACTGCTGCAGGCGGGCGTTGTAGTCAGCCTGCGCCAGGTCGATCCAGTTGATCTTGGCGCCGGTATAGGTCTCCCACGGCTTCAGGAAGCCGCGAAACAGCACATTGTGCAGGTTCTGGTTGTTGAGGCCCATGAAGGTGAGTTCGACACCGGCGAATTCGCCTTCCTTGACATTGGCCTTGGTGGCGCCAAGGCAAAGCTCGCCGACCTGCTGGAAGTCGGCATCGGTCGGCTGACCCTTGCCCACACCCGGGATCTGCAGGATCTGCGCACGCAGGTCGTCGGCGGCCGCAGCCGTGCGCGTCAGCGCACCAAGTCCGGCGCTTGAGGCCGCCGCGAGGGCGGCCATGCTGGCCGCTCCCTTCAGCACGTCGCGGCGGGTGGCCCCGGCGCGGACAAGTTGGTTATAAAGGCTGACTTTCATTTCGTTCCTCCCAGAAGGTCAATTGTGAATTGGTTCAGATGGTGGAGCGCCGATTATGTTCCCCAACGACAGCGACTCCCGTAAATAGCGGCCCGAATTCTCCCTCCCGCGACGCTTGGCATTCAGTGCCGGACAAGCGTACCGGTGCGCCCGGAACAGGGTCATAAGCCGGACACTGTCACTATTCGCACAACGAAGTGCGGTGTCAACGTGAATGGGTTTTTTATCTATAAGAGACTGACTTGCCCTCGCCGTTTGCGTTGTTTAGCTTCACGGCAACTGAAGGGGGAATGATGGCTCAAGTCGCGATCCGCAATGTGGCCAAGGCGTTCGGTACCGTCAAGGTTCTGCACGATGTCAGCGTCGACATCGCCGACGGGCAGTTCGTGGTGCTGGTCGGGCCTTCCGGCTGCGGCAAGTCCACGCTGCTGAGGATGGTGGCCGGGCTGGAAACGGTCTCCGGCGGCACCATCGCCATCGGCGAGCGCGTCGTCAACCATCTGCCGCCGGCCAAGCGCGACATCGCCATGGTGTTCCAGAACTACGCGCTCTATCCGCACAAGACGGTCGAGCAGAACATGGCCTTTGCTCTCAAGCTGCGCAAAACCGACCCGGCGGTGGTCACTGAGCGGGTCAAGCGCGCCGCCGACATCCTCGACCTCAATCCCTACCTCAAGCGCTATCCGCGCCAGCTCTCCGGCGGCCAGCGCCAGCGCGTCGCCATGGGCCGCGCCATCGTGCGCAACCCGCAGGTGTTCCTCTTCGACGAGCCGCTCTCCAATCTCGACGCCAAGCTGCGTGTCCAGATGCGCACCGAGATCAAGGAACTGCACCAGCGGCTGAAGACCACCACCATTTACGTCACCCACGACCAGATCGAGGCGATGACCATGGCCGACAAGATCGTGGTGATGCGCGACGGTCGCATCGAACAGGTCGGCGCGCCGCTGGAATTATTCGACCGGCCGGCCAACCTGTTTGTCGCCGGCTTCATCGGCTCGCCCTCGATGAACCTGCTCAAGGGCGTCGTGCGCAAGGGCGACAAGCCCGTCGTCGAGATCGCCGGGACGCCCTTCCCAATTGCGGCGACCAGTGCCGTCGAGGATGGCCGTAATGTCGTCTACGGCGTGCGGCCCGAGCATCTCGAAATCCATCCCGATGGTGTTCCGGCGAAGATTTCGGTGGTCGAGCCGACCGGTTCCGAGACTTTGGTGTTCCTGCGCTTCGGCGAGGGCGAGATGGTGGCGCTGTTCCGTGAGCGCCACGACTTCAAGCCGGGCGACACACTGCACCTGAAACCGCGGCTCGACCAGGTGCATCTCTTCGACGCAGAGACCGGCAAGCGTCTCTGATTTCGCCCCAGCAAACTTCGCGAGGAATACCATGCTCAAAGGAATCAATCCGCTGCTCAATGCCGATGTGCTGCAGGCGCTGCGGGCGATGGGTCACGGTGACGATCTGATCATCGCCGACACCAATTTCCCGTCCGATTCGGTGGCGCGGCAGACTGTGCTTGGCAAGCTGCTGCGCATCGACGCATCGGCAGCGGAGGTCGTCAAGGCGGTGCTGTCGCTTTATCCGCTGGACACCTTCGTCGACGATGCCGCCGCGCGCATGGAGATCGTCGGCAAGCCGGACGAGATTCCCGCCGTGCAGCAGGAAGTGCAAAAAGAGATCGATGCCGCCGAGGGCAAGGCCTGGCCGATGATCTCGGTCGAGCGCTATGCCTTCTACGAACGCGCCAAGAAGGCCTATTGCGTCATCCAGACCGGCGAGCGCCGCTTCTATGGCTGCTTCGCATTCCGCAAGGGCGTCGTGCCGCCGGATGCGGAGTAGCGACATGCCGGGCAGACCGATCGTTATGAAGCCTGTTGTCATATTGGGCGTCTTCGTCGCCGACACGGCCTACCGCGCCGCCCGCCAGCCGCGCATCGGCGAGACGATCCTGGGCACGTCCTTCACGCTCGGCCCCGGCGGCAAGGGCTCGAACCAGGCGGTGGCGGCCGGCCGGCTCGGCGCCGACGTCACCTTTCTGACCCGCCTCGGCGTCGATCCCTTTGCCGAGATGGCGAGACAGACCTGGAACGCGGCCGGCGTGAAGAGCGCTGTCATCGACACACCGGAAAGCTACACCGGTGCCGCCTATATCTTCATCGAGGAGACGAGCGGCAACAACGCCATTATCGTCAGTCCCGGCGCGGCCATGCTGATTTCGCCCGCCGATATCGAGGCAAATGCCGAACTGATCCGCGCGGCCGGGGTCTTCGTCACCCAGCTCGAACAGCCGATCGAGGCGGCGATGCGGGCGCTGGAGATCGCGCGTGGGGCAGGGGTGACCACCATCCTCAACCCGGCGCCGGCGGCAAAGCTTCCAGACCGCATCTATACGCTTTGCGACTATGTCACGCCGAACGAAACCGAGGCCGAGGAACTGACCGGCATCAAGGTGTCCTCGATCGACGATGCCCGCCGTGCCGCCGACAGCCTGCTCGAGAAGGGCGTTGGCACGGTCATCGTGACGCTCGGCGAAAAGGGTGCGCTGCTGCACACGGCCGATCGATCCGAACATGTCGCAGCGGTCGCTGCCGGCCCGGTCATCGAGACCACCGGCGCGGGCGACGCCTTCAATGGCGGCTTGGCGGCGGCGCTGTCGAGGGGGATCGAACCCCTGCAGGCGGTGCGCTTCGCCTGCGCCGTCGCCGGCATCTCGGTGACGCGTCCAGGCACCGCGCCGTCCATGCCGGCGTTGCAGGAGGTCGAGGCGCTGCTCGCCAAGGGGTGAGTCCGTAGCTGAGGGACCAGACTGTGGGCAGGAAGCTCTTGTCTTGTGGCTCGGCGCGCTAGCAAGCAGGGCTGGTGGGTCGATGTTTCAAAACCAATGAATCGGGATTACCTGACGAAGAAGACGGTTTTTGACAAATCAACGTCGACATTTCTCCGACACCAAGGGCCGTGGCCCGAAGGAGAAATGGCGCGAGTGACGGGGCTCGAACCCGCGACCTCCGGCGTGACAGGCCGGCACTCTAACCAACTGAGCTACACCCGCGCATGGACGAGCACGTGTCAGCCGTGTTCGTCGTTGGGGCGGTGGATAAGGGGTAAGCCACCGGGTGTCAAGCGGACCCGGACAGCATAACAGCAAACAGCAGAAGGTTTTTTGACAAGCAGAACCTTGTCGCCGAAAGCTGCTCTCGGCCAAGCCGCTGGCCGCTCATTTGGCCTTGCGAAGCCGGTCCTAACTGCTTAAAGGTCCGGCCCGGAGCGGGCGATTAGCTCAGTTGGTAGAGCGCTTCGTTTACACCGAAGATGTCGGCGGTTCGAGCCCGTCATCGCCCACCATTTTCCTCAATGTGCTCAATCAGGGGCTACACCGCCCAAGCTGACCCGCCCGGCGCAACCTCTGATCGCAACCAATGGCTTCGCTGTTGTGCCGTATTTTCCGCCTGCAAATGCTCCGCGGCCCAGGCGAGACACATGTGACCACTACGCCACTAGGACTTTGGTCCGATCAAAGCGCCTTTCCGTAGGGACTTAAGTCTGATCTGGCGCTTCCCCATAAGGCAAACGATTGCCGAAAGATAAAACATGCAGTAATTTAGGGAGAACAGAAGAAAGCTGAATCATACTTGCACATGAGCATGGGCGGGAGCGAAAATATTCCTGGATGGCTTACGAGTCATCTTCCGGATGATGCCGTGATCGCAGGAGATCTCGCGGATAAGATATCGAAGGAGGCTGAAAAAAACCGGCTTCCAGGCGAACAGGTTGTGAAGACAACCCGCAGCGAAGAAGATATCCTTAAGAAGGCAACAGTTGAACCTTATCGCAGCACCACGGTTGCAGGAATTTTCGCCAATGGCTCATTCCTCGCGCTATTGGTATTAGCTATCTATCTGCTCTATGTGTTCTCGATTGTGGCGGGAGAAACGGTTGCGCATGTTCCTCTGCCGCCCACACCGAACTAGTAGGCACTCCGCCAAGACTGGAACTAGCCTGCACTGTGTTGAAACCTCCCGGTTCGATGCAACTTGAGCGATTGCTTGCCGCAGCTCAGCCTGCAATCGCCGGAGCCCGAGCAAGCCGTTTCGCCACATAAACACAACGCTTCGGCACCTGCACCACCTCAAACCCGATCGCCTTGTAGAACCTTAGCGCATCATCATTCTGCGGCATGACCTCGAGGTGAATGCCGGTTGAGCCGCTCGCGGCAAGGAACTGCTCGAGGAAAGCCATGGCGCGCCTGCCGATGCCTCTTCCGCGCGCCTGCGGCAAAAGGTCGATGTGGCCGTGCGACGGATAGGCCGCCAGTGCAGGCGGAACAGCGAAATCGGGGTGGTGGATCCGGTGCCGCGCCCAGTCGCTGCCGCGCCAGCGTGAGCTGTCGGGTTCGGGGTCGGTCACACGCCGCTGAATCTCCGGGTACCATTTTGATGCCAGGCCGGCGTTGAAAGCAACGGTGTCGGCTGCGCCAAGCAGATAGCCGGCGGCACCTGAGGGGCCGTCGACTATGAAGGCCAGTTCGGGTTCGAGCACCTGGTAGGGAATGGTGAAGAGCAGGCCGAGCAGGTCCGGGTCGTCCTCGCGGCCGCTGGCGTCCTTGCCGGCGTCGCCGGTCTTGAGACAGATTGCGGCAAGCGCTGCACGATCGGCGGCGGTCGCCCGGCGCAGGAAGAAACCGCCGCCGAAATCGACGATCATGGCGGCAGCAGCCGGAAATCCTTGCCCTCGGGCAAAAGCTGCCCGCCGTCGACGATAATGGTCGTGCCGGTGATGTAGCTGGCGTCGTCGGAGGCCAGGAACAGGAAGGCATTGGCCACGTCGCGCGGGCTGCCGAGGCGGCCGAGCGGGATGGCGTCTTCCATGTTCTTGATGAAGGCCGCACCGCGATGCCGCTCTATGCCTTCGGTGAGGATGTTGCCGGGCTCGACGCCGTTGACGGTGATGCCGTAGCCGGAGAATTCGAGCGCAGCCGAACGGATCAGCCCGTTGATGCCGGCCTTGGTCGCCGAAT
Source organism: Mesorhizobium sp. M0960 (assembly GCF_040319055.1). Taxonomy (NCBI): domain Bacteria; kingdom Pseudomonadati; phylum Pseudomonadota; class Alphaproteobacteria; order Hyphomicrobiales; family Phyllobacteriaceae; genus Mesorhizobium; species Mesorhizobium sp. M0960. The sequence continues at coordinate 120,694 of NZ_JAMYNN010000003.1, read as the reverse complement.
AATGGCCGTGGCCGGGACTGGTGACATGCGGGCCGGTGATCGAGGAGGTGAACAGCATGCGGCCAAAACGCTGTGCCTTCATCGGCACCAGCGCCGCGCGTGCGGCGACAAAGCTGCCGCGCAAATTCACCGCCATGACCCGGTCCCAATCGTCGGGACTGGTGTTTTCCAGCAATTGCCACGGATAGATGCCGGCATTCTGGACCATGATGTCGAGCCGGCCGTGATGCGCTAGCGCCAGCGCCACGGCGGCTTGCGCATCGGCCATCTGTGAAATGTCGGTGTGTATGAAGGCGGCGCCGAGCTCGTCCGCAGTCGCTTGCCCGGCCTCAACCTCGGTATCGGCCAGGACAAGCGTCGCGCCCTCTTCGGCAAAGCGTTGTGCGATGCCCTTGCCGATGCCGCGCGCACTTCCGACGATCAGCGCGACCTTACCTTCCAGACGGCCGGTCATGCGAGCCTCTGGCGGATGGTTTGCTTGAAGGCGTCGAGCAGCACGGCGGCGAGGACGAGCAGGCCGTGGATCACCTGGGTGAAGTTGGCCGGCAGGCCCATCAAATTAATCGCCGTATTGATGGCGGAGAGCAGCAGCACGCCGGCATAGACACCGGGCAAGGTGCCGACGCCGCCCTTCAGGCTGACGCCACCGATGACGACCGCGGCGAAGGCGTTGAACAACAGGCCGACGCCCAGATTGGCGGTGGCGCCGGAGGTACGGATTGCCAGCAGCCAGCCGGCAAGGCCGGCGATGGCACCGGCGAGAACAAAGGCTATGACCAGGTTGCGATTGACGCGGATGCCGGCGCGGAACGTCGCCGTCTCGTTGCCGCCGATCATGACCAGGTGCCTGCCAAAGGGCGTCTTGGCCATGATCAGCGAGAACACCACGAAGCACGCAATGGCGATCCAGGCCGTCAACGGCAGGCCGCCCAGGCGCTGGATGCCGAACCAGCGGATTGCCGGCGCAAGGTCTTGTGCCGAGCGGCCACCGGAGATGACCAGCACCAGGCCGCGTACCCAGATGTAGGAGGCCAGCGTGATGATGAAGGCGCTCATCTTCACCCTGACCACCAGATAGCCGTTGAAAGCGCCGATGAGGCCGCCGACGGCAAGCGCGATGAGCAGCGAAACCGGAACCATCAGCCATTGCGGCTGCAACTGGATGCCAAGGCCGATGCCCGACGAGCAGAACAGGATGCCGACCGCCATGGCGCTGAGCGCCGCCACCGATTCGACCGACAGGTCCATATGGCCGGCGATGATGACCAGCGCCAAGCCGATCGACATGACGCCGAGCACGCTCGAGGCCTCGATGATGTTGGCGAAGATGCCGAGCTGAAAATAGTTCGGGATGAGGATGGAAAAGACCACCAGCACGAAGACCAGCATGAACCAGACAAGATTGTCGAGGATGAACTCGAGGGTTTGGCGCGTGCGAGGGTTCATCTGCGGATCCGGTTGGCGCATGACCCGAAGAACCACTCGGTCGTCGGAAAGATCAGGCGCGGTTGAAAATTGCTGCAGCATTCCCGTGCGCGTCCGTTTGAACGCACCGGGCTGCAGGGCTGGGCTCCGGGCCTGCGTGGCCCGGAGCTTCTGGCGAGTTCGCTATTCGACCGGCTTTATGGTTTCGGCCGGCGGCTTCATGTTGCCCCAGAAGGCTGGGTTATCGACATTTTCCTTGGTGATCGCAGCGCCGGGGATCTTGATGTTCGGCCCCCACGCTTCCTTGGTCAGGGTCGATTTCAGGCCAAGCACATCATATTCGCCGGGCTTGATCTCCTGCTTGTTGACCACCTTGTCCATGAACATGGCGACCGCCGCGGCCTGGGCGTAGAGCGGCTGCTCGACTTCGACATTGAGCCAGCCCTTGCGGATCAGGTCGAGGCCGACCGGAGCGCCGTTCGAACTCATCAGCATGACGTCGCCCGGTTTCTTGCCGGCGGCCTCGAGCGAGGCGACGGCAGCGACCGAAAGATGCGCGGCGTGGCTGAAGATCAGGTCGATGTCGGGGTTGGCGAGCAGCTGGTCGTTGACGATGGTCCCGGCTGCATCCGCCGCCCATTGCATGGCCGGCAGCGAGATGATCTTGACGTCCGGGAACGCCTTCATCTTCTCCTCGAAACCCTTCTGGATATCGAGCGTATAGGGATCGCCCGGATCGCCGAGCACCTGCAGGATCTTGCCTTTCACCGAGCCGTTCTTCGCGGTCAGGAGTTTTTGCGCCTGGTCGGCGGCGACGTAGCCGATCTCGACGGTTCCGGCCACCGAGGTGAAGTCGGACGGCGTCGAGGTGATCTGGCGGTCGAACTCGACGACCGGGATGCCGGCGGCACGGGCGGCCTCGATCGACGGTTTCAGCGCATTGAAATCGACGGCGGCAAGGATGATCGCCGCCGGCTTGAGCGCGATGACGTCGTTCATCTGCGATTGCTGAGCGTCGGTCTTATTGTCGGCGTTCAGCGTCTTCATCTCGTAGCCGACCTGCTTCAGGAACAATTCCAGCGCGCTCACCGAGCCGGTCTGGAACTCATCGAGCAGTGTCGGCACCATGTAGTAGACGGTGCCCTTGGACTGAGCGAATGCCGGCGTGAGCGTGGCAAAGGCCAGTGCCAGGATACCGAAGACGGAAAGAAGTATTTTCTTCATGTCGTTCGCTCCTCTTGCGCCGGACCCCTCAGTTGTCCCTCAGCTCGCCGGTCCGGCACCGGCAAGCGTCTCTCCGGTGATCATGTTGATCACCGCGTCGGGACTTGTTTTGTTGCGTGCGACATCGCCAGCCACGACGCCTTGCCGGATCACCACGATCCGGTCGGCGACCTGGAAGGCCTGTTGCATGATATGGGTGATGATGACGACGCCGATACCCTGGCTCGCCACCTGGCGGATCATGTCGAGGCCGCGCCGCGTCTGCTCGACGCCGAGCGCTGCGAACGGCTCGTCGAGAAGCACCAACTTGCCGCCAAAATGCACGAACCGGTTGAGCTCGATGGCCTGCCGCTGACCGCCGGAGAGGTGCTCGACATTGGTGCGAAGCGAGGGAATGCGGGTGCCGGCGCTGGCCAACGCCTTTTGCACCACCTGCTCCATGGCGCGCTCGTCGAGCACCGGAATGCCGAGAACCTTCCTGGTGATCTCGCGGCCCATGAAGAAATTGGCGACCACGTCGACATTGGTGCAAAGCGACAGGTCCTGGTAGACGGTCTCGATCCCCGCGGCCTTGGCCTCGGCGGGGGATTTGGCGAGGAATTCCTTGCCTTCGAACAGCATGCGGCCGGAGGTCGGCTCGAGCCCGCCGGCAATGATCTTGACCAGCGTCGATTTGCCGGCGCCGTTGTCGCCGAGCAGCGCCACCACTTCGCCCTTGCCGATAGAAAAGCTGATGCCTTTCAGTGCTTCGATGGCACCGTAATTCTTGGCAACGTTATCGAGCACCAGCAGGGGTTCGCTCATGCCGCGATCCCCTTGTTATGCAAGAGATCCCGCCCGCGTTCGCGTTCGGCGGTGAAGATCTGGCCGAAGCGTGGCGAAAGCACCCCTGAGACGGCAAGCGCTGCGGCGCCGCGCAACACCGCATGCTGGCCGCCGCGCGCGACGCTGACGCGGGGCGTCGTGCGGTCGCTTCGCGCCGAGACCGAGTTGGGCAGGTGCGCAGCTGCGCCGGCCAGTCTTTCGAGCAGGTCGGTGGACGCCAGCCCGCCAAGGATGATGGTTTCGGGGTCGAACAGGTTTTCGATGATGGTGATGGCGTTGCGGAAGATCGGCGCGATCTCGCTCACCCAGTCGGCGTCGGCGACGTTGCGGCGCCGCAGCGCCTCGAGCGAAAGATACCGTTCGAGGCAGCCGCGATTGCCGCACGGGCAGGGCTCGCCGCCCGGCACCACGGGAATGTGGCCGATTTCGCCGGCATTGCCCCAGGCGCCGCGCAATGCGGCTCCGTCATGCACCATGACGCCGCCGAGGCCGACACCGAAATAGAGATAGTAATATTCGGAATATGCCGTGCCGAGGCCATAGAGGCGCTCGCCGACGGCAGCCGCTGCCATGTCGGTTTCGAAAAAGGCCGGCAGTCCGGTCGAGGCGGCCAGCCGCTCGCGCAGCGCCACATCCTTCCAGCCGGTCATGGTGGTCGGACCGACAAAGCTCATGGACTCCACGCCAAACGGCCCGGGCAACGCCATGCCGATGCCGAGGACGCGGCCACCGGGCCGCAGTGCTGTCAATTCGAGCACCATGGCGCCGATCAGCTCGAAGGCGTGGTCGGGCGTTGCATTTGGGGCCTCGCGGTAGCTGCTCTCGATGACATCGCCGCTGAGGTTGATCAGCGCGGCATTGATGCCGAGCGGGGTGACGTGAATGCCGACGGCATAGCCGCCTTCCGGATTGATCCGCAGCGTTGCCGGGGGCAGTCCGCGCCCCTTGGGCTCTTCGCGCAGCGACAACACGTAACCGTGCTCTTCCAGCTCGCGAACGATGGTCGACACCGTCTGCACGGTGAGCCCGACCCGCCTGGCAATGTCGCCGCGGGCGATCGGCCCGTGAAGGCGAATGGATTCGAGCACGATGCGCCGGTTGTACGGCCGCCCGAACTCCTGATTGGTTCCCCGCAGTGCCATGCCTTGCGCCCTCGAGAGAGGCCAGACTGGCACCGAAGATTTATTCAGTCAAATGGAATTCAAAAATAAATTTACAGCCCGCGCACAGCGAACCTGGCGGATGGCCGCTCGACGGAATGGTCAATAGCGGATGGCACGTCGCTCCAGCAGAACCACGATTGAGAACATCGCGATCGACAAGGACGACGACAGCACGATTGCCGCATAGAGCCGGTCCGACTGATAGTTAAAGGTCGCCTGGATGATGAGCGCGCCGAGGCCCTTATCCGACCCGATCCACTCGCCGACAATAGCGCCGATCACGGCCGTGGCCGAAGCAATTCTCAGCGAGGAGAACAGCATCGGCAATGCTCTTGGCAGGCGCAGGCTCCAGAAGATCTCCCAGCGCGTAGCCGATAGCACCCGGAACAGTTCGTGCTCGTTGTCGCTGGCCGAGTCCAGCCCGCGGATCATGTTGACCAGCGTCGGGAAGAAGCAGATCACCGCCGCGATCACGATCTTCGGCGTCATGCCGAGCCCGAAGATCAGGATGATAATCGGCGACAGCGCCAGGATGGGAATGGTGTTGAAGAACAGCACGACCGGAAAATAGGCCGCCTGCAGGATGCGGCTGTGCACGAACAGCACCGCCAGCAGCACACCGGCAAGATTGCCGATGACAAATCCCGCCAGCGCCTCGATCAGCGTCGGCCAGAGATTGCTGAGCAGCAAAGCAAGACTCTTCCGGAACACGCCTGATATGGCCGTCGGCGTCGGTACGATATAGGCCGGCACGCCGAGCCATGGCAGCAGGAACTGCCAGGCGAGCAGGATCGAGGCCGCGCCAAAAACGGGCAGGGCGACGGCCAGCGCCGATGGCAAGGGCGCCTGCCTCATGAGGCCTGTTCCAGCGCGCCGCGCAGTTCGGCCATCGCGGCAACGATCGCCGGATCCTCGCGCGAACAGCGGTTGCCTGCCTGCTTGAACGGCCGCATGTCGAGGTCTCTCGCCAGGCGGCCCGGATTGGCGGCGAGAACGATGACCCGTTCTCCGAGATAGGCGGCTTCGGCGATCGAATGAGTAACGAAAAGGATGGTCGCGCCGGTGCGCCGCCACAACGACAAAAGCTCGTCGTTGAGGCGGTCGCGGGTGATCTCGTCCAGCGCACCGAAGGGCTCGTCCATCAAAAGCAGCCTGGGTTGCCCGAGCAGTGACCGGGCGATCGCCACGCGCTGGCGCTGGCCGCCGGACAATTGGTGCGGCAGACGCTCACCGAACCCGGCAAGCCCCATCAGATCAAGCAGCTCGTCGGTTCGATCGTCTATTGTCCGGGTAAGCCGGCCTTGTCCGACATCGAGCGGCAGGCGGACGTTGTCGCGCACGGTGCGCCAGGGCAGCAGGGTCGAGTCCTGGAAGACGAAACCGACATCGCGCCGCGAACGGACAGCATGCGGTGTGTCGCCAAGCACGGTGATCGAGCCGCCGAGCGGATCGAGCAAGTCGGCCACCACCCTGAGGAACGTCGACTTGCCGCATCCCGAAGGTCCAAGGATCGACAGGAAGGAGCCGGCCTCGACCGACAGGTCGAGACCGGAGAGCACTTTCACCACCGGCTGCCGGCCGCTATAGCCGACATCCAGCCTGCGGGCCTCGATCGCCTTCGCCATCAAGCGGCGGGCGCGTCGAGCTTGGGTCGGTCGGCGGCCGACAATTCGAGTATCTTGGTGGTGTAGACATCGGCTGCCGCGGGCCGGCCGTTCGGGTATTGGCCGACCTTGTCCAGCAGCGCCAGCTGCTCCTCGATCGAGGCGGGATCGAAGGTTCCCCATCCGTCCTTGGCGGTTGCACCGTCAAAGGAGAGTTTCAGCACCAGATTGATCGTCTTCTGCTCCCAGCCAAGGTCCATTTCCGGATAGGCTTCGACCATCTTCTTGACGGCTTCCTGCGGATTGGCGTGCACCCAGCCCCAGCCCTTGGCGACGGCGCCGATGAATTTCGCCAGCATTTCCGCATCCTGTTCGATCGCTGTGTCGGTAGCGAAATAGACGTCGGCATAGGAGTTCAGCCCGAGGTCGCGCACCAGAAGATCGATCCTGTCGTCGCCGACGACGCTCAGCGCCTGGGTGTTGGTGATCCATCCGCCAATCGCGTCGACGTCGCCGCGCACCAGCGGCGCCTTGTCGAAGCCGACATTGACGACGGTGACCTCGGACGGATCAATGCCGTTCTTGGCCAGGATCTCATCGATGACGAAGCGCGCCGTCGGCTGGATGCCGATCTTTTTGCCCTTGAGGTCGGCCACGCCGCGGATCGGCTTGGCAGGCTTCGAGGTGAAGGCATAGGGACCGGTGCGGAAGCCACAGGCGATGATCTTCACCGGCACGCCGCTGGCACGCGCCGCGTAGAGCTGCGGCGTTTCGGAAAACTGGCCGAGTTGTGCGGCGCCCGAAATCACCGGCGGCACCGTCGCCGCATTGGGACCGCCCGGGCTGAATTCCACCTCGAGGCCCACCTCCTTGAAATAGCCGTTGGCGACCGCGGCGATGTCGCCAATCTGTCCGTTGGACATCAGCCAATCATACTGGATGACGACCTTTCCGGCAGCCTTGGCGCCCGGCGTCAGCACGAGCTGCATTCCGGCCGAAGCTGCCGCGACAGCGGCGAAGCCGGCTTTCACGAAGCTGCGGCGGTTCATGTCGTAGTCTCTGTTCCCACTCATTTTTTGCTCCTGTTGCAAGACGTTCTCGTCTCTTCATTGCGCGCCGTTCCCGTGGCGCGGCGTCGTCTACGGCTGTTCGTCGTGATAGTCGCCGGGGCCGCCGTCGAGCCAGGCGTATAGTTCCCAAAGCGTGTCGTCGGGATCGGTGAAATATGCGCAGCGCGCGTTCCAGACATAATCCTCCGGCGGGCCGTAGAAGGGCACGCCCTTGGCTGCCAGTTCGCCATGGAGCCGGTCGATCTCGCCGGGCGCGTCTAGCCTGACCGCCACGCAGACCTTGTGCGCCTGGCGCGGCGACCTCAACTTCGAGACGCCGGTGTGCCGGTTGATGTGATCGATCTCCCACGCCGCCAGCGTGACGCCCTCGCCATGAAAGTCGGCAAAGCCCTCGGCGCGACGCCGCAGGCGGAAGCCGAGTTTTTCGACATAGAATTCAACCGTCCGCTCGATATTTTCGACGAGCAGGCAGACGTCCGAAATCGCATATGCGCCTCCGACCGGCATGGCTACCTCCCTGTGCTGTGCGCGGCGCGCGATGCTGGCAGTTTGACGCCGACGCGGTCGGCGGCGCCGACGATGTGGGCGCGCATCGCCGCCTCGGCGGCCGTGGGATCGCCCGCGACCAGCGCCTCGTAGATGCGCACATGCTCCCCGACATTGACTTCGACCAGGTCGTGCAGCGGATTGGTGAGGCGCGCGTAGTGGATCGAGCGGCGGATCTGCTCGCAAACGAAGGAGATAAAGGTGTGGATGTAATTGTTGCCGGTCGCCCGTGCGATCTCGCGATGGAACAAAAGGTCGGCGTCGATGCTGCCTTCTTCCCAGCGCTCCTCGCCGCTCATCCGGTCTAGCGCCGCCTTGATTGCGTCGAGGTGCTCCTGCCCGCGCCGTTCGGCGGCGAGCGCAGCTGACTCGGCTTCCAGTATGCAACGCAGCTCGAACAGCCGCTCCATATTCCCGGTCGCTTTCAGCGCCTCGCCATCGATCCGGATCGAGGCGCGCTGCTCCGGCGCCAGCACGAAGGCGCCGACGCCTTGCCGGGCTTCGATCATGCCATCGGCCCTGAGTTGAGCGATCGCCTCGCGCACCACATTGCGACTGACGCCGAATTTTTCCGAGAGCTGCTGCTCGGTCGGCAGCCGCGTGCCCGGATTGAGGTCGCCGGATTCGATCTCGCGGCTGAGGAATGCGGCGACGCGATGCGGCAGCGCCTCGACCGTGCCGATAGCGGCCAGTCTTTGCTTCATGGAAAGGTCTCCGTCGATGGCAGAAGGCAGCCGGGATTCATCAATCCCTGAGGGTCGATCGTTGTTTTGAGCGCCGTGACGAGCCGGCGATGGGCAGGCGCCAGGCCGGCCCAGAAAGTGCGATGACGGGTGCGGCCGATGCCGTGCTCGGCGCTGATCGACCCGCCAAGCGCGCCGACGATCTGGTAGAGTCCGGCAGTGATCTCCGCGCCCTGGGCACGAGCTTCCCCCTCGGCGAGCCCAAGCGGTGGCAGGACGTTGAAATGGACGTTGCCGTCGCCGGCATGGCCATAGGCCTGCGGCAGCCAGCCTGGATGTTCCAGCGCCACGAATTGGCGGGCCTGATCGATGAGGGCAGGGATGTCCGATATCCTGACCGCAAGGTCGGTGCGCACATGGTAGCCGCGTCTTACCTGGCCCTCGACCAGCCCTTCGCGGATCGCCCAGAAGGCCCTGGCCTGTGCGACGCTTTCAGCAAGGACGGCCTCGGCGACCAGACCGCTCTCAATGGCTCCGGCCAGGAAATCGACCAGCATGGAGCGCAGATCGACCGTAGCACTTGCGGAGAGTTCGATCAGCACGTGGACGGGAGCTTCGACCGGCGAAACGATGTTGGCATCGATCAAGCGCGCGAGCGCGATGCACTCCGATCCAATGATCTCGAAGGCCGAAATCAGATCGGATGAGGCCCGGCGAGCCTGCCGGAACAGGGTGATGGCCGCTTCGAACGAAACGAGACCGAGATAAGCGGTCTCGACCCGGGCCGGTTTCGGAAACAGCTTGAGCTCGACGCCGGTGATGATGCCGAGCGTTCCTTCGCTGCCGATGAAGAGCTGCTTCAGGTCGTAGCCTCGATTGTCCTTGCGCAGGCCGGAAAAGCCGCTCCACAACTCGCCATCGGGCAGGACGACTTCGAGGCCGAGGATGATATCGCGCGCCATGCCATAGCGCAGCACGTTGGTGCCGCCGGCATTGCTGGCCGCATTGCCGCCGATCTGGCAGCTTCCCTGCGCGCCGAGCGCCAGCGGAAACAGGCAATCCTCTGCTTCTGCCGCATCCTTGATGTGCTGCAGGATGCAGCCGGCATCGGCCTGCAGGACGAAATTGTCGGCGTCGACGAGACGGATGCCGTTCAACCGCTCCAGATTGACGACCACCGCGCCACGGGAGTCGATGTCGATTGCACCCGCCACCAGCCCCGTGTTCCCGCCCTGTGGGATGATTCCGAGCCCGAGCGTGCCGCAGAGCCGCGCCACAGCCTGGACTTCGCTGACGGAAGCAGGCTTCAGCACCGCAAGGGCTCCGCCGCGATGATCCCCGGACCAGTCCAAAAGGTATTTCGCCATGCCGGCAGCGTCGGCGGTCACGCCGCTTTGTCCGACAGCGCCCTCCAGAGCATTCAGAATTTCAGGCGGGATACCATGAACGGTCATTACAAGCCTGCTGGACTGAGGCATAGGCTTATACATATCATCCTATAACTGCGTCGGAGTCAACGCTGTGGGGCAGAGGCCCTCAAGGGCTGGAGCCGAATGTTTGCTGGGGAGAATAGAGCGAAGGGCGATCGCCCGAGGATACTTAGGTGAGGCCGCCTTGGCCTGGCTGCGCCGGCCCGATGCCGCTCAATTGCTGGGTCGTCTGAGGAGCAGCCCGGCTCCTAGAGATACCGCTCGACCTTCTTGCCGACGGTCAAAAACCGCAGCGGGTCGATCGCCTCGCCATTGTGGCGAACCTCGTAGTGCAGATGCGGGCCGGTCGAGCGGCCGCTGTTGCCGGTCTTGCCGATGATGTCCCCGGCATCGAGCTTCTGGCCGACGGCGACGTCGATTTTGCTGAGATGTCCGTAACGCGTCACAAAACCGTTGCCGTGGTCGACCTCGACCATGCGGCCGTAGCCGCCGTTCCAGCCGGCCTTGACGACGACGCCGGCTGCCGTGACCTTGGCCGGCATGCCGACCGGCGCCCTGAAATCCATGCCGGAATGCAAGGCGGCCGTGCCGAGGATGGGGTCGGTGCGCACGCCGAACGGGCTGGTGACGCTATGGCCGGGGGCGGGGTTGGCGAGCGGCAGCCGGCGCGCCTCCTTTTTCAGATGATCCAGCGCGTCAAGCGCCTCGTCCAACTCCTTGACCTTGCTGTCAAAGACCAACGAACTGTCGAGCGGTATCAGCGGGCCGCCGACATCGCTCTTTTCGAATTCGCTGTCGACCGGCAGGCCGGCGGCCTCGAGCGCCTGCGAGATCGCGTCGGCGCTCTTGTAGGCATTGTCGGCAAGTGCCGCGATGCGGGTGAGTTGCTGGCTCTCGATGGTCTTCAGCGAGTTGTTGATCGAAACGAAGAGCTTGTCTGCCCGGTCGGCCGCGCTTTCGCTCGGCAGCGGATTGGCGCGGGTCGACCACAGCGAGAACGGCCTCGTGTCGTTGCTGGCAAGGGGGGCAGCAAGGCTGGCGACGGAATAGGCCATCGGCTGGATGCTGCCGGTCGCGTCGGCGTGTTCGTCCGGCTTTGCCGTCGGCACGGGCGGCGTTGCGACCTCATTTTCGGCTCGTTCGAGGATCGGGCCGAGGCGGCCGTGACGCAGGCTGAGCTGGCTCTGCCGTTCCAGCAACTCGCTGACCTTGGTTTCCATCAGCTGCTGATCGAGAAGCTGGCGGCTGGTGATGCGGTCGACCTGGCCGCGCAATGCCGAGATGCGGTCTTCATAGGCCTGCTGCATGCGCGCCTGCCGCGCCGTCGTGGCGCCGATCAGGTCGTCGCGCAGCACCAGATAAGAGGTCGCCAGCAGGTAGCCAATGACGATCGCCGCCAGCGCCGAGCCGCAAAATGCGGCCAGCCACGGACGTATGGTGAAATGCCTTATCTGGTCGCCCCGGGCGATGATGACGGTGTGGGGCTCTCTGCGTCTGCCGAAGACCGCTGACTGACTGGCTACGTTCACGGGACCAAGCTTTCGTTACGACACCAACGACGAGCCTGATTACACATTATTAGGGTTAACAAAGTTTTGCCGGACCGAACGACGGGCAAAGGTATTCGCGCAAAACGGGCATCGAATTGCAGCGGCGTGCCGCAGCTCTCAAAGGGCGCGAACCGCCTCCAGCACCGCTTCGGCGTGGCCTTTGACGCGGACGTTACGCCAGATCCTGGCGATGCGTCCGTCCCGGCCGACCAGGAACGTCGCCCGCTCGACGCCCATATAAATGCGGCCGTAGAGCTTCTTTTCGACCCACAAATGGTAGGCCTCGATCACCTTGCGCTCTTCGTCGGCGACCAGGTCGATGCTCAGATCGTATTTCGCCTTGAACTTGTCGTGCTTCTTGACGCTGTCCGGCGACAGCCCGATGACGACAGCGCCGGCCTTTTCGAATTCCGGCTTCAACTGCGAAAAGCCGATCGCCTCGCTGGTGCAGCTTGTGGTGTCGTCCTGTGGGTAGAAATAGAGTACGATGGGTTTTCCCAGCAATGCGGCGAGGCTGAGTGAACCGCCGCCGTCGCGCGGAAGATCGAATTGCGGCGCAACATCGCCCACGTTGAGGTCAGCCATACCGATGCCCTTGTTTGAGGTTACGCGCCAGGCTGCATCGATATAATGTCGAGCGGGGATTCGTCCACGATCGAATTCGTTTCAACGGAAGATTGCGTGGATCAGGAGCTACCGCAGCACGAGAAGATCAGGTTCAGGCGTGACGAGATCACCGACCTGGGAACCTTTCCGTCCGCGTGCCGCGTCCCGCCGCTCGGCCAGGCGTCGATCGGTCGCGGCGTTCGTTTGATGGCGCGGCTGTTTGCCGGCCTCGTCGCCCTTGTGCTGCTGGCTGCGGCCGGTGTCTATGCGATCGGCGTGTCCGGTTTCGGCTCGGAGCGGCTTCGCGCGGAAGCCGAGACGGCAATCGAGAAATTGGCCGGCTTCGATGTCGATGTTGCCGTCGGGCCGGCCCGGCTGACGCTTGACGGGTCGAGCTTCATTGCGCTGCAGGTCAGCGACGTCAGCCTCAAGACCGCCGACGGCAAACCGATGGCCGATGCCGGCCGGGTCCGCTTCGGCATCCGGCTCATCCCGCTGCTTTCGGGCGAGGTGCGGCTCACCAGCGCCCGGATTTCCGACGCGCACATCGTCATGGCGGCAATGCCGTCCGGCGGCGACTGGACGGCCGGGCTGCGCAACCAGGACGGTCTCATCGATCCGGAAAAACTTTCCGTCGCCGTCTTCGCCAACGTCAACCGCGCGCTCGATGCGGTGCGCGAGGATTCGGTGCGCCAGATCGATCTGCGCAACGTCGAGCTGGCACTGCCCGAGACCGGATCGGTCAAGTCGGTCACCATCGCCGACGCCTCCGTGTCGCAGTCGGGACCGGGAAGCATGGAGTTTTCATCCGACGCGGATGTCGACGGCAGGGCGCTCACCATCGCCGCTTCCGCCACCCGCGATCCGGCGACGCGACGCATCACCACGCTGGACGCCAGCATCCAGGCGGCCGACGCCGACACTGCGGCTGCAGGTGGCAAATTGGGCGCAATCGCCTTGAAGCTGGCGGGGTCGGAAGCGGCCGGCGACAACGGCTCGCGGCTGACCGCTGCCCTGTCGCTGACCGGATCGGTGCTCGATCTCGGTTCGCGCGGCCTGCTTCCGGCCGACGTCGATCTCGATGCAACGCTCGTCGCCGGTTCGAACAAGATCCAGGTCGACGGATTGCTGGTGAAGACCGGCCGCTCGACCTTCGATTTTGCCGGTTCGATCGGGCCGAAGCCGGCGACCGGCACAGCGGGCGAGGAGCCATCCTATCGCTACGACCTGACCAGCGACGGTTCGACCTTGGCGCCGTCGGATTCGCCGGAACCGGCGCTCAGCTTCATTGCCCGTATTGCCGGCATCTACCAGCCGACGAGCCAAAAGCTGGTCGCCGAGCAGATCGGCGTCCGGTCCGGACCGGGCAGGGAAGTGCTGGGCACGGCTTCGGTTTCATTCGTCGCCAACCAGGCGCCGGGCATTTCGGTGGCGCTCAATGTCCACGACATGCCGGTCTCGCACGTCAAGCAATTATGGCCGTGGTTTTCGGCGCGCAATGCCAGGCTGTGGGTGCTTAAGAACCTGTTCGGCGGCCGCGTCGTCGATGGCAGCCTGCAATTCCAGGTCGTACCCGGACGGCTCGGCAACGGCGTGCCGCTTTCCGCCGATGAAGTCTTCGGCCGATTCCAGGTTGAAGGATCGCGCTTCGACACGGCCGGCCGTATTCCGCCGATCCGCGATGCCGTCGGCGTCGTCGGCTTCCACGGCAACGACGTCGACGTCGCGCTGTCCTCGGGCAGCGTCTATATGCCGAGCGGCCGTACCGTGGCGGCAAGCAACGGCACGCTCACCGTCAAGGCGGCGAACCATCCGCCGGTGATCGGCGCGCTCGACATCGATGTCGCCGGCGAGGCGCCGGCGATCGCCGAACTGGCATCTTATGACCCGATCAACGCCATGCGCCATGTCGGCCTGCTGCCGGACGACCTGTCCGGCACGGTGACCGGCCACGTCAAGGCCGATATTCCGCTGCAGTCCGGCGTCGACTCCTCCAAACTCGATTGGCTGGTGGCGCTGGACTACAAGGACCTGTCGCTGGCCAAGCCGTTCGAGGGCCAGACGGTCAGCCATGCCGACGGCTCGATCACCGTCGCACCCGACCGGGCGGTGATCTCGGCCAAGGCGCTGCTCAACGGCATTCCGGCCGAGCTCGACCTGATCGAGCCGCTCAGGGATGGCGGCCCGCCGCGCAGTCGTAAAGTAGCGCTGGTGCTCGACGACAAGACCCGCGCCACCGCCATGCCTGGCCTGTCGACGCTGCTTTCCGGAACCATCAAGGTGGCGATCGACAAGAGCGGCACCGGCAACCAGAACGTGTCGGCCGACCTGACCAATGCCAGGCTGGACATTCCCTGGGCCGGCTGGAGCAAGGGCCCCGGCATCCCCGCCAAGGTCACCTTCGCCATGGCGAAGACCGGCGACACCACGACGCTGTCCAATTTCGAACTCGACGGCAAGACCTTCTCCATCGACGGCAGCGCGGTGCTGGTCAACGGCGCCTTGTCCTCGGCCCGGTTCAGCAAGGTCACGTTGAACAGGGGCGACGACGTCGCCGTCTCGGTGAAGCGGTCGGGCAAGGCCTATGCGGTCGAGGTTAGCGGCAGCGCGCTGGACGCACGCTCGCTGATCAAGCAATTCACGTCCGACGTCGACACCGCCACCAAGACCACCGGCGTCGATACGATCTCGGTCAGCGCCGACGTCAGTTCCCTGACCGGCTTCCATGACGAGGTGCTATCGAATCTGAAGCTCGACTACAGCGCCGCCGGCTCCAGGGTGAACGGGCTCAAGGTGAGCGCCACGGCAGATTCGGGAGCCGCTATCACCATCAGCAATACGACCGGCGGCGGCCTGCGCGCGCTCAACATGAAGTCGGCCGATGCCGGTGCCATACTGCGCTTCCTCAACATCTACGAGCACATGGAAGGCGGCTCGATCACGCTGGCACTCACCGGGGCCGGCGACGGGCCGATGAAAGGCCAGGTCGACGCCAAGAACTTCTTTATCGTCAACGAGCCGAAGCTCGCCTCGATCGTGTCGACGACGCCGGCTGGCGACAGCCGTAGCCTCAACGAGGCGGTCAAAGGCAATCTCGACACGTCGAGGGTGAAGTTCGAGCGCGGTTTCAGCGAAATCGAGAAGGGCAGCGGCTATCTGAAGCTGCGCAACGGCGTGCTGCGCGGCTCGCGCATCGGCACCACCTTCCAGGGCACGCTCTACGACCAGAACAACAATATGGACATCACCGGCACGTTCATGCCGGCCTACGGCGTAAACCGCATCTTCGGCGAACTGCCGCTGATCGGCGCGCTGCTCGGCAACGGCCGCGACCGCGGCCTGATCGGCGTCACCTACAGGCTCAAGGGCAACGCCAACAAGCCCAACCTGGAGGTAAATCCGCTATCCGTGATCGCGCCCGGGATATTCCGGTCGATCTTCGAGTATCGTTGAGGCGGCCAGGGTAGGCGGGCAGGGTAGGCGGGTGGACACCGACGCTCTGTAGTGATCCTTCGCGCCCCCCTCTGTCCTGCCGGACATCTCCCCCACAAGTGGGGAGATTGGCAGCTTCCACGCTGCGCTCTTCCTGCAACGTTGTAGATTGGCGAAAGCCGGCGCGAAAGCCGATCTCCCCCCTTGTGGGGGAGATGTCCGGCAGGACAGAGGGGGGCGCTGTCCCGCCGGCACCAACGGTTGCGCGTCAAACCGGCCGCACCAGAACGTGCTTCTTCTTGCCGAGCGACAGCTTTGCGACATTTTCCAGGCCCATATCCTGCAGCGTCACCATCCTGCGATCGTCGGCAACGAGCTGGTCGTTGAGGCGCACGGCGCCGCCCTGGATATGCCGCCGTGCCTCGCCGTTGGACGCAGCCAGCCCGGCGGTGACGAACAGCGACAATATGCCGACGCCGGCTTCAAGATCGGCCCTGCCCACCTCGACTGTTGGCAGTGTTTCGGCGAGCGCCCCTTCTTCGAACGTCTTACGCGCCGTTTCGCTGGCCTCCTCTGCCGCCCCGCGGCCATGCAGCATGGCGGTGATTTCGGTGGCGAGGATCTTCTTGGCTTCGTTGATCGCCGAGCCGCCGAGCCGTTCGAGGCGCGCGACCTCGGCGAGCGGCAAGGTCGTGTAGAGCTTGAGGAAACGGCCGACATCGGCATCCTCGGTGTTGCGCCAATATTGCCAGAACGCGTAGGGGCTCAACATCTCCGCATCGAGCCAGACCGCGCCCGAGGCCGACTTGCCCATCTTGGCGCCGGACGAGGTGGTGAGCAGCGGCGTCGTCAGCGCATAAAGCTGCGCGCCTTCCATGCGATGGCCGAGATCGATGCCGTTGACGATGTTGCCCCACTGGTCGGAGCCGCCCATCTGCAGCCGGCAGCCGAGACGCTTGTAGAGCTCGACGAAGTCATAGGCCTGCAGGATCATGTAGTTGAATTCGAGGAACGACAGCGACTGCTCGCGGTCCAGCCGGAGCTTGACCGAATCGAAGGCCAGCATGCGGTTGACCGAAAAATGCCGGCCGACATCGCGCAGGAAATTGACGTAGTTGATGTCCATCAGCCAGTCGGCATTGTTGATCATGACGGCGTCGTTGGGGCCGCTGCCGAATTTGAGGTAGGGCGTGAAGTTGCGGCGGATGCCGGCGAGATTGTCCTCGATGTCCTGCGGCGTCAAAAGCTTGCGCGCCTCGTCCTTGAACGACGGATCGCCGATCATCGAGGTGCCGCCGCCCATCAGCGCGATCGGCCGGTGGCCGGTCTGCTGCAGCCAGTAAAGCATCATGATCTGGATCAGCGACCCGGCATGCAGGCTCCTGGCGGTTGCGTCGAAGCCGATATAGGCGCTCACCGTCTCCGTGGCGAAAAGCTGGTCGAGGGCGGCATCATCCGAGGTCTGGTGGATGAAACCGCGCTCGCTCATCGTGCGCAGGAAATCGGATTTGAAGGCGGACATTTTTCTTTCCTGAAAGGCTTCCGGCCGAACGTGGCTCGGCTATGCATGAAGGCGGGCGTTTAGCACTCAAGCGCGATCAGCAAAAGTGGAATCCGGTTATAGCGCGCCCTCTTCCCTTCTCGCCAAGCTGGAGCACCCCTCATCCTTCACTTCCGGCGCGCCTGCTTGCGTCCTCGTTTCGGCTGGCGTAATGAGGCGCCGCACCAGCGGGCCTCATCCGCTGGACCGCGCGGCATCGATCGAATGCCATATCCTGTGACAGAGTCGAGATGCCGGAGATATCCATCGTCATTCCTTGCCGGAACGAGGCGGCGAACCTGCCGCTTCTGCTCGACGAGATCGGCGCTGCCATGGCTGGGCGCGACTTCGAGGTCATCGTCGTCGACGATGGCTCGACCGACGACACGCCTTCGGTCCTTGCCGCTCAGGCAGCGCTTCGCGCGTTTCCGCTGCGCCACCTCAGGCATGCGAAATCCGCCGGCCAGTCGCTCTCGGTACGCTCGGGCGCCTGGGCAGCGCGCGGCGATATCGTCGCCACCATCGACGGCGACGGCCAGAACGACCCCGGCTATATCCCAGTGTTGATCGACGCGCTCCGGCAGGCTGGTCCCGACGTCGGAGCTGCGCAGGGACAGCGTCTGAAGCGCCGCGACAGTAAGATCAAGCAGCTGGCGTCGCGTTTCGCCAACGGGCTGAGAAAGGCCATCCTGCACGATGAGACGCGGGATACCGGCTGCGGCCTCAAGGCGATCCACACCGACATTTTGAGGAAATTGCCGTTCTTCGACGGCACCCACCGCTTTGTTCCGGCGCTGGTCATCCAGGAGGGCTACCGCGTCGTTCATTGCGACGTCGTCGACCGCTCCCGCCGTCACGGCAAATCGAACTACGGCATCTTCGATCGCGGCCTGCAGGGCGTGCTCGATCTTGCCGGTGTCTGGTGGCTGCGCCGCAGGCGCCGCAGAATGCCCAAAGTAGAGGAAATCACGCATGGGTAACGTGCTTCAGGAATTGGCGACCTGGCTTCACGATGTTTTCGTCAAGCAATTCGATGCCTGGGTACTGCTCGGCTTCGTCGCCCAGTTCTTCTTCACCATGCGGTTTCTGGTGCAGTGGGTGGCGTCGGAAAAGGCGAAGCGCAGTGTCGTGCCGATCGCCTTCTGGTTCTTTTCGCTGTTCGGCGGCGGCCTGCTGCTGGTCTATGCCATCCAGCGTCAGGATCCGGTGTTCATCGCCGGCCAGGCCATGGGCCTGTTGATCTATATCCGCAATCTCTGGCTGATCGCCAACGAGCGCAAGGCGGCGATGACGAAGGTCGATTGAGCCCGCTTCCGGCCCTAAACCGGTCGAGCAAGCAATCCAGATTACTTGCTGTCCAGCCCGCCGTAGGATCTTACCAGCCGGACCATGTCGGCCGAACTGGCAGCTTCGCTCTCGAGCCCCTCGGCGACACCGATGCGGTCGGCGGCCGGCCGGTTCTGGCTGACTTTCCATTTGCCGTTGATTTCGGTGATCGCGATTTCCAGGCCGACAATGCCCTTGATCTGCGACTGGATGAAGGGTGCTGGCGCGTCGGTCACCGCCCACGGCGTCGCGCGATCGCCCTCCTGCGACATTGTCAGATCGGAAATCTGCTCAGCCAGCCAATCCTGGTCCTCGACCACCGTAACGATGCCGCGCACCTGGACGATGGCGTAGTTCCAGGTCGGTACCACCTTGCCGGTTTCGCGCTTGGTCTCGTACCAGGACGGCGTCACATAGGCGTCCGCGCCCTGGAAGACGACCAGCACGGGCGACAGGGGATTGTCGGCCAAAAGCCGCCATTGCGGATTGGCCCTGGCTAGATGGGCGCGTAGCCTGCCGTTCGGCGGCACTTCCTCGTTGAGCAGGGAGGGGGCGTCGAGCAGGAAGGGAATCGCGTTGGCGACCGGCCCCTCGGCGCCATTCGAGACCAGCAGGCCAAGCGGATGCGCCCGGATTAGCCCGTGCAGGACATCCTGCCGGGTTTCCTGGAAATGAGGCGGCTGGTACATCGTCGTTCCCGATTATCTCAGCCGCTTCGGCCGTGGGTCGGACAGTTCCCCGGCCAGCCGGCGATCGAGATAGTCCGCGCATTCCTCGATCAGAAGCTCGGCATGGTTGGCAAAGAAATGGTTGGCGCCGGGCAAGGTCTTCTGGGTGATGGTGATGCCCTTTTGCGTGTGCAGTTTGTCGACCAGGCCCTGTACGTCCTTGGGCGGCGCGACCTTGTCGGCGTCGCCATGGATGATCAGGCCGGACGACGGGCATGGCGCCAGGAACGAGAAATCATAGGTATTGGGCTGCGGCGCGATCGAGATGAAGCCTTCGATCTCGGGCCGGCGCATCAAGAGCTGCATGCCGATCCACGAGCCGAACGAATAGCCGGCGACCCAGCAGCTCTTGGAATCTGGATGCAGCGACTGCACCCAGTCGAGCGCCGCGGCGGCGTCAGACAACTCGCCGGTGCCGTGGTCGAATTCGCCCTGACTGCGGCCGATACCGCGAAAATTGAAGCGCAGCGTGGTGAAATTGCGCTTCTGGAACATGTAGAAGAGGTCGTAGACGATCTTGTTGTTCATCGTGCCGCCGAACTGGGGGTGCGGGTGCAGGACGATGGCAATCGGCGCGCTCTTTTCCTTCGAGGGCTGATAACGACCCTCCAGGCGGCCGGCCGGACCGGTGAAAATGACCTCAGGCATGAAATACTCCACTTGGCATAAATTGCGCGGCGCCCGGAACAACTTTTCCTCTGGCCTTGACGCAGGGCGAGCGTCTTTCTAGAAGCTAGTTTAGAATTGTTCAAAACTGGGCGGCCAAAAACTGTGGCTCGGCCACCCGCGCCGCAAGCCGCGTAAATAGGACGTCTTGCCTTGCAATTTCAAGGAAATAACGCGCTATCTTCGCGAAACGGCTTTTGAAGGGACCAGTTGGACGGAAATGGCCGGAGCACGCGCATATCTCGACTACAACGCCAGCGCGCCGCTGCTTGCCTCGGCGCGCGCGGCCGTGGTCGCTGCGCTCGACGTCGCCGCCAACCCGTCCTCGGTCCATGCCGAGGGCCGCGCTGCACGGCGGCTGATCGAGGATGCTAGGCGCGACCTGGCACGACTGGTCAGCGCCAAAACAGAGCATGTCGTGTTCACCTCCGGCGCTACGGAAGCGGCCTCGACGCTGCTGACGCCGGACTGGCATATGGGGCGCGGCGCCATCCGCATGAGCCGGCTTTACGTGTCCGAGGCCGATCATCCTTGCCTGCTGAATGGCGGGCGCTTCCCGGCCGCGCAGCTGACGCGGATCGGCGTCGACGCCGATGGCATCGTCAGGTTCGACGCCTTGGCGGCAGCGCTCGGTGCGCATGACAAGGCCGACGGCTTGCCGCTGGTAGCCATCCACGCCGCCAACAACGAGACCGGCGTGATCCAGCCAGTTGGCCGCATTGCTGAAATCGTCAAGGCGGCGGGTGGCATCCTGGTGGTCGATGCCGTGCAGGCGGCCGGCCGCATTCCGGTCGATATGTCAACGGGTTACGCCGATTATCTGATTCTCTCCTCGCACAAGATCGGCGGCCCCAAGGGCGTCGGCGCCATTGTCGCGGCGTCGGACTTGATGATGCCGAAGCCGCTGGTCAGCGGCGGCGGCCAGGAAAAGGGCCATCGCGGCGGCACCGAAAACCTGGCGGCGATTGCCGGGTTTGGCGCGGCGGCGCGTGAGGCGCTTGCCGGCTTGCAAACGATCGATGCGGTGCGGCAACGTCGCGACGAAATCGAGGCGATCGTGAAAACGCTGGTTCCGGATGCCGAATTCTTCGGGACCGGCGCGCCAAGGCTTGCCAACACCACATTCTTCGCTATTGCCGGCATCAAGGCCGAGACGGCGCAGATCGCCTTCGACTTGGCCGGTGTGGCGCTGTCGGCCGGATCGGCCTGTTCATCGGGCAAGGTCGGGCCTAGTCACGTGCTGAAGGCCATGGGTTATGGCGACAGCCTTGGCGCGTTGCGCGTGTCGATCGGTCACGCGACCGGCGCTGAAGACATCGAGCTGTTCCGTTCGGCGCTGGCGACGATCGTCGCGCGGCGGGCAAACAGGGAAAAGGCCGCCTGAGCGCGGCAACGTGACATTTGGGCCTTACGGCCTGGTAGAGCCGTGCGTTCGCATTTGGCCGGGTGAATTTCCGGCATGAACGCACTATATGAAACTTACGCCACTTCGGGTGCCCAGGGGTGCTCGCTTGCGGTGCCATAGTTTGAAAACTGCCGGGCCTTGACCCCGGCGTGGATGGAGAACGCTGATGCCTGCTGTGCAGGAGACGATCGATCGAGTTCGAAAGATCGATGTCGACCAGTATAAATACGGATTCCAGACCGAAATCGCGATGGACAAGGCCCCCAAGGGCCTGAGCGAAGACATTATCCGCTTCATTTCGGCGAAGAAGGACGAGCCGTCCTGGATGCTGGAATGGCGCCTGGAAGCCTATCGCCGCTGGCTGACGCTGGACGAGCCGAAATGGGCGCGCGTCCACTATCCCAAGATCGATTTTCAGGACCTCTACTATTACGCGGCGCCCAAGAGCACGCCCGGACCGACCTCGCTCAGCGACGTCGATCCCGAACTGCTGAAGGTCTACGAGAAGCTCGGCATTCCGCTCAGGGAACAGGAGATCCTCGCCGGCGTGCAGAAGACCGATGCCTCGGAGCTCGAAGAAGCCAGCGACAATGTCTACAAGTCGGGCCGTGTCGCTGTCGACGCGGTGTTCGATTCGGTCTCCGTCGTCACCACCTTCAAGAAGGAGCTGGCGCAGGCCGGCGTCATCTTCTGCTCGATCTCGGAAGCGATCCGCGAGCATCCGGAGCTGGTGAAGAAATATCTCGGCTCGGTCGTGCCGACCTCCGACAATTTCTACGCAACGTTGAATTCGGCGGTGTTCACCGACGGCTCCTTCGTCTTCGTCCCCAAGGGCGTGCGCTGCCCGATGGAACTGTCGACCTATTTCCGCATGAACGAGAAGAACACCGGCCAGTTCGAGCGCACGCTGATCATCGCCGAGGAGGGGGCTTACGTCTCCTATCTCGAAGGCTGCACAGCGCCGCAGCGCGACGAGAACCAGCTTCACGCCGCTGTGGTCGAGCTGATCGCACTCGACGATGCCGAGATCAAATATTCGACGGTGCAGAACTGGTATCCCGGCGACGCCGAGGGCAAGGGCGGCATCTACAATTTCGTCACCAAGCGCGGCGACTGCCGCGGCCATCGCTCGAAGATTTCGTGGACGCAGGTCGAGACCGGCTCCGCCATCACCTGGAAATATCCGAGCTGCATCCTGCGCGGCGACGATTCCAGCGGCGAGTTCTATTCGATCGCGGTCTCCAACGGCTATCAGCAGGTCGACAGCGGCACCAAGATGATCCATCTCGGCAAGAACACGTCCAGCCGCATCATCTCCAAGGGCATTGCCGCCGGCTTTTCGCAGAACACCTATCGCGGCCAGGTCTCGGCCCACCGCAAGGCGACCAACGCCCGCAACTTCACCAATTGCGATTCCCTGCTGATCGGCGACCAGTGCGGCGCGCACACCGTGCCCTACATGGAAGCCAAGAATTCGACGGCGCAGTTCGAGCATGAGGCGACCACCTCGAAGATTTCCGACGACCAGAAGTTCTACGTCATGCAGCGCGGCATCCCGGAAGAAGAGGCGATCGCGCTGATCGTCAACGGCTTCGTCAAGGACGTCATCCAGCAGCTGCCGATGGAATTCGCGGTCGAGGCGCAGAAGCTGATCGGCATCAGCCTCGAGGGCTCGGTCGGCTGACCGGATAAGAATTTTCAGGAAAAAGAAAAAATGCTTGAGATAAAAAACCTGCACGCCCGCATCGTCGATGACGGCACCGAGATCATCCGCGGCCTGAACCTGACGGTCAGGGCCGGCGAGGTTGCCGCTATCATGGGTCCCAACGGCTCGGGAAAGTCAACGCTGTCCTACATCCTCGCCGGCCGCGAGGACTATGAGGTCACCGAAGGCGACATCCTCTACAACGGCCAGTCGATCCTCGAAATGGATCCGGCCGAGCGCGCAACCGCCGGCATCTTCCTCGCCTTCCAGTATCCAATGGAGATACCGGGCGTGGCGACCATGGAATTCCTGAAAGTGGCGATGAACGAGCAGCGCAAGGCGCGCGGCGAGGAACCGCTGAAGATCCCGGAATTCCTCAAGCGCGTGAAGGAAGCGGCCGCCTCGCTCAACATGGATATGGCGATGCTGAAGCGGCCGCTCAATGTCGGTTTTTCCGGCGGCGAGAAGAAGCGCGCCGAGATCCTGCAGATGAAGCTGCTCGAGCCGAAACTGTGCGTCCTCGACGAGACCGATTCCGGCCTCGACATCGATGCGCTGAAGATCGTCGCGGACGGCGTCAACACGCTGCGCTCGCCGGACCGGGCCATCGTTGTCATCACCCACTACCAGCGCCTGCTCCAATACATCGTGCCGGATACGGTGCACGTGCTCTACAGAGGCCAGGTGATCAAGTCGGGCGACAAGTCGCTGGCGCTCGACCTCGAGGCCAATGGCTATGCCGGCGTGATCGGGCAAGCCGCGTGAGATGCCAGCAGGCCCGGAAGGCAAGCCAAACAAGGCGATACTGATGAACATGCACACGACACCCCAGCGAACATTGGCCGAAACGGCGCTGATCGACGCCTTTGGCGAGCGGCTGTCGCTGCTGCCCGGCGACGGCGCGGTGATGCTGAAGCGCGACGACGCCATCGAGGCGATCAAGGGCGGCCTGCCGACGCGGCGCATCGAATCCTGGCATTATACGGACCTGCGCCGGCTGCTGACCTCGGTGCCGGACTTCGATCCGGCAGCGGTCGCGAAAGCCATTGCGCCGATCGTCGAAGACTCCTCGGTTTTGCCGGTCCTGAACGGGGTTTCGAGCGCGAAACTGCCCGATATCGAAGGCGTCGCCGTACAGCGCCTGTCGGAGAAGCTGACCGACGGCAGCATCGCGCCGGGGTTGGATCCCTATGGCACCGATGACGCGATCGGCGCGCTGAACACCGCCTTTGTCGCCGACGGCTATTTCGTCGACATCGCCGACGGTGCCGAACTGGAAAAGCCGCTTGAGCTGCAGAATTTGCAGGCCGGTGGACAGACGCATGTACGCCTGGCCGTCCGCGTCGGTGCCGGCGCCAAGGCTGTCATCGTCGAGCGCCAGGCGGGCGAGGGGGCGGCGCTGGTCAGCTCGGTCAGCCAGCTTGTGCTTGGCGAGGGCGCCGAAGTGACATGGCTCATCGTGCAGGAGCAGCCGGATACGGCAACACATCTCGCCCAGTTCAAGGCGCATCTCGGCAAGAATTCGAAACTGACGCTGTTCGTCATGAATGCCGGCGGCAAGCTGGTGCGCCAGGAGGTCGTCGTGAGGACGACCGGCGAGGGCGCCGACTTCACGCTGCGCGGCATCAATCTTTTGGCCGGCGACACCCATACCGACGTCACCATGGTGCTCGACCATGCCGTGCCGCACACCGCCTCGACCGAAGTCATCCGCAACGTGGTGACCGGCAAGGCGCGCGGCGTCTTCCAGGGTCGTATCAACGTCCACCAATATGCGCAGAAGACCAACGCCAAGATGGCCTGCAACACGCTGCTGTTGTCGGACGACGGTGAGTTTTCGACCAAGCCGGAGCTTGAAATCTTCGCCGACGACGTCGTTTGCGGCCATGGCGCGACCGTCACCGAGATCGACCACAGCCATCTGTTCTACCTGATGGCGCGCGGCATCGACGAGAAGACCGCGCGCGGCCTGCTGGTCAAGGCCTTCGTCGCCGAAGTGATCGAGGAACTGGACGACGAGGCCATCGTCGAGGCGCTGGAACGACGGCTCGACGATTGGTTTTTGACGCACGGGTAGAATTGGCCGAGGGGTGCTGGACGGAATGAGGCGATGCCTCGAGAGAGCTTGTGATGGACCAGAAAGTCGAAAACATTCCCTACGACGTCGAGGCGATCCGCCGCGACTTCCCGATCCTGTCGCGGCAAGTCTACGGCAAACCGCTGGTCTATCTCGACAATGGCGCCTCGGCGCAGAAGCCGCAGGCTGTGCTCGACGCCATCCAGCACGCCTATTCCCAGGAATACGCCAACGTCCATCGCGGCCTGCATTTCCTGTCGAACGCCGCGACCGACGCCTATGAGAACGCGCGCAAGATAGTACAGAGATTTCTCAACGCGCCGAGCACCGACAACATCGTCTTCACCTCGAACACCACGGCGGCGATCAACACCGTCGCCTATGGCTTCGGCATGCCCAATATCGGCGAAGGCGACGAGATCGTGCTGTCGATCATGGAGCACCACTCCAACATCGTGCCGTGGCATTTCATCCGCGAGCGGCAGGGCGCAAAACTGGTTTGGGTGCCGGTCGACGATCTCGGCGTCTTCCACATCGAGGAATTCGAAAAACGGCTGACCGACCGCACCAAGCTGGTTGCCATTACCCATATGTCAAATGCGCTGGGCACGGTCACGCCGATCAAGGAGATCGTGCGCATTGCGCACGCCCGCGGCATTCCGGTGCTGGTCGACGGCAGCCAGAGCGCCGTGCATATGCCGATCGACGTGCAGGATCTCGACTGCGATTTCTTCGTCTTCACCGGCCACAAGGTCTATGGCCCGTCGGGCATCGGCGTGCTCTACGGCAAGAAGGATATTCTGGAGCGGATGCGCCCGTTCATCGGCGGCGGCGAAATGATCGAGGAGGTGACGCAAGACATCGTCACCTACAACGACCCGCCGCACCGTTTCGAGGCCGGCACGCCGCCGATCGTCCAGGCGATCGGGCTGGGTGCGGCGCTGGAATACATGGAAAAGATCGGACGCGAGCGCATCGCCGCCCATGAGGCCGATCTGAAGGACTATGCGCATGAAAAACTGCGCGCCATCAACTCGCTGCGCATCTTCGGCGATGCGCCTGGCAAGGGCGCCATCATCTCGTTCGAGCTGCAGGGCATCCACGCGCATGATGTGTCGATGGTCATCGACCGGCAGGGCGTGGCGGTGCGCGCCGGCACGCATTGTGCCCAGCCGCTGTTGAAACGCTTCGGCGTAACATCCACATGCAGGGCGTCGTTCGGCATGTACAATACCAGGGCCGAAGTCGATGCTTTGGCCGATGCGCTGGAAAAGGCGCGAAAGTTCTTCGGGTGACGACCATGGATGATGCCAGCCACACCGCCGAGACCAATTCGGAAACGACGACCAATGCGGCGGTTTCCGGATCGACAATCCCCGCCGACGAATTGGCGCGGCTGACAGACGACATCGTCTCGGCGCTGAAGACGGTCTATGACCCCGAAATCCCGGCCGACATCTACGAGCTCGGCCTCGTCTACAAGATCGACATCGAGGACGACCGCTCGGTCAAGATCGACATGACGCTGACCGCGCCGGGCTGCCCGGTGGCCGGTGAAATGCCGGGCTGGGTCGAAAACGCCGTCGGCGCCGTCGAAGGCGTTTCCGGCGTCGAGGTCAACATGACCTTCGACCCGCCTTGGTCGCCCGACCGCATGTCGGAAGAGGCACAGGTAGCGGTGGGGTGGTACTAGCATCCGACCAGCCAAAGGCTGGCGCACTTGCGCCGGGTACAAAACTTCACCATTTTAGGTGAGGAATCATTCGGCAGACCTTGAACCTGCGCGCAATGGAGAAGGAAAGAATGGGACGCTTTGCCGTCATCACGATGACCGAAAAGGCTGCCGACCGGGTGCGCGAGATCGTCGCGACCCGTGAGAATGCGCATGGCATTCGCCTCGGCATCAAGAAGGGCGGCTGCGCCGGCATGGAATATACGGTCGACCTGGTGACCGAGCCCAACACCAAGGACGATCATATCGAGCGCGACGGCGCCCACGTCTATGTCGCGCCTGAGGCAGCGCTTTTCCTGTTCGGCACCGAGATGGATTTCGAGCAGACGACGCTGCGCACCGGCTTCACCTTCCGCAACCCGAACCAGAGCTCGGCCTGCGGCTGCGGCGAATCGGTCGAATTGAAGCCCGCCGATCTGAAGGCACTGGCCGAGGCGCGCGCTTCGGCCTAAGGCTTTTCCTTCGCCGTTCCCGGCGGCAATCGCATACGGGGAGTCCCCCTCATCCGGCCCTTCGGGCCACCTTCTCCCCGATGGGGAGAAGAGGCTGGCGCCAGCGCTGGCGACTTCCTCTCCCCTCGGGGAGAGGTCGGATTTCCCCCCATTTGCCGTAGCAAATGGGGTGGCAATCCCGGTTAGGGGGCGCTTGCCCATACGCGATAGCGAACGGGGAGAAGAAACGCTAATCCACCCACATCCCGGTTCGTTTGTGCCAGTCGGCGATCGACTCTTCCGGGTAGACATCGAAGACCTTGTCGCCCTTGCCGATATCGGGCTCGACCCAGTTCGCCTTGTATTTCAGCATCAGATGCACCTTCTCCGGCGGCTTCGGCAGGTTTGTGTCGATTGCCGAGGCAAACGGATGCACCAGCTCCGGCCAGGTTGGATCGTAGAGCCAGAGTGCCGTCCCGCATTTCGTGCAGAAGTTCCGTTCGCCCGTCGAGATCTCGCGTTGCGGGTGCTCGTCGTCCTCGATCTCGGCCCGGTAGACGCCGAGATGGCGCTTGCCCTCGATTTTCAGCGTCTCGTAATCGGCGCCGAGATTGATGGCGAAACCGCCGCCGCCCTGCTGCTTGCGGCAGATCGAGCAGTAGCACAGCATGAACGGCACCGGCGTGTGGCTTTCCACCTCGAAACGCACGGCATTGCACCGGCAGGACCCTTTGAGCAGAAGCGGCATGAAAAACTCCGATGAAACTGATTCTGAACTTGTCAGGATGGTGCCGGTAGCGGCGATGACAAGGGGAAATCCCGGTGACATGATCGCGCCATGGACAACGAGCGCATAGAAGAGCTTTTCGAAGTGCTCGGCCCGGTCAGCATCCGCAAGCTGTTCGGCGGCAAGGGCATCTATTTCGATGGCGTCATCGTCGCCATTGTCATCCGTGGCGAATTGATGCTGAAGGCCGACGCCGAAAGCGCCCCGGATTTCGAAGCGGCCGGCTGCCGGCAATGGACCTATACCGGCTCGCGCCACGGAAAGCTGGTGTCGATGCCCTATTGGAGCGTTCCCGACAGCGCTTTCGACGACCCCGACGAGATGGCGATCTGGGCGCGCCGCGCCTACGAGGCAGGACGGCGCGCCGGCAAATAGGCTGCGTCATGCTTCGGCAATTCTGGGCCGCATTTCACGCCAGGTCCCGCGCCTGGGCACGAGCGCCAGCGCCTCGGCAAAGCCGGCGCTGGTGAAGGCGGCGCTCTCGACGGTGAGCATAGCTGCGGCAACGCCTTCGCACAGTGCCGCGCGCAGCGTCAGGCCGCGCAGCAGGGCGGCGATCGTCGCGCCGGCCAATGCGTCGCCGGCGCCGGCAGCATCGGTCCGCTTTTGGAGCGGCGGTGGCAGGATCGAGAACGCGCCCAATTTGTCGAAACCGAGCACCGGTCCGTCGCCAGCGGTGATCACGCCGCTTTTCAGGCCCGCGCGTCTCAGGCCGTCGACGATGCCTTGGTCGTCAGCATCGATGTCGACGCCGGCGAGCACGCCAGCCTCGTGCCGGTTCATGAAGGCGAGTGCCAGAAGATCAAGCACCGGCGTCAGCCGCGCCGCTTTGCTGGGCGAGACGGCAAGCGCAAACACCGGCTTGCCGGCGGCGAGTGCCGCCAGCCGCGCCACTGCGGAAGACGGCAGGTTGGCGTCGCACAGCACCCCGTCGGCCGAACCGATCGCGTCTCGCACCTTGGCGCGGCGGATCTGCTTGGGAAGCGCCAGCTCGTAGAGCACCATGTCGGCAAGGCCGGCGATCAGCCCGCCGTCGCTATCGACCAGCATCGTATGGCTTGGCGTCGCGCGGTCGAGGAACACCGCCGACAAATCGGCAATGCCGGCGTCGGTGACGGCGCGTAAAACCGTGTCGCCCAGGGCATCGCCGCCGCGCACCGAAAGCAGCGAGGCCGAGACGCCGCGCCGCACCGCACAGCGCAAGGCGTTGAAGGCGGCGCCGCCGACATGCTCGCGCATCGTGCCGGGGTTGGAAGCGGCCGGCACGAAGGCGCCGGCAACCCGGCCGCGCCGCTCGATATAGGCGCCACCCACGGCCAGGATCGTCGGGGATTTCATCATGCCGGCAAAATGCCCTTTGCTGTTGCCCGGGAGGAGACTAGGTCGCCGGGCGGAACCCTGCAATCGCGGGTGCGATTCGGATGGTGACGGCAACGGCGCCGCATGCGAGGCGGGATACGTCCGGAAGCAAAATTGTGAAACAAAAATAGAACAAATATGGATATCCGTTATTTTTCAAACCCTTGGGGCTCATTGACAAATGAGAACAAACGAGGTACATTCTTTTAAGGATTGCGGGATTGTCCGGCCTCCATTGACGACCACGGGGTGATGTATCATGGCTCAGAATTCTTTGCGGCTTGTAGAGGACAAAGCGGTGGACAAATCAAAGGCTCTGGATGCGGCGCTGTCGCAAATCGAGCGTGCCTTCGGCAAGGGTTCGATCATGCGGCTCGGCGCGAACGAGCAGGTCGTCGAGATCGAAACGGTGCCGACCGGCTCGCTTGGGTTGGACATCGCGCTTGGCGTCGGCGGCCTGCCGCGCGGCCGCATCGTCGAGATCTACGGACCGGAAAGCTCGGGCAAGACGACGCTGGCGCTGCACACGGTGGCCGAAGCCCAGAAGAAGGGCGGCATCTGCGCCTTTGTCGATGCCGAGCATGCGCTCGATCCGGTCTATGCCCGCAAGCTCGGCGTCGATCTCGAAAACCTGCTGATCTCGCAGCCCGATACCGGCGAACAGGCGCTGGAGATCTGCGACACGCTGGTGCGCTCCGGCGCCATCGACGTGCTGGTGGTCGATTCGGTGGCGGCGCTGACGCCGCGGGCCGAAATCGAAGGCGAGATGGGCGATTCGCTGCCCGGCCTGCAGGCCCGCCTGATGAGCCAGGCACTGCGCAAGCTCACCGCCTCGATCTCGCGCTCCAACACCATGGTCATCTTCATCAACCAGATCCGCATGAAGATCGGCGTGATGTTTGGTTCGCCCGAGACGACGACCGGCGGCAACGCGCTGAAATTCTATGCCTCGGTCCGCCTCGACATCCGCCGCATCGGCTCGGTCAAGGATCGCGACGAGGTCGTCGGCAACCAGACCCGCGTCAAGGTCGTCAAGAACAAGCTGGCGCCGCCCTTCAAGGTGGTCGAGTTCGACATCATGTATGGCGAGGGCGTCTCCAAGACCGGCGAGCTGGTCGATCTCGGCGTCAAGGCTGGCGTGGTCGAAAAGTCGGGCGCCTGGTTCTCCTATAATTCGCAGCGTCTCGGCCAGGGCCGCGAAAACGCAAAACTGTTCCTGCGCGACAATCCCGACACGGCGCGCGAGATCGAATTGGCGCTGAGGCAGAATGCCGGATTGATCGCCGAGAAATTCCTTGAGAACGGCGGCTCCGAAAGCAGCGACGACGGTTTCGAGGACGACGCCGGGGCGATGTAGGAAAAGCGACGCCTCCCGGAGCGTCAGCCAGGTTTGGATTTGATGTTTTGATTTTGAGTTTGCGTAATCGGTACATTTTGAACCGCCGGCCCCGTGCCGGCGGTTGGCGTTTGACGGCGAGTCAGACGCATTTCAAAGCGCCGGTGAAAGCCGGGATTTGAGCCCATTTGGTGTTTCTGGACAGGCTGCGGTGCGACCGCTAAAAGGCCATGTCTATTTTCCGCCGGCAGCCGGCGGTTCTCTCGAAAAGGCAGTATTCATGAGTGGCGTCAACGAGATCCGGTCGGCATTTCTCGACTATTTTCGCAAGGAAGGTCACGAGGTCGTCGCGTCGAGCCCGCTGGTGCCGCGCAACGACCCGACGCTGATGTTCACCAATGCCGGCATGGTGCAGTTCAAGAACGTTTTCACCGGTCTGGAGAAGCGGCCCTATTCGCGTGCGACGACTGCCCAGAAGAGTGTTCGTGCCGGCGGCAAGCACAACGACCTCGACAATGTCGGCTACACCGCGCGACACCTGACTTTCTTCGAGATGCTCGGCAATTTCTCCTTCGGCGATTATTTCAAGGAGCGCGCCATAGAGCTTGCCTGGAACCTGATCACCAGGGAGTTCGGGCTGAAGAAGGACAAGCTGCTGGTCACCGTCTACCACACCGACGACGAGGCCGCCTCCTACTGGAAGAAGATCGCCGGTCTTTCCGACGATCGCATCATTCGCATCGCGACCTCGGACAATTTCTGGGCAATGGGCGACACCGGACCGTGCGGGCCGTGTTCAGAGATATTCATCGACCGTGGCGAGCACATCTGGGGTGGCCCTCCCGGCAGTCCCGAGGAGGATGGCGACCGTTTCCTCGAATTCTGGAACCTGGTGTTCATGCAGTATGAACAGGTGACGAAGGACGAGCGCGTCGACCTGCCGCGTCCGTCGATCGACACGGGCATGGGCCTCGAGCGCATGGCCTCCATCCTGCAAGGAGTTGATAGCGTCTTCGAAACTGACCTGTTCCGCCACCTGATCGACGCTGCGTCGTCGGCGCTTGGCCGCGGTCCGGATGCGGACACCGTCGCATCGTTCCGCGTCATCGCCGACCACTTGCGTTCGTCCTGCTTCCTGGTCGCCGACGGCGTGCTGCCGTCCAACGAAGGGCGGGGCTACGTGCTTCGTCGCATCATGCGCCGCGCCATGCGCCACGCGCAGTTGCTCGGCTCGAATGAGCCGCTGATGTGGAAGCTGGTGCCGGCGCTGGTCCGCGAGATGAGCCAAGCCTACCCGGAACTGGTGCGCGGCGAGCAGATGATCACCGAGACGCTGAAGCTTGAGGAAACTCGTTTCCGCAAGACGCTGGTGCGAGGCTTGGGCTTGCTTTCGGAGGCGACGGAAAAGTTGGTCTCCGGCGACATGCTGGATGGCGAGACAGCGTTCAAGCTCTACGACACCTATGGCTTTCCGCTCGATCTGACGCAGGACGCGCTGCGCCAGCGCAACATCT
The DNA here is from genome assembly GCF_040319055.1 of Mesorhizobium sp. M0960. Lineage (NCBI taxonomy): Bacteria > Pseudomonadati > Pseudomonadota > Alphaproteobacteria > Hyphomicrobiales > Phyllobacteriaceae > Mesorhizobium > Mesorhizobium sp. M0960. The sequence goes on along the minus strand of NZ_JAMYNN010000003.1, from coordinate 88,530 downwards.
CGGTCAACCTTGCCGGCTTCACCGAGGCGATGGAGCGGCAGAAGGCGGAGGCGCGCAAAAGCTGGGCTGGTTCCGGTGAGGCCGCAACCGAAACGGTATGGTTCGCGGTGCGTGAGGAGAACGGCGCCACCGAATTCCTGGGCTATGAGACCGAGCAGGCGGAAGGCCTCGTCCAGGCGCTGGTCAGGGACGGCAAGACCGTCGACAGTGCCGGCAAAGGCGACGCCGTTGCCGTGGTTGTCAACCAGACGCCGTTCTATGGCGAGTCCGGTGGCCAGATGGGCGATACCGGCGTCATTTCAGGCGACGGGTTCTCGATCGAGATATCCGATACGCAGAAGAAGGCCGATGGGCTTTTCGTCCATGTCGGCAAGGTGGCCAACGGTACGGTCAAGACGGGCGCGACCGTCGAGCTGAGGGTGGACCACGCGCGCCGCTCCAGGCTGCGCGCGAACCATTCCGCCACGCATCTGATCCATGAGGCGCTGCGCGAGGTGCTGGGTACCCATGTGGCGCAGAAGGGCTCACTGGTCGCGCCCGAGCGTCTGCGCTTCGACATCTCCCACAACAAGCCGATCTCGCCGGACGAGCTCGAAGAGGTCGAGCGCATGGCAAACGAAATCGTCGTTCAGAATAGCCCTGTAACCGCGCGCCTGATGTCGGTCGACGACGCCATTGCCGAAGGCGCCATGGCGCTGTTTGGCGAGAAATATGGCGATGAAGTGCGCGTCGTTTCGATGGGCACGGGCCTGCATGGCGCCAAGGCCAACCGGCCCTATTCGGTCGAGCTATGCGGCGGCACCCATGTCAGGGCGACCGGCGATATCGGCCTGGTGCGCATCGTGTCCGACAGCGCGGTCGCTGCCGGCGTGCGCCGCATCGAGGCGTTGACCGGCGAGGCGGCCAGAAAGCATCTCGACGAGCAGGACAAGCGGCTGAAGGCGGCCGCCGCCGCGCTGAAGATTTCGCCGGCCGATGTGCCGGCCCGCGTCGAGGCACTGCTCGACGAGCGCAAGAAGCTCGAAAAGGAGCTGACCGAGGCGCGCAAGAAACTGGCGCTCGGCGATCGCTCGCCAGCCGGTGTGCCTGCGGAAAACGAAACGATTGCCGGTGTCGGTTTTCTCGGCAAGGCGGTATCGGGCGTCTCGCCAAAGGATTTGAAGCCGCTGGCCGATGCCGGCAAGAAGTCGCTCGGCTCCGGCGTCGTCGTCTTTGTCGGCGCCGGCGAGGACAACAAGGCGAGCGTCGTCGTCGCGGTCACCGATGATCTGACCGGCCGCTTCAGCGCAATCGATCTGGTGCGCGTCGCGTCCGCGGCATTGGGCGGGCAGGGCGGCGGCGGTCGACCCGATATGGCCCAGGCCGGCGGCCCGGACGGCTCGAAGGCCGAAGACGCGATCGCTGCGGTGAAAGCGGCTCTCGAGACGGCGTGAACCTGCACCGGGGGCGGGCACGGCCGAAATGGCGCGCCGCCCAGCGGACATCCTTGAGGGCCTGATATGCCGACGCTGACGATGTATCAGGTCGACGCCTTTGCCGAACAGGCCTTCCAGGGCAACCCTGCCGCCGTTCTCCTTTTGGAGGAGTGGCTGCCGGAGCAGGTAATGCAGGCCATCGCCAACGAAAACAATCTTGCCGAAACGGCGTTTGTGCGGGCGAATGGCAAAGGTTGGGATTTGCGCTGGTTCACGCCGGTCCATGAAGTCGACTTCTGCGGCCATGCCACTCTTGCGGCCGCCCATGTGCTGACCACGGAATACAGTGGTCAGGGCGAAATGGCCTTCGCCACCCGGGTGGGCGAGTTGCGGGTTTCCCAGCGGGAAGGGGCCTATCAGCTCGATCTGCCGTGTTTTCCGCCGCAGCCCGTCGAGGAAGAGCTGAAGTCGGCGCTGCAAGCGATATTGTCTCAGCGGACGGTTGCGGGCTTCCGCAATTTCGAGAACCTGTTTGTCGAGCTTGCCGACGAGACAAGCGTGCGATCTTTCGTTCCCGATCTGCTCAGGATCGGACGTTTTCATCCTCTCGGCTTGGTCATTACCGCGCCTGGGCAGGCCCATGATTTCGTCTCGCGTTATTTCGTGCCCGGAGCAGGCATTCCCGAGGATCCGGTAACCGGCTCCATTCATGCGACGCTGGTGCCTTACTGGGCTGAAAAACTCGGCAAGACGCATCTGTCGGCATTCCAATACTCGCAACGCGGCGGGCACTTGCTATGCGAGCTGGCCGGAGATCGCGTGCTGATCACAGGCCGTGCGAAGACCTTTATGAAGGCGGAGATCTACCTTCCCGATTGAGCGGTATTTCGCAGTGGGTCGCCTTCGGCGAAGCTGCCGATCTCCCCCTTTGCGGGGGAGATGCCCGGCAGGGCAGAGGGGGGTGCTGTCCCTCCGACTGTCAGCCCAATCGGAGCCACGTTCTCAGGCCGTTCCCAATTGGAAAGGATCAGTCGAAGGTTAGCGATCCTTCACACCCCCCTCTGTCCTGCCGGACATCTCCCCCGCAAGGGGGAGATTGGATGTCACTTCGGCTTTCGCTAATCACCAGAAGGCCTATTGCCGAATGCTTGTCTCCTCACTCTGCCTTTTCGGTCTTCGCAAAACCCGCACGCGCCGCGATGCGCACATACCAATCCTGGATATCGGCAAACTCCGCCAGCAGTTTTCGCCCCTCGGCGACCTTGACGAAATAGCCGATGATCGGTGCGGCGTGCAGGTCGGCCAGCGTCAGTTCCGTCCCCAACAGCCAAGGCCCTTCGGCTTTCAGCGAAGACAGCGCCTGCAATGCCGTTCTCGCCTGCCTCAACCCGTTGGCGATCACGGCTTCGTCGGGCGGCGTTTTTTCCAGCCGCTCGACGGCGACATCCCAGACCATGGCCCTGTAGGCGTAGGCGTCGAGCAGGCCGGTGATCTGGTTCATGCGTGATCGAGGCCGGGCTTCGAGCGGTTGCAGCGCCGGGCCGTCAAAGGCTTCGTCGACATAACGGGCAATCGCGCCGGTCTCGTAAAGGCGAAAGCCGTCATGCTCGAAGGCTGGGATGCGGCCGAACGGCTGGTGCTCGAAGTACCAGCCGGGAATGCCGTCCGCCGCAAAGATGTCGACGGGCACCAGCTCGTAGCCGACGCCCTTTTCCTCGAGCACCAGCCGCACGATGCGCACATAGACGCTGTAGTCCGCGCCGTAGACGACGGGCTTGTCCATGTCGGAGGAGCTCAGGCCATCGCCTTCTGCAAATTCTCGTCGATCTTGTCGAGGAAGCCGGTGGTCGAAAGCCATGGCTGGTCGGGACCGATCAGCAGCGACAGGTCCTTGGTCATGAAGCCGGACTCGACCGTCTGGATGCAGACCCGTTCCAGCGTCTCGGCAAAACGCTTCAGTTCGGCATTGTCGTCGAGCTTGGCGCGGTGGGCGAGGCCGCGCGTCCAGGCAAAGATCGAGGCGATCGAATTGGTCGAGGTCTCCTCGCCCTTCTGGTGCTGGCGATAGTGGCGGGTGACGGTGCCGTGTGCGGCCTCCGCCTCGACGGTCTTGCCGTCCGGCGTCATCAGCACCGAGGTCATCAGGCCGAGCGAGCCGAAGCCTTGCGCCACCGTGTCCGACTGCACGTCGCCATCATAATTCTTGCAAGCCCAGACATAGCCGCCCGACCATTTCAGGCTGGAGGCCACCATGTCGTCGATCAGCCGGTGCTCGTACCAGAGTTTCTTGGCCTTGAACTCGGCTTCGAACTCCGCCTCGTAGACCTCCTGGAAGATATCCTTGAAGCGGCCGTCATAGGCCTTGAGGATGGTGTTCTTGGTCGACAGGTAGACGGGGTAATTGCGCAGCAGGCCGTAATTCAGCGAGGCGCGGGCGAATTCGCGGATCGACTCGTCGAGATTGTACATGGCCATGGCGACACCGGCGCCGGGTGCGTCGAAGACGTCGTGCTCGATCACCTGGCCGTCCTCGCCGACGAACTTGATCGTCAGCTTGCCCTTACCGGGAAAGCGGAAGTCGGTGGCGCGGTACTGGTCGCCGAAGGCGTGGCGGCCGACGATGATCGGCTTGGTCCAGCCGGGCACTAGCCGCGGCACGTTCTTCATAATGATCGGCTCGCGAAAGATGGTGCCGCCGAGGATGTTGCGGATGGTGCCGTTCGGCGACTTCCACATCTTCTTCAGCTTGAATTCCTCGACGCGCTGCTCGTCGGGCGTGATCGTCGCGCATTTCACGCCGACGCCGTATTTCTTGATGGCATTGGCCGAATCGATGGTCACCTGGTCGTTGGTGGCGTCGCGGTGCTCGATACCGAGATCGTAATATTCGAGCTTGAGGTCGAGATAAGGGTGGATCAGCTTGTCCTTGATGAACTGCCAGATGATGCGGGTCATCTCGTCGCCGTCGAGTTCGACGACCGGGTTCGCCACCTTGATCTTCGCCATGGAAAGAATGCCTCGCTTTTGGGAACGGAACGGCCTTGCCCGCACGGCTGCCGGCCCTGGGATGCGGCCCGTATATCAAAGGCTTTTTGGCCGCGCAAACGGCGAACCGCGCCGTAGTGCCGGCATTCTTTGCGAAAGCTTCATTTTCGCCGCCAAATGTGGCAGGGGACTGCGAAATGCCGCAAACAGCAGTTCATTGACAACCATGACCGCCACCCAGGATCCCGACAACCCTCTTGCCTCCGGAACGCCTGCGTCCGGACCGGCGATCATCCTGGTCGAGCCACAGCTCGGCGAGAACATCGGCATGGTTGCACGCGCCATGGCCAATTTCGGCCTTGCCGAACTGCGCCTCGTCAATCCGCGTGACGGCTGGCCGAGCGAGAAGGCGCGTGCCGCGGCAAGCCGCGCCGACCATGTCATCGATGCCGTCGAGGTGTTCGACGACCTGGGCTCGGCAGTCGCCGACTTGAACTTCGTCTTCGCCACCACGGCGCGCGCGCGCGACAATTTCAAACCGGTGCGCGGCCCGGTCGAGGCGGGCAGGGCGCTGCGCGCGCGGCAGCGGGCCGGCCAGCGCACCGGCATCCTGTTCGGCCGCGAGCGCTTCGGCCTCTATAATGACGAGGTCGGCCTTGCCGACGAGATCGTCACCTTCCCCGTCGATCCAGCCTTCTCCTCGCTCAACATCGCCCAGGCGGCCCTGCTGATGTCCTATGAATGGATGAAGTCCGGCCTGGAAGACGAGACCAGGACCAACTTCTCCGGTCCCGAAATGCCGCCAGCTGCCAAGGAAGAATTGCACGCCCTGTTTGCGTATCTGGAAGGTGCACTGGAGGCGCGCGGCTATTTCCGCCCGGCACCGAAGAAGCCGAAGATGGTCGACAATTTGCGCGCAGTGCTGACCCGCCCCGGTTTTGCCGAGCCGGAGCTCAAGGTGCTACGCGGTATTATATCATCGCTGGACAGGTTCTCGCCGGCCATGCCGCGCGGCGACGGATCGCCCGGCGACGATCCAAGGCGGCTCCCGGCGGCCGCGGCACGCGCCGGCAAGGCGAAGGACAAAGACTAGCCTTCGAGTTGCCCATATCTCACCAGTAACCGAATGTTATTTGATGTGATCCATTGTCTGGAAAACGATGGATCCTCGGATGTTTAGCTCGGATATCGGTCGTCCTCGCTTTTTCTTCTATTCGGCGGCCTTGCTGGTTGCGGAAATCGTGACCTTTGTGCTGTGCGTCGTGCTGACCATCGGCATCGAGGGTTTGGCCAATTCGAAGCCCGGACCTTCCAGGGAAGGGCTGGCCGCGGCCGTTCTCGTCGCCTCGCTGGTGATTGTTCTGTTCCGCGCGAATTTCGCCTGGCGTCGAAGCCGCGATGCACAAGGGTCCGGTTGGATCCTTTGGTCGTATATCGTGTTCTCGACCCTGTTTGCGATTCTGCAGGCCGGCACTGTTCTTGTCGTAAAGTTCGACGGCGACGAGTCGCATTCCGGCCTTAACCTGCTGGGATTAGCTCTCGTCGGGCTGTGGGCGGTCATCTTGGCGGCCAAGCCGGCGGGCGGTAGCTCTTCGGATATGGCGTCATCCCTGAGTTTCGACGATTTCGACCCGCCCGGGCCGCTGCGCGGCGCCGCGGCGCCCCATTCAGAGTCGGCCGCCGGCGTGGCGGCCCTGGCTCCGGCCTATGCCATGCGGGCCGCACCGGTGCCGTCGAACCACCCTGCATCTCACCCTGCATCTCCGGCGAACGGCCGGCCGCGGGCCGGCGGCTTCGGCAAGCGGGGCCTTGTGTGACCGTCTCGCCGCATCAAGGCCATGATGGTTCCAGATAGAAGCGGCCGGGATAAAGCATCATTGGCCAAAGCAAAAAGCATGGGCCGAGCCTTCTCTCGTGATCTCGTTTGTGATTCCCAGCCCTTAGTGACTCAATGATAATGACCAGTCCATCGAGCGCCCGTCCGATCCTGATGTTCGATTCCGGCATTGGCGGCCTCACCGTGCTGCGTGAGGCGCGCGTCCTGATGCCTGACCGCCGCTTCATCTATGTCGCCGACGACGCGGCGTTCCCCTTCGGCGCCTGGGAGGAGCCGGCGCTGAGAACACACATCCTAGAGTTGTTCGCCAGGCTGCTCGAACGGTTTTCGCCGGCCATTTCGGTCATCGCCTGCAACACCGCCTCGACGCTGGTCATCGAAGCGTTGCGCGAGAGGTTTCCCGGCCACCCTTTCGTCGGCACCGTGCCGGCCGTCAAGCCGGCGGCGGAACGCACGCGCTCAGGCCTGGTTTCGGTGCTGGCGACGCCCGGCACCGTCAAGCGCCAGTACACGCGTGACCTGATCAGCAAATGGGCGCAGAAATGCCATGTCCGCCTGGTCGGCAGCGACAGGCTGGCTGGATTGGCCGAAGCCTATATGCGCGACGGTTTTGTCGACGAGGACGCCGTGCGCGCCGAGATCGCGCCGTGCTTCGTCGAGCATGACGGGCTGCGCACCGACATCGTCGTGCTTGCCTGCACCCATTATCCCTTTTTGGCCAACCGCATGCGCAAGACAGCACCTTGGCCGGTCGACTGGCTCGACCCGGCCGAGGCGATCGCACGCCGCGCGCTGTCGCTGCTCGCCGATACCGAGGCCCGTTATCGCAGAGAGGTACTGCCGGAAGGCGCCGATTTTGCCGTCTTCACCTCGAACGAGGCCGATTTTCCGACGCGCCGGCTGATGCAGGGATTTGGCCTGGCGGTATCCTGACCCCAGGCACTTTGGTGCTCCGGGAACATCAGCCCAGGGCGATGCGTTCTTTTCTCATTGAGGAACAGGAGAAACGATCATGCCAGCCACCTCGAAAGCCCAGCAGAAAGCCGCCGGTGCTGCACTGTCCGCCAAGCGTGGCGAGACCAAGAAGAGCGAGCTCAAAGGCGCGTCGAAGGGAATGTATAAATCCATGAGCGAAAAACAGCTCGAGGAATTCGCCGAGACCAAGCGCAAGGGCCTGCCGGAAAAGAAATCGAAACACTGATCGACTGACCATTCTGGCGGCGGATGCCGGTCGATAAAAAGCCCGCGGCTGAGCCGCGGGCCCTGAAGTCTCAACGGGCGAGGGCGAAAATTACCAGTTCCATCCCCAACCGCAGCGCCGCACTTTGTAGCGGATGACCTTGCGATGACCGTGCCGCCACACCACCTTCTTCTTGACCACGATGCGGCAGACCTGGTGATGCCTGTGGCCGTGCCAATGCCGGGCCTGCGCCGGCTCGGGCGCGACCGCCATCGTGCCGGCCATCACCGCGGCTCCTACCAACGTAAGGAAGAACTTCTTCATGCGAATTCCAGCTCCTCTGACTTCAGTCCCTTCCTGATGCCGCTGGCGCAACCTCCCGCCACATCCGGCACGTTCTACAACCGCAACACTATCCGGTTCGGCGATTCGCGCCAGCCGGAAGCTTGACAGCGGTTAAATCTCCGTTTAACCAGCCCACCAACACCGGGCCGCAATGCTCGGTGGTTTTCTTTATGTGTGCAAGACGTTTGGAAGCCGGTTTTAATTTCCTGATGTCCTGTTTGAAATGACGTGTCCCGTGGGTTTTCCGTCGCGTTGCGTGGAAAACCCTGTCAGGTCTCGAAAACGGGGGCCAGAGGAGGGCGCGTTTCCTTCACCCGGACCATGAGGTTCCGGGTGTGTTGTTTTGAAAGGGAATGCGATGAGCAAGCGCGAATCCGCGAAGTACAAGATCGACCGCCGTCTTGGCGAAAACATCTGGGGCCGCCCGAAGTCCCCGGTCAACAAGCGTGAATACGGCCCCGGCCAGCATGGCCAGCGCCGCAAGGGCAAGCTTTCCGATTTCGGCCTGCAGCTGCGCGCCAAGCAGAAGCTGAAGGGCCACTATGGCGACGTTTCGGAAAAGCAGTTCCGCAAGGTCTATGAAGAGGCGGACCGCCGCAAGGGCGACACCTCGGAGAACCTGATCGGCCTGCTCGAATCGCGCCTCGACGCAGTCGTCTACCGCGCCAAGTTCGTACCGACCATCTTTGCGGCGCGCCAGTTCGTCAATCACGGCCACGTCAACGTCAACGGCAAGCGCGTCAACATCGGCTCGTACCGCTGCAAGCCGGGCGACGTCATCGAAGTGCGCGAGAAGTCGAAGCAGCTGGTCATCGTGCTGGAATCGGTGGGCCTGGCCGAGCGCGACGTGCCCGATTACATCGAGGCCGACCACAACAAGATGACCGCCGCCTTCACGCGCATCCCCGGCCTGGCCGACGTTCCGTTTGCCGTGCAGATGGAACCGAATCTGGTCGTCGAATTCTATTCGCGCTGATCGGCGCGTTCGTACGCGATACAAGCGAAGGCCGCCCTATCGGGGCGGCCTTTTCTTTTTCGTTCCTTTTTCGCGGCGTGATTCCGAAATCGATTTCGATTTTCAGTTCGATGCGCTACTGCGGGCGGCAACAGGACTTTAGGGCCGACGCGCCGTGAACATGCAGCCAGACGCCGAAACGCTCGAACCGGTCGCCTACGCCGAAGGCGGCTTTCATCCGCTGTTTGCCGATGTGCCGTCCTCCGTCGAGTTCAACAAGCTGCGCAAGCGGCTGCTGCGGCTTGCCCGCCAGGCGATCGACGATTTCTCAATGGTGAGGCCCGGCGACCGCTGGCTGGTCGCTCTGTCGGGCGGCAAGGATTCCTACGGCCTGCTTGCCGTGCTGCTCGATCTCAAATGGCGCGGGCTGCTGCCGATCGAGCTGTTGGCCTGCAATCTCGACCAGGGCCAGCCGAACTTTCCCAAGCACATATTGCCCGACTATCTCGACAGCCATGCCATTCCGCATCGCATCGAATATCAGGACACCTATTCTGTGGTCATCGACAAGCTGGCCGAGGGCAGCACCTATTGCTCGCTGTGTTCGCGGCTGCGGCGCGGCCATCTCTATCGCATTGCCCGCGAGGAGGGCTGCTCGGCGCTGGTGCTCGGCCATCACCGCGAAGACATTCTGGAAACCTTCTTCATGAACCTGTTCCATGGCGGACGCCTCGCCGCCATGCCGCCGAAGCTGCTCAACGACGAAGGCGACGTCATGGTGCTGCGGCCGCTCGCCTATTGTGCGGAAGCCGATCTCGAGAAATTCGCCGGCGCCATGAAATTCCCGATAATTCCGTGCGATCTGTGCGGTAGCCAGGAAGGCCTGCAGCGCAACGCCATGAAAGCGATGCTCGACGACATCGAGAAGCGCATGCCCGGCCGCAAGGACACCATGATCCGTGCCATGGCCAATGTGCGGCGCTCGCATCTGCTCGACAGGACGCTGTTCGATTTCGCCGCCCTCAACGATGCTCTTAACGCAAAGCAAGACGGTCCCCATGACATTTGACGACAGCGCGATCGACTGGCTTGCCGACCTTCTGTCGGACGCTGCCGTCGCCGAGATCATGCCGCGCTTTCGCCGGTTGAGTGAGGGCGACGTGCGTCGCAAGACCTCGGCCGCCGATCTTGTGACCGAGGCCGACGTGAATGCCGAGCGGCTCATCGCCGCCAGGCTGCTTCAGCGGTATCCCAAGGCGATGATCGTCGGCGAGGAGGCCTGCTCCGACGACCCGACGCTGCTCGACGGTCTCGGCGATGCCGAACTCGCCTTCGTCGTAGACCCGGTCGACGGCACCTTCAACTTCGCCTCCGGCGTGCCGCTGTTCGGCGTCATGCTTGGCGTCGTGGTCAAGGGCGAGACGGTCGCCGGCATCATCCACGATCCCGTCGGCAAGGACTGGCTGGTCGGCGTCAGTGGCGCCGGCAGTCATATTCGGCACGCGCATGGCAATTTCGAAAAAGTCCATGTCGCCAAACCGGCGCCGATATCGGAAATGACTGGAGCGGTCTCGTGGCACTATCTACCCGAGCCGGACCGCTCACGCCTGGCGCGCAATCAGACCAAGTCGCTGTCGCAGTTCAACTATCGCTGCGCAGCCCACGAATACCGCCTGCTGGCCAGCGGCCACGGCCATTTCGTCGTCTATAACAAGCTGATGCCGTGGGACCATCTGGCCGGCGTACTGATCCATGCCGAGGCCGGCGGTTATGCCGCGCGCTTCGACGGCAGCGCCTATCTGCCGTCACATGTCGGAGGTGGCCTGCTGGTCGCGCCGGACAGGGAAAGCTGGCGGGAGCTGCGCCGCGAGCTTTGGGCGGAATAGTTTTATCCGCCAGCGCGTAAAACTAGACCGGCGGGTTTTGCGGCTGGAACAGCCTGCCGCGCTCGGCGATGAGAATCATCAGCAGCGCCGCCACCGACACGCTGCAGAACCCGGCGGCCAGCGGCGTTACCGTACCGTTGAAGGCCTGGCCGATCAGCGTGCCGAGGATGCCGCCAAGAAATGTCTGCATGAACCCGAGAATCGACGAGGCGGTGCCGGCCAGGTGACCGAGCGGCTCCATGGCGAGCGCGTTGAAGTTCGCGCCGAGCGCGCCGAACGGTACCATGGCGCAGGCAAAGAAAGTAATGAAGAGCCAGAGCGGCATCTTCATTTCGATGGAAACGACCAGCCAGGCAAGGCTGATGGCCAGAAACAGCAGCAGCGCGCTTTGCGACAGACGGCGCATGCCGATGCGGCCGACGAGGCGCGAGTTGAGGTAGTTCGAAAAAGCAAGCACGCCGGCAACCCCCGCGAAGATGACCGGGAACATCTCGCCGACATCGAACACGCTGACATAGATCTGCTGGGCCGAGGCGATGAAGCCGAACATGGCGCCGAAGATGAAGGTGCTGGCGAAGGCGTAGCAGAGCGCGATGCGGTTGGTGAGAACGATGCGGAAGCCGCCGATGATGGAGGACAGCGTCAGCGGCCGGCGATATTCTGGATGTAGTGTCTCGGGCAGGCGCAACAGCGACCAGGCGGACACGATCAGCGCGCCGGCCGCCATGGTGACGAAGATCACGTGCCAGGTCGCAAACAGCATGATGAATTGGCCGATACCGGGTGCCACCACCGGAATTGCCATGAACACCATGAAGATCAAGGACATGACTTCGGCCATGCGCCTTCCGTCGAACGTATCGCGCACGATCGAGACGGCAATGACGCGCGTCGCCGCCGCGCCGATGCCTTGCACGGCCCGGCATAGCAGAAGCGTGGCGAATGACGGGGCGACTGCAGCAGCGCCCGCCGCCGCAACATAGATCACCAGCCCGGCAACCAGCGGAGCGCGGCGCCCGAAGCGGTCCGAGACGGGCCCGAAGAACAGTTGCCCACCGCCGAAGCCCAGTATGTAGGCGGTGATCACATATTGCCGGTGGTTTTCATTTTCGACGCCGAGCGAGGCGCCGATCTGCTGCAGCGCCGGCAACATGATGTCGATGGCCAGCGAATTGAGCGCCATCAGCGCCGCGCATAGCGCGATGAATTCCCAGCGCGGAATAGGCAAGGTGCTTGCCTTTTGCTGCGCTTGTGCTTGCTGATCCACGGCCAGTCCGATCTTCAAACGAAAATGCGCCGGCGTGCCGACGCATCCATTCGTTCATTGCCCCGATAGCGGGCACAACTTTTTGCCAAGGTGCCCCGGCGCTAAGCGCATGACCCCGACAATCGCAGTCGATCTTCGGAGAGCCATACGCAAAACAGAAGTCAGGCGGCGCCTTTGACGCTGACGCCCTTTTCGACGAGGAAGGTCTGCAATTCGCCCGCCTGGAACATCTCGCGGATGATGTCGCAGCCGCCGACGAATTCGCCCTTGACGTAGAGCTGCGGGATGGTCGGCCAGTTGGAATAGTCCTTGATGCCTTGCCGTAGCTCGGCCGACGTCAGCACGTCGACACCCTTATAGTCGGCGCCGATATAGTCGAGGATCTGCACGACCTGACCGGAAAATCCGCATTGCGGGAAGCCGGGCGTGCCTTTCATGAAGAGAACAACGTCGTTGCCCTTCACTTCATTATCGATGTAGTCGTTGATGCCGCTCATGGAATACCCTTTCATGCCTGTGGGAGTCAGGCTCGAACATTACCCTTCAAATAAACCCATGGGTTGCGCGAAACAAGATGTTTGCCGCCTTGCCATGCAAATGGCGCAAAGGAACGTCTGATCTTGTGCCAAGCCGTTGGCCACCATCTTTCCCGAGGCGCGATGAAAAGACGATATCTCGCCGGGTTCCTCCTCGCCGTTCTGCTCGCCGCACTGGCCTTGATTTGGTGGGCCAGGTCGCCGAGACAGCCACCCCTCGTCGTCGGCGGTGAATTGCCGGCGCCGTGCCGCGACGCGAGCTTCGAGGCGGCCGCCTACGTCGTCTGCGAAATCGATCTGCGCCGCTATGACATCGGTGTGTTCCACGTAGGCCTCGACGGCAAGGCCTTCGGTTCCCTGGACCAATTCGACAAGGCGATGGCGGATCAGGGCCGGCCGGTGCTGCTCGCCATGAACGCCGGCATGTATCACCAAGATCTGACCCCAGTCGGCCTTCTCGTCGAAGACGGCCGGGAGAAGGCGCCGCTCAACGTCGCCGACAGCGAAGGCAATTTCTTCCTGAAACCGAATGGCGTATTCGTGGTCCGCAAGGACGGCAAGGCGGCGGTCATGGAGACAAGTGCCTATGCCGCGGCCGGGCCGGACGTGATGGTCGCCACGCAATCCGGCCCGATGCTGGTGATCGACGGCCGGCTTCATCCCCGTTTCGAGCAGGACGGCACATCGCGCTATATCCGCAACGGCGTCGGCGTGCTTGACGAAAACACCGTCGTGCTGGCGATCTCGCGCTCTCAAGTCAGCCTCGGCAGCTTCGCACGGCTGTTTCGAGATGCGCTCAATTGCCCCAATGCGCTTTTCTTCGACGGGGTCGTGTCGGCGCTGTCGAATGGCGAGCGGATGATTGTTGGTGGAAACTATCCGGCCGGGCCGATCATTGCCGTGACCGGCAAGGCGCTTGCGAGCCGGTAACTGGACGGGAGTTTAGTCCGGCACGCTGGTCTGCAGGGCAAGCGCGTGCAGCACGCCGCCCATGTTGCCCTTCAGCGCGTCATAGACCATCTGGTGCTGCTGGACGCGGCTTTTGCCGCGAAAGCTTTCGGCCACCACCTCCGCCGCATAATGGTCGCCATCGCCGGCCAGGTCGCGAATCGTCACCTTGGCGTCCGGAATGCCTTCCTTGATCAGCCGTTCGATGTCGTGGGCGTCCATTGCCATGCGAGGATTCCTTGTTCAGGTCGTGAACTCATAGATATGGTCGAAACGGCGGATGAACCACAGTGAAACGGCTCCACTCGATCACATCACGGGTCCACGACCTCATTTGCCATGAAGCGAGGGAACCAGGATTCGTGGGCAGCGGTCAATTCACTGACCGGTATCGCACGTGCCTCGCCCAGCTTCAGTTCGCTGCCGCCGGTCGAGCCGATCCACGGTGCAAAAATGCCGAGCTTGCTTTGCTGTTCGCGAATGGCATCCCACGCCTCGCTCTGCGGGTCGATCGACAGCGTCAGCAGATAGCGGCCCTGATCCTCGCCGAACCAGACCGGGATCGGATCGGTGCCGATCAGGCCGGGGATGGTCGCGCCGATGCCGGAGGCCATCGCCATCTCGGCCAACGCCACCGCGATGCCGCCATCGGAAACGTCATGCGCCGCGGTAACGACGCCCGACGCAATCAGCGCCCGCACATGGTCACCGACGCGCTTTTCGTGATCGAGATCGACGGGCGGCGGCGGGCCGTCGGCACGGCCATGGATGTCGCGCATATAGACCGATTGGCCAAGATGCGTGCCCCACATGGTCGGTGCGCCGACCAGCACGATCATCTGGCCTTCGGCGGCAAAGCCGATCCGCACCATTTTCGACCAATCGGCAATCAGCCCGACGCCGCCGATGGTTGGTGTCGGCAGTATGCCTTGGCCGTTGGTCTCATTGTAGAGCGAGACGTTGCCGGAGACGATCGGGAAGCCCAGCGCCCTGCAGGCATCGCCAATACCTTTCACCGCGCCGACCAACTGACCCATGATCTCCGGCCGTTCCGGATTGCCGAAATTAAGGTTGTCGGTGGCCGCGAGCGGCAAGGCACCGGTGGCGGTAAGATTGCGCCAGCATTCGGCCACCGCCTGCTTGCCTCCCTCGTAGGGGTCGGCCTCGCAATAGCGCGGCGTCACGTCGGAGGAGAAGGCGAGCGCCTTGGTCGGATGACCGTCGATCCGCACGACGCCGGCATCGCCGCCGGGAAGCTGCAACGAATTGCCTTGGATCAGCGTGTCGTACTGCTCCCACACCCAGCGGCGCGAGGACAGGTCCGGCCCGCCAAGCAGCTTCAGCAAAGCCTCGGCCACATCGGTTTGCGGTGCATCGCCGGCGCCCAGCGGCGCCGGCTTCTTCGGCTCGACCCAGGGACGGTCATATTCCGGCGCCTGGTCGCCGAGATCCTTGATCGGCAGGTTGGCGACCTCGTCGCCCTGGTGCAGCACGCGGAAGCGCAGATCGTCGGTGGTCTTGCCGACGATGGCAAAGTCGAGGCCCCATTTGTGGAAGATCGCCTCGGCCTGTTTTTCCTTTTCGGGGCGCAGCACCATCAGCATGCGCTCCTGGCTCTCCGAAAGCATCATCTCATAAGCGCTCATGCGCTCTTCACGCACCGGCACCTTGTCGAGATCGAGCTCAATGCCGAGGTCGCCCTTGGCGCCCATTTCGACCGCCGAGCAGGTGAGGCCAGCGGCACCCATGTCCTGGATGGCGATAACGGCGCCGGACGCCATCAGTTCGAGGCAGGCTTCGAGCAGGCATTTTTCGGTGAAGGGATCGCCAACCTGGACCGTGGGCCGCTTCTCGTCGATCTTGTCGTCGAATTCGGCCGAGGCCATGGTGGCGCCGCCGACGCCGTCGCGCCCGGTCTTGGCGCCGAGATAGACGACCGGCAGGCCGACCCCCTTGGCTTCCGACAGGAAGATCGCATCGGTTTTCGCGAGGCCCGCGGCAAACGCATTGACCAGGATATTGCCATTGTAGCGGGCGTCGAAATTGACCTCGCCGCCGACCGTCGGCACGCCGAAGGAATTGCCATAGCCACCGACGCCGGAAACGACGCCGGCAACGAGGTGCCTGGTTTTGGGATGATCCGGCGCACCGAAGCGCAGCGCGTTCATCGCCGCGATCGGCCGCGCGCCCATGGTGAAGACATCGCGCAGGATGCCGCCGACGCCGGTCGCCGCTCCCTGATAAGGCTCGATATAGGAGGGATGGTTATGGCTCTCCATCTTGAAGACGACGCAGTCGCCGTCGCCGATGTCGACCACGCCGGCATTCTCGCCCGGGCCCTGGATGACTTGCGGCCCGGTGGTCGGCAGCGTACGAAGCCATTTTTTCGAGGATTTGTAGGAACAATGCTCGTTCCACATCGCGGAAAAAATACCGAGTTCGGTAAAGCTCGGCTCGCGCCCGACCAGGTCGAGGATGCGTTGGTACTCGTCGGGCTTCAGCCCGTGCGCGGCAATGAGTTCCGGAGTGATCGGCACGGAATTGGAAATGGTCATGATCGGCAATTTGTGTCCTTGGGATCGAGTCCCGTCTTATCGCAAGCTTTGCAGCCGATACACCCCGTCGGATGACTAAAACGACGGAAAGCAACAGCTTGCCGCAAGTAGCGGAAGATCGCCACTCGACCCGCCGGTTTCAAGCCGGTTCAGGAAAAGCTGTCGTAGCCGGCGCGGCCTTCGTCCAGAAGCCGCCGGATCACAGCGACGCCGTGCGCAATATCGTCCCGCTGTCGCGGCTGCGAGATGCCAAACCGCACGCCGTGAAAGGCCTGTTCGGAACGCCCCGCCTTGAACTCGTCCTCGTCGTCGATGAGCACGCCATGTTCGAGGCAAGCCTGTTTGAAAGTGCCGGAAAGCCATGGGTCCGGCAAAGTGAGCCAGACGAACGGCACATTATCCAGCGCCTTGAAGTCGAAGCCGTCGAGTGTCTCGCGCACGATCGCGATGCGCGCACCGATCTCGGCAATGCTGCGCTTGCGCATCTCGGCGGCCTGACCGGACAACACCAGCCGGCTGCCCACCTCCGCCAGCAGAAAGGGCAGGCCGCCCGTCATCATCTTATGGGCAACCCGGATGCGGTGACGATAGGCCGGCGGGCAAGCGAGCCAACCGCCGCGAACACCCGCCGCGACCGATTTCGACAGGCCGCCGGCAACGATGGTCCGTTCGGGAGCATATTCGGCCAGTAAAGGCGTCGGGTCGTCGGTCAGTCCGCCATAGAGATCGTCCTCGATCAAGACGACGTTATATTGACGGGCGACATGCGCGATTGCCTCGCGGCGCGATGCCGACAGCGTTGTCAGCGTCGGGTTCTTGGCCGTCGGCATCAAAAACATCATCTTCGGGTGCTTTTGTGCGCAGACGCGCTCGAAATCCTGGGGATCGATGCCCTCGTCGTCAGCCGCCACCAGTGCGGTCCGGCGACCGATCAGGCCGGCGCTGCGGGAGATCTGCGAATAGGTGAGGTGCTCGAAGACGACATAGTCGCCGGGGGCGGTGAGCCCCGCAATTGTTGCCATCACCGCGGCGTGGGTGCCGAGCGTGGGGACAATGGCATCCGCCGCCGGGCGATAGGAATTGCGCGACAGCCAGCGCCTGCCGGCCTCGAACCAGCGGTCCGGGAAATCACGCGTGTAGCTTGAAATCTCATGCGGATGGTCTTGCGCCGTGCGTGTCAACACATCGGCGACGATGGCACCCTGGCCGACATCCGGTGCGGCGGTGCTATCGAAGCGCATCTTGTCGCCGGGCGCATCCATATAGCGCGTGCCTTGTTCGACCGGCTCCAGGAAATCCGGCTTTGCGCTTTCCGACTGCTGAGCGAGAACATAGGTTCCGCGGCCCACCTCGCCGCTGACCAATCCCCGCTCGCGCAGCAATTGATAGGCCCTGCCGACGGTGCCGACGGTCGTGCCGATGTCGTATGCCAGATCGCGCTGCGGCGGCAGCTTTGCCCCTGCACCGATCAGGCCGCGGTCGATGTCCGTCTCGATGGAATCGGCAAGCCGCTGATAGAGCGGGCCGGTACCCGCGGTAAGATCTGGAAGCCAAGTTGTCATGGTGACAATTTTTTACATTGCACCAGGATGTGAGTCAATACATATCAGATCGGCGGCGAGAAGGGTACAATCCGAAGTTTTGGCAGAAAGAAAATGGCTACAATAGAGACAATCCGCCCCGTTAGGGCTGAATTGCAGATGCAGGTGGCGCCTCCGTTAGGCCGGCCAACCTATGTTAGTCGGCTGGTGCGTACGCTCGGATCCTTCGCGAGATGGATTGGCAGGCTAATGGATCGTCGGCGCAGCCGGCTGGTCCTGCTCGAGATGACCGACGACCAGCTCAAGGACATAGGCATTACGCGTTGTGATGCCCATCGTGAGGGCCTCAGGCCGTTCTGGGACTGAGGGTTGAGGCACCGCACTTTAGCGGACGCCCGCCGCCCTGAGCCTCGATACGCCGTGGTCCACAAGCACGGCCACGATACACAGAACCAGAAAAAGCCCGGTGATGGCCAGAGCCGAGACGGCGACGCTGGCCGCCCCGTGTTTGGAGACGTCGAGGAATGGATAGGGTACTTCGCCGACGATCGGCGCCCGCAGCAGCGCGTAGGCCAGATAGGCGATCGGATAGATCATCCACCACGAGATGTCACGCCATCGCGTCGAGCCGTCGGCGCCCGCCACAAGCCACCACAGCACGAACACCACCGGCGTCACATAGTGCAGGAGCACGTCGCAGAGCAGGAACAGCCCTTGCGGCTGCCAAAGCTGCGCCAGGACCGTGGCGTAGATAATGAGGACCAGGCTTATGGCGACGGCTACGCCCGCCCCTATCCGTGGCCCGGCAAAGGCCGGAAACCAGGCATAACCCGTCGACGACAGCAACGAGGCATGGACGAGCACCGCGCCGATGTTGGTCAGGATGGTGAAGAAGCTGAAATAGAAGACCAGCGAGCCGACAAAGCCGCGGCCGGCTTCCATTGATGCCGGGACGGTGATGCAGAGCTGCAGGACGAGCCCGGCCAGGCCGACGACCAGACCGGTGATCTGCAGCAAGCGACCCATTGGGCTAGGCAGCAGCGCCACAGGCCGGATTGCCGGCCTGCCAGCGGGCAATGTCCGAGCCGATGCGGCCGCCGAGCGGTTCCGCCATCAATGGGCCGAACACGTCGACGCGGCTCGAATTGCCTTGCGCCTGCACGACCAGCAACGGCTTTCCGCCATAATGTTTGGCCGGCACCAGCAGGAAGCGCGGCGTGCCGCTGAACGAATTCAGCTCGTTGGCCATCTGATAGGATTTGAAGGCAGGGTCCTTGCTGGCGATCCAGCATTTGTGGGCAGCTATTGCCACCTGCTCCATGGCAAGCAGTGACGCGCTCTTGCCCGCCGGCGCCGGCGTGCTCTTCGGGCTTGACTGGCATGAGGCGAGTACAAGCCCGGCGGCAGTAGCGACGGCGAGGCGGGCGAGTGTCAATCGCATGGTCAAGCGGCGCCCATCTCGAGTTCGGACAGAAAGATCTTCAGACCGTCTGTCATCTCACCCCAGACGCGCGACAGCGCCGGATGCTGCAAGGCGATTTGCTCATAGGCATCGAATTTCGGATAGGCGTCAAGCAGGTCGGGGCGGCCGATCGTCGCCCTGAAATTGTTGAAGACGAAGCGGGTCGGCGTCAGCCACGCATCGGCGAAGGAGATGTCGTCGCCGAGCGCGAACGGGCCATGCGCCATGCGGGCCTCGATTGCCGCAAGCCCGTGATGCAATCGGGCGAACTGTGCCTTGATGTCCGCCTCGTTGCGCTGCGGCACGAAATAGAGCTCGAACAGCTTCATCGTTGGGGCGAGCACGTCAAGGTCGGTGATGCGGGCGAACATGCGCACCAACGCCCGGTCTTTCGAATCCTTGGGCAGCAGCGCTGGCTCGGGAAAGCGCTCCTCCAGATATTCGGCAATGACCACGGATTCGACGATCGTTTCGCCCGAGCCGGTGATCAGCACTGGAATCCGGTTGAGCGGGGAGATGGCACGGAATGCCTCGGGAATGGGAAACCCAGGCGGCGGTGCAATGACCTTGAGCGGCACGTTCTTGATGTAGGCCAGCGCCCGCACGATCGACGAATAGGGCGACAGCGGTCGCGAATAGAGTTTCATGACCGTCGCTCCAGGAGGAAGATTGAATGCATCAAGCGGCGATGCCCAGCGCGCTTTCGAACAGCGCCCGGCCGTCGCTGCCGCCATGCGCCGCTTCAATCAGGTTCTCGGGATGCGGCATCAGGCCGAGCACATTGCCACGGCCGTTGACAATGCCGGCAATGTCGTTGATCGAGCCGTTGGGATTGGTGCCTTCGGCATATCGGAACACCACCTGGCCTTCGCCTTCGAGGCGGGCCAGCGTTTCGGCATCAGCAAAATAATTGCCGTCATGATGCGCCACCGGCGCGCGGATGACCTGGCCCGGCTGATAGCGGCGGGTGAACATCGTGTTGGCATTGGCGATCTGCAGCTTGACTTGCCGGCAGACGAATTTCAGCGAGGTGTTGCGCATCAATGCACCCGGCAACAGGCCGGCCTCGACCAGGATCTGGAAGCCGTTGCAGACGCCGATGACCGTGACGCCCTTGGCCGCCTTTTCGGCCACAGCCCGCATCACCGGCATGCGCGCGGCAATAGCGCCGCAGCGCAGATAATCGCCAAAGGAAAAGCCGCCGGGAATGGCGATCAGGTCGACATCGGGAATTTCAGTGTCGGTCTGCCAGACGGTGACCGGCGGCGTGCCGGAAATCTTGGTCAGCGCCGCGATCATGTCACGGTCGCGATTAAGGCCGGGGAGCAGGACGACGGCTGATTTCATGAGAATTCATGCTCGTTGAGTTGGAACAGATATCGCGGCAAAACATGGCTGGTCAGCCAGACGCCATTTTCGGAAAGAAAAAATAAGGCGCCGTTTTTGGCCATGTTTTCCGAGTCGATCCGCAGGATAACACTTCTCCCCTTGCGGCGCTGTGCGACGATCACAGCTGTTTCAATGTCTTTTGACAAATGAACGTGCTGCCGAGACTGGCTGATCAAGCCTTCTCGTAAGATGCTGGGGAGAAACTCTTCCTTGGTGCCGTGATATAAGACTGTTGGAGGAATTGATGGCGACAGGCCGAGATCAATCTCGACACTGTGGCCTTGAACCGCACGGACACGATCACCGTCGATTGCAAAGCGCTTTTTCGGGTTCTCGTCGATGATCCGAACAACCTCGGCGGCGGATGTGCCGAACTTCGCCTGAATCGCCGCGCAAAGTTTGTTGAAATCAGTCCAACCGTTCTCATCCAAAGTCAGCCCCGCTTCATGGGGAGCATGGCGTAAAACAAGACTCATGAACTTCGATATCTGGATGTCTTTCGACAAGCTCAGCCGATCTCCACCGCGTAATTCTCAATCACCGTATTCGCCAGAAGCTTGTCGCACATAGCTTTCAGATCGGCCTCGGCCTTGGCCTTGTCGCCCTCGGCAAGCTCGATATCGAAAACCTTGCCTTGCCGCACCTGGCCGACGCCGCCGAAACCCATTCCGGAAAGCGCATGCTCGATTGCCTTGCCTTGTGGGTCGAGCACGCCGTTCTTGAGGGTTACGGTAATGCGGGCCTTGATCACGCTGGACATGCTCCTGTTCACCTGTTGAGCGGGCAAGCCGTCAGTGCGGCTTGCCTTTGACACCGTCGGTCGATGCGACGAGCACCGGTCCGGCAGGGCGCGGCGGTTCGTTCTCGTTCATGATGCCGAGGCGGCGGGCAACTTCCTGATAGGCTTCGACGAGCCCGCCCATGTCGCGGCGGAAGCGGTCCTTGTCGAGCTTGTCCTGGGTCGCCACGTCCCACAGCCGGCAGGAATCCGGCGAGATCTCGTCGGCGACGACGATGCGCATCATATCGCCTTCGAACAGGCGGCCGCATTCGATTTTGAAATCGACGAGCTGGATCCCGACGCCCATGAACAGGCCGGAAAGGAAGTCGTTGACGCGAATGGCCAGCGCCATGACGTCGTCGATCTCCTGCGGGCTCGCCCAGCCGAAGGCGGTGATGTGCTCTTCCGATACCATCGGATCGTCGAGCGCATCGGCCTTGTAATAGAATTCGATGATCGAGCGCGGCAGCACGGTGCCTTCCTCGATGCCCAAGCGCTTGGCCAGCGAGCCGGCGGCGACGTTGCGCACCACCACTTCGAGCGGGATGATCTCGACTTCCTTGATCAACTGCTCGCGCATGTTGAGCCGGCGGATGAAGTGGGTCGGAATGCCCATCCGGTTGAGATGATTGAAGATGTGCTCGGAAATGCGGTTGTTGAGCACGCCTTTGCCATCGACGATTTCATGCTTCTTCTTGTTGAAAGCGGTGGCGTCGTCCTTGAAGAACTGGATCAGCGTGCCAGGCTCCGGTCCCTCATAAAGGATCTTGGCCTTGCCTTCATAAATGCGGCGGCGATTTTTCATCTGATTTTTCTCTGGATTTGCGGGCAGGCGGCAAGCGACCAGTTCCTGTCCGTCTGCCTAAAATAAGATGGCGACGGTGGGGTTCAATGCCGGTGTCTATCCCAATCGCACTGTTTGCTCAATCGGCAAATCCTTTCAATCAACCGCTTTCGGGGACCGAAATGCCGCAGCGCAGCAGGCAATGTAGCATATTGACCGGCCGGCGCCCTTTTGGTTTGTGCTCCGGCAACACATATTGGCACAACGAATCGGATTTCACGGAGGGATGCCATGAGCAGCATGAAAGACCGCGAAGAGGGCTTTGAGCGCAAATTCGCATTCGACGAGGAACTTCGATTCAAGGCTGCGGCACGCCGCAACAGAGCGCTCGGCCTGTGGGCTGCCGAAAAGCTCGGCAAGTCAGGCGCCGAGGCCGACGCCTATGCCAGGGAAGTGGTCGTCAGCGACATCGAGGAAGCCGGCGATCACGACGTTTTCCGCAAGATACGCAAGGATTTCGATGCAGCCGGCATCGACCAGTCGGACCATCAGATCCGCCGCACCATGGATGAATTGATGGCGCAGGCGATTGAGCAGATCAAGAACACCTGATCCTTCCACCGACATCGATCGAATGCTGGACCAATCGACCGCCCGGCCTAACCGGGCGGTTTTTCTTTGCCTTTGCGGTCATTTCCGGCTGAATTGCTGCAAGCAAAGAGGAAATCACCAATGTCCCTGAAGTCACGCCTGGCGGCCGACGAGACGCTGTTCACCGCATGGTCCGGCGTGCCGGATGCCCTGACTGTCGAGATATTGGCCAGACAAGGGTTCGACGCGGTTACGCTCGACATGCAGCATGGTGGCCATCACGAGGACAGCGTGCTGCGCGGGCTTGTGCCGGTGCTGGCGGCCAACAAGCCGGCGCTGGTGCGCATCCCGGTCGGCCGCTTCGACATGGCCAGCCGCGCGCTCGACTTCGGCGCCGAGGCTGTGATCGCCCCGATGGTGAATTCGGTGGCGGACGCAAAGCTGTTTGCCGCCGCCATGAAATACCCGCCACTCGGCGAGCGCTCCTGGGGGCCGACCTATGCCTTTCCGCGCCATGGCAAGGGCGATTATGCCGACTGGCTGCGCGACAGTAACCAGCGCACCATGGCGTTCGCCATGGTCGAAACGCGCGCCGCGCTTGATGCACTCGACGGCATTCTCGACACGCCGGGTATCGACGGGATCTTCCTCGGCCCGTCGGATTTCTCGATCGCCTGGTCGAAGGGAACCACCGTCAGTTCGACGCTGGAGAGCATGATGGAGACCGTCGCCTCGATCGCCGAGCGCACCCGCAAAGCCGGCAAGCATGCGGCGATCTATGTGATGGAACCGGCCATCGCCGGTCGCGTGGTGTCGATGGGTTACCGGCTGCTGGCGATGGGTTCCGAGCATTCGCTGATTTCGCTTGGGGCAAAGACCCTGCTGAGCAGCGTCAGGGGTTCAATCGCTTCCTAGAGATCCGTCAGGAATTTCGCGAACGTCATCGACCCTTCGGGCCAGGGGCCAAAGCCGGAATCCGCGTTGAGATGGCCGGCATCGCCGGCGTCGATGAACAGCGAGCCCCAAGCCGCGGCAATGTCCTCGGCGACGCCGAAGGCGCAGAACGGGTCGTTGCGGCTGGCGATCACCACCGACGGAAACGGCAGCGGGTCACGCGGATAGGGACCGAAGGTCATCAGGTGCCTCGGCTTTATCTTTGGATTGGCGACATCGGGCGGCGCCACGAAAAAAGCGCCGGCGACCGGCCGCTCGAACCGAGACAAGGCCTGGATGACCGCGGCGACGCCAAGCGAATGGGCGACGATGACGACCGGCCGCTCGGCCTCGTTAACCGCCTTGGCGACACCGGCCGTCCAATCCTCGCGCACCGGCTTCGACCATTCCGCCTGTTCGACGCGGCGCGCTGTCGATAGTTTCGACTGCCAGCGGCTCTGCCAATGATCGGGGCCGGAATTGGTGTAGCCCGGCACGATGAGAATATCTGCTTCCCTGACTTTCATGGCGCGCATGTAGCGAGAGGCGCTGTCGGGTGCAACCGGGTATAAACTCAACAGCGACACGCAAACGGCCTCTCACGAGCCCGGTTCTGCTCGCTATTGTGAACACCATGTTCGCTTCTTGCGCTCTTGTGTGAACGATCGCGATCGACGATCTGTCGCCAGGAAAGAATGGCTGTTCCGAGATTTTGGCACGGACACGGCGTAGAATGATTGATGGCGCCGGGTTCCTCTGTTGGAAGCTTGTCGAGCGCCGCCTGAACGGAGCACTTTGATGAGCGAACTGCCTTTTGCCGCGACGACCCCGGTCAGCGTTGCCCGCGTCGGCTTGCGGGCGCGCCATGCAGAAAATCTCGCTGCCTACTATCGCAAAGTCGTCGGTTTGCAGGAACTGAGCCGCTCCGGCGGCACGATCACGCTCGGCGCAGTCAATCGTCCTTTGCTCGACATCGAAGCGGATCCGGCTGCGAAACCGGATGACCCGCGCAGCGCCGGTCTTTTCCACACCGCCTTCCTACTACCCAGTCGGGCCGATCTCGGCCGCTGGATCAATCACGCCATCGCCGGCAAGATTGGCATCGAGGGCGCGTCCGATCATCTGGTCAGCGAGGCGCTTTATCTGACCGACCCGGAAGGCAACGGCATCGAGATCTATGCCGACCGCCGTCCGCAGGACTGGAAATGGAACGGCGACAAGATCGCGATGGCGACGGAGCGGCTGAACATCCCTTCGGTGGTTGCCGAAGTGCCGGCCGGCGACACCGGCTGGCAGGGCGCGCCGGAAAACAGCATTATCGGCCACGTCCATTTGCGGGTCGGCAGGCCGGAAGAAGCCGAAGCATGGTGGCACCAGGAGTTCGGTTTCGACACGGTGGCAAAATATGGTGGCGCGGCGGTGTTCCTGTCGTCCGGCGGCTATCATCACCACATTGGCGCAAATGCGTGGCAGAGCCCGGGTGCCGGTCGCCGAGATCCCTCCCGCTCCGGCCTGGCCTGGGTCGAGATGCGTTCGGACAATGCCGCGAGCGACACTACCCGCGAGGATCCGTGGGGCACAGTGATAAGGACGGTTCCCGGTAAGGCGTAGGCTAGAGGTTAGCCTTCTCGAGTAAGCGTCCTAGCATCAGCAGGCCCGCTGGCCATACGCCCAGGCGGGCCTCGTTTCCCATATGGCCGAGATCGCCGGCATCGGCGATATCCGCGCCCCAGGCTGCGGCAAAAGCGGTCGCCTTGTCGAAGGTGACGCGCGGGTCGCTGCGGCTGGCCACCACCAATGCCGGGAAGGGCAGGCGCTTCAGCGGCATCGGCGCGAACGGGCGCACCGCGTCGAATGAGGGATCGGTATCCTCGACATTGGTCGCGGCGACCAGGAACGCCGCCGCGACCTTGTCGAGCTGGCTTTGACTGGCCCCGGAAGCCCACTTCACCGCCGTCGCCACTGCCAGCGAATGTGCAAGCAGCACGATGCGGCGCGGTGCGGCGGCCACCGCAGCATCCACCTGGCCGATCCAGTCTTCAGGCTTCGGCCGGTCCCACTCTGCCTGCAGCACGCGGCTCGAATTGGGGAGCACCCTGCACCAATGCGACATCCAATGATCCGGTCCGGAATTGCCGCGGCCGGGCAGGGCAAGAAAATCGAAATCTCCGGCCGCCGAAATCATCAGGCTTCTCCGAACACTCGGCTGAAGATCGTGTCGACATGCTTGGTATGATAGCCCAAGTCGAATTTCTCGCGGATCTCGGCCTCAGGCAGGGCTGCAACAACGTCCTTGTCGGCCAAAAGTTCCTCAAGGAAATCAGCGCCTTGCTCCCACACCTTCATGGCATTGCGCTGCACCAGCCGGTAGGCTTCCTCACGCGAAATGCCGGCTTGCGTCAGCGCCAGCAGCACGCGCTGCGAATGCACGAGGCCGCGGAACTTGTTCATGTTCTTCAGCATGTTGTCGGGGTAGACCAGCAGTTTGTCGATGACGCTGGTCAGCCGTGACAGCGCGAAATCGAGCGTCACCGTCGCGTCGGGCCCGATCATGCGCTCGACCGACGAGTGCGAGATGTCGCGCTCGTGCCACAGCGCCACATTCTCCATTGCCGGCAGCGCGAAGGAGCGCACCATGCGAGCAAGGCCGGTGAGGTTCTCGGTCAGCACCGGGTTGCGCTTGTGCGGCATCGCCGACGAGCCCTTTTGTCCGGGCGAAAAATACTCCTCCGCCTCCAGTACCTCGGTGCGCTGCAGATGGCGCATCTCGATCGCCAGCCGCTCGATCGACGAGGCGATGACGCCGAGCGTGGCGAAGAACATCGCATGGCGGTCGCGCGGGATCACCTGCGTCGACACCGGCTCGGGCTTCAGCCCAAGTTTCTTGGCCACGTACTCTTCGACATAGGGGTCGATATTGGCGAAGGTGCCGACCGCACCCGAGATGGCGCAGGTGGCGATGTCCTCGCGTGCGTGCACCAGCCTCTCGCGGCAGCGCGAGAATTCGGCATAGGCCTGCGCCAGCTTGACGCCGAAAGTGGTCGGCTCGGCATGGATGCCGTGGCTGCGGCCGATGGTAATCGTATCCTTGTGCTCGAAGGCGCGGCGCTTGAGCGCCGCAAGCAGCCCGTCAATGTCGGCCAGGAGGATGTCGCTGGCCCGGGTGAGCTGCACGGCAAAACAGGTGTCGAGAACGTCGGAGGATGTCATGCCCTGATGGATGAAGCGGGCATCCGGCCCGACGAATTCGGCAAGATGGGTGAGAAAGGCGATGACGTCGTGCTTGGTGACGCGTTCGATCTCGTCGATGGCTTCGACATCGAATTTCGCCGCCCCGCCTTTCTCCCAAATGGTCTTGGCGGCCTCCTTCGGGATGACGCCGAGCTCGGCCAATGCGTCGCAGGCGTAGGCCTCGATCTCGAACCAGATGCGGAACCGGGTTTCGGGCGACCAGATGGCCACCATTTCCGGCCGGGAGTAGCGAGGGATCATCAGTCGGTCCTGACTTGCAAGAGCATTTGCCCGCGTCCTAACAGAGGCAAGCAAAATGCTCAACGTTGCTGGCGCGCAAACCAGACACTGGCGACAGCCAGCGCAATGAAACCGAGCGGAAAATACAGCCGGATGCCGAGGACGACGAACTGGTAGAGCGCCGTCAACATCGTGAACACGAACTGGAAAACCCAGGTGATGGTGAGCGCGGGCGCATGCCATTGGACATAGTAGGAGCGGTATTGCAGCCCAAAGAGGCCGCCGGTGAAGGCGATAGTCACGGTGAGAAGGCAGACGAAGGCGGCAGCGAGGGCGATCTCCCAGTTGCGTCCGAGGGAGACGAGTCGCGCCAGAAACAGCCCAACCGGGAAGGCCAGCGCGCCGCCGGCAGCATAAAGCAGCGAGACGAAGCGGACCTTCGCCGGGGTCTCCCAATCGTACAGCTGCAGATTGAGCAGCGCGCTGGCGCCCATCGCCATGGCCCACAACAAGGCACCGACAAAAGCGGTGCGCAGCGGCGGCAAGGAGCGGCGGAGACGGCGCAGAGCGCGATAGCGCATGGCGGGGAACGTCACAGGCGACCGGTTACCGCGATCCAGCGATAGTCCGGCCCTTCGAAGCCGTATTGGCGCACCGCGATCAGCACGGCATAGGCGCTGAGGCTATCCAGTGAAAATGTCTGGACCGCGCCGATCTGGTGCCCATTCGGACAGCCGCGGCTTTGCGGGATTGATTTGTCCTCGTGAATAATCCTCGTCTGGCCGCCGTCCTTCGCCTCGATGCGCAGCAGGCGAAAGCCGTTGATCTCGCCCTGGCTCTGGCAGCGTTCGGTGTCATTCATGCCGATCTGGTCGAGCCGGAACTCGAGCGGATCGTCGACCGGCGAAAAGATCGGGCGCGGATTGACCACCATGCGGAAGGGATCGGCAGAAAGCTCGGTCACCGGGTTGAAGCCGGCGGTGATGCCGCGATTTGCCGTGAGTTCCGCCTGACTGACGATCGCTTCGCCCTTTTGCCGAGCCTGCAGCCGCGCTGCGTCCACCATGGCATTCTCGTCTTCGAGCCGGACTCGGATCGGCGATCCCTTGAGAAAACTGTCGTCGGCCGTGTCGATGTAATAGCGGTTGGCATACGGGAATCCCGATCCGTCCTGGACGCCATATTCTTCGAAGGCGAAGATGCCGCGGTCACGGCTGAAGCCGAGGATCTCAAGCTCGGCGACATCGCCTGCGTAGGCAGCGACCGAAGTTGCAAGCTGGGCGAACAGGCAGACGGCAAACAGGGCAAGATTTCGCATGGGGCTTTCCGTTCAGGCAGTCGACGTCGTTAAATTCCCTATCACGATGCTGTCAAAAGATCGTGCTAACTGAAACACGAAGTCGATGCATCCAATCCGGCTGTCGTTTGTTATTGTCGGCAGCTTCACCGCATCGTGCCTTCCGAAAATCAGAATCGATTTTCGGAAGGGCACGATGCATTGATTCAAAATGTTTAGAGCATCCTTTGCGCGTCCAAAGGACGCGCGGCGCCCTAAGGGAGACCCCCATGACCGATGCAGCCAAGATCCGCGAACGTATGGAAGTGATCGGCGCCGACGGCGTCCATGTCGGCACCGTCGACAAGGTCGACGGGGATCGCATCAAGCTGACCAAGCGCGACAGCGGCGAGGGCGCTCACAGGGGCCATCACCACTTCATTCCTCTCAGCCTCGTCGCCGAGGTCGAGGGCCAGAAGGTGCGCCTGTCGGCAAACTCGGATGTTGCGGTCACGTTCGAGGAAGAAAAATCCGACCCCACCTGATCATAGTCCAGTCTGACTACTGCTCACCGAATGAGCGTCGGCGCGTTCAGCGCGACGACCAGACCGGGAAGAGATCGCCCTCGGCCGGCGTCGCGGCAAAGACGCCGCGGCTGATGGCGCGCGCCATCGTCGCGCCGGCAGCTGCGTAGAGATCGATTGCATCGTTGGGCCCGAGCTCGATGCCGCTCTTGCCCGTTGCCAGCGCGAAGACCAGATCGCCGTCGGCGGGCGTGTGCGTCGGCCAAATGGCACGGACAAAGCCGTCATGCGCTGATATCGCCAGGCGTTTGGCGGCGGCCTTGGTGAGGACCGCATCAGTGGCGATCACGGCGATGGTCGTGTTGGCGCCGGTTTCCGCCTGCTCTGCGGCATGCTTGTCACGGAACTTCAGCAGGATCTTTCTGGCACCGTCAGGCATCGGGTGGGGATAGCCTAAGCCGCCGAACTCGTCGCCGATCTCGAACGGTGCCGCCCAGAAATGGCGGGTCCCGGCGACCGTCACCGAGCCGGTCGGGTTGACGGCGGCGAGCGCGCCGATGGTGACGCCGCTGTCCAGCATTGTCGAGGCCGAGCCGAGCCCGCCCTTCAGACCGGAGCTCAGCGCGCCGGCACCCGCGCCGGCGGTGCCGAGCGCAAAGTCTATCGCGGCGGCTTGCGCGGCTTCGTAGCCGAGGTCGCGGTAAGGCGGATACCGGCCCCAATCCTTGTCGCCGCCATTGCGCAGGTCGAACAGGATCGCCGCCGGCACGATCGGCACGCGAAAGCCGCCGACCTCGACGCCGATGCCTCTTTCGCGCAATGCCGCCTGTACCCCCGACGCGGCGTCGAGGCCAAAGGCCGAACCGCCCGAAAGCACCACGGCGTGGATGGCATGGATTGAATTGTGCGGCTCGAGCAGGTCGGTTTCGCGGGTGCCCGGCGCACCGCCCAGGATTTGCACGCCGGCCACGGCCGGTTCGTCGCAGATGACAGTGGTCACACCGGATTTCAGCTTGGCATTCGCCGCATTGCCAACCCGCAAGCCGGCAACGTCGGTGATGAGATTGCGCGGACCGGTATGGAACATTATTGGCTCTCCGCCCGCACGAAACGGCCGCCGTCGAAACGGTAGGCGCGATAAGGATTTTGCGTCAGGTCGCCTTTCTCGTCAAAGCGGATCGGCCCGATCGCCGTAGTGAAGTCATGTCCAGTAAGCAGGTCAGCCAGGCTTTTGCCGGAGGTTTCGGAAGCCGCAAAGGCCTCGCGGGCGATCTCGACCGCGGCATAGGCGGGAAGCGTATAACCATCCGGCACGATGTTTTGTGCGACAAAGCTTTGCAGCACCTTGGGGTCGGCGACGTCAACCCATTCGGGCGGCGCGATCATTAGCGTGCCGACGGCGTAAGGCACGTCGCCGAGCGGCGCGCGCAGCGCTTCACCGCCGGCAAACACCATGCCGGTATCGAGCTGGCCGGCGTCGCGGCCCATAATGGCGACATCATCGCCGTCACCACCGGCAAAGACATGCGTTGCGCCGGCTTTCTTCAGTCGGCCGATCAGGCCGATCTGGTTGTCGAGCTGCGGCCGGAACGTGTCGACGAACACTGGCTTCAATGCCGCCTGCTCGGCGGCAGACCGAAACGTCTCGGCCATTTCGCGGCCATAGATCGTGCCATCGTCGACGATAGCGAACAGCTCGTTCTGCCATAGGCGGGTGAGGGTGGCGGCGACGGCATTGCGCTCGTCGTCGCCGCGCGGCCCGAGACGATAGATCGGCCATCCCGTCTTGGCGCGCCGGTCGGTCAGGCTTTCCGTGCGCACGCCGACGGTGATCACCGGGATGTCGGCATCCTTGAGGATCGGCAGAGCCGCCTCGATTGCGTCGGTGCACAGAAAACCGATGACGACCTTGACCTTGGCCGCGGCGAATTCCCGCGCGGCGGCAACGCCGCCAGCGGCCGTGCAGGCGTCATCGATCGTCCTGATCTCGGTATCACTCGCTTCAGCCGCCATTGTCGCGCCTGCCTCGATCTGTTTGCCGAGGATCGCCGACGGCCCCGACAAAGGCGCCGCGACGCCGATCAGCAGCGTCTCGGCACTCGCACTACCGGCGAGCGAGAGCCAGGCCAGCACCGCTATCGTGGTTGTCCAAGGTCGCATGCGAGCGAAGAATTCCTCCGCGCCGATCGCGTGTTTTGCCGGCGCCAATGCCGTCAAGACCTAAAGGCTGGCCAGCTTTGGCGCAACACGCGAATTCGGGATATAGCTCAAGCACTTCGCTTGTGGCATGCAATATGCGGTCATATATAACGGCTGGTTCTGACTAACGGAAAATCATCGGTGCTGAAGAAGAATGAAATCGGGCCGCAGGCCTACCGCGACGCTATGGCCCATTTTGCCGGCCATGTGCATGTGGTCACCACTGATGGCCCGGCCGGCAAGCGTGGCGCGACGGTGATCGCGGCCTGCTCGGTGTCGGACACACCGCCGACCATCCTGGTCTGCCTCAATCGTGAAAATCCCAAGAACGAGCCGTTTGTGAAAAACGGCAAATTTGCCCTGAACACGCTGGCTTCGGATCAGGAGCCGCTGTCGATCGGCTTTTCCGGCATCACCGGCCTGCCGGTCGAGGAGCGTTTCGCATTGGCCGAATGGGACGTCATCTCGACCGGTGCGCCGACGTTGAAGGGCGCGCTCGCCGTCTTCGACTGCGAGCTGATCGACACCAAGGATCTGGCCACACATCGTGTGCTTTTTGGCAAGGTGACAGGCCTGCGCATCGGCGATAATTTGCGGCCGCTGATCTATCACGACCGCAGCTACCACGCTCTGTAGAGGCTTTGATGGCCGCGTCCATGGAGATCAAATGACCGAGCTGAAATCGCGCCCCGTGCCGCGGACCATCGACGAGACGCTCGATCTGTTGACCGGTGCGGATTATGTGGCGGACCGGTCGCTGGCGACTGTGCTGTTTTTGTCGCTGCGCATGAAGCGTCCGCTGTTCCTTGAGGGTGAGGCCGGCGTCGGCAAGACCGAGATCGCCAAGGTGCTGGCCGAGGCCCTTGGCCGTAGGCTGATCCGCCTGCAATGCTATGAAGGGCTCGATGTCTCGTCTGCCGTCTACGAGTGGAACTACGCCGCGCAGATGATCGAAATCCGCATGGAGGAGGCGGCCGGCAAGGTCGACCGCTCCGACATGGAACGCAACGTCTTTTCCGAAAAGTATCTGATCCGCCGCCCGGTGCTCGATGCGCTGACTGGCAAGGCGGGCGCCGCACCGGTGTTCCTGATCGACGAACTCGACCGCACCGACGAGGCCTTCGAGGCATTCCTGCTCGAAATCCTTTCCGATTTCCAGGTGACGGTGCCCGAACTCGGCACCATCAAGGCGGAGGAGCCGCCGATCGTCGTCATCACCACCAACCGCACGCGCGAAATCCACGACGCGCTGAAGCGGCGCTGCCTTTATCACTGGGTCGATTATCCCAATGCCGAGCGCGAGCTTGAGATCGTCCGCCGAAAGGTGCCGCAGGCCAACAGCCGGCTTTCGGCCGAGGTCGTTTCATTCATCCAGAAGCTGCGTCAGATCGAGCTGTTCAAGGTGCCCGGCGTCGCCGAGACCATCGACTGGGCCGGCGCGCTGACCGAACTCGACAAGGTGGCGTTGGACCCTGAGACGGTTTCCGACACGATTGGCGTGCTGCTGAAATACCAGGACGATATTGCCCGCATCGGTGAGGGCGAAGGCCGGCGCATCCTCAACGAGGTCAAGGCCGAGCTGTCGGCGGCGGAGTAGGGCGATGCCGCGTGCGGAACCCAAAGAGGCAACGGCGGACGGGCGGATCGCCGACAACGTCGTCTATTTCTCCCGCACCTTGCGCAAGGCCGGTATGCGTGTCGGACCGGCCTCGGTCAAAGACGCCATCGAGGCAGTGCTCGCTGCCGGCATCGGCTCGCGTGACGATTTCTACTGGACGCTGCACGCCGTGCTGGTCTCGAGGCACGAAGATCACGCCACCTTCGACGAGACCTTCCGGCTGTTCTGGAAGTCGCACGAGCTGATCGAAAAGATGCTGGCGATCTTTTCGCCGATCGCTCCCGACAACAAAGGGAAGCAAAAACCCCGCGCGGCCGAGAACCGCGTCAGCCAGGCGATGTTCGAGGGTCACCAGAAGAACCAGCCGGCGCAGGAAGTTCCCGAGATCGAGGTCGACGCGCGCTTCACCTTCTCCGGCAACGAGGTGCTGAGAGGCAAGGATTTTGCCCAGATGAACGCCGCCGAGATGGCCGACGCCAAGATAGCGATCGCCCAGTTGCGGCTGCCCTTCGACATGGTTCGGACGCGGCGTTTCAAAGCCGATGCGCATGGCCGCCGTATTGATCCGCGCGCCATGATGCGCTCGGCTGCGCGCACCGGCGGCGAGTTGATCCTGCCTAAATTCCGCTCGCCCCGCGAAGTCCATCCGCCGCTGGTGGTGCTTGCCGACATTTCCGGTTCTATGAGCCAGTACACGCGGATCTTCCTGCATTTCCTGCATGCGCTGACGGAAAAGCGCCGGCGCGTGCACGCCTTCGTCTTCGGCACCAGGCTTACCAATCTGACCCGTCAGATGCGGCATCGCGATCCCGATGCCGCACTCGCCGACTGTTCTGCCGCGGTAAAGGACTGGTCGGGCGGCACGCGCATCGGCGATACGCTGGCAGAATTCAACCGTTTTTGGTCGCGCCGCGTGCTGGGGCAAGGCGCGGTGGTACTGCTGATCACCGATGGGCTGGAGCGCGACGAGGTCGCCGGCCTGTCGGAGGAAATGGAACGGCTGCATAAATCCTGCCGGCGGCTGATCTGGCTGAACCCGCTGCTGCGCTTCGACGGCTTCGAGGCGCGCGCCCGCGGCGTCAGGGCGATGCTGCCGCATGTCGACGAATTCCGTTCGGTGCACAATCTCGACGCGCTCGCCGATCTCTGTGCGTCGCTGGACAAGAATTCGGTGCGTTCGGTCGACCCGCGCCGGTGGATCCAGGCTGGCGCGAAGCGCGTCGCATAACCACATGTCTCCCAGGGAGAAAATCATGGAACACAGTGTCTATCTCGATGAAGCCCGCGACCCGCTGATCATCGCGGAGGGCTGGATAAAGGACGGCAAGGACGTCGCCATTGCCACCGTGGTCGAAACCTGGGGTTCGGCACCGCGGCCGGTCGGTAGCCATCTGGTCATCGACACCGAAGGCAATTTCCATGGCTCCGTTTCGGGCGGCTGCGTCGAAGGCGCAGTGGTGACCGAAGCAATCGACGTCATCGATAGCGGCAAGGCGAAGATGCTGGAGTTCGGGGTCGCCGATGAGACTGCGTGGCAGGTCGGCCTGTCCTGTGGCGGCCGCATCAAGGTCTATGTCGAAAGATTGGGCTGATTGTCGATGGATCCTTACGCGCTGAAGACACTCAACGCCGAACGTCGTGCCCGCCGCGCGGCGATTTTGGTAACCGATCTTGGTGACGGCCGGGACCGTATCGTGCGCGAGGGCGACCAGGTTGCCGGCGAACTCGGGGCAGCCATCGCCAAGGCATTCCGCACCGGCAATTCCGGGTCGGTCGAAGCTGAGGGACGGGCCTTCTTCCTCAACGCACATCTGCCGCAGCCACGCCTGGTGGTGATCGGCGCCGTCCACATCAGCCAGGCGCTTGCACCGATGGCCAGGATCGCCGGCTATCCCGTCGAGATCATCGATCCGCGCACGGCGTTTGCGACGTCCGACCGCTTTCCCGACATCGCGCTGCATGCCGAATGGCCGGAGGATGTCCTGAAGCGTCAGCCGCTCGACGGCTATACCGCGCTGGCTGCCCTCACTCATGATCCGAAGATCGACGATTTCGCGCTGAAGGCGGCGCTCGACGCCAACTGCTTCTATGTCGGGGCGCTTGGCAGTCGCAAGACCCATGCGAAACGCGTCGAACGCTTGCTGGCCTTGGGCGCGACCGCCGACCAGATCGCCCGCATTCATGCACCGATCGGCCTCGACATTGGGGCTGCCAGCCCGGCCGAGATCGCCGTCGCGGTGTTGGCGCAAGCGATCCACGCCTTTCGCTCTCGCGGCCTCGAATCCAAAGGCGCGGTCGCGTGAAATTTGGTCCCGTTCCGATCGATGCGGCCGAAGGGGCAGTGCTGGCGCACGCCACCACAGCCGGAGAGCGCCGCTTCCGCAAGGCGCACAGGCTAAGCGCCGAGGATGTGTCCCTGTTGAAGGCCTCCGGGATTTCCGAGGTCGTCGCGGCGGTGTTGGCGCCCGATGATCTCAGCGAGGATGCCGCGGCCGAAAAGCTCGCCGCATATATGATCCATCGCAACATCGAGGCGAAGCGCGCTGCGACCGGCAGGGTCAACCTCCACGCGCAGGCTGCCGGCATATTCACCGTCGACGCGGCGATGATCGACGCCATCAATGCCGTCGATCCGACGATTACCATCGCCACGCTGGCGCAGCATGCGCCGGTCGAAAAAGGTCAGATGGTTGCGACGGTGAAAATCATTCCGTTTGCGGTCGCCTTCGCTTTGGTCGATGCGGTGGCAAGGATCTGCGCCGAGGGCGAGATTTTTGCGGTCAACGCCTATCAGCCGGTGCGCGTCGGCGTCATCCAGACGGTGCTGCCCGGCATCAAGCCGAGCGTGCTCGACAAGACGCTGCGCGTCACCGAAGCGCGCCTGGCGCGTTCGGGCAGCCGGCTGACGACGGAGCGTCGAACCCCGCATGAGGTCAGCCCCGTCGCCGAGGCTGCCGCCTCGCTGATCCGCGACAACGATATGGTGGTGATCTTCGGCGCCTCGGCGATGGCCGATTTCGGCGACGTCGTGCCCGCCGCCATCGAAAGGGCAAGCGGCACCGTCATTCGCGCCGGCATGCCGGTCGATCCTGGCAATCTGCTGGTGCTCGGCAATCTAGGCGGCAAGCGCATCATCGGTGCGCCCGGTTGCGCCCGTAGCCCCAAGGAGAACGGCTTCGACTGGGTGCTCGACCGGCTGATTGCTGGTCTCGACGTGACCGCCAGGGATATTGCCGGCATGGGCGTTGGCGGGCTGCTGATGGAAATTCCGACGCGGCCGCAGCCGCGCGAGCCGCTGCCGGCCAAAGCAGAACCAAGGGTCGAGACGGTGCTTCTGGCGGCCGGCCGCTCCAGCCGCATGAGCGGGCCGAACAAGCTTTTGGCGCTGTTCGACGGCAAGCCCCTGGTCCGCCGCACCGCCGAACGCGCGGTCGGTTCGAAAGCCGCGGCCACCATCGTCGTCACCGGCCACGAGCGCGAGCGCGTGTGCAGCGCACTGTCGGGCATGGATGTGACCTTCGCCGACAATCCGGATTTCGCCGAGGGTCTGTCTTCGTCGCTGAAGGCAGGCATCGCCAAGGTTTCTGGCGACGCCGCCGGCGCCCTGATCGTCCTCGGCGATATGCCGGGCGTCGCCTCGGCCGACCTCGACAGGCTGATCGAGGCGTTCCGCAAGTCCGAAGGGCGATCGGTGGTGCGCGCCTCTCATAATGGCCGGCGCGGCAACCCGGTGCTGCTGCCGCGCTCGCTGTTCGCCGCCATCGCTCACCTCGAAGGCGATACCGGTGCCCGTCATCTGGTCGAGGCCGAAGGGCTCGACGTCATCGATGTCGAGATCGGCGAAGGGGCGGCCGTCGATGTCGACACGCGCGAGGCGCTGGAAAGCGCCGGCGGCGTGCTGCAGGATTGACAAACCGAAGCCGAAAAACGCATGGCTGCGGGATGGCCTTTCGTTCTTGCTTCCGGTTCCGCTTGCCCCCCTCTGGCCTCCCGGCCCTGCTGATCGCGATTCTTTTGTCGCTCTCTTGTGCCGCCTACGCCAACGCTCTCGAACTCAAACCCTTCAAGGATGATCTGTTCGCCTATCCGGCGACGCTCTCATCCGAAAACAACGGCGCCTATACGGTCATCGACTATCGTGAGTTGCGCGACATCAACGCCCGTGACGAAGTGCCTGAGCGTCGTGTGCACGCGCAATACACCGATACCGGCGTGCGCAAGGTGCAGCAGGATCTGTTGCTGAAGACCGACGCTGGAGATGTCCGCCACATT
The DNA here is from genome assembly GCF_040319055.1 of Mesorhizobium sp. M0960. Lineage (NCBI taxonomy): Bacteria > Pseudomonadati > Pseudomonadota > Alphaproteobacteria > Hyphomicrobiales > Phyllobacteriaceae > Mesorhizobium > Mesorhizobium sp. M0960. The sequence continues at coordinate 51,780 of NZ_JAMYNN010000003.1, read as the reverse complement.
GCCGTCGGCAAAGTCGGGGGCGCCAGCATCATCGTGCTTTACCTGCACGGGCAGGGCGGCAGCCGTAAGCAGGGCACCGACGACATCACCTTTGGCGGCAATTTCAACCGCATCAAGAACCTGATGGCCGGCAATGGCGGCCTCTATCTGTCGCCGGATTTTTCCGACTTCGGCGACACCGGTGCCGCCCAGATCGCTGCGTTGATCGGCCACTATGCCGAGCAGTCGCCGGGCGCAAAAATCTTCGTCGCCTGTGGCTCGATGGGCGGTTCGTTATGCTGGAAGCTGGCCGATCGCAAGGACACCGGCGGGCGCATCGACGGGCTGCTGCTGCTCGGCTCGCTGTGGGATGAGAGTTTCTTCTCAAGCCCCGCATTCAAGCGTCGTGTGCCGGTCTTCTTCGGCCAGGGTAGCAAAGACCCGGTGTTTCCAATCGAGAAACAGGAAGGCTTCTTCCGATCGATCCTAGCCAAATCGAGAACCTATCCGACCCGCTTCGTCCGTTTTGAAACTGGCACGCATGGCACGCCAATCCGCATGACCGACTGGCGGGGTACACTCAACTGGATGTTATCGAAGGCCCCCTAGGGCGCGGTGTTGTAGTCGACGACCGTCTGCGGATTTTCCTCGCCGTCGTAAGACGCGTCGACGTCGTACTGGACCAGGGAAAAATCGCCGTTGCGAAACAGATATGTCCCCGATGAAGAGGCATCGCCGATGCCACGCCATTTGTTGAACGTAGCGATCGTCTTGGTCTCTTCGTCGTAATCGGAATTGGTTGCCCAGCCGGAGGTCTGGAAGCCAACTATGGTCATGCCCAGCAGTTTGCCTTCGCTGTCGTTGTTTTCGTAGCGAATGTCCATTTCGGGTTCGGCGAACTGCAATTGCCTGACGCCGAGCACGTCGTCGCTCATGTAATAAATAGAGCTTTCGTTATAGGCCGCGGCCGAGCAGGAGAAGTGGAAAAGCCGCGTTTCCCTTTCGGGATCACTGGCAGCCGCATCCTTGTCTTTATACTGGATCGAGAAAATGTCCGGCTCGGTGCTTAGAAACTCCTTGTCACATTGGTCGCCATAGGTGGCGCCAAACGCCTTTTTGGCCTGCTCAAGCGCCGCGTCCTTCTTCGGCGGCGGCGGTCCTTCGCCGCAGCTTGCCGGCACGGCATCTTCGAAATCGGCCCTTGACGGTTTCAGCGCACCCTTGTCGATGAAGATCGGGCGAAATGGCGGTTCCTGGATCGAGGCGTTGATCTGTCGCAGCGTATAGCAGCCGGCAAAGACATTTTGGCTGCCGTCCTTGGCCGTCGCCCGAATGGCGACCGGAACGCTGTAATAAATACTGCCGGCAGCACCGTCTTCGGACACACCACCGGTTTTTACGTCGACCGTGTCGGTGCCGTCATAGCCTTTGACGAAGGAGTTGAAATCCTTGGCCGGCTTGGTGTCGCCGAAATAGTCCCAGGCGCGCGCGAGTTCGTGCCGGCTGATGGCACTATAAAGCGACCGGATGACCGCTTCGGCATTCGACCTGTCGTCGATATAAGGCGCGTCTGCGGCGAGCGCCGATTGGCCGGCAAGAGAGATAAAAGCGGCCGTTGCGAAAAGGGCGCGTCTCATCGGGAACCTCCACTCGATGAAAAATCCTATCATATCGATTGCGGCGACGTGGTGACGCTTAACAATCGCGTGCGAAAGCGCTACCTCTCGCCGTCGGCAGTCGGGCCGCGTGGAGATTTCTTGTGACCATATCAATGTATGAAGCATCCGTGCCGGTATTTTCGGCGAGGCTGAAGGCACTGGCCAACGTCCTGAGCATTGCCGAGCAAAATGCGGCTGACCGGAAGATCGATCCGCAGGTGTATCTCACGGCGAGGCTGGCGCCGGACATGTTCGCCCTGACCAGGCAGGTACAGATTGCCACCGATCACGCCAAGGGCGCGCCGTCGCGGCTGGCCGGGCGTGAGGTGCCAAAATACGAGGACAATGAGGCGAGCTTCGCCGATCTGCAGGCCCGCCTTAGCAAGACATTGGCTCATCTCGCGACATTTTCGGCGGCCGAATTCGATGGTTCAGATGACAGGATGGTCGAACTGAGGCTTGCGGGACGCGAGGTTTCGATGCCAGGAATGCAGTATCTGTTGCATGCCGCCATGCCCAATTTCTATTTCCACCTGACCACTGCCTATGACATCCTGCGCCACAACGGCGTGCCATTGGGCAAGTCGATCTTCCTCGGATTGCGTTGAGATTCGCTCAGGAGATATCCCGGCCGCGCCGGGATATCTCGCGGTGCACTGTTTAGCGCAAGGACATTTCCCGGGCGATGCGTGGGAAATCGGCCGGCTTGACGCCGATATCGGCGCGATCGGCATTGCTCATCGAATGGAGTAGCGCCAGTGCCGCGCGATAGCGCAGCTGTTCCCGCGGACGCGGACGGGCGAACATTTCAGTGAAGAATCCCATGATTCAAGCCCCTCTATTGAAACCTCCACGGCCTTCAATATAGGCGGATCATGACGATTGTGCAGTGCAGCATTCGCATGGCAGCCATGCTGCCCCGATCTTTTTTGACATAATTCGGCTGGTCCGGCGAAACTTCTGCGGCACTTCGACCGTATGCGTCAGTGCCGGCATTTGGCCGGTTTTTCCTCGCCATTCCTGGCGAACTTCCGGACTGCATGCACATGCAGTCCGGCTTTTTATTGGCCGTGGGGATAAACCCCGTTCGCCGGCATCCTGGGAAAGTCGCCTGGCCTGCCGGCGGCGGGCTTGGAAGCGGCCGGCGCTTTCCTGTATGCTATGCTTCCTCCTCGCGCAGCCGCGCAAAATTCCCGCCGGAGAACCTCCATGCACAAACGCCGCCTCGGCCAGACCGATCTTTTCGTGTCGCAGATCTGCCTCGGCTCGATGACCTGGGGCCAGCAGAACACCGAGGCGGACGGTCACGCTCAGATGGATTTGGCGTTTGCGCGCGGCGTCAATTTCATCGACACCGCCGAACTCTATCCGATCCCGCCCAAGGCCGAGACGCAGGGCCGCACCGAGACAATCATCGGCAACTGGATGAAGGAGAAGCGCAATCGCGGCCAGGTGATCATCGCCTCGAAAGTGGTTGGCCGCACCGCCAACACCTGGTTTCGCGGCGACCGCCCGTCGAAGCTGGTGCGCGCCGACATCTTCGACGCTATTGATAAGTCACTCGCCAGGCTCAACACCGATTACATCGATCTCTACCAGATCCATTGGCCGGAACGCGACGTACCGTGGGGCGCCAATCCGAACCGCATCGGCGCCGTGCCGCGACGCTCCGATGCCGCCGGCGTGCCGGAGGGCGAGACGCCGATCGCCGAGACGCTTGGTGTGTTCGACGAGCTGGTGAAGGCCGGCAAGATCCGCCACTTCGGCCTGTCGAACGAGAATTCCTGGGGCGTCATGCGTTTCATTGCCGAAGCCGACAAGGGCCTCGGCCCGCGCGTCGTCTCGTTGCAGAACGCCTATAATTTCGTCAACCGCACCTTCGAGGTGAACCTTGCCGAAGTCTGCGAGCGCGAGCAGGTGTCGCTGCTTGCCTATTCGCCGCTGGCGCAAGGCTATTTGACCGGCAAATACGATCATGGCGCGCGGCCGCAGGGTTCGCGCTCGCAATTGTTCAACCGCGGCCAGCGCTACGAGACGCCGAATGCCGCCGAAGTGCAGCTCGAATACAACCGGTTGGCGCGCACCTTCGGCATGGAGCCGGCGTTGTTTGCCAATGCCTATGTCTCGAACCGGCCCTTGGTCACTTCGAACATCATAGGCGCCACTACCATTTCGCAACTTGAAATGGCGTTGTCTTCCGCCAACGTGGTCTGGACCGAGGACATGCAGAAAGCCGTCGACGCGATCCACCAGCGCGTCGGCAATCCGTGCCCTTGATGCGTCGAGCCGTGATCGTCCGATAGTCATAAGGGGAGGGGAACAGCCATGGACTTTCGGATCGACGCGGTGCGCGCAAAATTTCCGGCTTTGTCGCTGAGCGACAATGGCCGCAGGCGCATCTATCTCGACAATCCTGCCGGCACGCAGGTGCCGCAGGCGGTGGCGGACGCGGTGTCACGCTGCCTGCTGACCACCAATGCCAATCTCGGCGGCTTCTTCGAGACCACCATCGCGGCACAAGACATCGTCGACGAGGCCCATCTGGCGATGGCGGATTTCCTTGGCGCGGCAAGTCCGCGGGAAATCATCATCGGCGCCAACATGACGACGTTGACCTACCACATGTCGCGAACGCTTGGCCGTACGATGAAACCCGGCGACGAGATCATCCTCACCCGCATGGACCATGAGGGCAACATCTCACCCTGGCTGCAACTGGCTGAAGACCTTGGCCTTGTCGTGCGCTGGCTGCCTTTCGACCAGCAGAGCTGGCAGATCGAGGAGGCGGCGCTCGCCGCGCTGCTTTCCGAGAGGACGCGGCTCGTCGCGCTCAACTACGCCAGCAATCTCACCGGGTCGATCAACCGGGTGAAGGCGTTGACCCGCACTGCCAGGCAGGCCGGTGCGTTGGTCTACGTCGATGCCGTGCAGTTCGCCCCGCATGGCCTGATCGACGTCCAAAATCTCGGCTGTGATTTCCTGATCTGCTCGGCCTACAAGTTCTTCGGCCCACATATGGGAATTTTGTGGGGCAGGCTGGACGTCGTCGATGCGCTGAAGCCGTACAAATGCCGTTGCTCGTCCAATGCCTTGCCGGAGCGCTTCGAGCTCGGCACGCCGCAAATTGAATTGATGGCCGGCCTGTCGGCGGCGGTCGATTATCTTGCCGAGCTGGGCGCGGCGGCCGGCGATCAAGCATCGCGCCGCCAGAAAATAACCAAGGCCTTCGAATTGTCGATCGCTTACGAGAACCCGCTGGCGCAACGGCTGATCGACGGTCTGTCGGATATTGCCGGCCTGACCATCCACGGCATCACCGATCCGAAGCGGATCAATGAGCGCGTGCCGACGGTGTCCTTCACCGTCCAAGGCATCGTGCCGGAGGCGATCGTGCGGCAGATGAATGCGGAAAACATCTTCCTATGGTCCGGCCACAACTACGCCTGGGAGATTGTGCACCAGCTCGGCATTCCGGCCGACCAGGGCGTCGTGCGCATAGGCATCGCTCATTACAACACTTCAGCCGAGATCGACGAGACGCTGGAGAGTGTGCACCGCGTTGTCGCCATGCTGAGGCAGGAACGATCCTGAGCGCGCCTCGCGGGCCGATCATCGCTTGTGGGCGCCGCCAAAACCGGTGAGGAAGGCGGTGAGATTGTCGCCGAGCTCGTCGCAGAGATAGCCGCCTTCCTGGACGATGACTGTCGATAGGCCGAGACCGGCGATGGCCTCGCCAATGCGCGAGAAACCGGGCGTGCTCACCGACAGCCCACCGAACGGATCGCCCTCGAAGGCGTCGAGGCCGAGCGCCACCACCAGCGCTTCTGGCGCAAAGGCGCGGATACGCTGGAAAGCCACGTCCAGTGCTTCGAGGAATGCGGCGTCGCCGGATTTGCGCGGCAGCGGCAGGTTGAGATTGTAGCCGAGGCCGGCGCCTTCGCCGCGCTCGTCGGCATGGCCCCAGAAAAACGGATAGAAGCGCACCGGGTCGGCATGCAGCGACACGGTGAGCACGTCCGGCCGGGCATAGAAGATGCCCTGCGTGCCATTGCCGTGATGCAGGTCGACGTCGAGGATCGCCACCCGCGCCGCTTGCTTGCGCAGAACCCGTGCGGCGACCGCCGAATTGTTGATGAAGCAGAAGCCGCCGGCGACCTCGGCAAAGGCGTGATGGCCGGGCGGACGGCAGAGCGCATAGGCTGAAGGCACGCCCGACATCACCGCCTCGGCTGCTTCAACCGCGCTCCAGGCGCTCCACAGTGCGCTCTGCCACGTCTCGCCGGAGATCGGGCAGGCGGTGTCGGCCATGTGGTAGCCGGCCTGGCCGACTGCCGAGGCAGGATAGGAGCCGTGCCGCGCGATCGGATGGATGTTGGGAATGACCTCGGCAGAGGCACCCTCGATGCGCTGCCAGCGCGCGAAGATATGCTGGAGGAAATCGAGATATTCGGGCGTATGCACCGCCGCAATCGGGCCGAGCCCGTGATCCCGCGGCCGTTCGATCGTGCAGCCGGCAGCCTTTGCGCCGGCTAGCAATCGCTCGACCCGTTCCGGCTTTTCCGGATTGGGCTGCGGCGCGCCGCTTGAGAGGAACGCCTTCGGGTCGTGGCGCTTCTGTTCTTCGGCATAGAAGGCTTTCATGTTGGCTCCTCCGGTGCATCGGCGAAGGCGAAAAAGGCGTCGCCGACGATCTTCTGCACCTGCTCGTAGCTCGACCAGGCAATGCCCAACCGTTCGTAAAAAGCCTTGGCGGTCTCGTTGTCGGTATCGACGGACAGCCTGAGATAGACGCCGCCTGCCTTCCGGCACTGCGCCGCCACCCGGCGCAGCAGGCGCTCGCCGATCCTGCGGCCGCGAAACCGGTCCTCGACGTAGAGGTCCTGCACATAGACGCCGGGTCGTCCCATCCATGTCGAGAAGATCGGAAAATACAGGCAAAGCCCGGCAAATTCGCCGCCGACTTCGGCGATCAAGGTCGAGAAGGCAGGCTTTTCGCCAAAGCCATAGGTGCGGAGATCCGCAGCTGTCGAGGTGATCTCCTGATGTGCGCCGACATGCGCGCCGAGCCGTAGGAGTGCGGCGTGGATGGTTTCGACGTCCTCCACCCGGCCGGGGCGGATAAGCACGTTTGTGGATGGCGTACTCACGGCAGGCAGGGCGCCCAGGCACCCCCCTCTGTCCTGCCGGACATCTCCCCCTCAAGGGGGGAGATTGGATGTCGCGCCGGGTTTCGCGATTCACCAACGTTGCAGGATGGGCAGCGAGATCGAAGCTGCCGATCTCTCCCCTTGAGGGGGAGATGGCCGGCAGGCCAGAGGGGGGTGTGCCGGAGCGCAACCATCAGAACGCCACACGGTCGCCGCCCTTGAGCGCCAGCATCTGCCGCGCCTCGGCCGGCGTCGCGACGTCCAGCGACAGCCCGTCGAGCACGCTGCGGATACGGCGGACCTGGTCGGCATTGGACTTGGCCAGTTGGCGCCCGTCGTAGAGGCTGTCCTCCAGCCCGACGCGGACATTGCCGCCCATCGCCGCCGCAATCGAGATCATCGGCATCTGATGGCGTCCGGCGGCCAGCACCGAAAACTGGTAGCTGTCGCCGAACAGTTTGTCGGCGATGCGCTTCATGTGGATCAGGTTTTCGGGATCGGCGCCGATGCCACCGAGGATGCCGAACACGAACTGGATGAACAGCGGTCCCGACACCAGCCCGCGGTCGCGGAAATGCGCCAGCGAGTAGAGGTGGCCGACATCGTAGCACTCGAATTCAAAGCGCGTGCCGCAACCACGCCCAAGCTTCTCAAGCACCGTCTCCATGTCGGCAAAGGTGTTCTTGAAGATCGTGTCGCGGGTCGCCTCGAGCAGCTTCGGCTCCCATTCGTGCTGCCACTCCCGCGGCCGCTCGAGCATGGGGAACAGCGCGAAATTCATCGAGCCCATGTTGAGCGAGCACATTTCCGGCTCCGCCCTGAGCGGGGCGGCCAACCGCTGGTCGAGCGTCATCAGCGAGGAGCCACCGGTGGTGATGTTGATCACTGCGTCGGTCGCCTGCTTGATGCGCGGCAGGAACTGCATGAACACCTCGGGGTCGGCGGTCGGCCTTCCATCCTTGGGGTCGCGGGCGTGAAGATGCAGGATCGAGGCACCGGCTTCGGCGGCGGCGATCGCGTCGGCGGCGATCTGGTCCGGCGTCACCGGCAGATGCGGCGACATCGATGGTGTGTGCACCGACCCGGTGACGGCGCAGGTGATAATGATTTTTCGCGGCGCCATGGTTCGCCCCTCAGCCTTCGACCGGCAGGTCGAGTTCACCGGCCAGCACTTCGAGCGAGTCGCCGATGATGGCTACGATCTCGCCGATCTGCGCGGCGGTGACGATCATCGGCGGCGCGACCATGAAATTGTCGCCGTCGACGCCGCCCTTGACCTTGCGTCCGTAGATGATCAGTCCGCGCTCATAGGCGAGGTCGAGCAGCCGCTGGGTGGCCTTCTTTGCCGGCTCGATCGGCCTCAGCGTATCTGGGTCGGCGACCATTTCGGCACCTGTGAGCAGGCCCTTGCCGCGGACGTCGGCGATGAACGGAAACCGCTTCGCCAATCCCTTCAGCTCGTCCATCAAAAGCTTGCCCATATCGGCCGCATTGGCGATCAGGCCGAGACGGTCCATCTCGCCGAGCACGGCGAGCCCGGCGGCGCAGGCGAGCGGGTTGCCGGCATAGGTATGGCCATGCTGAAAGCCGCCCGATGCGAGCAATGGCTGCACCAGCCGCATCGGTGCCGCCAGCGCGCCGAGCGGCGCGTAGCCCGAGCCCAGCCCCTTCGACAGCGCAACGACGTCGGGCTTGCAGTTCCAGTGGTCGCCGCCGAGGAATTTTCCGGTGCGACCGGCGCCGCTCATCACCTCGTCATGGATGAGCAGGATGCCGTAGCGATCGCAGATCTCGCGGATGCGCGGATAGTAGCTGTCCGGCGCCACCAGTGCTGCCGTGGCAGCGCCGCCGACCGGCTCCATGATGAAGGCGAGCACGCTGTCCGGCCCCTCGGCGAGAATCTTCTCCTCCAGCATGTCGGCATAGCGGATGCCGCGCTGTTCCATCGAAAGATTGTCGCGGTCGCGCCAGGCGATGGGCGCCGGCACGGTCGGCATCACTTGCATCATCGGCGCAAATGTTTCGGCCAGCGTATCGTCGCCGGTGACGGCGAGCGCACCCAGCGTGCCGCCATGATAGGACGGAAAACGCGTGATCACCTTCCAGCGGCTGGGCTGGCCGGTGGCGACCGCCCATTGCCGCGCCAGCTTGACGCAGGATTCCGTTGCCTCCGAGCCGCCGGAGACGAAAAAGATGCGGTCCAGGCCCTCGGGGAGTTTGGCCGCCAGTTGCCGCGCGAGCTCCTCGGCCGGTTCGTTCTCGAAATGCAGGCGGTAGGCGAAGGTGGCGCGGTCCATCTGCCGTTTCATCGCGTCGAGCACGTTGCGGTTGGAGTGGCCGATATTGGCGACCATCGGCCCGCTCGATCCGTCGATGAAGCGGCGGCCATCCTGCGTCCACATGTAGATGCCTTCGGCGCGGTCGATCAGCGGCCGACGCAGGCTGGACAGATAAAACAGATGCGAGGCTTCGCGGGCTTCCGGGACAGGGGGCTTCAGCATGTCATGGCTTTCCAAGATAGCGGTCGAGGACATTTCTGGTGACGCGCTCGACCATCGCGTCCTGCCTTAGCAGGCCGGCGACCCATTCGCAGCTTCCTGCGTGAAACACCTCGCCCTTGCCGCGCGGGAAATTGACGATCATGCCGTTGCCGCGTTTGACCTTGTCGAGATTGGCGTCGCTTGCCTCGCCGAACAGCGTTTCGGCGGTGAAGCGACCGTCCTCGTCGCCGAGGAACTGGTCCTCGAACGGAATGTCGGCGCTTTCCTCGACCTGGGCAGCCATGCCGACCGCGAGCACCTGCAGGCCGTCCGGTGCGCCGCTGTCGGGCGTGGGGTAGGGCAGGCCGCCGCGGATCTCGAAATCGAGCCCGTCGACCTCGTAGCCATAGACATGGCTGTCGGCGCCGAGCAGGTCGCCATAGTAGATGCCGGTGCCGGCAAACGCCCAATGCTCAGGCCGGTAGACCGGAAAGCCGCGTACGCCGCGCGGCGCGCAGCCGCCCCAGCCCGCATAGACGCCTCTTGTCGCATTGAGGCCGAAGGTCGCCGCACCCGGCCGGCCGATTTCCGGCGCTTCCCAGGAATTGGTGGCGCGCCTTATATCGCCGCCGCGATAGGCCGGGTCCTCTGCGCGAGCGCGGTATTTGTAGCAGACCTGCCGGCGGCCTTCGTCCTCCAGCCTGGTCTGCCACATGAAATTGCCGGCGAAGCGCGCCGCTTGGCCGCCGCGCTCGACATAGGTGTCGACCGCATCGCGCATCTCCCAGGTCCAGTATTCGTCGTGGCCGACGAAGACGACGCAGTCGTAGCCGTCGAGAATGTCGGGCGAAAAATGCAGATCGTGCTGGCTGGCAAGATCGACGGCGTAGCCGGCACGCTCGGCGAAGCGGAAGAAATGGCTGTCATAGCTTGCCCAGCCGGACGAGGCGTATTTCTTCGAATGGCCGGTGGCAAACGCCCATTCCATATGCGGATAGCGCGGCACGGTTTTCGGCGGCACGGCGACTTCGAGCGGCACGCGCGGCGCGTCCCTGGGCAGCACGACGAAGCCGCGGCACCAAGGCCGCTGCGTCGACACTATTCGTGCATACTGGTCGCGGCCTGGCCCGGTGATGCCTTCGTAATGGTTGGAACCGCCCCATGTGTTGTAGGCGAGCCAGGTGCCGGTGGCCGCGACCTGCAGCACGCGACCAAGCTTCTTGCCGGGCTGCGGCGCGACGATGAAAAGATGGTGGTAGCGGATCGGCTTGCCGTCGCGAGCGTCGGCTTCAAGCGTGACGCGATAGGCGCCGGACGGCCAGTCGTCGCCGATGCAAAATTCGAACGATGCTTCCCAGCCGCAGCCCTCGACCGAACACTGATCAGGCGTATCCTGCCAGCGCGCCGCGATCCCGGTCCTTTCGAATATCGTCGTTTCCGTACCGCCGTCGCGGACGATCGCGATGCCGAAACTGGCGGCCGTCGAGCTGACATGCAGCGCCACCATCTCGCCGGGGCGGTAGGAAAAACGGTCGCTGTAGCACCAGATTTCGCCGCGCCCGCGATCCATACCCGGCCATTCCCAGTAATGGCTGCGCACCGCCTGGCGTCGCTGCTCCGGCGTCAGTCCGAAATCGGGAAACTCGGTCGGCAGATGGTTCATGGACACCGCTAAGGTCGAAGGCCGCCATTTCGGCCATCCGCCGGCCAAGCGTCAATTGGAAACGATCGGGCCAGCCATCGCCGGGCTGCTCCCTTGGCCTTGCCGGACAAACAGACTATCTCACAAACCGCGGCCTTGTCCGCCACGGGAGCCGATATGCTGAGAGTGCAAAAGGTTAGGGTCAACGACATTTACGTGCCGACCGCGCGCAAGAAGACGCTGCATCCCGAGACCGTCCGCCATCTGGCCGAGGACATTCTGGAAAACGGCATGAAGACGCCGATCCAGGTGCGCCATGACGGCAAGCGCCACATCCTCGTCGAAGGCCTGCACCGGTTGGAAGCGGCCAAGTGGCTGGGCGAGACCGAGATCGACGCCTACCTCGTCCAAGCCAAGCGCCACTGAAGCCACTCGGTTCCGTCGTTCGAATCTCCGGTTCCGCGGATTTTTTCTCGTGGACCGTGTCGGCTTGCGTCTTGTCGGTTCGTCCTAGACACGAAAGCCAAACCCGACATGTGAGGAAACACCATGACCACCAAGCTCGACATCGCCCCCAACTCCGACCGCGAGCTGGTTCTCGCCCGCATCATCGATGCACCGCGCGAGAACGTCTATCGCTGCTGGACCGAGCCGAAGCTGTTGACGCAATGGTTTGCGCCGAAGCCGTGGACGACGCCGCGCGCTGAGACGGACGTTCGCGCCGGCGGCACCAGCCTGGTCGTCATGGCCGGTCCCGACGGCAACGAGTTTGCGAACCCCGGCGTCTTCCTCGAAGTCGTGCCGGGCAGGAAGCTCGTCTTCACCGATGCCTATACCAAGGCGTGGGAGCCTTCCGCCAAACCGTTCATGACCGGCATTGTGACACTCGAGGACGAGGGCACGGGCAAGACCCGCTACGTCGCCCGGGTTGCGCATTGGTCGGTCGCCGACCGCGAACAGCACGAGAAAATGGGTTTTCACGAGGGCTGGGGCCAGTGCGCCGAACAGCTCGAGGAAGTCGCAAAGCGACTTTGATGCAAACGGGAGAGGGAGACTGACATGTCCAGATCGATATTTTTCGCCATTTTCGCTTCGGCCGCCGCGCTGTTTGCGGCGCCGGGCACCATCAACGCTGAGGAGGCCAAGCCCGCCATGACGACCGCAACCGCAACATTGCCGAAGCCGGAAAAATCCGGCCTGCTGCCGATCAACGGTTTGAACTATTATTACGCCGTCTATGGTAAGGGCGAGCCGCTGCTTCTGCTGCATGGCGGGCTCGGCACGACGGATATGTTCGCGCCGATCCTGCCGAAGCTTACCGAAAACCGCACCGTCATCGGCGTCGACCTGCAGGGCCATGGCCGCACCGCACTCGGCGACCGGCCGCTCAGCCTGGAGGCGATGGGCGACGACATGGCGGCGATCGTCAAGGCGCTCGGCTACGACAAGGTCGACGTCATGGGTTATTCGCTGGGTGGCGGCGTCGCCTTCCGCATGGCCGTGCAGCATCCCGAGGCGGTGCGCCGGCTGGTGCTGGTCTCGACCCCCTACGCCGCGGACGGCTTCTATGCCGAGATGCGTGGCCAGCAGGCACAGGTCGGCGCGGCGATGGCTGACATGATGAAGGACACGCCGATGTACAAATCCTACGTCGCCGTTGCGCCGCATCCGGAGGATTTTCCGAAACTCCTCGATCAACTTGGCGCCTATATGCGCAAGGACTACGATTATTCCGCCGACGTGCCGAAGCTGAAAATGCCGGTGATGCTGGTGTTCGGCGACAGCGACATGTACCGGCCCGAGCACGAGATCAAATTCTACCAGATGCTCGGCGGCGGATTGAAGGACGCCGGCTGGATGCGCGAGAACCTGTCGCAGAACCGCCTGGCGATCGTGCCGAACCGCACCCACTACGATGTGTTCTTCGCGCCGGAGCTCACAGCTGCCGCGCTGCCGTTCCTCAATGGCGAGACCAAGGTCAAGACCTGGGACGAAGTCGTCAACGAAACGAACTGACACGCAGTCAATTGTCTGCCGGCCGTCTCCCGCGAGACGGCCGGCATTTCGTCAATGAGGCCTTGGCGCGGCGCATCGGCCAGTCGTGTATCGGTCGCATCACAGCTATAGATGGCGCCATCAAAGCTTTTCAATTGACGCTACCGCGCCTATCGATAGGTATGCCGCCTATCCTCACAGGCAGGGAAACGGGCGATGGCTGGGTATCAGGGCGGGTGTTTGTGCGGCGCGGTGCGCTACCGCGCCGAGGCAGCACCGATCAATGAGCGCGTCTGCCATTGCCGGTTGTGCCAGAAGGCGCTGGGTGCCGCCTTCAACGCGCGCATGCTGTTCCGTATCGACGATGTGACGGTCGACGGACCGCTGGCGATGGTGAATTCCTCGCCCGATCTCAAGCGCGGCTTTTGCCCGCGCTGCGGCACGACGATGTTTTCCCGGCGCGATTCCGCCGGCATCATCGGCGTCACCACCGGCTCGCTCGATGACCCCTCAGTGTTCAGGCCCGAGATGCATATCTGGACCGCCTCGAAGCAGCCCTGGGTGCAGATCGACGACGGCCTGCCGCAATATGAAGGCGCGCCACCTCCGGTTTGAGGTGAAATCTGGACAAAATTTAATCCAAAGCGACACGAGATAGCCGGCAAAGCGTCATTGGCGGGCCATCATTGCTGCCTATCTATTGCGTGCGGGCGGCAGTCGAGGAGGCGACGGAATGAACGACAGCATCAACACCCTGGACGAACTCTTGAGCGATCCGATGATCAAGCTGGTGATGGAGCGCGACCGCGTGCAACCGGCAGAACTTCGCACGCTGCTCGAAGAAAAGGTCCGCCGGGCGGACGATGATGTGGCGGTCAACGATCGTTTTGTACCGCCGGCCCACCTGATGGCCACGACCTGCCACAAGCTGTGGCTGTGCGGCTAGGGTCTTGAAGCGGTTAGCCGGAATTTGCCGGCAAATAGCTGTAATGGCTGCGGAAATAAGCGAGTTTGAAGCCGAGACGTGCATAGTTGCGATAGGCCGGCCCGTCGCGTTCGGCTTGCGGCGCCTCGATATCGGCCACGAACAGTTTTGCACCGGCCGCAAGTCCGTCGCGCACCATCGCTTCGCCGAGCATTGCATCGAGATCGAAGCTCGGCGCCATGATGCCGGGCACCGGCGCGTCGATGCCGCTCCAGGCCATGCCGTCGGCGCCGATGAACATCGAGCGCACCGCCGCCACCGCGCCGTCCCGCCGCAGCATGTAATGGCGCCAGCCGCGCCGGCCGGCCAGCGCCAGTAACCACGGTGAGGTCGGCAACCGGTATTGGCTGTCGATGAACCCAGCCCATTCCCTTGCCGTTGCCGGCGTCACCCGCTCGACCGAGACATCCTCCGTCGGGAAAAGCGGCTCCGCTGGCAACGGCGTGGCGTCGCGAAAGATGCGTTCCCAGCCTCCCTGACGCTGCAGGCCGCGCGCCTCGAGCCAGCAGCTGAGCGTCGCGGGCTCGGTGTGTGGGTTGGTGTAGAACCAGGGCCGCAGAATGCCGGCGTCGCGATAATGCCTCAGAAGCGTATCGAGCCGGCTCTCGGTGGCCGCGCTATCGACACCAAGGTTCTTGACGCAGTTGAAATGGATGAACGGGATCGTCGTGCAGGTGGTCCAGACGAGATCGCCCTCTTCGGCGATGGCTAGGCCTTGCCTTGCGGCAAAGTCTGCCGGGGCGGCGCGATAGAGATCGAGCCAGGCATCGACCTCAGCGCGTTCGATGACGCGGCTGAGATCGCCGGATATCTCGTCGATCCCGATGGCGGGCGAGCGTGGCTCCGGCGTGACTAAGGGCTGCAATTCTGACAGGGCGGCGGGCTGCATAACTTCCTCCCAAGTAGTGCCTTACACCGTAAGATTAGTAGAGACTAATCTCATGCCATGAGTTGTCAAGCGGAGGCAGCGACATGGCCAAACGTTGGAGGGATAGCGCGCCTCCGTCCCGCCGACGTCTCGACGAGAGCCCTAACAATTCGATTCAAACTTTGTTGGTAGTTTCTTGTTAGGAATCCAGCTTGGTTTGTCCGGCGGCGTTGTCCTGCCTTCGGTCTGTTGTGTTTTGCGTACAGGTCCAGATGCGGTTATCAGGCGTCGTCATCTTCTCGATCGCAGCGCTGTGCCTTGCCGGCTGCACGTCGACCTCCAGCGTCGATGCGCTGCAAGTGCCGTCCAGCGAGACCACCAGCTCGGTTGTGCGGCCACCCGCGCCGATCGCCTCGGCAGCGATAGCTGACGCCGCGCCCGCCTTCGCGCAACAGGAGCAGGACGAGCAGCCGGTTGCTTTGGCGGCGCCCGACCAAAGCATCGAACCGCCGGCCGAACCAATTGCCCTGGTATCGCCGCCGAAGCGGCCGACACGCGCAGCACCAGCGATGCTTGCCGAGCCGGTCACGCGCTACGGTTTTCGCGATGCCAAGCCGATCAATTTCGGCAAGGCATCATCGCCCAGACGCCTCGCCGTCCACGGCGTCGACGTTTCGCGCTGGCAGGGCAATGTGAACTGGGGAAAGCTGCGCGCCCAGGGCGCCAATTTCGCCTACATCAAGGCCACCGACGGCGGCGACCATCTCGACCCGATGTTCACCAGGAACTGGCGCAATGCCGACGCCGCCGGCCTCAAGCGCGGCGCGTACCACTTCTTCTATTGGTGCCGCACCGCCGGCGAGCAGGCCGACTGGTTCATCCGCAACGTGCCGAGGGTCGAGGGCGCGCTGCCGCCGGTGATCGACGTCGAGTGGAACGGCGAATCCAGCTGCAAGCGCCGCCCGTCGCGGCAAAAGGTGCTGGAGAAGATGCAGGTGTTCATGGACAAGCTCGAGCGCTACTACGGCCAGCGCCCGATCATCTACACCGCCCCCGACTTCTACCGCGACAACCTGCGCGGCGCCTTCCCCGATTATCCATTCTGGCTGCGCGCCGTGGCGGCGCACCCGTCAAAAGTCTATCCCGGCCGCAAATGGCTGTTCTGGCAGTATTCCGGCTCCGGCCTGTCGCACGGCGTGAGAGGCCGCATCGACCTCAACGTCTTCCACGGCGACGAGAGGGCGTGGCGCGACTGGACTGGCGGACGGCAGATGGTGGCGGAGGCGGAGTAGCACCGTCTGTCGGGTGCTTGGCTTCCACCGTCGGTATCCCGCCGCGGTCACGGCATGGATCCTAGGGTCTCCGCAACGTCGCTTCGCTCCTGCTCCGCCCTAGGATGACGAAGGAAGGGACGTTCCCCGCTAGTTACCGGCCTTGGCGATTGGCCTTCGGCCTCCGTGTCTTCGTCATCCTAGGGCGGAGTGAACGCGAAGCGGAGCGCAGACCCTAGAATCCATGCCGTGCCATCAAAGCGAAACGCGCGGTGATAGCTACCAGCCCTAGTTCGGCTGGCGGCTCTACGCCTCTACATATTCCGCCAGGCTGACACCTTTGGGCACGTCCAGTCCATCGGCACGCAGGCCTTTGATATGAAAGCGTATTGCGTCGCGGATTTCGGCTTCCACTTCAGGCACAGTTGCAGCGGTGGCGATGCAGCCGGGCAGATCCGGCACATAGGCGGAAAAATTGTTACCGGCTTTTTCAATCACCACCGCGTATCGCATGTCATCGCTCTTCTAAGTTGGCCTGCTTGAGGATGCCGCTCGCACCTCAGAGAGTCCATCCATGTCAAATAGCTCAATCTGAACCGGATTAGCCTCATCCGGCTTGGAATTATTGTCGATAATCTTCAGGATTTCTTCCCGAGATCTAGCCAAACGAAAAAGTCGATAGTTTGCGACTTTCTGATTTCGCTCGACAAAAGTCCTCAAGATGCTGCTTGCCTTCTCGATCAAGCCAATAGCTATCGTCGTTTCTGACAACGGGATGGAAGCCCGGCGCATGAGTTCGCCAACGACGAATAGCAGATGAAAATGGCCTTCGATCAACCACGACTCTTCAAAAGAATTCCGGGTAATCGATGCCTGCCAAGCTAGGATCTCCTTTCTGCGGCGCTCGATCGCAGAATAACATTCGTGGGCCGCGATAATTATTTCGGGTGTTACGGCGTGGGGGTTGAATGCCTCCTCATATAGATCGCCAAATATATCGTTCGAGTTAGTTTTGCTCTTTGTCGGCTCGCCGCAGAGATACGCTAGGACAAGTTGGCCTGCTCTCGCTGCATCGATAGTCTTCATTCCTGGACGAGGTGCGTTCTCTCCACGCTTCCTGACATAGAAATAGTTGTGAGGCCGAAGACACTCGACCAGTTGGCGCTGTAGGTTGTCGTTTGCTCTTAGGTCGCGATTCAAAATGCGGCTCTGGGTGTTGCTTGCAAGGGCAACTCGCTCAATGAATGTACTATCGTTTGTTTCAATGATTTTCACATGAACATAGCCGTTGTTGAGGTCGGCCATGGTTCCGGTCGAAACTGCATGAATGACAGTCGCGGTTTGGCAGCCATTCACGATCTGAGGGTTCACCATCGTTATAGGATGTCTGCCATTGGCTACAGAAACTATCTGATCGCAAACGATTGTGAGACCGGAGTTCAAGAACCAAAAATCGCTTGCCTGTCCCGAAAGTAACGTCTCCCGGATTTCCCTATTAACCTCATTGTCCAAGCCAAGAAAATATCGAACATTTTGCCAGATTAATCGTTCGTCAAATGCCTGATTTTCTGCGCTGAGAAACTGAGTCAGTTCCTTCAGCGAGACCTTTAGCATAACAGCACGCTTGTTGGCTTCTTTTACGCTAAATGCCGCATCATCTGACGGAACGAGCTTCTTTTTGAACCGAGGCTTAGTGGCCTTTACAACGCCGTGAGATAGCTCAAACAATCCATACTCGAACAGCGCAATTTCGTGCCGGCTCAGAGCTTCAAATAATCGGTTGTGAGCATCTTTTTGAAGCGTGGCCTGATTTGAAAAGAGATGAATCGAGATTCGATAACTCTCTTGCGCGAAAATATCCCATATCTCCCTCACTTTTGCAGCTAGAGGGCCGTTACATGTTTTTAGCATTTCCTCGCGATTAAGGACGAGATCTGCGACAAAAGAGATTATTTTATCGATTTCGTCGCCAGGGAAATTCTTCCGAGAATTCTTATAAGAGACAACCGTCTTGCACGATCCAATATTTATTACCCGATTGTCATGGTCGATATACACAATATCGACGCCGCGGTCATCGAAGCCGTCTACAATGTACTCCTCGACTTCTGGCTGAGGTAAGCCAAAGACGGTTTCCAGAGCAAGTCTAGAGAATGCATTACTGCGCGAGACGCTAGCGCTCTCACGTTCCCGTATGCCGCTCTCAACGACGCCGAAATCTAGGATTGTCGGCGTCGTTGCATTTATGACTTTTGGGCTCAATCAAATCCCCTCAGCTACACCCGCTCGTCGCCCCGCAAGTATCGCACTTCTCGCAAGTCCCGTTCCGCACCATCGTGAAATTATGGCACTCCGAGCATTCGTTGCCGGTGTAGCCCTGCATCAATGATTGCTGGCGCCGGTTGGCGGCGAGCGCTTTGGCTTCGGCTGCTTCTTTTGCGGCCTCGTCGGTGAACAGCTCCGTGGGGTCGGACGCTTCCGCGTAGACGATGTCCTCGACCAGTTCCCTGGCGCGTTCCTCATAGTCGCGCTTGTAGGCGATGGCTTCGTCGCTGGCCGGCTTCAACGTCAGCACGTTGGAGCCGGAGAAGGCGGTCGGGGCGGTACGGGACGGAGTTCCGGAGCCCGCGCCGGCAAAGCCCTTGGGCTCCGCTCCCATGCCCGACACCAGCTTGACCGGCGAGGCACCGCGGGTCAGGCCCTTGGAGAAGGGCGTCGCCTTGCCTTCGTTGATGCCGCGCCCGAGTGCGGTCTTGTCGAAATCCGACTGGTCGACATGGGCGAGATCGTGGCGGCCGAGATAGGATACGGCAAGTTCGCGGAACACATAGTCGAGGATCGACGTGGCGTTCTTGATGGCGTCGTTGCCCTGCACCATGCCGGCCGGCTCAAACTTGGTGAAGGTGAAGGCCTCGACATATTCGTCGAGCGGCACGCCATATTGCAGGCCGAGCGAGATGGCGATGGCGAAGTTGTTCATCATCGCCCGGAAGGCGGCACCTTCCTTGTGCATGTCGATGAAGATCTCGCCGATACGGCCGTCGTCGAACTCGCCGGTCCTGAGATAGACCTTGTGGCCGCCGACGACCGCCTTCTGGGTATAGCCCTTGCGGCGGTTCGGCAGTTTCTCGCGGTCGCGGTAGAGACGCTCGACGACGCGCTCGACGATCTTCTCGGTCACCTGAACGGCGCGCTGCGCGGCCGGTGCCGCGATCAGCTGCTCGACGGCTTCGTCCTCGTCCTCCTCGCCATCGGCCAGCAGCGAGGCATTGAGCGGCTGCGAGAGCTTCGAGCCGTCGCGATAGAGCGCGTTGGCCTTCAGCGCCAGCTTCCACGACAGCATGTAGGCGCCTTTGGCGTCTTCCACCGTCGCGTCGTTCGGCATGTTGATGGTCTTGGAAATGGCGCCGGAGATGAAGGGCTGCGCCGCCGCCATCATCATGATGTGGCTGTTGATCGACAGCGAACGCTTGCCGATCTTGCCGCACGGGCTGGCGCAGTCGAACACCGGCAGGTGTTCGGCCTTCAGGAACGGCGCGCCTTCCAGCGTCATCGCCCCGCAGACATGGATGTTGGCGGCCTCGATGTCCTTCTTCGAAAAGCCAAGCGCCGGCAGCATCTCGAACGAGAAATCGTTGAGCTGCTCATCGGTGAAGCCAAAATTCTCCTTCACCCATTCGGCGCCCAGCGTCCACTGGTTGAAGACGAACTTGATGTCGAAGGCCGACTTCAGCGCGGCATTGAGTGCTGCGATCTTGTCGTCGGTAAAGCCTTTTGCCTTGAGCGAGCCGGGGTTGATGCCCGGCGCCTGGTTGAGATTGCCGTGGCCGACGGCATAGGCCTCGATCTCGGCGATCTGGCTCTCGGAATAGCCGAGCGTGCGCAGCGCTTCGGGCACCGCACGGTTGATGATCTTGAAATAGCCGCCGCCGGCGAGCTTCTTGAATTTCACCAGCGCGAAGTCGGGCTCGATGCCGGTGGTATCGCAATCCATCACCAGGCCGATCGTGCCGGTCGGGGCGATCACCGTTGCCTGCGCATTGCGGTAGCCATGCTCCTCGCCGAGCTCGATGGCGCGGTCCCAGGCAGCCTTGGCATGGTCGGCAAGGTCCTGCTGCTTGAGATCCGAGGCGACCAGCGGCACCGGGTTGACGGCAAGCTTCTCGTAGCCGTCCCTTTCGCCATAGGCAGCGCGGCGGTGGTTGCGCATGACGCGCAGCATGTTCTGCGCATTGCGGTCGTAGTCGGGGAAGGCGCCGAGCTCGGCGGCCATTTCGGCCGAGGTGGCATAGGCGGTGCCGGTCATGATCGCGGTGAGAGCGGCGCAGATGGCGCGACCCTCGTCGGAATCATAGGGAATGCCCGAGGTCATCAGCAGGCCGCCGATATTGGCGTAGCCGAGGCCGAGCGTGCGGTACTCGTAGGAAAGCTTGGCGATCTCCTTCGACGGGAACTGCGCCATCATGACCGAGATTTCCAGGACCATGGTCCACAGCCGCACCGTGTGCTCGTAGGCAGCGATGTCGATAGTGCCGTCGGCGTTGCGATAGGGCAGTAGGTTGATCGACGCCAGATTGCAGGCGGTGTCGTCGAGGAACATGTATTCCGAGCACGGATTGGACGCCCGGATCGCCCCGGCCGAGGCGCAGGTGTGCCAGTCGTTCATCGTCGTGTTGAAATGCAGGCCGGGATCGGCCGACGCCCAGGCGGCATAGCCGATCTTTTCCCAGAGATCGCGCGCCTTCAGCGTCTTCAGCACCTTGCCGTCCTTGCGGGCGGTGAGATGCCAGTCGCCATCCTGCTCGACGGCGCGCAGGAAATCGTCCTTCAGCGACACCGAATTGTTGGAGTTCTGGCCGGAAACGGTGAGATAGGCATCCGAATCCCAGTCGGTGTCGTAGGTCTTGAACGACATCGAGGTGTAGCCCTGCTTGGCGAACTGGATGACGCGGTAGATATAGTTCTCCGGCACCGCGTCCTTCTTGGCCAGCTTGATCTCGCGCTTCAGCGCGGTGTTGACCGCCGGGTCGAAGCAATCGTCGCCATTGCCTTCGCAGTTGATGCAGGCCTTCATGATCGCTTCGAGATGCTTCTTGACGATCTTCGAGCCGGTGACCAGCGAGGCGACCTTCTGCTCCTCATTGACCTTCCAGTCGATGAATTCCTCGATATCGGGATGATCGGCGTCGACGATGACCATTTTCGCGGCGCGACGCGTCGTGCCGCCCGACTTGATGGCGCCGGCGGCGCGGTCGCCGATCTTGAGGAAGCTCATCAGGCCCGACGAGCGGCCGCCGCCCGACAGCTTTTCGCCTTCGCCGCGCAGGAACGAGAAGTTGGAGCCGGTGCCGGAGCCGTATTTGAACAGGCGCGCCTCACGCACCCACAAATCCATGATGCCGCCCTCGTTGACGAGGTCGTCCTGCACGCCCTGGATGAAGCAGGCATGCGGCTGCGGATGCTCGTAGGAAGACTTCGACTTGGTCAGCTTGCCGGTGAACGGGTCGACATAGAAATGGCCCTGGCTCGGGCCGTCGATGCCATAGGCCCAGTGCAGGCCGGTGTTGAACCATTGCGGCGAATTCGGTGCGACGCGCTGGGTGGCCAGCATATAGGCGAGCTCGTCGCGGAAGGCGCGTGCGTCTTCCTCCGACTTGAAGTAGCCGCCCTTCCAGCCCCAATAGGTCCAGGTACCGGCAAGCCGGTCGAAGACCTGGCGAGCGTCGGTCTCGGAACCGTAGCGCTCGGCTTCCGGCAGCTTGGCCAGTTCAGCCTCGTCGGCGACGGAGCGCCACAGGAAGGAGGGGACTTGCGTCTCCTCGACCTTCTTCAGCCGTGCGGGGACGCCCGCCTTGCGGAAATATTTCTGCGCCAGGATATCGGCGGCAACCTGGGAGAACTGCGCCGGCACGTCGATGTTGTCCAAGCGGAACACCACCGAGCCATCCGGATTCTTGATCTCGGAAAGCGCCTTGCGGAATTCGATCTCCGCGTAAGCTGATTGCCCTGGCTTGGTGAAACGACGCTCGATGCGCATTGGTCCGGTCCCTTTTGTCTACATATAGCGCTTTTCCCAGAGGATTTCTGCCCTCTTGACGAAACGCGCATGGCCGCCGTCTGCCGGCGTTCGAAAACCCCGACTCTCATCTTCACAGTCTCCGCCGCCCTGCCGGTCGAACCTCCTGCGAGGCCGCTGTCCAACGCGCTCACGGACCCTGTGGGTCCCTCAAAACTGAAAACTTTTTGTAACACCCTCGGTCGAGGGAAATTCACATTATCTAGCGTCGAACCTACCTGCAAACACTAAATATAGTGTTAACAGACAATTTATTCAAGTCCGACAATCCTCCCCTTTCGCCCCCCAAGGCTTCAAAATCCCACGCCTTCGCCGGCCTCGTAAACAGGCGGGAATGCGGATCAAAACGCACATATTCCGGGAAAAAGACCGGCCTCGAAACTTTTCCGGTCGCACTCTCAACAGGAGCGCATGGCCTATAAAAGGCGACTCGTTTTGCGCCGTCAAGGATTCGTTTGCGTAGCTTTTATGACCCCAACATCTTGTGTGTCACATATGTGGATAACGGGGACAGAAGCGCGCTGATTTCCGTTTTTGCAGCCACAAGCCTGGTGCCGACGCTCGAAGGCCCTTGGCCGCAGCGAAGACCATGCCGACTCGGAAGCCATGTGCCGACTCAGTTGAAGCGATGCGGGTCGGCACCGAAATGGGCGATGATCTGACAGAGGTCAGGCTCGTTGACCATGCGTACCGCCTCGGCGGCGCTGACCCATTTGCGGATGCGCGCCCGCTTTTCCTTCCACCGGTCGGCGACCTTGTCGACGTGCAGCGGAAACACCAGCACCTCGCAGGGCACTTCCTCGCCGGACGCCAGCACCTTGGCATAGAAATAGCGGCCGGCCTCATGATGCGAGATCGTGCCGCGCAGCCCGGCCTCTTCGCCGGCCTCGCGCGCCGCTGCTTCGCAAAGCGGCTCCTTTGCTTCCGGCCAGCCCTTGGGAAGCACCCAGCGGCCGGTATCGCGGCTGGTGATCAGCATGATTTCGACGCTGTCGCCGCTATCGCGCCAGGGCAGCGCTGCAACCTGAAGGCGGCACGGCGCCGTGCCGAAGAGCCGCCGGACTCTTTCGGCCAGATGGTTGTGCGTCGTTGGCCTCGTCAACATCGGAGAAGCTTGCCCCAGCTCCCAGAATCGTTTGCCGTCTCGTAAATCTTACGGCTAATCATAAGCAATAAAAGTAAAAAACTTCATGTGGACTGGTTAACCACTCCAATGGGCGTCGATTAAGGAAATATCGTGTGCCGGGGCCACTCCTTCAAGGAGTGCTCGACGCTGTCTTCCGACGGAAGCGGCGTTACCGCGAATCAGCCGGCGTGGTCGTCGGCGATCGGCTTTTGGTAGGTGAAGCCCATGTCCCAGGGAAAATAGATCCAGGTGTCCTGGCTGACCTCGGTAACGAAAGTGTCGACCATCGGCCTGCCTTTCGGCTTGGCATAGACGGTGGCGAAATGCGCCCTAGGCATCATCGCGCGCACGATGCCCGCCGTCTTGCCGGTGTCGGTGAGGTCGTCGATGATCAGCACGCCAGCGCCGTCATCGGCGAGCAGCGCCGGGGTGACCTCCTTCAGCACCTGCAACTGCCCCTGGCTGGTATAATCGTGATAGGAGGCAACGCAGACCGTCTCGATGATGCGGATGCCGAGCTCGCGCGAAATGATGGCGGCCGGAACCAGGCCGCCGCGCGTGATGCAGACGATTGCCTTCCATTGCCCCTTGTTGGCGCCGGCAAGCCGCCAGGCGAGCGCGCGTGCATCGCGGTGGAACTGGTCCCAGGAGACCGGGAAGGCTTTTTCGGGCAGGGACATCTTTCGCGCACTCCGCAAAGCGCGCATCGCGCGCAGACACTATGGAATGCGGGCGGAATTAACTGGAAAGGCTTGGCCTTGGCAAGGGTGCGGCAAAGCGATTGTCCAACCCGTGATCTCTATGAACTTACCGCGACAGGAAAGCCGCCACCGGCGCGGTGCGCAGCACCGTTCGCGTCACCCCGCCGAACAGCAGCTGGCGCAGCCAGGAATGGCTGTAGGCGCCGAGCACGAGCAGGTCCGCGCCCGATTCGGCGACCCTGGTCTGGATGATGTCGTCGACCGAGGCGCCGCCGGACCTCAGCACCGAGGCGCTGACGGTCGCGCCGTGCCTGGACAGCGAGGCGGCGATCTCGGCGCCGGCCGTTTCCGGCGCCTCTTCGAGCGTATCCGGCGGGTCGATGACGACGATGTCCGTCTTCTCGGCCTCGATGATGAAGGGCAGGGCATCGAAGGCCGCGCGTGCGGCCTCCTTGCTGCCGTTCCAGGCGAGCAGCACGTGCTTGAAGCTGGTGACCAGCGGACCCGAATGCGGCACCACCAGCACCGGCCGGCCGGCATCGTAGACCAGCGTGTCGACGTCGGCGCTCGGATCGCCGCTCGATTCGCGCTGCGCGGCGATGATCAGATCCGCGGTGCGAACGGTCGAGATACCGGTCAGCGCACTGTCGCCGGAAAAACTCTCGAGGCTGCGCCACTCGAACGACAGGCCGGAATTCTCGACGCGTTTGTGAAAGGCGGCCTGCAACTTCTCGGCGCGCTCCCGGTTCATGTCGGCCGAAACCTGCAGGAACTCGGTGTCCGGAAAGCCGGTGGCCGAGGTGTAGGGCACGGGCAGCGCCTCGGCATGAATGCCGATCAGATGGCTCTGGAACCGGCTGGCCAGCGGGATCGCGCAGTCGAGAACGCGCTCGGCGTCCTGTTCATTCTGCAATATGGCGACAATGGTCTTGAAGCGCATGGGCAATCCCTCAGTTTTTCGGCGATCCCACTCGTGACAAACGTCACGGCGCGATGCTTGGTTCCGTCACGCCTGCCGATCAGCCCACCCTGCTTGCCTTGGTCAGGCCCGCCACCATAACCTCTACATCGGCGCGTGCGGAGTCCAGCGCCTGCTGGCTGCGGGCACGCACCACCAGTTCGGTCCAGAATTTGCCGTCGCCATATTTCGGGTAGGAGCCGATGATCGTGTCCGGATGCGCCTTCTGGATATCGCCCAGCGGCCCGCCGATCAGGCCTTCGCCGAACGGGCATTCCACGGTTGCCGACAGCATTTTGGTGCCGGCCCGTAATGTCGGCACGACATTGTCGAGCATCGCCTGGAAAATCGCCGGCACGCCGGCCATGACATGGACGTTGCCGATGCGAAAGCCCGGCGCAACCGACACCGGGTTGTCGATGTGGTCTGCCCCGCGCGGCATCCGCGCCATGCGCTTGCGCGCTTCGGTGTATTCGATGCCGCGGGCAGCATAGCTTGCCTCCAGCAGGGCGTAGGCCCTGGCGTCGTATTCGCACGGCACGCCGAAGGCCTTGGCGATGGAATCGGCGGTGATGTCGTCATGCGTCGGGCCGATGCCGCCGGTGGTGAAGACATAGCTGTAGCGGGTGCGCAGCGCATTCACCGCAGCGACGATCTCGTCTTCCTCGTCCGCAACGATGCGCACTTCCTTCAGGTCGATGCCGATCGCCGTCATGATGTCGGCGAGGTGGCCGATGTTCTTGTCCTTGGTGCGGCCGGACAGAATCTCGTCGCCGATGACGAGCATGGCGGCGGTGACGATTTCGGTCATGGCAGGCTCCGGCAACGGGTCGCCTGAGATAGCGCGGCGAACGGCCGGCGGCAATGCCGCCAAACGACGGATCCACCTGTGCCACCTCCCTTGCAGTGGAACCTTCGGCGGGTGATGCTGCGCCGGTTTGGGGCCATGAGCAAGAACATGCCGGTATCGATTCTTCTATGGCTGCCCGGCGCGCTGTTTCTGCTGGCGCTCGTCGTGGCAGCTTATCCTGTGCTGGCGACGCTGCGGATTGCGGCGAAAGCCGAAAGGCTGGTGCCGGCCAGCGGTAAATTCATCGAGATCGACGGCAATCGCATCCATTATTTCGAGATGGGCGAGGGGCGGCCGATCGTCTTCCTGCACGGCCTTGGCGCGCAGCTTCATCAATTCCGCCACACGCTGTTCGGACGGTTCGGCCCGAACTATCGGCTGATCGCGCTCGACCGTCCGGGTTCCGGCTATTCGGTGCGGGCCAGGGGCGCCAGCGGGCGGCTACCCGAGCAGGCCGAGATCGTGCGGCATTTTATCGAGGCGCTTGGACTGCAAAAGCCGCTGATCGTCGGCCATTCGCTGGGTGGCGCCATCGCGCTGACGCTGGCTGTCGAGCATCCCGAGGCGGTTTCCGGTATCGCCTTGCTGGCGCCGCTGACCCATCTGGAGCCGGACGCGCGCGAGAAGTTCGGCCCGCTATACATTCAGTCGCCGCTGCGGCGCCGGATCATGGCTCACACGGTGGCGATCCCGGCGGCTCTCAGATACGCAGAACGCACGCTGGCCTTCATTTTCGCGCCGCAGGCGACGCCGGCCGACTATATGGTCGAGGGCGGCGGCTGGTGCGGGCTCAGGCCAAACCATTTCTATGCAACGTCGACCGATGTCGTGGCCATCGAGCACGACCTTGGCCGTATCGAGCAACGCTATCGCGAGATCACCATGCCGGCTGGCATTCTGTTTGGTGCTTCCGACGTCGTGCTGGGCATCGATATCCATGGCTGGCCGCTGATGGAAAAG
Organism: Mesorhizobium sp. M0960; assembly: GCF_040319055.1. Taxonomy (NCBI): domain Bacteria; kingdom Pseudomonadati; phylum Pseudomonadota; class Alphaproteobacteria; order Hyphomicrobiales; family Phyllobacteriaceae; genus Mesorhizobium; species Mesorhizobium sp. M0960. The sequence goes on along the minus strand of NZ_JAMYNN010000003.1, from coordinate 25,084 downwards.
ATCAGCGGGCTCGATTTCGAGCCGGTCGAGGGGCTTGGCCATATGCCACAATTCGTCGGGCCGGAACGGGTCGTCGCTTTCATCGAACGCATTGCCGACCGCGCATTTGCGCCGAAGTCCGACACCAGCAGCTGACACGCTCCCAGAACCTCACGCAAAGGTGTGCAACCCGCCGCAGCCTCGGCCGGCAGGGTGCCTCGGGACATCCCGGCCGCCGGGAATACCTCCGAACTTATTCCTTCACGGCTCCGGTCATCGAGGAAACATAGTGCTCGACAAAGAACGAATAGAGCACCACCACCGGCAGCGAGCCGATCAGCGCTCCCGCCATCAGCGCCCCCCATTCATAGACGTCCGAGCGCACCAGTTCGGTGAGCACGCCGACCGGCACAGTCTTGTTTTCGGACGACTGGATGAAGGTCAAGGCGTAGATGAACTCGTTCCATGACAGCGTGAATGCGAAGATGCCCGCGGAAATCAGGCCCGGCACCGACAGCGGCAGCACGATCTTGGTGAGGATCTGCCAGCGGCTCGCCCCGTCGATCAGCGCGCATTCCTCCAGCTCGAACGGGATCGAGCGGAAGTAACCCATCAGCAGCCATGTGCAGAACGGGATCAGGAAGGTCGGATAGGTGAGGATGAGCGCGAAGGGCGTGTCGTAAAGCCCAAGGTTGAACACCATCACCGACAGGGGAATGAACAGGATCGACGGCGGCACGAGATAGGCCAGGAACACCGCGAGGCCGACCTGCCGCGCCCCGGAGAACCGCAAGCGTTCGATCGCATAGGCAGCGAACACTGCTGCCAGCAGCGACAGGAAAGTGGCGGCGGTCGAGATGATGATCGTGTTGAGCAGCCAGCCCGGATAGGACGTCTCGAAGAGAAGATAGCGGATATGCTCGAGCGTCGGATGCACCACCCAGAATGGATTGAAATTGGCGTAGTCGGTCATCTCGAGGTTGGGCTTAACCGCCGTGATCGTCATCCAGTAGAACGGAAACAACAGCACGATGACGAATATCAGCAACGGCAGGTAAACCGTCACCACGCGGCGCGGCACACTCTGCAGGTAGCCCATGCCGCCTTCGTCGAGTTCGGGGCGTTTGCTCGTTTCGATCGCGGTCATGTCAATCCCCGCCGCCCTGCTGCCATTTGCGGCGTTGCAGGCCAAAGTAGCTGAACAGGATCGCCGCCAGCAGGAACGGGATCATGGCGACTGCGATCGCGGCGCCTTCGCCAAGCTGGCCTCCGGAAATGCCGCGCTGGAACGACAGCGTCGCCATCAGATGGGTGGCGTTCACCGGCCCGCCGCGCGTCAGCACATAGATCAGCTGGAAATCGGTGAAGGTGAACAGCACCGAAAACGTCATGGTTATGGCGATGATCGGCGTCAGCAGCGGCAGCGTCACATAGCGGAACAATTGCCAGCGGCTGGCGCCGTCGAGCGTGGCGGCCTCGTAGAGCGACTGCGGAATCGTCTGCAGGCCGGCAAGCAGCGTGATCGCCACGAAAGGAATGCCGCGCCAGACATTGGCGGCGATGACCGAAGCGCGCGCATTCTCCGGATCGCCGAGGAAGTTGATGCGATGGTCGATCAGGCCCATTTCCATAAGCGCCCAGGACAGGATCGAGAACTGCGAATCGTAGATCCACCAGAAGGCGATGGCCGACAGCACCGTCGGCACCACCCAGGGCAGCAGGACGATCGCGCGGAAGAACGACTTGAACGGCAGGTTCTGGTTGAGGATAAGCGCCAGCCAGAGGCCTAGCGCAAACTTCAGGATCGAGGCGCTGATCGTGTAGAGCAAGGTGTTGAAGACGGAGAGCCAGAAGACGGCGTCATCCCACAGATATTCGTAGTTCTCGATGCCGATGAAGATGCCGGGGCGGCCGATGCGGGCATCGGTGAAGCCGAGCCAGACGCCGAGCCCGAGCGGATAGGTTAGGAAGACCAGCAGCAGCACCGCCGCCGGCAGCATGAAGCCGAAGCCAAGCGCGTTATGACTTTCAGACACGAACGTCAAAATGCGCGACAGCGTCGACCGGGGTGGCTGAGCGGCAGCGGAGGTCACGGCCATGGGTCGGCTCCTCTAAGTCTCATTGATCGGCCAGGCGGCCATGCGCGATTCGAAGCCGGGCAGCATGGCTGCCCGGCTGAATCCGCTCAAACGCGATAGTAGCGGTTTGCGCGCTTCTCGGCTTCTGCCATCGCTTCTTGCGGCGTCGCCTGGCCTGTCACCGCCTTGGCGAACATGTCGACCAGCACATAGTCGGCCATGGTCGCCGCCGAAGCATAGCCGAGCGGGCCGGCATAGCCGTTGGGCCGCAGCGTCGCCGAGGCCTTGGCGTAGGCGGCATTGTTCGGATCGGCCGTCCACACCGGGTTGTTGTCGAAGGCTTTGAGCGTCTGGCAGCAATAGCCCGCCGAGGACGTGATCCACTGCGACATTTGCTGTTCCTCGAACATGAACTGCAGATAGGCTTTGGCCGCATTGGGGTAGGGCGTGTAGTCGAAGATCACGGCCGTGGTCACCTGGAACAGCTCGACGGATTTCCCGACAGGACCGATCGGCAGGTTGGTCGTGCGCGTGTCCTTGGCGATTTCGGTCAGTTTCGGATCCTTGTCCTTGTTGATCTTGGCGGTGTTGTAGGCGGAAATGCCATTGGCGATCACGCTCAATTCGCCGGCCAGGTAGGCGCGGTTGTTGTTGACGTCGAGCCAGCTTTCGGTACCGGGAATGAAGGTCTTGTAGAGCTGTTGCGCGTATTCGATCGCCTTCAGCGTCTCGGGGCTGTTGATCGTCACCTTGCCGTTCTCGTCGACCATCTGGCCGCCATGGCTCCATAGCAGCCAGTGGGCGTAGTTGTTGCCGTCGCCGACGCCGTGGCCATGCGTGAAGCCGGCCGGGTGTCCCTTCGCCTGCAATGCCTTGCAAAGCTCGAGCAAGCCTGCCGTGTCCTTCGGAAATTCGGAGAAGCCGGCCTCCTTCACCCAGCTTTCGCGATAGACGATGGCATTGCCGATGGTCGCCAGCGGCAGGCCGAGGAACTTGCCTTGCCGCGTCGCATATTGCTTCGGTCCATCGTGCCAGCCGCCATATTTCGAGCCGAAATATTCGCCCAGTTCCGTCACGTCATGCAGCTTGTCGGGATATTGATGCGGGTCGTCGAACCAAACCAACATCAAGTCGGGGCCGGAGCCGACATTGGCGGCGACCGCTGCCTTGGGGCGGATGTCCTCCCAGCTTTCCTTGTCGACGCGGACCTCGACACCGGTCGCTTCGGTGAAGCGCTTGGTGTTGGCCAGCCATTGATCCTCGTCGCCCTGCACGAAGGGCGACCAGCGCAGCAGCCTGAGCTTGGCGCCGTCCTCGGGCTTGTACTTCAATCCCTCCTGGGCAAAGGCGGGAGAGCCGATGAGCCGGCTTCCCAAGGCTCCCGCCGCAGCGCCGGCGGTGGTGCGGATCACGTCGCGTCTGGTGAATTTCATGCTCGCTTCCTCCTGCTTATTGTCCGTGCCGTCCTACTGCTTGATGGGTGTTTCGAACCGCTGTCCGGTTTTGCCGTGAAAGAGATGGATGAGGCCAGGCTCGGCCGTAAGCCAGATGGTTTCGCCCGGCGTGAAGGAATGCCGTTCCCGGAAATTGGCGACGATCTCCTCGCCGCCGGCGGTTCGGCCGATGAGCTGCACTTCGGACCCTGTCGGCTCGACCACCACGACAGTGACCGGAATGCCCTGATTGTCGGATAGCCGCAAATGCTCGGGCCGTATCCCCAGCACGACCGGCTCACCATTGCCGATGGAAAGTGCCGAGGCCAACGGGACCGAAATCCCTCCGGCGCCGCGAAACGACGGCGAGCCGTCGCTTACGATCTCGCCCCTGAGCATGTTCATGGCGGGCGAGCCGATGAAGCTGGCGACAAAAAGATTGTTCGGCCGGTCGTAGAGTTCGAGCGGCGGCCCGATCTGCTCGACGATGCCGTCGTGCATGACGACGATCTTGTCGGCCATGGTCATCGCCTCGATCTGGTCGTGGGTGACGTAAACCGTCGTCGTCTTCAGGCGCTGGTGCAGTTCCTTGATCTCGGCGCGCATCTGCACCCGGAGCTTGGCATCGAGATTGGAGAGCGGCTCGTCGAACAGGAAGACCTGCGGATCGCGCACGATCGCGCGGCCCATGGCGACGCGCTGGCGCTGGCCGCCGGAAAGCTGGCGCGGATAGCGGTCGAGCAGCGGCAGCAGTCCCAGGATTTCGGCCGCGCGCCGCACGCCGGCATCGCTCTCCGTCTTGGGAACGCCCTTGAGCATCAGCGAGAACGCCATGTTCTCGGCGACCGTCATATGCGGGTAGAGCGCATAGTTCTGGAAAACCATGGCGACGTCGCGCTCTTTTGGCGCAACGTTGTTGACGATACGTTTGCCGATCGCGATCTGGCCGCGCGAGATCTTTTCCAGGCCGGCGATCATCCTGAGCAGGGTCGACTTTCCGCAACCCGAAGGCCCGACCAACGTGACGAACTCGCCGTCGTCTATATCGACGCTGACCCCGTGCAGGACCTCGACGGTCCCAAATGACTTGTAGACATCGCCGATTGCGACAGACGCCATCGATCTCCTCCCGACTGATTCCTGCAACGACTTCGAAGGAAACCGCTTTCTTGCCTGGGCCGCGACAGCGCCCAGGCTCCTCCCCGGTCACGCGCGATGTGAGACGGTAGCGCTACCAAACCGACCTGTAAAGCACGCCGGCATCACCTGGATATCGACACACCCTAATCCGAAACCTCGGTCTGCGGCCGGTCGCGGCCGTCGGCGAGCTCGTCGTGCCATTTGCCGTCGGCGTCCTCGTACTGGATGCCGTCGGTGTTGCCGGCGACCTGCTGTTCGGCGGAAGCGATCTCGGCGGCGCGCAACGCGTCCTGATGGGTGGGGAACGTTTCGGAGAATGTCGAGCCGACCTTGTAGGCCCAGCCTCCATCATGCTCGACGATCTTATAGGTCAGTTTCGCCATGAAACCCTCCGGTTGAAAGCCCGTTGCCTCAATGCAGCCTGTCATCGGCCAGTCTGTCGTCTGGCGGCTTGTCGTCCGTAACCAGCACCTCCGATTCCCTGGCGGCTTCGATCAGTGCCCGGCGTGCATCGGCCGTCGAACGATAACCTTCCAGCACTTTTAGGCAAGTGTCGAGGGCATCACGATGACGCGGCCCGCGATTGAGTGGCCAGACCGTCATCAGGCACTCCGCCGCCTCCTGGGCGCTGCGGATATGCCGATATTTGCCGACATGGCCGAGTTCGACCACGACCGGCTTTTCAAATGGCTTGCTGTCCATCATCGCCGCCAACGCGGAGCGGCCGATTTGGTTGCAACAGCTATTTTAGCTCAGGCGAAAATACCTCAATAGCCGCAGTCGTTGCGCAGCCAGCGCGCATTCGCCCAGCCGGCGCGGCCGCCGAAATCGACCTGGTACCAGTTTCCGCGACGGTCAAAGATCTCGGTTTGGTCGCCGTTGAACAATTGCCCGATCATGCGCGACGACGAGTTCGGCCGGGCCCGAACGGCGAGAAAGCCGCTTCCCGTTGCCAGATTGTAGTGCCTGGAAAGACCGTGCACCGTGCCTTCGCAATATTGCGCCCCGGCCGGCGTCGATGTGGCAAACGACAGCCCGGCCAAAACCGCGGCAGCAGCCGCAATGGAAATCCCCCTGAACGACATGTCTCTGCTCCCCCAACCTGCCGCGCCCAGCCGCGGCCCTCGCCACTCTACACCGGCAGAGGATCAAAGCGAAGCTATGGTTCCCTGTCCAGCGAGGTGAGAACCCGCCCCGTCAGTTCGCCGCCTTCATCCAATGCTGCATCGTCGTCACCGAGCGGGCAAGCTGCGGCGCCGGGTGGATTTTTTCGCCGAAGGTGGCCGCGGCGCGCCAGCCCCAGCGCGGATCGGCAAGGAAGGCGCGCGCCAGCGCCACCATGTCGGCGCGCCCATCGGCGACGATCGCCTCGGCCTGTTTCGGATCGTCGATCAGGCCCACGGCCCGCGTCGCGATGCCGGCGCCCTTGCGCACCGCTTCCGCCAGATGCACCTGGTAGCCGGGTCCGGACGGCAGCTTCTGCAACGGCGAATTGCCGCCGCTCGAGCAGCAGAGATAGGCGACGCCGACTTCCTTCAGCGCTTTTGCCGCTTCGATCGCATCCTCGACGTCGAAGCCGCCATCGACCCATTCCTTGATCGACAGCCGCGCGCCCAGCATCAGCCTGGGCACCGCCTTCTTCACCGCCTTGGCGATCTCGACGGCGAAACGCATGCGGTTTTCCAGCGAGCCGCCCCAGCGGTCGGTGCGCCGGTTGGAAAGCGGCGACAGGAACTGGAAGATCAGATAGCCATGCGCGGCATGCAGCTCGATGAAGTCGAAGCCGGCCCGCTCGGCCCGCCGTGCCGCTTCGGCGAAGCGTTCGATGATTTGCAGGATCTCGTCATCCTCCAGCGCCCGCGGCACCTGCCAGCCGGTGTCGTAGGCGATTGCCGAGGCCGACACGATCGGCCACGGATCCTGATCGGCATTCAGCGGTCCGCCGCCCTCCCAGGGTTTCCGGTTGGAGGCCTTGCGGCCGGCATGGGCAAGCTGAGTGCCGAATTTCGTGCCCGGCGCGGCGACGCGCTTGGCTGCATTCAGCGTGCGCCGCGCCGCCGCCTCATTGTCCTCGGAGTAAAGGCCGAGGCAGCCATGCGAGATGCGGCCGCGCCGTTCGACCTCGGTCATCTCGACGGTGACCATGCCGGCACCCGACATCGCCAGGTTCATCCAGTGATAGAGGTGCCAATCGCTGGCCGAGCCGTCCTCGGCCGAATACTGGCACATCGGCGCGACCGCGATGCGGTTGGGGAAGGTGAGGCCGTCGAGGGTGATCGGCTGGAAAAGAGATGAGGTCATAAAAACTCCGGAAAGGGTTGCCGCTATTTAGGCAGGCACTTGCAGATGCGCCAGACACGAGAGGGTGAACCGGCGCACTGGACCAATTGGTAGCCGGATTGCAAGAACCGCCGTTCGCGGCTACGCCTTGCCGCGGCAGCAGGGAGTCCACCATGGAAGATCGCATTCGCATCCGCTCGGAGGAAGTCCTGTCCGACGAATGGGCGGTTTTGAAAAAGACCGTCTTCGACTACCGCCGGCGCGACGGCAAATGGGAAACGCATACCCGCCAGACCTACGATCGCGGCGACGGCGCGGTGATCCTGCCTTTCGATCCCGAGCGCTCGACTGTGCTTCTGGTGCGGCAGTTCCGCTACCCCGCCTACGTCACCGGCCACAAGGAGCCGCTGATCGAGGCCTGCGCCGGCCTGCTCGACGAAGACGATCCCGAAACCTGTATCCGCAAGGAGGCCGAGGAGGAACTCGGCTATCGGCTGAAGGACGTGCAGCGGCTGTTTTCGCCCTATATGAGCCCCGGCAGCGTCACCGAGCGGCTCTGGTTCTTCGTCGCTCGCTACTCGCCCGCCGACCGCATTTCCGACGGCGGTGGCGCCCATGACGAAGGCGAGGACATCGAGGTTCTCGAAATGCCGCTCGACGAGGCGCTGGCCGGCATCCACGACGGTCGGATCATCGACGCCAAGACCATTATGCTGATCCAGCATTTGAAGCTGAACCCGATTGGGGTGTGAGGGGCCCAGAACTGGGTCGAGCGCCCGGTCTCCAGTTACGGAGACTATCAAACGAGACCAAATCTGGTGCGGACGACGGGAATCGAACCCGTACGATCAGAGATCGAGGGATTTTAAGTCCCTTGCGTCTACCAATTCCGCCACGTCCGCAGGCCAGCCCTTTTCAGCCGCCAGCCAAAGGCCGTCAAGCCGTCTTCTGCCGTCGACAAATCTGGCACTGGAAGCTAGCGAGGCCGATCACCTACAGTGATACAAACAAAATCGTTTCACCTGGAAATGTTTTTAGCGGCAGCTTCCGCGGCTACCGCGAATGCGCGTCCCCCGTTCGCAGGATGCGTTCGGGCGCTCTGCCCTGGTAAGGCTCGAAGTGGCAAGTGGATCGGCGCTCCGATACTCGACGCCATCCTCTACAAACACTGGGAGATTGTCATGCTCAAGCTTGCCTCTGCCCTGGCACTGCTGCTTGTTGGGACGGCGCCTCTGTTTGCCGATGAGATGCCGATGAACGCCAAAGACATCAAATGGGGTCCTGCTCCTGCTGCCATTCCCGCTGGGGCGGAAATGGCTGTTGTCGCGGGAGATCCCTCAAAGGACGGCGCCTTTGTGCTGCGGTTGAAGACACCCGCCGGCTACAAAATTGCCGCACATAATCATCCCACCACGGAATACGTAACGGTGCTTTCCGGCAACTTCCATGTTGGAATGGGCGATAAGTTCGACGAGGCGAAAGGCGTCGAACTGACTGCTGGCGGCTTCGGCGTCGCGCCGGCCGGAATGAATCACTTCGCCTGGACGACAAGCGAAACGATCATCCAGGTTCATGGCGAGGGGCCATTCAAGATCACCTACGTCAACCCGGCAGACGATCCGAGCAAGAAGTGACAGTTCGCGATCGAATTGATTGAACCGGCCGAAGGCTCGAACGATGGAGTGCGTCAAACTCCGCGAGCGTCGATTCAGAAGGATCCTCTAACGAGACGAAGGCTGATTGGCCGCAACGGAATCGTATTCCGCCTGGGCCATTTGCCATGAATGGCGCAATAACAAAAAAAACCCGCCTCGGGAGGACGGGTCGTTGGAGCCAATTGGCACCATACCCAAATTAGTAGCATAGCTGCCGGCACAAAGCAAGAACAAAGTTGCTGCGGCCGGCACAAAATGCCCTTGGCGATTGGCGAAAGCCATGGCGCATCGATCTCCCTCCTTGAGGGGGAGATGGCAAGTTGTGGCAAGAGGGCAGGCCAGGGGGGGTCGTCGCGCGTCGAGCGCCAGCCTGTTTTGTTCGCGGTAAAGGTTCGCGTCAGGATGTCCCGACCCCCTCTGTCGCCTTCGGCGACATCTCCCCCTCAAGGGGGGAGATCTGCAACTTCGCCGTCGGCGCTTACTTCCTCGCTGGTCAAAATCCTCGCGGCTTGGCACAGTCGGGCAAAGAGGAGCCTGTTGATGCCGAAGACCGCCAGTGCGACGAAACCAAAACCCTGGGCCGAGATGGCGACGCATCTGGTCGATGTCGCCATGGGCCGCAAACCCGCCGATCTCGTCATCCGCAACGGGCGCTGGGTCAACGTCCATTCGGGCGAGATCATCGCCGGCACCGACATCGCCATTGCCGGCGGCCGCTTCGCCTATTGCGGGCCGAATGCCGGCCATGCCATCGGCCAGGGCACCAAGGTGGTCGATGCCGGCGGCCGCTATCTGGTGCCGGGGCTTTGCGACGCGCATATGCATGTCGAGAGCGGCATGGTGACGGTGACGGAATTCTGCCGCGCGGTGATCCCGCATGGCACCACCTCGATGTTCATCGATCCGCACGAGATCGCCAATGTGCTCGGCCTGCCGGGCGTGCGGCTGATGCATGACGAGGCGGTCGCCATGCCGGTCAACGTGCATGTGCAGATGCCGTCCTGCGTGCCGTCGGCGCCGGGGCTGGAGCATGCCGGCGCCGAGCTGACCGTCGCCGACGTTGCCGAGGCGATGACCTGGGAAAACATTATCGGGCTCGGCGAGGTGATGAATTTCCCCGGCGTCGCCGCCAATGATCCGGTGATGTCGGGCGAGATCGCCGCGACGGTGAGGGCCGGCAAGACCGTCGGCGGGCACTATGCCTCGCGCGATCTCGGCCTGCCGTTCCACGGCTATGTCGCCGGCGGCCCCGAGGACGATCACGAAGGCACGCGCGCCGAGGATGCCATCGCCCGCGTCCGCCAGGGCATGAAGGCAATGCTGCGGCTGGGCTCGGCCTGGTATGACGTCGCCTCGCAGATCAAGGCGGTGACGGAGAGCGGGCTCGACCCGCGCAACTTCATCCTGTGCACCGACGACAGCCATTCCGGTACCCTCGTGCATGAAGGCCATATGGACCGGGTCGTGCGCCACGCCATCAGCCAAGGGCTGAAGCCGGTGACGGCGATCCAGATGGCGACGCTCAACACCGCCCAGCATTTCCGGCTGGAACGCGAGATCGGCTCGATCGCACCTGGACGGCTCGCCGATCTGCTGATCGTCTCCGACCTGGCCGAAATGACCATCGACGAAGTCTATGGCCGCGGCGTCAGGCTGGCCAAGGGCGGCAAGCTCGAAGTCGACATTCCGGCCTATAATTATCCGCGGACGGCGAAGAACACCGTCAAGCTCGGCAAGAAGCTCAAAGCCGGCGATTTCGACATCGCGGCACCCAAGGGCGCCAACGAGGTGCGGGTGCGCGTCATCGGCGTCATCGAGAACCAGGCGCCGACGCGGGCGCTGGAGGCCGATCTTGCGGTGGAGGACGGGCTGGTCGCCATGGACCGCCGCAACGATGTCTGCCAGATCGCGCTGGTCGAGCGCCACAAGGGCACGGGCGGCGTCACCAACGCCTTCGTCTCCGGCTTCGGCTATATCGGCGACTGCGCCATGGCCTCCAGCGTGGCGCACGATGCCCACCACATCATCGTCGTCGGCACCAACAAGCAGGACATGGCTCTGGCCGTGAACCGGCTGGGCGAGGTCGGCGGCGGCGTCGTGCTGTTTTCCAACGGCAAGGAGCTGGCGCTGGTCGAAATGCCGATCGCCGGGCTGATGTCGAACGAGCGGGCGGAAATCGTCGCCGCCAAGGCGGACAAACTCAGCGACGCCATGCGCCAGATGGGCTGCTCACTCAACAACGCCTACATGCAGCACTCGCTGCTGGCGCTGGTCGTCATCCCCGAGCTCAGGATTTCCGACGTCGGCCTGATCGACGTGACGACGTTCCAGAAGGTTGATCTATTCGTCTGAATGCCGCCCGCGCGCCGCTTCACCCGCCGGTGGCGATGTTCAGCACCTTGAACGGCGTGGTGATGACGATCTCGGCGACCGATCCGACGGCCTTGCCGAGGCCCTGTCCGAGATTGTCGAGCTGGGCCGGCGCGGTCTCTTCGGAGGCGAGGCCGGCCGGGGCGCGCAGGCGGTCGCCGAGCAACTGCACCAGGAACGGGTTGTCGGCGAATTTGGCGTGGTTCAGCCGGTCGCCGCCCTTAGTCTTGGTCAGGTCGACCACCGAGACGCCATAGCTGGCGAGGTCGGCTGCATCGCCATAGTCGCCGACGCGCGGCTTGTCGCCGGAGATCAGGGTCGACAGCCTGAGCGCCCGGTCGTCGCCCGAAAGCAGCACGGCGAACGGCTTGTCTGGCTTGCCGTAGCGGATCATCTGCTTCTTGAACACGTCGACGTCGATGTCGGGTGAAGCCAGGATGACGTAGCCGAGCTTGCCGCCGAGGTCGCGGTCGCCGGTGATGGCAAGCTGGCGCAACGCTTCCATGGTCACCCAGGTTCCCATCGAATGGGCAATGATGTCGATGCTCTTGGCGCGGCTCTTGGCAAGCATGCGCAGCGTCGCTTCGAGATCGTCGCGCGCCGCATTGGCGCTTTCCTTGTCGTAGATGTAGCCGGTCGTCTTGCCGCTCGACGCCCACGAAAACAGCACCGGGGTGCCCGGGTATTTGGTGTCGTGCGCGATCTGCGTCAGCCGGTAGATGCCGTCGTCGAAGCCGTTGTTGAAGCCGTGCACGAAAACCAGCGCGCGGTCGCCGCGCATGGCGATGTCGGCGCCGACCGCCTTGGCGAATTGCGGCGCGCCTTCGTAGAAGGTGACGCCGGTCGCCGTGAAATCCTTCGCCGGATTGCTGTTGGCCGAGCCCTTGACCCGTTCGATGGCGCCGACCTGGTGGACCTTGGGAACGGTCACCTCGACGCTGGCAAAGCTGGTGGTCGGCGAGCGGTCTCCGTCGAACACCTGCCGGGGCTCTTTCGTCGCCTTTTGCCGGGTTGTGGCGACGAAGATCTTATGCGTCGCCGCGATATCGGCAGCAGGCACCGTGATCGTCGTCTTGTTGAGCAGATCGTGCGTGTTCTGGCCGGCGCAGCCTGCCAGCGCGAGCGCGAACGCAACGACGAGAAAGATCTTCGAAGGCACGGTCACGCGGGCTCCCGCAAAGGCGACGTCGAGCCGGAGACGTCTTGGCCTATTCGATAGAGGCAGAGGCCGGCACGGTCCAGTTCAAACTGTTCCGATGGTGCGGCATGGTCAACAATCACTGCCGCGCAATGCAGCTATTGTCCGACCGAGGCGATGCGGTCGGTCACCTCGCGGTCGCTGGCAAACCCGTCATCCTCGCGCAGCTTCTGGCCGATCAACTGCACCAATTCCGGGTTGTCGGCGAATTTGGTGTGATTGAAGCGGTCGACGCCCTTGACGCTGGAGAGATCGACGACCGACACGCCATAGCTGGCGAGGTCGGCGGCGTCCTTGTAGTCGCCGACCCGGGGCCGTGCGCCGGCGATCAGGCCGGACAGCCTGAGCGCCCGGTCATCGTCGGAGAGCAGCAGGATGAACGGCTTGTCCGGCTTGCCGTAGCGGCGCATTTGGCTCTTGAACACGTCGACGTCGATGTCGGGCGAGGCCAGCACGACGTCGCCGAGCTTGCCGCCGAGATCGCGGTCGCCGGTGATGGCGAGCTGGCGCAGCGCCTCCATGGTGACCCAGGTCCCCAGCGAATGGGCGACGATGTCGATGCGCCGCGCGCCGGTCTGCGCCAGCATTCTCAGCGTCACTTCCAGCTGGTCGCGGGCAACGCTGGCGCTTTCCTTGTCGTAGACATAGTCGGTGGTCTTGGCGCCCGACGCCCAGGAAAACAGCACCGGCGTGCCGGGATAGCCGGAATCATGGGTGATCTGGGTGACGCGATAGACCGCGGCGTCGAAGCCGGTGTTGTAGCCGTGGACGAAGACCATGACGCGGCCGCCGCGCGCCGCGATGTCGGCGCTGAGCGCACTGGAGAATTTCGGCTGGGTGTCGTAGCCGACGACCTCGGAAGCCATGAAGTATTTGGCCGGATCGTCCGACTTGCCGCGCGAGCGCCGCTCGATCTGGCCTGTCTTGTGGATGCCGGGGACGGTGACGTTGACGCGGGCATAGTTCAGCGTCGCCGAGCGCTCGCCGTCGAAGACCTTGTTGGGATCGTCGGAGCGCTTGCGCGTGGTGGCGATGAAGATCGAGTGGTTGCCGGCGATTTCCGTCACCGGCACCGCCATCATGGCGCTGCCGAGCAGTTCCTCGGTTTGGCGGCCGCCGCAGCCGGCGAGCAGCGCGGCAAGGACAATGATGCAAATCGTCTTCAAGGGCACTTAAGCAATTCCACTCCGGCCTAACCAAAGGCCCATCCACCTCCGCCGCATCTCCCGGACAGCCGAAGTGCGGCGGAAGTAAGTCGCAGGCGCCGAAATGCGCTCAGCGCCGCTCGACTGCCATCGCACTGTTGCGCGAAAGCCAGAACGGCGGCAGGAAGGCCGGAATGTTGGAAAAGGGCAGCACTTCCGGCTTCAGCCTTATGCCGAGCACGTCGGTCATGAAGGCGCGGCGCGCCTCGATGCGGTGCCAGGCTTCGGGATAGCGCGCGGCGATCTCTTCGCGCAGCGCCTCGTCAGCCAGCGCGATGCCGTCCTCGATGTTGGTGGTGAAATAATCGGTGCCGGTCGCCGGGATGATGTCGACCTGCAAGGCCATGCCCGACTTCAATCTGATGTCGGAGCCGGAAAATACCGGCGAATGCATCCATTCGTCGATATGGATGAGATGGCCGGGATTGAGGGACACGCCAAAGAACGGAGCGCCGATGCGGTCGTGCACCGCTTGCCACAACGCGCCGCCGGGAACGCCGATGCCGACCGTCTCGTACCAGTCGACGACGGCACAGAAATAGGGCGCGACCAGCTTCTCGACATAGTCCTGGATGCCCCTTGGAAGCTCGGCCGCGTCCTCGACCAGAAAACCGGCGCGGGCGTTGAGCGAGCCCTGGATGCCGTAGGCCATGGTGATGGGGTCGCCGCGCTCGATGACGTCAAGACGCGGGCTCGGCAGGCCATAGGCCGCACGCCTGCCGGCCGACAGCATCGGATGACAGCATTGCGGCAGGCCGTTGATGCCCATCAGCCGCGCCGCCTGCAATTCGGTCATGCCGGGTTCGATGCCTTGCAGGACATTGCGCAGGCCTTGCGAGGAATAGGTCGCGGCGAATTCGAATGCGGCCAGCTGGTCGGCCTCGTTGATGGCGCGCAGGCCGTCGGCAGGGTTCATCAAAAGGTTCGCCGCGTTGACGATCACGCCCCCCGTTACGGCATTCTTGTCGCCGGCAAGGCTGCGCAAGGTGTCGGCGATGAAGGACGGCAGGTCGAGCGTCGTTTCGCCAAAACCGGCATCGCCGGGGCCGAACGGCTTCCAGCCGATGGCGCCGATGCGCTGGCCGGCCTTCAGGCCGCAATCGACGAGGATGTCGGCCAGCGCTTGCGAGCGGTCGCGCGGCTGCGCCGGCAGCGAAAACGTCTGGTAGAGCACGCGCTCGTACGGCCCGTCGCAGATTTCGGCATAGCCCCAGCCCTCATTGCCGACCAGCAGTTTCGGCGACTTGCCGGGAACGATGACCAGCAGCGTCTCCTCGAAGCGCGGATCGTAGCCGCAGAGATAGGCGACATTGGCCGCATGTTCGCGGTCGCCATAGACGACCAATGCATCGAACCCGCCGCGCGCGACCAGTGCCGCGATGCGGGCCTCATAGGTGGCGCGCGTAACCAGCGGCATCACCGTCGGCTCGCCGAACTCCGGCAGCGACACGGTTTTCCGGGCCACCGATGCGACAGGCATGAACAGACGCTCCTAACGGCCAACGAGGTTTTGGGAACACCCTTTCGGGTGGCCGGACAATGGCTTCGCGAGGCCGGATATGCAATAGCGGGACCGAATTCGGCTAGCCTGTGGGGTGCTCTTGCCATGACCAGTTTCTCCTCTCGCGTCGCTGCCGCCGCTGCCGCGATCCGCGAGATCTTTCCGGAAACGCCGCTGCAGGAAAACGACTACCTGTCGAAGAAGACCGGCGCGCGGGTGCTGCTGAAGCGCGAGGACCTGACGCCGGTGCGCTCCTACAAGATCCGCGGCGCCTTCAACTTCTTCCGCAAGTCGCTCGCCGCCGGCAACAATGCCGAGCTGTTTGTCTGCGCTTCGGCCGGCAATCATGCGCAGGGCTTTGCCTTCGTCTGCCGTCATTTCGGCAAAAAGGGCGTCGTCTTCATGCCGGTGACGACGCCGCAGCAGAAGATCGACAAGACGCGGCTGTTCGGCGGCGAATTCGTCGAGATCAGGCTGGTCGGCGATTTCTTCGACGACTGCTATCGCGCCGCACTCGAATTCACCGAAACTGCCGGCGCACACATGGTGCCGCCTTTCGACCACAAGGACATCATCGAAGGGCAAGCGACCGTCGCCTATGAGATATCAGGCCAGATGCCCGGCGCACGCATGGCTGATATCGTCATGCTGCCGGTCGGCGGCGGTGGCCTGGCCGCCGGCGTCACCCATTATTTCGCCGACCAGCAGCGTGAAACACGCTTCGTCTTTTGCGAGCCGGCAGGCGCCCCGAGCCTGAGCGAGAGCCTCGCCGCCGGAAAGCGGGTAAAGCTCGCCAAGGTCGACAATTTCGTCGACGGCGCGGCGGTGGCCGAGATCGGCCGCGAGCCGCTGCGCCACCTCAGGGAGTTTGCCGCCGACGCAGTGCGGCTGATTCCGGAAAATCGGCTCTGCGCGACCATGATCGAAATGCTCAATGTCGAAGGCGTCGTGCTGGAGCCGGCCGGCGCGCTGGCGATCGACGCGCTGAAAGATTTTCCCAAAAAGGAAATCAGGGGCAAGACCATCGTTGCCGTGGTGTCCGGCGGCAATTTCGATTTCGAGCGGCTGCCGGATGTGAAGGAACGGGCGCTGCGCTTCGAGGGCTTGAAGAAATACTTCATCATCCGTTTTCCGCAGCGGCCCGGCGCGTTGCGCGATTTCCTCGAATTGCTTGGCCCCGACGACGACATCGCCCGCTTCGAATATCTGAAGAAATCGGCGCGCAATTTCGGTTCGGTTCTGATCGGCATCGAAACCAAGGACCGCCGCAATTTCGACCTGCTAAAGGCGAATTTCGACGCCGAGAGCGTCCACTATCAGGACATTACCGACAACGAGACGCTCGCCGGGTTCATCATATGAGCAGCAACGATCTTCCGAGCGCTCAGGGAAAGGTTTTTGTCGCGCTGTTTTCCGGCATCAACGTCGGCGGCAATCGCATCGTCAAAATGGCAGAACTCAGGTCATTCTTCGAGGAACTCGGTTTCTCAGATATCGCCACCTATGTGCAGAGCGGCAACGCCGTCTTCCGGTCGCCAGATGGCGATGCGGCGATGCTGACCAGGCGGTTGGAAGCGGAATTCGAAAAGAAATGGAGATTCCACTCGCGCATCATGGTGCGCGATCTCGGCTGGCTCGAGCGGCTGGCGGCGGAAAATCCCTATCCGGAAGTCGCGGGCGAGCCGACCAAGCTGCACGCCTATGCGCTGGAGCGCCAGCCGACCGCCGACGAGTTCGCCCGGCTGGCGGAAAAATGCACTGGGCCCGAACGCTTCGAGATCAAGGGCGACGTGCTTTACCTGCATGCGCCCGACGGGCTCGGCAAATCGGTCTTTGCCAATCTCATCCCGCGCGTTCTGAAGGTGCCCGGCACGGCGCGCAATTGGCGCACCGTGCTGATGCTGCTGGAGATGGCCAAGGCCGGCGGTTGATAGGTCGTCTACGCGGCCGGAGCGCGTTTCCAGTCGAATGCCAGCTCTTCGCGGAAGGCGAAGCGCTTGATGTGGTCGGCGACGACCGTTTCCAGGCGCTCGAGCGAGGCGGCCTCGTCGGTCGTCACCGCAATATGCAGCGCCGTCGGGTCGGCATCGAGAATAGTGCGGCCGAGCGTCAGATCGATGCTGCCGTGGTTCGGGTCGAATTCGACCGGGAATTTGTGCGCCCAATGTTTGCACAGCTGCTGCAGATAGCGGCTGGCATGTTCGGTGGCGACGTCGACATGGCTGGTCGGCATGAATGAATTCTCCTTGGGAATGCGGACGCGAAACCGAACCAGGGCCAGGCGACGTCCGCTCAAGATGGCGTGATCGGTTACCAGCTTCCGGTGTTCGGCATCGACGCCCAGGGCTCGGCCTTCGGCTTTGCCGGGCCTTTCTGCAACAGCTCGATCGAGATGCCGTCCGGCGATTTGACGAACGCCATGTTGCCGTCGCGCGGCGGCCGGTTGATGGTGACGCCATTGTCCATCAGCCGCTGGCAGGTGGCGTAGATGTCGTCGACCTCATAGGCGAGATGGCCGAAATTGCGGCCGCCCTTGTAGTCTTCCGGATCCCAATTGTAGGTCAGCTCGACCAGCGGCGCTTTCTCGCTGATGCCGCTTTGCTCGTCTTGGGGCGCGGCGAGGAAGATCAGCGTGTAGCGGCCCTGCTCGCTTTCGTGGCGGCGCACTTCCTTCAGGCCAAGCTTGTTGCAGTAGAAATCGAGCGAAGCATCGATGTCGGCGACGCGGACCATGGTATGCAGATAGCGCATGGATTTCCTCCGTATGTTGCGTTGCGGCGCAACATAGGGGCGGCCCGGCCAAAGGGCAATTGGCCACGCTTGCCGGCGCCGGCAAACGACAAATCCGCTATTCCTGTATGGAACCGTGAAAAAAGGCACGTCAGGTCTTGCACACACCGGAAGCCGCGGTGTTAATCTGGCGTCAAGAATCAGTTGCGGTGTTTCTTGAAAAAAGGGGGCGTTCTTATGGGGGAAAAGGCCTCTTTCATGGGGCGGGACGGGGCCGGTAGCGATGCGTTGAAGCGGGATGAGAGCGCCGATACGGCCGATCTCGTCGAAATCGCCGGCGCCATCAAATGGTTCGACGTGGCCAAGGGCTACGGTTTCATCCTTCCCGATGATGGTTCTTCGGGCGACATCCTCCTCCATGTGACATGCCTTCGAAAGGACGGTTTTCAGACCGCCCTGGAAGGCGCCCGCGTTGTCTGCCTGGTCAAGCAGGGCGAGCGCGGGCTGCAGGCTTTCCGCGTGCTCTCGATGGATGTCACCACGGCGGTGCATCCGGCAGAGCTGCAGGAGCAGCGCACCCATGTCGCGGTGACGCCGGAAAGCGGCCTCGAACGGGCGCTGGTGAAATGGTTCAACCGCACCAAGGGGTTCGGCTTTCTGACCCGGGGCGAGGGCACCGAGGACATTTTCGTCCACATGGAGACGCTGCGCCGCTACGGCATCACCGAACTCCGTCCGGGCCAAGTGGTGCTGGTCCGCTTCGGACGCGGCGACAAAGGCCTTATGGCTGCCGAAATTCACCCCGATATGGGTACCTTGCCGGTCTCGCATTAGTTCCGGCCGAGGATTTCATATGGCTCACAGGAACCGGCTGACGGCGGGCGCGCTCTGCGCCGGGATTTTCCTCATCGTCGCCACAAGCGCCTTCTTCTATTTTCAGCAACCGAGTTCGGCCGACGGCAAGGCGATGATCCTTCCGGTCGACCCGGCGCCGCTGGTCGCGGTGACGAAGGCCGGCGAGCGTTCTTTTTCCGTCGAAATCGCCGACACGCCCGCCGAGCGCGAGGCCGGCCTGATGTTCCGCCGCCACATGGCCGACAATCACGGCATGCTGTTCGTCTTCGGTGCGCCGCAGGATGTGAGTTTCTGGATGAAGAACACGCCGCTGCGGCTCGACCTGATCTTCGTCGGCCAGGACGGCCGGATCCGGGCGATCAAGCAAGGCGAGCCGCAGTCGGAGGCGATCATCTCGCCGGACGAACCGGTGCGCTTCGTGCTCGAGCTCAAGGCAGGAACCGCCGCCAAAAAGGGCATCAAGGACGGCGACCTGCTGCGCCATCCGGCCATCGGCACGGCGGCGGGGCCAGCCATGCCGCCGCCCGACAAGGGCGATGCGCCGAATGTCGATTCCGACTGAACGGGCAGGATCTTCGGCCGATGCAGTTCTTCTCCCATGACGGTTTCGAGCTTGCTTTCCTTGACCGCCAGCCAGCATCGGGGCAGGGCGATCCGGTGCTGATGATCCACGGCTTTGCGTCGAGCCACTACGTCAACTGGGTGTCGCCCGGCTGGTTCAAGACGCTGAACGATGCCGGCTACCGTGCGATCGCCTTCGACAATCGCGGCCATGGCTCGTCGTCGAAAAGCTATGACGAAGCAGACTACACGCCGGCAAAAATGGCGTCCGACGCGGCAGCGCTTTTGAACCATCTCGGCATCGAACGCGCCCATGTCATGGGTTATTCGATGGGCGCGCGCATATCGGCCTTCCTGGCGCTCTCCGAGCCGGACAAGGTGGCGACGCTGGTCTTCGGCGGTCTCGGCATCGGCATGGTCGACGGCGTCGGCGACTGGGATCCGATAGCCGACGCCCTCTTGGCCGAGGATCCCGCAGGCACCAGCGACCCGCGCGGCCGCTCGTTCCGCGCCTTCGCCGACCAGACCCGCAGCGATCGCCGGGCGCTCGCCGCCTGCATCGCCACGTCGCGCGAATTGCTGAGCGAGGCCGACATTGCCCGCATTGCCCAGCCGACCTTGATTGCGGTGGGAACCAAGGACGACATCGGCGGCTCGCCGGATGAACTCGCTGCCTTGATGCCGAACGCCAGGGCATTTCATATCGAAGGCCGCGACCACATGCTGGCGGTCGGCGACAAATCCTTCAAGCAGCGTGTGCTGGAGTTTTATGGGGAGCATCCGCTTTGATGGACGGCTCCCAAAGCGGCCATAGGGCCTGAAGCTGGGTTCTTAGCGGTTTTGCAACGATACAGCAGTAAATAAGCGCGACTTGTGGATCGGTTCAAACCCGCCACGCGCTGAACGAGGGCAGGGGGGTACGATGGCACAATGGGGAAGAAGCGACGCCGCTTTGCCGGGCGTCGTTGCGAAAAGCAGGTTCGGCGAATGGTCCGTTGTTCTAGCGGTGGCCGCATTGGCGACAGGGACGATTGCGATCACCGCGTTGATAGCAATGCCGAGCGACGCCTCCCCACTGCTCCAGAACAGTGCGACGGGCTTCTTCGCTGCGGTATTTTTTATGGCCGGCCCTTTGGCACATCTTATCGGCGTGGTCTTCGGCTTGATGGCCGTGGGGCGCCCAGACGACAATCGTGTGCTCGGCCTGGCTGGCATCGTGGTCAATGGCGCGTCGCTTGCGGCCGGGGGGTTCATGCTGTGGGCAATGGCATCGACTTTTGGCGCATTCACCTGATCTCGACAAGCCTCCGGCAGGCAAGCGACCGACGCGACCCCTCAGCTTCAAATCTGCGCGAGTTGCCATGGTCGATCTTGTCGTCACCTATCTGGAGATGACCGAGCCGCCGTCCGGCGGCGGCTTTGCCGCACCCGCACCGGGCGCGGCGGTGATGCGCGAAACGCTTGGCGTCGCTGATTACATCAGCCTCTACCGCGCCGTTGGCGAACCTGTGCAATGGGATCAGCGGCTGCGCATGCCCTTGGGCGACCTTGAGCGCCTTCTCGCCAGCCCGTCGACGCATATCCATGTCCTGCGCGTCGACGGCGAAGCAGCCGGCCTATGCGAATTCACGGGCGTCGGCGAGCCGGTTGTCGAATTGGCCCATTTCGGGGTCGTTCCGGCTCTTCAGGGCCGCAAGCTTGGGCCATACCTGCTCGACCGGGCGCTGCGCGCCGTCTGGTCGCATGAACCTGAAAGGGTCTGGCTGCACACCGACACTCACGATCATCCGGGCGCGCGATCTGTCTACGGGCGAGCCGGTTTCAAGGCCTATGCGCAGCGCATGGAGACGTTTCCGGATTAGGATTTGTCTGGGCTGAGGTTATCGCCAAGCGCCCTGAGCGAGCGCGCCATGTTTTGCCGGGCCTGGGTTTCGAAGCGCCGGCGGAATTCCTCGCTATGGAAGATATGCGGACGCGCGAGGAAGCCCTTTAGGACAGCGGCACGGCCGGCCCGCCACATCGGCTCATCGACCCACTGATATTCGCGGCGAACCGCCTGTTCGTAAGCGTCGAACACGTCAGGCGCGGCACCCAGGATCGCCAGGTCCATGTCGAGGAACAGCGCCGCGTCACGAACGGAATGCTGGTCGCCAAGGGGCGGCAATTCGTGGCTGGCGGTGGCAGTGATCATCGCTGCGATGCGACTGATGCGTTGTGCATCGGCGCGGCCGGCGAGCTTTGTCTCGGCAAGTGCCGCACTCCTCGGCTCATTGTCCTTGGCGCGGCTGTCGTAGATCGCGTCGTGGAACCAGATCGCCGCTTCGACTGCTTCAGGATCATGCAGCAATGCCTTGTAATCGTTGGCTAGCGCCAGCATCGCCTCGATGTGGCCAAGGTCGTGGTAGTGGCGATCCGCGGCGTCATACAGCGCGGAAAGCTCGCGCTTCAGCGTCTCGTCCATCAAGGTTGCGTTTTCCATGGCTGCTTGAAATTCCGCCAACCAAATCCATTTGACGAAGCACTAAGGAAAATTGAGTTCACCCGTGCTATGATCTGGCTTATAGGTGCGGCCGGAGAATAGGCAAGCCGCCAAGCCGAGACATTGGATGGCCTGAGACATTGGATGGCCGGAGACATCAGATGAACAGCGTTACGATTTCCCGTCCCACCAGGGTGCAGCCGGTAGATCCGATCTGGCGTTCGATCCGCGATGAAGCAATGGAAGCGGTCAACCGCGATCCGCTGCTGGCGGCGTTCCTCTATTCGACCATCCTCAATCAGGAAAACCTGGAAGAAGCGGTTATCCACCGGCTGGCCGAGCGCCTCGCCCACCAGGACATCGGCTCCGACCTCATCCGCCAGACATTCAAGGCGATGGCGGCCGACGACAAGGACTGGTCGACGACGGTGCGCGTCGACATCCAGGCCTATTACGACCGCGATCCGGCCTGCGACCGCTTCATCATGCCGGTGCTCTACTTCAAGGGTTTTCATGCCATCCAGACGCACCGGCTGGCGCATTGGCTGTGGAACCAGGGCCGCCAGGATTTCGCGCTGTATTTGCAGAGCCGATCGTCCTCGGTGTTCCAGACCGACATCAATCCGGCCGCCCGCATCGGCAAGGGCATCTTCCTCGACCACGCCACCGGCCTCGTCGTCGGCCAGACAGCGGTGATCGAGGACGACGTGTCGATCCTGCACGGCGTCACGCTGGGCGGCACCGGCAAGGCCGGTGGCGACCGCCATCCCAAGATCCGCTACGGCGTGCTGATCGGCGCCGGCGCCAAGATCCTCGGCAACATCGAGATCGGCCATTGCTCGAAGATCGCGGCCGGCTCGGTGGTGCTGTCGCCGGTGCCGCACAACAAGACGGTTGCCGGCGTGCCGGCCCGCGTCGTCGGCGAGACCGGCTGTGACCAGCCTTCGCGGCAGATGGACCAGCTGTTGCCGTCGCAGACGATGGACCACGTCGTCAGCTTCGACATCTGAGTGCTCGGGCAGGGGCTGAATTCCTGCCCCCTATGCCGGCTTGCCTTTACATGGCCATTGTCGACGTGCCAGAAGCGCGCTCACCAATGCATGTCGCCCAAAAGTGCCCAGCGGTTTTGGGATAGCGACATGCATGAAGCAAGATTTAAAGCGCGTCGCATCGATCTCTTCAGACGCGACGCACTTGAGCAAGCGACGATCGGAGAAGACTGTTGAAGCCGGACGAAATCAGAAAGCTGGACGCCTATTTCAAGCGCACCTTCCAGAACCCCAAACTCGAAGTGAAGGCGCGGCCGCGCAAGGAAGATTCGGCCGAGGTCTATGTCGGCGACGAGTTCCTCGGCATCGTCTTCAAGGACGAGGACGACGGCGACTATAATTTCTCGATGGCGATCCTCGACATCGATCTGGCCTGAGCCGCGAGTTTGGTGCTGGCCGGACCTGCTTGTTGCAGGCGGGACCGCCTGATGGCGGAGCGCAGACGTCGGAGACTGGCTGGAGCATCCCTCCCTTCGTCATCCCAGGGCGGAGCAAGGAGCGAAGCGACGCGGCGCAGACCCTGGGATCCACGCCGTTACCTCGCGGCAGTGCTCCACTCTGACCAGAATCGAATGCTTCTTGGCACCGGCTGGGCGTCCTCTACCAACCAGTCCCGCGAAACAGTTCGAACCACTCTGGATTGGTCTTCTCGATCAGCTCGATCTTCCACCGGCGTGGCCAGCGCTTCAGCGACTTCTCGCGCTGGATGGCGTCGCGAATGTCGAAATGTTCCTCGTACCAGACCAGACGCTGTACGCCGTAGCGGCTGGTGAAGCGCGAGCCTTCGCCAGATTTGTGCTCCGGCATGCGGCGGCCGAGGTCGTTGGTGACACCGATGTAGATCGTGCCGCGCTTCTGGCTTGCAGTCATGTAGGCGTAGCCGGTCATGGTTGAAGGGTAGCTGGCGCCGGTGCCGACGCAAGTGCAGTTCTGAACCGCTGCATTCTTCGACTGAGGTAACGGCATGGATCCCAGGGTCTCCGCGACGTCGCTTCGCTCCTGCTCCGCCCTAGGATGACGAAGGCGTGGTGGGCAGCTAATCCCAAACCCTGGAGATTGGTAGCGCGATTGGCCGGGGCTCCAGCCCTCAGCCCTTCAGGGTCGGTCAAAGGATCAAGCCCTACCGCCCGGTCTTCAGCATACGTGCCGCCTCGCCAGAAATCGCTGCTTCGAGCGCCTGCCAGTCGCCCAGGAATTCCCGGGGGAAGCGGTAGGTGAGGCTGAGATCGTCGCCGACCAGGATGTCGCGTTCGCAGGGCGCCAGCGACTCGTCCGCGCTCGGGCCGCTCAGGCAGCGGGCAACGAACGGATCCTTGCCGGGGCGGTTTGCGACCGCCAGCACTTCGTTGAGATAGCCTGATTTTTCGCTGAAAGCGTAAAGTGTGGTGCCGCCAGGGCCGGGCGTACCCGGCTTGGCGATCAGCGCGCTGTAGATCGGCGCAAAGCGGCCGCTCATGTCGCGCGACATCATCTGCGGCTCGAACGACAGGAAAATGATGTCCTTGCTGGGTCCGGTGTGGTTGAAGTCGTTGCGGGCAACCTCGCTGTAGCCGTCCAGCTCGGGATAGCGCAAATAGAGGTCGAGCCGCGAGGCGATGCCGTCGCGCCGGGCCTGGGCAAAGCGAATGACATTGGCCGGCACGGCGATGATGTTGTTGCCGATGACGACCTTGTGGACCGTGGTGTCGTCGGTGTACCCGGCCATGGCGATCGAGCGGCCGAACCATTTGCCGCCAAGGCTGATCGCCACCGAAAGCAGCGCCAGCGTCGCGAACGCATAAAACACCCGCTTCATCAGCGTCGAATCGACGACGCTGAGTTGCGGGCCCTCTGTGGCGGCTGCCTGCTTCATCGCGATCCTCGTTGCCGTCCCATCGGTGTGCCTGAACGGCACACTCGGCGCGGCACGGCTCTTGCTACGCAGCTTTGCAGGCGACTGTGCGATTTCATGGTAAACGGAGGGTAAAGATGAGCCCGGTCGAACAAATCATATTCAGTTTTATGGCTGGGCTGACGGCTTGCGGCCTGGCCGGATCGGCGATGGAACTGGTCGCCGGCCGCAAGCTTGCCTTCGTCCAGCCCTATGTATCGTCGAAGCACATGCTGCGCTCGCTCGCCGCGACGGCTTGCGCCGGGCCGCTGATGTTCGTCAACGAGGCGCTGGACGCCTGGCGCGAGCGTCGCATCTCGGTGCTGGGGCTGATCTCCTGCGGCTGTACGGCGACCGTCTGGGCGCTGGCGCTGGGCATGGTGGTGATCGCCATTGCGTCGTGGGCGGCTTCGCTTCTAGGGTCTGGCACCTTGTCGGTGTGAGACAATCTGGAGACAGCGATGCCGATCTACGCGATTGACGGAAAAGCGCCCACCTTCGAGGACGCCGACAGCAACTGGATCGCGCCCGACGCCACGCTGATCGGCAATATCAGGATCGGCCGCAACGCCGGCTTCTGGTTCGGCGGTGGAGCCCCCCCCGGCCGCCACCCCCGACGGAGACGGGGCCGCCCCAACCCACCCGTCCGGTCCAAAAAAGACCCCCCACCCCCCGTTTACGGAAACCAAGGGCCCACCGTG
>NZ_JAMYNN010000002.1:0-640498 GCF_040319055.1 Mesorhizobium sp. M0960 | reverse complement strand
GTCGAAACGCCTTGTACGTACATCTCGACCAGCGCCGACACCAAGGCCTTCTCCGAACGCTGATAGCGCTCAAACAACTCCGTCGAGAACCGGCCCGTCCGATCCTGCGGAACGCGAAGTTCCAGCACCCCAACCCGCGTCACCAGCTTGCGCTCGTAATACCCGGACCGGTAACTCACCCGCTCCGCCGTCCGCTCGCCTTTCTCGGCCCCGATCGCCTCCGTCATCTCGGCTTCCAGAGCCTCCTGCACGACAGTCTGCAATACCTGGCGAAAGCCGTCCTCATCCGACAGCAGCAACGCTTTCAACTCGCCCCTGCTCAGTTTAACTTCTCGATTGGTCATGGCACTTCCCCTTCCACGGGAATCGGTGATTGCAACGTCACCACCGTGCCATGGCCGCTCGCCCTTCAGAGCAAGCGCCGTTCTCTCTCCAAAACTTTTTGCAGAACCTTCAGGACACTATCGGTGATTCTGCACCACTGCATTCTTCGGCGGATGTCACGGCATGGATCCCAGGGTCTGCGCTCCGCTTTGCGTTCGCTCCGCCCTGGGATGACGAAGCCATCGACGGCTGTTCCCAAAAACAAAACGGCCCGCCTTTCAGCGGGCCGTTCATATATTAAGTCGGCAGTCTGATTACTGAGGGGCCGGTGCTGGTGCCGGGGCCGGGGCTGGCGCGGGTGCAGGTTCTGCCGGAGCGGGAGCCGGAGCGGGTGTTGCCGGAGCTGGCGCAGGAGCCGGTTCGGCTGGCTTCATCGGCTCGGCAGGTGCTGGAGCCGGAGCCGGTGTGCTGGCTGCGGGCGGTTCGGCAGGCGCAGGTGCCTCGCTACGTCTTCCAAAAACATAATAGGCGACAATTGCCAGGATAACGACGACCAGGGCAATCAGCCAGCCGCTGCCGCCGCCGCGTGGCCGTGCGGTACCCGGTGAGGTGAATGGGTCGTTCGGATTGGGTGTGTTCGCCATAAAAGTGTCCTCCGTGGATGAAAAACATCAAGTAATAGCCATCAACGTACAATCGTTGAATCGGTTTCACATTAGGCGTTGAAAACGCCGAAAACAGGGCAATTCTGATCCGGAATCGCTTGCAGGCATGCATTTCCACCGCAAAATGGGTTCGATCGAGCCAAACCGAACCTTTTTCAGTTTCTTGGCACGAGGCGCGGGTGGTCCGCCGTCGCGCCACGGCAATGATTCGGTGTGCAACTCCGCCGTGTTGTTCAGTTGACGGCGGTCACCGTATAGCCAGTCTTGCGGAAACCCTCGACCAAGCCTTGCTCGCCGGGAAGGTGCATGGCGCCGACCGCCATGAAGACATTGCCGTGGGCGAGGATCGGCGCTGCCCGATCGACCATCACCTTGTTGCGGCTGGTGATCATGGTCTGCTCGAATTCGGCGTAACCCGATTGGTCGTCGACCTGTTCGGGGATGACGGCCCGAAACAGCGGTACGTACATGCCAGTGTCGCCACGCCGGTAAAGCACGATCATGGTTTCGTTGACGTCGTTCACCTTGTCGCCAAGCTTCAGCGTATCGACCAGCCCCTTCAGGTGAAAGGCGATCGGCAGCGAAGCCATGGCGCGCAACTGGTCGGCGATTGTCTCCAGCCCCTCGACTGATTTGCCCGAAGCCTCGGCGTCCTTGGCAAGCTTGACGTCGAGCACCGGTGCGCCGCCAGCTTGGCGGGCGACTTCGCATGCAGGCAGCGCCACCATCGCCGACAGCAACCAGGGCTTCATCTTGGCGACGGTCGCTGGCGGGATGCCACGCGCATCGAGCGCCTTGTTGACCACCGCCGCATCCTGCGGCGACAGCAGCGACGAAAGCGTCGTCTTGTCGGTGAACATCATCAGATCCGGCTCTTTCAGCAGTGCGGCCATCATCTTCTGCTTGTCGAGCACTTCGGTGGTCTCGATGATGACGGTGCCAGCCGCATCGAATGCCTTCTGCGCGGCGGGCGGCAGCGTGGTGACGCGCGGGTCGGTAACGTGCATGGTGCCGAACAGGAAAGACGGTTTTTCGCCTGATTTTTCGAGCTTCCACAGCAGGCCCTTGCCGTTCGGCGTCACTGCCGCGTCCGCCTCGATCTTGCGGTAGGTGGCCGGGTCGTCCTTTTGCAGCGCGCCCAGCATATCGGTACCGGCGCAGACCGGGATCTCGGCGCGTGCCTTGCCTGCGGCGAGCAGCGCGATGATGAGGAAGGAGAGGAAAAACAGGGCGTTGAGCGCGACAAGCAGCTTCAGCGACACATGGGTCGCGCGGTCGGCGATGGCGATGAGGCGTTTCATGCTGCGGTTCTAGGCGCAAAAAGCGGCAAAACGGTTAATCGGCGCATCAAAATTGTTGCGAGATGGCCACCAATCAAGCATCCATCACGCACGCGGATGAGCTGCTTCGTAAATCTCGAGCAGCCTGGCGGTGTCGACACCGGTGTATATCTGGGTTGTCGACAGGCTGGCGTGGCCGAGCAACTCCTGGATGGTGCGCAGGTCGCCGCCGCGCCCAAGCAGATGCGTTGCAAAGGAATGGCGCAGCGCATGCGGCGTCGCCGTGTCGGGCAGGTTGAGCGCCGAGCGCAGCTTGGCCATGTCGCGCTGAACGATTGCCGGGTTCAGCGGGCCGCCGCGGGCACCGCGAAACAGCACGCCCTTGGGATCGAGATGATAGGGACACAAGCGGCGGTATTCGGCAATCGCCCGCAGCGCCACCGGCAGCACCGGCACCAACCGCGTCTTGCCGCCCTTGCCGGTGACGCGCAGCACGGTCTCACCAGGCGAGGACAGATCGGCGCCCGACAGGCCGAGCGCCTCGGAAATGCGCAAGCCGGACCCATAGAGCAGGGTCAGCACGGCGGCGTTGCGCGCGGCGATCCACGGCTCCTCCGCCAGTTGGCCTTCCACCGAGACGACGTGTTTTGCATCGCTTGCGGTCAGCGGCTTGGGCAGCGATTTCGGCTGCCGCGGCGCGCGCAAGGCTGCCGCACCTGCCGCATTGGCGAGGCCGCGCCGTTCCAGGAAACGCAGCAGCGAGCGGATGCCGGCTAGGCCGCGCCCGAGCGTGCGGGCGCCGGCGCCCTCGGTACGGCGGGCAGCGAGAAAGCCGCGCAGATCGGCGGGGCGCAGATCGGCGATGTCGGAAATGCCGGGCGAGCCGCCGCAATGGCCGGTCAGGAAATGCAGGAACTGGCGCGTGTCGCGCTCATAGGCCTCGACGGTTTCGGGCGACAGCCGTCGTTCGCGCGCCAGCATCTTCAGCCAGGCCTCGCGCGCCGCCTGTAGATCGGGTTTTGCCGGTATGAGGAATTCCTGCATTGCGCTCTTCCAGTTCTCCGCCATCTTCCGGCACGCGGGTTAGGAAGCGGTGAAGAGCGGCATCATTGAAATGACGACGGGCTGGGGTTAGAGCAAGGCAAAGGATTTTCCGCAGATGAGCAAGCCGCAAAACCCCGTCCAGATGGCCGTGATCGGTGCCGCGCATGGCATCAAGGGCGAATTGCGCGTCAAGAGCTTTACCGGCGACCCGCTGGCGCTGGCCGATTACGGTCCGCTCTACGCCAGGGATGGCCGCGCCTTCCAGATCGTCGATATCAGGCCTGCCAACACGGTGGTGGTGGTGCGTTTCAAAGGCGTCAGCGATCGCAATGCCGCGGAGGCGCTTGCCGGCACCGAATTGTTCGTCGACCGTTCGGTGTTGCCGGATGAGGGCGAAGAGGATGAATTCTACCATGCCGACCTCGTCGGGCTGGAGGTCAAGGATGACACTGGTGCGGTCATCGGAAAGGTCGTCGCCGTGCATAATTTCGGCGGCGGCGACATTCTCGACGTGACGCTGGCGGGGCGCAAAGGCGTGCTCATCCCGTTCACGCAGGCCGCCGTTCCGGAAGTGTCGATCGCCGGCGGCTTTGTCCGCATCGATCCGGCCGCCGCAGGGTTGGTCGAGGACGAGGACGGCGAGCCTGCCGGCCGCGACAGCTTCGACCTCAAAGGCAGGCCGCGCGGGCCGCGGGACGCCGGAGGCAACCGGTGAGTTTTTCCGCTTCGGTGCTGACGCTCTATCCCGAGATGTTTCCCGGCGCGCTCGGCCTGTCGCTGGCCGGACGCGCGCTGGAGACCGGCATTTGGTCGCTCAAGGCGATCCAGATCCGCGACTTTGCCAGCGATCGTCACCGTACTGTCGATGACACACCGGCCGGCGGTGGCGCCGGGATGGTGATGCGGGCGGACGTGCTGGCCAGCGCCATCGACCATGCCTCGCCGCCGGGCGATCTGCGTCCAAAACTGCTAATGAGCCCGCGCGGCAAGCCGCTGACGCAGCGCCGTGTGCGCGAGCTCGCCGGCGGGCCGGGTGCGGTGATTGTCTGCGGCCGCTTCGAAGGCGTCGACCAGCGGGTCATCGAATCGCGAGGCCTCGAGGAAGTCTCGATCGGCGACTTCATCCTGTCCGGCGGCGAGCCGGCGGCACTTGTGCTGTTAGACGCCGTGGTGCGGCTGCTGCCCGGTGTCATGGGCAATGCGGTGTCGGGCGACGAAGAGAGCTTTGAGAACGGCCTGCTCGAACATCCGCACTACACGCGGCCGCAGGAGTTCGAGGGCCGGCCGATCCCCGAAGTGCTGATTTCGGGCAATCACAAGAAGATCGCCGCCTGGCGGCGGGCCGAGGCGGAAAAGCTGACGAAAGAGCGAAGGCCTGATCTTTTGGCCGCTCAGCCCTTGTCGAAATAGTAAAACGCCAGGAACAGGCCGACCGCGATGACGAAGCCGCGCACCGCGTTCTGTGGCACGCGCCTGGCGATCCAGACGCCGGCATAGCCGCCCAGCGCGCCGCCTGGGATCATGATGATCGCCTGCAGCCAGGCGATGACGCCGCCGGAGACAAAGACCAGGATGGCGACCGCAGCTATGACAACGGCCAGCATGTTCTTCAGTGCGTTCAGCCGGTGATAGTCGCCGGACTGGGTGAGGCCGAGCGTCGCCAGCATCATGACGCCCATGCCCGCGCCGAAGAAGCCGCCATAGACGGCAGTGGCGAACTGCGCCAGCGATCCGACCAGCGAACCCACCGCGGCCTCATGCTCCGGCTTGGGCGCCGGCTTCAGCCATGGCCCGGCAGCGAACAACGCCGTCGCCGCCAGCAGCAGCCACGGCACCAAGGCGCGGAACGACGGGTTGTCGAGCCCTAGAAGGATGAGCGCGCCAGACAGCGCACCGAAAGCCGAAATGAGGCTGAGCAGCAGTGCGCCGCGCCAGAAATGCTTGATGTCGTGCCAATAGGCGAGCGTCGAGGTGATGTAGCCAGGAAATTGCGTCACCGACGATGTCGCATTGGCGACGATCGGCGGCAGGCCGGCCAGGGTCATGGCGCCAAAGGTTATGAACGTGCCGCCGCCGGCAACTGCGTTGACCGCGCCTGATAGAAAGCCGGCGAGAAAGAGCAGGACCGCGTCCAAGATTGGCATGAGGGGTGTCGTCGCTGGAGGAAAATGCTTATCTTCCGGCTTAGAAAGCTTGACGCGCGGGCGCAACCCCCTGGACCACAAGCGATCATGGGATTGCCACAGCGGGCGCCAGTCAAAAGAAGCAGCGCCAAAAAAGAAACAGCGAAGGCGTGACAAAGCGCCGAAATAGCTGTATGTGCGCGCCGAACCGGAAGAAAATCTGCCAAGAGCGATCTTCTGGCCCGTCAACAATGACGGTGTAGTCGCCCCTGCCCGATGTTCTCGAACAGACGTTCTCGAACGAAGGGCATAGCCGAGCGGTCGATGCGACTGCAAGGCGAGTGTCGGACGCTCTGACTGTCGGAAGAACAAGAAGTGGATTTATGAGATGGATATCCTCCGTCAGCTCGAGGCCGAGCAGGCCGCCAAGATCGAAGCCAAGCGCAAGCTTCCCGAATTCCAGCCCGGCGACACCGTGCGCGTCCAGGTCCGCGTGACCGAAGGCACCCGCACCCGTGTCCAGGCCTATGAGGGCGTCGTCATCGCCCGCGCCGGCGCCGGTTTCCAGGAGAGCTTCACCGTTCGCAAGATCTCCTACGGCGAAGGCGTGGAGCGTGTGTTCCCGGTCTATTCGCCGATGGTCGAGGGCGTCGAGATCGTGCGCCGCGGCAAGGTGCGTCGCGCCAAGCTGTATTACCTGCGCGATCGTCGCGGCAAATCGGCCCGTATTTCGGAAAACACCGGCGTGCGCGCCCGCAAGCTGAACGACGAAGAGCGCGATGCGCTGAACGCCGAGAAGGCGCGCATCGAGGCCGAGAAGGTGGCCGCCGCCCAGGCGCTGGCCGCCGAGAAGACAGCGCAGGACGCCGCCGAGAAGAAGGCCGCCGACGAGGCAGCCAAGGCCGCGGAAACAGCTGCCGCCGAATAAGGCGTCTTCAAAACCCATGTTTTCGGAAAGGCGGCTTCGGCCGCCTTTTTGTTTCGCGAGGTGGATTCGATTTTGCCAGTCCCGCAATCGATACGGATCGTTCCGTAATGCCGCCGTTGAAAGCATCGGAAATCCATTTTCGTGCCGAGCGGCGCATCGGAGCGGCTTGCAAGGCGCCTGCGGAAAGCTAAAGTCGGCGCCGGATTTTCCTGCATGCCTCGGCCGATCGAGGCGGTTCAGTTCCTGGGGAGCATAGTCATGATCAATTCGAAACTGCTGCTGGCCGGCCTGCTGGCTTGCCTTCTTGTGCCTGTCGCGGCTATGGCGCAGGTGTTGCCCGACCTCGGCGGCAAGAAAGTGGTGGTGGTGACGGAAAACGCCTATCCGCCGCTGCAGTTCATCGATGCCAAGACCGGCAAGCAGATCGGCTGGGAATATGACGCGATGAACGAGATCGCCAAGCGGCTGAATTTCAAGGTCGAGTACCAGAATACTTCCTGGGACGCGATGATCCAGGCGGTTTCCGACAACCAGTACAACATTGGCATGACCGGCATCACCATCAAGGACGACCGCAAGCAGAAGGTCGATTTCTCCGACCCGTATATGCGCTCGGAACAGTTCATGCTGGTGCGCGGCGACGAGAAGCGCTTCAGCGATGCCAAGACGTTCGCTGCCTTCAAGGACGGGCTGATCGGCGCGCAGGCCGGTACCACGCCGTTCTACACCGCGGTCTACAGCGTCCTCGACGGCAATGAACAGAATCCGCGCATCAAGCTGTTCGAGACATTCGGCGCGACGGTGCAGGCGCTGAAGTCCGGCGACGTCGACGTCGTGCTCACCGACGGCACTGCCGGCAAGGGCTATGTCGATGCGTCCAATGGCGGCCTTAAGCTGATCGGCGGCCCACTCGGCACCGAGGATTTCGGCTTCATTTTCCCCAAGGGCTCCGACCTGGTGAAGCCGGTCAACGCGGCAATCGCCGCGCTCAAGGCCGACGGCACGCTCGACGCGCTCAACAAGAAGTGGTTCCTCGACTACAAGATGGGGCAGTAGGACTTTTGTCGCGGGTGCCGGGTGATGCGCGGGAACTCGTGCTGACTCTGGGCGACTCTGTCACCGGTATTGCTTGATGCCGCCGGCGCCCCCAGCCTCCGCCAAATCCGACTTCCCGTGGTGGCTTGCCGTGGCCGTGACGATCGCCTTGGCCGCCGCCATCTTCATCGCCGCCAGCGACCTCTATGCCCAGGTGTTCGCGACCGTCGCCAAGGGCATCGGCGTCACCATCTTCGTCACCGTGGTCGCCTTCACGCTGGCTTGCGCCATCGGGCTTGGCGTGGCGCTGATGGGGCTGTCGGGCTCACGCTGGCTCAGCCAGATCGCCCGCTTCTACGTCGAGATCATCCGCGGCGTGCCGATCCTGGTGCTGTTGTTCTGGATCGCCTTTGCTGGCGCGCCGGCCTTCGTCGCGGCATGGAACGCGCTGACGGCGCCGCTGCAAAGCGCCGGCCTGTTCGGTGAGCTGCTGGTACGCGACGTGTCGCTGCTATGGCGCGCCATCATGGCGCTGACCATCGGCTATTCCGCTTTCATCTCGGAGGTCTTCCGCGCCGGCATCCAGGCGGTCGAGAAGGGTCAGATCGAGGCGGCGAAGGCGCTCGGGCTGACGCGCACGCAGCGCTTCCGGCTGATCGTCTTTCCGCAGGCGATCCGCACCATCCTGCCGCCGCTCGGCAATGATTTCGTCGCCATGGTCAAGGATTCCTCGCTGGTCTCGGTGCTCGGCGTCGCCGACATCACCCAGATGGGCAAGATCTACGCCGCCGGTTCGTTCCGCTTCTTCGAAACCTATTCGATCGTCGCCTATATCTATCTCATCCTGACCGTCGGTCTGTCGCTGGCGTTGCGGGCGCTGGAGAAGCGGCTGCGGCACCAGCATGGGGAATAGAAGGCAGGCGAAAACGGCGCTACCATCGAACGAATGCGACCGGGGAGAACCATGATCATCGACAAAGCCAATGCGGCGCTGGAAGCAGTCTACACGGCCGACACGCCTGAGGCGCTCGCCAAAGCCTATGCGCAATGGGCTGCGACCTATGACAGCGAAACCGCGGCGCTCGGCTATCTCCTGCCGTTCCTGATCGCCGCCTGGGTGGCGCGCCACGTGCCGTCAGGCGAAGGGCCGCTGCTGGACGCCGGCTGCGGCACCGGCCTGTCGGGGCCGTCCCTGAAGGCACTCGGCTACCACCATATTGCCGGGCTCGACCTGTCGCAGGACATGCTGAAAATCGCCGGCAGCCGGCAGGCCTACAGCGAGCTGAAACAGGCGATGCTCGGCGGGCCATTGCCCTGGGCGGACGGGTATTTTCGCGCCTTCTTCTCGACCGGCGTGTTCACCATCAGCCACGCGCCGGCGTCCGGCCTGCGTGAACTGGTACGCATCACCAGGAAGGGCGGCCACGCCATCTTCACCGTCCGTGACCAGGTATTTGAAAGCGGCGGGTTTCAAGCCGTGTTTGACGAACTGGAGCAGGCGAAAAAATGGCGGCCGGTCGAGGAGAGCCCATGGTTCCGCTGCTATGCGATCGCCGAGCCCGACGCGCTGGTGAAGATGTTTGTGTTCGAGGTGCTGTGAAGCGCCTGCGAAGGCCGCCACGATTGCTGAAAAGCCAAAACATTGATAAGAGCAGCGCCATGGAAGAGCTTTTTGGCGATCCGGCCTATAAGGGTTTCGTGCTGCAGGACAGAAAACGCCTGCCGTCGCGATTTTCGGCGCGCGTCTGCGGGGCGCTGACCAGCCGACTTAGCTAAGGCAGACTCGCCGGGCTGTTTCGCCGGGCCGACCGGCGTCCTTTTCCTTTTTTTAAATCGACGGATTTACGCAAATGAGCGCACCGCGCACCCTCTACGACAAGATTTTCGACGACCATGTGGTCGACCGCCAGGACGACGGCACCTGCCTGCTCTACATCGACCGCCACCTCGTCCACGAAGTCACCAGCCCGCAGGCTTTCGAAGGCCTGCGCATGACCGGCCGCAAGGTTCGGCATCCGGAAAAGACGCTGGCCGTGGTCGATCACAATGTGTCGACCTCGCCGGAACGCAAGTTTGGAATCAAGAACGAGGAAAGCCGCATCCAGGTCGAGGCGCTGGCCAAAAACGCCAAGGATTTCGGTATCGAATACTATTCCGAGAAGGACATCCGCCAGGGCATCGTCCACATCATCGGGCCGGAGCAAGGCTTTACGCTGCCCGGCATGACCATCGTCTGCGGCGACAGCCACACCTCGACGCATGGCGCGTTCGGCGCGCTGGCGCATGGCATCGGCACCTCGGAAGTCGAGCATGTGCTGGCGACGCAGACGCTGATCCAGCGCAAGGCCAAGAACATGCTGGTGCGAGTCGACGGCGCGCTGCCGGAAGGCGTCACCGCCAAGGACATCATCCTCGCCATCATCGGCGAGATCGGCACGGCCGGCGGCACCGGCTATGTCATCGAATATGCCGGCGAGGCGATCCGTGCGCTGTCGATGGAAGGCCGCATGACGATCTGCAACATGTCGATCGAAGCCGGCGCCCGCGCCGGCCTGATCGCGCCCGACGAGACTACCTTCGCCTATGTCAAGGACAAGCCGCGCGCCCCCAAGGGCGAAGCCTGGGATGCCGCGCTCGCCTATTGGAAGACGCTGCAGTCCGACGAAGGCGCGCATTTCGACAAGGTGGTCGTGCTCGACGCGGCAAAGCTGCCGCCGATCGTCTCCTGGGGCTCCTCGCCCGAGGACGTCGTTTCGGTCCAGGGCATCGTGCCGAACCCGGACGACATCACTGATGAGAACAAGCGCACCTCCAAGCAACGCGCGCTCGACTATATGGGCCTGACGCCGGGCACCAAGATCACCGATATCGAACTTGACCGCGTCTTCATCGGCTCCTGCACCAATGGCCGCATCGAGGATCTGCGCGCCGCCGCCAAGGTGATCGAGGGCAAGAAGGTCAATCCGCGGGTCAGCGCGATGATCGTGCCCGGTTCCGGTCTGGTCAAGGAACAGGCCGAGGCCGAAGGCCTCGACAAGATCTTTGTCGCGGCCGGTTTCGACTGGCGCGAGCCGGGCTGCTCGATGTGCCTTGCCATGAACGACGACCGGCTGAAGCCGCATGAGCGCTGCGCCTCGACCTCGAACCGCAATTTCGAGGGCCGCCAAGGCTTCAAGGGCCGCACCCATCTGGTGTCGCCGGCAATGGCGGCAGCAGCAGCGATCGCCGGCCATTTCGTCGATATCCGCGAGTGGAAATAGCGCAGGGCACGCAGTCGGATATGAGTTGCCCGAGCCGCAGTGCGGTTCGGGCATTTCTTCAGCTGGGGCGCCTGACGAATTCGTGGAATCCCTCACGGCGGCCGGGTTGGTCCTTTGCGACGACCAGCGCCAGTTGGCGCTCGTCGAAGAGCTTGAACCATTCGTCCCATTCGACCAGTTCATAGCCGCCGGCATTGATCGGGCGTTCGGCCTCGTCCTGATCCTGGTAGGCGTGCTGGCCGAAGACCAGCCTCAGCATGGCCTGGGTTCCGGCTTCAGGCGACACGTCGACGATCGCCGGAAAGCCGGCGCGCGCCGCGGCCCATGAGCGAATTGCATCGTGATCGGTCAGCATGATCGTGTCGGCCATCAGAGCGTCTCCTGGTTGCCGTCGTGAAACGCCGCCCGCCGTTCCCGGTTCCGTCCAGCAGCTTCACCGATGAATCCGTCGTATATTCGCCTTCGCTTAACCGCTTGTTTGGGCTTCCGCTCTAATGTCTCCTCAGGGGAAGCGAGGGGAACTTACAGCGCTTGGACACCGGCCTGCTCATAGCGCTGCTCAATCCAGGCATCGCCCTCACACTCGGCGCGGCATTTCTCGTGCTGTGGTTCTATCAGCGCCACCGTCCCTATCTGATCGTGCTGGCGGCGGGCTACTCGGCCTCGGCCGCAGGCTTCCTGCTCCAGTATTTCACGCTGCCGGTCGGTATGGCGCCGACCAAGCTCATGTCCATCCTATGCTTCACCTTCGCGACCTGCTGTCTCGCCGGCGCGGTCATCGCGCGCTACGGGCGGCGCGTGCCGTATCCAGCGATCGGCATTCTGGCGGCCGGCGGCCTTGCCGCGGTCTCATGGTTTCTCTTTGCCCGGCCGGATATCACCTGGCGGATCCTTGCCATCAATTTCAGCTTCGGCGGCATCAGCCTGGTTGTCGCCGCCGAGCTGCGCGTGGTGCGCAACAACGGCCCGACGGAAATGATCCTGTTCGTGCTGTCGCTGCTTTCCGGCCTGAACTTCCTGGTGCGGACCCTTGCCGTCGTCATCGCGCATGGTCCATTTGCCAGCTATGAAGGGCTTTACTCCTCGTCCTATTGGACGACGGCACTGCTGTCGCATGCGCTGCTGTCGCTGCTTATCGCGCTTTGCCTGTTCGGCGCCGCCGCGCTCGATGTGATGAAGGCCCTGAAGACCGAAACCCTGACGGACCCGCTGTCGGGCCTGCTCAACCGCCGTGGCTTCGAGGAGCGCGCCATGCTTGTCCTGCAGCACTGTGCCACGGCGCGATTGCCGGTTGCGCTGGTGTTGGCCGATCTCGATCATTTCAAGGCGCTCAATGATCAGCATGGCCACGCGGCCGGGGATCGCGTCATCGCCGACTTCGCCGCCAAGCTTCTATCGGCTGCAGGCACGCGCGGCGTTGCCGGCCGCATCGGCGGCGAGGAGTTCGCCGTGCTCTTGCCGCTCAGTGACCTTGGCGCGGCAAGACTGTTTGCCGAAGCCATTCGCACGCTCTATTCGGCGGGCAGAATCGACGGGCTTCCGCCCGACACAAGAGTGACCGCGAGCTTCGGCGTGGCCGCCCGTACGGGCGACGAAGGGCTGGACCCGCTGATGCGCCGTGCCGACGAAGCGCTCTACAAAGCCAAGAGAAATGGCCGCGACAGCGTGTGCCTGTCCTATCAGCGGCCTGAAACGGTGTTCTTTCCCGATCGGACCAGTGCCGGCTGAGCGTCAGCGGCGGCCTCGAATTAACGTCTTTTTCGCGCCTCGGTGGTTTGCTGTTCGGCGGGGAGTGCCAAAAACGCAATGGGCAGCGCCAATTTCATCCTGGTGATCAACCTGTTCGTTGCCGGGCTGCTGGCGGCGGCCTTCATGACGGTCGCCGTCTATGACGCAGGACGGGTGTCGGCACGCTGGCTTGCGTTCGGCTATGTACTGGGCATGGCCTATTTCGCCATCGAATTCAGCATCCCTGCCTTCGACAATGCACGACCGCTGGTTGTTGCAGCCTTTGCCGCTTTCCTTGGCGCTACCGTCGCCTTCAATGGCGGGCTTGCCCATAAATACGGCGTTTCGCGCCCTTGGCCGCCGATGCTCTTCTTCCTGGTCTTCGCCACCGTGGCGGTCTACGTCGTACAGGACCTGCAACGTCAATCCTTTGTGCGCATGGCGGCCTACCAGTTTCCCTATGCGGCCATGCAATTCACCGGGCTGACGATCGTCTTGTCGTCCAAGCAAAGACGCGAGCGGCTCGACTATATGCTGATGGCTGTCCTGGCAGCCAGCACCTTGCAGTTCGCCAGCAAACCCTTCATCGCCCATACGCTTGGCGGCTGGGGCGCCAACCCGCAATCTTATGCGCAGACCAGCTACGCGTTGGTGTCGCAGTCTATCGGCACCGTGTTCGGCCTGGCGCTTGCGCTGGTGACGTTGGCTATCCTGGTCCGCGACGTGCTCGCCGAGGCGACGTCGAAATCGGAAACCGATACGCTTTCACGGCTGCTCAACCGTGGCGGCTTCGAGCGCCATGCCGAGATCGCACTGCGCGACGCCATGCGGCGGGCTGTCTCGGCGGCACTGGTCATTGCCGATCTCGACCATTTCAAGCGCATCAACGATACGTACGGCCACGCGTCCGGCGATCGGGTCATCGAGACCTTTGCCGGTTTTCTCCGCGATGCCGCGGCCGACCATCATGTCGCCGGCCGGATCGGCGGCGAGGAATTCGCTATTTTCCTGCCGGGGACCAACCTCGCC
Organism: Mesorhizobium sp. M0960; assembly: GCF_040319055.1. Lineage (NCBI taxonomy): Bacteria > Pseudomonadati > Pseudomonadota > Alphaproteobacteria > Hyphomicrobiales > Phyllobacteriaceae > Mesorhizobium > Mesorhizobium sp. M0960. The sequence goes on along the minus strand of NZ_JAMYNN010000002.1, from coordinate 627,082 downwards.
GCCGCCCGACTCTTCGCCGAGGGCACGCGTACCGCCTTCGGTGCCACGCCCATCGACTGCCTGCCGGCGGATCATCGCTGCAGCGCCAGTTTCGGCGTTGCCGAGCTTGGTTCGGGCGAAAGCTTTTCCGACCTGCTGCGGCGCGCCGACAAAGCGCTCTATCAGGCGAAGGGCAGCGGCCGCGATTGCGTGCGTGTCTCGGCCGGGCCGGCTGCTGCCCAGCCGGCGCCGGCGACAAACGGCAGCGCGGCCGTCAGCGGCACGGGCTGAGCTCCGGCATCTCGCCGTCGGAGAGGCCGTACATATAGCTGCGGCCCTTCACGAAAACCGGCGGCCTGTAGCAGTCGCCGTTTCGGACCTCATCCGAGTCGTTTTCATAGATCACCTCGGGCTGGCCGGCGCTGGTGTAGTCGGACAATTCCTTGGCCAGCTTGCCCTCGCCGACGAGGATGCGCTTGTAGCCGGCGGCGCTTTCGATGACCAGGTTGCCGAAGGAATCGGCATAGACGCGGTCGTGGTGGCGCGTTCCGGCGAATGTCGGTGCGGCGATGCCGACGGCGAGCGCCGCCAATAGGAACCCGCGAAGGCACGATCTTGCTGAATTCGAATGCATGGCGAGCTGCTCCATTGCTGAGAGGCAAGCCTCCTCGAATCAGAAATTAACCTTTTATTAACCTTTGTTAAGAGGGCAACCGCCGCCGCCGCGAGGTCTCGGAAAACATGGTTAATATTCGAGCGGCCACCGGCCATCATTCGGCCATGCTTGTTCCCACCATCGCCGGCATCGAGCGCGACTCAAAAAGCATGAAATCCGGCGGCTTGCCGGGGCATCGCGGCCGGTTTCGAGGCGCGGGGAAGCAGCATATGAGATTACGCCGCACGTTTCGGATAGCGCTGGCCGTCTCCTCGCTGCTGGCTGCCGCCGCCTGCACGCCGCAGACCAGTGCGCCCAAGCTCGGGAATACAGTGGCCGCTTCTGTCGCGATCGCTCCAACCGAATCGACACCGCAGCCGCGCACGGCGACCTACAAATGCGCCGACGGGAGCATGATGACCATCGAGAATCTCGGCACGTCGGTGCGCGTGCTCGGCCCGGACGGCACCAGCTCCGAGCTGCCGGCCTCACCCGCCAATCAGACCAGCCGGTACGGCGAGGCGCATGACGCAATCGTGATCGACGGGCGCGACGCATTGGTGATGAAGGGCGGTGCCTCACCGGTGGCCTGTACACGCTGATCGACCCGGCGCGGCAGCCATATTTTGCAGTGCAGCGACATTGTGCCGGCTCAAGGCCACAGCCCTAATCGATTGAAGCTGAAACCTTCGCTTTCATCAGACTAAATTACGTTTTCAAAACGGTTTTCCGGCTTTGACGCGGTGCAAAAAGAGCATTAGAAACCGGCTGTCCGAAGTCGCAACCGGAAGCGGTAATGCCGCATTTCCACCTGAGGCTCCAGAGACGCCGAACTGGGGGAGCCATGAGCAAATCACCAGCCACCCGCGAATTTGCCAGACGTGAACGGCCGCTTTCGCCGCACCTGACCGTCTATCGGCCGCCGATCACCATGACGATGTCGATCGTCCACCGCATCACCGGCGGGGCGCTCTATTTCGGCACGCTGCTGGTCGCGCTGTGGCTGATGGCGGCGGCGAGCTCGGAGGCGACCTTCAATGCCGTCAACTGGGCCTTCGGCTCGTGGCTGGGACGGCTGGTGCTGTTCGGCTACAGCTGGGCACTGATGCACCACATGCTGGGCGGTGTGCGCCATCTGATCTGGGACACTGGGGCAGGGCTGGAAAAGCATACCGCCTCGAGGATCGCCTGGGCGACGCTGGCCGGCTCGGTCACGCTGACGCTGCTGATCTGGATCGCCGGCTACATGGCGCGAGGAGCCTGAGATGAGCGGCAAAAACACCGACATGCGCACGCCGCTGGCCAAGGTCCGCGGCCTCGGTTCGGCCCGCGAGGGCACCGGCCATTTCTGGCGCCAGCGGCTGACGGCGATCTCCAACATCCCGCTTGTCCTGTTCTTCGTCGGCTTCCTGATCGCACTCAACGGCGCCAGCTATCTCGAGGTGCGCGCCGCACTTGCCAATCCGTTCGTGGCACTGGTGCTGGCGCTGGTGCTGCTGTCGGTGCTCTACCACATGCGGCTCGGCATGCAGGCGATCATCGAGGACTATGTGCATGGCGAGGGCACCAGGCTGGCGTTGCTCGCGCTCAACACATTCTTTCCCGTAGTCGTCGGCGTCGCCTCGGTCTTCGCCCTGCTTAAACTGGCATTTGGAGGCTGATTTTTGGCCAAGGACGCGAAGAACGCCAATACAGGTTCCGCCTATAGCTATGTCGACCACAGATTCGACGTCGTGGTCGTCGGCGCCGGCGGTGCCGGCCTGCGCGCCACGCTCGGCATGGCCGAGCAGGGCCTACGCACCGCCTGCATCACCAAGGTTTTCCCGACGCGCTCGCACACGGTCGCCGCTCAGGGCGGCATCGCCGCCTCGCTCGCCAATATGGGGCCCGACAACTGGCAGTGGCATCTCTTCGACACGGTCAAGGGCTCAGATTGGCTGGGCGATACCGACGCGCAGGAATACATGGTGCGCGAGGCGCCGGCGGCGGTCTATGAACTCGAGCATTACGGCGTTCCCTTCAGCCGCACCGAGGACGGGAAAATCTACCAGCGCCCGTTCGGCGGCATGATGATGAATTTCGGCGAGGGGCCGCCGGTGCAGCGCACCTGTGCGGCCGCCGACCGCACCGGCCATGCCATGCTGCACACGCTCTACGGCCAGTCGCTGAAGCACAATGCGCAGTTCTTCATCGAGTATTTCGCGCTCGACCTGATCATGGAGCCGGACGGCACCTGCACCGGCGTCGTCGCCTGGAACCTCGACGACGGCACCATCCACCGTTTTTCGGCCAAGATGGTGGTGCTGGCGACCGGCGGCTATGGCCGCGCCTATTTCTCGGCCACCTCGGCGCATACCTGCACCGGCGATGGCGGCGGCATGGCCGCACGCGCCGGCCTGGCGCTGCAGGACATGGAGTTCGTGCAGTTCCACCCGACCGGCATCTACGGCGCCGGCTGCCTGATCACCGAGGGCGCGCGCGGCGAGGGCGGCTATCTCGTCAATTCCGAAGGCGAGCGCTTCATGGAGCGCTATGCGCCGTCGGCTAAGGACCTTGCTTCGCGCGACGTGGTCTCACGTTGCATGACGCTGGAGATCCGCGAAGGCCGTGGTGTCGGCCCGAAGAAGGACCACATCTTCCTGCATCTCGACCATCTCGATCCGGCCGTGCTGCACGAGCGGCTGCCTGGCATTTCGGAATCGGCAAAGATCTTTGCCGGCGTCGACCTGACCAAGGAACCGATCCCGGTGCTGCCGACCGTCCATTACAATATGGGCGGCGTGCCGACCAATTACTGGGGCGAGGTGCTCAACCCGACCGCCCTGAACCCGGACCAGGTGTTGCCCGGGCTGATGGCCGTCGGCGAGGCCGGCTGCGCCTCGGTGCACGGCGCCAACCGGCTGGGTTCGAATTCGCTGATCGACCTGGTGGTGTTCGGCCGTGCGGCGGCGATCCGGGCCGGCCAGGTGATCGACCGCAACGTCGCGATCCCGTCGCCCAACGAAGCCTCGGTCGAAAAGATCATGGACCGCTTCGACCGGCTGCGCCACGCCAACGGTTCGACGCCGACAGCGGTTTTGCGCGAAAAGATGCAGAAGGCGATGCAGGAGGACGCGGCGGTGTTCCGCACCCAGGAATCGTTGGAAAGCGGCTGCAGGCGCATTTCGCAGATCTGGGGTGAACTCGGCGACGTCAAGGTGTTCGACCGCTCGATGATCTGGAACTCCGACCTGGTCGAGACGCTGGAGCTGGAAAACCTGATGGCCAACGCCATCACCACGGTCTACGGCGCCGAAGCGCGCAAGGAAAGCCGCGGGGCGCACGCGCGGGAGGACTTTTCGGCCCGCGACGACGCGGACTGGCGCAAGCACACGCTGGCCCGGCTCAACGAGGCCGGCGAGGTGGCGCTCAGCTACCGGCCGGTGCACACCGAGACGCTGCTCAAGGAGGCAGACGGCGGCATCAATCCGGCCAAGATCGCGCCAAAGGCCAGGGTGTATTGAGATGAGGCTGCTGGCGGTCGCGATGCTTTCCATTGCCGTCAGCGGCTGCGCAACGTCGGCTGATACCGTCTATGTTTATGATAACGCTGATAAAATATCAAAGTCAGTGAACGACATCCCGGTTTGGAGGGACGCCTCCAGCGCGCAATCGTCAAACAGGTTTTGGTTCGAGAAAGGCAACGGGCCGGTTAGTTGCGTGGTAGGGGACGGGCATTTGCCAGCCCGGGCCGCGAGAAGGCAAATCGTGGGGAAAGCCGTGGAAGTGCGCGTATACGGCAGTTGTACGGGATTCGTAAATTCCCTTTACGTTCACGCGGAGAAATAGGGTGGCGTTGACGACAACGGGATATTCCGGCACGCCCCTTCCGGCCAAGCTCGGCCTGAAGGACGGGATGATTGCCGCCTTCGTCGCCTTGCCGCCCGAGCTGGACGACCTTGCCGAAGCAGTGGACTTTGCCGAGCTCGACCGGCTGGCCAACTGGTCAGCGATTTCAGGCGTTCATGAGAAATACGATGCCGTGCATGCTTTCGCCCGGCGGCGTGTCGAAATCGAGGACCGTCTTGGCGACGTAGAAGCGGCGATTAAGCGGCACGGCATGGTTTGGGTGTCGTGGCCAAAGAAGGCATCGAAAGTGCCGACCGACGTCACCGAGGACGTTATCCGCCCCGAGGCGCTGAAGCTCGACCTCGTCGACGTCAAGGTCGCCGCCATAAACGGGATCTGGTCCGGGCTGAAGCTCGTCATCCGAAAGGACCTGAGATAATGGTCGAACTCACGCTTCCGAAAAACTCGAAGATCATGGCCGGAAAAACCTGGCCGAAGCCGGAGGGCGCGACCAACCTGCGCGAATACCGCATCTATCGCTGGTCGCCGGACGATGACGAGAACCCGCGCATGGACACGTATTTCGTCGACATGGACGATTGCGGGCCGATGGTGCTCGACGCGCTGCTCTGGATCAAGAACAAGATCGACCCGACGCTGACGCTGCGCCGTTCCTGCCGCGAAGGCATTTGCGGCTCCTGCGCCATGAACATCGACGGGTCGAACACGCTGGCCTGCACCAAGGGCTGCGACGACATTTCCGGCGCGATCAAGGTCTACCCGCTGCCGCACATGCAAGTGGTCAAGGACCTTGTGCCCGACCTCACCAATTTCTACGCCCAGCACGCCTCGATCGAGCCGTGGTTGAAGACGGTGTCGCCCGAGCCGGCCAAGGAATGGCTGCAGAGCCATGAGGACCGCGAAAAGCTCGACGGGCTCTACGAGTGCATATTGTGCGCCTGCTGCTCGACCTCCTGCCCGAGCTACTGGTGGAACGGCGAGCGCTATCTCGGCCCGGCGACGCTGCTGCAGGCCTATCGCTGGCTGATCGATTCCAGGGACGAGGCAACGGGCGAGCGGCTCGACAATCTCGAAGACCCGTTCCGGCTCTATCGCTGTCACACGATCATGAACTGCGCCCAGACCTGCCCCAAGGGGCTCAACCCGGCCAAGGCGATCGCCGAGATCAAGAAGATGATGGTGGAGCGACGGGTTTAGCAGCAGATGAAGCAGCTACCTGCCGATTTTTCATCTGACGCCGTCGCGGCGATCCGGGCGCGACTCGATGTCGTGCGAACGCAAGGCGTGACGATCCTGTTCGCCACCGAAAGCGGCAGCCGCGCCTGGGGGTTCCCGTCTCCCGACAGCGACTATGACTGCCGTTTCGTCTATGTCAGGCCGGCATCGGATCACCTTGTGTTGGAACAGGCACGCGACGTGATCGAATTTCCCATCGAAGGCGAGATCGATGCCGGTGGCTGGGATCTGCGCAAGGCCTTGCTGCTCGGGCTCGGCGGCAATGCCGTCATCGTCGAATGGGCAAAATCATCGATCGTCTACGAAGAGGTCACGGGATTTCGGCGGCGCCTTCTCGACCTGCTTGCCGAGATCGTCGATCCGGCAAAAGTAGCGCGTCACTATCTCGGCCTGGCGCGTTCACATGTTGCCAAGATCGGCAGCTTTTCCGGCGAGGTGAAGCTGAAGAAGCTGTTCTATCTCATTCGACCACTGGTCGCGTTGGACTGGATGGAGCAGCGCGGCCTCGCCGGTCTACCGCCGATGAACCTTGGCGAGTGCATCGACCAGATCGAGATGCCAGCGCAGGCAAGCGATGAAATCCGCAGCCTGATCGACCGCAAAAGCCAGACGCGGGAAATGGGGACCGGTCTCATCCCGACGGCGATCGCGCGCTATCTTGAGGCGCGCTATGGTCACCACGAAATGAACCTTGCCGGCGTGATCCGGGATGAAGCCCGCCAGGCGCGAAACCGTGTCCTTGCAACCGACTTTTACCGCCGGGAGGCTGAACTTCAATGAGCGATGAGCTTCCCATCCTCTCCCCCATCGAGGCGCGTGTGCTCGGCTGCCTGATCGAGAAGAAGGAGCTGACGCCCGACGTCTATCCGCTGACGCTCAATGCGGCACTTGCCGCGGCCAACCAGAAGACGGCGCGCGAGCCGGTAATGTCGGTCGAGCTTGCCGAGGTTAGAAGGGCGCTTGGCCAGCTCGAGCAGAAGGGCCTGGTCAGGCAGGTGTTCGCGTCGCGCGTCGAGCGCTATGAGCATGTCGTGGCGCAGCGCTTTTCCCTGACCTCGGCGCAGATCGCGCTGCTCGGCCTGTTGCTGCTGCGCGGCCCGCAGACGGCCTATGAATTGCTGGCGCGAAGCGAGCGCATGGCACGGTTGCCGTCGATCGACGAGCTTCGCGGCAATCTCGATCTGCTGATCGGCCGCAGGCCGCCGCTGGTGCAGCAGATCGACCGCGGCCCGGGCCAGCGCGAGGACCGTTATGTCCAACTGCTCAGCGGGCCGGTGCAGCTGTCGGCTGCCGCGGCGCCCCAGCAATCGCCCTTGCCGGCCTCGGATCTGGAAATGCGCGTGCAGGCCCTCGAGCAGGAGGTCGCGGCATTGCGCGCCCGCCTCGACGCGCTGACCGGCGAGGGGCACTGAATCGCGACCTCACCTCCTGCTGTAGACGCCGCTCGCCTCGCCCCCGGATCGACCAGCCGCAACTGCCGGCCATTCAGCTGCCAACTCAGCGAGACCGGCTTCAGGTCGCCGGCGCCGAACTTCCAGGTGCCGGTCAGATCGGGCCGGCAGCCATTGACGGATTTGTAGGTTCCGGCCTTAGGCGTGAAGACCAGCGTCGAGCCGTGCACGGTCGTCGTGCCCGTCTTCAGCGTCAGCGACTGGATTTGGCCGCAGCCGTCGACCAGCGAGGATTCGAACAGCGCATATTGCGTGCGCCCGTTGGCGCTGAAGGTGAAGGAGATGCTGCCGCCGCTGCCCGGCGCACAATGGCCGAGCGTCGTGCAATAATCGCCGCTGGCGACTGCAAAGCCCCATTTGCCGACAAGTGCTGGTGGTATCGAGCCCTGGCGCGAACGGGCTGTCCGCCCCTTGCCTTGGCCGGCGGCATCGGCCGGGCCGACGGCCAGGCAACCGGTCAGGCCCCGCCAGTGTGACAAAAACCGCCAGGCGCGCGGGTGAGGAGCCGGTCAGCATCCCTTGTTCGCGATAAGCTTGTGCAGATGGGCAAGCCGCGTGGCTATGACATTGTTGACGATCGCCATCTTGCCGGGGGGTGCCATGCCGCCATATTTCTTCGGCGAAGGCCCATGGTTCCTGGCCTCCTCGTAGCCGGCGGCCTGTTGCCGCAACTCGGCACAGGACATGCCGGCATATTTCGCCTGCTCCTGCGGGCTGATGACACCCGATTGCGCCATGCCGATGGAGTTTGCCGCCGCCATGCCGCCGAGGCCGACAGCCGCGGAAATCGGATTGAGGCCGACGCAGCCGGAAAGGCCAAGGCACAGCATCGGCGCCGCCAAAAAAGCATATCGCAGGCTCATGGCTGACGCTCCCTGATGCGCGGCGGCAGCTTCAGGTCGCGATGATCGGTGGCGGTTTTTCCGAGCGCAAGCGACAGGAGATAGACGCGCGGATTGAAGCCCGCCGAGGCGACCGCCGACAGCGTCCTGAGCAGTTGCAGGTGATACATCGAACCCCCTTGTGGTGGTCATTGCCGATGGATTTCCGGTTTTGGAAACGGGCTGCAAACTACGTCCGATGAGACAAGCCGGCTTGGACGAGACGGCCCTAAAAACGGCCTAAACGGCCCTGTATTGACGTTTCAGGGGGCTCGGCGCATATCAGCGCGCTCTCGGGCTGGGGGATGCCGATGAATGCGACGACCTCGTTCAGGCTGATGACGGACGCGTTTCCGGAGCAAGATCGCGTCGAGGTGATGCGCGAGGTCTACGGCCGCACGGTCCTCAAGGTCGAGCTCGATCCGCTCGCACCGACGCGTGTCGACATGAAAGTGCGTGCGCTGCCCGGCCTCGGCATTGCCACCGGCACTTCCTCGGAATTCCGGGCGCATCACTCGATGCCGCTGATCGACAGCGACGACCTCATCCTGTTGGCGGCGCTCGATGGCGCGAGCGTCATGAAGCATCGCGGCCGCGAGGAACCGATCGGCAACGGCCGGGCGCTGATGATGAGCGGCGAAGAGGTCGGCCTCAACCTCATCCAGCCCGGCGGCATGCGCTTCGTCAATATGAGCTTCTCGCTGAGGCAGCTTTCGCCGCTGATCGGCGATCCGGCTTCGGTGCTTATGCAGCCGTTGCCGACCACGAGCGGGGCGATGCGGCTGCTGCTCGACTATGTCCAGTCGATCCAGGATGCAGACGATGCGCTGACGCCGGAAACCTGGCAGCTGGCCGCGACTCACATTTTCGACCTTGCCGCGCTTGCCATGGGGGCGACCAGGGATGCCGCCGAAATTGCGCGTGGCCGCGGCGTGCGGGTGGCGCGACTGCGCGCCATCAAGGCCGATATCCTCGCCCATGGCGGGCACGGCGAGCTGTCGGCCGAAGACATCGCCGCCCGCCACCATCTCTGCGCCCGCTATGTGCGAAAACTGTTCGAGAGCGAAGGCACGTCGCTGTCGGACTTCATGCTGCGCCAGCGGCTAGTGCGCGCGCATCGCATGCTGGGCGATCCTTCTCATGCCGACCGCAGCATCACGGCAATCGCCTTCGATGCCGGCTTCAACGACCTTTCCTATTTCAACCGGGCGTTCCGCCGGCGCTATGACGCGACGCCGTCGGACGTGCGCGCTGCGGCCTTAAAGAACTGACATTGGGTTACGCCCGGGCATGATGGGAGCCCGTGGGGCCCCCGACTCTCAAGACTGGGTTCCTCGCCCACCGCGAAGCGGGGGAGAGGTGGCCGCGAAGCGGCCGGAGAGGGGGCTTCATAGAGCGCGGTTCCCCTCTCCGTCTCGGCTTCGCCGAGACACCTCTCCCCACTGTCGTGGGGCGAGCAACCCAAGCTGGAATAAAGCCGCGATCTTCCCTCTATCCTGCCAGCCCCCCGCAAGGGAGATCGGATGGCCGCTATGCTGTCGCCAATCATCGACTGGCTGTTCGATGCAGGTTTGCTTACGGCTCACCCGAGACTGGCGTCGAGCGATACTTTGATGGCGCCGAGCGCTTTCGAGACTGGGCATTCGGCCTTGGCCTTTTCGGCCAGTTCCTTGAACTTGGCGGCATCGATGCCCGGCACCTTGCCGACCAGCGTGATCGCGCTGCCGGTGATGCCGGTGCCGGGGACCAGCGTTACCACGGCCTTGGCGTCGAGCTCGGCAGCCGGAGTGCCGTTCTCGGCGAGGAAATGCGAAAGCTGCATGGCGTAGCAGCCGGCATGGGCGGCGGCGATCAGCTCTTCCGGGTTGGTGCCGGATTTGCCGCTCTCGTCCTCGAAACGCATCTTGGCAGAATAGGGCGTACCTTTCAGCGTCCCGCTCTGGGTTTCGAGCGTGCCTTTGCCTTCCTTGAAACTGCCTTTCCAAACGGCGTTGGCGGTGCGGTCCATCAATTCCTCCTTGATTGTCGTGATTGAGCCCGTGATCGGCATCCAGTCGACTATAGCGCGCGCTGGAGCGAAGGCCACCCGCGCTTTCGTATCGGCGGCAGCGTGACACATCATGGTCAAGCAAAAAAATCGCTCGGGAAAAAAATCGCGAAAAAAATATGCGTGCAAAAATGTCGACTTCCATCTGTCCCGGCCGTCCTGCGGGCCATGGAATTGGTGGCTGGATGGAGGATCACATGAACAATCTGTTTTCTGCTCACTGGACAAACACCAGCCACAGGGCCGGTGAACAACAAGCCGACTGGTCGCGCCTGCCGCCTTCCGGCTTCGGCCGGCTGCTTGCGGCGATTGCCATTATCGGGATTGCGGTGTCCTTTCTGGATTATGCAGCGGGGCTCGATCATACAGCGGGCAAAGGCCCGGCCGAGATTTCCCTAGCCTCGGCTGCCGCTTCAACCCAGGAATGGAGGTAAAGATGAAATACGTTTGCCTGGTCTACGGCGACGAAAAAGATCTCTACGCAATGACGCCTGCGAGGCTGGCCAAGCTCGACGCCGATTCGCTGGCCTATGACAGGTCGGTGGCGCAAAGCGGCCGGCTGATCATCGCGCAGGCGCTGCAATCGGTGCAGACGTCGAAGACCGTGCGCCGGCGCAAAGGCAAGCGGCTGGTCACGGACGGCCCCTTCGCCGAGACCAAGGAGCAGTTGCTCGGTTTCGTCATGATCGAGGCCGGGGACCTCGACGAGGCGCTGGAGATCGCCGGCGGCATTCCGCTGGCAGAAATCGGCACGATCGAGGTGCGGGCGATCTACAATGTGCCGGGGTCGTAGAGATGTCGGCGGCCGGCGACTGGCGCAGGCTTTCGTTTTCTTCAATTGACGCAACTTTTGCGTGTTGAAGCGAAACGACACTTCTCTTATCGTCGCCTGAGATTGGGGATCTTGGGCATGCATATATTGATTGCTGCAATCGGCCTGCTGGGGGCAGCGGCGTTCTGGTGGTACCGGCTGAAGACCATGAACGACGCGGCGCGTGAGGTTGCCGACGTCGTTGGCCGCGTCCAGGGCAATGTCCGCCGCAAGAAACTGCGCAAGCAGGCGGCGCTCTCGCCGTTGACGGCGATCGACGATCCGGTCGTGGCGGCGGCGACGCTGATCACCGCCATTGTTTCCGAGCATGGTCCGGTGCTGCCGCAACGCGAAGCTGCCATTCGATCGGTGATCTCGGAGATTGCCGACAAAAAGCAGACCGATGAAGCGGTGATCTACGCCAAATGGGCGGCCTCGCAAATCGACGATGCCACGGTCGTCATCGACAAGCTGGCACCGTTCCTGCGCGAACGCCTCGACGCGGCTGAAAGGAACGATCTGCTACAGATGGTCAGCCGTGTCACGGAAGTCGGCGGGCAAAGCCAGCAGATTTCCGACCAGCGCATGCTCCGGCTGCGCCAGAAGCTCGGTTTCGAGGTCAATTAGGGTGTGCTGATATTCAGGTGATGCCGGCCTGCAAAGGGTGGCTTCCTGCGCTTCCTATTCTCACGTACCCAAACGCACGCTCCGCTCCGGTTCTCGGAAGCCACTGTTGGTCGCTTCGCGCCCCGTCTTCGACTCCGGCTCGGCCTGACCTGAATCTCAACACATCCTGGCATGTCTGTGAGATGGATCAGATCGCCTCGCCCTTCAACAGCTTCGGCGTGTCGCCGGACAGACCTGACGCCTGGCGGATGAAGAACCCCCTCAGCCGCGGCATGCGTTCGACAAGGCCAAGACCGACGTCGCGCAACGTACGCAGCGGGCCGAAATCGTTGGAAAACAGCCGGTTCAGCACATCGGTGGTGATGCCCATCTGCACCGTGTCGAAGCGCCGCCATTGCTGGTAGCGCTCAAGCACGTCGAGCGCGCCGATGTCCTGGCCGAGCCGGTCGGCCTCGACCACCACCTCAGCAAGTGCCGCCACGTCCTTGAAGCCCAGATTGAGGCCCTGGCCGGCGATCGGGTGGATGCCGTGGGCGGCGTCGCCGGCCAAGGCGATGCGCGGCGCGACGAAGGCGCGCGCAATGGTCAGCCCGAGCGGCCAGGCGCGGGGCTTGTCGGCGATATGGATTTCGCCGAGCTTGAGGCCAAAGCGGTGCTCGAGCTCATACTCCAGGACCAGGGTGTCGCCTGCGACCAGCTTTTCGGCATCCTGCGACCGTTCGACCCAGACGATCGACGAACGGTTGGTGCCGTCCTTGCCCGGCTTGAGTGGCAGCGTGGCAAAGGGGCCGGCCGGAAGAAAATGCTCTTCGGCGCGGCCGTTGTGCGGCCGCTCATGCGCCACCGTGCAGACGATGCCGGACTGGCCATACTCCCATTTCACCGTTTTGATGCCGGCCATGTCGCGCAGCTTCGAGTTGACGCCGTCGGCGGCGACCAGCAGCCGCGCCTTAAGCGTCGCGCCATCGGCAAGATGCACGGTGATGCCGGCGCCGTTGGTATCGAAGGCGCGCACGGCGACGCCCTCGATGATGCCGATGCCGAGCTGTTCGGCGCGCCGGCGCAAGGCGCCGTTCAAATCCTTGTTGGCGACCATATGCGCAAAGGGTTCGCCGGGCGCGACCTCGCCGTCGAAGGTGAGGAACACCGGACGGACCGGATCCGTTGTGCGCGAATCGGTGACGGTCATTTCGGTGATCGCCTGCGCCTCCGGCGCTATCTCGTTCCAGACGCCGAGCTGGTCGAGCATGCGGCACGCGGCGGCTGCAATCGCCGAGGCGCGGCCGTCCTTCTGCCAGACGCCGGCGGGTGCTGCGTCGACGACGGCAACGGCGAGGCTCGGCCGCGCCTGCTTCAGAGACACGGCGGCGGCCAGGCCGATATAGCCGGCGCCGGCGACCAGAACGTCGAGCGAATTCTTGCTGTCCACCATGGCAATTCCTTTCGCAGCCTGACTGTCGCCGGGCATTCCGCCCTTGACTGCCCGCTGTTCCTGTCGGAAACCGCCATGGTAATTTTGCGGCGAGGTCAAGATGACGGCAGCCATGGACGAGCTTCTCGGCATTCTCGACCTCGAGCAGCTGGAACACAACCTGTATCGCGGTCGCAGCCCCAAGCTCGACTGGCAGCGCATCTTCGGCGGCCAGACCATCGCCCAGGCGCTTGTCGCCGCGCAGCGAACGGTCGAGGCCGAGCGCCATGTGCACTCGCTGCATGGCTATTTCATGCGACCGGGCGACACCAAGGTGCCGATCATCTACGAGGTCGACCGCATCCGTGACGGCGGCTCCTTCACCACGCGCCGCGTCGTCGCGATCCAGCACGGCCAGGCGATCTTTTCGCTGGAAGCCTCATTCCAGCAGGATGAGGTCGGCCTGGAACATCAGGTGCCGATGCCGCAGGACGTGCCGGCGCCCGACACATTGCTGTCGCAGCGCGAATTGCTGGGCAAGTTCGGCGAAGCCGTGCCCGACGGCATCAAGCGCTATTGGGAGCGCGACCGGCCGATCGAGATGAAGCCGGTGATGCTGAAGCATTACACCAGCCGGGAAAAGCTCGAGCCGAAGCAGAACATCTGGATCCGCACCACCGGCCCGGTGCCGGCCGACCGCGCCACGCAGGCGGCCGTGCTCGCTTACCTCTCCGATATGACGTTGCTCGACACCTCGACTTTTGCCCACGGCCGCGCCATTTTCGATCGCGACATCCAGGCAGCGAGCCTCGACCACGCCATGTGGTTCCATCGCAGCCACCCGCTCGACGACTGGATGCTGTACACGCAGGACAGCCCGTCGACGCAAGGATCGCGTGGCTTTACCCGCGGCTCGCTGTTTGCCCGCGACGGCACGTTGATCGCCTCGGTTGCCCAAGAAGGACTCATCCGGCTGAAGCGGCCGCCTGCCGAGTAGGCATTTTTCGAATTTTGCCTATTTTTTAAGCATTTGCATTGACGCGACTGTGAACAGGCAGCCGACAAACCTTCCCGATTTCGTTGTTTAACAACAGCTTAACACCCTGCTTCGGCAATTGGCACGGAGCTTGAATCCTAGCGGGCACTCTCCGGCTCTCATGGGGATCGGCGAAGTCGTGCAAACGCGGGGACCCGCAACAGCAAAGGGTGAAACCTTATGAAGATCGTGATGGCAATCATAAAGCCGTTCAAGCTCGACGAGGTGCGCGAGGCGCTCACCGCAGTCGGCATCCAAGGCCTGACCGTCACCGAAGTAAAAGGCTACGGACGTCAGAAGGGGCACACGGAAATCTATCGCGGGGCGGAATACGCGGTCAGCTTCCTGCCGAAGATCAAGATCGAAGTCGCGGTCGCCGTCGACATGGTCGACAAGGCCGTCGAAGCCATCACCGCGGCGGCCAAGACCGGTCAGATCGGCGACGGCAAGATCTTCGTCTTCGGCATCGACCAGGCGGTGCGCATTCGCACCGGCGAAACAGACACCGACGCGCTTTGAGCCGCGGACACGTATTCCAATGGAGAGTTCAATGAATATTCCTTCCACCTTGAAGATAACGGGACGCGCGGCCGTTTTGGGTTCGCTCGCTCTCGCTGCACTGGGCACGGTTGCTGCGTTCGCTCAGGAAGCGGCTCCGGCAGCACCGGCAGCGGCGCCGGCATTCACCGTCGACAAGGGCGACACGACGTGGATGATGATCTCCACTATTCTGGTGCTGCTGATGACCATTCCCGGCCTTGCCCTTTTCTACGGTGGCCTGGTTCGCGCCAAGAATATGCTGTCGGTGCTGATGCAGGTCTTCACCATCACCAGCGTGGTCATGATCGTCTGGGTTTTCTACGGCTACAGCCTGGCCTTCACCCCCGGCAACGCCTTCGTCGGTGGCCTTTCCAAGATGTTTCTGGCCGGCGTCGACGTGACGACGGTGTCCGAAACCTTCACCAAGGGCGTGGCCATTCCCGAACTGGTGTTCGTTCTCTTCCAGATGACCTTCGCCTGCATCACGCCTGCCCTGATCGTCGGCGCTTTCGCCGAACGCATCAAGTTCTCCGCCGTGATCCTTTTCACCATCCTCTGGGTCACCTTCGTATACTTCCCGATCGCGCACATGGTGTGGTTCTGGGGCGGCCCGAGCGCTTATAGCGATCCGTCGGGTCTCATCTTCGGCTTCGGCGCCATCGACTTCGCCGGCGGCACCGTCGTTCACATCAATGCAGGCATTGCCGGCCTTGTCGGCGCGCTGATGATCGGCAAGCGTATCGGCTACCAGAAGGACGTCATGGCGCCGCACTCGATGACGCTGACCATGGTCGGCGCCTCGCTGCTGTGGGTCGGCTGGTTCGGCTTCAATGCCGGTTCGAACCTGGAAGCGAACGCCTATGCCGTGCTGGCCATGGTCAATACGTTTGTCGCCACGGCGGCGGCGGCAGTGACCTGGATCGTGCTTGAAACGCTGCTGCGCGGCAAAGCATCCATGCTTGGCGCCGTTTCGGGTGCTGTCACCGGCCTCGTCGCCGTGACACCTGCCGCCGGCTTTGCGGGACCGATGGGCGCCATCGTGCTCGGTCTCGTCGCCACTTGCGTCTGCTACTTCTTCGTCTCGGTGGTGAAGAACAAGTTCGGCTACGACGACAGCCTCGATGTTTTCGGCATCCACTGCATCGGCGGCATCATCGGCGCGCTCGGCACCGGTATCCTGGTCAATCCCGCTCTCGGCGGCGCCGGCATCGTCGATTACTCGACAGCCGACTTCGCCGCCGGCTACGCCGGCACGGCCACCCAGCTGATGTCGCAGTTCAAAGGTGTGCTGGTGACAATCCTCTGGTCGGGTATCGGCAGCGCGATCCTCTACAAGATCGTCGACCTGATCGTCGGCCTGCGTCCGACAGCCGATGCAGAGCGCGAAGGGCTCGATCTCACCTCGCACGGCGAAGTGGCCTATCACCCGTAAGCTCGTCCGGGGCGGCCCTCGGCCGCCTCGCGACGTCCCATCCCGTCGTGATGCTCCCGCAAGGGCTGACGCCTTGAGGCCCGGAAATCTTCCGGGCCTCTTTTTGTGCGCGGATGGCCGTGACGGCTCGATCACGATCGCTTGATCAAGGTGCTCGATCCGTCGGCGGCGTGAAACATCTGCCGCAGCGGCTCCAGCGTGCCCGCCATTTTCGCCGAGTCAGCGTGGTTGCCAATGCCTGTCGCAGGATCACCGCCGCGTTTGAACAGGAAGTCAGGCATGACATCCTGCGCCCGTTCCGCAGACGCAGGCTGCCCATGGTTAATGCGCCCTTAACCTTCCCGCCGCTAGTCTGACAGCCGAATCTGCCGTGTTGCGCGTCCGCGCCCGGCCGGGCAACGACAGACGAGGAAGAGCATGCGTTCAGGGGCTTCAGCACCGCTTGCGCTGGCCGATACGGGGCACGGCATCCGGGCGTTCGCGAGGCGCCAGGTCGGGCGGCTGGTCGGTGCCGGGCTGTTTGCTCTGGTTGGCTTCGGCGTCGCCGCCCTTGCCACCTGGAACGTCGCCGATCCGAGCTTCTCGCACGCCACCGATAATATCGTCACCAATGCAATGGGTTATGCCGGCGCCGTCTTTTCCGACATTGCCATGCAGTTCTTCGGACTCGCCGCCGTTGCGGCGCTGGTGCCGGCGGTGATCTGGGGATTTCTGCTGTTTACCGCGCGCGGCGTCGACCGGCTGCCGAAACGGGCGCTGGCCTGGTTCGGGTTTTCGCTGCTTGGCGCGGCAATTGCCGGCTGCGTGGTGCCGCCCAAGACCTGGCCGCTGCCGACCGGCCTCGGCGGCGTCTTTGGCGACATGGTGCTCAACATTCCCGGCCTGGTCATCGGCGGCTATCCGACCGGCCTCGTCGCCAGCGTGCTTGCCGTGCTCCTTGCAGCACCGGCGCTGGGGCTGTTTCTGTATGGTTCGGCGCTGATTTCACGCAAGAACGGCTTTGCCGTGCTTGATCAGCCCACTGCTGCCGATCCGCAGGACGACCTGCTTTTCGACAATGAAGAGGACGAGGGCGACGAAGGCATATTGGCGCTTGGCGCCATCACCCATTGGTGGCTGTCGCTGCGGGCCTATCTGCGTCGCCGCGCCGCGCGCCGGCGCGAGCGCGACGATTTCGAGCCGGAGATGGAGCCGCGGGCCAGCGCCTGGCGGCGGGCGGCAGAACGGGTCGAATCGGCCGAGTTCGCCGAGGCGCGGATGAGCCCGGGCGGGCGCGCCCGCGTCGAGCCGGAATTCTTCGCCGCCATGGTCAACGACCGCAGTGCCTCGATCGACCCCGACGATGCCGATGTCTTCGATAACGACGACAATGACGACGACATGGATTTCGCGCCCGAGCCGGCCGGCCAACGCCGCGCCGCGCCGACGGCGAAGGTGCAGAACTTCCGTTCCGATGCGGCGACACGCGTCGAGGCGCCGGCGCCGCGGCCGGCACCCGGCGCCCGGGTCCAGCGCGAGGCGCAGACCTCGCTGATCGGCTCGGAAAAATTCGAGATGCCGTCACTGCATTTCCTGTCGGAACCGAAGAACGTGGTGCGCGACGCCAGCCTGTCGAAGGACGCGCTGGAGCAGAACGCCCGCCTGCTCGAGGGCGTGCTGGAGGATTTCGGCGTCAAGGGCGAAATCATCCATGTGCGCCCGGGTCCGGTCGTCACGCTTTACGAGCTGGAACCTGCGCCCGGCATCAAATCGTCGCGGGTGATCGGCCTGTCCGACGACATCGCCCGCTCGATGAGCGCCATCGCCTGCCGTGTCGCCGTGGTGCCTGGCCGCAACGCCATCGGCATCGAATTGCCGAACGCCAGGCGCGAGACCGTCTATTTGCGCGAGATCATGGCCAGCCGCGATTTCGAGACCACCAAGGCCAAGCTGGCGCTGGCGCTGGGCAAGACCATCAATGGCGAGGCGGTCATCGTCGACATCGCCAAGATGCCGCACGTGCTGGTCGCCGGCACCACCGGCTCGGGCAAGTCGGTCGCCATCAACACCATGATCCTGTCGCTGCTCTACCGGCTGACGCCGCAGGACTGCCGGTTGATCATGATCGATCCAAAGATGCTGGAACTCTCGGTCTATGACGGCATCCCGCATCTTCTGACGCCGGTGGTCACCGATCCGAAGAAGGCGGTTGTGGCGCTGAAATGGACCGTGCGAGAGATGGAGGACCGCTACCGCAAGATGTCGAAGGTCGGCGTCCGCAACATCGACGGTTTCAACGCGCGCGTGCAGCAGGCCGAGAAAAAAGGCGAAAGAATCTCGCGCACCGTGCAGACCGGCTTCGACCGCCAGACCGGTGAAGCGATCTACGAAACGGAGAACCTCGACCTCGAGCCGATGCCCTACATCGTCGTCATCATCGACGAGATGGCCGATCTGATGATGGTCGCCGGCAAGGACATCGAAGGCGCAGTGCAGCGCCTGGCGCAGATGGCGCGCGCCGCCGGCATCCATGTCATCATGGCAACGCAGCGGCCGTCGGTCGACGTCATCACCGGCACCATCAAGGCCAACTTCCCGACCCGCATCTCCTTCCAGGTGACATCGAAGATCGACAGCCGCACCATCCTGGGCGAGCAGGGCGCCGAACAGCTGCTCGGAATGGGCGATATGCTCTACATGGCCGGCGGCGGCCGCATCCAGCGCGTGCACGGTCCCTTCGTTTCCGACGACGAGGTGGAGAGGATCGTCGCGCATCTGAAATTGCAAGGCGTGCCGGAATATCTCGACGCCATCACCGAGGACGACGACAAGGATGATGATGAGCCGTCGGGCAAAGGCAATGGCGGCAGTGGCGACGGCGGTAATTTCGAGGATTCCGACGATCCCTACGACCAGGCGGTCGCGGTGGTGCTGCGCGACGGTAAGGCCTCGACCAGCTACATCCAGCGCCGGCTCGGCATCGGCTACAACCGCGCCGCCTCGATCATCGAGAAGATGGAGAAGGAAGGCATTGTCGGCCCGGCCAACCATGCCGGAAAACGCGAAATCCTGGTGCCGACGGAGGACGACAAGTTCTAGAGCGCATCCGCGCCGGCAACTTTGAACCTCTCGGCGCGTTGCAACGGATGAGCGCTGCGCGCCCGCCAAACTTAAGCCCAACTGGGGGGGCAGACCAATATAACGAGCAAGCAATCAGATGATGGTGACCGGCATGAAAAACGCATCTTTCGCCCCAAGCAGGGATTTCGCCCCAACCCGCCGACAGGTGCTCGGCCTCGGTCTGGTCCTGGCCGGTGCCGCGGCCGTCAACGTCGTGCCCGGCTTCCAGCTGCTGGCGTCGGCGCAAGCAGCGGTTCCGGCGACGGCGCAGAAGATCGCCGATCATTTCTCCTCGGTCAAATCGATGAGCGGCGAGTTCGTGCAGTTCGGGCCCAAGGGCGAGCAGACCGGCGGCAAGTTCTTTCTGGAACGGCCGGGCAAGATCCGCTTCAACTATGACGGCGCCTCGAATTTCAGGGTGATTTCCGACGGCAAGTCGGTGGTCATCCTCAACAAGAAGCTGCGGACCTCCGACCTCTACCCGCTGTCGAAGACACCGCTGAAGCTGCTGCTCGACGACAAGATCGATCTGTCGGGCGGACGCGTCAGAAGCGTCAAGGAAGAAAACGATCTCACCACCATCCAGCTTGCCGACAAATCGGTGTTCGGCAATTCGAAGATCACCATGATGTTCGATCCGAAATCCTATGAATTGCGGCAGTGGACCATCACCGATGCGCAAGGCAAGGACACGACGGTGATGATCTTCAACACCAAGGAGGGCGTCAGTTTCGCGCCCGACACCTTTGCCATCGACTATACGGCCAACCGGGAACTGAACACCAAGTCGCGCTAAGGTGTGTCGATATTCAGGTGATGCCGGCCTGCAACGGCGGTTTCCTGCGCTTCCGGCCTTCGCCGGCCAAAGCACTCATGAGCGGTCGTGGCAGTTAAGGCTACGGCCGGCGTAGGCCGGTGCTCACGTACCCAAAAGTACGCTCCGCTCCGGTTCTCGGAATCCACCATTCTGGTCGCTTCGCGCCCGTCTTCGACTCCGACTCGGCCTGACCTGAATCTCAGCACACCTTGGGCTTGGTTCCTGTATTGATATTTCTGGAAAGTCATGGGCCGCGCCCCCAAGGCGCGGCCGGCTTGTTTTTGCGGTGCGCGGCTGGCAGTAGTTTCCGCGATTGACTTCCGTCGGGCCATCCGGCGGATCTTGCGTTGTCCGGAACCCCACATGCCGTTTTCCGTCGCTACCTGGAACATCAACTCCGTCCGGCTGCGCATGCCGATCGTCGAGCGTCTGCTGGTCGAGCAGGCGCCGGACGTGCTCTGCCTGCAGGAAACCAAGGTTCCTGACGAATTGTTTCCGGAGAAGGCGTTCCGCAAGCTTGGCTACGAGCACATCGCCTTCCATGGCCAGAAGGGCTACCACGGCGTTGCGACGGTGGCACGGCGGCCGATCGAGGTGGTCGAAAAACGCCGCTTCTGCGAGATCGACGACAGCCGGCATCTGTCGGTTACCGTCAAGGCTGGCGGCAAGGCGATCCTGCTGCACAATTTCTATGTGCCGGCCGGCGGCGACGAGCCCGACCCGGCCGTCAACCGCAAGTTCAAGCACAAGCTCGATTTCGTTGCCGAGATGAACGCCGTACGCGCCGAGCATGACGAGCACTCCGGCTCGATCCTGGTCGGCGATCTCAATATCGCGCCGTTCGAGCACGATGTCTGGTCGCACAAGCAACTCCTCAACGTCGTCAGCCATACGCCGGTCGAGACGGAAAATTTCGAGGCGATGCGGCTCGCCGGCGACTGGGTCGACCTGATGCGGCTCAATGTGCCTTACGAGGAGAAGCTCTACACCTGGTGGAGCTATCGTGCTCAGGATTGGCAGGCCTCAAATCGCGGCCGCCGCCTCGACCATATCTGGTCGTCGCCAAACCTGGTGCCGCAGTTTGCCGGCTATGAAATCCTGCGGCCGGCGCGCGGTTGGGAACGGCCCTCGGACCATGTGCCGGTGATAGCGCGCTTCGATCTGGACTAGGATGTGCTGAGATTCAGGTGATGCCGGCCTGCAAATGGCGGCTTCCTGCGCTTCCGGTGCTCACGTACAAAAAGTACGCTCCGCTCCGGTTCTCGGAACCCGTGATTTTCGGCCCGGCGTGACCTGGATCTCAACACATCCTGGCCCTCTTCCCCCTCACCGAAACCTGAAGGCATCCGCGATATAGTCGGGGCGGGCGTTCAGCGTGGCGAAAACGTCCTCCAGGTCAGGCGCCCCCGCCAATATGCCCGACAGGACCAGCGTCGTCGCGACGCCGACGCCGTTGCCGCCGGCGATGTCGTGCTCCACGCTGTCGCCGACGCAGACCGCGTTGCCGCGCTCCGGGTTGCCCGCCAGCGCCAGCGCTGCCTCGAATATCTGCGGATAGGGCTTGCCGATGCGGGTGACGCTGCCGCCGAGGTTCTCATAGAGATCGGCCAGCCGGCCAGCGCCGAAGCAAGGCCCGACGGCAGTCAGCATGATCTTGTCGGGGTTGGTGCAGAAGCACGGCACCTGGCGCTTCGCCGCCGGACCGAGAAGCCGGCGATAATGGTCGAGGTCGTAGCGATCGCCCTCGCTGGCGGAAATCAGTACCAGTTCTGCATCGTCGCCGTCCTTGGCCAGGACGAAGGGCAGGCCGTCGACAGCCGAACGGTCATTATCGCGGCTGATCAGCAGGCATTTTGTCTGCGGGCGCAGGGTCCCCGATGCCGCCATTTCGTGGAAGGAGCGCCACGCCACCTCGCCGGAGGAGACAAAATGGTCCCAGCTTCCCGGTGCGAAGCCGAGCTTCAGCAGGCGGCGCTCATTGGGTTGCGCCCGCTTGCCGGAATTCGAGATCAGCACGATGGTCTTGCCGGCGCGCTTGAGTGCCGACAAGGCTTCGATAGCGCCTGGATAGGCGCTGGTGCCGTCGTGCAGCACACCAAATTGGTCGAGCAGGAACACCTGATAGCGCTCGGCCAGCGCGGCGATGCCGTCGAGGTGCTGAATTATCTTGGCCGTCATAAAAGCCCCGCTGCGCCTGCGCCCATCAGCGCCAGCCGCGCCGTGCCGGCGGCGGCCTCCTCCGAAAGAGCCGGCACGAGAGCGACGCCAAGCTTGCGCTGCCGGATCGCCGTCCAGGCCGGATTGGCCGCACCGCCGCCGACGCTCCTGACCGATGTAAGCCGGGGGGCGCCGAGTTCGGCAAGCCGGCGATAGCCGAGCGCTTCGATCGCCGCAATACCCTCGAACATCGCTTTCAGATAATCGGCGTCGTCGGCGGGCCGCGGCTCGAGGCGGGGCGGCAGCGCCGGATCGGCTATGGGGAAGCGTTCGCCCGGCGCCGGCAGCGGGTAATAATCGAGGCCGGTCTCTGTCGCCGGGTCGATCTTTTTGCTGAGCTCGACAATGCGGGCGACGGGGAAATGCTGGGCCAGCACCTTGCCGCCGGAGTTCGAGGCACCGCCCGCCAGGTAGGTGTCTCCCAGCCTATGGCTGTAGATGCCGAATTGCGGCGCCGAGATCGGCCGGTCGGAGAGGATCTTGATGGTCAGCGATGAGCCGAGCGCGGTGACGCCGGCGCCCGCGGCAGTCGCACCGGTCGCCAGGAACGACGCGCATCCATCGGTGGTGCCGGCGACGACAACCACGTCGCGCGGCAGGCCGAACATTTTCGCAGCGCTGGCGGTGAGCGTGCCCGTGACATCGCCCGGCCGCACGATTCGGGGCAGGAATTCCATGCGCATGCCCGTCGCCGCGATCCAGTCCGGCCAGCGCCGGGCCTCGACGTCGTAGCCGGTTTTCAGCGCGTTGTTCTCGTCACTGACATCGAAGCGGCCGGAAAACTGTCCGGCGATCCAGTCGGCCTGGTGCAGCACAGTGGCGACGCCGGGCAGGTGCTGGAAAGACAGCGCCTTGGCGAGACCGGACGTCGCCCCAAGTGCAGCGCTCGTTGCCGGTGCCGCGCCGGCTATTGCAGTCAGAATAATGTCGTCGGCGACCTTGTCGTTGTACATCAGCGGTTCGGCCAGCGGCCGCCCGGAGCCGTCGACCGGCAGCAGCGTGCCCGACGTACCGTCGACGGCGATCGAGAGCACTGCCGCGCGATCGATACATTTGAGCACTTCCGCCAACGTCGCGCCGACCGCCTCCCACCATACGGCGGGGTCGCGGCCGTTCAGCCCAAATCGCTCAAGGGCAATTGCGGAATGCGCGGCGATGGAAAAGTCCGGGCGCATTGCGACGGCGCGCGCGCCGGATGTGCCGATGTCGATGCCGATGGCAAGCGGGCCAGTTGATAGCGGACTTGACGAACGCGGCATGTCAGCTGCCTCCGGCATTGAGTTTCTGGCGATATTTTTCGGCGTCCCAGTTGATCAGTTCGTCATTCTCCGCCGCTGTCAGATAATTCAGCTTCGCAGCGACATCGACCCGCGCCGTCACGTCGGCGAGGCAGCGCTGCATGGCGTCGGCGCCGGCGCCGGCGTCGCCGCGCATCAGCACGCCAAGGCCGGGAAACAGGATCGCCACGGGTGCGGCGCCGCAGCGCTCGATCACGCGCTTCACATCCTCGTCCGGTCTCGCCACGACCGAACCCTCGCCGAGAAAGATGACGTGGTCGGGGTAGAGGCTGCCCCCTGCCGCCATGCGGCAGCATTCGGGGTCGATCGCCACCGCATGCGCCTCGACGTCGGCCGGCAGTCTGTAGCCGCTGCCGCCGGCGAGCGCCGTCAGCGCCACGATGTCCGGTTCTGCCACCTGGCGCGGCGGCCGCGCCAAGAGCCGGGTTACGCGCCGTAGCAGCATGTCGGCCGCGGCGACGGTCTCGGCTGCAACGACCAGGCCGTGATTGCCGAGGATCAGGATGTCTACGCCTGGCCGCAGGCGCTCGGCGATGCCCTGGGCGAGCGGCAGCCCCGGCCGGCGATAAGGAACATACGCCCATTGGTGGCCATCGAGCCGCCTGGCGATCTCGGCCTCGCAATCGGCCTGCACTGCCAGCGAAATGGTCTCGACGCAGTGGACATGCAGAACGATGCGCTGCGGCATCAGCGCATGCACCGTGGTCTCGATCGACGGACGCAAGCCGCGTGGATTGAGGGCGCCGATGGCGAAGGCCTGCGGCTGTTCGGCGGCCGGGTCGCGCCGTTCGATGGCTTCAAGCAATGGCGGGATGCTGACCGGCACCATGATGTCTGCGGTAAGCGCGTCCTTCAGCCAGGTACCGGAGGCCTTGATCCAGAGCGTGTCGCCGGCTTTCAGCGAGGTATTGCCGCCGGCGGCCTGGGTCAGATGCGGGTCGCTGCCGATGACGGCCGAAAGCGACCGCAGCGCTGCCAATTCCTGCGCATCCGCACTGATCGTCATCGAAATTCCTCCACAAACCGGCCGCGTGGCCACGGCTTTGGACGGCCCGTTGCCGGGACTAAGACCGACGCTGGTATCGCAGATGCGAGTAAGTTACGTCAACAGTGATGTTATCGCGTCAAATCACGCTTGCAATCCGAGGCCCGTTGAGTAAGTTGCACCAATTGCCGTGCAAAATGGCAATGCCGTGCAAAATGGCTTGGGAGGCAAGCGCATTGGGAGGTAAGGGTTGAGCGACTCCGGCCGCCAGCGCCAGATTGTCGAGCTTTTGCGAGACCGGCCTTTCGCATCGGTGCGCGAGCTGCAGGAGCGGCTTGGCGTGTCGGCGGCGACGGTGCGGCGCGACATCGACAAGATCGACGAGGCCGGCGAAGCGCGCAAGGTCTATGGCGGCATCTCGGCGCTCGATGGCGCTTCGCAAGTCGGCGTCGCCTATGCCAGGCCCTATGACGAGAACCGCGACCTCGCCGTCGAGGCCAAGCGGCAGATCGCCGCTCTCGCCGCCACCATGGTGCGCGACGGCGACGCGGTCATCGTGCATGGCGGTTCGACCTGCTTCCATCTCGGCGTCAAGCTCGCCGACCGCAACATCCGGCTCTACACCAACTCGATGCCGCTCGCGGCCTATCTCAGCGATCACGGCCATTGCAGCCTGACCGTCGCCGGCGGCGAACTGCACCGCGAGCCGGGTATCATCCATTCGCTGACCCAGACGGTGCCGTTCTACGCCTCGAAGTTCTTTCTCGGCGCGCAAGGCATCGGCCAGGAAGGCCTTCTGGAATCGCACCCGCTGCTGGTTCGCTCGATCGTCGAGCTCAGCCTCTGCGCCGACCAGATCGTCGTGCTGGCCGACAGCCGCAAACTGTCGATCCACGCCCGCAACGTGGCGCTGCCGCTGTCGCGGATCGGTACGCTGGTCACCGATGAGGGCCTGTCCGACACCGACGCGCGCATGCTCGAAGATGCCGGCGTCATGGTGCGCATCGCCGCTTCCTCGGGAGGCGCCCAGTGAAAGTAGCCGTCCTCGATTTCGGCAAGACCAATTCGAAGCTGTTCGTCTTCGGCCAGGACGGACGCATCCTCGACGAGCGCCGCACCCAGCCGAGCTGGATCCGCAAAAACGGCTTCAGCGTGCTCGACGAGGCAACGCTGCACGACTGGGCGGCCCGCGCCATCGATGACGCCGTCGACACGCATGGCGTGGAAGGGCTGATGGTATCCGGCCATGGCTGCACCTTCGCGTTGGTCAACGACGCCGCGCTGACGCATCCGATCCTCGATTACGAGCAGGAACCGCCGGCCGAGATCGCCGCGCAAATCGATCGCCGCATTCCGGATTTTGCCGAGACCTTTTCGCCGCGCCTGCCGCTTGGCTTCAACTACGGCCGCCACATGTTGTGGCTGAAGGAGGTGGACCCCGGTGCCTTCGCCGCAGCGAAATCGATCCTCGGCTACCCCCAATACTGGAGCTGGCGCCTTGGTGGCCGGCCGGTATCGGAAGTGTCCTATCTCGGCTGCCACTCGCATTTATGGGCGCCGCGCAAACGCGATTTCAGCTCGCTGGTCGATGCCGAGGGCTGGCGCGGCCAGATGCCCGCCTTCGAGCGTGCCGGCGCGGTGATCGGCGAGCAGCGCTTCGGCCGAGCCGCGAAGCCGGTCGCCATCCATAATGGCGTCCACGACAGCAATGCCGCGCTCCATGCCTACCGCCGGCAGCAGCTCGGGCCGGTGACCGTGGTCTCGACCGGCACCTGGGTCGTCGTTCTCAACCCGGACTGTCCTCTCGACGCACTCGACGGCGAGCGCGACATGCTGGTCAACGTCGATGTCGATGGCGGCCCGGTGCCAACCATCCGCTTCATGGGCGGCCGCGAATTCGCGACGATCAGCGCCGGCTGGCAGGGCGCCATCGCGCCGTCATCGATACAGCGGGTGATCGACGCCGGCATTATGGCGCTGCCGAGCTTCGCGCCCGGCGGCCCGATGGCACACCGGCGCGGCGAACTGGTCGGGCGCACGCCCAACGCCGACGAACGCGCGGCCATGGCGCTGCTCTATGTCGCGCTGATGGTCGATTTGTGCCTCGAGCTGATCCATTCCGATAATACCGTCATCGTCGACGGCGGCCTGAACAATGGCGGGCTGCTTGCCGCGCTGCTGGCGCAAGTGCGTCCCGGGCAGGCCTTCCTGCAGGGCGCAACGCTGGAGGGCAGCGCCACCGGTGCCGCAGCACTTGCCTTCGAAAGCGTCGGACGCGAGTTTGCCACCGAGGCGCCGGAGGCGGTGCATGCGGCAAGCTTCAGCGGCCTTGCCGGCTACCGCAACGACTGGCGCGGCCTTGCCGCCGATCGGGGTGCCCCCAGAGCAGCTGCGGGAGGTGCGCGATGAGCGCCATCGCCCGGATCGAGACGGTGCGCCAGCCGGTGCTGGAGATGCGCCACATCTCGAAGACATTCGGCCCGATCCGCGCCCTGCACGATGTGTCGCTGACCGTCCATGCCGGCGAGCTGCACGCGCTGATGGGCGAGAACGGTGCCGGCAAGTCGACGCTGATGAAAGTGCTGTCCGGCGCCTACCGGCCGGATCCCGGCGGCGAGATCCTGATCGACGGCATGCCGGCCGCCACCGGCGACCCGATCAAGGCACGCGCCGCCGGCATTGCGGTCATCTACCAGGAGCTGTCGCTGGCGCCCAATCTGTCGGTGGCGCAGAACATTTTCCTCGGCAACGAGCCGCGACGGTTCGGCATCGTCGATCGCGAGCAGTGTAACCGGCGCGCCAGCGACATCATCGCGCGGCTCGGCGTGACTTTTTCGGCGCGCACCCCGGTCACCAGCCTGTCGCTCGGCGAACGCCAGTTGGTCGAAATCGCCCGCGCGCTGTCGACCAATGCGCGCATCATCGTCATGGACGAGCCGACCACGTCGCTGACCTCGCGTGAGACCGACCGGCTGTTCGAGGTGATCGCGACGCTGAAGTCGCAAGGTATTGCCATCATCTACATCAGCCACCGCATGGAAGAGGTCTACCAGCTCGCCGACCGCGTCAGCGTGCTACGCGACAGCGGCTATGTCGGCACGCTCGACCGCGCCGATCTGAACGCCTCACGCCTGGTATCGATGATGGTCGGGCGCGATCTGTCGACGTTCTACAAGAAGGATCACCGCCCGCCGGACAGCAAGCGCGCCGTCGCGCTGTCGGTGCGCGGCATGTCGGACGGCAATCTCATAAAGAATTGCTCCTTCGACCTCCACAAAGGCGAGGTGCTGGCACTGGCAGGCCTGGTCGGCT
Organism: Mesorhizobium sp. M0960; assembly: GCF_040319055.1. NCBI lineage: Bacteria > Pseudomonadati > Pseudomonadota > Alphaproteobacteria > Hyphomicrobiales > Phyllobacteriaceae > Mesorhizobium > Mesorhizobium sp. M0960. Next base: position 599,399 of record NZ_JAMYNN010000002.1, on the reverse strand, counting down.
CGGGCCGCACCGAACTGGCACGGCTGATCTTCGGCGCCGACAGGCACATATCGGGCACGCTGGAGCTCGGCGGCAAACCGATATCCATCGGTTCGCCAAGCGAGGCGCTGGATGCCGGCATCGCCTACCTGACCGAGGACCGCAAGCAACTTGGCCTGTTCCTCGACATGTCGATCTCCGACAACATCAGCATGGGCGTGCTGGCAAGGGACGCGAAGGCCGGCGGTCTGCGCGACTTCACGGCCGCCGAAAGGCGCGCCGCCAAGGCGGTGTCAGACCTCTCCATCCGCACCAGCTCGGTGCAGGCCAATGCCGGCTCGCTGTCGGGCGGCAACCAGCAGAAGGTGCTGCTCGCCCGCCTGCTGGAAACAGAGCCACAGGTCGTCATCCTCGATGAGCCGACCCGCGGCGTCGACGTCGGGGCGAAGTCGGAAATCTACCGGCTGATCGACAATCTGGCCAAGAAAGGCATCGCCATCCTGATGATCTCCAGCGAACTGCCGGAGGTGATCGGCATCGCCGACCGCGTGCTGGTGATGCGCGACGGCACCATTGCCGGCGAGGTAACGGCGTCGGAGGGCGAGCCACTGCGGCAGGAAGCGATCATGGAACTTGCAACGGGAGCGGCTCAGCGATGACCGACAAGGTGGCCGATACGATGAAAGCGGACGACCGGGCGGTCGGCAGGAGCACAAGGTGGCGCACCGCCATCGCTGCGCTCGGCATGCTGCCGATCCTGATTCTGCTGGCGGTCGGCTTCCAGTTCATCAACCCGCGCTTTTTCACCCAGACCAATCTGCTGATCGTCATGCAGCAATCGTCGATCAACATCGTGTTGGCGGCCGGCATGACCTTCGTCATCCTGACCGGCGGCATCGACCTGTCCGTCGGCTCGATCCTTGCCGCCTCGGCGATGGTGGCGGTGATGGTGTCGCTGGTGCCCGATTGGGGACTGCTGGGCGTGCCGGCGGCCATTCTCGTCGGGCTCGGCTTCGGCGTCATCAACGGCCTGCTGATCGCCTACATCAAGCTGCCGCCCTTCATCGTCACGCTGGGATCACTGACCGCCGTGCGCGGCGTCGCCCGGTTGCTTGGCCAGGACACGACGGTGTTCAACTCGGACCTGCCGTTCGACTTCATCGGCAACGGTTCGCTGTTCGGCGTTCCATGGCTGGTCATCATCGCGCTGGCGGTCGTGGTGCTGTCCTGGCTGGTGCTCAAGCGCACCGTGCTTGGCACCTGGATCTACGCCGTCGGCGGCAACGCCGAGGCCGCCAGACTGACCGGCATCAAGGTGCCGCTGGTGCTGCTCTTCGTCTACGGCGTTTCCGGCCTTCTGGCCGGCCTTGGCGGCGCCATGTCGGCGGCCCGGCTCTATGCCGCCAACGGGCTGCAGCTCGGCCAGTCCTACGAACTCGACGCCATTGCCGCGGTCATCCTCGGCGGCACCAGCTTCGTCGGCGGCGTCGGCTCGATCTGGGGCACGCTGATCGGCGGCCTGATCATCGCCGTGCTGTCAAATGGGCTCATCCTCGCCGGTGTTTCCGACATCTGGCAGTACATCATCAAGGGATTGGTCATCATCGTGGCGGTCGCCCTCGACCGTTACCGGCTCCAGGCAGGAGCAAGAACGTGATGGCCCTTAGTCGCCGGCGTCCATCGAGCCGGTTTCATGTGTAACGCACCGTGAGAGGCGCGGGCATCAGGAGGAAAATAAAACAATGAAGATCATCGCTAAACTGCTCTGCGGCGTCGCCCTTGCAGCCGCCGTCATCGCGCCGGCATCGGCCAAGGACCTGAACAAGGTCGGCATCTCGGTCGGCCTGCTCGGCAACCCGTTCTTCGTCGCAACCATCAAGGGCATCGAGGACGCGGCCAAGAAAATCAACCCGAATGTGCAGGTGACATCGGTATCGGCCGACTACGATCTCAACAAGCAGGTCTCGCAGGTCGATTCCTTCATCGCCGCCGGCGTCGACGTCATCATGCTCAATGCCGTCGATGCCAAGGCGATCGCACCGGCGGTTAAGAAGGCACAGGCGGCCGGCATCGTCGTTGCCGCTTTTGACGTTTCGGCGCCGGGCGCCGATGTCACCGTGATGACCAACAATGTCAAGGCCGGCGAAGAGGCGTGCCAGTATCTGGTCGACCATACCGGCGGCAAGGGCGACTACGTCATCCTCAACGGCCCGGCCTCGTCGTCGATCCTGGAGAGGGTCAAGGGCTGCAAGGACGTGCTGGCAAAACACCCCGACATCAAGGTCCTTTCAGACGACCAGAACGCCGAAGGCTCACGTGACGGCGGCTTGAAAGTGTTCCAGTCGCTGCTGACCCGTTTCGACAAGATCGACGCGGTGTTCGCCATCAACGATCCGACGGCGATCGGCGCCCAGCTTGCGGCCAAGCAGCTCAACCGCTCGGAGTTCATCTTCACGGCGGTCGACGGCGCGCCCGATATCGAGAAGGAACTCGCTTCCGGCACGTCGATGATCAAGGCCTCGGCCTCGCAGGATCCCTATGTGATGGCCGGCCAGTCGCTGACGATGGCGGCTGACCTGCTTGCCGGCAAGAAGCCGGCCGAGCCGACGGTGCTGCTCGACCCGAAGCTGATCACGGCCGACAATTTGAAGGATTACAAGGGCTGGACCGCAGCTCGCTAAACCTCCCAAGCCTGGTGCGGCCGGGATGACCGGCCGCACCTTTTTTGTCTGAGCAACGGATTGCCAAACACCGATTTGGACTTGGGTCCGCTACTGCTGGAATAACCGGAGACAATCATGTCGCGCATCGGAATCCACTCATTCGTCTGGTCGGCGAGCTCGACGCAGAGCGATCTCGAGCGGACGCTGGCCAACACCAGCGAAGCCGGCTTCGACCTGATCGAATTCTCCTATCTCGACCCCGCCAATGTCGACATTGACGGCTTGGCCAAGCGGATAGCCGATCTCGGCCTCGGCGTCGCGATCAGCATCGGACTGCCGGCCGACGGCGATATTTCGAGCGCCGACAAAACGATTGCGGCGCACGGCGTCGAAATCCTGAAACGTACGATCGCGCTGACTCGCGATCTCGGCGGCCAGAAGGTTGCCGGCATCCTCAGCACCAGCCACGGTTTGCAGAGCGAGGCGCCGACGCGCGACCAGTGGAACCGCAGCGCCGGCACGCTTGCCGAGGTGGCGGAGACGGCAAAGTCAGCCGGCGTCACCCTCAACCTCGAGATCGTCAACCGCTTCGAAAGCAACCTGCTCAACACCGCCGCGCAAGGCATGGCCTTTCTCGAGGACAGCGGCTCCGACAACATCTTCCTGCATCTCGACACGTTCCACATGAACATCGAGGAGGCCGATGTCGGATTGGCCATCCGCAACGCCGCAAAGAAAATCGGCTATGTCCATATCGGCGAGAGCCATCGCGGCTTCCTCGGCACCGGCAATATCGATTTCGCCGGGATATTCGATGCGCTGACCGCTATCGGCTACAGCGACGACCTCAGCTTCGAATCCTTCTCGTCGGAAATCGTCGACGAGAACCTGTCGCGGAAAACCGCGATCTGGCGCAATCTGTGGACCGACAATATGGAGCTGGCCAAACATGCGCGCCGCTTCATTGCGCTCGGACTGGAGACGGCGCGGCGCAAGGCGGAGCTTGTTTCCGCAACGCACCGGCCTTGAGAACTCGCAAATTCCGAAATCTGGTTAAACCAGAGGCGCTACATTAGCCGGCAAAACGCGGCCCAAGTTCCTCGATCCGGCGGATCATCGCCTGGAAATCCTCCAATATGCGCTGGTGCAAGTGAACCGCCAGCTCCGGGTATTCCTCGAGGATGCGGCGGAACATCTTGCGGCTGAGCCGCAGCACTTCCGAATCGATTTCGGCGGAGGCGCTGGTCAGCCGGTTGGTGTCGGCGATCAGCGCCAGTTCGCTGAGTATGGTGCCGGGACCGGCGGTGCCGATCGGGATGCGCTCCCCGTCGTGCTCGCGATAGAGCACGATGCGGCCGCTGACCACGATGTAGGCCGAATCAGCTTCGTCGTCCTCGCGATAAAGCTTGTGGTCGGCTTTCAGCATGGTGGTTTCGGCGCCGAAGGCGAGCAGACGCAGCTGTTCCTGCGTAAAGCCCTCGAAGAGCCTCACGGTGGACAGGATGCGGATGTCGTCATCCAGCGCCATCTAGCTATGTCCCCGAACCGTCAGTCCCACTCCTCCCTAGAGCGCCGCGCGTCCCCCGGACGCGCAAGGCGTTTCAAAAATCGGTTCCGCTCCTTGGACCCGATGCCTCCGCGAGTTCGATCCAGACCCACCTCCAGCTCAGGACCGTACCCGAAAAGCGCCCCGCCCGGATCGCTTATTTGAATAATGAAATGTTTAAGGAACCAGCTTGTAGCCGCCGCTTTCTGTCACGAGAATTTCCGCGTTGGAAGGATCGCGCTCGATCTTCTGGCGCAGCCGGTAGACGTGGGTTTCGAGCGTATGCGTGGTGACGCCGGAATTGTAGCCCCAGACTTCCTCCAGCAGCACGTCGCGGGTCACCACCTTCTGGTCGGCGCGGTAGAGATATTTGATGATCGAGGCTTCCTTTTCGGTCAGCCGCACCTTGGCGCCGCGCGGGTCGATCAGAAGCTTCTGGCTGGGCTTGAACGTGTAGGGGCCGACCGAGAAAGTGGCGTCCTCGCTCTGCTCGTGCTGGCGCAGCTGGGCGCGAATGCGGGCCAGCAGCACGGCAAAGCGGAACGGCTTGGTCACATAGTCGTTGGCGCCGGCCTCGAGACCAAGGATCGTGTCGGAATCGGTGTCGTGGCCGGTCAGCATGATGATCGGCGCCTTGTAGCCGCCCTTGCGCAATATCTTCACCGCCTCGCGGCCATCCATGTCGGGCAGGCCGACATCCATGATGAGCAGGTCGATAAGCCCGCCGCGCGCCGCGGCGACGCCTTTGGCGGCGGTCGCTTCCTGCAGGACATCGAATTCCTCATAAAGCGACAATTGCTCGACAAGGGTGCCGCGCAGGTCGTCATCGTCGTCGACGATCAGAATGGTGCGTGAAGTCATGGATCAATCCGTTGTTTTGAAAAGAGATTTCAGTTGACCGCTGCCTGTTTATGCGGAAGCTGACCGGCACAACAGCCGTTCACAGTGATTTGTTCCGTGGCACGATCATACAAGAAAAAACACGATCGCAATGCAGTCGGCGCAATTTTGCCGAAAGGGCTTACCGTGCTCACCGTGCGCGCGCGGCCCGGCCATGCCAGCCAGGGCTTTCTACAGGCCGGCAAACTCGTGTTTCCATGTGCGCTGGGGCATGGCGGCATCTCGGCCGGCAAGCGCGAGGGCGATGGCGCCACGCCGCTCGCCTCGATGCGGATATTGTCGGGATATTTTCGCGGCGACCGTTTTTCCAGCGGCCGCCGGACGCGGCTGGCGATGACGCCGATCGGCCGCGACCTCGGCTGGTGCGAAGTGCCTGGGGACCGCAACTACAACCGCCCGGTCAAAATCCCCTATGGCGCCAGCCATGAGCGGATGCAGCGGGCCGACGATCTCTACGATGCTTGCCTAGTGCTGGACTGGAACATTGTGCCGCGCCGGCGCGGGCGCGGCAGCGCCATCTTCTTCCACCTGGCGCGCCCCGGCTTCACGCCGACGCAAGGCTGCGTCGCGGTAACAGCCCGCACCATGGCACGGCTGCTGCCGCTGCTGTCGGAGCGGACGGTGGTGAGGGTGGTAAGGTAAGGGAATAGGGGAATAAGGGAGTAGGGGAATAGGGCAGTAAAAGTAGAGACAGGGCGGGCGCGCCGCTTAGCTCCCCTACTCCCCTACTCCCCTACTCCCCTACTCCCCTACTCCCCTACTCCTCTACTCCCCTACTCCCCTACTCCCCTACTCCCCTACTCCTTTGCCACCCTATGTCGAGAAGGCCGAGCCGGCCGAGTTCGCGGTCCATGGCGCGTGCGATGTCCTTGCGTTCGCTACCGATGTCGCGCAGCTGGCGATCGGAGAGATCCTCGACATTCTCGTAGGGAAGATTGGCCGCGATTCTCGCGTGCCGAAGCCAGTCGAGCACGGCGCGCAGCCAGGCCGGGCGGAGGGTTACAGAGCGCAAGGCGATATCAGACATGGTGCAATCCGCTTCTCCGGACATCAAATCCGGTTTGATGTTTCTTCGATACTCAAATCATGGCGGATTGAAATTCAAACAGGAAACGAGTAGTTTTTTCTACATCTTCAAGTTTTGTTTGAGGATTGGAATGCTCGACCGAACTCTCCTCGTCTGGCACTGATGGCGCGCCTGCTGCCTGGAACCCGTGCGCTGCGGACGCTGGAGGCAGCGGCCCGGCACCTCAATTTCACCCGCGCCGCCGACGAGCTCGGCCTGACGCCGGCGGCGGTCAGCCACCAGATCAAGGAAATCGAGGATCAGCTCGGCATCATGCTGTTCACACGCACCAGCCGCACAATTCGGCTCACCGAGGCGGGTGCGGTGCTGTTCGAGGCCTCGACCGACGCGCTCGACCTGCTTGGCCGCGCGGTCTCACGGGCGCAGAAGACGGCGCGCGGATCGGCGCTGCTGAAGGTCACCCTCGATGCGCAATTCGCGACGAAGTGGCTGATGCGGCGCGTCGACGATTTTCGCAAACAGCATCCGGCAATCGAGCTGCGCTTCGATATCAGCTATGAGGTGCGCGATTTCGACCGCGACGATGTCGATGTCGGCATCCGTTTCGGCACCGGCAAGTATCCGGGGCTTCGCTCGCACCGGCTGTTCGAAAACGTCATCATCCCCGTCTGCAGCCCGGCCTTGCTGCGGTCAGGGCCGCCGCTCAAGGAGCCGCGCGACCTGTTTCATCACACGCTGGCCCATATCGACTGGTCACGCCAGGGCGTCACCTGGCCGAACTGGAGCATGTGGATGGCGGCTGCGGGCGTCGACGATTTCGACGACAGCCGGACCATCGTGTTCGGCAATTCGACGGATGCCGTGCAGGCCGCGCTCGACGGCAACGCGGTTGCGCTCGCCGATTTCGCCATGGTGGCAAACGACCTTTCGGAAGGCCGGCTGATCCGGCCGTTCGAACTCGGCATCAAGGTCGCGCCCGAGTTCGCCTATTTCCTGGTCTATCCCGAAAATGCGGCGAACGATCCACGCATCGTCGCCTTTCGCGATTGGCTTCTCGAGGAAGTCGGCAAGACCCCAACCTAAAGGTCAGCCTGTCGCCGCCGCGCCGAACCAGCCGATCACCGCGCCGATGAGAAGCATCACGCCGAGCCAATGGCCGACATCGATGAGCGTCAGATCCCAGCCGAAACCTTCGTAGCGATGGTTGACCGAAAGCGTCGTGGCGACGAACCCCAGCCAGAGAACGAAGGCGAAGATCACCCCGGCAAGCAGGCTCGGTTCGCCGCCGGTCACGGCGCCGATGATCAGCGACATGACCAGCGCCATGACAAGCTCCGCGACGAAGGAGACGACGAAGGGCAGCATCGACTTGCTCATCGTCGCCGGATCAAGCTTGGCGGCCTTCAGCCACGGCTTGCTCAAGCCCATATACCAGGCCGCGCCGAACAGCCACGCCACCACGGCGGCGACGATTACCGCCAGCCAATTGATTGCTGAAAAATCCATGATTCCCTCCGGTCGATTGCGCGATGGAACGCCTGTTCGGCGATGCCGTCAAGCAAGGCACCAGACGGTGGTGCGCTTGACCTCGGCGTCCTCCAGCGCGCGGGTCACCGCCACTTCGTAGACGGCAAGCGGTTCCAGCCCGGTCTTCGGCAGATAGGAGCGGCCGGGATCGCCGACGAGGATGTCGGCGCCGCGCGCCTTCAACGCTGCGAACCACGGCATCAGCCTGTCGGCGAAAGCTTTGTCGTAGAAGACGTCGCCGGCCAGCACCAGATCCCAGCCCGCATCGGTGCCGATGCAGTCGCCGGCGAGGAATTCTATCTCGACGCCATTGGCCTCGGCATTGAGGCGGACCGCGGTCGCGCAGAACGGGTCGATGTCGGCGGCGATCACCTCGGCAGATCCGGCCTTCACTGCTGCAATGGCGACAAGGCCGGAGCCGGAGGCGAAGTCGAGCACGCGCCTGCCGCGCACCGCCGCCGGATTGTCGAGGATGTAGCGGGCAAGGCCTTGGCCGCCGGCCCAGGCGAAGGCCCAGAAGGGCGGCGGCAGGCCGATTTCGGTCAGCTCGTCCTCGGTCCGCTGCCACAATTCATGCGCCTCGTCGGCCAGCTGCAGGCGTATCTCCGGCACATGCGGCGGCGCCATCAGCGCCGTGTTGTCGAGGATGAATTTCTTGGCGCTGTCCGGCGTCAGCGCCGTCATGGCGCCGGCGTCAGTCCGCTCATGCGGCAGACCTCCTGCCATTCGGCAGGCGTCACCGGCTGCACGGACAGCCGCCCGAGCCGCACCAGCGCCATGTCGGCCAGCTTTGGATTGGCCTTGGCCTGTTCCAGCGTCACCGGCTTCGGCATGTCCTTGAAGGCGCGGATATCGACGCACTCCCAGCGGGGATCGTCGGTCGTGCTGTCCTGATGGGCCAGAGCGCAGATTTCGGCGATGCCGACTATGTCGAGCCCATCATTGGAATGGTAGAAAAAGCCGAGATCGCCGATCTGCATCGCCTTCATGTTGTTGCGCGCCGCATAATTGCGCACGCCGTCCCATTGCGTGCCGGCCTTGCCCTTGGCCTTGAGGTCCTCGAAGGAGAAGACCGAGGGTTCGGATTTGAACAGCCAGTAGTTCATTGTCTTGCTCCTCCTCAGGTGCCGTCGCGACTAAAAGCGCGTCGCGTTCGACCGGCGTCATGCGACGCGCTTCAGGTTCTTGTTTTATGCATGTCGTTATCACAAAACCGCTGCACACTTTTGCGCGACATGCATTTAGATACCCGCCGGTTTGTTGAAGCTCCAGTTCCACTGCCGGATTTCGACGCTTTCGAACAGCCCTGCCTTGGTATAGGGATCGGCCGCCGACAGGGCTTTTGCCGCAGCCAGATCGGGCGCCTCGACAACGGCGAGAGTGCCGTTCGGCTTGCCGTCTGCGTCGAGGAACGGGCCGGCGAAGGCCAATTTCTTGTCACCGTTCAGCCCTTCCAGGAAGGCAAGGTGCTTAGGCCGCGTATCGAGCCGCACCTGCAGGCTTCCTGGCTTGTCCTTGCAAATCAACGCAAACAGCATCTTTACATCTCCGCAATCGTTCGGGATTACATGTCGGTTTCGGTTTTGAGCGGCCTGGTCATCAACGCCGACACAGCCTGGTCTATGGTGACGGTGCCGTCCAGTATGGCGGCGACGGCGGCGATGATCGGCGCGTCGATCCGGCGCTCGCCGGCGATGCGGGCGGCGATCGCCGCCGTCGGCACGCCTTCAGCCAGAGGCAGGCCGGCAAGCGGCTTGCCTTGCCCGAGCGCCAGCCCATAGGCGAAATTGCGCGACTGGGCGGACGAGCAGGTGAGCAGCAGGTCGCCGAGGCCGGAAAGCCCCATCAGCGTCTCCGGCTTTGCGCCGAAGGCGGCACCGATGCGGCGCAATTCGACGAAGCCGCGCGTCACCATTGCGGCCTGGGCGCTGGCGCCGAGCCCGGCGCCGGTGACGGCACCCGCGGTGATGGCAAAGACGTTCTTCAGCGCGCCGCCGATCTCGACGCCGATTAGGTCGTCGCTCGAATAACAGCGCAGGTTTTCAGCCGAAAAACGGGCGGCAAGGTCGGCGGCCAGGGCCTCGTCACGGGCGGCGACCACCACGGCCGTCGGCAGGCCCCTGGCGACGTCGGTGGCAAAGCTTGGGCCCGACAGGGCGGCGACCGGATTTGCCGGCAGGATTTCCTCGGCAATGGACGACAGCAGCGCGCCGGTGTCGCGCTCGATGCCTTTGGCGCAGAGCACCAGCGGCACGCCTTTCGGCACATGGCTGGACGCGGCCGTCAGCATGGCGCGCAACGATTGCGCCGGCGCCACCGCCAGCACGCAGTCGGCGTCGGCGAGAGCCAGTTTGATGTCACTTGTCGCCGCGATGCCGGGATCGAGCGCGATGCCGGGCAGATAGCGCGGATTTTCGCCACGGTCGATCGCCGCGACGGTCTCCGGGTCGCGCGCATAGAGGCGGACGAAATGACCGGCGCGCAGCATGGCCAGCGCCAGCGCCGTGCCCCAGGCGCCGCCGCCGAGCACGGCGACACGCCAGCCGGTGCTGGCTTTGCGCGTCATGGCTTTGCTCGTCACGCCTTGGCCCCGCGCCGGCCAGAGCCGACCATCGGGGCCGAGACGCTGTCCAGCGGCCAGCGCGAGCGCGGCACGAAATCGGCGGCGTTTTCGCCTGATATGCCGGCGCGCAGGCGCTCGATGCCGGCCCAGGCGATCATCGCCGCATTGTCGGTGCAGAGGTTAAGCGGCGGGGCGACGAAGCTGAACCCGGCCTGCTCGCACAGCGCTTGCAATGTCGCCTTGATCGTCCGGTTGGCGGCGACGCCGCCGGCGACAACCAGCGCAGGCTCAGCCTTGTCCGGGAATTGCTGACGGAACCTGGTCAGCGCCCGCGAAACACGGTCGCCGAGCGCATCCGCCACCGCCGCCTGGAACGAGGCGCAGATATCGGCGACGTCCTGGTCGCTCAGCGGGGCAATCGCGGTTGCCGCCTGGCGCACCGCGGTCTTGAGGCCGGAGAAGGAAAAATCGGGCTGCACCGAGCCCTTCATCGGGCGCGGAAACGCAAAACGGGCCGCGTCGCCATTTGCCGCCGCCTTCTCGACATTCGGTCCGCCGGGATAGGGCAGGCCGAGCATCTTAGCCGTCTTGTCGAAGGCTTCGCCAAGCGCATCGTCGATGGTCGTCGCCCAGCGCTGGTAGTCGCCAACGCCGCGCACGGCGACGATCTGGGTATGGCCGCCGGAGACCAGCAGCAAGAGGTAGGGAAAGTCGAGCCCGTCGGTCAGCCTGGCGGTGAGCGCGTGGCCTTCGAGATGGTTGATGGCGATCAGCGGTTTTTTGGCTGCCGCGGCGATGGCTTTTGCCGTCATCAGGCCGACGATCAGTCCGCCGACAAGACCGGGACCGGCGGTGGCAGCAATCGCATCGATGTCGGCGAGATCGACGCCGGAATCAGCAAGCGCTGCCTCGATGATGCCGTCCAGCGCCTCGACATGGGCACGCGCGGCGATCTCCGGCACGACGCCGCCGAAAGCGGCATGCTCCTCGATCTGGCTGAGCACGATGTTCGACAGGATTTGGGGCGCGCTGCGATCGTCCAGCGCCACCACGCTGGCGGCGGTCTCGTCGCAACTCGTCTCGATGCCCAGAACGCGGATCAATTCGTCGCTGTCTCCAAGGATTGTACGGCCTGCCTTTCCCCGATAGGAGAAAGCCGGGAAGACGGACCTCGATCCTGCCGGGGGTTATCACGGACGGCGCGCCATGCAAACAACCTTGAAAATCGGAACACGCGGCAGCCCGCTGGCATTGGCGCAGGCGCATGAAACGCAGGCGCGGCTGATGACGGCGCATGGCATGCCGGCCGAGGCGTTCGAGGTGGTCGTCATCTCGACCAGCGGCGATCGCATCCAGGACCGGCCGCTGTCGGAAGCTGGCGGCAAGGGCCTGTTCACCAAGGAGATCGAGGAGGCGTTGCTGGCGCGGCGCATCGACATCGCCGTGCATTCGTCGAAGGACATGCCTACGCTGTTGCCCGAGGGGCTGGAACTGGCCGCCTTCCTGCCGCGCGAGGACGCACGCGATGCCTTCATCGGCAAGGCGGCGCGAACGATTGCCGGCCTGCCGCAAGGCGCCAGGGTCGGCTCGTCGTCGCTCAGGCGCCAGGCACTGATCCGGCGGATGCGGCCGGACATCGACGTGGTGATGTTTCGCGGCAATGTGCAGACGCGGCTGCGCAAGCTCGACGAAGGCATCGCCGACGGCACCATCCTCGCCTATGCCGGGCTGAAGCGGCTCGGGCTCGAAAATGTCGTCACCGACCTGATGCCGCTCGACGTCTTTCCGCCGGCGCCGGGGCAAGGCGCGATCTGTATCGAGAGCCGCATCGGCGACCGCGACGTGGAAGCGATGCTGGCGGCAATCCACGACGTGCCGACCGGCCAGGCGCTGGCCTGCGAGCGCGCCTTCCTGGCGGCGCTCGACGGCTCCTGCCGCACCCCGATCGCCGGCCATGCGACGATATCCGGCGCAACGGTTTCCTTTGCCGGGCTGATCATCTCGCCCGATGGCACGCAGTCGCATGAAGTCAGGCTGGAAGGGCCAGCGCAGGAGGCGGCGCGCATTGGCGCGGAAGCCGCCGCGACCGTTCGGGCCAAAGCCGGCGAAACATTCTTCGACGGCTGGACCTGACATGCTCCGCGTCCTGGTGACGAGACCCGAACCGGGCGCCTTGCGCACGGCGCGCCGGCTTGCGGATGCCGGCTTTCAGCCGATCCTGCTGCCGCTGACCGAAACGGTGGCGCTGCCCGTCGACGTCGGCGCGGTCGCCGATGCGGCTGCGGCGGTCGCGGCCACCAGTGCCAACGGCGTTCGCCATGCGCCGAAAGAGGTCATCGCGGCGCTCGCCGGCTTGCCGTGCCACACCGTCGGCAGGAAGACGGCGGAAGCCGCCCGCGCGGCCGGGTTTCTGTCGGTCAGCGAAGGCCCAGGGAATGCCGAGGCGCTGGCCGATGCGCTTGCTGGTGGTTACGCGGGCCAGACGATCGTCTATCTCTGCGGGCGGGTGCGCTTTCCGGGCTTCGAGGAGCGGCTGCAGGCGGCGGGCGCTCAGGTCCGCGCCGTCGAGACCTACGACACCGTTGTGCTGGATTACTCCGACGAGGCCGTGCTTGCGCGCCTGTCCGCCCGGCCGGTCGAGGCGGTGCTGCTCTATTCGGCCAAGGCGGCCATGGCGATGCAGGCCCTGGCTAGCCGGCCGGCGGTGCGCGGTTTTTTTGAAGAGACGCGCTTTTTCGCATTGTCGGGACGTATTGCCGCGGCCTTGGATGATGCCGCTGGCGAAAGGATCCGGATTGCGCCTGAGCCCAGCGAAGATGCCTTGCTGGGGCTTTTGCAGGCGCGGCGCTGACCGGCATCCGCCTGTTCCGGACGTTGGCATACCTCCTGCGGGCTCCTGAAACATTCCGCAGCTAAGCTGGGGCGATTGTCCGCGACACAGCTATTTTGTTCTTGCTTTGTGCCGGCAGCTATGCTAGAAAATCACTTATGGTGCTGATTCGCCCCAACGACCCGCCGCCGAGGCGGGTTTTTCATTTCTGGTTCCGCATGCCGTGTCCCAAAACCGCTGCGGCGTTTTGCCAAAACTGAACTCCAAGCCGTGGCGTCATCACGCCGCCCCTTTTCACCGCTTGGTGATGTGCTAGACCCTTCAAACCATCCCGAAGCGAATTTTGCGGAGCCCGAGCATGGTCAAGACGCCGAAGATGCGGCATTCCAAGAGCCGCCGTGAGCCGGTGACCATCGATCTCGAGCCCGGCGCCGTCTCGCGAGTCGCCGACGAACAGGATGCCAGCTCGCAGCAGCCGGCCGCGGCGCAGACCTACGAGGCGCGGGCCGAGGAAGCGGCGAACGCATCGCAGCCGGAGCCGCCTGAGGAGCCGGTGCATGCCGACCAGACCGATCTCGAACCATGGGAACATGCCGACGCAGCCGCGCGGGCCGGCACGCAAGAGCCGACGGACGCAGGCGCCGATTCTGCCAGGGAAGCGGAAATCCCTTATCCGGCCGGTTCGGATGCGCCGGTCGGTCGCTTCACGGCTTCCGACTACAGTTTCGAAGATGCACCCAGCGGAACCGGGGCCAACGAACCGAGGATACCAGGTTCCGGCGAGAAGACAGCTGAGACGAGGGACGACCATATGGCAGCGCAGCCGAAGCGGAGCGGCATCAACGGCATCGCCGCCGGTATTGTCGGCGGCGTCATCGCGCTGGCCGCCGCCGGCGGGCTGCAATTTGCCGGCCTGCTCGGGGCGCCGGGGTCGGGCGGCGTGTCGCTCGACCCCGTCAATAGTGAGATCGCTTCGCTGAAACGCGAGGTCGCGGACCTCAGACAGGCCGACGCCAACAATGACGCATCAGCCAAGGTGGACGGGCTGTCGTCGGCGCTGGATCAGGTCAGGGCGGACGTCACGGCGCTCAAATCGGCGGTCGAGCAAGGCGGCGCCGGCGACAATGCCGGGCTGGCCGCACTTGGCGACAAGGTCCGGCAGATCGAGACGGCGGTCGCGGGCCTCGGCAAGGCCGGCGGCACGGCGCCGGTCGATCTCGGGCCGCTCAACGAAAGGCTGGCCGCGCTCGACGCGCTGGTGAAATCGGCCGGCGAGACGGCAAAGGCGCAGGAAGGCCGGCTTGCGGCGCTGGAACAGTCGGTTTCACAGCTCTCGGGCAAGGTCGATGCACAGGCTTCGCAGCCGAAGATCGCGCTGGCCATTGCCGCCTCGGCGCTCAAGGCAGCGCTCGACCGCGGTGCGCCGTTCGCGACCGAACTCGAAACCTTTGCCGCGATCTCACCCGATGCACCCGAGATCGCGACGCTGCGCGCTTATGCCGAAAAGGGCGTCCCAACGCGCGCCGAGATCGCCGCCGAAGCGGACGCCACCGCCAACGCCATGGTCGCTGCCGCGACGCCTGTCGACCAGAATGCCGGCATCCTGCAAAAGCTGCTGTCGAGCGCCGAATCGCTGGTCAAGGTCAGGCCGATCGGTGCGGTCGAGGGCGCCGGCGCCCCGGAAACCGTCGCCCGCATGGAGGTCGCCGTCAATCAGGGCGACTACGCCAAGGCGCTCAGCGAATACGAAACGCTGCCTGAAGCGGCCAAGGCCGCCGGCGCCGACTTTGCCGGCAAACTGAAAGCGCGGATGGAGGTCGAGACGCAGATCGATTCGCTCATCGCTGGCGCGATGAAGGCGTGAGGAACCCGATGATCCGCATCCTCGCCTTCCTTGCCGTCGTCTTTGCGCTCGGGCTCGGGTTCGCCTGGCTGGCCGACCGGCCGGGTGAAATGCTCGTCACCTTCAACGGCTATCAATACCAGGTCAGCCTGATGGTCGCGGCGGTGGCGATCGTTGCCGTGGTTGCCGCGGTGATGATCGTCTGGTGGCTGGTCAAGGCGCTGTGGACCAGCCCCTATACGATCTCGCGCTATTTCCGCGTGCGGCGCCGCGACCGCGGCTATCAGGCGCTGTCGACCGGCATGATCGCCGCCGGCGCCGGTGACGGCGCGCTCGCCCGCAAGAAGACCAAGGAAGCGGCAAAGCTGATCCGCTCCGACCAGGAGCCGCTGATCCAGCTGCTCGACGCGCAGGCCTCGCTGCTCGAAGGCGACCATGAGGGCGCCCGCGAAAAGTTCGAGACCATGCTCGACGATCCCGAAATGCGGCTGCTCGGCCTGCGCGGACTGTATCTCGAAGCCGAGCGGCTCGGCGACCGCAACGCAGCCCGCCACTATGCCGGCCGTGCGGCGGCGGTGGCGCCGCAGCTGGCCTGGGCGGCCGAATCGACGCTGGAAGATCTGACCGGGCGTGGCGACTGGGATGGTGCGCTGAAACTTGTCGACGCCCAGAAGTCAACGCGGCAGATCGAGCGCGACGCCGCTAACCGGCGCCGCGCTGTGCTGCTGACCGCCAAGGCGCAGGCGCTGATCGACAGCGATGCCAATGCCGCCCGGACGGCGGCTCTCGAAGCCAACCGGCTGCGGCCGGATTTCCCGCCGGCGGCGGTCGCCGCGGCGAAATTGCTGTTTCGGCTGAACGACGTGCGCAAGGGCTCGAAAATCCTCGAGGCGGCGTGGAAGGCCGAGCCGCACCCGGAGATCGCCGAGCTCTACACCCATGCCAGGCCCGGCGATGCCGTGCTCGACCGGCTGAACCGGGCAAAGAAGCTGCAGGACCTGAAGAAGAACCATGCCGAGGCCTCGCTTGCCGTGGCGCGCGCCGCGCTCGATGCGCAGGACTTTTCAACCGCCCGCCGCGAGGCCGAAGCCGCCATCCGCATCGATCGCCGCGAAGGCGCCTATCTGCTGCTGGCCGATATCGAGGAGGCCGAGACCGGCGACCAGGGCAAGGTGCGGCAGTTGCTGTCGAAGGCGGTGAGAGCGCCGCGCGACCCGGCCTGGGTCGCCGACGGCGTCGTCTCCGACCGCTGGGCTCCGGTATCGCCGATCACCGGCAGGCTCGATGCATTCGAATGGCGAGCGCCGATGGAGCGGCTCGGCCAGTTGATCGACAGCGATGAGGATACGCAGGAGGCATCGGTGCCGGCAATTGCGGCTTCAGCCAAGCCGGTACAGGAAACAGCCGAGGCGATCGAGCACACAGCGGTTGCTGCCGAGACACCGGGCACCGCGACCGAAGCAAAGACCGAAAACCGTGCCGGCGAGGATCATGTGACACCGGTCGCCGCGGCGGCGTTTGCCGCGGTGCCGGACGATGCCGAAGCCGTCGAGCCGGCGCAGGAGTTGACGCGGCTGCCCGACGACCCCGGCGTCGACCCCGACGACGAGGCGGGTAAATCGACGCGCCGGTTTCGTTTGTTCTGATCCGGGTCGAGTGGACCCGGTCTTATTGGGAATGATTTGATGTTCGAACGCGTTCTGTCGTTTCTAAGGGACCTGCCGTCCGGTAGTGGCGCCAGCGCCAGCGCCGACGATCCGCGCGTTGCCGCATCCGCCCTCCTTTTCCACGTGATGAACGCCGACGGCGTGCGCCAGGATACCGAATGGGAACGGTTCAAGAAGGTGCTGGCGGAAAGCTATTCTATCAGCGGCGACGAACTCGATGCGTTGGCGGCTGCCGGCGAGCGGGCCGACAATGAGGCGATCGACCTTTACGCCTTTACCAGCGTGCTCAAGCGCCATCTCGACGCCGAGGCGCGAAAGGCCTTTATCGGCCTGATGTGGGAGATCGTCTATGCCGATGGCGAGCTGCACGAACTCGAGGACAATACCGTCTGGCGGGTCGCCGAGCTGATCGGCGTCGAACGCCGCGACCGCGTCGAGGCGCGCCTCAAGGCGGCGGCCGCGGCTCCTGGTGCTGCCGGAACGTCAAGCGACGAATAGACAGGATCCCGCCTTCCAATGCCGCCCAAGCCAAGCCCGAGACCAAAGATCCTGATCGTGCTGCATCAGGAGCTTTCGAGCTCGGGACGGGTCCGCCATATGCTTATCGAGGAAGGCTTCGATCTCGACATCCGCCGCCCGCCGCTCGGCGAGGCCTTGCCGCAGACGCTGGATGGCCATGCCGGCGCCGTGGTGTTCGGCGGGCCGATGAGCGCCAATGACGGCGACGAGTTCGTCCGCCGCGAGACCGACTGGCTCAAAATTCCACTCAACGAGAACCGGCCGCTGCTTGGCATCTGCCTCGGCGCGCAAATGCTGGTCAAGCATCTCGGCGGCAGGGTCGAGGGCCATGGCGAGGGCCTCGTCGAAATCGGCTGGTATCCGCTAAAGGCGACTGAAGCAGGCAGCAGGCTGATGCATTGGCCGGAGATGGTCTATCAGTTCCATCGTGAGGGCTTTTCGCTGCCGAAGGACGCGACGCTTTTGGCGACGGCCGAAACCTACCCCAACCAGGCCTTCCGCTATGGCGACAATGCCTGGGGCATCCAGTTCCATGGCGAATTGACCCGGGCGATGATGCAGCGCTGGGTGGTGCGCGGCGCCCATCGCTTCGAATTGCCCGGCGCGCAGCCCGGCCGCGACCATCTCGGTGGCCGGCTGATCTGGGACATGCACCTCAAGCGCTGGCTCGGCGAGTTCCTGCCCATGATTTTTGGCAAGCCGGCGCTGCGGTGAAGTCGGTGCATGTCGCCCAAAAGTGTGCAGCGGTTTTGGGAAAACGACATGCACAAACAAACGAACTAAAGCGCGTCGCGCTTTAGTTTCGCCCCCTGAGATGACGCACCTTGCGCAGCTGTGGGAACAGCACCGCCCATAGACCGGCGACAGCGATCGCGCCGACGCCGCCGACCACCACGGCCGGAACCGTGCCGATCAGCGCGGCCATGGTGCCGGCGCGGAATTCGCCGAGCTCATTGGAGGCGCCGACAAACACCTGGTTGACGGCGTTGACGCGGCCGCGAACGTCGTCCGGCGTCCACAGCTGGATCAGCGTCTCGCGGATATAGACGCTGAACATGTCGGTGGCGCCGAGCAGGGCAAGGGCTGCGATCGACAGCCAGGTGATGGTCGAGAGGCCGAACAAGACGGTGAACGCGCCGAACAGCGCAACGAAGCCGAGCATGACAAGGCCGGCATGGTTGCGGATCGGGTGTCCGGCCAGCCAGATGGCGACGCAGATGGCGCCGACGCCGGGCGCCGAGCGCAACAGGCCGAGCCCCCATGGGCCGAGTTCGAGGATATCGCGCGCATAGACCGGCAGCAGCGCCGAGGCGCCGGACAGGAGCACCGCGAACAGATCGAGCGAAATCGCGCCTAGCACGATCTTTTCGCTCCAGATATAGCCGAAGCCGGCGAACAGGGTCCGTACCGTCGGTCTGTCGGTCCGGCTGCGCTGGGCGGGCTTCGGGATGGTGAAGATCAGCACGGCGGCGATGAGCATCAGCGCGGCCGCGGTGGTGTAGGCGGCTTCGGCCGAAAGCCCGTAGAGCAGACCGCCGGCGACCGGCCCGACGATGGTTGCCGTCTGCCAGGCGGACGAGTTCCAGGCGATGGCGTTGGCGAAATCCTCGGGCGGCACCAGATTGGCGAACAATGATGACGAGGCCGGCCCGAAGAAGGCGCGCGCGATGCCGAACATGGCGAGCACGATGAAGACCGGCATCGGCCCGGAGAGGCCGCGCAGCGTCAGCAACAGAAGCGCCAAAGCGCAGCCCGCCTCGACCAGCACCGCCAGCGCCATGATCAGGCGGCGTCCAAAACGGTCGGCAACGTCGCCAGTGACCAGCACCAGCAGCAGCGAAGGCAGGAACTGGACGATGCCGACAAGCCCAAGGTCGAACGGGTCGCGGGTCAGATCGTAGATCTGCCAGCCGACGGCGACCGACACGATCTGGGTGGAGAATGTCGAGAGGAAGCGCGCCGCCCAGTAGCTCAGGAACGGCCGATGGCGAAAGGCGGCATAACGCTGGTCAGGCGGTACTTGGGATTCTGTGGTCATGGATCAGGCCCCGTGGCGGCGATGTCGGCCGGCGGGGCACTTCCACGATGGGCGCTGGTCCGGCCAAGAGAGCCTTTAGCGCAGTTCAGCGCAGGGCGCGCGCAAAAATCCGGCCTGGATCAACAATTTCCGCTCCGCCGGGCGTTGCCGCTGGCGGAGCGACCGGACCTGCTCCGAACGCTTTAGGCCGTCGCCTTGGCCTTCCTGCCCCTGCCCTTGACGGGCGCGGGCGGGGCGGCCTTGCGGCCGAGACCGATTGCCTTGGCCAGCTGCGAACGCGAGGCCGCGTAGTTGGGGGCGACCATCGGGTAGTCGGACGGCAGGCCCCATTTGGCGCGATAGGCGTCGGGCGTCAGCCCGAAATGGACGCCGATATGGCGCTTCAAGGATTTGAACTTCTTGCCGTCCTCGAGACAGATGATGTAGTCCGGCGTCACCGATTTCTTGGGATTGACGGCAGGCGTCAGCGGCGCGGCGACCGGCACTGCCGGTTGCCCGAGCCCGCCTATGGAAGCGCTGACGCTGGCGATGAGATCGCCGAGGCCGGAAGCCGGCAAGCGGTTCTTCTCGACATATGCGGACACGATATGGGCGGTCAGCTCAAGCAGGTCGATGTCTTTGCGAGCGTTGTTGTTGTCGTCGGTCAATCTATTTCTCCGTCCGTGGGGGTCGCAGAAATTCCTAGTCGGCAAATCTGCGCAATGCAATGACGCCGCACCACGTCACACATTATTTTGAATAATAATACTAACGGCAGCGCGGGATTAACAACCCTGAGCCGGTGCTCGATAATATCAGACAATCAGCAATATCAGATAATCAGGGATTTGTCGCGCCACAGTCGAAATCCGCCCTCGAAGGCGCGTGTATTGTCGCCGCGTCTGCAATCGGCGGGCAAGTCGGCGAGTTCCTCGACATTGCCGCCGCCGATGACCACGTAATCCGGCTGCATGGCGGCGCGAAGCCGGTCGACCACGTCAAAGACGTGTTTGCGCCATTTCTTCTTGCCGCGCTTTTGCAGGCCGCGTTCGCCGACATAGTCTTCGAAACTGCCGCGCTTCTTGTAGGGAAGATGGGCAAGCTCCATCGGTTGGGCGACGTTGTCGACGATCATCGCGGCCCCGAGGCCGGTTCCGAGGCCGAGGAACAGCATGCGGCCGCCTTCATAGCTGCCGACGGCCTGCATCAGCGCATCGTTGACGACCTTCACCGGTTTGCCGAACTCAGCGGCGAAATCGCAGCCGACCCAGCCCTTGCCGAGATTGGCGGGTTCGGTGAGCGGCCGGTTGTGGTGCACCGGACCCGGATAGCCCATCGAGACGACATCGTATTGCAGCCCTTCGGCCAGCGTCTTCACCGCCGCGACCATCTGCTGCGGCGTCAGCTCCGGTCTGGAAGCGGTCTTGCGCTCGTCGCCGCCGGCGCTGGTGCGGATCTTGACGTGCGAGCCGCCGATATCGATCGCAAGCACGATCTTTTCGGCGTCGGGTGCCGGTCGCTTCACCGCTTTGGCCATCGCTTTCGCCTCCCAGAAATCATTTCGATGGATTGATCCAGCCGTTCGGCGGGCCGAATCCAGTCATCGCTTCGGTCGGCCCCCAGGTCTTTGGCGCGTAGATCGCGGGCGGCGTGGTGTCGCCGAGCACCGGGCCGACGATGCGCCAGGCGAGCTCGCTGGCGTCCTGGCGGGTGAACAGCTGGCCGTTGCCGTTCATAGCGTCGCCGATCAACCGCTCGTAAGGCGGCATGTCGCCCGTCGAATCGTCGAGCGCGGTGAGCTCGACCTGCTCGCCGACCATGTCGTCGCCGGGCGCCTTGCGCCGGGCTCCGATCGAGATCGCCACCTGCGGATCGATGCGGAAGCGCACGTGATTGCAGTCGCCGGGCTTGATTGGATCGAAGACGTCGAGCGGCGGCCGTTTCAGCCGCACGATGACCTCGGTGGCGTGCACCGGCAGGGATTTGCCGGCGCGGATGAAGAACGGCACATCTTGCCAGCGCCAGGTATCGACGAAAAAGCGCACCGCCGCGAAGGTCTCGACCGGCGAGTTCGGCGCCACGCCCGGCTCGTTGAGATAGCCGTCGAACTGGCCGCGCACGACATCGTCCCTGGTCAGCGTCCGGATCGCCCGCAGCACCTGCACCTTCTCGTCGATCAGATCGTCGGCCGAGCGGCCGACCGGCGGCTCCATGGCGAGCAGCAAGAGGATGTTGAGCAGATGGTTTTCGATGACGTCGCGGATGCAGCCGACCTCGTCATAGAAGCGGCCGCGGCCCTCGACACCGAAATCCTCGGCCATGGTGATCTGCACGCTCTCGACGAAGTTGCGGTTCCAGATCGGCTCGAGGAAGGAATTGGCGAAGCGGAAATAGAGCAAGTTCTGGATCGCCTCCTTGCCGAGATAATGGTCGATGCGGAAGATCGACTTTTCGTCGAAGACCAGATGCAGTACCCGGTTCAGCCAGCGCGCCGATTGCAGATCATGGCCGAACGGCTTTTCCACCATCAGGCGTGCGCCCTGGGCGGCGCCCGACTGCTCCAGTCCCTGGACGACGACCTCGAACATGGCGGGCGGCACCGCCAGATAGTGCAGCGGCCGCTGTGCGCTGCCGAGCGCGGTCTTCAGTTTATCGAAGGTCGCAGGCGCCCGGTAGTCGCCGCTGACATAGCGCAGCAGCGACGCGAGCCTTGCGAAGATCTTCTCGTCGATGCTGCCGATGGCGTTGACGATGCCGTCGCGGGCGCGCGCCTGCAGCTTGGCGATATCCCAAGGATCGAAGGCGACGCCGATCACCGGCTCGTTCAGCGTTCCCTTGGCCACCATGGCGTAGAGGGCGGGGAAGATCTTCTTGTGGGCGAGATCGCCGGTGGCGCCGAAAAGCACCAGCGTGTCCGATCGTTCCTGGCTCATGGGCGTGCCTCCCTGTCGCCCGTCACGAGCCGGCCTTGGGTTTTTCGACATGGCCGCCAAAGGCATAGCGCATGGCGGACAGAAGCTTGTCGGCGAATTCGGACTCGCCTTGCGAGGAGAACCTGTCGAACAGCGCCGACGACAGCACCGGCGCCGGCACGCCGGTGTCGATCGCCGCCTTCAGCGTCCAGCGGCCTTCGCCGGAATCCGAGACCCGCCCGCCGAACTGTGTCAGCGACGAATCGGCCTTCAGCACGCCGGCCGTCAGGTCGAGCAGCCACGAGCCGATGACGCTGCCGTGCCGCCAGACCTCTGCCACCTCAGCGATGTCGATGTCGAACTGGTAATATTGCGGGTTCTCGAGTGGACTGGTTTCGGCGTCGGCGGTGCGCTGCCGCTTGCCGGCGTTCGCCGATTTCAGGATGTTCATGCCCTCGGCATAGGCGGCCATGACGCCGTATTCGATGCCGTTATGGACCATCTTGACGAAATGGCCGGCGCCGCTTGGTCCGCAGTGGAGATAGCCGAAGGGAGCGGTTCCGGCGTCCTTGCCGGGCGCAGGCGAAGCGGCGTCGGCGCCGGGCGCCAGCGTTGCGAAGACTGGATCGAGATGCTGCACCGCGCTGTCGGGGCCGCCGATCATCAGGCAATAGCCGCGCTCGAGGCCCCAGACGCCGCCGCTGGTGCCGACATCGACATAGCTCAAGCCTTTCAAGGCCAGGCGTGCGGCGTGGTCGACGGCCTCATGATAATAGGAATTGCCGCCGTCGATGATGATGTCGCCCGGCTCCATCAAGGCGGCCACCTGGTCGACGATCCGGCCGGTGATCGCCGCCGGCAGCATCAGCCAGGCGCTGCGCGGCTTCGCCAGCTTGCCGACGAACTCCTCCATCGAGGGGGCTCCGACCGCGCCGGCGGTCACAAGCGCCGCGACGCTCGCCGGGTTGATATCGTAGACGACGCATTCGTGGCCATCACGCAGCAGGCGCCGAACCATGTTGGCGCCCATCCGGCCCAGTCCCATCATTCCTATCTGCATGGTCTCGTCCTGCCTTACTTGAGGGATCGATGATCTAGTGGCTGTGCGGCATCGTCGATACCAACGGAAAAGTCGACATTCTCCCAACGTCCGGCATCGGACCAGAAGAATGTGAAGACAATGCTATTGTCCGGGCTATTGCCCGGAGCGGCGTCGGCAACCGGCAATTCCGCAAGATGGATGCCGAAAAGGTTCGCAGCGGTCTCGCTGTCATGGACGGTGGCCCAATTGTCGCTGCTCCAATGAACCACCGCCCGAGCCAGAAGTTCGATGCGCAGCGCCTTGCCTGCCGGTATGGTACGGATCTTGTGGTTGAAGCGCCATGCCCTGAGGCGCGACACCGTCCTGCCCTCGATATAGCGCTTGACGCCTTGCGGCGGCATGTCGAACACGGCGCCGTCGCGCAGCGACCGCAGCAGCTTGATGTGCTCGGAATGCGCCCAGACCAGCGGCTTGGCGCTGCCGGAGGGGCCGCCATGCCGCAATTCGCGCTCCGGCATATCGGGACCATCCCAGACCTGCTCCGGCAGCAGGCCGCCCGGCCCGGCAGAGTTCTCGAACGTGTTGAGAAGGCTTGCCGCTCTGTCCTTGCGTCCCGCCGCCAACTCGTAATGGGCGCGCTCGCCGACCAGCAGCGGCCAGGGCCGGCCCTGGCCGGTTCCATCGAACGGTGCGCCGTCGGCATGCTCGCCATAGCCGTCGCCATTGTAACGGTACCAGAGCGGGCCCTGCGGCAGTTCGCAGCGCAATTGCGCGTCGATGACCTTGACCGTGTCGAGGATGCGCGGATCGTCGGCTGCCCTCAGGCCGAAGCGGACCAGCGCCAGCGCATCCGGGCTGACGATCGCTTCGGCCGGGCGGTCTGTATCGCCGGGCGCGCGGTTCTTGATCGGCACAAAGCCGTCCTTCGGCGATGCGGCGCCGGCCCTGTCGGGCGGGGCGATGCGGACATAGTAGCCTTCGACGCCGGCCTCGTCGCATGCGGTGGTGCCGGTGACGTAGGTCCAGCGCTCGATCTGATCGTTCCAGACATCGGCGGTTTCGCGCAGATAGTTTGCCGGCTCTGTTTTGCCGGCGGCATCGAACATGTCCGCAGCCGCAAGCAGCGCGGCGATCTCGACGGCAAGCGTGAACGGGCTGTAGCCGGCGTCTTCCTCCCAGCGGTCCTCGCCGGTGACGGGGCCGTTGCGTACGACATAGGCGGCAGCGCGCTCGATCATCGGCATGAAGGAGGAGAGTACCGCAGGCGGCAAATGCCCGGCGCGGCGCAGCGCGTCGGCGAGCAGCAGCGGAAAGGCGCACTCGTCCATCTGGATGCCCGGCCAATAGACCGACCCGTCGAGCCAGGCGTTCTGCGGCCAATGGCCGTCCGGCTGCTGGATCGAGCGCAGATAGCCAAGGATGCGCAAGGCTTCCGCCGGGTCGCCGGCGGCGAGGAATCCGCCGGCGGTTTCGACCAGATCGCGCGGCCAGACCAGGTGATAGCCGCCGAGATCGTCGTCGCCCTTGTTGAAGCCCCACGGGATCGACAGGCTGGCCACGGCTGCTCCGGTCGACGAGCGGTGTGTCGCCAGCACCGCCGTGCTGAGGCGGTAGGGATTGAGGGCGGACACCGCATGCCGGTCCAGCGGCAGCAATCCGGCCTGCCATTGGCGCCATTTGTCGACGTAGGATCCGGCTGCGGGCCCAAAACCTTGGTTCAGGCTGGCGAAAGCAGTTTCCGCCGCCTGTTGCGGCGTCGTGCCGAAGCCCAGCGCCAGCAACATTTTTGGGTTCGCAGCCGAAAAGGCGATCTCACCGGTCAGCGCGACATTGCCGTCCTCGGCCCTGCGGCAGGCCGGATCGAGCCGGCCGCTTTGACGAAGCTGCTGCCAGCCGTCGGAGACGCCGACATAGCCGGCCGCGCACGCCTTCCACGGCCGCGACGAGGCGAGCGCCAGGCAGACGCCGCGTCCCGATGCAAACAGAACAGGCTGTCCTTCATGGTCGTCGATCCAGGCAGTGTTGCCCATGCCGGCATTGACGAGGTGCGGCGCCAGCAGCGCGTAGACGCGGTAGTCGCTGGCGGCACCCTTGAGCGACGTGAACATGATCTCCTGCAGCAAGACGGGACGTTCCGGATCGGTGAGGACGCGCTTCTCGATCCGGTAGCTTCCATCGGCTGCGGTGTTGACCAGCCGATAGGCAGGCACCCCGTCCTCGAGGGGTTCGATGCGATGTTCGGCGTCGCGCTTCTCTTCGGAGAAATAGCCGTCGGGTCCGGTGACGATCAGCCCCAGATCGCGGGTGCATGCGCTGTCGAGGCGGGAATAGTAGATCTCGTTGAGGATACCGTGGCTGATGGTGAACCAGATCGGGCAGGCCGGCGACAGCGCGGTGCCGACGCCGCTCTTGGCGCTCGACGTCCAGCGCGCCGGAATGCCGGGTGCACCCGGGGCAAGGTTCACTGCCATTTAATCGGTCTCCATCGCCATCCCTAGACCAGGAGTCGAACCGGTTTCAATGATTGCACCGCAAGTTGATCGTCGGCCATGGATTGATGTTGACAGCTTGCTGGCTATCTGCATTTGTCTGATAATAGATAAAAAACAGCATTGTGAGCGTATCAGCCATTAGCCACCAGCCAGCCATTAGCCACCAGTAAGACAGCAACTCACGGGAGGAGTATGACATGAAGAAAATATTCGTTTTGGGCGCCCTTGCAGCGATGCTTGCCGCAGGCACCGCGCTTGCCGATACCAGCGGCAAAAAGATCGCTTTCTCCAACAATTACGCCGGCAATTCGTGGCGGCAGGCGATGCTGGACAGCTACGGCATCGTCACCAAGAAGGCAGTCGCCGACAAGGTGGTCGGCGCCGCCGACGTCTTCACGACGGCCGACAAGGAAGTGCCGACGCAGGCAGCCCAGGTGCAGAACCTGATCCTGCAGGGCTATGACGCGATCGTCATCAACGCGGCATCTCCGGATGCCCTCAACGGCGCCATCAAGCAGGCCTGCGACGCCGGCATTGTCGTCGTCTCCTTCGATGGCATCGTCACCGAACCCTGCGCCTACCGCGTCGTCGTCGACTTCAAGGACATGGGCAAGCAGGAAGTCGAGCAGATGGCCAAGTTCCAGCCCAAGGGTGGCAATCTGCTGGAAATCCGTGGCCTTGCCGGCACTTCGATCGACGATGCCATCCATGCCGGCATCCTCGAAGGTGTCGCCGCCCATCCCGAGTTCAAGATCGTCGGCTCGGTGACCGGCGACTGGGACCAGACCACGGCACAGAAGGCCGTAGCGACGATCCTGCCGTCGCTGCCGGATGTGGTCGGTGTCGTCGACCAGGGCGGTGACGGCTACGGCGCGGCGCAGGCCTTTGCCGCCGCCGGCAAGCCGCGCCCGACCATCATCATGGGCAATCGCCAGGACGAGTTGCAATGGTGGAAAGAGCAGAAGGAAAAGGACGGTTACCAGACCTGGTCGGCTTCGATCGCGCCAGGCGTATCGACGCTTGCCTTCTGGGTGGCGCAGCAAGTGCTCGACGGCCGCACCGACGTGCCGCACGACCTGCTGGTTCCTTATCTCGCCTTCACACAGGACGATTTCGAGGCAGCGTTGCCGAAGATTCCGAAGGGCGGCGTCGCCAGCCACGAATACACGCAGGAAGACGCCGTCGCGGCGATCAAGGCCAACATCAAGTGAGCATGGCACTATTGTTGCCGCCACAGATAACCGGGTATCGTTGAGGCATGCCCGAGGCCAGTGCAGACATCATCAGGCCTGACGGCGCCGAAAAACATTTCGGCGCCGTCAGTATGGACATCATAAGACTGGACGGAGCCGAAAAACATTTCGGCGCCGTCAGGGCGCTCGACGGTGTCGATTTCAGCGTTCGTGCCGGAGAATGCGTCGGTCTCGTCGGCCATAACGGCGCCGGAAAGTCGACGCTCATGCATATGGTGGCCGGCACGCTTACCCCCGACAGCGGGCAGATCGCGGTCCGCGGCGGCGTCGAGGCAAGTTATTCGGTGCCGCGCGCACAGCAGCTCGGCATACGTTGCGTTTTCCAGGAACTGTCGCTCTGCCCGAACCTCAGCGTCGCCGAGAATACGCGGATCAACCACGCCTCGCTTAATGGCTTCGGCTGGCGGCGCAAGGCCGCCCATCTGATTGCCGCCAAGCTCGACGAGATATTCCCCGGCCACAGCATCTCGGCATCCGACATCGTCGGCGATCTTTCCATCACCAGCCGGCAGATGGTGGAGGTGGCGCGCGCCTTCACGGTCACGCAGGAGCCGCTCGAACTGGTCATCCTCGACGAGCCGACATCCTCGCTCGATGCGCATACCGCCGGCCAGCTGCTGGCGTTCGTGCGCCGCTTCATCGCCGCCGGCAAGAGCTGCATCCTGATCTCGCATGTGCTGGGCGAAGTGCTCGGAAATGCCGATCGCATCGTGGTGATGCGCGACGGCAAGGTGGTCGCCGCCGGGCAGGCCGACGCCTTCGACCGCGACAGGCTGGTGACGGCGATGGGCGGAGCGGAGGCGCGCGAGAAGGCCGCCGCAGAGATTGCGAGCGGCAAGCCGGAGCCCGGTCCGCTGCGGGTCCGGGCGCGGCCGGCGCGACAGCAGGACGGCAATGAGCTCATCGCCCGTGCCGGTGAGATCATCGGCCTTGCCGGACTTGCCGGGCATGGCCAGACCGACCTGTTGCTGGCGATCTTTGCCGCGGCTTCCCGCGCCAAGACCGGCATCGAGGTCACCGCGCCGGTGGCGCTGGTTGCCGGCGACCGCCAGTCGGACGGGATTTTTCCGCAATGGTCGATCGCCGAGAACATCGGCATCCGTTCGCTGGCGCGATTGCGCAACGGCCTCTTGATCTCGCCGCAGCGCGAAGCCGAGCTCGCCCAGCTGTGGCAGCGGAAAATCGGCATCCGCACGCCCGACATGAACAACAACATCTTCTCGCTGTCCGGCGGCAACCAGCAGAAGGCCTTGTTCGCGCGGGCGCTCGGCTCCGACGCCAAGATCGTGCTGATGGACGATCCGATGCGCGGCGTCGATATCGGAACCAAGCTCGAAGTCTACGATCTCGTGCGCGAAGAAGCTCGCCATGGCCGCACATTCCTCTGGTACACCACCGAAACCGAAGAGCTCGACAATTGCGACCACATCTATGTGTTCAAGAACGGCCGGATCGTCGCCAACCTTCGTCGCGACGAACTGACGGAGGAAAAGATCATCCAGTCCTCGTTTGGCGACGCGGCCTGAGATGACGGCGGCATCCATCGAGAATGGGCTAAAATCGTCGGCTCGCGCCACGAGGCGGGCGCGCATGCTGCGCAGCCTGCTGCCGGCACTGTCGTTGGCGCTGGTGCTCATCGCTATCGCCTGGCTCAACCCGCGCGCCATCAGCTATTTCGGCTTCAGCCTGATGCTCAATCTGGCGATCCCGATCGCGCTGGCGACGATCGCGCAGATGTTCGTCATCGCCGGCAACGAGCTCGATTTGTCAATCGGCACCTTTGTCGGCTTCGTCGGCTGCGTCACGGCGACATGGCTGAAGGACGCGCCGTTGCTCGGCGTCGTCATCCTGCTCGGGTCGATCGGTGTCTACGCGCTGCTCGGCGCGCTGATCCATCTGCGCAACCTGCCCTCGATCGTGGTGACGCTCGGCATGAGCTTCGTCTGGCAGGGCCTGGCCATCCTGATCCTACCAAAGCCCGGCGGCAAGGCGCCGGACTGGCTGCTGGCGCTGATGGCCTTCAAGCCACCCGTCATTCCGTTCCCGATCATCGCGGCATTGCTGATCGCGGCGGTCGTCCACTTTGGCCTGATGCGCACCTCCTATGGTGTCATCCTGCGTGGATCGGGCGGCAATTCAGCCGCACTCAAGCGCGCCGGCTGGTCGCTGCTCCGTACCAAAATCGCGCTGTTTGCGCTGACCGGCCTGTTCGGCGTTTTGTCCGGCATGGCGCTGATCGGCATCACCACCTCGGCCGATGCCAATATCGGCAATGGCTACACGTTGCTTTCGATCGCCGGCGTCATCCTCGGCGGCGGCGAGTTCGTCGGCGGCCGGGTGTCGCCGATCGGCGCCGTCATCGGCGCGTTGACGCTGGCGCTGGCCGCATCGCCACTGCTGACGTTCATGCACATTCCGCCCGACTGGCAGGTTGCCGCCAATGGCGCCATCCTGATCATCGTGCTGGCGGCCCGGGTGCTGATCAGCCGCAGGGAGAGGTGAGCATGGTCTCGCTGCGGACACTGCTCGCCAGACCCTGGATCTGGTCGTTCTTCGGGGCGCTGCTGGTGTGGTTGGCGACGATCGCCTTCACCGGCGGCTATGGCGGAGGCGGGATGATCACGGCGGCGCTGTCGCTCGCCGTCTTCACCGTCATCGTCGGCGTCGGGCAGATGTTCGTTATCACGCTCGGGCCGGGCAATGTCGACCTGTCGCTGCCGGCCAATATCGGCCTTGCCAGTGCTGTCGCCATGAAGGTCATGGACGGCAATGAGGCGATGATCGCGGTCGGGCTGCTGGCCGCGCTTGCCTGCGGCATGGCGATCGGTGCCGTCAACTACCTGCTGATATGGGCGCTGCGCATTCCGCCGATTATCGCGACGCTGTCGGCCAGCTTCGTCATCCAGTCAGTCGATATCAGCTATGGGCGCGGCTTGCAGATCAAGCCGCCGCCGGGCTTTGCCGATTTCACCAACTGGCAGGTGTTCGGTATCCCGGTGCTGGCGATCCTGACCGTGCTGTTCACCATCGGCGCCGGCATCGTTTTGCAGCGCATGATCTACGGACGCTCGGTGCTGGCGATCGGCCAGAACATCCGCGCCGCCTGGCTGGCAGGCGTCAATGTCGGCCGCACCCGCTTCCTCACCTACACGCTGTCGGGCGCGCTCGGCGGCCTCGACGGTGCACTGCTCGCCGGTTATTTCCGCGGCGCCAATGTCGATATCGGCAATGAGTATCTGCTGGCGTCGATCGCGGTCGTCGTCATCGGTGGCACGTCGGTAGCCGGCGGCAAGGCCAATGTGCCGGGGGTCTGGGGCGCGGCGCTGTTCCTCGTGCTGCTGTTGACCATGCTCAACACGTTCGGCGTAAGCGTCGGCGTGCGCCTGGTGCTGACCGGGCTGATCATCGTCGGCGTCATCACCGCGGCCGGCGGGCAGAAGGCGCTGCGCTAAGGCAAGGCCACCCGGCGGCGAGAGGATATCGATCCGGCCCGCAAACATGTGGTTCCCATCCGCATGCCAGCGCTGTAAATCCCGTCGGGCTCCTGGCCAACATCATTGTATGAGGTTTGCGTGCCCGATTTCGTCAGCACTACAAGGCACGGCAACGTCGCGCTGGTGACCATCGACAATCCGCCGGTCAACGCGCTGAGCTTCCATGTGCGCGAGCCGTTGATGCGGGCGCTCGTTTCCCTGCGGGACGAGCCGTCGGTGGGAGCAATCGTGATAGCCTGCGCCGGGCGGACCTTCGTCGCCGGCGCCGACATCACCGAATTCGGCAGACCGGCGCAGCAGCCGGAATTGCGCGCCATTGTCGCCGTGCTGGAAACCATCGCCAAGCCGACGGTCGCCGCCATTCACGGCACTGCGCTCGGCGGCGGCCTGGAACTGGCGCTCGGCTGCCATTTCCGTGTTGCCGACCGAGCGGCAAGGCTCGGCCTGCCGGAAGTCAAGCTCGGCCTGCTGCCGGGCGGCGGCGGCACGGTTCGCCTGCCGCGCTTGGTTGGTCCGCTGAAGGCACTCAGCATGATCGTTTCGGGAACGCCGATCAATGCGGCCGAGGCGCGCGCCGCCGGTCTGGTGGATGCCGTCTTCGATGGCGACCTGACCGCGCAAGCGGTGAGTTTCGCCAGCGAAACGGCCGCGAAAGGCGGTCCGTTCACGCCGGTGCGCGACCGCAACGATCGCCTCGACCAGGCCGACTTGCCGGCCTTCGACAAGGAGGCGGCAACGCTTGCGGGCAAAGCGCGCGGTCTCGAGGCGCCGATAGCCTGTGCGCAGTCGGTCCGCGACGCCCTCACGCTGCCCTTCGACGAAGCGCTGGCGGCCGAACGCGACCTGTTCGTCAAGCTTGTCGCCGGCGACCAATCACGCGCGCAGCGGCATTTGTTCTTCGCTGAACGTGAGGCGGCAAAGCTTGCCGGCAAGGATGTCGTCAGGCGCAAGATCGCCCGGGTCGGCGTCATCGGCGCCGGCACGATGGGCGGCGGCATCGCCATGGCGTTCGCCAATGGCGGTCTTCCCGTGACCTTGCTGGAAACAACGCAGGAAGCATTGCAACGCGGGCTGGCGACGATCGACAAGAACTATGCCGTTTCCGTCACCCGCGGGTCGCTGAGCGAAGACGCCAAGCGCCAGCGGCTGGCTTTGTTCAGGGGCAGCACCGACTATGCAGACCTCGCCGATTGCGACCTGATCGTCGAGGCTGTGTTCGAGGAAATGGCGGTCAAGAAGGAGGTATTCGGCAGGCTCGATGCGGTGGCCAAACCGGGCGCGATCCTTGCCACCAACACCTCTTATCTCGACGTCAACGAGATCGCCGCTTCGACGTCGCGGCCGCAAGATCTCCTTGGCATGCATTTCTTTTCGCCGGCTAACGTCATGAAGCTTCTGGAAATCGTCCGCGCCGACAAGACCTCGCCGGACGTGCTGACGACCATCGTCGATCTGGCGCGGCGGATCGGCAAGGTGCCGGTCGTCGTCGGCGTCTGCCACGGCTTCGTCGGCAACCGCATGCTGGCGGCGCGGGGTGCGGAACTGGAGGCGCTTCTGCTCGAGGGTGCAATGCCGCGCCAGGTCGACCAGGTGTTCACCGATTTCGGCTGGCCGATGGGGCCGTTCCAGATGAGCGATCTCGCCGGCCTCGACATAGGCTGGCGCAACCGCAAGGCGCGTGGCCAGACGGCTGACATCGCCGACACGTTGTGCGAACAGGGCCATTTCGGCCAGAAGACCGGCAGCGGCTTCTATCGCTATGAGAACGGTTCGCGCACGCCGCTGCCCGATCCGGAGGTCGAAGCGCTCATCCACAACAAGGCTGCTGAAGGCGGCATTGCACCGCGGGCAATCGGCGCCGAGGAGATCATCGAGCGCACGCTCTATCCGATGATCAACGAGGGCGCCAAAATCCTCGAGGAACAGATTGCCGCCCGCGCGTCCGATATCGACGTCGTCTGGGTCAACGGCTATGGCTTCCCGGTCGGCAAGGGCGGGCCGATGTTCTGGGCAAGCCGCGAAGGCGTGGACAAGATCATCCGGCGGCTGGATCACTGGCACCAGCAGACCGGCGAGGACGTCTTCCGGGCGGCACCTCTGCTCAGGCAAATGGCCGAAACCGGTTCCTGGGACGCTGCCGGCTGAACTTGGGACTACCGAATCCGTGCGTCCATGATCTCGACAAAACGCGCGAACAGACCCGCCTGCGACTTTATCTTGAGCTTGCGGTAGATGTTGCGGCGATGGACTTTTACGGTTCCCGGCACGATGCGCATCGCCCTGGCGATTGATTCCGTGGAATGGCCCTGAAGCACCAGGTCGACGACATGCTGTTCGCGCGGCGTGAGCGAAAGGCTCTTCCAGATGTGAGCACGTTCGAACTCGCTGACTGGAGCAATCGTTTCGTCCTGCTTCGTCTCTGCCGGTTTGTCGGCCGGAAGATCATGCCAGCGCAGCCTGATGAGATTGATCACCGCAGGCGCCATGTCGCGCAGCAACCTCGCATCGGCGGTTCCGAAAGGTCCCGAAGCGCGCAATCGCATCAGCGAGAGCACCAGTGCGTCCTTTCCCGGCAGCGGCACAAAAAAGCCGACCTCCTCCGCAAGTCTGGTCTGGCTGTAATAGGAGCGGTAATATTCGCTGGCATAGAAGCGATCCGGCGCCAATTCGCGCATGCGCCAAAAGCCTTCCTTGCGCTCGACCGCAGCATGGTGGAACGGATCGAGCAGATAAGGCCCTTCCTGATAGAGCGCGACGAAGACGTGGCTGTCGGCCGGCGAGAATGTCTCGAACAGCAGCGGCGGGCGTAAGGCGCCGCGATAGCCGAAGATCACGCAATGATCGAAGCTGACATGCTGCCGGAGCCAGGCCACCATTGCCTTGCCGAAAAGCTCGCCGCTGGTCTCCCGCGTCGCTGCGATGAGCGCAGCGAGCCGGCTGTATTCATCGCTGCGCGAAACGCCCAATTCATACCCCTCCAGACGAGAAAATAGACAAAATATACCACCTGGGAGGTATATACTAGCCGCCATTGGCTCTGATAGCGTTTCGAGATCAACTAGCCGCTGGAGCCCGCAGCTTTGACCGCAGTGCCCGACATCGAGTTTCGCGGGGTCACCAAACGCTACGGCAGCGTGATCGCGGTCAGCGGCATCGATCTTGCCATCCCGCCGTCTGCCTTTGTCGCCTTGCTCGGGCCGTCCGGCTGCGGCAAGACAACCTGTTTGCGCATGATCGGCGGCTTCGAACAGCCAAGCGAAGGCGCGGTATTCATCCGTGGCCACGACATGGCCGGCACGCCGCCCTATCGGCGGCCGGTCAACATGGTGTTCCAGCAATATGCGTTGTTTCCGCATCTGGATGTCGAGGACAACATCGCCTATGGCCTGCGCCAGGCGCGGCCGCGCCTGTCGTCGCGCGAGATCAGCCTGAAAGCAGGCGAGGCGCTCGCCATGGTGCGGCTTGCCGGCTATGGACGCCGCAAGATCCATGAGCTTTCCGGCGGCCAGCAGCAGCGTGTCGCCCTGGCGCGGGCGCTGGTCAACAAACCGGCGGTGCTGCTGCTCGACGAGCCCCTGGCGGCGCTCGACAAGAAGCTGCGCACCGACATGCAGATAGAGCTGCAGAACCTGCAGCGCGAGATCGGCATCACCTTCGTCCTGGTCACCCACGATCAGGAAGAAGCACTGTCGATGAGCGATTTCGTCTGCGTCATGAATGGCGGGCGTATCGTCCAGCTTGGGCAGCCGAGCGAAATCTACGACGAACCCGCCGACCTCTTTGTCGCCGATTTCGTCGGCAAGACCAATCTGTTGAGCGGCAAGGTCGTCGGGCTCTCGGGCAAGCTCGTCGAGGTGGCGCTTGCCGATGGCACTGTCATTGCCGCGCGCAAGCGGACTTCGCTGGCTCAGGGTGAAGCCGTTTCGGTCAGCCTGCGCCCTGAATCGCTAAGCCTCGGCGCGCCCGGAAGCGGCCGGCTGAACGGGCTTGTCCGCAACCGGATCTTTCTCGGTTCGACCGCGGAATATGCAATCGAGGTCCAGGGCATCGGGACGCTGCTCGCAAAGGCCGATCATCTGATTGGCGGTGGAAATCTCTTCAAGCCGGGTGAACCTGTTGCCATCGGCTTTGCAGCCGGAACGCCGCTGGCGTTTCCGGAGAATAACGGGACCAACCAGAGGGAAAACAAAAATGTCGAAATCATATCGTGACGGACTGCCGATAAGCCCTGAAAAGTTCGTCGATCAATTGATGCGCCTCAAGCGGGGTTCCATCGGCCGCCGCGAGTTCCTTGGCCTTACCGGCCTGGGCATCGCAACGGCGGTGATGGCCCGCGAGCTCGGCATCATGCCGACGCCGGCTTTCGCCCAGGAAGGTCTTGGCGACCGCATGTCGATTGCCACCTGGCCCAATTATCACGACCCGGCGACGTTCGAGAATTTCCAGGCCGAGACCGGCGTTGCCGTCGAGGTCAATGTGTTCGGCTCAAACGAGGAGATGCTGGCCAAGCTGCAGGCCGGCGCCTCGGGCTGGAGCCTTTTCGTTCCAACCAACTACACGATCTCGACTTACAAGAAGCTCGGCATCATCGAAGCGCTCGATATGGCCAAGCTTGCCAATTATGACGGCTCGCAAGAAGACCCGCGCTTCACTGGGGAAGGCACCATCGACGGCGTGACCTACGCTGTGCCGAAGAATTGGGGCACCACCGGCTTTGCCGTCAACACCAAGAAACTGGCCAAGCCGATGACGAGCTGGAAGGAATTCTGGGACACGGCGATGGCGGAGGGCGACGGCCGGACCATGGTTCATGATTACCAGCTGACCACGATCGGCAACGCGCTGAAATATTTCGGCTTCTCGTTCAACTCGCTGAAGCCGGACGAACTCGCCAAGGCGGAGGAATTGCTGCTGAAGGTCAAGCCGCATCTGTTCGCGGTCTCCAGCGACTACCAGCCGTCGATGCGTGCCGGCGACGCCTGGATGACGATGTGCTGGACCAATGACGGGGCGCAGCTCCACCGCGACATCCCCGAAATCGCCTACGTGCTTGGCAAGGAAGGCGGCGAGATCTGGACCGACTTCTACGCAATCCCCAAGGATGCGCCCAACAAGCCTGCGGGTTATGCCTTGCTCAACTATTTGATGAACCCGAAAGTCGCGGTCAGGGAGCACCTGGCCAACGGTGCGCCTTCCACCGATGCGCGGGTCAATGCGCTGCTGCCCAAGGAGGTGCTGGAAAATCCGATCCTCTATCCGGCGGCGGATCTGCTCAAGCCACTCGAATTCGGTGCAGCCGCGACCTTGACCGACCCGGGCCGGGCCGAATTGATGGCACGCTTCAAGTCGGCTTGAACCGGGCGGACCAAAGGTCCGATGCAGGCAACTCCCCCGGCGGACAG
Source organism: Mesorhizobium sp. M0960 (assembly GCF_040319055.1). Taxonomy (NCBI): domain Bacteria; kingdom Pseudomonadati; phylum Pseudomonadota; class Alphaproteobacteria; order Hyphomicrobiales; family Phyllobacteriaceae; genus Mesorhizobium; species Mesorhizobium sp. M0960. The sequence continues at coordinate 563,723 of NZ_JAMYNN010000002.1, read as the reverse complement.
ATGTCCGCCGGCATCGGGGCGATTTTTCAATGCGCAGCAATGTTCTTCGTCACAATCTCCTGACCGCCCTGCTGCTCGGTCCGGCGACCGCATGGCTGTTGGTGTTTTTAGTTTTGCCGTTCGTGGCGATCGCCGTTTTCAGCGTCGGCGAGCGGGCGCCGGAAGGCGGCTATCAGGCCGCTTTCACCTTGGCGCAGTATGCCAATCTTCCGGCGCGGGCGACCGCCTTCTGGAACACCATGGTGCTGGCGCCGGCCGGTGCACTGGCCTGTCTTCTCGTTGCCTATCCGGTCGCCTATTACCTCGCCTTGCGCGCGCCGGAGCGGTGGCGGCTGATCCTGCTTGCGCTTGTCGTCATCCCGTTCTGGACCAGCCTGCTGATGCGGACTTATGCCTGGATGTATGTGCTTGGCGGGCGCGGCGTCCCAGCTCTGCTGGCCTATGTCGGGATGGAGGATGTGCGGCTGATCAATACGCCGGGAGCGGTTCTGCTCGGCATCGTCTATGGTTATCTGCCGCTGATGATCCTGCCGATCTATGTCAGCCTCGAGCGGCTCGATCGCCGGCTGCTGGAGGCCTCCGCCGATCTCGGCGCGACGCCGATCTCGACATTCCTCGGCGTGACGCTGCGGCTGTCGCTGCCAGGTGTGATGACCGGCTTCTCGCTGGTCATGATCCTGTTGCTCGGCGAATATCTGATCCCAACGCTACTCGGCGGCGGCAAGGTCTTCTTCATCGGCAACGCGCTGGTCGATCTGTTCCTGCAATCGCGCAACTGGCCGTTCGGATCGGCAATCGCCATAACCCTTGTAGCGGTTTCCGTGGTCGTGCTGCTTGCCGCGAACCGCATTTCGACACGGCTTTCGGGTGCCCGCCGGGTGGACCTGATCTGATGCGTGCCTTCGTCGTTGCGGTCTTTGCCTTTCTCTACCTGCCGATCGCGCTGGTGGTGCTGTTCTCGTTCAACGCCGGCCACCACGCCAGCGAGTTCACTGGCTTCTCGGTGCAATGGTACGGCAAGGCACTGGCGAACCCGTTCCTGGTCGAAGCGCTGAAGAACAGCCTGTTAATCGCCACGACCAGCGCCTTGCTCGCGGCACTCTGCGGCACCGCGGCGGCGCTTGGCCTGGCGCGTGTCGGCGCGCGGACGCGAGCCGTCTTCGATGCGCTTTTGGGTGCTGCGATCGTCGTTCCTGGCGTCGTCATCGGCATCTCGACGCTGGTCGCGCTGGTCCAGCTATTCGGGGTGGTCAACCCGTTTGTCGCTTCGCTGTGGCCGAACGATCAGCCACCGCGCCTGGCGCTCGGCTATGGCTCGATCATCGCCGCGCACGGGCTGTTTTCGATGGCGCTGGTGGCGATGATCGTCGGCACGCGCCTCGGCAGCCTCGACCGCAATCTGGTCGAGGCTTCGAGCGATCTTTACGCCACCCCGCTGACGACGTTCCGCAGCATCGTGTTGCCGCAGATCATGCCGGCGGTGGTCGCCGGCTTCCTGCTCGCCTTCACATTCTCCTTCGACGATTTCATCGTCGCTTTTTTCGTCGCCGGCGCGCAGACGACATTGCCAATCTATGTCTTTGCCTCGATCCGGCGCGGGGTCACGCCGGAGATCAATGCCATCGCGACGATCGTGCTCGTCGCCTCCGTTCTGCTCGTGGTGCTCGCCCAATGGCAATTGCGCCAGCGAAAACCATCCCACTGAAAGACAAAAACATGATTCTGAAAGATCGCATCGCCGTGGTGACGGGCGCCGGGTCGGGGATCGGGCGTGCCGGCGCCATGATAATGGCCAGGGAAGGCGCGCTCGTGGTGATCGCCGACAGGGACCAGGCGGCGGGGGAAGCAACCGCTTCCGACATTCGTGCGTCCGGCGGTCGGGCCGAAGCCGTCGCCACCGATGTCGGCGACGATGCGGCGGTCGAGCAGCTCGTCGCAGGAACGCTGGGCCGGCATCGGCGGATCGACATCCTGCACAATCATGCCGGGATCCAGGTCGGCGGCACGCTGACCGAAGTCGGCGCCGACGGCATGGATGCCTCCTGGCGGATCAATGTGCGGGCGCAGTTCCTCGCGGCCAGGCTGGTCATGCCGTCGATGATCGCGCAAGGCGGCGGGGTGATCCTGAATACCGCCTCGAATTCGGGTGTGTTCTACGACCGCGAAATGATCGCCTACGCGACCTCAAAACATGCCGTGGTGGCGATGACCCGGCAGATGTCGCTCGACTATGCCCGGCACAATGTCCGCGTCAACGCGTTGTGCCCCGGCTGGGTCGACACGCCCTTCAACGAACCGTTTATCGCGCAGATGGGCGGGCGGGCGGCGATCGAAAACTATGTCCGCACCAAGATCCCCATGCAGCGCTGGGCCAGCGCCCAGGAAATCGCCGAAGCGATCCTGTTTCTCGTTTCCGACCGCTCGTCCTTCATGACCGGGCAGGCGTTGGTGATCGACGGCGGTGAAAGCATCGGCTGATCCGCAGCTCCCGGCGGGCGGGAGCTGAAATTCCCTTTGGCCTAACGGCCGGCGGCAAGATGTGCTTTCGTCTCAAGGAGAATGCGGCCAACATGGCTGGGCCGGGAGCAGAAATCGTCAGCGCAAAGGGAAGCTGCATAATGGCCGAGGCCTATATCTGCGACTATATCCGCACGCCGATCGGCCGCTTCGGCGGTTCGTTGTCGGCGGTGCGTGCCGACGATCTCGGCGCAATCCCGCTGAGGGCGCTGGTCGAGCGCAATCCCGGCATCGACTGGGCTGCCATCGACGACGTCGTCTATGGCTGCGCCAATCAGGCCGGTGAGGACAATCGCAATGTGGCGCGCATGGTACTGCTGCTGGCCGGCCTGCCGAAGGAGATTTCCGGCTCGACCGTCAATCGCCTCTGCGGTTCGGGCATGGATGCCGTCATCATCGCAGCGCGCGCGATCAAGGCCGGCGAGGCGGAGCTGATGATATCCGGCGGCGTCGAATCGATGTCGCGCGCACCGTTCGTGCTGCCGAAGGCCGAGACCGCGTTTTCGCGCAATGCCGAAGTTCACGATACCACGATCGGCTGGCGCTTCGTCAATCCACTGATGAAGAAGCAATACGGCGTCGATTCGATGCCGGAGACGGGCGAGAACGTGGCGGAAGAGTTCGCCGTCTCTCGCGCCGACCAGGATGCGTTTGCCGTGCGCAGCCAGGACAAGGCGGTCGCCGCACAAGCCAATGGCCGGCTGGCAAAGGAAATCACGCCGGTGACGATCGCGCAGCGCAAGGGTGACCCGATCGTCGTCTCGAAGGACGAACATCCGCGCTCGGGTACCACGATCGAGGCGCTGGCCCAATTGCCGACGCCGTTCCGGCAAGGCGGCACGGTTACGGCCGGCAACGCGTCGGGCGTTAACGATGGTGCCGCGGCGCTGATCGTCGCCTCGGAAACCGCCGTGAAAAGATACGGGTTGACGCCGATCGCCCGCATCCTCGGCGGTGCCACCGCCGGCGTGGCGCCGCGCATCATGGGCATTGGTCCGGTGCCGGCCACGCAGAAGCTATGCGCCCGGCTCGGCCTGGAGCCGCAACAATTCGATGTCATCGAGCTCAACGAGGCCTTCGCCTCGCAAGGCATCGCCGTGCTGCGCCAACTCGGCATTGCCGAGGATGCGGAGCACGTCAACCCGAATGGCGGCGCCATCGCGCTCGGCCATCCGCTCGGCATGTCCGGGGCGCGCATCACCGGCACGGCGGCATTGGAACTGCGCGAACGCGGCGGCCGCTACGGCCTCGCGACCATGTGCATCGGTGTCGGCCAGGGCATAGCGGTGGCGCTGGAGAGATTGTGAGCGAGCAACTCCGGCCGTTCTGAAGGTGCGGCTGCGCGAATTCCCACGTCGTTCCGCCCTTCAAATTTGACCATGTGGACAAAAGCCGGGCACCGTTCCATAGTTCCTTCGCTGATATTCCAGAGAAGAGAGCCGGCTCGACACGGCGCCAATCAGAGGGGCATGCAATGGACAACGGGAAGAGCAGAATCCAATCGAAACGCGAAGGGCTTTCGCGACGCAACGTGCTGGAGCTGGGCGCGCTCGGCCTTGCGGCGGCGATGCTGCCGGGCAGCGCCTTTGCTAAGACCAAGAAGCTCAAAGTGGCGGCGATCTTCGCCACGCCGATCGAGGAGCCGTGGGACAACCAGATCCACGTCGCCCTGCAGAAGGCCGAGAAGGAACTCGGCATCGAGTACAAATGGTCGGAGAAGGTGCAGACCGCCGATTTCAGCCGTGTCATGCGCGAATATGCGCAAGGCGGCTATGAGCTGGTGCTGGGCGATGCCTTCGCCGCCGAGCGCGAATCCCGCAGGACCGCCAAGCAGTTCCCGAAGACCGCCTTCCTGTTCGGCTCCGGCGCCGGGCCGGCCGAGCCGAACTTCGGCGTTTTCGACAACTGGATTCACGAGCCGGCCTATCTGTCCGGCATGATCGCCGGAAAGATGTCGAAATCGGGCACGATCGGCGCGGTCGCGGCTATGGGCATTCCGGAAGTGAACCGGCTGGTCAACGCCTTCTTTGCCGGCGCCAGGGAGGTCAATCCCAACATCAAGAAGAAGGTCGCCTTCATCGGCTCGTTCTTCGATCCGCCAAAGGCAAAGGAAGCGGCTGTTGCCCAGATCGACGCTGGCGTCGACGTCATCTATGCCGAGCGCTTCGGCGTCATCGAAGCGGCGGCGGAGAAGAAGATCCTCGCCATCTCCAACATGTCGGACCAGTCGAGCCTCGGCCCCGACACGGTGATCACCGGGCCGGTCTGGGACATGTATCCGACCGTCGAGCAGGCGATCAAGCTGGTCAAGGCCGGGGTCTTCACCGCGCAGGATTACGGCGATTTCTCGCGCATGGCCAAGGGCGGCTCCTACCTCGCGCCGTACCATAAATTCGACAAGACGCTGCCGGCCGAGGTCAAGGAATTGGTCGAGAGGAAGAAGGCCGAGATCCTCGACGGCAATTTCCGAGTCGACGTGGACGAGAATACGCCGGTCTCGGACTGAGTGCGCCCGCCCCTCCCCCTTGAGGGGAGGGTGGCCCGCAGGGCCGGGTGGGGTCCTCCGCGACGCGCTCCGTCTCTTAAGTCAAAAGTCGAGGCGGTTGAGGCGACCCCTCCCGCCTCGCTTCGCTCGGTACCTCCCCGCAAGGGGGAAGGGTATCCGCGCCATCTCTCACCAGGAGTGCCCTTGCCCGCCCCTCTCATCGAAATGCGCGGCATCACCAAGAGCTTCGGCGCCGTCAAGGCGAACGAGGCCGTCGATCTCAGCGTCGCGCCGGGTGAAATCCTCGGGTTGCTCGGCGAAAACGGCGCCGGCAAGACGACGCTGATGAACGTGCTGTTCGGCGCCTATGCGCCCGACGCCGGCGAGATCCTGGTGCAGGACCGGCCAGTGGCGATCAACAGCTCGGCCGATGCGCTGGCCGCCGGCATCGGCATGGTGCACCAGCATTTTCATCTCGCACCGCGACTTTCGGTGCTGGAGAACCTCTTGATCGGCATTCCCGGCAGATCGGGCCGGATCGACCGCGCCGGGGGGCTGGCGCGGCTCGCCGAGATCGGCCGCCAGCATGGGCTGGCGCTCGACCCGGACCTTCCCGTTTCGGCGCTGTCGGTCGGCGAGCAACAGCGGCTCGAAATCGTCAAGGCATTGTTTCGCGGCGCAAGGCTGCTGATCCTCGACGAGCCGACGGCGGTGCTGGCGCCAACCGAGGTCGACGGACTGTTTTCGGCGCTGCGCTCGATGGCGGCACAGGGGCTCGGCATCATCTTCATCTCGCACAAGCTCAACGAGGTGCGGGCGCTGACGCATCGCTGCGTCGTGCTCAGGCACGGGCGCGTTGCCGGCCGCGTCGATACGCCGGCCAGCACGATATCTTCGGAGATGGCGCGGCTGATGTGCGGCCACGAGATCGTGCCTCCGGCCAGGGGACCGTCGACACCGGGTCCGGCGGTGCTGACCCTCGATGGTATCTCGACATCGCATCATTCCGGCATGGCGCTGCGCGATGTGTCGCTGTCGGTACGCGGCGGCGAGATCCTCGGCATTGCCGGCGTCTCCGGCAACGGCCAGCGGGCGCTTGCCGAGGTCGTCTCCGGCGTGCGAGCGCCCGATGCCGGCCGCATGACGATAGCCGGCAAAGCCGTTTCGCGGTTCTCGCCGAGCGCAGTGCAGGCGCTCGGCCTTGGCCGCATCCCGGAAGACCGTATGACGACCGGGCTGGTCACCAATCTGCCGCTTGCCGATTCGATGGTGCTGCCGCGCATCGGCACGGTGGCGTTCAGCCGCAACGGCCTGCTCAGACAGGATGCGATCCGCACCTTCGCCGAGGCGCAGATCAAGGCCTACGATATACGTTGCCCCGGGCCGATGACGCGCGCCGGGGCGCTGTCCGGCGGCAATCTGCAGAAGGCGCTTTTGGCGCGCGAACTCGCCTTCGACCCAAAGGTGCTGATCGTTTCGCAGCCGACACGCGGCCTCGATATTGGTGCCGCGCGCTTCATCCACGAAAAATTCCTCGACATGCGCGCCAAGGGCTGCGGCATTATCGTTATCGGCGAGGACCTGGAAGAGTTGCTGATGCTCTGCGACCGCATTGCCGTGATGTATGAGGGCCGCATCGTCGGCACGCTGAACAGCGCCGATGCCAGCGTCGCCAGACTCGGGTTGATGATGACCGGGGCGGAGGCCTGATGTTCCGTCTCGAGGCCCGCACCTCAACGCCCGCCTGGTTCAATCTGGCGCTGCCGCTGCTCGCCATCGGCGCGACGCTGATCCTGTGCAGCGGCCTCATTGCATTGGCCGGCGCCGGCGTCGTCGAGGCATATGGCGTGATGTTTTCGGCGTCGTTGGGCGACAGCTACGCCATCACCGAAACGCTGGTGCGTGCCGCGCCGATGATCTTCACCGGTCTTGCCGTGGCGGTCGCTTTCCGCGCCAAATTCTGGAACATCGGCGCCGAAGGGCAATTGCTGGCCGGTGCGGTGGCGAGCTGTGCCGTCGGCGCCATCCCGATGCCGGGGCCGCTCGCCATGTTGCTGATGGCGCTGGCGGGCGCCGCCGCCGGCGCGGCCGTCGCCCTGATCCCTGCCACACTGCGGGTAAAATTCAGGGTCGATGACGTGGTCAGCTCGCTGCTGCTCAATTCGGTCATTTTCTACGCGCTGATGGCGCTGATCGAGGGCCCATGGAAGGATAGTTTCAGCGGCTACCCGATCTCGCCGCCGATCGAGGATTCAGCGAATTTCCCAGTGCTGCTCGAAGGCACGCGACTGCATCTCGGCGTCGTCGCGGCGCTGGTCGCCGCACCGGTCATCTGGTTCGTGGTCGCGCGCACGACGCTTGGTTTCCGCATCAGGGTCACCGCCGAGAACCCGGAAGCCGCGCGCTATGGCGGCATCAATGTCGAGCGGGTGCTGATTTCGACGGCGCTGCTATCAGGCGCGCTGGCCGGCCTTGCCGGCGTCGGCGAGGTCGGCGGCGTGCATTTCCAGGTGATGAGCGACATCTCGCCGGGCTATGGCTATTCCGGCATCGTCGTCGCCATGCTGGCGAGGCTCAATCCGCTCGGCGTCGTGCCGGCGGCGATCTTCCTTGCTGCCGTCATGACCGGCGCCGAGGCGATGTCGCGGGCGACCGGCGTTCCGGCCTTCCTCAGCGATGTCATCCAGGGAACGGCGCTGCTCGCCATGCTGGTGGCGCTGCTGTTCACCGCCTATCGCATCCGTCGCGTGGGAATAGCCAAATGAGCGTGGTGCTGGAGCAGATATTCCAGGTCGGCTTCCTGGCCGCCATCATCCGCATCGCCACGCCGCTTGCCTTCGCGACGCTGGGCGAGATGTTTTCCGAGCGCGCCGGCGTGCTCAATCTCGGCATCGAAGGCATCATGCTGTTGTCGGCAATGACCGGCTTCACCGCGGCGAGCCTCAGCGGCAGCCTCTGGCTTGGCGTGCTTGCGGCGGTGCTGACCGGGGCGCTGATGGGCGCCGTGCACGCGCTGTTCACGGTGGCGCTCGGCCTCAGCCAGCATGTCTGCGGCATCGGCGTGACGCTGTTCAGTTCAGGTCTTGCCTATTTCCTCTACCGGCTGATCTTCGGCCAGCAATCGGTGCCGCCGAACATCAAGGGGTTCGAGACGCTGCCGATCCCGATACTATCCGGCATTCCGGTGCTCGGGCCGGCGGTGTTCAACCAGTTTTCGCTGGTCTACATGGCGATGCTGTCTATTCCCCTGGCCGCCTTCGTGCTCTACCGCACGCCGTGGGGTCTGTCGGTTCGCATGGTCGGTGAAAACCCGCGCGCCGCCGATTCGGCAGGCGTCAGCGTCATCGCGACGCGCTCCCAGGCGGTGATCCTCGGCGGCGCCTTGATGGGGCTTGCAGGCGCCTTCCTGTCGATGGCGCAATTCAACGCTTTCACCTTCGGCGTGGTTTCCGGGCGTGGCTGGGTGGCGATCGCACTCGTCGTCTTCGGCCGCTGGGATCCATGGCGCTCGGCAGGCGCCGCACTGCTGTTCGCCTTCGTCGACGCGCTGCAATTGCGCATGCAGGCAAGTGGGCTCGGCCACATTCCTTATGAGGCGTTCCTGATGCTGCCCTTCATCTTCACCATCGTCGCCATGGCGGTGATGTCGCGCAATGCGGTGGCTCCTTCGGCACTGCTCAAGCCGTTCCGGCACGAAGAGCGGTAGCGGCGCGCCGTCCTTCACATCGCGGTAAAGCCGTTATCCACGAACAGATGGGCGCCGTTGACGAAGCTGGCCTCGTCGCTGGCCAGGAACAGGGCTGCCCTCGCCACCTCTTCCGGCTCGCCGATCCGGCCTTGCTGCGCGGCCATTGCCGCGTCTGAAACATCGACGCCAAGTTTGTCGAGATCGGCGACCTCGCGCAGGCCATGCGGTGTCCTGATGAAGCCGGGGCAGACCGCATTGCAGCGGACGTTGCGGTCGCGGAATTCGACGGCAATGGCACGCGCGAACATGTGGCAGGCACCCTTGGTGGTGTCGTAAAGCACCTCCATCGGCGTCGCCGCCACCGCCGAGATCGACGAGGTGCAGACGATGGAACCGCCGCCGGCGGCGATCATGCCGGGCAGCACGGCGCGCGTCATCAGGAACATCGAACGCACATTGACGGCATGCAGCCAGTCCCATTCCTGCAGCGTGGTCTCCAGGAAGGGTTTGATGACGATGGTGCCGGCATGGTTGAACAGAACCGTAACCGGGCCGAATTTTTCCATCACGCCCTTCACCGCCGCTTCGACCTGCCGCTCGTCCGATACGTCGGCGACCCAGTGCTCGGCGATATGGCCGCGTTGCCTGATTGCCGCTGCGGTGGCAGCCGCCGCTTCGCCGTTGCGGTCGACGATCGCCACCTTGGCGCCCTCGGCCGCGAAAAGCTCCGAGGCCGCACCGCCCATTCCCGTCGCGCCGCCCGAAATGATGGCGACCTTGCCGGCCAGTCTTGTGCCCATGTTTTGCTCCCTGCTGCCTTGCCGTGACGTCGCGGCTTCCGCTCAAGCAGCGATGCTATCCCGCATCCATTGGATGGCCAAGGAGCCACACACACATGGACCTGACGTTTTCTGCCGTCTTCCCCGGCACGCCCAAAAGCCAGCGCTAAGCAGCAAAAACACCAATTTGTCTGCGGTTTGGGGAAAATTGTTCTAAAGATCGCACGAAAATAGCACTCGACAAAGTCTACTGATTTTATAGATTAAGCGCCGAGACGGAGGTCGATATGTCCTATAGCCAGAACGCTCAGACTGCCCGCAAAGGCCAAAGGCTGGGTTCCGACCAGGTGTGGCGGCCGGCCTATGCCGGCGCTTTCGCCTATCTCGTCTTTGCCCTTGCGTTCGTATTCACCGGGGCAGTGGTACTGGGGCTGATCCCCTGATTAGTAAGGCTCTGATCGTCGAGGCTTGCTCGGGATAGCGGCCTGCCGTTTGCAGAAATTCCGGAGTTGAATGAACCGAATGCCGGTGCGCTTTTGCGTGCCCTGATTCAACGTGATGGAGGAGATGGCAATGCCGATCGAGTTCACGCATGTTCCCGGTAAGATCCACGCTGCCGACGCCAGCTTTTTCTACGACTTTGTCGAGACCGCGACGAAGCTGTCGCTGATCGAGGATGCCGGATTCCAGAAGATCGTCATCGACGACCAGGCCGGGCTGCTGACCAATATGGACCTTGCCGCCCAGACGCTGGACCGGACCTCCTCCCTCGAGGTCGTGCTCACCCATTGGGCAGGCGTGATCGAACCAACCGTGGCGGCGCGGCAGCTCGCTGCCCTCGACGCGAGAAGCCGTGGCCGGCTGTCGCTCAGGATGCTCAGCGAGCCGCTGAGCGACGACGATGCCGAGGCACGTCCGGCCGGCCATACGGTGGTCTGGCAACGCATCGACGAATATCTGGTGCTGCTGAAGCGGTTGTGGTCGAACGACAGGCCGTTCGACCATGAAGGCGCCTTTTACAGCGTCAACGGCGGCTATGTGCCGCGCAAGGGGCTGCATGGTGCCGACGTGACCATCCGCATGGGCGGACAGTCGGGCACGGCGCTCAGGGTCGCGGGCAGGCATGCGGATGTGTTCGAGCTGGCGCCCGGCTCGCTTGCAGAAATCCGACAGTCAATGGAGCGCGTGCGCGGCGCTGCCGCCGAACACGGTCGGGCCGGCAAGCTGCGTTTCGCGCTTCCCGTCCGAATCCGTTCGGCAGACAAACCTGCCGCTTCCTGCCAGAAGGCGGTCGAACTTGCCGGGCCGCCGGCGCAGGTCGCGCTGTCGCTGCTTTCCTACGCCGCTTTGGGGATCAAGGAGTTCATGATCGTCGGCGTCGACAGGCCGCGCGAGATTGCGACTGCCGGCCGCGAGGCGATCGCACTGCTGCGCAACTCACTGGCACGGCGCGAGGCGGATGCCCCTGCATCGGGGACGTTTGTGTCACGCGCGATACCGGGCCTGCGAGCCGAGTGCTGAAGAGCCGCCGTCGTCACGCACCTTGGCTGACGGATCCTACCACCATTCCGGGAAAGCCGCGTGAGCGGCCCTGGCCAGCGTCGGGATTTCCTGATCGGGAACGGAGCTGTAGGGCCAGAGCAGTCGCGGGCCGAGCGGCGCCCAGCCGCCGGCCGCCGCCATCGCCTTGTCGAGTGCTGCATCACCGACATTGTAACGGGTGCGAAACGGTAGGACATGTGCGGCGAGGAAGGCCTGTATGCGGGCCTCGACCTCGGCAGCGGCGACCAAATCGGTACGGATCATCCGCCACCACTGCACCGCGCCCTTCGGGTTGAGGCAGGCAACATTGGAATAGCTGCCATGGGCTCCCCCGGCATAGCCTGTTGCCAGCGTATGGCCGGGGACGAAGACGGAAAATCCGTCCAGTTGGCGGCGCATATCGGCATACCAGCCGGCGTCGCCGCCCGGCAGCTTGGCGCCGACCAGCGACGGCATGGCCGCACGCAGCCTGGCGATGCCGTCGAGCGTCAGGCGACGCTTGGCGTGCGGCGGGTTGTAGAGCACCAGCGGCGTTTCGGGCGCGGCCTCGCAGAGGCGGCCGACAAAACGCATGACCTCGTCGTCGCTGGGCGGCCACCAGTCGGGCAGTGTGAATTGCACCGCCGCCGGGCCAAACGCCGAGACCCGCGTCAGCCGCTCCAGTGCGACGCGCGGATTGGACTGGCTGATGCCGATCTGGAAAGGAAGGCGCGCGCCGCCGGCTGTTGCGGCGACCAGCCCACAAAGCCGGTCGAATTCGGGCTCGGTCTGGCAATGGAATTCGCAGGCCGTGCCATTGGAATAGACGCCGTCGACGCCTGACGCGCAAAGCCGCGCGATCGTCTCTTCCGTCGCCTGCCAGTCGATCGCTCCGCGATCGTCGATGGCCAGCATCACCGCGCCCCAGACGCCGCGCGGTGCGTGTGCGGGCAAGCGGGCCAGATGGTCGTCGAGGTCAGCGTGCACCGGCGATCTCGTGTTCGTGGCGGGTTTCGTTCGACGCGAAGGCAGCCTCGATAATGCCGATGATCTTGCGTGCATAGAGACCGTCGACCGGCACCGGCGTGTCGTCGGCAATGGCATCGCGCATCGCGCTCCATTCGCGCACCAGCGCGTTGTGCATCCAGTTCGGTTCGAATGAACCGGGCAACTCGGTCCAGACCGTATCGCGTCCAAGCATCGTGCCGCGATCCATGTCGATGCGCAGCGTTCCCTGCTCGCAGACCAGATCCATGGCGTAGGTGGTAGCGCCGGTGCGATAGCCGATGCTCTGCACCTGGCCGATGCCGCCGCCGGCGAAGCGCAGCCCAAGCAAGGCGCTGTCGTCTGCTTCCTGGTCATGGAACTTGGCGCCGAGCATGCCGCTCACCGACACGACATCGTCATCCATCAGCCAGACCAGGCGGTCGAGCGCGTGGATGCCGGCCGTCAACAGCATGCCGCCGCCGGTCGACTTGCGCAGATGCCAGTCGCGGCGATTGTGCTCCATCCATAGCTTGATGATCCAGCTCGATCCGATGAGCGGCCGGCCGAGCTCTCCTTGCTCCAGCTTCTGCCTGGCTGCCATGCAGGGCAGGGCGAAATGCATGAGATGGGCGACCATCAGCTTGACGCCGCTATCGGTTACGGCGGCGTTGATCGCGTCGCAGGCAGCCGCCGTCGGCGCCATCGGCTTTTCGAGCAGGATGTGCTTGCCGGCGTTTGCTGCGCCGATGGCCATTTCGGCATGGAGATGGTGCGGGGTGGCAATGAGGACCGCGTCGACCTCCTTGTCGTCCAGCAGCTTGCGCCAATCAGTGTAGCCGCGGCCGCCATATTCGGCGGTGAAGCGCTGCAGCGCATCGGCATTTCCACGAGAGGCGGCGACGAGACGAATCCCTCCAACCTCACGGATTGCCCGCGCATGGGCTGCGCCGAAATCGCCGGCGCCGATAATTCCTATTCCAATCATGATCCTGCCTTTTCATAAGCGGCGTCGATCAGAGACATCGCCGCAACATAATCCTCGATGGACACCGGCGGAGGCGCCTTTCTGGCCAGCCGGTCAAGCGTATCGCGCATGAACAGACGATAGCGCGTTGCCGGCAGTTCGACCGGCAAATCGGCAACGGCCGCATCGTCGAGCGTTGCGCAGGTGGCATGGTCGCCATGATCGATGAGGGTGGCATTGGCACTGACGATACGCCACTCGAAGTCACCGCCGGGGCGCATCGAGGCAAAGGTGTAACCGGCCTCGACGATGAACACCGCGCCGGCCTCGTCTTCCAGCACCAGCAGCGCATGGTCCTCGACCGGGCCGGGATGAATGCGGTTCGCGATCGAAACGCTTTTCAGGCCGAGCTTGCCGGTTGCGAGGCTGAGTGCCGCGTCGACGCCGTGTATGCCAAGATTCCTCAACGCACCCCCGCCGCCAACCGCCGGATCGACGACCCAGGCGACACCGTCGGCGATGTAGCGTTGCGGCGGGCCGTTGACCAGCCGGAACTGGCAATGCGCCACCGGCCCGGCGCGACCTTGCCGGCGCAGCCGTTCAAAGCCGGCAACGGCCGGCCCGAAACGGTTGGGCAGGGGAACAGCGACAAAAGCCTGGTGCTGCCTGGCAAGCTCGCACAGCGCCATCAGTTCCCTCGTATGGCTGGCCGCCGGCTTCTCCAGGATCAGCGGTATCCCTGCCGCGATGATCGCGCGTGCCCGCGCCGGCACCATCGAAGGGTGCCCCATCAACAGGATCGCATCCGGCGGGCTGGAGAGTATCTCCGTGAAATCTTCGATGAACGGCAGGTCATGACGCGCGGCGAACCCATGCGCTTGGCCAGGATCCTCGTCCCAGATGCCGGCGATCTCCGCACCGTAAAAGCGTGCGGCGTCGAGGTGCATTTCGGCGTGCCAGTGGCTCGAGCCGGCGAGGGTAATCTTCATTCGAAGGCAGCAGGTTTGTTATGGGCTTGCAGGATATCCTACAAGTAGCTATACGACAAGCGGGCAGGCTAATCCGGCGGATGATGAAAGCAGTGGGATGGCGGAACTGAAGTCGATCGAACCGTTGAGCAGACCGCCGCTTCTTCACGTCACCGTGCAGGAAAGCCTCAGGGCCTATATCGAAAGCAACCAGCTCAAGGCAGGCGATCCCTTGCCGCCGGAAACGTTCCTGGCGCAGCGGCTCGGCGTCGGCCGCAACTCCGTGCGGGAAGCCATCAAGGCGCTGGAATCGATCGGCATCCTGGAGACGCGGCGCGGCATCGGCGTCTTCGTCAAGGAGTTCTCGTTCAAGCCGCTGCTGGATAACCTGGCATACGGCTTGCAGGATTCGCTGCGCGATGTCGAAGAGCTGCGCGAAATCCGCCGCGTGCTGGAAACCGGCCTCATCGCCAAGACGATCGAGATGATCAGTGCCGAGGATATCGAGGCGCTGCGCCAGTTGACCGAGCGCATGCGGCAACGTGCCGAGCGCCATGAGAGCTTCGCCGAAGAGGACCAGCAATTCCACCAGCTGCTGTTCCGCTGCCAGAACAATCACATGCTGAGCGCACTGATCGACATCTTCTGGACGGCGTTCGACAAGGCCTCGAATTTCACCAATCTCGATAATCCGACGCCGCTGGCGACATGGCGCGACCATCACGAGATCGTCGAGGCTGTCGCCGCCAAGGATGTCGACCAGGCGCGTCGGCGGCTCGACGACCATTACCGGGGGATCCAGCAGGTTATCGCCAAAAACCGAGCAAGCTGAAGAACAACCTGAATATGCCAAGGGAGGAAACCATGCGCATCAGGACCATCGCATTCTCAGTCGCCGGGCTGCTGCTCGCCAGCATTGCCCCATTGACCAATGTCCAGGCACAAAGCGCCAAGACCATTGCGGGCGGCTTCGACGTCGGCCCGGGCGGTTTTCCCAAGAACTTCAACCCGCTGGTCGCGACCGGCGGCTACACCTGGCTCAGCACCTATTTCGAACCGCTGGTCATCTTCAATGCCGGGCTGACCGAGATCGAAGGCGACCTCGCCAAGAACTACAAGATCAGCGACGACCAGCTGAGCTATACGTTCAACCTGGTCAACGAGACCTGGCATGACGGCAAACCGTTCACCTCGAAGGACGTCAAGTTCACCCTCGAGCTTGCCAAGAACAAGGCCTCCGGCAGCCTGTTTGCCGCCCGCCTCGCCAACATCGCCTCGGTCGATGCACCGGATGACCACACCGCAGTGGTGAAGCTATCGAAACCGAACGGCTCGTTTCTATCCATCCTCTCGCAGCTAATGATCCTGCCGGAGCATGCCCTGGCCGCTCTGCCGCCGGAATCACTGGCGACAAGCACCTGGTGGTCGACCGCTCCGGTGGGCACCGGCCCGTTCAAGTTCAAGCGCTACGTGACCGACCAATATGTCGAACTGGCAGCCGATGACGACTATCGCAGCGGCAAGCCGAAGGTAGACGTGCTCATCAACCGCTATTTCGAGTCGCCGGCGGCGGCCGTCGCCGCGCTCCGCGCCGGCGAGATCCAGTTCACCTATGTCGAGCCCGACGATGCGGCATCCTTCAAGAGCGACAGCAATTTCAAGGTGATCGAAGGTGCCTCGTACGTGGTCAACTATATCGGCCTGAACCAGAAGGTCGACCTGTTTAGGGATATCCGTGTCCGCCAGGCGATTATGTATGCGATCGATCGCAACGCCATCATCGACAGCCTCTACGGCGGTGCCGCCAAGCCAGCCAATTGCGGCTATGTCGCGCCGCATCTCGTTCCGGCAGACCTCGAACCCTATGCCTACGATCCGGCAAAGGCCAAGGCGCTGCTGACCGAGGCGGGCTGGGACAAGATCAATGGCGACAAGCCGATCACCTTGCTGACCTATTACGGCTCGCCGCAAGCCGCCAATGTGATGGCCGCTGTCCAGTCGATGCTGGCCGAGGTCGGCATCAATGTGGTGCCGCGCGTCGTCGATACGCCGACCTACAATGGCATCGTCTACAAGCAAGGCACGCCGGACTGGAATGCATTTCCGATGGTTTATGCCGGCCTGCAGAACGGCCCCAACCCGGCCGGCCTCAATCCCGGCCTCAACAAGTCGCAGATTCCGCCGGCAGGCTTCAACACCATGCGCATCGAGTTCGACGACCTGAGCACCGCGTTGGACGCCGCGCTCGGCCAAACCGATCCGGCCAAGCTCGATCAATCCTGGCAGGAGGTCTGCAAGGTCATGAACAAGGAGCTACCCTGGGCGACGTTGTGGGTGGCCAACCGCTATGGCGTGGCCTCCAACAAGCTGCGTGACTTCGTCTGGACGCCGGCGCCGGGCGGCGGTCCTTATGCAGCTCACCCCGAGCGCTGGGACATCCAGTAAGAACTCCGCAACCAAGCGAGCAGGCGGAACCACTTTGGCGCCGCCTGCCACGGCCACGGAAAGCCCATGTTGAGCTTCATCGCCCGCCGCAGCGCCACAGGACTGCTGATGCTGGTCGCGCTCAGCGTCCTCATCTTCATCCTGCTGCGGCTGGCGCCGGGCGATCCGATCGACGCCTATATCAACCCGTCGGTCCCCATGTCGGCTTCCGACCTCGAGGGCCTGCGCGAACGGCTCGGGCTCGATCGGCCGCTTCCCGTGCAATATCTCGCCTGGCTGCGCGCGGCGCTGAGCGGTGACTTCGGCTATTCGATCCAGCGCAGCGGCGTTGCCGTGCTGCCACTGGTCATGGAACGCATCGGCCCGACGGCGCTGCTGATGGGCACGGGCCTGGCGATCGCCATCGTGCTCGGCATTTCCGCCGGCATTTTCAGCGCGGTGCGCCGTAACGAACCGTCCGACATCGCGCTGTCGGTGCTGTCGTTTATCGGTATCTCCAGCCCGGCTTTCCTGACGGCGCTGCTCGGTCTCTATTTCTTCTCAGTGCTGCTGCGCTGGGCGCCGTCCGGCGGCATGCAGACGGCCGGCGCGCCGTTCTCGATGACGGATGTGCTAGCGCACCTCATCCTGCCCGCTTGCCTGCTATCGATCGGCCATGCCGCGCTGATCATGCGCTACATGCGCGCTTCGCTGCTGGAAGTGCTCAACCAGGACTACGTGCGGACGGCGCGCGCCAAGGGCGTGCGCGAGTTCTGGGTGATCATCAAGCACGCCACCCGCAATGCGCTCTTGCCGGTCATTACCCTGATCGGCTCGACCGTCGGCATCGCCGTCGGCGGCGCCATCTTCCTGGAAAGCGTGTTCAACTGGCCGGGCATGGGACTGCTTCTGGTCAACGCCGTCGGCACCCGCGATTACCCGGTGATCATGGGCGCTACCCTGGTGATCGGCGTTTGCGTCATCCTGGTCAACCTCTTGACCGACGTCGTCTATGCCGTCGTCGACCCGCGCATTCAGGTGGCATGATGGCAATCACCGCGCCAGATCCTACAGTTGACCCGACAGCCGTGCCGCAAACCAAAGGCCCGCTTCGCCGCGCGTTCGACCGCTTTTTTGAAAACCGAGCGGCACGCGCCGGGCTTTTGATCGTCATCCCGATCCTGTTGGCGGTTTCGACCTATCCTCTGTGGTGGCCGTTCGGCCCGAACGCCATCGACCTCAGGGCGATGAACAAGGCGCCGTCCGCCATTCATTGGCTGGGCAGCGATGGCGTTGGGCGTGATGTCATGGCACGGTTGCTGCAAGGCGGGCGGATCTCACTGCTGGTTGCCATCTGTTCGGTTGCCATCTCGACCGTCATCGGCTTCCTGATCGGCGCCGTCGCCAGCTTTGGCGGGCGTCTCGTCGACGGAACGGTGATGCGCCTGGTCGATCTGGCGATGACGCTGCCGCCGGTGATCTTCCTGCTGGTGCTGGCTTCGATTGCCGGCACCGGCATCGCCCCGACCATCCTGGTGATCTCGCTGCTCTCCTGGCCAGTGCTGTCGCGCATGGTGCGCGCCCGGCTGCTCGAACTGCGCGAGCGCGATTTCGTCGTTGCGGCCCGGGGCATGGGCGCGGGGCTGCCGCATCTGCTGTTCCGGCATGGCCTGCCCAACTGCATCGATATCCTGGTCGTCTACGCCACCTTGCAGATCGCCAACGCTATCCTGCTCGAGGCCGGCCTGTCCTTTCTCGGCCTGGGCATCGCACCGCCAGAAGCCAGCTGGGGCAACATGCTCAATCTCGCCCGCTCCACCGTCGTGCTGGAAAATTACCCCTGGCAATGGATGTTCCCGGGCGCCGCACTGGTGCTCACCGTGCTCGCCATCAATTTCATCGGCGACGGCTTGCGCGATGCATTCGATCCTCGCTCCGATCTCAACTGACCTCAAAGGTTCATCAAAATGCCCCTGTTTACCGGCGTCGTGCCACCTGTCGTCACCCCGCTCAATGCCGATTTCAGCATCGACTTTCCCTCGTTCACCCGCACCATCGAGAACCTGCTCGACGGCGGTGTCCACGGGCTGTTCGTGCTCGGCTCGACCAGCGAGGTGGTCTTCCACGACGAGGCGGGCCGCAGGGCCATCCTCGAGCACGCGGTCAGGGTCAATAACGGCCGGGTTCCGATCTTCGCTGGGGTCATCGACCCGACGACCGATCGTGTGATCAATCACGCCCGCATCGCCAGATCGGCCGGCGTCGACGCCATCGTCGTCACCGCGCCGTTTTATACCCGCACCAGCCAGCCGGAGATCGGCGACCACTTCCGCTATATCAAGGATGCGATCGACATTCCCGTCATCGCCTACGACATCCCGGTCTGCGTTCACATCAAGCTGGAGCGCAAGACCACGGTCGGCCTCGCCCGGGAAGGCGCCATCGCGGGCATCAAGGATTCCAGCGGCGATGACGGCAATCTGCGTTACGTGCTCAAGGATATGGCCGATGACCCGGGGTTCTTCGGCATGACCGGCTCCGAGATCCTGGTCGACAGCGTGCTGGCCATGGGTGCGCATGGCGTCGTGCCGGGCCTCGCCAATGTCGACCCGCATGGCTATGTCAGGCTGTGGAAGCTGATGCAGGCCGGCCAGCATGCCGAAGCCCGGCTAGAGCAGGAGCGGCTGTTAAAGCTGTTCGAGATCGTCTGGATCTCGCTCGGCAGGACAAGCGCCGGCTCGGCCGGCGTCGGCGCCTTCAAGGCAGCGATGAAGAGCCTCGGCATCATCGCCTCGAACACCATGGCGCGGCCGCAGCGCAGCCTGAACGAGGAGGAAACCGCGAAGATCGACATGATCCTTCGCGACGTGGGGCTGCTCCGCTGAGTGTCGCGCCGATCCTCTCGATTTCCGGCCTGCGCGCGGTGTTCCGCATTGCGGGGCGCGACATCGCGGCGGTAACGGATGTCGACCTGACGATCGGCTCCGGCGAGACGGTGGCGCTCGTCGGCGAATCCGGGTCCGGCAAATCCGTCACCAGCCTGTCGATCATCGGCCTGTTGCCGAAAAGGGTCGGGCATATCGCCGAGGGTTCGATCGCGCTGCGGCGCAAGAACGGCACGGTCACCGAGCTGACCAGCCTCGATGCCGAGTCGCTGCGCAAGATACGCGGCAACGAGATCGGCATGGTGTTCCAGGAGCCGATGGCCAGCCTCAACCCGGTCTACACGATCGGCGAGCAGATTGCCGAGCCGATCCGCATCCATCTCGGCAAATCGCATCGCGAGGCAGAAGCAGACGCGGTGCGGCTGCTGGAGCAGGTCGGCATTCCCGATCCGAAGCGGCGGGCGCGACAGTATCCGCACGAGCTGTCGGGCGGGATGCGCCAGCGCGCCACTATCGCCATGGCCCTGTCCTGCGATCCAGGCTTGCTGATCGCCGATGAGCCGACAACCGCGCTGGACGTCACAATCCAGGCCCAGATTCTCGATCTTTTGGCCGAGCTGCAGGCGCAGCGCGGCATGGGCATCCTGTTCGTCACTCACAATCTCGGCGTCGTCGCCGAAATTGCCGACCGGGTAGCGGTGATGTATGCCGGGCGTATCGTCGAAACAGGTCCGGTGAGCGAAGTGTTCACCCGCCCGCGTCATCCCTATACGGCGGGGTTGATGCGCTCGGTGCCGCGGCTCGGCGAGGCCACGGCGCTGAAGATGGCGGGGACGCCGCTGCCGACCATTGCCGGAAATGTTCCGTCGCTCGCCTTGCTGCCCAAGGGCTGTTCCTTCGCGCCGCGCTGCCCGATGGCTATCACTGCCTGCCGCGCCGCGGTGCCGCCACTATTTGCGGCGACGCCGACCCAGCAAAGCCGCTGCCTGCGCTGGGAGGAGCTCTGATGGACGGCGCCCCCTTCCTATCGGTCAAAAACCTGACCAAGCATTTTGCGCCGACCGCGTTTTCGCGCGGCCCCATCGTCAGGGCACTGGAGGATATTTCGTTCGAGGTCAGGCGTGGTCAGGTGGTCGGGCTGGTCGGCGAATCCGGCTCCGGCAAGACCACGATCGGCCGCTCGGTGCTGCGTCTGATCGAGCCGACATCCGGCCAGATCAGCTATGGCGGCACCGACATCACCAGGCTGGGTGCCGCCCAGTTGCGCCGCCAGCGCCGCAAGATGCAGTATATTTTCCAGGATCCCTTCGCCAGCCTGTCGCCGCGCATGACCATCGGGCAGATCCTCACCGAAGGCTTGGACATTCAAGGCATTGGCAGGAAATCCGAGCGGCGGGCGAAGGCCGAGAAGGCACTTGCCGCGGTCGAGTTGCCGGTCGACGCCTATGATCGCTACGCCTATGAATTCTCGGGCGGCCAGCGCCAGCGCATCGGCATCGCCCGGGCGCTGACGCTCGAGCCGGAATTCATTGTCGCCGACGAGCCGGTCTCGGCGCTCGACGTCTCGATCCAGGCCCAAATCATCAATTTGTTGCGCGATCTGCAGCTCCGGCTTGGGCTGACCATGCTGTTCATTTCGCACGATCTGGCCGTGGTCGAGTACATCTGCGACACGGTCATCGTGCTCTATCTCGGGCGCATCATGGAGGTTGCGCCGGCGGCCGAGCTCTATGCCCGGCCGCAGCATCCCTATACGCGCGCGCTGCTGTCGGCCATTCCGTCGCTCGATCCGTTGGCCAGGCAAGACCGGCAGGTGCTCAAGGGCGATATTCCCAGCCCGGCAAACCCGCCGTCGGGCTGTGTTTTCCGGACCCGTTGCCCGTTTGCGCTGGAGGCTTGCGCCGGGGCTATGCCGCCGCTGAGGGCGACAGCCGAGGGTCATCTGAAGGCCTGCATCCGCGACGACATCGCTTAGGTTTTTTGCCCTCGGCCTACGGGAGAACTTGGGCGAGATGGACAAGGTCGTCGGCCACAAAGTCCCAGCTCTCACGAGGCGAGAGATCGGTCGTCTGCGCCGGACCATGCTCTTTCGGCCGAGCAACAAAAGCGGTTCCGATACCGCACCTTCGTGCCGCAGCCAGGTCGTCGTTATGCGCGGCGACTAACACGGCCTCCGAAGGTCGCACCCCCAGGATATCCACTGCGCGGAGATAAGCCTGTGGCGCAGGCTTGTAGGTGCCGAACACGTCCGAGCCAAGGACGGTGTCCCAAGGCAGGCCGGCGCGCTTGGCCATGTCCAGCAACAGCCGGGTATTGCCCCCCGACAAGGGCGCGATGATGAAGCGTTCCTTCAGCCTCGCAAGGCCTTTCAGCGAATCGGGCCACGGCTCCAGCCGGTGCCAGGCGAGATTGAGTTCCTCAACTTCGGTGGCCGGCAGCGCGGATGGGATTAGCCCGAACTGGACGAAGGCGGCGTCCAGATTCTCCTTGTTGATCACGTCGAGTGAAACGAAAGGCCGGTGCCCCGTCCGCACCGCCTCGGTCGAGGCGTCATAGCGCAACGCCCATGCATCCGCGAATTCACCGGGATCGACCTGCTGTGCACCGTTTCGCGCGAGGAAGGCGCCAGCCTCCCTTGCAATACCGTTGCGCCAGTCAACGACGGTTCCCAGAACGTCGAAGAATAGAACTCGAGTAGCGGTCATATTGAGCTTTCCGGTCGGGTTGCGGTGCGTGTCCTGCCGCATCGGTCGCGATAGGACGGATCGGCCTCGTCGAGCTGCTGATCAGATAATCGAAATGTTTAAAAGCCTGATCGCGAAGGGCGGTTCCCCCGACCTCATTGAAACGTCGTCGACGCCAACCCATATGCAATCCGCGTCGGATGTTTCCTCCCATTCGTCCGGCGCGTTCCCCTCTGAAGGTTTTTCGACCTTCACATCTGGCCGGGCTTCGCAGCCCGGCCTTTTTTCTGCGGGGTAGGTGAGCGAGCCGAGATCATGGCGCAGGCGAGCCCAGCGTATCGATGCGTTTGGTCAGCGCCGCGGGATCGCCAAGCACGCGCAGCGTCTTCAGCCGAGCTGTGCCGCCGGCGGCGATCGAGACGCCCGATGCCGGCACGCCAAGCGCTTTGCCGACCAGCCTTTCCAGCGCTCGATTGGCGGCTCCGTTTTCCGGCACGGCGCGGACGCGGGCTTTTAAATAGCTTCGCCCATCCGCCGATGTTTCGATCCCCTCCAGCCTGTCCATCGCCGCTTTCGGCGTTAGCCGAACGAAAAGGTCGATGCCGTCGGCGCGAGGTCGAAAGAAACGGTTCGTCCCGTGACTCACATCGATCCGATACCGAACATCGGCTGAACCGTCGTGTCTAGGAACACGCTGATAAATGTCAGCGCCAGCAACAGGATGATCGGCGAGATATCGATGCCGCCAAGGTCCGGGAGGACGCGGCGGATCGGCCGCAATGCCGGCTCGGTCAGTCGATAGAGCATGTTGCCGATCGAGTCGACAAGCTGGTTACGCGAATTGACGACGTTGAAGGCGTAAAGCCAAGAGAAGATAGCCGCGCCAATCACAATATACCAATAGATATTAATCGCGGCATGCAGCGTGTAAAAGACTGCGATCATCGGTTGCTCCTTGCGAACGCCCGACATGTAGCCACTGCAGGGGAAAGCGGCAAGAGCCGCCTCTGCCGCATGGCGAAGCCGGACCAGCGGCAGGCGAGAATTCGGCGACACGCACAGCCTTGACAGGAAACCTCAGCGGCCGATAAAAGCCCCATCCGCTGGACGGGGCTGTAGCTCAGCTGGGAGAGCGCGTCGTTCGCAATGACGAGGTCAGGAGTTCGATCCTCCTCAGCTCCACCAGCGGATTTTTCGAATCCCCTTGCCTGGTTGCATGCCGAAGACAGCGGCCTTGGGCGTTGTTCCGCTTGCGCAAGCTTACTCGGGCAGGGGCGATTTCGCGACGCCGAGAGAAGGCCGCTCGCGACTTGCGGCCATCGACCGGCGTTTACGAACGCGTTAGGCATCGGGCGGCAAAGATCAGCCTCTCAGGTCGCTCGTCCGGCAGGCCAGAGGGCGTTGCCTCCTTCTCCAACCTTCCGAACGACCCCCTAACCTTGCTGCGCTGAGCGTCGCTTCGGCACCATGACCACCTCGAAAAACGCCCCGTAATCCGTAAGCCACGTTATCGGAACCTCACCCCGTCGATAAAAGTCGATTGCCGCAGGCCCTTCGCCTGTGTCCATCGATCAGGCGGCGGGGGTTTGAAATGGCGGCTACTTCAGCACTTCGAGACAAAATCCGCGACGCCGGACCGAGCGCGCAGAGCGGTTCCAAAGGTTCTCAGCGCGGCCGGCACACAGCACCACCGGCAGCCTGCAAGCGCAGTTCCAGCGCGTCTTCAGGGCGTGCCGGCCGAAGCCCGCCAGGCTCTCGCAAACAGCTTGAATCGGCACATGCCTGCAATCGGCTCTAGGGGGAAGAGCCGATGTCGAAGCTTCACGCCAACCTGCTTCTCCTGCTTGCCGCCGCTTTGTGGGGTTTCGGCAATGTCTCGCAGAAGACTGTGCTCGGATATCTCGACCCGCTGAGCGCGGCCGGCATGCGCTGCCTGATCGCCGGACTTCTGGTGCTGCCGCTGATGATTGGAGAAAGCCGGGTAGCGAAGACCAAAGGTTTTCGCGCCAGCTTGGCAAGGGTCGGCGCGCTATTCGCCATTTCGATCGTTCTGCAGCAGATTGCCTATCTCGGCACCTCGGTCACCAATGCCAGCTTCCTGATCAGCACCGCGACCGTGATGACGCCGGTTGCAGCGTGGGTTCTGGTCGGGGAGCGGCTGACCGCGACGGTCGGGTTTGCCGCCGGCATGACCCTGATCGGCGCGCTGCTATTGTCTGGCGGCATCGCCGGCTTCAATGGCAACGACACGACGGTGGTGCTGTCGGCCGCATGCTATGCATTGTGGACGGTCGAGCTCGGCCGCCACATGCAAACCCATGGGCGCCCGTTTGCCACCATGGCGGCGCAGTTCCTCGGCACTGCGGCGGTCACCCTGCCGCTAGCCCTCTCGCATGGCAATTTGTCGGTCGCGACGGCACTCGATGCCTGGCCGCAACTGCTTGTGCTCGGCGTGTTCTCGACTGCCGCCGGCTTCGGCATCCAGACCGTTGCCCAGCGCTTTACCTCTGCCAGCCACGCAGCGGTGATCGTCAGCGCCGAAAGCCTGTTCGGCGCGACTGGCGCCGCCCTTTTTCTCGGTGAGCGGATCTCGCCCATGGGGGCTCTCGGCGCGATGATGATGCTCGGCACCATCCTCTATCTCGTCACCTCGCCCGGGCCGGCGAATCCGGCCGATCCCGTCATATCATCGCTGGAGGGAGCTCCATGAGCTTTGCCGACGCGAGCGGATTCCAGGCTGGGCTTGCGCTCGGCATGGCCTCGGTGGCCTCGATAGGGCCGAACAACCTGATGATGATCAGGGAAGGCTTGCTGCGCGGGCGGGTGATGTTCGTGGCGAGCCTGGTGTGGGCGACCTATGTCGCCCTGATCGCCATCTCCTATATGCTCGGCAGCTCGATCGCCGGCCTCGATCCCTCACTCGGAACGGCGCTCTCCTGGCTTGGCCTGGCGGCGGTCTCCTGGTTTGCGGTGAAATCCTTTCGTGCAGCATTGGCCGTCGGCGAGGCCGAGGACCGCTCCGGCAAGGCCGAGACCAGCCGCTCCTGCGTAGCCCGCGTCATGGGCGTGGTCGGGATGAACCCGCTGACCTACGTCGAGCGGCTGTTCGTGCCGGCGGCGTTCGGCCAGTCTTTCGCTGCGAGTGGTACGCAGCTCGAATTCATGGTGACGCTGATCCTGATGTCGGCGCTCGGCTGTTACGGCTATGCGCTCGGCGGCGGCCTCGTGGCGCCGCTGCTGCGCAGCCGTGCCAGCCTGCGCATCTTCGATCTCATCTCCGGGCTCATCCTGTCCACCGTCGCATTGGTCATGGCCGTGGGGCTCGTCTCGCCATGACCGCCCGTAGCAAACGCCCGCTCATCGTGCCGTCAAATGCCACCGCAGCTGAAAAGGAGGATCCAATGCAATTCGACAACGACCGTGCGCCGTTCGGCCGGCATTTCGCGCTTTCAATCTGGAACGACGCGCCGGCCAGCTGGCGTGATGCCTCCGGGCTGGTCGATCGCCTCTCCTTCGAGCCGTCGATTATCGACTTAAAACCGAAATCTGCCGGCCCCAGTCGGACCGCCCGGGCGGTGTCGCGATTTGCGGCTGCCATCCGGGCGCGCATTTCCGGTCCGGGCGGCTACTACAATCTTGGCAACGCGCTGGGGCTGGCAATGGGCGTGGCGATGCAGCTCACCACCGGCCCTGAATGGGGTGCCGGCACCCTGTTCGACTATTTTGCCGGCAGCGGCAGCGCCGTGGCGTTGACGCTGGCGACGTCGATCTTCTTCTGCAGCGGCGAAGTGTATCACCGCGCCTGGGCTGGCCGCGATGTCCCCGATCCGGCGCTTAACCGGCGCGCCGATCTCCTGTCGGGGCTCGGCGCGATCGGGCTCGGCGTAGCGCTGTTCCTGCTCGGCCAACCGGTGCTGGCTGCGACTGCCGGACTGCTGCATGCGTTGGGAAAATTCGGCAGCGCCGTGCCCGGCATGATTGTGCCCGGCTGGCCGGCCAGGTGGCCCGATCCGTTCCGCAGTGCAGTGTTGGCCAGCCGCCTGCCTGCGGCATTGGCGGCAGCCCTTTCGGCCGGCTCCGCCGTGCCTGAAGTGTGGTCGGGGGCCTCACCCGCCCTTGTCACCGCGCCGCTGACATTGCTCGCCTGCTACGCGCTGTGGGCGAGGGCCGACCTTCTGCTGTTTGCCGACGCCGGCGAAAGCCCACCAACCCGTTCCGCCGCGGCGGGGCAGGGCGACTAGAGCCGCGCCCGCAGGACCATCGTTCAACTGAAGCCAAATGGAGACAGAGCCATGTTCGGAATTTTCAATGACGACGATGCGCCTTCCCTGGAGGGGCTGTTCTATCCGACGCAGACCCGTATCGGCACCGTCTGCGTGTTCGGCGGCGCCCGCGCCGGCAACGACCGGCGCCTCGCGCAAGCGGCCGCGGCGCTGGGCCGCGAAATCGGCAGTGCCGGCATCCGCCTCGTCTATGGCGGCGGCGGTGAAGGGTTGATGGGCGCCGTGGCTTCCGCGGCGGCAGACGCCGGCGGCGAGGTGATCGCGATTGCGCCGCACTTCCTTCTGGAGCGGATGCGGATGCCGCGCGGCGTCGCCCAAATCATAGCGGTTCCGGACATGCACATGCGCAAGCGGCTGATGTTCGACTATGCGGATGCATTTGTAGCGCTGCCGGGCGGAATCGGCACCATCGAGGAACTGGCCGAAGTGATGACCTGGCGCAAGCTCGACCGGCACGACAAGCCGATCCGGGTCGCCGACTTCTTCGGTTTCTGGTCGCCCTGGCTCGACCTGCTCGATCATCTCGAGGAGCCGGGGTTTCTCAGCGGCCACGTGTCGACGGCATGTCTTGTTGCCGACGTGCCGGCGGCAATCCTGCCGATGCTGCAGCGCGGCGTCTGCTTCACGCAAACGCAGCAAGGGGCGAGTACCGTCGGGCGCACCGCTCAATCTCTGGCACCCGTGGCGACACCATGACCGGAGCTGTCGATATGAAGGACCGCTTCGAAGCCATAGCGAACCCAAGCTGCCGGTTCGATATCTGGGACAATGAGAGCGGCGAGCCCGTGGTCCATCGCGGCCGATTGCTCTCCTTTGCCACGACCAAGACGGCGGAGCGGATCGCCGGCTTCCTCAACGAGACAGCCGCGGCCGGTGAGGCCGAGCCGGCCCGAGAAGGGCCGGGCAAGGCTTAGACCAGTCCGCGCTTGGCCATCATTGCTTCCGGTGAAGGCATCTTGCCGCGGAAGGCGGTGTAGAGTTCTTCGGGGTCCTTCGAGCCGCCGGCGGCGTAGATGTTCTTGCGCAGCCGCTCGGCCAGCGCCGGGTTGAACGGATCGCCTGCTTCCTCGAAGGCGGCGAAGGCGTCGGCGTCGAGCACTTCCGACCACATGTAGGAATAATAGCCGGCCGAATAGCCATCGCCGGCAAAGATATGGCCGAAATGCGGAGTGCGGTGACGCATCGCGATGGTGTCCGGCATATTGAGCCTTTCGAGCGTTTCGGCTTCGAAACGAAGCGGCTCTTGCGGCGCCTCCGGGCGCGCATGGGAGGCCATGTCGACCAAGGCCGAGGCGGTGAACTCGACCGTGGCGAAGCCGGCGCCGAAGGTGCGCGCCGCCAGCATCTTGTCGACCAGCGCCTTTGGCATCGGCTTGCCGGTCTTGACATGCAGCGCATGTTTTTCCAGCACCGCCGGTACCGTCAGCCAGTGTTCGTAGAGCTGCGAGGGCAGCTCGACGAAATCGCGGCTGACCGAGGTGCCAGCGACCGATGGCCAGGTGACGTCGGTCAGCATACCGTGCAGGGCATGACCGAATTCGTGGAACAGCGTCTTGGCTTCATCGACCGACAGCAAGGCGGCCTCGCCGGCCGGCGGCTTGGCGAAATTCATGATATTGTAGATGACCGGCTTCGAGCCAGGACCAAGCTTATAGCCGGATTTGAGTGCACTCATCCAAGCGCCGGAGCGTTTCGAGGGTCGCGCGAAATAATCGGCGAGGAAAAGGCCGCGCTCGCTGCCGTCGGCATTCTTCACGACGAAAACACGTGCGTCCGGATGCCAGGTGGCAATGCCCTTCTTTTCCTCGAAAGAAATGCCGAACAATCGTGTCGCCACGTCGAAACAGGCGTCGATGATGCGGTCGAGCTGCAGATACGGCTTCAGTTCGGCCTCGTCGAAAGCGAATTTCTCGGCGCGCAGCTTCTCCTGATAGAAGCGCCAGTCCCAGGCGGCGAATTTTTCATTGCTGCCGGCCTCGGCCGCCAGCCGCTGCAATTCGGCCTGGTCGGCGGCGGCCTTCTCCAATGCCTTTTTCCAAACCGGGTCGAGCAGCGTATGCACCGCCTCCGGCGTCTTGGCCATTGTGTCGTCGAGCTTCAACGCGGCATATGATTCGTAGCCGAGCAGCTTCGCCTTTTCGGCGCGCAGGCGCAGCATGTCGCGCACTACGTCCGTGTTGTCGGTGGCGCCGCCATTCTGGCCACGCATGATGAAGGCGCGGAACGCCGTCTCGCGCAGGTCTCGGCGTTCTGAGAAGGTCGAGAACGGCTCGTAGATCGAACGCGACAAGGTGACGGCGTAGCGGCCCTTCTGGCCGCGCATCTCGGCGGCTTCCGCCATCGAGCTTTTCAGGAATTCCGGCAGGCCGGCAAGGTCAGCCTCGTCGAGGAACAGCGCCCACTCGCGCTCGTCGGCAAGCAGGTTCTGGCCGAAATTGGTGCCGAGCGACGACAATTCCTCGTTGATCGACGCCAGCCGCTTCTTGCCTTCGGCGTCGAGCTTGGCACCGGAGCGGACGAAGTTTTTCCAGGTCTTTTCCAGTACGCGCAGCGTTTCGGCATCGAGCTTCAGAGTCTCGCGGCGTTGATAGAGATCGTCGATGCGGGCAAAGAGGCGCTCGTTCATCGAGATCGCCGAGAAATGCCGCGACATCTTCGGCGAAATGTCGCGCTCCAGCGCCTGGATTGCCTCGTTGGTGTGGGCGCCAGCGCGGCACCAGAAGATCGACGAGACATGGTCGAGAGCCTCGCCGGCGAGTTCGAGCGCGGCAAGTGTATTGTCGATGGTCGGCGTCCCGGTGTTGCCGGCAATCGCCTCGATCTCGGCCTCATGGGCCTTCAGGGCAGCATCGAAGACCGGAGAAAAATCGCCGTCGCCGATGCGCGTGAAATCGGGCAGGCCGAGCGGCCCTTGCCATTCAGTCAGCGGATGGGCGGCGAGGTCGACGGCGGACGGCATGGGCAAACTTTCGCTGGATGGCGGGAGGAGGCGGATCGTCACCGATGTAGGACGCCGGCCGGCTCCACGCAACAGCGCCTGGTAGCGCTGAAGCGTGCCCACATGGTGCCGTGAGTATCGTTCGAGCCGAATTTTATGCCCACCAAGATATTATCTTGTAACCTGCATTTTCCTTCGACTGAGGCTTCCACTCGTATCCTGACACCCGATCCAAAGGAACCTTAATGAGAGTAGAATTCTATGGTCTCACCTTCGACCTGCCTGCTGGATGGGTAGACATAGCCAGCGATCTTCCTGAGGGATCGCCACCTACCTTAGCCAAAGAAACGGACGGCTGCGGCGCGATTCAATTCTCTATTGCGAAGTATCGTCGCGGAGAAAAACCAAACGTAGACTTTAACGTTCTGAGAACATTTATGATTCAGTTTTGTCACAATAATTCCATAGATGTAGGACATATCACAAACATCGAGTCTGACGGTATAACCTCTGTTGGCGTATTGTCAGAGACCGGGGATCAATTGACATCTGCCTGGTATTTGTCGAATGGGAATGATGTTGTATTCATGACATACGTCGGGATGGCTAATGATACGGATTGTCTGAAAGAATTGGGCGTTGCCAAAGCAATCGTGTCGTCTATATCGTTTTAGGGACTTCGATATCGGGTGGAATTACGGGAATTACGACAACAGTGCACTTTTTAGACGTGATAACGCGGGCAATTCCAGCGACCGTCACCAAAAAGTCGCGGGCGAAAAAGCCCGTCAGTAGCCGTCGCAGTTTTCGGCGATCGCGGCTTGCGAGCTAGCGGTGATCTGGTCGTTGGCGACCGCAAAGGTCTCCTGCATCAGCATGTCGTTGCTGGGAAAATCATAGCAGGCGATCACAGTGGTGACGCCGCCCTCGGATTTCTCAATCCGGTGGCGGATTTCGGCCCCGGCGACGGCACCTTGCCACTCGGCGATCGAGGCGATGAATTCCTGCTTGCTTTGCACGACGCCGAGGTCGTCGAGCTTGATGCGGACGTTGTCGGCAAGCAGGTCCGACAATTCGGTGCGGTCGGCGACCAGCAGTGCCGAATACCAGCGGTCGATGATCGCGCTATCGTCGGCGCTGGCGACATTTGCCGAGCACAGCAGTGCTGCCGCCGCGAACACGAACCGAGCTCGCACCATGCCTCGTCTCCTACTCCGTCTCCGGCCGCTCGAAATCGCCGGTGTCCTTGTTCATCACCCAAAGCTCGCCGGTCGAAATATCGAACCAGGCGCCATGCAGCGACAGCCGCCCTTTGCCTTCGAGGATCGAAACACAAGGGAAGGTGCGCAGATTGGCTATGGAATAGCGGATCGAGATGCGCTCCAGCGCGGTCTGGCGCTCGGTCGCGGTCATGAAGGTGCTGGACGATACGGTCTCGGCCGCCGGCGCGATCAGGCTCATCCATTTGCCGATGAAATCGCCCGGCGACAACGGTGCGGCCGTGCTGTCGAGTGCCGCGCGGATGCCGCCGCAGCGGCCGTGGCCCATCACCACGATGTTCTTGACCTTGAGGTTCTGCACGGCAAATTCGAGCGCCGCCGATGTCGAGTGGAACTGATCGTCGGGCGCATAGGGCGGCACCAGATTGCCGACATTGCGCAGCACGAACAGTTCGCCGGGCCCGGCATCGAAGATCGCTTCGGGCGCGGCGCGGGAATCGCAACAGGCGACGATCATCGTTTCCGGTGCCTGGCCCTCCCGCGCCAGCGAGCGATAACGGCCGCTTTCGGTGAGATAGCGGCCACCCATGAAACTGCGGTAGCCGGCGAGAAGATGCTCGGGAAGGTGGGGCATGGGCAGCGGTAGGAGCCTTTCCGGGTTAAGGCACGGTTCAATCCCGAAAGGCTCTAGCGCATCGGCCCGAAAATCGGAACCGATTTTCGGAAGCGCGGAGACGCAGGTTCAAAGCATTGCAGCGTACTTTGTAGGTCGGCTCTCTCCAGAGTGCCTACTGCGCCGTCCAGCCGCCATCCATCGGCAAGGTCGTGCCGGTAATCTGCTTGGCCGCATCCGAGCACAGGAACAGCGCCAATGCCGCAAGCTCCTCGACGGTGACGAATTCCTTGGTCGGCTGGGCAGCGAGCAGCACGTCGTGCTTGACCTGTTCCTCGGTCATGCCGCGTGCCTTCATCGTGTCGGGGATCTGCTTTTCGACCAGCGGCGTCCAGACATAACCAGGTGCGATCGCATTGACGGTGATGCCGGCTTGCGCTGTCTCCAGCGCCACTGTCTTTGTCAGGCCAGATATGCCGTGCTTGGCCGCCACATAGGCGGACTTGAAGGGCGAGGCGACCAGCGCATGTGCCGACGCGGTGTTGATGATGCGGCCCCATTTGCGCGCTTTCATGCCGGGCAGCGCCGCCTTGATGGCATAGAAGGCCGCAAGCAAATTGATGCGGATGATGGCTTCCCATTTTTGGTCGGGAAATTCCTCGATCGGCGCGACATGCTGGATGCCGGCATTGTTGACCAGGATGTCGAGGCTGCCGAAGGCTTCCTCGGCCTCGCGGACCATGGCAGCCACCGCCGCGCCGTCCATCATGTTGGCGCTGGAGTAGCGGCACTGGACGCCGAAATCGGCTTCGATGCCGGCGCGCTCCTGTTCGATGGCGGCCGCATCGCCGAGACCGTTGATGGTGATGTTGGCGCCTTCGGCGGCAAGGGCGCGGGCAATCGCCAGACCGATGCCGCTGGTCGAGCCGGTGACGAGGGCGTTCTTGGACGACAGGAAACCCATGATGATCTCGCGAAAGGTAGGAGGGAACGGCGATGCTTGGTGTGCGTCGCAGCATGACCATGCCATCGCCGTGTGTCGGCGCGATTACAGCGCTGTGGCAGTCCAACGGCCTTCAGGTGCTGGCGGCAGGCTGACACGGCGTTGTCATGGTGCGTGCAACATAACCGGTGCGCAATCGCGCGGTCATTCCTGCAGTACATGGGGGAGCAGCTTGGAAATCGCCGATGTCGTGAAGCGCGCCTATGCGATGCCGCTCACCAACCCGTCCTTCCCGCCCGGGCCCTACCGTTTCTTCGACCGCGAATACGTCATCATCACCTATCGTACGACGCGCGAAGCCCTCGAGGCCGTCGTGCCGGCGCCGCTGGAAATCGACGAGCCGCTGGTCAAATACGAGTTCATCCGCATGCCGGATTCGACCGGCTTCGGCGATTATACCGAGACCGGGCAGGTCATCCCGGTCCGCTTCCACGGCCAGCATGGCACCTATGTCCACTCGATGTTTCTCGACGACGATGCACCGATCGCCGGCGGACGCGAGCTCTGGGGCTTTCCCAAGAAGCTTGCCAGCCCGAAGATCGTGCATGAGGGCGAAGTGGTTGTCGGCACCTTGCATTACGGCAGCGTTCTGTGCGCCACCGGCACGATGGGCTACAAGCACAGGCCGGCCGATCACGGCCAGATTCTCGCCTCGCTCGCGGCGCCCAATTTCCTGATCAAGATCATCCCGCATGTCGACGGCACGCCGCGCATTTGCGAGTTGGTACGCTATCACCTCACCGACGTGACGTTGAAGGAGGCCTGGACAGCGCCGGCGGCGCTCGATCTCAGGCCCCATGTCATGGCCGACGTGGCGCGGTTGCCAGTGCTCGAGATCGTCTCGGCGGTTCACTTCATCGCCGACCTGACGCTCGGCCTTGGCGAAGTGGTTTACGACTATCTCGCCGGACGCGAGCGGTCAGTCAGTCCAAATCTGGAGGCATTCAGTCGTGCTTGAACGCAACACCAAGAAGGCCGCCACCATCGAGGAAATCTCGGCGCAATACGACCGCGTCGCGCTGGTGTTCCAGGGCGGCGGTGCGCTGGGCGCCTAACAAGGCCGGGGTGTACCAGGCATTGGCCGATGCCGGCTGCGAGCCGACCTGGTTCTCCGGCGTGTCGATCGGCGCGATCAATGCAGCGATCATAGCCGGCAACGAGCCGAGCCGCCGGCAGCAGCGGCTCGAGCAGTTCTGGCAGACCATTTCCGGCCGCAAGATCTGGGCCTATACGCCCGAGGGCGACATCTACCGGGACATCCGCAACCGCACCAGTTCGTGGATGACGATGACGATGGGCCAGCCCGGCTTTTTCAAGCCGCGCCATCCCAATCCGTGGTTCGAGCAGTCGGGCGCCGAGGGCGCTACCAGCTTTTACGACACCGCCGAGCTTAAAGAGACGCTGGAGAGCCTGATCGATTTCGACGTGCTCAATGACGGCAAGAAGCGGCTCAGCGTCGGCGCGGTCAATGTCAGGACGGGCAATTTCGTCTATTTCGACACCGAGAAGGTGCGCATCGGACCGGAGCACATCATGGCAAGCGGCGCGCTGCCGCCGGCCTTCCCGTCGATCCGCATCGAGGGTGAGTATTATTGGGACGGCGGCATCGTCTCCAACACGCCGCTGCAATATTTGCTCGACCAGGAAGAGGACCGCAGTTCGCTGGTGTTCCAGGTCGATTTGCTCAGCGCCCGCGGCGCCTTGCCGCGCGGCATGGCCGATGTTTTGTCACGGCACAAGGACATCATGTATTCAAGCCGCACGCGCCAGAATACCGACAACTTCCAGCGCATCCATGCGTTGAAGATGAAGCTGCTCGATGCGCTGAAGCGCGTCCCCGTCGAGTTACTGAAAGAAGGGGAGCAGGAATTGATCGCGGACTATTCGGATGCCGGCGTGGTCAACATCGTCCACCTGATCTACCAGCACAAAGGCTATGAGGGGCACGCCAAGGATTACGAATTCTCGGGCACCTCGATGCGCGAGCATTGGGAGATGGGGCTGAAAGACACGCAGCGGACGCTGCGCCATCGCCAATGGCTGACACTGCCGACCAATGTCGAGGGCGTCGCCATCCACGACCTGGACCGCGAAGATCCGACTTAAAGCGCGCCGCGCGCCTGACCGGCCTCAGAACCGCAGTTTGGCGCCGGCGCGCAGCAAAAGCCAGTAGAACAGGCCGGTCGCGCCGACCGCGAGCAGCATCGTCAGGATGAAGCCGCTGGGGCTGTCGGTGAATGGCAGCCCGCCGGTGTTCATGCCGAATATGCCGACGATCAGGGTGCCCGGCAAAAGCAGCGCGCTCATCACCGCCAGCGCCTTGAGGCTGCGGTTCGATTCGTCGGCAAGCTCGGCCGCAAGCTCCTCCTGCAGCAGCCTTGCCCGGTCGTTGATCATGACGACCTCGCGGTCGAGCCGTTCCAGGCGGGCAGCAAGCCGGCGCAGAACTTCATGTGCGCCGGCGGAAAGGTTCCAGGCGGAACGGTCTTCATCCTGGAAAAGTGCTGCCAGGGCCGAGATCGGCCGATGCAAGGATACGGCAAGGCGGCGCACATCCTTCAGCTGTCGTCTTTCGTCGGCAAGTCGCTCGGTCACGAGATGGTCCTCGACCGCATCGAGCCGCTTCGTCGCCGCGGCGAGCCGCAGGCTGGTGGTCTTGCAAAAAGCCATGACCAGCGTTTCGAACAGCTCGAATGCTGTGGCGGGCCGCAGCCCCGCGGCAAGGGCGGTGTGCACTTCCTCCACCGCCGCGAGCGGATGGCGGCGGCCGGTGACCAGCAGCCGCTCCGAGACCGCAAAATGCAATCTGCCGATGGTCGTCGACTGATGGGCGATCTCGCCATGCAGGTCGGCGGAAATGCCGTGGACGACGCCATTCTCATGCGCCAGCACCAGGCTGTCCTCATGTCCTTCGAGGATTGCGTGAGCCGACGCCGGCAGCGCGCAGGCATGGCTGACCCAGGAATGGGCGCGCCGGTCGACAAGGTCGACATGCAGCCAGACCCAGCCGTCCAGTGAGGCCAGCGCGGCCTCTGTGTCCCGGGGCGCCAGCGATTCGGGAGCTTTGCCGGGAGCGGCATGATAGGCCCAGACCAGCCCGGGGGCATGATGCTGGTCGTCCGCGGCAAGCAATGTCAGATGCGATGCGTCATTCATGGCCGCCGCCGAGACAATGCACGTTCAGGATCTGGGCGGCGCCGGAGCCGGCGCCGCGACATTCTGGCCAAGTCCTATCCCCGCTCAGAATATCTGGCGGAAGATGACGAACAGCACGAAGGCAAGACAGATGGAGACCGGAAGGGTCAGTATCCAGGCCATCAGCATGTTGCGCACTGTCGACCATTGCAGGCCCGAGCCGTTCGCCGCCATGGTGCCGGCAACGCCCGACGACAGCACATGGGTGGTCGAGACCGGCAGGCCGAGATAGTCGGCCGATGCGATGGTCGCCATTGCAACAAGCTCTGCGGACGCACCCTGGCCGTAGGTCAGATGGCTTTTGCCGATCTTCTCGCCGACGGTGACGACGATGCGCTTCCAGCCGACCATGGTGCCGAGGCCGAGCGCCAGCGCGATGGCGACCTTGACCCAGAGCGGGATGAACTTCGTCGCGTTGTCGACCGCCTTGTGATAGGTCGTCACCGCCTTCAGGTCGTCGGTCTCCATCGGCAGCAGCTTCTTCTTGTCGATCAGTTTCAGCGCTTCACCGATAAGATAGATGTTGTTGCGGGCGTTGCTGACCAGCGTTGTCGGCAGCTTTTCCACGGACGGATAGGGCGACAACATTGCGCTAGTGTCGTGGATGAAGCTCTGCAGCGCAGGCGTGGTCTCGTCCTTCCAGGTCTTGGTGCGAACGGCGTCACCGACCACGGTCGCCGCGTCGGTCACGGCGACGCCGGGCTTGACGTATTTGCCGAGTACCGTTTCGACCTGCGTCGCCGCCGATTTGTAGGCTTCGAGATAATTGATATCCGGCGTGCGGTTGAGCGCGAAGGCGGTCGGCACCACGCCGATCAGGATGAGCATGATGAGGCCCATGCCCTTTTGCCCGTCATTGGAGCCGTGGGCAAAGCTGACGCCGGTGCAGGTGAAGATAAGCAGCGCCCGGATCCACAGCGGCGGCGGGGCGCTCGACTTCGGCGCCTCGTAAAGCTCGCGGTTCCTGACCAGCAGCTTCATCACCAGAAGCAGCAGCCCAGCCAGGCAAAACCCGACCAGCGGCGAGATCAGAAGCGACAGGCCGACATTGCTTGCCTGCGACCAGTCGATGCCGCTGGTGATGGAACCGGCCGGCGCCGTGAACTGGTTGGCGAGGCCGACGCCGATGATCGAACCGATCAGCGTGTGCGAGCTCGAGGCAGGCAGGCCGAGATACCAGGTTCCGAGGTTCCACATGATCGCTGCGACCAGCAGCGCAAAGACCATGGCCAGCCCGGAGCTTGATCCGACCTGAAGGATCAGTTCGACCGGTAACAGCGAAATGATGCCGAAGGCGACCGCCCCGCTGGCGGTGAGCACGCCGAGGAAGTTGAAAAAGCCGGACCACATCACTGCAAGCTCGGCCGGCATGGAATGGGTGTAGATCACCGTTGCCACCGCATTGGCGGTGTCGTGAAAACCGTTGACGAATTCGAAGCCGAGCGCGATCAGCAGCGCCAGGCCAAGCAGAATCCACGGCACCGCGACGGTGCTGGTCAGGTCCTGGCTGAGCGCGTAGCCGACATAGGCAAGGCCGCCCAGGATGATGACGGCAAAGGCCGGCAGAAACCATTTGCCGGTGCTGTTTGGCCGGTCGAGCGGATGCTCCGGCCTTGGAATTCCTGCTTCGCTGGAAACAATATCGACCATACCCCACTCCTCTTGCGTTGCAGCAAAGAATGGGAGGACGCTATGTCGGCACAATGAAGCCTGTGTGACGGCAGAGCACTTTGAGATTGGAGCAGATAGTGCTGGACGGTGGTTCCTGATCTATTCCGCGATCTCCAGCAGGGTCGATATCAGCAACCGGCGCTCGTCGGCGGAGAGAATGTCCGAACCGAACAGATTCATGCTGCGAAGCCCTTCGATAGCGAGATAGCAGACCAGCAGCGCCTTGAGATTCGGCGTCTCCTCCTTCAGCCGCTCGAACACTTGCCGCCTGAACGATTTTATCGGCGTCAGGAAATCGGGATCCTCGGCAATCGCCGAAAATATCCAGGTCGCCGACGGTTTCGACTCCTCGGCATGCTCGGCCGAAAGCCTGATATAGGCCGCAAGCGGGCTCTCACCGCTGACGCCGTTGGTGCGGGCGGCCTCAAGCGCCTGTTGGAACGCGCTGAGGTAATCCTCCACCAGCGCCTGCATCAATTTCGCCTTGGTCGGGAAATTGTAGAGAAGACCACCCTTCGACACGCCGGCACGGCTGGCGACCGCATCCAGCGACAGGCTGCCGGGACCCGTCTCGCGCGCCACGTCGGCGGCGGCGGCGAGGATCTTCTCGCGCGAATTTGTTCTGCGGGCCTTCATCAATCGTTCCCCATTCATTAGCTTAAGCGGAATTGACAAGACCGTCCAGACGGTACAGTA
Source organism: Mesorhizobium sp. M0960 (assembly GCF_040319055.1). Classification (NCBI taxonomy): domain Bacteria; kingdom Pseudomonadati; phylum Pseudomonadota; class Alphaproteobacteria; order Hyphomicrobiales; family Phyllobacteriaceae; genus Mesorhizobium; species Mesorhizobium sp. M0960. The sequence goes on along the minus strand of NZ_JAMYNN010000002.1, from coordinate 526,202 downwards.
AGATTGCCGTCATTTGAAATTGGGACCAGTCACAGGTATGTGTTCCGGTCATCCGACCGTTATGCTGGGCCATGGCCGAGGGGACTGTTCGTGATCAAGCGCTTCATCATCGCCTTCATTCTGCTCGTGCTGGTGTGCGGCGGCATCGTCGGATTCAACCTGTTCCGCGACAATGCGATCAAACAGTTTTTCGCCACCATGAAGCCGCCGGCCGCGACCGTGTCGACGGTCATCGTCAAACCGATGTCCTGGACGCCCGGCGTCGAGGCGATCGGTACTGTCAGTGCCGTGCGCGGCGTCGACCTGACCGTCGAAACCGCGGGTATCGTCAAGGACATCCAGTTTCATGCCAATCAGAAGGTCGCCGCCAACGCCGTGCTGCTGCAGCTCGACGATGCCGTCGAGCGGGCCGACCTCGTGGCGTCGAAGGCGCAAGCCACATCCGACCAGACGACGCTGATGCGCGCTCTTGAGCTGCAGAAGCGCGGGGTCGGCACCGACGCTACGCTGGACACGGCGCAGGCGGCAGCATCGGTCTCCTCCGCGCAGGTAAACAAGCTGCAAGCGGTGCTCGACCAAAAGCAGTTGACGGCCCCTTTCAAGGGCACCGTCGGTATTCCGAAAATCGACATTGGCCAGTATCTCACACCCGGCACCGCCGTGGTGACCTTGCAGGACATGGACACGATGCGTGTCGATTTCACCGTGCCGGAGCAGCAGCTTCCGCTGCTGAAGATCGGACAGACGGTGCGGCTGGGCATTGGCGGCGGCGACATGCCGTTCGCCGGCAGCATCCGCGGTATCGATCCGAAGATCGACCCGACGAGCCGGCTGGTGACGGTGAGGGCGGAGGTCGCCAATCCTGAAGGCAAGCTGACGCCCGGCCAGTTCGTCCAGGTGCGTGTCGAACTGCCGGAGGAGAACAACGTGCTGGCGCTGCCGCAGACTGCGCTGACCTCCAGCCTGTACGGTGACTTCGTCTTCGTGGTGCGCCCGGCCAAATCCGCAGAAGTCAACGGCGCGGCTCCCGACGCAAAGCCGGAAGAAAAACCAGCCGCGGATGCTGCCAAGCCCGCTGCCGAAGCACCCGCGGCAAAACCCGAAGAAAAGCCGGGCGCTACCCCAGCCAAACCGGCAGCGGAAGCCAAACCGGCAGCGGAAGAACAGAAGCCGCAGCTCGTGCTCGCCCAGGTGTTCGTCAAGCCAGGCCGCCACAACGCCGGCCTGGTCGAGATCCTGGAAGGCATCCAGCCCGGCGACGAAGTCGTTACCGCCGGCCAGAACCGGCTCTCCAACGGCATGTCCGTTGCCGTCGACAACACAATCGATCCGAGCAAGCCGGGGAACCAGCAGGCAGCCCAGCAATGAGCTTTTCCGACCTCTTCATCCGCCGCCCGGTCCTTTCGACCGTGCTTGCCTGCATGATCCTGCTTCTGGGTTTTCAGGGCATCTTCAACCTTTCGATCCGGCAGTATCCAGAGGTTGAAGAAACGGCCATCACGATCACCACGGCCTATCCCGGCGCCAGCGCCGACCTGATCCAGGGGTTCATTTCCGCGCCGATCGCGCGTGCTGTCGCTTCGACCGAAAACATCGATTATGTCACGTCGGCGAGCCGGCCGTCATCCAGCACCGTGACAGTGCAGATGAAACTCGGCTCCGACCCCGACGTTGCGCTGAACGAAGTCCTGTCGAAGGTTCAGAGCGTTCGCGGCGATCTGCCGGACGAAACCAAAGACCCGGTGATCGTCAAGGGCACCGGCCAGCAGTTCGCGATGATGTACATCTCGATGCAGAACCCGAACATGACGCCGGAACAGCTCACCGAATATATCGAGCGCGTCGTGCGGCCGCGTATGTCGACGGTCGAAGGTGTTGCCGACGTGCAGATTTTCGGCGCCGCCGAATATTCGATGCGTGTCTGGATCGACCCGATCAAACTGGCGGCGCGCGGTGTGACGGCGGCGGAAGTGCTGACCGCCATTAACGAATCGAATTTCCTCTCCGCGCCCGGCGATACCGAAAACGAATATGTGGCTTCCTCGATCACGGTTCGCTCGACCCTGCAGACGCCGGAGGCTTTCGCTGCCCTTCCGCTCCGCTCGAAAGACGGCAATGTGGTGAGACTGCGCGACGTGGCCCGCGTCGAGCTCGCCGCGGTGAACACCGACACCAGGGTCACCTTCAACGGCAAGCCCGGCATCTTTCTCGCCATCTTTCCGACGCCGGCCGCCAATCCACTGACCACCGCGGCGGCGATCCACAAGATTGTGCCGACGATCCAGGAGACGCTGCCGCTCGGCATGACGATCGAGATCGTCTATGACTCGACCGAGCAGATCAGCGCGTCGATCGAGGAGGTGTTCAAGACCATCGGCGAGGCGGTCGCCATCGTCATCGTCGTCATCCTGCTCTTCCTCGGCTCGTTCCGCTCGGTGCTGATGCCGATCGTGACCATTCCGCTGTCGCTGATCGGCGTCTGTTTCCTGCTGTTTTCTTTGGGTTATTCGATCAACCTTTTGTCGTTGCTGGCCATGGTGCTGGCGATCGGACTGGTTGTTGACGATGCCATCGTGGTGGTGGAAAACATCCACCGCCACATGGAGGAAGACGGCTTGTCGCCGATGCAGGCGGCTTTCAACGGCATGCGGGAGATCTCCTCCGCCGTCGTCGCCATGACGATAACGTTGGCCGCCGTGTTCGCGCCGCTGGCCTTCACCGGCGGCCTGACAGGCGCACTGTTTCGCGAATTCGCAGTGACGCTTGCCGGCTCGGTGGTCCTTTCGGGTGTCGTTGCCCTAACCGTCACGCCGATGATGTCGGCACGCATCCTGAGGGCCGGCTCGCACAGCCGCTTCCAGCGCATTGTCGACAACACGTTCGGGCGCGTCGAAAACGTCTATGAGCGGCTGGTCAGCGGCTCGCTGAAATATCGCCCGGTGACGCTGATGATCGTCATCGCACTGGTCGCCACGACCGGCTTCATGTTCACCAAGACCGCGAGCGAACTGGCGCCGGAAGAAGACCAGGGCTTCTTGCTGTCTATTGTGAACGCACCGCGCTATGCGACGTCGGACTACACCGAGACCTATGTGAACCAGATTCTCGGGCTAGTGAATGATATCCCCGAAACCAGGGCGCGGTTCTCCGCCGTCGCGTTCCAAGGCCCGACGAACAGCGCTTTCGTCGGCTTTGCGTTCAAGGACTGGGCCGAGCGCGCGCGCAGCTCGAAGGAACTTCAGGAAGACATCACTGCCCGCCTTGCCAAGGTGGCGGGCGTCGAGGCTTTCGTCTTCGCACCGCCGACACTGCCCGGCTCCGGCGGCGGCCTGCCAATCACGATGGTGGTGCGCTCGACCGGCGAGGCCTCCCAAGTGTACGAGGCGGCCGAGAACATCAAGAACAAGGCGCAGGCCTCCGGTCGCTTCCTCGCGGTGCAGAATTCGATGTCCTACGATGCGCCGCAAGTGACGGTGACGATCGACCGCGACCGCGCCGCGGCACTCAACCTGCCGATCGCCGATATCGGCCGGACGCTGACCCTCTTGGTCGGTGGCGCCGAGGTGGCGCAATTCGACCGCGAATCCAACAGCTACGACATCATCCCGCAGGTGCCGCAGAGCTTTCGCGACAATCCCGAAAAACTGGGGGAGTATTTCGTGCGCAGCGTCTCGGGTGAGATGGTGCCGCTCTCTGCGGTGGTGAAGATCTCGACCAACGCGTCGCCGGCGGCGATCGAGCAGTTCAACCAGTTGAATTCCGCAACGATTTCCGCCCTGCCGCTGCCTGGCGTCACCACCGGCGACGGTTTGAAAGCGATCGAGGATATCGCCAAGGAGAGCCTGCCCGACACTTTCTTCATCGACTATACCGGCCAGTCGCGGCAGGAGAAGCAACAGGGCTACACGATCATCATCGCCTTCGCGGCAGCCGTTCTCGTCATCTATCTGGTGCTGGCGGCGCAGTTCGAAAGTTTCCGCGATCCGTTGATCATCATGATGGCGGTGCCACTCTCGATCTTCGGCGCGATCGTGCCGCTTAATGTCGGGCTCGGCACCCTCAACATCTACACCCAGGTCGGCTTGATTACGCTGATCGGCCTGATCACCAAGCACGGCATCCTTCTGGTCGAGTTCGCCAACCAGCAGCGTGAAATGCACGGCATGCGGCGGCGCGATGCGATCATCGCGTCGGCCAAGGTGCGGCTGCGGCCGATCCTGATGACGACGGCGGCGATGGCGCTCGGAGTGGTGCCGCTGATCATCTCCAGCGGCGCTGGTGCCGCGGCACGCTATTCGATGGGCCTGGTGATCTTCACCGGCATCCTGGTCGGAACCATGTTCACGCTCTTCGTGGTGCCGATGTTCTACACGTTTATCGCCAGCAAGGACCTGCCGCATCACGCCGAAAAGCCGGACCCCAAGCTGATGCCGGTGATGCCGGATTAGATTGTACTAACATTGCACAATAAAGAAGGCCGGATTTCCGGCCTTTCTTGGGAGCTACGAAAAGCATCGCTCATTTGACGATGACGATGCTGGTGTTGGCCGGGCCGAAGACCTCGACGAGCTGATAGAAATCGGCGGCGTTGTCCGGATGCAGACGCACGCAGCCATGCGAGGCCGGCTGGCCGAGGCGCTTGATGGCGCTTGTCGCATGTACGGCGTAGCCGCCGCTGAAGAACACCGAATGCGGCATCGGGGCGTTGTCGTATTTCTTCGAATACCACATTTCATGCATGCGGGTCGGCTTGAACGAACCGGTCGGCGTGACGTGCGTCCTGTCGCCGGTCGAGACTTTCCAGGCGAATGTCGGCCGGCCGTCGACCAGGATTTCCATGGTCTGCTGCGATAGCGACACACGCGCGACGATCTTGTTGGCGGCGGCGTGGGCTGCGCTGTTGCCGGCACTGACAAGCAAGGCAGCACCGGTGATGACGGCGGCGGCGATGTTGATGAGCTTGGCGGAAATGGCGGTGTACATGATGTCTCCCCTATTCTGCCGGTCGGGGCCGGCTCAATTCGATGACCGGCTTATCGGGGCGTCATGTTTCGAGCCGATTTCGCTAGATGCTCGTTTGTGTTTCGATTCTGTTTCCCCCGGGTTAACAGAAAACGCCGTGCAAAGCGGCTTACAGCTGTTGGACGTCGTCATGACAGCGGCGGCGTGTTTGCCTAAGCGGATCAGCCAAACCGCGGCACGAATACGCGATTGTCTTTCGTTTGAGAGGAATTCCACCTGACTCCGAAACCGAGCTGCAACAAAGCGCGGCCTCGGCGGCATGATCCGGATACAGCGAACGGGCAAAGTTGACGTAACGAAAACAGCGGGCAACGAACGATCGGAAGCCAACACTGTTTTCGCTACGGTCTGGATTGTCTGGACAGTTTCCAGCCTGCGCGTCGACCGGCTCAAGCCCCTCTGGCGGGGGCGGCTTAGAGCCGTTGAGGATGCGCGGCGCCTCCGGCAACTTGCAGCCGAGAGGACCGAAGGCCCGCGCCGCAACGGGGGGCTCCGCTGGCGGCGGGGGCGCTTCGGGGGTTCCCCTGAAGCGCCCGTAAATCCCAATTTTGAGGAAAGAACAGGATGAAAACGAAATTCGCCGCTTCCGTGCTTTCTGCCCTGCTCTACGTGCAGGGCCTGCTCGGCATTGCCGGCCTCGCAACCGTGCTGCTGAAGGAACGTGCGCATGCCGGCGAGGTCAGCACGAACAGTGACATGCCGTCAGGCCCGTCGCTTCTCGTGGCGCGCTGAGGAAAGAGCATCGGACCCAAAAGCGGGAACCGGTTTTAGGAAAATCCGATACTCAAAAAAGGGGTGGCTGTCCTGCATTCAATCGGCGAATTGCGTTGGCGGATCGAACCGGTAACCCGCACCCCGTATGGTGGTGATGGTTTCGGTGTCGAGCTTGCGGCGCAGCCGCACGATGCGCGAATCGATCGACCGGTCGAAGGCTTCGGCATTTTCGGCGGGCGCGGCGGCGATGATGTCGTCACGCGTCAGCACCTTGCGCGGGCTGGCCAGGAACAGCCTGAGCAGCGCCACCTGCCCGGCGGACAGCTGTTCTTCCGTGCCCGAGCGGTGCATGACGATGGCCGACCGGAGATCGACGGTCGCGTTCTCCAGCACGATCAATTCCCCGGCGCTCCTGCCGCGCCGAGCCAGCAGGCCGCCAACGCGGGCGGCAAGCTCCCTGACATTGAGCGGGCTTTCGACGACGTCGGCGGCGCCGAGCTCGAGCGCCAGCACCTTGTCGACCAGATCGGCCGGGCGGCAGATCAGGATGAAATCCGGTCCACCTTCGCCGCCATGTCGCCTGAGCAGGTCGCGCCCCTCCGCCTGGCTGACGCTGTCGCCGACAACCACGACATCGATACCCTTTTCAGAAAGCAGCGATTCGGCTTCCCACGGCTGTCGCGCGGCGCGGACGTCATGACCGCGTCGCTTGAGATGATCGGCGAGATCGGTCGCAATTACTTCAGCGACGGAAACAAGCGCGATGACGGATCGTGCAGCCATGTTTTTCTACCCCGCATACGGCAACCCAAGAAGAGTGCTGGACATCATGTTTATACCCAATCTACTTTCCGCTGAAAGCGGGAGCGAACGCATCGTGCGGGCACGAATTGTCATTGTCGAGGACGAGCCCGACCTGAGGGACGCGGTCGCCGAGTATCTCGGCGCCAGCGGCTATGATGTGGCCACGGCCGAAAGTGCGGTGGCGGCGCGCGACCTGTTGGAAGCCCAGTCCTTCCATCTGGCCATTCTCGACATCGCCATGCCGGGCGAGGACGGCCTGTCGCTCGGCCGCTGGATGCGGTCGAAAATGCCGATCGGCATCATCTATGCGACGGCCGCCGGTACCGCGCTCGACCGCATCGTCGGACTGGAGCTCGGCGCTGACGACTACATCGTCAAGCCTTACGAGTTGCGCGAAGTGCTGGCCAGGGTGCGCAGCGTGCTGCGCCGCGTTCCGGAGCCGACCGAACCACAAAAAGCCAAGGCTGAAACATCCGGTGGCCGCCGGTCCGTGAGCTTCGGCGCCTTTCACGCCGACCTCGACGGCAGGCTCGTCACCGGCGCCAACGGTGCGGTCATCGACATGGCCAAGAGCGAGTTCGACGTGCTGGAGGTGTTCCTTACCCGCGCCAACCGGCTGTTGACGCGGGCGGCGATCTCCGAGGCGATCGGTTTCGTCGAGGACGCGGAATCGTCCCGCGCCGTCGACATCCGCATCATGCGGCTGAGAAAGAAGATCGAGGCGGATCCGGCCAATCCGAAATTCCTGCGCACGGTGCGCGGCGAAGGCTATATCTTCTCGCTGCCAGCCGGCGAAAATAACTGAGGCCTGGCGGCTTGAGCAAGCCACTGCCAGGAAATGACCATGACGGCTGAAACAGCACGCGCGGACTCGCAGGGCGCCAGGCAGGGCGCGGCGATGGCGGCCGTGCATGTGGTTCGCCGGCTGCGCGAAGCCGGCGACTGGCAGCGCGAGATGGAGGGTATCCTCCAAACGCTTTGCGAAGCCATGGATTGTCACCGCGGCATCCTGTTTCGCCTGCGCGAACTGCCCGGCCAGGGCTTCGCCCAGTCGGTCGCCGCTTATTGGATCGCCCCCCGGTTTGGCGGCGAGCTGGCGTCACCGACCGTCATCATGCAGTCGGTCGTCGATTCGGACCCATTGCTGGAACAGCTGGCGGAGGACGAGCGCCAAGGCAAGATATTCGCCGGGCACACACGCGATCTCGAAGGCTTTCTGCGGACCGATTTCGAAAAGCAGAACATCAAGTCGTTCCTGTCGGTGTCGGTCTTTTCGCACGGCAATTTGTGGGGCACGCTGGCGGTCAACGACTGCGTCAACGAACGCGAATGGACCGACCAGGAAGAGGCGGCGCTGCACATGGTGGCACTCGCCATTGGCGACGCCATCGAACGGTCGCCCTCCGACGCGCATGCCAGTGACGTCATTCGCCGCACCATGCTGCAGGCCTCGCTCGACGCCATCATCGTCATCGACGAGACCGGCTCGATCATCGAATTCAATCCGGCGGCCGAGAAGATGTTCGGCTATCGACGCAGCGATATCCTCGGCAAGGACCTGCTCGACACGGTCGTGCCGGAATATTACCGCAAAGGCTATGCGTCGGGCGCCGAATACATGTCGGGCCGCGGCGCGCCGATGGTCGGCCAGCGGCTCGAAACGGTCACCCAGAATGCCGCCGGCGAGGTTTTTCCGATCGAGCTGACGGCGACCGAGATGCGGGTCGCCGATCGCCATCTGATCTTCGGCTCCATCCGCGACCTGCGCGACAGATTGCGCGCTGAGGAGGAAATCAACCGTCAGCGCGAAAAACTGCACCAGAACGAGAAGATGGCGGCGATGGGCTCGCTGCTTGCGGGGGTTTCGCACGAGCTCAACAACCCGCTGGCCGTGGTCGTCGCCCAGTCGACGCTGCTGCATGAATTCGCCGCCGATCCGCAGACCAAAGTACGCGCCGAAAAGGTGCGCGCCGCTGCCGAGCGCTGCGGCCGTATCGTCAAAAGCTTCCTGTCGATGGTCCGCCTGCACCCGACGGCGCAGGCCGAGACCGACCTCAACCAGGTGATCCGCGCGGCACTCGAAGTGACCGCCTATGGCGCGCGATCAAGCGGCATCATCATCGACACCGATTTCGCCGGCGGCCCGCTGCTGGCCATGGCCGATGCCGACCACGTGACGCAGGTAGCCGCCAACTTCCTCATCAACAGCCAGCATGCCTTGGCCGGCATTGCCGGCGACCGGCGGATCAAGGTCCGGACGTTTCGCAGCGACCGCGGCAATCCCGGATTCTCGGTCGAGGACAACGGGCCAGGCGTGCCGGAAGCGATACGCTCACGCATATTCGAATCCTATTTCACCACCAAGCCAGTCGGCGTCGGTACCGGTATCGGCCTGTCGATTTCCAAATCGATCATCGAGCGGCACAATGGCAATATCTGGTTCGAGGAGGTTTCGCCGAGAGGCGTGCGTTTTGTCGTGCAGTTGCCGGCGATCGCTGCCGGCGCGGTCGCCGCCGGCGACAGTCCGTCGCGGTCGAGCGGCTTGCGTCACGCGCTGATCATAGACGATGAGCCGGATGTCGCGGCGTCGCTGTCCGACATTCTGGAGTTGATGGGCATCAAGTCGCGGATCGTGCCGGCCTGGGTCTCGGCCGCCGCGACCCTGAGCGGCCACATGCCGCCGGACATCGTGTTTTCCGATTTGCGCATGCCCGGCACCAGCGGCATAGCCGCCTATCGCGAGCTGCTTGCCGAAATGCCGGATCTGGCGCGGCGTTTCGTGCTTGTCACCGGCGATCTGATCGGCGCAAAAGGCGAAATCGAGGCGCTGCCGGCGCCGCAGCGGCCGCCAATCCTCGAAAAGCCGTTCAGCACGCTGGATGTGCGCGGCGTGCTCTCGGCCATTGCCGAGCAGGTCGCTTTGGGCGGCTAGACTCCCAGAGAGACAAAAAGGAAAGAAAAAAGGCTCCCAGCCGACATTGCGGCGGGAGCCTGACTGGAGTGCTGGAGGGCGCTCGCGAAAAGATCAAAAAACGTTCGGCGTATCGGCCAGCGGGGCGGCGTTGGCGATCATGCGGACGGGCCGTGCCTTGCCCGACTGGGCAGCGATGGCGCGCAGGCAGTCCAGGCTCTCGGCGCCCCAGGCCTGACCCTTGCAGGCAAAATCGATGTCCGGGATCGGCAGGCGCGCCGTCTTGGTCGTGGTCGTCGCGCCGTCGATGAGGTTGACCGGCGGGTTCAGCGAGGCGAAGGCCGGACCGACGGTCGGCGTGAACGCCATGCCGGCAAACGCGGCAGCGGCAAGCAGCAGGAACATCGCCATCGGGTGATCGCTGGCGCGCTGGCGCAGCGCCAGCTTCGGGCGCCGGTCGTTGCGCTGCGGACCCTGCAGGCGATGGTCGTTGTCGGTGATCTGGGTTTTCGTAGGCATCGTCGTTTCCTTCGGTGTTCTTCTTTTCCCTGTTGAAACGAACTTAACCGCACCTTGTAACGGGCCAACGATGATGGATTAACGATTGTGTAACCGGCATGAAACCAGGCCCGCGGCCATTCCGGGGGCAAACCGACGATGCGTAGCTGGCCGCACCGGTGACATTCAGCGCTCGTTTTCCGCTATCCACGGCACCGGATCCACGTCGACTTTTCCGGTCCACGGAGGGCTGGGCGCTCAACAAGCGTAAGGGGATTAACGCCCGGAATTCCCGGGATTTTCCCGGCTTCGATCGTTCGAGCTCGGCTCTCAATTGCCGATCGGTTTCGCGTCGGGAATTCGCCCTATTCTCGCAAGCTATTGCATTTCAACAGAAAATATGCTTGTATTGAACGGCCATTCAATAAATAAGAGCCTTTTATGAACCCGCATCTGCGTGACGTGGCAATCCCCAACGATTGGGATCGGCGGGGCCTGCCGGGCTGGAGCTATCATTCCGACGCCTTGCTCGAACTCGAGAAAGAGCACGTCTTCCGCAATCACTGGCAGATCGCCGGCCATGTCTGCGACCTGCCGAACGCCGGCGACTATCTGACGATGGATGTGGTCGGCGAGCGGGCGCTGATCGTGCGCGGCAAGGATGGCGTGGTGCGCGCCTTCAACAATATGTGCCGCCACCGCGGCAGTCGCGTCGTTGCCGATAGCCAAGGCACTTGCAAGAATGCGCTGGTCTGCCCCTTTCATGGCTGGGTCTACAATCTCGACGGCACGTTGCGCGGCGCTGCCCGCCCGCGGTCCTTCCCCGACCTCGACAAGACCGAATTCGGCCTGATGCCGCTCGAGCTCGAAATCTGGATGGGCTTCATCTTCATCCGCTTCCGCAAGGGTGGCCCGCAGCCATCCGTGGCCGAGCTGTTGAAGCCGATCGAAGCCGAGATTGCCCATTACGGCGTCGCCGAGATGGTGCCGTCCTGGGGCATCTGGACCCAAAAGACGCCGGTCAACTGGAAGTCGGTGCGCGACGTCGACAATGAAGGCTACCACGTCGCCATGGCGCATCCGGCGCTGCAGGATCTTTATGGCGCGACCTACTTCGACGAGCCGTTCGTCAACGGCGTGTCGCGCTCGTTCGCCACTTACAACCCGCATGCCGGACGGCGCTGGAGCGTCGCGCAATACATCAAGCTCGCACCCGAGGCGAAGCAACTGCCGGAGCACCTGCGCAAGGCCTGGATCTATTACGGCATCTTCCCGAACAACGCGCTGTCGATCATGCCGGAGTCGGTGCAGTTCTATCAGGAGTTCCCGCTGTCGACGGGTGAGACGCTGCTGCGCGGCGCCATCTACCGCTATCGCGACGAGAGCAGGGAGCAGGCGGCTGCCCGCTACCTATCCTACCGCATCGACCGCGACACGCTGGCCGAAGATGTACAGCTTTCGATATGGTCCAACGAATCCATGCTGTCAGAAGCCTTCGGAGGTTTTTACCTCTCCGATCTCGAATATGGCGTGCGCACCCACCACGACCATTTGCGCAAGCAAATTCCCGTGCTCGGATTGGAGACCGCGCCCGAGGAGAAGGATATGTGGGCGCTCAACGAGGCGCTCAGATCACGCTCCTGACGCATGCCACCTAAAACGTTAGCCCTGGTCCTCAAGACCAGATGGCGACGGGAATGCCGAAACGATCGGCGAGCGGCGGATCCGGAAACGGCATTGCCTCGCCTCTGGCGATGCGGCCGGCAATCAGCATCATCGCCGCGGCATCGAGGAAATCGTCGGTGGCCGCGCCGCGCGGCGGCCTCTGGTCGAGAAAATGCTGGCCATAACCATGCCGGGCAAGCAGCGCCTTGCGTTCGGCCATGCCGGCCGGATTGATGTTGCCCTTGATCTTCTTCGGCAGACGCATCGCCCGGTCGCCGTTCAGTCTGCAGAAGGCAACTTCCGGATGCGATTCGAAGACGCGGCTGCGCAGTTCGGGCCGCGCGATCAGCAGCGAATCGATCTCACGGATCTTGGCAAAGATGCCGAAGGCCTGGATCGAGACACCGCGCGGCGGATCTGAGGTCGTCTTGGCCACGTCACTTGCCCTGCGATGTGCCGCGTACCAGGCTTCGACCGTGGTGAAGGCTTCGATCTCCGCATAGAGCGCGGCGCGGGAGGGGATGGCAAAGACACTGGATTGCCGGGCGCCAAGAAATGGCCGCACCAGCGCCTCCGGACCGCGACCGCCTCTTTGCGAGAAATCGGGCAGGCCGATCGGCATATCGACCGCTACGATTGCATTGACGGGTAGCTGGTCGAGCAACGCCGCGAAGCTTGGGAAAACGGCTGTCGACGGTGCGGCACCGGAATCGCGGCGGACGGCTATCCAGCCGGTCTTGCAACCGTCGACGCCGACAAGCACAACATCCCTAGGCGCAACATCCTCGGGCACAACATCCCCAGGCACAACATGGTCGGGCGCAGCACCCTTGGGCGCATCATCCTGGGGCACGGCGTCTTCGGCCTGCGTCACGCCCGGCGATCCCGTCCCGGATGCAGGAGATGGCGAAGCTGCACCATCGCCATCGGGTGCGACAGGCTCTGGGCATCGGTCTCGAGCTGCAATTCGTCGCCGCCGCGCTTGGCGGTGCGCGCCAGGATCTCGTAGACCGCTGCCGTGGTCGATTGCAGCGCCTTGGCGGCCGTTTGGCCGGACAGGATGCGCGCCAGGTAGACGGCCGCCGTCAGGTCGCCGAGCCCATTCGGAGGCTTGTCGATTAGCCGGTGTTCGGCAAGCAGCGCCTCTCTGCCGTTGAGCAGCAAATTGCCGATGCCGCCGGCCATCATCGCCGGTGCCGAAGTGACCAGCATGGCCGGTGGGCCGGCTTGCAGGGCAGCAGCCATTGCCGATTTCAGGTCGGGCAGCGGCGCTCCGGCCATCCATTCCAGCTCGTAGCGGTTGGGCGTGGCGATATCGGCGATCGGCATCAGCCGGTCGCGCATGGCGATTGCGGTCGGCTCAGGTACGTAGAGGCCGCCCGAATCGCCCATCACCGGGTCGCAGATATAGAGGGCGTCCGGCGTCTTCGCCTTGACGGCGCCGACCAGCGAAGCGACGGCTTCGGCCTGGCCAGCCTCGCCGAGATAGCCGGACAGCACGGCGCCGACCTCGCCCAGCCACGGCGCGCGCTCGAGGTCGGTCATCAGCGCCTTGAACTGGTCCAGCGGCGGCACGATGCGGGTGGCCCGGCCGTGCCCCGGATGCCAGGGCAGAATGACGGTCGGCACCGCCCAAACCGGAAACCCCAGCGTCTCCAGCGCAAACACGGCGGCACGGTTGCCGACCGAGCCACGTGCGACATGGCTGGAGACGACGATGACCGCGCGCGGCGCGTCGGCTTTTTCGGCGCTCATTGATCTTTGTCCTAACCGCCCCTGGTGATGAAAAGCACGAGCCAGATCAACAGGCCGATGGCAATAAGCAAGCCTGCCGCCCGACCAATACGGGTGCCCCAATATTCGATCGGGTCCGATCGGTCGGCATCGGCCGCTGTGACGTGGTCGCGCGCGCCTCTGGCGGTTCGTGCGAGGAACGAGGTGCCGCCCGGGTCGGTCTCGCGCGCCACCCGTTCGATGATGCGGCGCGATTCCGCGTCGCTGTCGTGGCGTTTCGCCATGGTGATATCCCGTTTCATCCCGAGCTTAACCCGTTCGCCTCGTCTGTCACAGGGCCTGACGGCGAATGGTAGAAACCAGTAACGCTTCTCGGCCGAAGTCATTTTCTTGCGCAAGGATTGTGCTAATGCTTCGCGTGCCAATGCTATCGAGGGGACCTTATCATGCTTGTCCAGCGCCTTGCTTTACCGCCAATCTTCCGTAATTTAGCTGCGTTCCTGGTGATGGCCGTCATGCTGCCGCTGCTTGCCGGCTGCGGCTACAACACCATCCCGACGGCTGAGGAAAACGCCAAGGCCGCATGGAGCGAGGTGTTGAATCAATACCAGCGCCGCGCCGATCTCATCCCCAATCTGGTCAACACGGTCAAGGGCTATGCCGCGCACGAGAAGGACACGCTCGATGCCGTGGTCGAAGCGCGCGCCAAGGCGACGCAGGTGACCGTGACGCCGGAAACGCTGAACAATCCGGAAGCCTTCAAGAAATTCCAGGACAGCCAGGCCGGCCTGACCAGCGCGCTGTCGCGCCTGCTGGCGGTGGTGGAGAACTATCCCGATCTCAAGGCCAACCAGAACTTTCTGGCGCTGCAAGCACAACTCGAAGGCACCGAGAACCGCATCACGGTCGCCCGCCGCGACTATATCCAGGCGGTGAGAGAGTACAATCTGACGCTGAGGACCTTCCCGTCGGTGATCTGGGCGACCTTGTGGTTCCGCGGCAACCAGCCGTTTGCGAATTTCACCATCGAGGAGGACAAGATGCAGCCGCCGAAGGTCGATTTCGGCACGCAGCAGGGCGGGTGAACGGCGCTTAGCGGGTCTGTTCCCGTTGGCCTTGTACTCCGTCCCACCCCCCTCTGTCCTGCCGGCCATCTCCCCACAGAGGGGGGTGGGAAGAAATGCCGGCCGGATTTTTTTTGGCTTCGTTCTAAGCTTTCTCCTCCTCCCTCTCACCGTTCTCGCGGCCGAATTGCCGGCGCTGACCGGACGGGTCGTCGACAATGCCGGCATCATCGATGCCGCGACCAAGGCGGCGCTGACGCAGAAGCTTGCCGATTTCGAGACCAAGGGTTCGGACCAGATCGTCGTTGCGACCATTCCCAGCCTCGACGGCGAGGAGATCGAGCCTTACGCCAACCGGTTGTTTCGCGCCTGGAAACTCGGCCAGGCGAAGGAGAACAACGGCGTGCTTTTGCTGGTGGCGCCGAACGACCGCAAGATGCGCATCGAGGTCGGCTATGGGCTTGAAGGCACGCTGACTGACCTGCACACCAAGTTGATCATCGAAAATGACATGGTGCCGGCCTTCCGTGCCGGCGATTTCTCCGGCGGCATCAGCAAGGCCCTCGACGACATGATCATGGTGCTGGAAGGCAATCCCGAAGAGCTGGAAGCGCGCGGCGAACGCAACCAGCAGCCGCCGTTCAACAGCGACGATCTGTTCTTCACCATCTTCATAGCCATCTGGGCAATCATCTTTTTCGGCGGCCTCGCAGCCTCCATCCTGCCGCCGATCTTCGGCCAGAAGATCGGTCCCGGCCGCTATCGCTGGCTGGGCATGACCTTCGAGCCGAGCCGGCGGTCGTCCGGCGGCTGGTCGGGAGGTTCCGGCGGGGGATGGTCGTCGGGTTCAAGCGGTGGCGGGTTTTCCGGCGGCGGCGGTTCGTCCGGCGGCGGCGGCTCCTCGGGAAGCTGGTGACGAGATGACAAGACACGCCGTCAGCCCGGTGGAATCCGGCCGTTTCATCAAAATGACCGGCACCGCGCTGTTGGCCATAGCGGTGCTGCTGTTCGGCTTCGCGGCCTTCGCCGCCGAATTGCCGGCGCTGACCGGACGGGTCGTCGACAATGCCGGCATCATCGATGCCGCGACCGAGGTGGCGCTGACGCAGAAGCTTGCCGATTTCGAGACCAAGGGGTCCGACCAGATCGTCGTCGCGACCATTCCCAGCCTCGACGGCGAGGAGATCGAGCCTTACGCCAACCGGTTGTTTCGCGCCTGGAAACTCGGCCAGGCGAAGGAGAACAACGGCGTCCTGCTTCTGGTGGCGCCGAACGACCGCAAGATGCGCATCGAGGTCGGCTATGGGCTTGAAGGCACGCTGACCGACCTGCACACCAAGTTGATCATCGAAAACGACATGGTGCCGGCCTTCCGTGCCGGCGATTTCTCAGGCGGCATCAGCAAGGCCGTCGACGACATGATCATGGTGCTGGAAGGCAATCCCGAAGAGCTGGAGGCGCGCGGCAAGCGCAATCCGGCGAATGACAATCCTGTCGATCCCATCTTCATGCTGTTCATCATCCTGTGGGCGACGATGTTCTTCGGCGGCTTGGCAATGGCGTTCCTGCCGCCGATCTTCGGCACGAAACTGTCGCCGGGCGTGTACAAGTGGCTGGGCATGACGTTCCGCTACGGCCGCGGGCCAGGTTCGTCACCCTCCGGTGGCGGTGCCTGGACGTCGGGGACCTCGTCCGGCAGTGGCTGGTCGTCGGGAAGTTCAGGCAGTGGTTGGTCGTCAGGAAGTTCCGGCGGCGGGTTTTCCGGCGGCGGCGGTTCGTCCGGCGGCGGCGGTTCTTCAGGAAGCTGGTGAGACATCAATCATGGCAACACGACCGATCAGCCCCGAGGATCATGAGCGCATCGCCGATGCGATCCGCGCTGCCGAATCAAAGACCGACGGCGAGATCTACTGCGTCGTGGCGCATGCAAGCGACGGCTATTTCTTCCCGGCCGCCTTCATGGCGATGCTCGGCATGCTCGTCGTCAGCCTCGCCGTCGGTTACGGGCTGGAAGCCTGGTGGCTGTCGATCCGCTTGCCGCATTTCGTCATAGCCGAGCTTCTGGCGCTTGCCAGTGTGCTCATCCTGTTGTGGGCATTGCCCGCATTGCGCATCCATTTGGTGCCGAGGCGGCTGCGCTACCAGGCCGCCCACGCCAATGCGATGAAGCAGTTCCTCGCCCGCAACGTCCACCGCACCGCGGCGCGCACCGGCGTGCTGGTGTTCGTCTCGATCGCCGAGCGCTATGCTGAAGTGGTCGCCGACAGCGGCATCGATTCTCGTGTCGGCCAGCATGTCTGGGACGGTGTCGTCCGCGACCTTACGGCGCATGCCGGCGACGATCGGCTTGCCGACGGCTTCGTCAGGGCGGTCGAAGCGGTCGGTGCGGTACTGGCCGAGCATTTTCCGGTGTCGACCGGCGACAGCAACGAACTGGACGACCATCTGGTCGAGATTTGATCTCGCTAAAGGCGGTTTTGCAGCGTCTCAAGGACGCACCGTTCGGCTGTGCGAAAGCATCGCAGTGGCTGACCGGACTCTTGCAATCGGGCGCCGCGGGTTTATGGTTAACCAATCATGAATACGCTGAGCATCGACATCAGGAAAGCCGAGCCGCGCGATGCAGCCGCCATTGCCGACGTGCATCTCGAGGCCTGGCGCGGCGCCTATTCGGGCATCATCCCACACCGCACTCTGACATCGATGATCAACCGCCGCGGTGCCGACTGGTGGGCGAATGCCATTCGCCGCGCCGCCACCGTCCTGGTCGTCGAAATCGGCGGCAAAATTGCCGGCTACGCGACGATCGGCAAGAACCGTGCCCGCGAACTCAGGCAGCAGGGCGAGATCTACGAGCTTTACCTGCGGCCGGAATATCAAGGCATCGGGCTCGGCAGCCGGCTGTTCTCGGCGGCACGGGCACGGCTGGCCGACCATGGCTTGAAGGGCATGGTCGTGTGGGCGCTGGAAGACAATCAGAACGCACTTGCCTTCTATGCCGGCGCCGGCGGTCGCGATGTGGCCGAGGGCGTCGAGATATTCGAGCAGAAGGCGCTGAAGAAGGTCGCTTTCGTCTGGGAATGACGGCCAGCGCATGATCCGACCGGTTTCGGTTCGGACGATCCCCCAGTACCATTCGCCGCATTGCACCATTCGCCGTCGCCCGCTATCGATCTTCAATCGAGAGAGGGATAAAGCGATGCGTATCGAAGCGATTGCCAGCGGAAAGAACCCGCCCGAGGACGTCAACGTCATTATCGAGGTGCCGATCGGCGGTGAACCGATCAAGTACGAGATGGACAAGGAGGCCGGCACGCTGTTCGTCGACCGCTTCCTGCACACGTCGATGCGCTATCCCGGCAATTACGGTTTCGTACCGCACACGCTGTCGGGCGACGGCGACCCGATCGACGTGCTGGTCTGCAACACACGCGCGCTGGTGCCGGGCTGCGTCATCAATGTGCGGCCGATCGGCGTGCTGGTGATGGAGGACAATGCCGGCCAGGACGAGAAGGTCATCGCGGTTCCTTCGCCCAAGCTGACCTTGCGCTATGAGGACGTTCACGAATACACGCAGCTGCCTGATATCACCCGCCAGCAGGTGCAGCACTTTTTCGAGCACTACAAGGATCTCGAACCCGGCAAATGGGTCAAGATCGAGGGCTGGTACGATGCCGCCTATGCCAAGAAGATGATCGTCGAGGCAATCGAGCGGGCCAAGCGCAAGTAATTAACGGGCGCAAATCGTCAGTTGTCGACGCGGCCGAAATCGGGCGTGTTGCCGATCACCACACGCTTGTCCTTGCCGCAGGCGAAGGTGCGTGCCTTCTCGTCGGCAAGCTTGCGCGCCTGATCGTTGGCGGCGGGATTGCCGGTGGCGAGCACAAGAGCGATCGTGCAGCCTTCGTGGGCGCCAGGCTGGGCAACCTTGGCGACGATCAGCACTTCCGTCGACTTGTTCTCGCCCTCGCTATCGCTGATCGAGCGACGATGGATGACTGCGAAAGGAACGGCCATATCGCCCTTGGTTTCGATACGCCACTCGACTTTGGGTCCAGCCGAGTTGAGGCCGGAAAAGCTTTCCCAGACCGTGGTCATGTCGCCAGGTGGAAACCCGTAGAACAGAGATTCCCGCGCGTCGTCGTAGGAAACCATCACCGGGTAGCCGCCATAGCCCGAACAGGCGAGGTCGGCCCAGTCGCCGTCGCCTTCCTCCGCCTGGGCATAAGTCACGCAGTCCTTCTCCCAGACGAGATCGGTATAGACGCTGGATATGTCGCCAGCCCGAGCCGCCTGGCAGAAACCGGCGAGGACAAGCGGGATCAAAAGAGCGCGCATGGCGGACAACTCCGTTCGGGCTGCCGCAGCGTACCGTCAAATTCAGCAGCAGCCTAGACGAAGTCAGGCTGCTCACAGTGACCTGGTAAACGGAACGCTATTTCCTCAAGCTTGCCTCGATCAGAAGATCGGCGTTGCGGGCCACCGACTGCGCCGGTCCGCCGGCACCGAACAACTGGCCGCTGATATAGGCTCCCTCGATCAGGAGCAGCAGCCCGTCACCCAGCGTGTCGGCGTCGCCGGCGCCCATCGCCGCCGCCATAGCACGCAGGCGCCGGCGCAATTCCTGCTTGTTGGCCTCGCTCACGACGCGGGCCGGATGGCCGTGTTCGGGATATTCGACCGCGGCATTGGTCATGCCGCAGCCGCGATAGTCGGGCCTTTGCGTGCGCTTGCCGACACGCGTCAGGAAGGCGACGATCTGCGCGCGCGCATCGCCGGGATGGGCATTCACCGCCTCGTCGAAGCGCTCCCAGAATTCGAGGTCATAGTGCCGAAGATAGGATGCGGCCAACTCATCCTTGGACGGAAAGCTGCGGTAGAGGCTTGGCTTGGTGACGCCGGCACGCCGTACGATCTCGTCGACGCCGATCGCCCTGATGCCTTGCCGGTAGAACAGGTCGCGCGCCACCTGGAGAATCCGTTCGGCGGCGCGAGGCAGCGGTGCGCCATTCTCCTTGATCGTTGGTTCAATGCTTTTCATGTCTGGTTTGCCGATTGCCTGGTTGACAATGTTACCGGTCGGTACGTATGTTCCGCACATCTGAAACGTACCGGTCAGTAACATGATAGCTCAATCCCGCCCGTTTGGCCAGCGCTACGCTTTCGTCGTGGTCGCCGTCATCTTCCTCTGCCTGCTGATCGCCGCGGGCCTGCGTTCGGCGCCGGCAGTCATGATGCTGCCGCTGGAGAATAGTTTCGGCTGGCGGCGCGACGTCGTCTCGCTGGCCGCGGCCACCGGCATCTTCCTCTATGGCCTGACTGGGCCGTTTGCCGCGGCGCTGATGGAGCGGATCGGGCTGCGCCGCACCTTGCTTGCCGCGCTGCTGTTGATGTCGGGATCGACCGCGCTCAGCCTGCTGATGACCAAGCCGTGGCATCTGCTCCTCACCTGGGGCGTGTTTTCCGGCATCAGCTCGGGCGCCGTCGCCACCGTGCTCGGCGCCACCATCGTCAACCGCTGGTTCAAGACCAATCGCGGCCTTGTGATGGGACTGATGTCGGCGTCCAGCGCCACCGGGCTGCTGGTCTTCCTGCCGCTGCTCGCCTCGCTCGCCCAGTCTGGCGGCTGGAAGCCGGTCGCTATTGCCATTGCCGTGGCCACCGCCGCCTTGGTGCCGCTGGTTTATATGCTGGTACCGGAGCGTCCGGCCGCGATCGGCATGGTCCGCTATGGCGCCGAGCTCGACGATGTGCCGCCCGCGCCGCCGGCCGCGCGAGGCAATTTCCTCGCGCATACGCTGAGCACGTTGCGCCGCGCCGCCGGTACGCGTGTGTTCTGGTACCTGTTCGCCACCTTCTTCGTTTGCGGCTTCACCACCAACGGGTTGGTCGGCACGCACCTGATCGCCTTTTGCGGCGATATGGGCATCGGCGAAGTGCAGGCCGCGGGCCTGCTCTCGATGATGGGTATCTTCGATCTTATTGGCACGACGCTGTCGGGCTGGCTCACCGACCGTTTCGACCCGCGCAAGCTGCTCGGCATCTATTACGGCATTCGCGGCCTGTCGCTGATCTATCTGCCCTATTCCGGCTTCTCGGCGACCAGCCTGATCATCTTCGCCGTATTTTACGGACTGGACTGGATCGCCACAGTGCCGCCGACGCTGCGGCTTTCCAACGAGGCGTTCGGCGACCGCAGCGGGCCGATCGTCTTCGGCTGGATCGTCGCCGGCCATCAAGTCGGCGCAGCGACAGCGGCCTTTTTCGGTGGCACTATGCGTGAGTTGCAGGGCAATTACGAGCTTGCCTTCCTGATCGCCGGCATGACGGCAATAGCCGCCGCCTGCATCTCGCTGCTGATCAACACCAGCCGCCCGGCGTTCGATCCTGAACCGCAGGCGGCATAGCTTCTCGTTGCAGGAGAGATGCCGTCGGCCAAATTGCCGATCTCCCCCCTCGCGGGGGAGATGCCCGGCAGGGCAGAGGGGGCGCGAAGGTTCGCCAGCCTCCGACTTTACGCAATGTTCTGCCCAAACTCCGCTGCTCCGTCTGATTTCTTTCTGATTTGTACGTCGGCGGGACAGCGCCCCCCTCTGGCCTGCCGGCCATCTCCCCCGCAAGGGACCCGCAAGGGGGAGATCAGCAGCTTCGCCGCCGAGCGGTCCAGCCTTCCCGCTTGTTGATGTCAGAAAACCTTCATCGTTTCGAAATGTGCCTGAAACATTGAAGCTGGAGCTTGGCGGCGACGTTCAACGCCATCCAGGAGACAGCCATGAACAAGATTTCAATGACGCGGCGCGCTTTCGTCACGTCGGCCAGCGCCGTTGGCCTGGTCGGCGCCTCGGGTCTCGCCCTTCCCTATTACTCGCGCGCCAATCAGCGCCCGGCCTTCACCCATGGCATTCAGTCCGGCGATGTCGACGCGACCAGCGGCATGGTCTGGACGCGCACGGACCGGCCGTCGCGCGTCATGTTCGAAGTGTCGTCGACGGAAAATTTCGCCAATGCCGTCCGCCTGGCGCCGCTCGATACGTCGCCGGCCAGCGACTATACGGTGAAGCGGCTGCTTACCGATCTCGCCTCCGACCAGGACATTTTCTACCGCATGGTCGCGGCCGATCTTGCCGACATCAACGCCGTTTCGGAGCCGATCGTCGGCCGCTTCCGCACGGCACCTGCCTCGAAGCGCGACATTCGTTTCGCCTGGTCGGGCGACACCGCCGGCCAAGGCTGGGGCATCGACGAGACCGGCATGAAGACCTACGCCACGATCGCCAAGCACACGCCCGACTTCTTCCTGCATTCGGGCGATACGGTCTATGCCGATGGTGCGATGAAGGACGAGGTCGACCTGCCCAATGGCGACAAGTGGAAAAACACAGTGCTGATCGACGAAAAGCGCAAGGTTGCCGAGACGCTGGACGAATACCGGGCGCAGTGGAAATACAACATGATGGACAAGAACGTTCTTGCGCTCAGTGCCATCTGCCCGACTTTCTATCAGTGGGACGACCATGAGGTGCTTAACAACTGGTCGGACTCGAAGGACCTGACCGCCGACGACCGCTACACCGAAAAATCGATCCATGTGCTGGCGGCACGTGCTGCGCGCGCCTTCCACGAGATGACGACGATCCGCTACGAACTGTCGGAGCCGGGCCGCGTCTACCGCAAGATCGCTTATGGGCCGCTGCTCGATGTGTTCTTCCTCGACATGCGTTCCTACCGCGGCCCCAACGGCCCGGATATGCAGGAGACGATGACGCCGCAATCGCGCATCCTAGGCGAACAGCAGATTAAGTGGTTGAAGCGTGAGCTGGCAAATTCCAACGCGACGTGGAAAATCATCGCCGCCGATATGCCGCTCGGCCTCGTGGTCTGGAATGACGGTACCAAGAAGGTCGGGGCCGAGGCAGTCAGCAATGGCGACAATGGCCCGGCCAAGGGGCGCGAGCTGGAAATTGCCCACCTTCTTCGCTATATAAAGAACGCGGGCATCAGCAATACCGTTTGGCTCACCGCAGACGTGCATTACACGGCCGCGCATTACTACAATCCGGACAAGGCGCAGTTCCAGGACTTCAATCCGTTCTGGGAATTCGTTTCGGGTCCGATCCATTCAGGCACATTCGGACCGAATGGTTTCGACATGACCTTCGGCCCGGAGCTGAAGTTCATCAAGGCACCGACTGCCGAGCAGGGTCAGAACCTGCCGCCGTCGGCCGGCCTGCAGTTCTTCGGACTTGTCGATATCGATGGCGCTACAGAGCAGCTGACGGTGCGGCTGATGGATCGCGACGACAGCGAACTCTACAAGGTCACGCTCGATCCGGTCCGGTCGGCGTGAGCGACTGCACCATTATCCTCGGGCCAGCCCGAGGGTAGGACGTGTATCAATCGGGATAGCAGACGACGGGAATGTTGGGCCAGACGGCGCTGTCGCATCCGGCATTTTGCTGCCTTTGCTTGAAGGCGGCGCTGACTGGCCCGGTCACCACCGGGTCGACGCCATCGGGAGCATCGGCAAAAAGCTGCTCCGCCGACCGCTTGTCGGACGGCAGGGCAGTCCGCGTCTCCTTGAACGACGCGGCCGACTGCGCCGCGCCTGCCGCGAGGAGGACGGCGAGTGCGCTACATGCCAAAATCGGCCGGAGTCTGCTGCCTGCGTCGATCATGAAATTCGAACTGCCCGGACCATGAAAGGTTCCGCCTTGGTTAATAATTCCACTTCACACCAAGACATTTAAGATTTGGTGACTTTATTTGGTGACTCGCCTCCTCTTTCGCAATTGCGAAAAACCCTGTATGAGCCGCCCAACCGAAAGAGGCAGCGCCTTTTGGCCTGCTGCCTGCAACGCTCCCGAGACCAAAACATGAAAATCCGCAATATCGCGATCATCGCGCACGTCGACCATGGAAAAACCACCCTCGTCGATCAGCTCCTGAAACAGTCCGGCTCGTTCCGCGACAACCAGCGCGTCGCCGAGCGCGCCATGGATTCGAACGATCTCGAAAAGGAACGCGGCATCACCATCCTGGCCAAGGCGACCTCGGTCGACTGGAAGGGCACCCGCATCAACATCGTCGACACGCCCGGCCACGCCGACTTCGGCGGTGAGGTCGAGCGCATCCTGTCGATGGTGGATTCGGCCATCGTGCTGGTCGACGCCGCCGAGGGGCCGATGCCGCAGACCAAATTCGTCGTCGGCAAGGCGCTCAAGGTCGGACTGAAGCCGATCGTCGTCATCAACAAGATCGACCGGCCG
The DNA here is from genome assembly GCF_040319055.1 of Mesorhizobium sp. M0960. Lineage (NCBI taxonomy): Bacteria > Pseudomonadati > Pseudomonadota > Alphaproteobacteria > Hyphomicrobiales > Phyllobacteriaceae > Mesorhizobium > Mesorhizobium sp. M0960. The sequence goes on along the minus strand of NZ_JAMYNN010000002.1, from coordinate 502,524 downwards.
GATGCCCGCCACGTCGAGGTGGTCAACGAGGTGTTCGACCTGTTTGCCGCGCTTGACGCGACCGACGAGCAGCTCGACTTCCCGATCCTTTACGGTTCGGGCCGTGACGGCTGGGTCTCCGAAAACCCCGAAGGTCCGAAGGACCAGGCTCTGGCGCCGCTGTTCGACCTCGTCATCAAGCACGTGCCGGCGCCGACCGTTCATCCTGGCCCGTTCCGCATGATCGGCACCATTCTGGAAGCCAATCCGTTCCTCGGCCGCATCATCACCGGCCGTATCGAATCCGGCACACTGAAATCCAACCAGGCGGTCAAGGTGCTGCACCATGATGGCACCCAGGTCGAAACCGGCCGCATCTCGAAGATCCTTGCTTTTCGCGGGCTCGAGCGCCAGCCCATCGACGAAGCGCAGGCAGGCGACATCGTCGCCATCGCCGGCTTGTCGAAAGGCACCGTCGCCGACACGTTCTGCGACCTGTCGGTGACCGAGCCGCTGCACGCGCAGCCTATCGATCCGCCGACGGTGACGATGTCGTTCCTGGTCAACGATTCACCGCTGGCGGGCACCGAAGGCGACAAGGTGACCAGCCGCGTCATCCGGGACCGCCTGCTGCGCGAGGCCGAAGGCAATGTCGCGCTGAAGATCGAGGAATCGCCGGACAAGGATTCGTTCTTCGTCTCCGGACGCGGCGAATTGCAGCTGGCCGTGCTGATCGAGACGATGCGCCGCGAAGGTTTTGAGATCGCCGTGTCGCGGCCGCGCGTCGTCATGCAGAAGGGCGAGAACGGCGAATTGCTAGAGCCGATCGAGGAAGTCGTCATCGACGTTGACGAGGAGCATGCCGGCGTCGTCGTGCAAAAAATGTCGGAGCGCAAGGCCGAGATGGTCGAGCTGCGCCCTTCGGGCGGCAATCGCCAGCGCATCGTCTTCCACGCGCCGACGCGCGGCCTGATCGGCTACCAGTCGGAACTGCTGACCGACACGCGCGGCACCGCCGTGATGAACCGGCTGTTCCACGCCTACGAACCCTATAAGGGTGAGCTGCCCGGCCGCACCAACGGCGTGCTGATCTCAAACGAACAGGGTGAATCGGTGGCCTATGCCATGTGGAACCTGGAAGACCGCGGCCCGATGGTCATCGACCCCGGCGTCAAGGTCTATCAGGGCATGATCATCGGTATCCATTCCAGGGACAACGACCTCGAAGTCAACGTGCTCAAGGGCAAGAAGCTGACGAACATCCGCGCCGCCGGCAAGGACGAGGCGGTAAAACTGACGCCGCCGATCCGCATGACGCTGGAACGCGCGCTGGCCTGGATCCAGGACGACGAGCTGGTCGAGGTGACGCCGAAGACCATCCGCCTGCGCAAGCTCTATCTCGACCCGAACGAGCGCAAGCGTTTCGAGAAGTCGGCGAAAGTGGTCGGCGCGGCGTAAGCCACTTTTCTCAGCCACTATGAGGGAGGGAGCACGTGCGTGCTTCCTCCCTTTATCTTACCCGCCGGCAGCCGCGATAATGCCGTCCCGGTCTGGATCGCTAGACAGGTCGATGCGGATCGCCGTTCCCGCCCGGGCCGGCCTGCGCAAGGCTTTGGCCCCATCCGGACCAACCACCAGCAATCGCTTCTCTTCCCAAACCTGAAGCCGCGATCGCGAGACACCGAGTTCGTTGGCGAGCAACCGGTCGAGCCGCAGCGCTGTCGGCATTTCGAGCTCGAGCTGGAGTTCGAGGGCGGCGGTGTTTTCCGGCCTGTCCCCGAGCACCTGCTTATGAACGGCGGCTTCAGGAAACTCCTCGACGCGCCCGATCCTGCTTCGCAGTGCGGCAGTATCGAAAGCATGGCGCCGCGCCAGGACCGGATCGTTGCGTTCGAGCGCCTGCAATATTGCCGGTTCGATATCGCGGCGACTGCATCGCTCCAGAATGCCGAAATTCCAGGAATTGTCGCAATCGATGCAGCGGTAGATCAACCAGGCATCAATGCGTTTGCCATTGGCATTGACCCGGAATTTGCCGCTGCAGCGATAGGCTTTCAGACCGCCGCAGCGATTGCAGTTGAGGTGAGGTCGCGGTGCGGTCTTGGGCGCGATCGTCCAGCGGATACGCAGTATCGAAGGCATGCCGAAAAGCCCTTCCCGTCGGGAAGTTCGTCAGATCGGCGATGTCGAGATGCCCCTGCGGGCACGGCGTGGCGAGAGACTGCGGCAGTTGGAAATCAGGTGTCGCGGGTTATGCGCGACAGCGGTTCAGCAGTGCCAAACCGGTCTCGAACCGCCACCCTGAAGAACAGATGATGTGAAAACAGGCACCGCGACTGCGACGCCCTGCTCTGTGTCGGGGGAGTTGGCGAGACCGGCGGTTACGTAGGCAAAGTGAAGCTCGGAAAGGATTTCGAGACGACACTTCTAGCCGCGAGGTGCCTGGCCGACAAGCCTTCTTTCGGTGGACGCTACCGTCGCCGGAACAGTTGGGTTATGTTGAAGCGTCCAAAAATTTCTAACGAGATCCGCGTCATGCATTTCACGTCGCTTCTGATTTTTGCCGGCGCCCTGCTTGTTGCCGCCGGCTCGCCGGGCCCGTCGATTGCCGCACTTGTGGCGCGGGTCATCGCAAAAGGGTTTCGCGACGTGTTTCCGTTCCTGCTTGCCATGTGGATCGGCGAAGCGATCTGGCTATCACTGGCGGTGTTTGGCCTCGCCGTGGTGGCGCAGACGTTCCACTTCGCCTTTGTCGTCGTGAAATGGGTTGGCGTCGTCTATCTCGCCTGGCTTGCCTGGAAGATGTGGACCGCACCGGTCGAGGCAAAAGAAGGTTCGCTGCCGCGCGAAGATTCGCCCGTCAGACTGTTCTTTGCCGGCATGGCGGTAACGCTCGGCAACCCCAAGATCATGATGTTCTACCTGGCGCTGCTGCCGACCATCATCGATCTCGGTTCAGTCAGCGTGATCGGCTGGGTCGAGCTGACGGCGACCATGGCCGTGGTGCTGGTCGCCATCGATTTGACCTGGGTGCTCGCCGCATCGCAGGCGCGCAAGCTCTTGAGGAGCAAACGGGCGATGAAGATCGCCAACCGCGTCAGCGCCGGCACCATGGCCGGCGCTGCGGCGGCGATCGCGGCGCGGTCTTGAGCCGCCGCGTCAACCCATTTCGATTATCGGTGCGATCTCGACGCTGAAACCCGGGTCCGTCAGGATAGGACAATCCTTGGCTTTGCGGACGGCATCGTCGATGTCTTTCGCTTCGATGATGGTGTAACCGGCGGTCGGATTGCTGCCGCCATTGTTCTCGACCTTGCCGCCGGGCAGCAGGGTCTTCGACATGCCGACTGGATTGCCACCGTCGACCACGGCTGAGCCAAGCTTGCCGTACCAGCCGTTCCAGGCATCCATCGCTGCCTTCCGTTCGGCCTCCTCGGTCGGCATCTTGCCCGAGCCGTGATAGACGTAGAGAAATTTCGCCATGTTCTCCTCCTTTGATCGGCGGCATCGAACCGGCATGCGGTCATGCCGCATGCCGATCATCGGACCAAACCGGCAAACAAGCAACGAGAATGCGATGTAGCTAATATATACGACCGCGGTGCCCTATCGCGCCATCGCGTGATATTCATCGTTCGGCCGCATATCGATCGCCGATGCCAGCCGGTTCGACATGTTGAAGAACGCGGCAGTCGAGGCGATATCCCAGATGTCGCGGTCGGAAAAGCCCACTTGCCGCAGCGCCGCCCGGTCGGCTGCGACGATCTTTGCCGGCTGCTCGGTCAGCTTCACCGCGAATTCGAGCATGGCGCGCTGCCTGTCTGACAGCTCGGCGGCGCGAAAATTCATCACCATCATCTCGCCGAAGGCCGGGTCGCCGGAAAGCTGGCGCACCGCCGCGCCATGTGCAACCAGGCAATAATAGCAATGGTTGACCGATGAGACGACCACCGCGATCATCTCTCGCTCCAGCTTCGACAGGCCGGATTCACCCAGCATCAAATCATTGTACATGTCGGTGAAAGCGCGCAGCTTCTTCTCGTCGAAGGCGTAGGCGAGCAGCACATTGGGAACGAGGCCGAGCTTCTCCCGGCATTTGGCGAAATAGGCGTTGGTCGCTTCGCTCAGCTCCGCCGGTGCGAGGTCAAGCGCGGTGATTTTGTCTGTCATAGGGGATTTCTCCTCGTTTTCCGCCAGGCTGCCGGTGAATTCCGACATTTCGTCGCAAGCCGTCAAACCTTTGTCGCCAAATACCCGTCATCTGCTACGATAGTTGTAAAAACATGACGGGAGGGAATTAGCTCATGGCCGGCCTGAAATCCGCAAGCCAGTTGAAAAAGATGAGTCCGGCCAAGGGCAGCGAAAAGCCCGGCAGGCTTGCCGACTACTTGCTGGCCCGAGCTCCGGCCGAAGATGTCGCCGCCTACGACGTCATCGATCTCGAACGCGCTGCCGAACTCGCCGGCCGCGCTGTCGCCCGGCACAAGAAGGACGACTGCGTCGTTGCCATAGACGTCGATTCCGGTGTCGTCCGCCAAGGCCGGCCGATGACGGTGATCACCGTCGTCAACGACAACATGCCGTTCCTGTTCGATTCCGTCCTCGGTGAGATTACAGAGAGCGCCGGCGAGCCGCTGCTGGTTACCCACCCGGTCATCGTGGTCAGGCACGGCAAGAACGGCGTCGAGGAAATCCTCGGCGATGGCGGTTATGCCAAGGGCGAGCACAGCCATGACCGGCTGAGCGTCATCCATGTCCATATCGGCCGCCTTTCGGCCGAGCAGGCCGAAGGCCTTTCCGCACGCCTGACGAAGCTGCTCGGTCAGGTGCGCGCCGCCGTCATCGACTGGAAGCCGATGCTTGCCCGCCTCGACCAGGCGATCTCGGAATTCCGCTACTCGCCGGTGCCGCTCGACAAGGCCCATGTCACCGAGGCGATCGCCTTCCTCGAATGGCTGCGCGACGACAATTTCACCTTTCTAGGCATGCGTGAATTCAAATACACCGGCGGCGAGAAGAGCGGCATGCTCGAGCGTGCCGAAAAGCCCGGCCTCGGCATCCTTTCCGATCCCGACGTGCTGGTGCTCAGGCGTGGCACCGAAGCGGTGAGCACGACGCCGGAAATCCGCGCCTTCCTGCATGGGCCGGAACCGCTGATCGTCACCAAGGCCAACGCCAAGTCATCGGTGCACCGCCGCATCTACCTCGACTACATCGGCGTCAAGACCTACACCGGCAAAGGGGTGCTTTCAGGCGAGCTGCGCATCGTCGGACTGTTCACCTCGACTGCCTATACGCGCTCGGTGATGAAAATCCCCTATCTGCGCTCGAAGGCCGAAACCGTCATTGCCAAATCCGGCTTCAATCCCGGCGACCACTCAGGCAAAGCATTGATCAACGTGCTGGAGAGCTATCCGCGCGACGAGTTGTTCCAGGTTCCGGTGCCGATCCTGCGCAAGCATGCCGAAGCCATACTGGGCTTGATCGAGCGGCCGCGCGTCAGGGCATTGGTGCGTGTCGACCAGTTCGACCGCTTCGTCTCCGTGCTCGTCTTCGTGCCGCGCGACCGCTACGACAGCGTCGTGCGCGAGAAGATCGGCACCTATCTGAAGACCGTCTTCGAAGGCCGGCTGTCGGCCTATTATCCGGCCTTCCCGGAAGGCGGGCTGGCGCGCGTCCACTTCATCATCGGCCGCTCCGGCGGCAAGACGCCGAAGGTCGAGCAGGCGACGATCGAGGCGGCGATTCGCGACATCGTACGGACCTGGGACGATGCACTGCGCGAGACCGCGACCGAGACCGGGGCCGACGCGAAGCTAACGGCCATCGCCTCGCGCTTTTCGGAAAGTTATCGCGACAGTTTCCCGCCGGCCGTGGCGCTGGCCGATGCCGGGCGCATCGCCAGGCTCGATGCGTCAAATCCGATCGCCATCGACTATTACCGTCACGCCGACCAGAAGCCGCATCAGGCGGCGCTGAAAATCTATCACCATGGCAGCCCGGTGGCGCTGTCGCGGCGCGTGCCCGTGCTGGAAAACATCGGTTTCCGCGTCATCAGCGAGCGTACTTTCGAGGTCGGCGACAATCAATCCGGCATGGTCTTCATCCACGACATGGAACTTGAGAACAGCTACGGCAGGCCGATCGACCTCGGCAATGGCGGCGCGCTGTTCGAGGACGCGTTCCTTTCCGTCTGGCGCGGCAATGTCGACAATGACGGCTATAACGGCCTCGCCCAGACCGCAGGCCTGTGGTCGGGCGAGATCACCGTCCTGCGCGCCTATGGCCGCTATCTGCAGCAGGCCGGTATCCCGCAGAGCCAGGACTTCATCGCCGCCGCACTCAACCGCTATCCCGAGATCGCCCGCGGACTGCATGCGCTGTTCGTCGCCCGCCTCGGCCCGACGGATGAGACGGAAGGCGTCGTTCAGGCCAAACATCTGAAGGCCAAGATCACGGATGCGCTGGAAGACGTTCCCAACATCGACGACGACACCATCATCCGACGTTATCTGAACCTGATCGAAGCCTCGCTGCGCACCAATCATTTCGTTGCCGATACGAAAGAGAAGGGCCAATCACTGGCGATCAAGCTCGATTCGCAATCGGTCGACGGGCTGCCGGCGCCGCGGCCATGGCGCGAGATCTTCGTCTATGGCTCCGAGGTCGAGGGCGTGCATCTGCGCTTCGGCCCGGTCGCGCGCGGCGGCCTGCGCTGGTCGGACCGTGCGCAGGACTATCGCACCGAGGTGCTTGGCCTGGTCAAGGCACAGCAGGTCAAGAATGCGGTGATCGTGCCGGTTGGCGCCAAGGGCGGCTTCTACCCGAAAAAGCTGCCGATGAGCGCCGGGCGCGACGCCATTTTCGAGGCCGGCACGGCCGCCTACAAGAATTACGTTTCCAGCCTGTTGTCGATCACCGACAATATCGGCCTGGACGGCGTCATCCCGCCAGCCGGCGTGGTGCGGCGCGATCAGGATGATCCGTATTTCGTCGTCGCCGCGGACAAGGGAACGGCGACCTTCTCGGACACCGCCAACGCCATAAGCGAAAGGCACGGCTTCTGGCTCGACGACGCTTTCGCCAGCGGCGGTTCGGCCGGATACGACCACAAGAAGATGGGCATCACCGCGAAGGGCGCCTGGGAAGCAGTCAAGCGGCATTTCCGCGAGATGAACCGCGACATCCAAACCACGCCGTTCACTGTCGTCGGCGTCGGCGACATGTCGGGCGACGTGTTCGGCAACGGCATGCTGCTGTCGGAGCAGACCCGGCTGATCGCCGCCTTTGATCATCGCGACATCTTCATCGATCCCGATCCCGACATGGCGGCTTCGATGGCCGAGCGCCGGCGTATGTTCGCTCTCGCCCGTTCAAGCTGGCAGGATTACGACAAGACGAAGCTGTCGGAGGGCGGCATCATCGTCTCGCGCAGCCAGAAGTCGATCACCTTGCCGGCGCCCGCGGCTGCGGCGATCGGCCTCGGCAAGACAACGGCCACGCCAGTCGAGATCATGAGTGCCATTCTCAAGGCGCCGGCAGACCTTTTGTGGTTTGGCGGCATCGGCACCTATGTCAGGGCATCGGGCGAGACCAACCAGGACGTCGGCGACCGTGCCAATGACGCGATCCGCATCACCGCGCTCGACCTGCGTGCCAAGGTCATCGGTGAGGGGGCCAATCTCGGCGTCACGCAGCGGGCGCGCATCGAATTCGGATTGAATGGCGGCCGCTGCAACTCAGATGCGATCGACAATTCGGGCGGCGTGAATTGCTCCGACGTCGAGGTCAACATCAAGATCGCGCTGGCTTCCGCCATGCGCAAGGGATCGCTGACCCGGCCGGCGCGCAACAAATTGCTGGCCGAGATGACCGATGAGGTCAGCGCCCTGGTGCTGTCCAACAATTACCAGCAGACGCTGGCGCTGTCCCTTGCCCGTAAGCGCGGGCTCGCCGACATCGCCCATCAGAGCCGCTTCATGGCGGCGCTGGAGGCGCGCGGACTGCTCGACCGTGCCGTCGAGGCGCTGCCGTCGCCGGCGGCCTTTGCCGAGCGCGAGACGCGCGGTGAGCCGCTGACCCGGGCCGAGCTCGGCGTGCTGCTCGCCTATGCCAAGATCGTGCTGTTTTCCGATATCGTCGCCAGCGACGTGCCGGACGATCCGCATTTCGACCGTGATCTGATGGGCTATTTCCCCGATCGCATGGCGAAGAAATATGCGGGAGAAATCCACGGCCATCGGCTGCGCCGCGAGATCATCGCCCGTGTCGTCGCCAATGATCTGGTCAATCGCGGCGGCCCGTCCTTCGTCAACAGGCTGCAGGAAGCGACTGGCCGCAGTGCCGCCGATGTCGTGCGCACCTTCGCCGTGGTGCGGGATGGCTTTGCGCTGCCGGCGCTCTACCGGCAGATCGACGCGCTCGACAACCAGATCGACGGACAGATCCAGCTCGACCTCTATCAGGCGGTCAGCCGGCTGATCTATGTGACCAGCGGCTGGTACCTGAAGAACGATGCCGGCACCGCGCCGCTCGGGCAGCGGATCACCGAATTGCAGGATGCGCGCAAGGCGTTGGAGCCGAAGCTCGTGTCGCTGCTGCCGGCCTTCTCTCGCGAGCGGATCGAGGAGCGGCGGCACGGCCTGTCGAAGGGCGGCGCGCCGGAGAGTCTTGCCGAACAGCTGGCGCTGACCGACGTGGCGGAACTCATCCCCGACATCGCGCTGACGGCGCGGACGGCGAGTGCCGGCATCGTCGCTGCCGCCAAGGCGTTCTTTGCAGTCAGCGATGTCTTCCGCATCCCGCGCGTCGAGGACGCGGCGCGCTCGATCACGCCCTCGGATTATTACGATCAGCTGGCCCTTTCCCGCGCCACCGACACGATTGGGGCGGCCAGGCGCGGCATCGCCGTGGCGGCACTCACCGGCCATGCCGAGGCGGCGGATCCGGTGACTGGATGGTTGGAGTCCGGCGGCGAACGGGTCGGACGCATCCGCGAGCGGCTGCAGGCGCTGACCGAGGGCGGCGACATCACCGTGTCCCGGCTGTCGGTGGCGTCCGGCCTGATGAGTGATCTGACGGCGCTGTGAGAAGTCTTCCACATCGCGCGGGATTGCCGGGAAGAACTGCGCTATAGAGCGAACGGCGCGCGGCGTTGGGGCGCCCGGAGCATGATCGCGAACGTAACGATCGGCTTTTGGACAAGATCGTGCTCAACAAGAAGACGGAGCATCATGCCGATTCGATCGGCATGGAGAGCTCCAGCGGAGGGGACATGGCTGAGGTGGCAGTGCAGCGTGCGTCGGGACGCGGCATCTGGGGATGGATGCTGTTCGACTGGGCGGCCCAGCCGTTCTTCACGGTCGTCACCACCTTCATCTTCGGTCCTTATTTCGTCTCGCGAATGGCCAGCAATCCCGAGACGGGGCAAGCGGCCTGGGGCTACGGCATCGCCGCCGCCGGCCTCGTCATCGCCGTTTTGTCGCCGATCCTCGGCTCGATCGCCGATCAGACCGGACCACGCAAACCGTGGATAGCCTTCTTCGCCGCGGTCAAGATCACCAGCCTCACCTTGCTGTGGTTCGCCGCGCCCGGCTCCAACCTTTTTCTGGTCGTGGCGTTGTTCTCGCTGGCATCGGTCGCGGCTGAATTCTCGACCGTGTTCAATGACTCGATGATGCCGCGCCTGGTGCCGAAGAGCGACATCGGCAGGATCTCGAACATGGCTTGGGGGCTCGGCTATCTCGGTGGCATGATCGCGCTAATCTTCGTCGTTACCGTCATGGCCGGCTCGCCTGAAACCGGCAAGACCGTCGTCGGGCTCGACCCGATCTTCGGCCTTGACCCCAGGCTCGGCGAGGACGCGCGCGCCACCGGACCGTTGTCGGCGGCCTGGTATTTCCTGTTCATCCTGCCGATGTTCTTTTTCACGCCTGATGCGATCAAAGGCATTCCAATCGGGCCGGCGGTGCGCGAGGGCCTGTCGGAACTGAAGTCGACGCTAGCCGAAGTAAGCAAGCGCAGCGGTATTTTTCGCTTTCTCGTCGCCCGCATGATCTATCAGGACGGCGTCAACGCGCTGCTGGCGCTGGGCGGAACGTTTGCGGCGGCGATGTTCCATTGGTCGATCACCGAGATCGGCCTGTTCGGCATCATCCTCAACGTCGTTGCCATCGTCGGCTGCCTGGTTGCCGCACGCCTCGACACTGCACTGGGTTCCAAGACCATCGTGATGATTTCGCTGGTCATGCTGAGCATTGCCACGATCGGCATCGTCTCGACCGGCCCGGGCTATACGCTGTTCGGCGCCTGGGTGATGCCCGGACTGGACGGTGGCGGATTGTTCGGCACGGCGGCGGAAAAGGCCTACATTTTCTACGGCCTGCTGATCGGGCTTGCCTTCGGGCCGGTGCAGGCATCGTCGCGCTCCTACATGGCGCGCAGCGTCTCCGCAGCCGAATCCGGCCGCTATTTCGGCATCTATGCGCTGGCCGGTCGGGCAACAAGTTTTGCAGCGCCCTTCATGGTGGCCACGATCACCCTGGCCAGCGGCTCGGCGCGGCTCGGAATGGCGGCGATCGTGCTGTTCCTCGGCGCAGGCATGGCGATCCTGATCGGCACGCCCTATCCGGCGGATCGGCCGGCGGAGTGAGCTGCTCTTCCCTTCTCCCACAGGGGGAGGGAGTTCAATGCCGGAAGTGCCTCACTCCGGTGAAGACCATGGCAATGCCGTGAGCGTCGGCGGCGGCGATGACGTCGTCGTCGCGCATCGAGCCGCCGGGCTGGATGACGGCGGTGGCGCCGGCTTCGATTGCCGACAAAAGCCCATCCGCGAACGGGAAAAAGGCATCCGAGGCGACGACCGAGCCCTTGGTCAAAGGCTCCGTCAGACCGGCAGCGTCGGCCGCGTCGAGCGCCTTGCGCGCGGCGATGCGCGAGGAATCGACACGGCTCATCTGGCCGGCGCCGATGCCGACGGTGGCGCCGTCCCTGGCATAGACGATCGCGTTCGACTTGACGTGCTTTGCCACGCGAAAGGCGAATTTCAGATTGGCCATTTCGGCCGGCGTCGGAGCGCGCCGGGTCACCACCTTCAGCTCGAGGTCATCCACCACCGCATTGTCGCGGCCCTGGACGAGCAAGCCGCCAGCAACCGATTTCAAGCCAAGGCCCGCCGCGCGCGGGTCGGGCAGGCCGCCGGTGACCAGCAGGCGTAGATTCTTCTTGACGCCAATGATGCGGATTGCATCATCGGACGCCTCCGGTGCGATGATCACTTCGGTAAAGGTCTTGACGATCTCTTCGGCGGCTGCGGCATCGAGGATACGGTTCATGGCGACGATGCCGCCGTAGGCCGAGACCGGGTCGCAGGCCAGCGCCTTGGCATAGGCCGCTTGCAGCGAAGCGCCTTCGGCGACGCCGCACGGGTTGGCGTGCTTGATGATGGCTACCGCTGCGGAGCGGGTCGGATCGAACTCGCCGACCAGCTCGAAGGCGGCGTCGGTATCGTTGATGTTGTTGTAGGAAAGCTGCTTGCCCTGAAGCTGGCGTGCCGTGGCGACGCCCGGCCGCCTGTCACCATTGACATAGAAGCCGGCGCCCTGATGCGGGTTTTCGCCATAGCGCATCACCGATTGCAGCTTGCCGCCGAAGGCGCGCCATGTCGGATGCTCGATCTCAAGCGCCTCGGCGAACCATCCCGAGATCGCCGCATCGTAGGTGGCGGTGCGGGCAAAGGCCTTGGCTGCGAGCTTCTTGCGGAAATCCAGCGACAACGAGCCGAAATTCATCTCCAGCGCGTTGAGCACCGAGGCATAGTCGTCAGGGTCGGTGACGATGCCGACGTATGCGTGGTTCTTGGCCGAGGCACGGATCATCGCCGGGCCGCCGATGTCGATGTTTTCGACGATCGCGGCGTAGTCGGCGCCGGAGCGGCGCACCTCCTCGAATGGATAGAGATTGGAGACGACGAGATCGATCGGCTCAATGCCGTGGTCGCGCATCGCCGCGGCGTGCTCTGGATCGTCGCGCACGCCGAGCAGTGCACCATGCACCGACGGGTGCAGCGTCTTGACGCGCCCGTCCATGATCTCGGGAAAGCCGGTGAGCTCGGATACGTCGCGCACCGCCATGCCCGCATCGGCGAGGGCCTTTGCCGTGCCGCCGGTCGAGACCAGCTCGACGCCGGCCGAAGCCAGCGCCCTGGCGAAATCGATCAGGCCGGTCTTGTCGAAGACGGAGAGCAGCGCGCGACGGATGGGTACAAGGTCGGGCGCGGGAATATTCTTGGCGGCGACGGCCATGGGCTGGCGGCCTTTCCACGTGTGGTTGGAGAGCGTCCGCGGGCCGTAGCATATGAGGCCCGGAAATCAAGCCGCAAGGCTTGATCAGTGTCTGCCGTTGCCACCAGCTTCAGCTTTTTCCTGACGGCCGGCGATAATTGTCCGCGTCAGTTGCCAATGGACCTCGGGAATCTCCGAGGCCTTGAAGGCAAGCACGATCTGGCGGCTGCGGCGTGGGCCGCCAAGCCCGGCGAAATAGATCGATTCCTCGACCTCGGGTGCCACTTCGGTGGAGGTAAACACCCAGGTGTCGGCGTGGTCGGCGGTCAGCACCAGACGGTCATGCTCATCCTGGAGCACGTTTATGTCGGGATGGACATGGAAACGCACTGTAACGAAATCACGGCCATTGTTGCGGATAGAAGCGCCGCCCGGCCGCAGGAAGCGGTCCCTGCCGGCAAGCACATTGCCCTCGGTCGACAATTTCAGCTCGCGCTCATGCAGGAAGCCGAAGCGCGCCACATAGCCGTCATGGCGGGCGATGAAGCCCTGGCTGCCCTTCTGGTCGGTGCGCTTGCAAGGCACATGCTGCGGCCCGCCTATCAAAGGCGTGCCGAGCAGGTCGTTGACGCGCAAGGAGTGGTTGAAGCGTGCCGACGACGTGTCGTTGATGGTGGCGGTGGAGTGGGCGGCGGTGGCGCGGGCAAGCGGCCGGAACTCGGCGGCACCATAGGTGTCTATGCCCGCATTGACGATATAATGCTGGCGGCCCGACGACAATTCGAAGGCGAGGCATCCGGCGTGAGCGGCATTGGACACGTCGACGGGCGGCGGCGGGCCGGTATCGGCGATCACCGTGACACCACCCATCGACAGGCGCTCATAACCCGAATGCGGCGCGTGCAGCAGTGGTGCGCCGGCGGTGTCGTCGTGATGCAGGATGCTGGCGATGCGGTCGTGGATGGTGGCGCCCATGCCGTTGAAGCGGGCAAGGCTGCCATCCTGATGGCGAAAGAAGCGCAGTGCCGGCAGCATCCGGTCGATGGCGCCGATCAGGGCGGCCGGCGGTGTCTCGGCCTGATTGGCGTATGTCTGGCGCAATGGCAGAAGGTCGGCGAGGATTTCAAGCACGGTCATCGGATTACGCGAGATATGGCCGCCGTCAGGCAGGATCTGGCGGTCGAGCTCCTCGGCGAGATTGCGGGTGGCACCGCGCAGCGCCGAGGCCGGCGCCGGCAGCGACAAAGCGGCAAAGGCCAGCGCAATGCGGGCGCGCAGCCTGTCCTTGCCGTCCGGCATCTCGCGCACCATGGCGCGCAGATAGCGGATCTGGACGGCAAGCGATTTCAGGAACGCACGGTAGAACGGAAACTCGGCGCCCTGCAACACGATCGAGGAATGCTGCAGCCAGGCAATGACACGCTTGGCCGTCGTGCCGGGCTCCCAGGCGACGCCGGAAATATGGCTGCCATGGATTGCAATCCAGTCGGAAACCAACGCCCGCGCGTTGGCGGCGGCGAGCTCCGTGCTGGCGGCACGCATGTGGCGCAGCCAGCGAAAGCCATGCAGCGTTTTTTGCCAGCCGGGATTGGGCACGTCGATCTGGAAGGGCGATTTGCCACCGGTCTCGACCAGATGCCCCGAAAGCGGATAGCGGCCGTAATAGATCTCGAGCGCGATCTGAGGATCGGCGAGGCGCAGGTCCGGCGGGGCAATCAGGACGCGCTCCGGCGTGCGGCCGGAGTAGCGCCAGCGATAGAGTGGCCCGGCGCGCAAGCGCCGGCGCGTCTTGCGCCAGAACTCCCTCGCGACAAGCGTCCACAGACGCGTCGTGTTACCGGCAGCGATTGCCAAAACCCCTCCTGATCGTCCTCACCCAAGCACAAGTTTATATGATTCAAGAACTTGTGCGAAGGCGAATTCCGCGGCAGTGGGGCCGTTCAGCCTGTTTTCCATGCCTCCTCGCCCCAAGAAGTCGGATGGCGCTTCAAGATCGGCCCTTAGCCGGCTCTGCGCATGCGGGCGGCAAAGAAACCGTCCAGCCCGGAACGCGCTGGTGAGCCAAGCTCCAGATCGGCAGGCGTGGTGCGCAACGTGCCTTGCGGCGTCAGGAATGGGTCGATGCCGGCAATCTCGCCTGGCCGAAGCGGGTCGTCGATGATCTCCGCATTGCCGGCGAGAAAGTCGCGATAGAGCTCTTCGCCTTCCAGCGGATCGAGCGAACAGTTGGAAAAGATGATGCGACCGCCAGGCTTGACCAAGGTGATGGCGCGGGCAAGCAGCCGGCGTTGCAGGTCGGCCAGTTTTTCGACATCGGCCGCCGTCTTCGTCCAGGGAACGTCGGGATGCCGCCGCACCGTGCCGGTCGAAGAGCAAGGTGCGTCGAGCAGGACGGCGTCGAAGAGGTCCTTCGGCTCGTATTTGAGCAGATCTGCCTGGACGATCTCCGCGGAAAGGCCGAGCCGTTCGAGGTTCTGCGTGAGCCGCGCCAGCCGCGTTCTGGACATGTCGAGCGCGGTGACGTGAGCGCCGGCGAGGATCAGCTGGGCGGTCTTGCCGCCGGGGGCGGCACAGAGATCGGCGATTCGCAAACCATTGATGTCGCCGAACAGCCGGGCCGGCAGGCTGGCCGCTGCATCCTGAACCCACCAGGCGCCTTCCCCAAAGCCGGGCAGTTCGGTCACGGAAGCGCTGAGCTTTTCGACCCGCACCGTGCCGGTCGGCAAGACGAAGCCGCCGAGCCGTTCGGCCCACAGCGCCGGGTCCGACTTGACCGAGAAATCGACCGGCGCCTCATGGCGATGGGCGAGCAGTATCTGCCTGGCCTTGTCGGGGCCGTAGACCGTTTTCAAACGGTCGGAAAACCATTTCGGCGCCTCGTCGGTGGCGGCAAGTGCTGCCGCGAGCTCGTCCTGCTTGGACCGCGCCAGCGTACGCAGCACGCCGTTGACGAGGCCGGAAAAGCGCGCCGTGCGCGGATCGGACTTGGCGTGGGTGACGGCGAGGTCGACGGCGGCGCTGTCGGGAACATCGAGGAACAGGATCTGTGCCGCCGCTACATGCAAGATGTGCGAAAGCGCAGTGGCGTTGGGCGGCAGCGGCTTTTCCAGGCGGCGGGCCAAAAGGCCCGATATGGTCATGCGGTAGCGCAGGGCGGTGACCAGAATGGCGCGTACCAGGGCGCGGTCGCGCAGGTCGAGCGCCTTGTATTGCGGATGGCCGTTTTCATGGTCGGTCAGCCCGTCGAGCGGCGTCCTCGCGTCGATGACGGCGGCAAGCAGGCGCGCGGCTGCCTTGCGCGCGGCGAGACCGGCTACGGCCTCGCTGCCCGAATTGTGCTCGCGATCACCTGGAATTGCGTGCCGGCGTTGTGCTGCGCTCACGACCACGGACCTTTGGGTCCGGTCGGATTGCGTCCCCAGGGATTGGGTCTCGGCTTGGCCGGCTCAACCGGCCCCTCGGGCCGGGCGGCCCTGTCCCACGGACCTGACGGCTGCTGCCCGGTCTCTTTCGGCGCCGGCTTTGGCGTCGCGGCCGCTTCGGCTGCGCCGGCCATCTCGCTCGCGATCCTCTGCAATGCGGCGATGCGGTTTTCTGTGCTCGGGTGAGTGGAAAACAAACTGTCCATGCGCTCGCCGGAAAGAGGATTGATGATGAAGAGATGGGCGGTTGCCGGATTGCGCTCGGCATCCGGGTTGCGGATGCGTTCGGCGCCCCGCGCGATCTTGTCAAGTGCCGAGGCGAGCCACAGCGGGTGTCCACAGATTTCGGCCCCGCGCCGGTCGGCCTCGTATTCGCGGGTGCGGCTCACCGCCATCTGCACGATCATGGCGGCCAGGGGCGCGACGATCATCGCCACCAGCACGCCGACGATGCCGAAGGAATTGTTGTTGTCGCGGTTGCCGCCGAAGAAGAAAGCGAAATTGCCGAGCATCGAAATTGCGCCGGCAAAGGTCGCGACGATCGTCATGGTCAGCGTGTCGCGGTGCTGCACATGGGCAAGCTCATGCGCCATCACCGCCGCGACTTCTTCATGTGAGAGCTGCTCGAGCAGGCCGGTGCTGGCGGCGACAGCGGCATTTTGCGGATTGCGGCCGGTGGCGAAGGCATTGGGCTGAGGATTGTCGATGAGATAGGTTCTCGGCATCGGCAGGCCGGCGCGTTGCGCGAGACCCTTCACGATGGCGTAATATTCGGGCGCGTTGCTTTCGTTGACCTCGATCGCACGGTGCATCGACAGCACCATCTTGTCGGCGTTCCAATAGCTGAACAAATTGGTGCCGGCGGCGATCAGCAAGGCGATCATCATGCCGCCGGATCCGCCGACCAGATAGCCGACACCCATGAACAGGGCCGTCATTGCGGCCAAAAGCATGGCGGTGCGAAGGGTGTTCATCGTCTGCTCCGTTCTGGCCCAACAAAGGGGTCGATCCTTGTGGGCCCATCGCTATATGATGGGAAACAGCGGTTCCCGTTTCAATCGGGGCCTGTTTCAATCTAGCGGAAGATCGCATGATCGACAAAACCAGCCAAACGCATGCTAACGGCTCGCCGCACAAGCCACTGACGCCGGCAGCCCGGCGCGCCTTGGCCGAGGCCGAGGCCCGGCGGGAGCAATATCGCGAGAAGGAAGCCACGCTGCCGAGGGAGATCGGTGGGCGCGGCGGCAAGGAACCCGGCCGCTACGGCGACTGGGAGGTCAAGGGCCTGACCAGCGACTTTTAGCCCAGGCAGGGTGCTGGCTAAGCAGGGTACCAGCTAAGCAGGCTGGGCGGCCCGCTCCGCTTCGATGGCAATCCAGCCGCTGGCATCGACGGCGACGCCGATCGCGTCATAGCCGGCGATGGCGGCATGCGGCGTCTCCAACGGATGCCGGTGCGTGGCGCTGATCACGACGACCGCGGCGCCCGCGGCCTCGGCTGCTGCTATGCCTGCCGGTGCGTCTTCGAAGACGAGGCAATCGCGCACGTCGACGCCGAGCCGTTCGGCCGCCAGCCGGAAGCAGTCGGGCGCCGGCTTGCCGCGGGACACATCCTCTGCCGCAACGATCACGGCGGGAGCCGGAATGCCGGCGGCCTGCAGGCGCAGCAGAGCGAGTTCACGGGGCGCCGAAGTGGCGATCGCCCAGCTCCCGGGCGGCAGCGACGCCAGGAATGCCGCGGCGCCGGTAATCGGGTGGATGCCTTCGACGTCGGCTGCTTCGGCCTGCAAAAGCGCATCGGCTTCGCGGGCAGGATCGATCCCTGGGAGCGCCAGCCGGCCGATGGTCTCGATCGCCCGCACGCCGTGGATGGTCGGCAGGAATGCAGCGACGTCAAGACCTTGCCGGTGCGCCCAGGCTGCCCAGACCCTTTCCGCCGCGGCAATCGAATTGAGAATCGTGCCGTCCATATCGAACAGGAAGGCCGCGAATTTTCTGCCTGCAAACATCGGTTTTCCCGGGGTCATCTTGGAAGGATTATTTCGAAGGGAGCATATCGATCGACCGTAACGTTGCCGCGTCCGTATGGGAAGCCGCGAGACCTCGTTTTCGACGTTCGCAAGGAACCGCGCGCACTCTCCTGCGTTGACCAGCACTATCTTCCATGACGATCGCAGGGGAGGGCGATGCTGATTCGGCTCGGCTATGAAATTGGCATTGAATGCGTTGCACCAACGCCGGTCGTTTCATTGCTCGACATCCACGGGGATCGTCAGGCCGACATCAAGCGGCAGACGCGCGTACTGACGTCGCCATCCGTGCCCACCAGGGTCTACCACGATCTTTTCGGCAATAGCTGCCGCCGCTTCACGGCGCCGGCAGGAAGCTTTCGCATCCTCTATGACGCGGTGATCGAGGACGGTGGCGAGACGGACGAGGTCAACACGCTGGCCGGGGAAGTCCCGGTCGCGGAATTGCCGGACGAGGTGCTCGGCTATCTGCTTGGCAGCCGTTACTGCGAGACCGATCATCTCAGCGATCTCGCCTGGCAACTTTTCGGCCAGCTTCCGCCGGGTTGGGCGCGGGTGCAGGCGATCGTCGACTATGTCCACAACCGCCTGTCCTTTGGCTACGGCTATGCGCGCCCGACCCGCACGGCGGCGCAGGCGCATGAGGAGCGCGTCGGCGTCTGCCGCGACTTTGCCCATCTGGCGATCACGCTCTGCCGCTGCATGAATATCCCGGCCCGTTACGTGAACGGCTATCTTGGCGATATCGGCGTACCCGCCGATCCGGCGCCGATGGATTTCTCGGCGTGGGTGGAAGTGTTCCTCGACGGCAGATGGTACACGTTCGATCCTCGCCACAATGTGCCGAGGATCGGCCGCGTCGTCATAGCGCGCGGCCGCGATGCCACCGACGTGCCGCTGCTGCACAGTTTCGGCCCGCATCGGCTCAGCCGATTCAAGGTCTGGACGCACGAGCAGGAAGGCAATCTCTTCAAGCCGCCTTATCGCGGCGTCGACAAGACCATCAGCGCACGGATGCTGGCATAGTCCTTTCACAGTCCAGATTTCCACCTCCCGCCACCGCGGTCGTGCTGATCCGGTTCGATACATCTCGTCTGTACCGGATTGGGACGCAGTCCAGCCGTCCTGAATTGCGAGCCTGATCATGGTAAGCGCTTTGTCAACAAAGCCGCGCTGACGCGACTTTCATTTACCGGCTGTTTACCTTGCCGTCGCTTGAAACCGTTTGGAAACAATGGCCTGAGCGAGAGCCGCTCGCTTTCTCGCGCCTGGCGGCGCGATCCGGCCGGATTCCTGCAATGCGCCTTCGGACAGCTGCAGGCTGTGGCGAATGGAGGCGGAAGGAATGCAGCGTTTCGGGGGTCTTGTTCAGGCGATCGGCGGCTTTGCCGGGGATCGCAGCGGAAATTTCGCGGTGCTGTTTGGTATAATCGGCTCGGTGCTGGCGCTGAGTGTCGGCTTTGCCGTCAACGTGTCCCAACTCTACAATGTGAAATCGAGCCTGCAAGGCGTCGTCGACGCTGCGGTCACCTCGACGGCGCGGGACCTGACAACCGGCGTCATCAGCGAGGCCGACGCCAGCAAATCAGTGCAGGCCTTTCTCGATGCCAACAGCACGGCGGGTATCCTGCAGGACAACCAGATCGTTCTCGACAAGCTGACCGTCGACCGGACTGCAAACACGGTCCAGGCGGATGTCCATGTCAATGTCAGCTACTATTTCCCGCTTTTCGGCACGAGTGGCATGCAAAGCGTTCCCGCATCGACGATGGCGCTCTATTCGGACAAGCAGATCGAAGTCGCAATGATGCTCGATGTGACCGGGTCGATGGCCGGCCAGAAAATCATCGATCTGCGGACGGCTGCGGCGAATGCCGTCGACAGTTTCCTGGGCGGTCAGGACCCCTCCAAGCCACGAGTGCGGGTTGCCATCGTGCCTTACGCAAATTCGGTGAATGCGGGTACACTTGCGCCCAGCAGCGTCTATGTGGAAACCAGCACCAGCCAACGCAAACAGGCGCCGGCCAATGACGCCGTGCAATATATCTCGGGCTTCATCCGTCCGGACAATTGCGCCACCGAACGCAAGGGGATCTATCAATATTCGGACGCGGGCCCCGACGCCAGCATGGTCAACCGCGACTACCTGCTGTCGTCCTTCGCTTGGCAAACCGGCACCGCCGCCTGCCCGGCCGCCACGCTGATGCCGCTGACGGCGGATGCGACGGCGCTCAAGACGGTCATCAAGAATTTCGTCGCATCCGGCGGCACCGCCGGCCATATCGGCGTGCAGTGGACCTGGTACATGCTGTCGGAGAACTGGGGGAGCATCATGAGGACTTCGCAACGGCCGGCCAAGATGGATCCAAAAAAGGTCGCCAAAATCGCGATCCTGATGACCGACGGCGAATTCAACCTATCCTACTTCGATGCGAGCACGGTGAGCGACGTTTACAATGACGCCGGCAAGGAGCCGACCCGCACGGCCGCCAAGACACTCTGCGCTGCCATGCGCAACAAGGGCATTGAGGTCTTCACCATTGGGTTTGACCTAAACGAAACGAATGCCAAGGCGACGCTCCAGGATTGCGCCAGCCCGGACACCGCCAAGATCAAGCACTTTTATCAGGCGGCCAATGGAACCGAACTCAACCAGGCTTTCCAGGATATAGCGCGCAACGTCGAGATGTTGACCGTAACCAGATAGGGGACAACAGCTCAAAAGGAAAAGGCCGCCGCTTCTTGCGAAGTCGGCGGCCTTCCGTGTTTCCGTCCATGGCGCGGCTCCTGGCGGCGACACTGGTCGCCAGCCGCGCATCTCGCGCCTTAACGGGAAGACTGCTTCCCGAAAGTGCAATCCGCTGAGGCCACGTTCTGGAAAACGAAATCACTCGACATCGGATCACCTCCTTTCGATTTGTTGAACACTCCCCCATGATGGGGTGTCACCCGGGAAATGGCAAGGCGCGGCATCCAAAAATCCTGAACAAGCGTGCTTGCGCACCCAGGCGGCTTGCGGCCGGCCGATCTGGCAGGCAAGATCGGGCCGCTATTGTTCCGGGCCACTATTTTGCCGGGTAAGGGAGGACGGGGATGGAGGCAGCCGAGAGAGCGGCCCGGATTGTTCGGACGGTCATCGAAACGATGAAGCCGGGTTTTGCGGTGAGGCTGTGGACGGGCGAGCGGATCGGCCCGGCTGCCGGCCCGGTGCTCACCATCAACGACCAGGACATCGTCTGGCAGATCGTACGTCGGCCCTCTTTATCGACGCTGATCGAGATGTGGATTGCCAAGGCGGTCGACGTCGAAGACGGATCGCTGTTCGATTTCTATGCCTTGCCCACGCACGGCAAGCTCAGGACGAAGCTCAAGACACTGCCGAAGCTGGCGATCCTGCGCGACCTGCCGGCGGTGCTGTTTTCGCGAAAACAGATGACGGCGCGAACCGATCTTTCCGGCCGCAATCCTTACGTCAGCGGTTCGAGCAAGGAGGCGATCCAGCATCACTACGACATTTCCAACGCATTCTACCGGCTCTTCCTCGACGAGCGCATGGTCTATAGCTGCGGCTACTTCAAGGACTTCGCCAACGATATCGATCAGGCGCAGAGAGACAAGCTCGACCATATCTGCCGCAAGCTTCGGCTGAAGCCCGGCGACAGATTGCTCGACATCGGCTGCGGCTGGGGAGCGATGCTCATCCATGCCGTGAAGAATTATGGCGTCGTCGGCCACGGCGTTTCGCTATCGGAGGCACAGACCGAGTTCGCCCGCGAACGCATCCGCGCTGAGGGGCTGGAGGATCGCATCACCATCGAGATAAAGTCCTATGCCGAGCTGTCCGGTTCCTTCGACAAGATCTCGTCGATCGGCATGTTCGAACATCTGGGGCTTGCCAACCATGCCGCCTATTTTTCGACCATCCATCGCCTGCTCAAACCCGGCGGCATCTATCTGCACCATGCCATCACCCGCCGCGACAAGGGCAGCATGAAGAAGACGCTGCGCAAGGGGCCGGAATTCAAAGCGCTGATCAAATACATTTTTCCGGGCGGCGAACTCGATACGATCGGCATGACGCTCGGCAATCTCGAGGCGCACGGCTTCCTCATTTATGACGTCGAAAACTTGCGCGAGCACTATGCGCGCACCTGCCGGCTATGGGCCGAGCGCCTCCACGCACGCTTTGACGAGGCCATCGCCGAGGTCGGCGAATCCAAGGCGCGGCTCTGGCTGCTTTATCTCACCGGCTGCTCGATTACCTTCGAACGCGCCTCGGCGCAGATTTTCCAGACCGTCGCCACCAGGCGCGCGCGCGGCCCAAGCGGCCTGCCGCCGACGCGGGCGGATTTATACTAATAGCTACAGGAGACGCATCGTGGCGCCGATCTCGACGCGGGCCGGTCGATCGACAGTGCAGTAGACGCCGAAATTATGGGCGTTGTGGCGGACCAGGCTGCGCAGGATTGCCGGGTCGTGGTCGAACCCGTCCTGGCCAATGATGGTGAAGCCGCAGCGGCGGCACGGCTCGGAGATGGTCAGGAGCAGGTCGCCGATCGCCAGCTTGCGCCCGATCCATTCGGTTTCGGGGAATGACCCCTCGATCTTCGGCATGTCGACGACGATGTTGGGGCGGAAGCGGCGCGGGTCGGCGGTGCCGTCTGGATGCAGCAACTTCAACTGCGCCAGCGAAGCGGTGGTCAGCAGATGAATGGGGGCTTTGACATAGCGTTCCGCCAGCAGGGGACCGGCGTATCCCGGTGTAGTATTCTCGCGGCGGAACGGCCGGATGGAGGCCGCAAAGCCGAGATAGGCGGAAATGGCGCGGTCGCTATCAGCGCCCGGTGCGGCTAGCCAGTCGCCATCCGGGACCGCAACCTCCAGTGCGCCGGCCGGCGACAGCCGGGTTCGGATGCGGGGCACCTTGTGCCATTTCACTTCGCGGTCCGGCCGTGCGATTTCATTGTTCGACGTGTCGATAAGACCAAACAGGCGGTCGCCTTCAACGGTATGCCGGGCGACCGAGATCGCCTGCTGGCGCTCGCCGGCGAGCGAGCTCGCGGGATAGCGCCAAAGCTCGGTGACGGCACCCAATATGGCTTGCATCAGCTCTTCTTGTTCTGCCGATTGGCGATCAGGTCGTCGACGACCGCCGGATCGGCCAGCGTCGAGGTGTCGCCGAGCGCGGCAAAATCGTCCTCGGCGATCTTGCGCAGAATGCGCCGCATGATCTTGCCGGAACGGGTCTTCGGCAGGCCGGGCGCGAACTGGATCTTGTCGGGCGAAGCGATGGCGCCGATCTCCTTGCGGACATGGGCGACGAGCTCCTGGCGCAATTCCTCGCTTGGCGTCTCGCCGGCCATCAGCGTGACATAGCAGTAGATGCCCTGGCCCTTGATATCGTGCGGGTAGCCGACGACGGCCGCTTCCGAGACCTTCTCATGCGAAACCAGCGCCGATTCGACCTCGGCGGTGCCCATGCGGTGGCCGGAGACGTTGATGACGTCGTCGACGCGGCCGGTGATCCAGTAGTAGCCGTCAGCATCGCGGCGGCAGCCGTCGCCGGTGAAGTACCTGCCCTTGTAGGTCGAGAAATAGGTCTGCACGAAGCGGTCGTGATCGCCATAGACGGTGCGCATCTGGCCCGGCCATGAGTCGGCAATACAAAGATTGCCGCTGGCTTCACCCTCCAGCACCTTGCCGTCACCATCAACCAGCTGCGGGTTGACGCCAAAGAAGGGCCGCGTCGCCGAGCCCGCCTTGAGGTGGGTGGCGCCCGGAACCGGCGTGATCATGATGCCGCCGGTCTCGGTCTGCCACCAGGTATCGACGATCGGCACCTTGCCGTTGCCGACAACGTTGAAATACCATTCCCAGGCTTCTGGATTGATTGGCTCGCCGACGGTGCCGAGCACGCGCAGCGACTTGCGCGACGTCTTGGTGACATGGGCGTCGCCGGCGCCCATCAGCGCGCGCAGCGCCGTCGGCGCGGTGTAAAAGATGTTGACCTTGTGCTTGTCGATCACGTCCCAGAAACGCGACTGCGACGGGTAATTCGGCACGCCTTCGAACATCAGCGTGGTGGCGCCGTTGGCGAGCGGCCCGTAGACGATGTAGCTGTGGCCGGTGACCCAGCCGACATCGGCGGTGCACCAGTAGACGTCCCCGTCGTGATAGTCGAAGACATATTGGTGGGTCATCGAGACATAGACGAGATAGCCGGCGGTGGTGTGCAGCACGCCTTTCGGCTTGCCGGTCGAGCCCGACGTGTAGAGGATGAACAGCGGATCCTCGGCGTTCATCTTCTCGGGCTTGCATTCGGCCTTAACCGTCGCGACCTCGTCATGGTACCAGACGTCGCGCCCGGCGGCCCAGCCGGTCTTGCCGCCGGTGCGGCGTACTACCAAGACCTTTTCGACTTTCGTTCCGGCCTTGGCGGCGATCTCGATCGCCTTGTCGGTGTTCTCCTTCAAGGGGATCGGCTTGCCGCCGCGCAGGCCTTCGTCGGCGGTGATGAGGAAGGTCGACTTGCAGTCGTCGATGCGTCCGGCCAGCGCGTCCGGCGAAAAGCCGCCGAAGACCACCGAATGAATGGCGCCGATGCGCGTGCAGGCGAGCATCGCATAGGCGGCCTCCGGGATCATCGGCATGTAGATGGTGACGCGGTCGCCCTTCTTGACGCCGTGCTTCTTCATCACATTGGCGAGGCGGCAGACATGTCCGTAAAGCTCGTTATAGGTGATCTTCCTGTCGTCGTAGGGATTGTCGCCTTCCCAGATGATGGCGGTCTGTTCGCCGCGCTTCTTCAGATGCCGGTCGATGCAGTTCCAGGAAACGTTGGTCTGGCCATCCTCGAACCATTTGATTGAGACCTTGCCGTCGAAGGACGTGTTCTTGACCTTGCTGTACGGCTTGAACCAGTCGATGCGCCTGCCGTGCTTGCCCCAGAACTTGTCCGGGCTCTTGACGCTGTCGGCGTACCATTTCAGGTAGGTGTCATTGTCGATCAGCGCGTTCTTCTTCCACGCCGGCTGGACGCGATGGACAT
Source organism: Mesorhizobium sp. M0960 (assembly GCF_040319055.1). Classification (NCBI taxonomy): domain Bacteria; kingdom Pseudomonadati; phylum Pseudomonadota; class Alphaproteobacteria; order Hyphomicrobiales; family Phyllobacteriaceae; genus Mesorhizobium; species Mesorhizobium sp. M0960. Next base: position 477,765 of record NZ_JAMYNN010000002.1, on the reverse strand, counting down.
GAACATCGGACATTTCTTCGCCTTCCTCCCGAAACCAAACCGCCGGCTTGACTGCCGGCAGGATCGCAGCGTTGCGGCCGCGAATTCGCGCGCATTATTAACAGTTCGGCGATGACGGCAACATTAGACGTTGGATTTGCGCGGCGGGATGCCGCAGGTCCCTTCCCGGGTGGTGTCAGCACTCTAGCGAGACGGCTGCTAACCGCATGTTTTTGCGGCAGAAATCTGGCTCGACCGCAGAAATATCAATAGACGATTAAGCAAATGGGGTGCACAATTTCAGGCTGGGAGGAAAGAGAATCAACCAGGGGACCGCAATGCGCGACCATTCCGAAATGGACCTGATGCTCAAGGGCTATGGCTTGACCACGGCCAAGATTCTTTATCACTTTCCCGATCATCCGCATCTGCTGCAGAGCTTCATCTGGCAGGATTACGACATCGCCCCGAAATTTCCGGTGCTTATCCGCTTCATCGAGTTCTGGCAGGCCAAGCTCGAAGGCCCGCTGCATTCAGTCAGCTACACGCACCAGAAGCTGATCGCGCCGAACGAATGGCGCAAGGTCGACGGCGAGTTCGTGCTGCATTAAAGCACGCGGGCGGCAGCCTGGGAGCCGCCGCCCAGCTTTTGGAGCGTCAGACGGCGGGCGGGTTCAGCCGGGCAAAACCCTCCTGCCGGCGATAGGGAAAATACGGGTAGGGTGCGGTGACCTCGCTTGCCGTGTCCAAGATTTTCATCTGATCCGGGGTCAACGACCATCCGACGGCGCCGAGATTCTGGCGCAACTGCTCCTCGTTGCGCGCGCCGATGATGACGGAGGCGACGGTCGGCCGCTGCAGCAGCCAATTGATGGCGATCTGCGGTATGGTCTTGCCGGTTTCCTCGGCGACAACATCAAGCGCGTCGACGACCCGATAGAGATGCTCGTCGTCGACGGGCGGTCCGAAGCTTGCCGTGTCGTGCAGCCGGCTTTTCTCGGGCAGCTTCTGGCCACGGCGGATCTTGCCGGTCAGGCGGCCCCAGCCGAGCGGGCTCCACACCAGCGCACCGACGCCCTGGTCGAGGCCGAGCGGCATCAACTCCCATTCATAATCGCGCCCGACCAGGGAATAATAGACCTGGTGGGCGACGTATCGGGGATAGCCGTATCTGTCCGCCAGGCCGAGCGACTTCATCACTTGCCAGCCGGAAAAATTGGAAACGCCGACATAACGCAGCTTTCCGGCGCGCACGAGCCTATCCAGCGTCGATAGCACCTCCTCGATCGGTGTTGCGGCGTCGAACGCGTGCAGCTGCAGCAGGTCGATGTAGTCGGTGCCAAGACGCCTCAGTGCGTCCTCGACGGCCTTGATGAGGCGCGAGCGGGACGAGCCGGCGTCGTTGGGACCGTCGCCCATCGGCAGCGAGGTCTTTGTCGAGATCAGCACGGCATCGCGGCGGCCCTTCATCGCTTCGCCGAGCACCTGTTCGGAAGCGCCATTCGAATAGACGTCGGCGGTGTCGAACAGGTTGACGCCCGCCTCCAGGCAGATGTCGACCAGCCGCCGGGCTTCCGTCGCATCGCTGTTGCCCCAGGCGCCGAACAGCGGCCCTGACCCGCCGAAGGTTCCAGCGCCGAACGAGAGCGCCGGGACTTTCAGGCCCGATGCGCCAAGATTTCGATAATCCATCTGTTTCTCCTATGGTGTACAAGGGTTCTTCGAGTTGCTACGAGCGGGCGGGTGCCGGTTCACCGAGCGTTGGGCGATCGAGGCGTAGCGCCAGCGCTGCCACGGAAAGCGCCGAGAGCGGCAGCAGGGCCGCGACCCAGGTGACGGCGCCGAGGCCGGGGCCATGGGCGATGACCACGCCGCCGAGCCAGGCGCCGGCCGCATTGCCGAGATTGAAGGCGGCGATGTTGAAGGACGAGGCGAGGCTCTGGCCGGCGCCTTGTGCCTTTTCCAGTACCCACATCTGCAGCGGCGCCACAGTGGCGAAGGCGGCGGCGCCGAGCAGGCCGACATAGATGACGGCCATAACCTGGCTGTGCAGGGCGAAGGTCATGGTGCCGAGCACCAGCGCCAGCACGACGAGACTGCCGAGAACGGAAGGCACCAGCCAGCGGTCGGCGAACTTGCCGCCAGCGAGGTTGCCGGCGATGAGGCCGCCGCCGAAGACCAGCAGGATCGGCGACACCGCTGCTTCCTCAAAACCGGTGATCTCGGTCAGCAACGGGGCGATGTAGGTGAAGACGGCGAAGACGCCGGCATAGCCGAGCACGGTGGTGGCAAAGCCAAGCAGGACGGGCGTGCGGCCGAGCACGGCGAGATCGGCGCGCAAATTGCTTTGCTCAGGCGCTGTCTGGCCGCGCGGCACCAGCAGCAGGATGATGGCGAAAGCGACCATGCCGACCAGGGTCACCGCCCAGAAGGTCGCGCGCCAGCCGAAGGCCTGGCCGAGCCATGTTCCGAAGGGGACGCCGAGGATGTTGGCGATGGTCAGGCCGGTGAACATCAGGGCGATCGCCGATGCCTTCTTGTTGGGCGCCACCAGCTCGGTCGCCACGACCGAGCCGACGCCGAAGAAGGTGCCGTGGGCGAAGGCGGTGAGCACGCGCGCACCCATCAGCGTCCAGTAGTCTGGGGCCAGCGCGCACGCGAGGTTGCCTAGCGTGAAGATTGCCATCAGCGCCAGAAGCACGGTCTTGCGCGGCCACCGGCCGGTGGCGATCGTCAGCAGCGGCGCGCCGATGACGACGCCCAGCGCATAGCCGGAAATCAGTTGGCCGGCAGCTGAGATCGAGACGCCGAGATCGGTGCTGACGTCGAGCAGCAGGCCCATGATGACGAATTCGGTGACGCCAATACCGAAGGCGCCGGCGGCAAGAGCGTAGAGAGCAAGAGGCATGGCGGTTCCCACTTCGATGACGGCCAGTTTCGACGACGGGCGCCGTGTCCTCTCACGCCCGGCCCGAAAGATCGTGATGCACCGAACTGTGAACCAGCCTTGCCTAGGGCACATTGCCTGTGAAATAGATTCACCAATGGCCAGGCCCGACATCAACCGCTCCGGCGAGATCGAAGTGTTCGTCCGCGTCGTCGAGGCCGGCAGCTTTTCGGCCGCTGCACGTGCGCTGCGCATGAGCCCGTCGGCGGTTAGCAAGCTGATCGCGCGGCTGGAGGGGCGTCTTGGCGCCCGGCTGGTCATCCGCTCGACGCGCAAGCTGCGACTGACACCGGAAGGGGCGGCCTTCTTCGACAGCGGCGTGCGCATCCTGGCCGACATGGCGGTAGCCGAGCGCGAGGCAGCGGCGGGCGCCGCGCCGCGTGGCCGGCTGCGGATCAATAGCTACGTGCCTTTCGGGCAGCACCGGCTGATCCCGCTTTTGCCGCGTTTTCTAGAACGATACCCCGAAATCTCGGTCGATCTGGTGTTGACCGACAGTGTTATCGACCTGATGGAGGAGCGCGCCGACGTCGCCATACGTGCCGGCCCGCTCGGCGAATCACGGCTAGTGGCGCGCAAGCTCGGGCAGAGCCGGGTGGTCGTCGTTGCCGCGCCATCGTATCTCGAAGCGCGTGGCACACCCAAGACGCCCGCCGATCTCGATCGTCACAACCGGATGGGCTTCTGCTTCGTGCGCCACGTCGAGGGCTGGCCTTTTGTCGACGCGGCCGGCAAGCCGATCACCATATCGATCGTTGGAAACACGCTGGTCAGCGACGGCGAGGCGATGCGGTTGATGGCGCTCTCAGGGGCGGGCATCGCCCGGCTGGCACGCTGGCACGTGGAGGCCGACATTGCCGCCGGCCGGCTGCTGCCGCTGCTGGAAGAGTTCAACCCCGGCGACGAGGAACTGACCCATGCGGTTTATGTCGGCCAAGGCAAGCATTTGCCGGCGCGGGTACGGGCCATTTTAGATTTCCTGGCCGAAACCGCGCGGCTGGGCTGAAGCGGAAGGCATTCGGGAGCCACTTGGCTCCCGAATTTGGCTGCCGAAATGTCACGTCGACAAGGAACTACTTCTTTGGCGTGAACGGCGCCGGCCTGCGGCCCGCCGCCTGGCGTTCGAGCATCCAGCCCGGATATTCGGGCGGGAGCGCGCTGACTTCGTCGAGACGAGCAAGATCGTCGGCATCGAGCTTCAACTCGGTTGCCGCAAGGTTCTGTTCCAGCTGGTCCATGCGGCTGGCGCCGATGATGACGCTCATCACGAACGGTTTGGCCAGGACAAAGCCGAGCGCCACCGTGGCGACGCTGACGCCGTGCTTAGCGGCGATCTCGCGCATGACGGCGACCGCTGCCCAGGCACGGTCCTCATTGACCGGCGGGAAATTGAAGCTGGCGCGGCGACCTTCGCCATTGCCGGGGGCACCGGGTCCGTACTTGCCCGAGAGCAGTCCGCCAGCCATCGGCGACCAGACCATCAGCCCGAGCTTCTCGTCGTTGAGCAGCGGCACGATCTCGCGCTCGAGATCGCGGCCAGCGATCGAGTAATACGATTGGACGGTTTCGAAACGGGCAAAGCCCTTGCGCTCGGCAATACCCAACGCCTTGGCGATGCGCCAGGCCTGCCAGTTCGAGACGCCGACATAGCGGACCTTGCCAGCGGCAACCAGGTCGTCGAGCGCCCGCAGCGTTTCGTCTATCGGCGTGACCGTGTCGGTGCCGTGCAGCTGATAGAGATCGATATGGTCCAGCTGCAGCCGTTCGAGGCTACCTTCGATCGAATCCATGATATGGCCGCGCGAAGAACCGCGCTGGTTCGGGCCGCCGCCCATGGCGCCGTGAACCTTGGTGGCGATGATCACGTCCTGCCGATTGACGCCGAGATTTCTCAGCGACTGGCCGAGAAGCCGTTCCGAGGCGCCGAAGGAATAGACATCCGCCGTGTCGAAGAAATTGACGCCGGCGGCGAGCGAGCGGGCGACGATCTCGTCGACGCCCTCCTGGTCGAGGCTGGCGATCAGGCCCCATTGGGCATTCTCGCCGGCCGCGCCGAATGTCATCGTACCGAGGCAAAGTTCGGAGACGAACATCCCCGTATTTCCAAGTTGATTGTAACGCATGGTGGCTCCAGAGGCTTTGGGATAACTCGAACCATATAGGAACGAAACGTTCCGTTTCTATTGCTGGCATAGTCAGCGTCAGCCTGTGGCCTAAGGCCGGCTGCGCCTCATCTGGCGCCGAAAATCGCCGATCCAACCCTGACACTGGTCGCGCCGAAGGCGATCGCCGTTTCGTAGTCGCCGGACATGCCCATAGAGAGCTTGTCAACGCCGGCCTCAAGCCCAAGCTTTTCTAGCAGCGCGAAATGCGGACCGGGGTTCTCGTCCGCCGGCGGAATGCACATCAGCCCTTCGATGGCGAGGGCGTGAACCGAGCGGCAGCGGGCCACGAAGGCGACGGCCTCGCGCGGCTCGATGCCGGCCTTTTGCGGCTCCGAGCCGGTGTTGACCTGGACATACAGCCTTGGTGACCGGCCCCGCCTGGCGATTTCCTTGGCGAGTTCGGCGGCGATCTTTTCACGGTCGACGGTTTCGATGACGTCGAACAATGCCACCGCTTCCTTTGCCTTGTTCGATTGCAACGGCCCGATCAGGTGCAGCTCGATGTCGGGGAAAGCTTCCTTCAGCGCCGGCCACTTGGCTTGCGCCTCCTGGACGCGGTTCTCGCCGAAGACGCGCTGGCCGGCCTCGATAACCGGACGGATATCGGTGGCATCGAAGGTTTTCGAGACCGCAACCAGCGTCACCGCCCCGGCCTCGCGCTCGGCAGTGGCGATCCTTGCTTTGACGGTGAAAAGCTGTTCGACGGCGCTCGCCATGCCTATATCCTGCCTGTGTTTGGCTTTTCGCCGGATCGCCGCAGTTGACGGGTCCGGTAATCCATGGTGAACACCGCGACGACATTTCCTGAGCCGCCCGGGCATTGTCCGGCGGCTCGCGCATGCTTTTAAGTGAAAAACACCCGATGGCAACCGAACGATACAATCCGCGCGCGTCAGAGCCCAAATGGCAGAACGCCTGGGACGCCAAGAAGCTGTTCGAAGCCGACAACGACGACCCGCGCCCGAAATACTACGTGCTGGAGATGTTCCCATATCCGTCGGGGCGCATCCATATCGGCCATACCCGCAACTATACGATGGGCGACGTGGTGGCACGCTACAAGCGGGCCAAGGGTTTCAACGTGCTGCACCCGATGGGCTGGGATGCCTTTGGCATGCCAGCCGAAAACGCAGCAATGCAGAACAAGGTCCATCCCAAGGACTGGACCTATCAGAACATCGCTGCCATGCGCGAGCAACTCAAGGTCATGGGCCTGTCGCTCGATTGGGCACGCGAGTTCGCTACCTGCGATGTCGATTATTACCACCGCCAGCAGATGCTGTTCCTCGATTTCGTCGAGAAGGGCCTGGTGACGCGCAAATCCTCCAAGGTCAACTGGGATCCGGAGGACATGACGGTGCTTGCCAACGAGCAGGTCATCGACGGGCGCGGCTGGCGCTCGGGCGCGCTGGTGGAACAGCGCGAGCTGACGCAATGGTTCTTCAAGATCACCGACTATGCGCAGGATCTGCTGGATTCGCTCGACCAGCTCGACGATTGGCCGGAAAAAGTGAAGCTGATGCAGGCGAACTGGATCGGCCGTTCTGAAGGCCTGCTGATCCGCTGGCCGCTGGCCAAGCCAGTCGCCGGCGAGCATGAGCTCGAAGTCTATACGACAAGGCCCGACACCATCTTCGGCGCCTCCTTCATGGCGATTGCGGCCGACCATCCGCTGGCCAAAAAGGCGGCCGAAGACAATCCGGCGCTGGCAAAGTTCATCGACGAGGTCCGCCACATGGGCACGTCGGTGGCGGCCCTGGAGACGGCCGAGAAGAAGGGCTTCGATACCGGCATCCGCGTCGTCCATCCGTTCGACGAGAAGTGGACGCTGCCCGTCTACGTCGCCAATTTCGTGCTGATGGACTACGGCACCGGCGCCGTTTTCGGCTGCCCGTCCGGTGACCAGCGCGACCTCGACTTCGCCAACAAATACGGCCTGCCGGTCATTCCAGTGGTGATGCCGGAAGGCGAGAATCAAGGAAGCTTCCAGATCATCGACGAGGCCTATGTCGGCGACGGCGTGATGATCAATTCGCGCTTCCTCGACGGCATGAAGCCGGATCAGGCATTCGACGAGGTGGCGAAGCTGCTCGAACAGAAGACCATCGGCAACCGGCCGATGGCCGAGCGCAAGGTGAATTTCCGCCTGCGCGACTGGGGCATTTCGCGCCAGCGCTATTGGGGCTGCCCGATCCCGATGATCCATTGCGAGGATTGCGGCGTTGTGCCGGTGCCGAAAGCCGACCTGCCGGTCAGGCTGCCTGACGATATCGAGTTCGACCGGCCGGGCAATCCGCTCGACCGTCATTCGACATGGCGGCACGTCAAATGCCCGCGTTGCGGCAAGGATGCGCGGCGCGAAACCGACACGATGGACACGTTCGTCGATTCGTCGTGGTATTTCGCGCGCTTCACCGCGCCCTGGGCCAACGATCCGACCGATCCCAAGGCCGCGACTGAATGGCTGCCGGTCGACCAGTATATTGGCGGCATCGAGCACGCCATTTTGCACCTGCTCTATTCGCGCTTCTTCACCCGCGCCATGCGCGAGACCGGCCATGTCGATCTCGCCGAGCCGTTCAGGGGCCTGTTCACGCAAGGCATGGTGGTGCACGAGACCTATCGGGTTGGCGGCGCCTCGAACGGCCGCTGGCTTGCGCCGAGCGAGGTCAGGCTGGAGGACGCCGACGGCAAGCGCCGCGCCTTCGAAATCGCCACTGGCGAAGAGGCGGTGATCGGTCCGCTCGAAAAAATGTCGAAGTCGAAGAAGAATACCGTTAGCCCGGAAGAGATCACCGACGGCTACGGCGCCGATACGGCGCGCTGGTTCATGCTGTCGGACTCGCCGCCCGAACGCGATGTCGAATGGACCGACGAGGGTGCGGCCGGCGCGCATCGCTTCATCCAGCGCATCTGGCGGCTGGTGTTGACGGCTGCCGATTCGCTCGCCGGAGTTCGGCCAGAGGCGGCGAAGGACGGCGAGGCCGGAACAGTGTCCAAGGCCGCGCACAAGATCCTCAAGTCTGTCGGCGAGGATATTGAAAAGCTCGCCTTCAACCGTGCCATCGCCCGTATCTATGAGCTCGCCAATGCCTTGACCGTACCGCTCAACGAGGCAGCCGAAGGCAAGGCCGGTCCGGCGCTCCAAGCGGCCTGCCGTGAAGCCGTTGAGATCCTGGTGCACCTGATCGCGCCGGTCATGCCGCATCTGGCCGAGGAGTGCTGGCAGACGCTCGGCGGCACCGACCTTGTCGCCGAACGGCCCTGGCCGGACTACGATCCCTCGCTTGTCGTCGACGCCGAGATCGTGCTGCCGGTCCAGGTCAACGGCAAGAAGCGCGGCGATTTGACAATTGCCCGCGACGCGGACCAAGGTGCGGTCGAAAAAGCGGTTCTGGCTCTCGACTTCGTGCAGAAAGCGCTCGAAGGTAAGGCACCGCGCAAGGTGATCATCGTGCCGCAGAGGATCGTCAATGTTGTTGCCTGATCCGAAAAAAGCGGAGCTGACGCCGCGCCGTATCATGCTCTACGGGCTGCTCGCTTCGGTGGCGCTGGTTTCCGCCTGCACGGTGCGGCCGCTCTATTCAAGCGCGCCGCTGATCGCCGGCTCTCAGGTCGGCGCTGCTGCCGAACTGGCATCGATCTCGGTCAAGCCGGTCAAGACCCGCTACGCCCAGCAGGTCCGCAACAATCTGATCTTCGCGCTCGGCCAGGGCGCCGGCGAGCCTGCTTCGCCGGTCTATTCGCTTGATCTCGGCGTCTCCGAACTCGTCGAATCGGCGGCAATCGAGCAGGTCACGACCGACGAGGACGAGCCGACCGCCGGCACAGTGACGCTGACCGCCAACTATGTGCTGAGCGATGCCAAGACCGGCACGGTCATAGCGAGGGGCAAGCGCTCTATCCCGTCCTCATACGATAGGCCGCGCCAGGAATTCGCGTCGTATCGGGCGCAGATCGACGCCGAGAACCGCGCGGCGCGCGAACTGGCGGATGTGCTGCGGCTGTCGATCGCCCAAGATCTGATCAAGCACGGCAAGCCGGCGGCAAGCTAGGTCTTTCCATCCTGGATTGAAGCGCTCCGTCTGTGGCGGATTGCGCTGTCAGCAAAAGGCCGATTGCTCGGCCTTTTTTGTTCGACGTAGGACATTTCGCTTCAGCCGATCTTCTGGCCGGTCTTTGCCCAGTCGGCGAGAAACTGCTCCAGGCCCTTGTCGGTCAGCGGGTGCTTGACCAGCGCCTTGAGCGTCGCCGGCGGGGCGGTGATGACGTCGGCGCCGATCAGCGCCGCCTGTTTGACATGGTTCACCGTGCGCACAGAAGCGGTCAGGATTTCGGTCTGGAAATCATAATTGTCGTAGATGGTGCGGATATCGGCAATCAGTTCCATGCCGTCCCAACCGCTGTCGTCGATGCGGCCGACGAAGGGCGAGATGAAGGAGGCGCCGGCCTTGGCGGCGAGCAGCGCCTGGGTGGCCGAGAAGCACAGCGTGACGTTGACCATGCGGCCGTCCGACCGGATGTCCTTGCAGGCTCTCAGGCCGTCGAGCGTCAGCGGCACCTTGATGCAGACATTGTCGGCGATCCTGGCCAGGATCTTGGCCTCCGCCATCATATCCTTGTACTCGGTGGCAACGACTTCGGCTGAGACCGGTCCCTTGACGATCTCGCAGATCTCTCTGGTGACGTCGGCGATCTTGCCGCCCGATTTCAGGATCAGCGACGGATTGGTGGTTACGCCGTCGAGCAGCCCCAAATCGTTCAGCTCACGGATTTCCTTGACATCGGCGGTGTCGACAAAAAATTTCATGGCGGTCTCCTGAAGATTTTTCATGTGCAGGTCATGCACATTCGGGGTCGGACTTTGATCTAGACCAAAGTCGGGGCAAGGTCACGCCTCATGATCGAAGATTCGCCCTTTGTCGCGGCCGCACCGGTGCTGGTCCCAATGCCTGCTGAGCGCCCCTACACCTATGCTGTGCCGGCTGGCATGCGCGTGGTGCCGGGCTCGATCGTGCGCGTTCCGCTTGGGCCCCGCCAGGTCGCCGGCATCGTCTGGGACGGCGCCGTCGAAAAGGTCGACGCGAAGAAATTGCGGCCGATCGAGCAGGTTTTCGACTGCCCGCCGATCGACCGCGCGATGCGGCGTTTTGTCGATTGGGTGGCGCAGTACACGCTGTCGCCGCCCGGCATGGTGGCGCGCATGCTGCTCAGGGCGCCGGAGGCGTTCGATCCGGAGCCGTGGATCGAAGGGCTGCAGCGCACCTTCGCCAAGCCCGACCGGATGACGGAGGCGAGGACGCGCGTGCTGGAAACGGCCGAAGGTGGGCTCGCCTGGACGCGGTCGGGCCTGGCGCATGCGGCAGGCGTGTCGTCGACGGTGGTGGACGGGCTGAGGGCGCAGGGGGTATTCGAGACGGTGATGATCCCGCCGCGGCCGGTGGTCGCAGCACCCGATCCCGGCTACGCCGTGCCGGCACTGATGCCCGACCAGAGCGATGCCGCCGAGATGCTGCGCGCCAATGTCGCGGCCGGCATATTCGGCGTCACCCTGCTCGACGGTGTAACCGGATCCGGCAAGACGGAGGTCTATTTCGAGGCGGTTGCGGCCGCGCTCGATCGCGGCACGCAAGTGTTGATCCTGCTGCCGGAAATCGCGCTGACCCACGCCTTCCTCGAGCGCTTTCAGGAGCGGTTCGGCGCCAAGCCGGCTGAGTGGCACTCGGACCTGCCGCCAAGAATGCGCGAAAAGGTCTGGCGGCAGGTGGCGGAAGGCGGCGTGCGGGTGGTCGCAGGCGCGCGCTCGGCGCTGTTCCTGCCGTTCAGGGAGCTTGGGCTGATCGTCGTCGACGAAGAGCACGACCCCGCCTACAAGCAGGAGGATCGCGTCTTTTACAACGCGCGCGACATGGCCGTGGTGCGCGGCCATATCGGCGGGTTTCCGGTCGTGCTCGCCTCGGCGACACCGTCGGTCGAAAGCCGGGTCAATGCCAGCCAGGGCCGCTACAGCAGGGCGGTGCTTTCGGCGCGCTTTGCCGAGGCGGCACTTCCCGATCTCAAGACGATCGACATGCGCCGTGCGCCGCCTGCACGCGGCGGCTTCCTGTCGCCTGTACTGCTCGGCCATATACGGCAGACGCTGGAAAGAAAGGAACAGTCGCTGCTGTTTCTCAACCGGCGCGGCTATGCGCCGCTGACGCTCTGCCGGGTCTGTGGCCACCGCTTCGGCTGTCCGGTCTGCTCGGCCTGGCTGGTCGAGCACCGCTTTCGCGGTCAGCTCGTCTGCCACCATTGCGGGCACAATGAACGCCGGCCCGAGGCCTGCCCGGAATGTGGCACGCTCGATCATCTGGTCGCCTGCGGGCCGGGCGTAGAGCGCATCGCCGAGGAGGTCGTCGCGCATTTCCCTGATGCCCGCACCATCGTACTGTCGTCCGACCTGATGGGCGGCGTGCGGCGGCTGCGGCTCGAGCTCGAAGCCATAGCCAATGGCGAGGCCGACATCGTCATCGGCACGCAACTCGTCGCCAAGGGCCACAATTTCCCCAACATGACGCTCGTCGGTGTCGTCGATGCCGATCTCGGCCTGGCCAATGGCGACCCACGCGCCGCGGAGCGCACCTTCCAACTGCTCAGCCAGGTGACCGGCCGCGCCGGCCGTACGGGCAAGAAGAGCCTTGGCCTGCTGCAGACCTTCCAACCCGACCACCCGGTGATGCGGGCGATCGTCTCCGGCGATGCCGAGGCCTTCTACGAGCGCGAGATCGCCGAACGCGAGCGGGCTGGGCTGCCGCCCTTCGGCCGGCTCGCCGGCGTCATCGTCAGCGGCGCGACCCGGGCGGAAGCCCAAGGGCACGCCCGCGGCCTGCGCCGTGCCGCGCCGCAAGCCACCGACCTGTTCGTGCTCGGCCCGGCCGAGGCGCCGCTGTCATTGATCGGCGGGCGCCATCGCTTTCGCCTGCTGATCCAGGGCGAGCGGCGCGCCGACATGCAAGGGTTCATCCGCACCATGCTGGCCGAGGGACCGAAGATAAGGGCCTCGGTGCGGGTCCAGGTCGATATCGACCCGCAAAGCTTTTTGTAAGGTGTCGAATTACCCTTTCGAGACGCGTTCGGTGAATGGGTTCAGGTAAGGCACATCGAGAATCGCAAAATGCCGGGTGTTGGCCGTCAAAACTGACAGGCCGTGCAAACGGGCGGTAGCTGCGATCAGAATGTCCGCCAGACCCGGATTGGCGCCTCTGGCGATAGTGGCGTCTTCCAGTTTTCCTGCTTCTCGCGCGATTGCTAAATCGATGGGAAGGATGCGCTGGTTGAACTCTAGAAGCAACCTTTCGAACCACTCATTGATGCGGTCCGCCTTCATATGCCCGCCCGCCCGCTTCAGTTTCGCGATTCCTCGTTCCACCTCCAAGATGACGATCGACGAGAGCTGCCAAGAGCCGCGTTCTCCTTGTACGGCAACCCAGTTCTGCACGTGTGACGGAAGCAGAGGCCGACCAGGTGCAAATGCCGAGAGAAAAGACGTATCAAGCAGATAGCCGGTCAAAACTCCACTTCCCGCGACGGCGATTCGTTTCGCTCAAGCTCGATGCCGCCTGGATACCGAAGCAGGAAATCCACGAAGTCTTTTTGGCTGTTCTGCGGATAAAGTTTCCGTCCCTCACCGATTGGCACCACCATGACTGCGGGCTTGCCGTGCTTGGTGATAACCGTGGGCTCACCGTTCTCAGCGGCCTCCACGAGCGCGGAAAGACTGGCCTTTGCCTCTCGCAGTTGCATCGTCTTCATGCGCGGAACCCCTTGTGGTCTCATGTAGTCACAATATAGGAATTGTGCAGAAAAAAACAGCCCATTGTTTAACGTCCTGTTAGCCCGGTCGAGACAACGGTCGCGCTCGCGTTGAGCTGACGCGCCCTGCAAATTGCCGACGGCCCATCTGGCGCATGTCAGTTGCTTCGCTAGAATGCCCGAAATTTTGAATATCCATTTACGAGGGGACAAGGATGGAATTTGCGTTTCCATGGCCGATGAGCCAGGGCGAGTGGCTGGCATGGTCGAGCGCGGTCGCGACTCTATTGCTCGGCCTGTTGCTATTCCTGGCTCCACAGCTGGCGTTCCGCATCCTGCGGCTGCAGGTCAGACCGGAGAAGGCAGCGGCGATCGCCGAGGGGCGCGGCCGGATGTCGGGCTTCTATCTCGGCGTCAGCCTGTGCTGCATCCTCTTGGCGCAGCCGCTGCTCTACATGGCGCTCGGCTTCTCCTGGCTATTCACCGCCTTCGGCCGGCTGCTGTCGATGATGTCGGACGGCGCCAATACGCCGTTCAACTGGGCATCCATCGTCGTCGAGCTGGTGCTGGCGGCGCTGCCGCTCGCGTTCGCCTTCGGCTTTTTGCCCTGAATCACAGAGCAATCCGGGGTTGGTTGCTGAACTCGGCGAGCGGATGCGACAATAGTGCCTGAAAACCATGCCGGACGACGCATTGCGGTCTGAAAATGCCTGTGCTAGACGGCAATCGACTTTCGACCGGGGATAGCGGAAGCCGCGCCTCCGTGCTTGGAAAAATGCAGTAAGGTCAAAGATTTAGCCAGAGTTTTTGCTCGCGCCAACAATCTGCGGCCTGTCAGACAAGAGAAAAGACGGTCCGTGGCCCAATCGTCATCGCCAATCTCAGGTGTCGCAGAACGCTATGCGGGTTCGCTGTTCGAACTCGCGCTGCAGGCCAATTCGGTGGCCAGCGTCGAGACCGACCTCAACAGTTTCGAAGCGATGCTCGAAGGCAGCGCTGACCTTTCGCGGCTGATCAGGAGCCCGGTTTTCTCCAGCGAAGACCAGGCCAAGGCGATCGCCGCGATCGCCGACAGAGCGGGGATCACGGGCCTCACTGGCAATTTCCTGCGCGTCGTTGCCCAGAACCGCCGGCTTTTCGCCGTGCCAGGAATGATCAAGGCGTTCCGCCAGATCGCCGCCGAACACCGCGGCGAGACCGCCGCCGAGGTCACCTCGGCGCATGCGCTGACGCCTGCCCAGGAAACCGAGCTGAAAGCGGCGCTGAAAAGCGTCGCCGGCAAGGATGTGGCGATCACCGTCACCGTCGATCCGTCGCTGCTCGGCGGGCTGGTGGTCAGGATCGGCTCGCGCCAGATCGATACGTCGCTCAAAACCAAACTCAATTCGCTCAAGCTTGCACTGAAAGAGGTCGGCTGATGGACATCCGCGCCGCGGAAATTTCCGCAATTCTGAAAGACCAGATCAAGAATTTCGGCAAGGAGGCCGAGGTCTCCGAAGTCGGCCAGGTGCTGTCCGTCGGTGACGGCATCGCCCGCGTCTATGGCCTCGACAATGTCCAGGCCGGCGAGATGGTCGAGTTCCCCGGCGGCATCCGCGGCATGGCGCTCAACCTCGAAGCCGACAATGTCGGCGTCGTTATCTTCGGCGCCGACCGTGACATCAAGGAAGGCGATACCGTCAAGCGCACCGGCGCCATCGTCGACGCGCCTGTCGGCATGGGCCTGCTCGGCCGCGTCGTCGATGCGCTCGGCAACCCGATCGACGGCAAGGGCCCGATCCAGGCCACCGAACGCAAGCGCGTCGACGTCAAGGCGCCCGGCATCATCCCGCGCAAATCGGTGAACGAGCCGATGTCGACCGGCCTCAAGGCCATCGACGCGCTGATCCCGGTCGGCCGCGGCCAGCGCGAGCTGGTCATCGGCGACCGCCAGACCGGCAAGACCGCGATCATCCTCGACACCATGCTCAACCAGAAATCGGTGCACGACAACGGCCCGGAGAAGGAAAAGCTGTACTGCGTCTATGTCGCCGTCGGCCAGAAGCGCTCGACCGTGGCGCAGTTCGTCAAGGTGCTGGAAGAGCGCGGCGCGCTCGACTATTCGATCATCATCGCTGCGACCGCGTCTGATCCGGCGCCGATGCAGTTCCTGGCGCCGTTCACCGCCTGCACCATGGGCGAATATTTCCGCGACAACGGCATGCACGCGCTGATCAGCTATGACGATCTGTCGAAGCAGGCCGTCGCCTATCGCCAGATGTCGCTGCTGCTGCGCCGTCCTCCGGGCCGCGAGGCCTATCCGGGCGACGTTTTCTACCTGCACTCGCGCCTGCTCGAGCGCGCCGCCAAGCTCAACGACGACAATGGCGGCGGGTCGCTGACGGCGCTGCCGATCATCGAGACGCAGGCCAACGACGTGTCGGCCTATATCCCGACCAACGTCATCTCGATCACCGACGGCCAGATCTTCCTGGAAACCAATCTGTTCTTCCAGGGCGTCCGTCCGGCGGTCAATGTCGGTCTGTCGGTGTCGCGCGTCGGCTCTTCGGCGCAGATCAAGGCGATGAAGCAGGTTGCCGGGTCGATCAAGGGCGAGCTCGCGCAGTACCGCGAAATGGCTGCTTTCGCGCAGTTCGGCTCCGATCTCGACGCCGCCACGCAGCGCCTGCTCAATCGCGGCTCGCGCCTGACCGAGCTTTTGAAGCAGCCGCAATTCTCGCCGCTCAAGGTCGAGGAGCAGGTCGCGGTGATCTTCGCCGGCGTCAACGGCTATCTCGACAAGCTGGCGATCAACCAGGTCGGCAAGTTCGAGCAGGGGCTGTTGTCGCACATGCGCTCGACCGGCAAGGACGTGCTCGACGGCATCCGCAAGGAGAAGGCGCTGTCCGACGATCTGCGCGCCAGGCTGAAGGCAGAGATCGACGCCTTCGCCAAGACCTTTGCTTGAGTGGGCCGGACGGGATCAGGTTTGAAGCATGCCTTCGTTAAAAGACCTTCGTAACCGTATCGCCTCGGTCAAGGCGACGCAGAAGATCACCAAGGCTATGCAGATGGTCGCCGCGGCGAAGCTGCGCCGCGCGCAGGAAGCGGCGGAAGCGGCGCGTCCCTATTCGGAGCGCATGGGCGCGGTGCTGGCCAACATCACCCAGGCGATCGGCGGCGGCGGCGATGCCCCGGCGCTGATGACCGGCACCGGCAAGGACGACGTGCATCTGCTTGTCGTCTGCACGGCCGAACGCGGCCTGTGCGGCGGCTTCAATTCGCAGATCGCCCGCTTTGCCCGCGACCACATCCGCAAGCTTCTGGCCGACGGCAAGCAGGTCAAGATCATCTGCGTCGGCAAGAAGGGGTTCGACATATTGCGCCGCGACTACGGGGCGCTGATCATCGAGCGTGTCGATCTGCGCGAGGTCAAGACGCTGGGCTTCGTCAATGCCGATGCCATCGCCAAGAAGGTGATCCATCTGTTCAACGAAGGCGGCTTCGACATCTGCACGCTGTTCTATTCGCAGTTCAAGTCGGTGATCAGCCAGACCCCAACGGCGCAGCAAATTATCCCGGCGGGCGTGGTTTCGGCTGCCGCGGAAGTGAAGGATGGCGGCAGCGCCGTCTACGAATACGAGCCGGAGCCGGGCGAAATCCTCTCCGATCTCATCCCGCGCAACATCTCCGTGCAGGTTTTTCGCGCGCTGCTCGAGAATGCTGCCGGCGAGATGGGCGCCAAGATGAGCGCCATGGACAATGCGACGCGCAATGCCGGCGATATGATCAACAAATTGTCGATCACCTACAACCGCCAGCGGCAGGCGCAGATCACCAAGGAATTGATCGAAATCATTTCGGGCGCCGAGGCGCTCTAGGCACGCTCCCAAGGAGGTCATCGACCTCAAGCGTGTGAGAAACAAAGAGACGAAAAGGGTAAAGACGATGGCGAAAGCAGCGACCCCGAAGACGGCAGCCCCTAAGGCCGCGGCACCAGCAAAGGCTCCGGCGGCAGCAAAGGCCGCTCCGGCCAAGAAGGCGGCAGCAATCAAGGCCGCCGCCGTGAATACGCCGGCCGCTACCATCAAGAAAACCGGCTTGGCGGGCAAGGTTCGCCAGGTCATCGGCGCTGTTGTCGACGTGCAGTTCGGCGAACATCTGCCGGCGATCCTGAACGCGATTGAGACGATCAATGTCGGCAATCGCCTGGTGCTCGAAGTGGCCCAGCATCTCGGCGAAAACACCGTACGCTGCATCGCCATGGACTCCACCGAAGGTCTGGTTCGCGGCCAGGACGTCTATGACACCGGCGCGCCGATCACCGTGCCGGTCGGCCCTGGCATGCTCGGTCGCATCATCAACGTCATCGGCGAGCCGGTCGACGAGGCAGGCCCGGTCGACGGCATCGAGATGCGCTCGATCCACCAGCCGGCGCCGACCTATGTCGAGCAGTCGACGGAAGCGCAGATCCTGGTCACCGGCATCAAGGTGCTCGACCTGCTGGCCCCCTATGCCCGCGGCGGCAAGATCGGCCTGTTCGGCGGCGCCGGCGTCGGCAAGACGGTGCTGATCCAGGAACTGATCAACAACGTCGCCAAGGCGCATGGCGGCTTCTCGGTGTTCGCCGGCGTCGGCGAGCGCACCCGCGAAGGCAACGACCTCTATCACGAATTCATCGAGTCCGGCGTCAACAAGAAGGGCGGCGGCGAAGGCTCCAAGGCCGCGCTCGTCTATGGCCAGATGAACGAGCCGCCGGGCGCGCGCGCGCGCGTCGGCCTGACCGGCCTGACGGTTGCCGAATACTTCCGCGACCAGGGCCAGGACGTGCTGTTCTTCGTCGACAACATCTTCCGCTTCACGCAGGCGGGCTCGGAAGTGTCGGCGCTGCTCGGCCGCATTCCTTCGGCCGTGGGCTACCAGCCGACGCTGGCCACCGACATGGGCGCGCTGCAGGAGCGTATCACCACGACGACCAAGGGTTCGATCACCTCGGTGCAGGCGATCTATGTGCCGGCCGACGATTTGACCGACCCGGCGCCGGCAACCTCGTTCGCCCACCTCGACGCGACGACCGTGCTCAACCGCGCGATTTCGGAAAAGGGCATCTATCCGGCGGTCGATCCGCTCGATTCGACTTCGCGCATGCTCGACCCGATGGTTGTCGGCGAGGAGCACTACCAGGTCGCGCGCCAGGTGCAGTCGATCCTTCAGCGTTACAAGTCGCTGCAGGACATCATCGCCATCCTGGGCATGGACGAGCTGTCGGAAGAGGACAAGCAGACGGTTGCCCGCGCCCGCAAGATCGAGCGCTTCCTGTCGCAGCCCTTCTTCGTCGCCGAAGTGTTCACCGGCGCGCCGGGCAAGTTGGTCGACCTCGCCGACACCATCAAGGGCTTCAAGGGCCTTTGCAACGGCGATTACGACCACCTGCCGGAGGCCGCCTTCTACATGGTCGGCGGCATCGAGGAAGCGGTCGAGAAGGCACAGCGCCTGGCGGCTGAAGCGGCGTAAGCCAAAGCGAATAGCGAATAGGGAGTAGCGAATAGGGGTCTATGAGCCGGACGAGTTTCTTCACTACTCGCTACTCACTATTCCCTATTCGCTAAATTGATCATGCCTGAAGCTTTCAAGTTCGAACTGGTCTCGCCGGAGCGCCTCTTGGTTTCCGAGCAGGTCGAATCCGTCGTCATCCCAGGCGCCGAGGGCGAAATGACCGTGATGGCGCATCACGCACCGGTCATGACCACGATCAAGCCGGGCGTCGTCACGTTGAAGACCGCTTCCGGCAAGGAAGAACGCTACGTGGTGTTCGGCGGCTTTGCCGACATCGTTCCGGCCGGCTGCACGCTGCTGGCGGAATCGGCTGTGGCCGTCGGCGACATCGACCGCGCCGAGCTTGCCCGCCGCATCCAGGAGGCGAGGGAAGACGCCGCCGACGCCAAGGACGACCAGACCCGCAGCAAGGCCGAGCAGTTCCTTAACCAGCTCACCACGCTTGAAGGCGCCATCCTGCCGGCTTAACGCGAAGGATCAGTTCGGCGTCGAGAAAGCGAGGCTTGCCTCGCTTTTTTATTTGGTGAACAGTCAGGCTGCCTTGGCGTGGGGGGCCGATGACAGAACAAACAGTGCAACAAGAAACAGTCTCGCGATCCAGATGGTCGACGGCCCTGGTGTCGGCCCTTGGCGGCCCGTTTGGCGGATTTCTATGGATTGGCGCTGGCAAACTGGCTGTCATAAGCCTGTTTGTGATCAGTGCTGTCAGCATCGCGCTTTGCTACATCGGAATTCCGGTGGTGCCGGGCATGGATCTTGCGGCGGCGGGCAACTTTTCAGGTATCGGCTTGATGATCCTGCGGGCGACGCTCGTTGTTCCCTTTGCGCATCGGTTCAAGCCGGACAAATGGTATGCGCAAGGGGTGTCGGTGTTCGTGTTGGCGTTTTACGCCTCCATCGTGGCTGCGTTTGTAATCCGCTCGTTGGTGTTCCAATCGTTTTCGATCTCGTCTGGCAGCATGACGCCGACGTTGCGGGAGGGCGACTATCTCTTCGTGTCCAAATCCGCATACGGCTACAGTCGCTACAGCGTGCCCTTCAACGTGCTCTCATTTGACGGGCGCCTATTGGGCGCGGAACCCAAAAGGGGAGATGTGATGGCATTCAAGTTCCCGCCCGATCCGAGCGTGAACTACATCCAGCGGATCGTCGGCTTTCCGGGCGAAAAGATCCAGATCATCGACGGGATGCTTTACATCAACGAGGTAGCGGTGGGGCTCGAGGATATCGGCTCTTTTTCGTCCGAAGAGTTCCCCGATCCAGTCAAACTTCAACGTGAAACTTTGCCAGAGGGCGCGTCCTACACCGTTCTCAACCTGACAGATTCATCCATCGGGGACAACACGAACTCGTGGATCGTGCCCGCAGGCCACTATTTTGCACTTGGCGACAATCGGGACGATTCCTCCGACAGCCGATTCAGCGTCGGGTTTATTCCCAGTGAAAATCTGGTCGGCAAGGCCGTGCGGCTGTTCTGGAATTCTAAAGGCGTCGACTATTCTTCCCGGCAAGTATTGGATCCGTCAGGCAAATAGCTCACACCGTCAGCGCTTCCACGGCGCGCATGACGCCGCGCAGTTCGGCGAGGCCCTTCAGGCGGCCGATGCAGGAATAGCCGGGGTTCACCTTCTTGCCGATGTCGTCGACAATGGCATGGCCATGGTCCGGACGCATCGGAATCTGCCAGTCCGCCCTGCCTGCCGCCTTGCGCCGCCGCTCCTCGCCAATCAGCGCCGACACGATCGCCACCATGTCGGTGTCGCCGTCGAGGTGCTCGGCTTCGTGGAAGGAGCCGTCGGGCTCCTTGGTGACATTGCGCAGATGGGCGAAATGGATGTTCTCGGCGAAAGCCTTCGCCATTGCCGGCAGATCGTTCTGCGCGCTCGCGCCGTAGGAGCCGGTACACAGTGTCAGTCCGTTAGCCGGCGAAGCGACGGCGTCGAGCAGCGCGCGGGCATCGGCTGCCTTGGAAACGATGCGCGGCAGGCCAAACAACGAAAAAGGCGGATCGTCGGGGTGGATCGCCATCCTGACGCCGGCCTCTTCGGCAACCGGCACGATCTCGCGCAGGAAGGCAAACAGGTTTTCGCGCAGTCCTTCGGTAGAGACGTCCTTGTAGAGGTCGAGGGCGCGGCGGAAGCTCGCTCGATCGAAGATGAATTCGCGCGCCGGCACCCAGCCGATCAGGTTGAGCTCCAGTCTCGCCTTGTCGCTTTCGCTCATGCCTTGCAGCCGCACACGCGCCGCCTCGACACGGGCCGGCGGGTGATCAGCCTCCGCCCGTTTTCGCTCGAGGATGAAGACGTCATAGGCGCAGAGCTCGACGACATCGAAGCGCAGCGCCGTGCCGCCATGCGGCATCGGATAGTCGAGATCGGTGCGCGTCCAGTCGGTGATCGCCATGAAATTATAGCAGATGGTGTTGATGCCGGCGGCAGCGACGGCGCGGATCGAGGCCTTATAATTGTCGATCAGGGTGCGCCAGTCGCCACTGCGGGTCTTGATGTCCTCGTGGACGACGATGCTCTCGACCACGTCCCAGGTCAGGCCTGCTGCCTCGATCTCTGCCTTGCGCCTGGCGATCTCGTCCGCCGGCCAGGCGCGGCCGTCATTGAGGTGATGCAGCGCGCTGACGATGCCGACGGCGCCGGCCTGACGGACATGGGCAAGCGTCACCGGGTCGTCGGGCCCGAACCAGCGCCAAGTCTGTCTCATGGCTTCTCACTCCCTATGCCAAGCGCCGCCAAGGCAGCGGCAGGCCCGCCCCGCCGCAGGCGCTCGAGATGGGCTGTCGTCAGATCAATCAGTGTCATGCGCTGGGAATGGTCCCTGGCGAAGCCGGCGAGATCGAACATCGCTGTCACAGCTTCATCAGCCGGCCGGCTGCCGAGCGCCGTAAGCCGAGTGTCGATCGGGTCGGTGAAATGGGCTTCGGGCAAGGTCTTGCCGCGCGCCTCGCAAGCGGCGATCCAGGCGGCCACCACCAGCATCAGATGGGCTGGGGGATCACCGGCACTCAGCCGCTCGACGGCCGAGGCGACGATGCGCTGTGGCAGTTTCTGGCTGCCGTCATTGGCGATCTGCGCCGTGCGATGGGCCAGCGCCGTGTTCGAGTAACGTTCGGCGAGCTGGGCCGTGTAACCGGCCGTATCGAGCCCGGCGTCCTGCGGCAGCGTCGGGATCGCCTCGGCCCACAGTCCGTCGACGAATTGCCGGATCGCCGGATCGGCAAAGGCGCGGTCGACCGTGTCGTAGCCGCTGAGCAGGCCGAGATAGGCGATTGCCGAATGCGAGCCGTTGAGCAGCCGCAGCTTCATGTCCTCGAACGGCCCGACGTCGCCGACCATAGTGACGCCGAACTTTTCCCAGGCCGGCCTGCCGGCCGGAAAGTCGTCCTCGACCACCCATTGGCAGAACGGCTCGGTTATCACCGGCCAGGCATCCTCGACGCCGAGCTCTACGGCGATACGCGCCCGGTCGGCATCCGTGGTCGCCGGCACGATGCGGTCGACCATGCTCGACGGAAAGGCGACGCCGGCGATGTGTGCGGCGAGCCTGGCATCGCCTGAAGTGGCGAGCCTGGCATCGCGCAGTGCGGCGAATTCGACCAGCAGGCGGTGCAGCGTGGCGCCATTGGCCGGAAGGTTGTCGCAGCAGAGCACGGTGAAAGGCTGGATGCCGGTGGCACGGCGGCGCGACAGCGCCTCCGTCAGGAAACCATGCGCCGTTCGTGGCATTTGCGGGTTAGCCAGATCATGGACGATGTCGGGGTGGGTATTGTCCAGTCCGCCGCCGGCTGCCCTCAGATAGGCCTTTTCGGTGATCGTCAGCGTGACGATACGGGTGAGCGGATCGGTCAGAGCGGCGAGCACCGCAGCCGGATCTTCCGGCGCCACCAGCAGCGACAGGATCGAACCGACGACGCGCAGCTCTTCTTCGACGCTGCTCCTGATCGCCAGTGTGTAGAGGCCATCCTGCGGCGCCAGTGCGTCGCGCGTGTCTGGACTGCGCAAGGACACGCCGACAATGCCCCAGCCTGTCTCTCCAGCCGCCAGACAGTCGTCGACATAGGCCGCCTGGTGGGCGCGGTGGAACGCGCCGACGCCGAGATGGACGATGCCTGGCGCAATAGCGCCGCGGTCGTAGCGGGGAACCGCGACCGAAGCCGGCAGTGCCTTCAGCGTGCTGTTGGAAAGGCGTCTATTGGTCATTGCGCGGCGTGTCTGATCGAGGTTGCTGGGTCACTGTTGGCAGGCGGCGTATCACCCGTTGCCGTCACGCACAATGGGCAATGGCCGACGAAAAGTCATCATACAACAACCCATTTTTTGTATGTTGACATTATTTCTTTCCAACCCTACCGATGTCCGGATTGGGAGGATTTACGTGGCCGCATTGACGGATCCAGATTTGCTGTTTGCCGCCGAGGCGCCCCCGCTTTCGCTGGCCCGCGATCTCTACGCCGCGGTCAAGGACCTGCCGATCGTCAGCCCGCACGGCCACACCGATCCGCGCTGGTATGCGCTCAACGAGGCGTTTCCCGATCCGGCGCAGTTGCTGATCGTGCCGGACCACTACATTTTCCGCATGCTGTTCAGCCAGGGTGTTCGGCTTGAGGAGCTTGGCGTGCCGACGCGTGACGGTTCGCCGGTGGAAACCGACGGCAGAACGATCTGGCGGCGCTTCGCCGAGCATTATTACCTGTTCCGCGGCACGCCGACCCGGCTGTGGTTCGACCATGTGCTCGCCCATCTGTTTGGTATCGACGAGCCGCTGAATGCCAAGACGGCCGACCGCCACTACGACACGATCGCGACGCTGCTGCAGTGGGAGAATTTTCGCCCGCGAGCGCTGTTCGAGCGCTTCAACATTGAGGTCATCGCGACGACCGAAGGCGCGCTCGACGATCTCAGATGGCACCAGATGATCCGCGACAGCGGCTGGGAGGGCCGCGTCGTCACCGCCTATCGGCCGGATGCGATCGTCGATCCCGACTTCGAAGGCTTTTCGGCCAATCTCGACCGGCTTGGCGAGATCACCGGCTGCGACACCGGCAATTGGGCCGGCTATCTCGATGCGCATCGCCAGCGGCGCGCCTTCTTCAAGAGCTTTGGCGCGACTTCCTCCGATCACGGCCATCCGACGGCCGAAACCGCCAATCTCTCGGATGCCGCCGCCGAGGAGCTGTTCAACCGCATCCGCCGGGGCTCGAACGACGAGCGCGAGCGAAAGCTGTTTCGCGCCCAGATGCTGACCGAGATGGCCAAGATGAGCCGTGACGACGGGCTGGTCCTGCAAATCCATCCCGGCTCCTGGCGCAATCATTCGCCGGCTGTCTTTCAGAAGTTCGGCAGGGACAAAGGCTTCGATATCCCGACTCGAACCGATTATGTGACGGCGTTGAAGCCGCTGCTCGACTGTGTCGGGCTGGTGCGCGATCTCACCATCATTCTCTTCACCCTCGACGAGACCAGCTATGCGCGCGAGCTGGCGCCGCTCGCCGGTGTCTACCCGGCATTGAAGCTCGGGCCGGCCTGGTGGTTCCACGACAGCCCCGAAGGCATGCGCCGGTTCCGCGAGATGACCACCGAAACGGCCGGTTTCTACAACACCGTCGGTTTCAACGACGACACCCGCGCCTTTCCATCCATACCGGCCCGCCATGATGTGGCGCGCCGGGTCGATTGCGCATATCTGGCGCGTCTCGTCGCCGAGCATCGGCTCGGCGAGGACGAGGCGCACGAGCTGGCGCAGGAACTTGCCTATACGCTCGCGAAAAAGGCGTACCGGCTCTAACGGCGCTTGCCGCCATCGTTCAAACGGGAGGAAACCAATGCTGCATTTTTCAAGACGGGCGGGAGCTACGCTACTTGCCGCCGCACTGCTGGCCGGAACGGCAAGCGCCCAGACGGTCCTGCGCTCGTCTGACACACACCCGGACGGCTATCCGACGGTCGAGGCGGTCAAATATTTCGGCGAGCTCGTGAAAGAGCGCACGGCCGGCCGCTATGTGGTCGAACTCTATCCTTCCGCGCAACTCGGCGAGGAAAAGGACACGATCGAGCAGGTGCGCACCGGCGTGATCGATCTCAACCGCGTCTCGATGGCGCCGTTCAACGGGCTCATCCCGGAGACCACCGTACCCTCGCTGCCCTACATCTTCCGTTCGGAAGACCATATGCACAAGGTCATGGACGGGGCGATCGGCGACCAGATCGCGGCGGCGTTCGACCAGGTCGGGCTGGTGCTGCTCGCCTTTTTACGATGGCGGCTCGCGCTCCTTCTACAATTCGAAGAAGCCGATCAACACTGTAGCCGACATGGCCGGCATGAAGTTCCGCGTCATCCAGTCCGACATCTTCGTCGATATGGTGGCGGCACTCGGCGCCAACGCGACGCCGATGCCGTATGGCGAGGTGTATTCGGCGATCGAGACCGGGGTGATCGACGGTGCGGAGAACAATTTTCCGAGCTACGACACCGCCAAGCACGCGGAAGTCGCCAAATACTATTCGCTCGACGAGCACACGATGGTGCCGGAAGCCTTCGTCATGGCGAAGTCGAGCTGGGACAAGCTGACGCCGGAAGACCAGGCGATCTTCAAAGCGGCCGCCAAGGAGAGCGTCGCCAAGCAGCGCGAGCTGTGGACCGCCAAGGTCAAGGAATCGCGCGCCAAGGTCGAGGCGGCCGGTTCGCAGATCACGACGCCGGATAAGCAGCCCTTCATCGACGCGATGGGCCCGGTCTACGAGAAGCACGTCAAGGACGACAAGCTGAAGGCCATGGTCGAAGCCATCAAGGCCGTGCAGTGATCAAGCGGCGGCGCGGACATCCCGCGCCGCCGTCCTCTTGCGGAGAAAACCGGTGACTTCCAGCCTAAAACCAAGACCGCTCCTGTCCGGCGTCGCGCAAGTGATGTCGCGCGTCAGCACGGCGGCGCTGTCGATCGCCGGCATCGGGCTGGTGCTGATGACCGCCTTCGTCGCCTGGCAAGTGTTCGGCCGCTATGTTCTGAATCGTTCGCCGAGCTGGACCGAGCCGGGCTCGGTGATGCTGATGAGCTGGTTCATTTTCCTCGGCGCTGCCGTCGGCGTGCGCGAGAACTATCATCTCGGCTTCGACGTCCTGCTCTACGTGCTGCCAAAAGGCGGCAAGCGCTGGCTGCGGATGATTTCGGACCTCGTCGCGCTCGCCTTCGGCATCGGCATGATCTGGTATGGCAGCCAGCTGGTCGCATTGACCTGGGGCTCTGTCTTGCCGTCACTCGGCATATCGGGGGGCTGGGACTATGTCCCGCTTGTCGCGGGAGGCGCGCTCATCGTGCTCTTCACGCTGGAGCGCATCGTGCTTCGCCTCTCCGGCGCGCCGATCGACGATGCCCTCGATGAATTGCCGCCGGCCGAAGTCGCAGCCGAACTCGACACCGCCAACGTGAAGGTCTGACGCCATGGAACTGTGGATTCTCTTCGGCGTCTTCACCCTGCTGATGCTTATCGGCACGCCGATCGCTTTCTGCCTCGGCGTCGCAAGCCTGGCCACCGTCCTCTATATGGGCCTGCCGCCGCTGATCGTCTTCCAGCGCCTGAATTCCGGCATGAGCGTCTTTTCGCTGCTGGCCATTCCGTTTTTCATCTACGCCGGCGACTTGATGGTGCGCGGCGGCATCGCCAGCAAGATCGTTGCCTTCGCCGGCTCGCTCGTCGGCCATTTGCGCGGCGGCCTCGGGCAGGTCAACATCGCGACCGCTACACTATTCGGCGGCATTTCGGGCTCCGCGGTGGCGGAGGCAGCCGCGGTGGGCGGCCTGATGATCCCGCAGATGAAGGCGCGTGGATATGGAGCGGACTACGCCGTCAACGTCACGTCGATGGCGGCGCTGATCGCGCTGCTGCTGCCGCCGTCGCACAACATGATCATCTACGCGATCTCGGCAGGCGGAAAGATCTCCATCGCCGATCTGTTCACGGCCGGCATCATCCCGGGCCTGCTGCTGGCCCTGTCACTGATGGTCACCGCTTATTTCGTGGCGCGCTCCCGCGGCTATCCGACCGAGCCGTTTCCGGGCTTCACCGCGGTCGCGCATCTTTTCGCCGTCGCGGTGCCCGGCCTGCTGCTGATCGCGATCATCTTCGGCGGCGTACGATCGGGCGTCTTCACGGCCACCGAGAGTTCCTGTATCGCCGTCATCTATGCGCTGCTCGTGACTGTCTTCGTTTACCGGCAGATGACCTGGGAAGGGTTCGTTCATGCCACCCATGGCGCCGTGCGCACCACGGCCATGGTGCTGCTTATCATCGGCATGGCGGCGGCATTCTCGTGGCTGATGGCCTTCCTGAAAGTACCGGCAGCGCTGATAGCCTCCATGAACGCGATCTCGGACGATCCGCTGGTCGTGCTTCTGCTGCTCAACCTCTTGATGCTGTTCCTCGGCACGTTCATGGACATGGGGCCGACGATCATCATTTGCACGCCGATCTTCCTGCCCGTGGCGCAGGCCTACGGCGTCGATCCGGTGCATTTCGGCGTCATCATGATCCTCAATTTCGGCATCGGGCTGAACACGCCGCCGGTGGGCGCAGTGCAGTTCGTGGCGTGTGCCGTGGGCAAGATATCCGTCTGGGAATCGATGCGCTCGATCTGGCCGTTCTATGGCGCAGGCCTCGTGGTGCTGGCGCTCGTCACTTACATTCCAGCCATTTCGCTATGGCTGCCGAGCGTCTTCAAATAGGGGTGCGACATGGCATCGGACACCGCAGTCGGGCTCCGCGTCGAACGAAGACCGAAGCTTTCGGAAACCGTCGTCGCGGCGATCCGCAAGCAGTTGCAGGCGGGCGAGATCCAGCCTGGGCAAAAGCTGCCGACCGAGGGCCAGTTGACTGAAACCTTCGGGGTCAGCCGCACCGTGATACGCGAGGCGCTGGCCAAGCTCGCCGCGGACGGCCTGGTCGAACCGCGCCAAGGCGCCGGCGTCTTCGTCACCGAGCATATCTCGACAGCGTTCGGTGCTCTGGCAGCAGAGATGGGCAGCAAGGATTCGATCGCCCTCAACGTGCTCGAAGTCAGGTTGGCCATCGAGATCGAATCCGCCGGGCTCGCTGCCCTCCGCCGTAACGCCGCACAGGAAGCGGCGATCCAGGAGGCCTTCTTCGAGTTCGAACGGCTGCTCCTCAACAGCGAGCCGACGGGACCGGCCGACCTCGCCTTCCACCGCGCAATCGCCAGCGCCACCAACAATCCGTTCTATGTCGAGATGCTCGATGTGCTCGGCCGGCGCGCTATCCCTTGCGATGTGACCTCGCCCTGGTCGACCGAATTCGCGCAGTCCGATGCCTACCAGCGCGGCCTGCAGCGCGAACACCTGATGATCCTCAATGCCATCTCGGCAGGCGATGCCGAGGCGGCACGGGAGGCGATGCGCGCGCATCTCGGTGCCAGCCAGCAGCGCTATCGCGAACGCCTGCACGCGCGTCAGGTGTTTTATGCCGACTCGGTCAAGGCCGCGGCAACTGAATAAGCAATTGAGGCAGCTCCATGGGACAGCAATGAATCACACTGACAATCATACGGATTTCACCTCGCGCTTTGCCATCGATCCTGTTTCTGCCGCGGCGATGGGCACGGACGAACTGCGTCACAATTTTCTGATCGAGGACTTGTTCCAGCCAGGCCGTATCGGCCTGACCTACACCCATTACGACCGCATGATCGTCGGCGGTGCCATGCCCGCCGGCGCGCCGCTGCCGCTGCAGGCGATCAAGCCAACCGGGACCAAGAATTTTCTCGACCGCCGCGAGATGATCATCGTCAACATCGCCGGTGCAGGCGTCGTGAAAGCCAGCGGCCAATCCTACGAGCTGCAGGCGCGCGACATGCTCTATCTAGGCATGGGCACCGATGAGGTGTCGTTCGCTGCCACCAATCCGGCTGAGCCGGCTAAGTTCTACCTGCTCAGCGCGCCGGCGCATCAGAGCCATCCCAACCGGCTGATCCGCATCGGCGATGCCAAGCGGCTCGATCTCGGCAGCCAGGCGACCTCCAACGAGCGCTCGATCTTTCAGTTCATCCATGCCGACGGCGTGAAGACCTGTCAGCTGGTCGTCGGCATGACCCAGCTTGCCCCCGGTTCGGTCTGGAACACCATGCCGTGCCATGTGCATGACCGGCGCATGGAGGCCTATCTCTATTTCGACCTGCCGGAGACGGCGCGGGTGTTTCACTTCATGGGCGAACCGGACGAAACGCGTCATCTCGTCGTGCGCAACGAGGAGGCGGTGCTGTCGCCGGGATGGTCGATCCATTCGGGCGCCGGCACCTCGAACTACGCCTTCATCTGGGCGATGGCCGGCGACAATCTCGACTATACCGATGTCGACCTGGTGGCGATGGAGGAGCTCAAGTGAGCGACCTCTCGGCCTTCAGCCTTGCCGGCAAGCGTATCCTCGTCACCGGCGCCAATACCGGCATCGGCCAGGGCATCGCCGTGTCGATCGCGCGTGCCGGCGGCGCGGTCGTCGGCGTCGGTCGCTCGGCGATGGACGAGACGGCGGAGAAGATTGCGGCGGCCGGCGGACGCTTCGAGGCGGTCCGCTGGGACCTTGGCGATGATGCCGCCGCCCAGGCGATGCTTGACCGCGTCTGGGACGATACGGGGCCGCTCGACGGCCTGGTCAACAATGCCGGCATCATCCGGCGTGCCGATGCGGTCGACTTGACCGAAGCCGACTGGGACGACGTCATCGGCGTCAACCTCAAGACGGTGTTCTTCCTCAGCCAGAGTTTTGCCAGGCGCGTGCTTGCCGACCCGGGACGGCGTGGCAAGATCGTCAACATCGCTTCGGTGCTGAGTTTTCAGGGTGGCATCCGCGTCGCCTCCTACACCGCCTCCAAACATGGCGTGCTCGGCATCACCCGACTGCTCGCCTGCGAATGGGCGGCAAAGGGCATCAACGTCAACGGCATTGCGCCAGGCTATATCGAGACCAACAACACCGAGGCGCTGCGTGCCGATCCCGACCGCAGCGCTTCGATCCTGGCGCGCATTCCGGCCGGGCGCTGGGGCGCGCCGGAAGACATCGGCGACGCAGCCGTCTTCCTGCTGGCGCCGGCGTCGAACTATATGCACGGCGCGGTGATGCCGGTGGACGGTGGCTGGCTGGCGCGATGAACAACAAAGATGAGAGTTTGGCGATGACCGGAACCAAGATCTTCTCGCATGCCGGCGAGGGTGCGTGGACGCCGACGCCGGATGGCAACCGCAGGCGCGTGCTCCTGCACACGGACGAACTGATGATGGTCGAGTTCGCCTTCGACAAGGGCGGCGTCGGCGCGCTGCATTCGCATCCGCATGTCCAGGCGAGCTACGTCGCCGAAGGCCGCTTCGAGGTCACCATCGACGGCAGGACCGAGATCTTGGAAACCGGAAGCAGCTTCATCGTTCCTTCCAACCTGGTCCATGGCGTCAAGGCACTGGAGGCGGGACGACTGGTCGACAACTTTACGCCGCCCCGCGCCGATTTCCTCGACTGAGCTGCGGGCCCGAAGATCAGGCTGTCAGTTCTCGGAACGAAAAACCCGCGCCTCCGGAGAGACGCGGGCGTGTTGCCTGGGCGCTTGTGGCGCCGCGGTACTCAAACATCACCGCAGAACCTGAACCTGCCGAATGATGGTGAAGATAGGATTAACCGCTCCGAGGCGGCGCGATATTCACAGCTAAGGCGAATAGGGGCTGGAACGACGGTCTGATATCGGCCAATGAGAGAGAAGTTCGCTTCAGGCGGTGCCGAGGACAGGACCAGAGGGGTCAATAAATGTTCGAATCTGCTGTCCAGGCAATCACCCGGCGATTCGCCGGGGAATTTCGGCAGGTCGTATCCCCGAAAGTTCTGTAATGCAGATTGCGGCGAGCATCCCGGCAGAGGATTCCAAGCGGCGCGTCCTGAAGGATGTCTTCGGCTTCGATGATTTTCGTCTCGGCCAGGCGGCCGTGATGGAGGCGCTGCTGGCCGGGCATCATGTACTGGCCGTCATGCCGACGGGTGCGGGCAAATCGCTCTGCTACCAGGTCCCGGCGCTGGTGCTGGGCGGGCTCACCATTGTCGTTTCGCCGCTGGTAGCGCTGATGCAGGACCAGGTCGCCGCATTGCGCCTTGCCGGTGTGGCGGCCGATACGATCAATTCCTCGCTCGACCGCGATGCCAATGTCGCTGCATGGCGCCGCGTCGCGGCAGGGCAGACACGGCTGCTCTATCTTGCGCCGGAGCGGCTGATGACCCCGCGGATGCTCGAGGCGTTGACCAAGCTCGATGTCCGGCTGATCGCCATCGACGAGGCACATTGCATCTCGCAATGGGGACCGGTGTTCCGGCGCGAATACGAAGAATTGTCGCGGCTGCGCGGCATCTTCCCCGATGTGCCGATCATTGCGCTGACGGCGACTGCGGACGAGACGACGCGCACCGACATTGCCGCGCAACTGTTCGACGGGCGCATCGATACCGTGGTGCTCGGCTTCGACCGACCGAACATCAAGCTAAGCATCGAGCCCAAGCAGGACAGCAAGCGCCAATTGCTGAATTTCGTGCAGCGCCATGCCGGCCGAAGCGGGATCGTCTATTGCCTGTCGCGCAAAAAGACCGAAGAGATGGCGGCGTTCCTCGAGCGGAACGGCGTACGCGCGCTCGCCTATCATGCCGGCATGAGCAAGGACGCGCGTGAAGCGCATCAAAACGCTTTCATGACCTTGTCCGGGGTGGTGATGGTGGCGACCATCGCCTTCGGCATGGGGATCGACAAGCCGGACGTCGCCTATGTCTTCCACACCGACCTGCCGGGCAGCTTGGAAGCCTACTATCAGGAAATCGGGCGGGCGGGCCGCGACGGGCGGGCGGCCGAGGCGCATATGCTCTTCGGTCTCGGCGACATCCGTATGCGCCGGCTTTTCATCGACGACGAGGGCGCACCGGCGGAGCACAAGAGGCGCGCGCATGGCCGGCTCGATACGTTGATGGGCTATTGCGAGACGGCGCAGTGCCGCCGCCAGATCCTGCTTGGCTATTTCGGCGAAAGTGCTTCGCCTTGCGGCAATTGCGACAACTGCCTCGACCAGGCGCCGCATGCGGATGGCGACGCCGAGGCGCGGATCATCCTGGCGGCGATCGCACAGACCGGCGAGCGCTTTGGTGCCGCCCATGTCGTCGATGTCCTGCTCGGCCATGAGACCGAGAAGGTCCTGGCCAGGAACCACCACAGGCTTGCCAGCTTCGGCACCGGTGTGGCGCATAAGAAGAATCTCTTGATGTCGCTGCTCCGCCAACTCGTCGCGGGAGGGTTCCTGACATTGGACTCAGCCGGCCATGGCGGCCTCGTCATTGCCGAAAAGGGCCGTGCGCTGGCCCGGGGCGAGGCCTCGTTCCGGTATCGCGTGGATGCGCGCCAGTCATCGCGAGGCAAGATACGTCCTGAGGATACCGCAGCAGGCACGGAAGGTCTGGATTCGGCACTGCTGGCCGCGCTCAAGGGGGTACGGCTGCGTCTTGCCCGGGAACGCCAAGTGCCGGCCTTCGTGATCTTTTCGGATCGTACGCTGATCGATATGGCCGAACGCTGCCCGCGTGATCTGGACGCCTTCGCCGCGGTCAACGGCGTCGGCGCCGCCAAGCTCAAGGATTTCGGCGAGATATTCCTCGGCGCGATCGCTGCGCATCAGTCCGGTGTGGCGGGCTGAAGACCCACTTCAGTGACGCAATCAGCACCTGCTTCGTCTCGCCGCCACAATCGCAGCCTCCTGCTGCCGCAAGCGCTCGATCTTCGCGCTCTGGCGGGCAGCGACGGTCGAGGCGACACGCTGCCCTCCCCACAGCCAATCCGGAATGTTGGTGTGGACGACTTTGCCGCGAGCGATGGCTGTTGCCGACATCTCGTCAGCGACCGTGCCGATCGCCACGTTGAGCTCGACGCAACTCATCTTGTCGTATTTCGCAGCATCAAAGGATGCAGGCAAAGGCGATGCACAACTTCCGACAAACATCAGGCTGCATATCACAGGCGTGGCCATGGAGATCGGCTTCATTCTCTTATCAAGCACGTTGATGCCGGACAGACGAATATCGGAGGATGCTCGACCTGGGGCCGCGAAGCACTCCCGAGGTTCCGCGTAACTGAAGCATGTGACCTCTACAACCCTCTGTCCTGACCGTCCTATTTGTCCTCGAAGAATTCCGAGAGAACCGCTGCTATCGTGTCGGGGTGCTCTTCTGGGAAAAAGTGCCCGCCTTGGACAGCGCGTCCTTCCACTCTGTCAGCCCATTTCCTCCAGATAGCCAGCGGCCCGCCTTCTTGCGCATACCAGTTCTCCAGGGCGCCTTCGCCACTCCATAGCGCCATTAGCGGGCACTCGATGCGACGACCGTTTGCCTGGTTCAGCGCGTCATGTTCACGATCGATCGTCGCAGCGGCGCGATACTCTTCGCAGATCGCATGAATATGCGCGGGATCGCGAAGCGCATCAACATAGGCGTCCCTGACCTCTTTGGAGCCCATTTTCGTCGACGATCCCCATTGCGTTATTGCATCGTCGACGACTGCATCGGGAGCCGCGCCGATCAGACGTTCCGGCAGGGGCTCCGGCTGGGCAAGCAGGCTCCAGGGCCAGAAGCCGAGCGCCAGCCTGGCATCCGCCCGATCCCATGTTGCGGCGGTGGGGACGATGTCGAGGACGGCGATTTTGAGCACTTTGTCGGGATGGTCGAGCGCCAGGCGATAGGCAACCCGCCCGCCGCGATCATGCCCGGCAACCATGAACCGCTCAAACCCCAGCTGCTTCATGGCTTGAACCATGTCGCCGGCCATGGCGCGCTTGGCGTATTGGCTATGATCGGCAGAGGAAACCGGGCATCCGCTTTGGCCATAGCCTCGAAGGTCGGCGGCGACCACCGTGAAGCGGGGCGCCAAGGCTGCGGCGATATCCCTCCACATCAGATGCGTCTCTGGAAAACCGTGAAGAAGCAGCAGCGGCGGACCGGTGCCACCGACCCTTGCGAAAATGGTCGTATAGTCCAGTCGCAAGCTGGTGGCTCTGAAACCTGCAAACACCGTCAGCCTCCTCCGGCGCGCCGTCAGACAAACTCTCTAAGGGCGCTAACGGTCGCCTGAGGCGAAAACCCCGGCCGCGATGGCCAGGGTTCAAGCCGGCCAGTTGCTAGAATCGAAACCAGACCCAGACGCGCCTGCGGAAGCACCGTCTGCGCCGATAGCCGTTTCGCCAGTAAACGCGACATAC
The DNA here is from genome assembly GCF_040319055.1 of Mesorhizobium sp. M0960. Lineage (NCBI taxonomy): Bacteria > Pseudomonadati > Pseudomonadota > Alphaproteobacteria > Hyphomicrobiales > Phyllobacteriaceae > Mesorhizobium > Mesorhizobium sp. M0960. Next base: position 444,071 of record NZ_JAMYNN010000002.1, on the reverse strand, counting down.
CCTTCTCCAAGCGCGCCGGCGGCGCCGACGCGGCCGGTGCCACCGGCGATGATAGACTGGTTGCAACTCTGCTTGAGTTTCGTCGTCGTCGAAGGTCTCGACATCCGGCGCCTCGAGTTCATCGAGAATGCCGCTTCTGGCAGTTGGAACGCCGGCCACTGCGTTGATTGGCCGAACTGTGCTTGCAAGGGCCGCGGCCCCGGCAATGCCAAACATTCCTGTCAAAAATAGTCGCCGATCCATGGAAACCTCCCGATCTCAACCAGCGATAGAGCAAGGGCTAACGATGGGGAGATAGCGCGGTCGGTGCAAACGCCCAGATCCGCGCGGCGATTAGCCGTGGTCCGGTCGGCCGGAGGGTGTTGCCTTCTCGTCGAAGTGGGACGGCTACTTCGATCGACAAACACCGGACGCTTTTTTGAATTGATCGCGGCCGAGACACAAGGAACATCGACTAACGTCTACGCCATAGCCACCCAATTCCACGCTACTGCTCTCTCTTTGGTCGTTGCGTTGCAAGAGGGCTTGACTGCCATCCTACCAGAAGGTAGGTAAGGGCATGGGCAACGCGTCTACTACCTCCGACGACATCCTGGCTTGTGCGCGTTCTCTGATCGTCGCTGGCGGCTACAACGGTTTCAGTTATGCCGACATCGCTGATGTGGTCGGGATTCGTAAGGCGAGCATCCATCACCATTTCCCAAGCAAGGTCGATCTGGTCCGAACGCTGGTTGCGCGGTATCGGGAAGAAGCTGAAGCGGGGATGGCGAATCTCGAACTTCAGGTCTCCGATCCGCTCGAACAGCTTCAGGACTACGCTGGCTATTGGGAAGTCTGCATCGCGGATGCCAGCGCTCCGTTTTGTATCTGCGCGCTGTTGGCAAGCGAACTCCCCGTGCTGCCCGAGGAAGTTGGCCTTGAGGTCCGGGCGCATTTCCGCTCCCTGTCGGCTTGGCTGACATCCGTGCTGGAGCGCGGTGCGCGGCTCGGCCGATTTCAACTGATGAGTACCCCTCGTGCCGAGGCTGAAGCGTTCATGGCGACTGTCCACGGCGCGATGCTTTCGGCACGGGCCTATGGCGATCCGAAGATATTCGCCGTCGTGACACGCCCGCTCCTGGAGCGGCTCGCTCCGCGTTCCCTCCAGATACAATCCTAAGATCTCAACTAACCATAGCCGTAACGGCTCTGCGACGTTCGTCGAGAGCCCTACCTACTAGTCGAAAGGACATCCAATGACGGTTCACAATAGCGATCTTTCCCGCGCCAGCCAGAAACAATGGCTCAAGCTCTATTACTTCGCACGGACGGCGGTCTCGGCTGTCTGGGTGGCGGCTGCCTTTACAGTGGGACAGAATTCCGGGGTGGCGGCGGCGGTTTTGCTCGTGGCTTATCCTGCATGGGATGCCCTCGCCAATTTTGTCGACGCATCGCGCAGCGGAGGATTGGGACAGAATCGCACCCAGACCATCAACGTCGTGGTCAGTGTGGCGACAACGCTCGCGGTCGTTGTTGCGCTGAAGATGAGCATGAATTGGGTGCTCGGGGTGTTCGGCCTATGGGCGATCCTGTCTGGCCTGCTTCAACTCGGCACCGCGGTCCGCCGTTGGAAGAGCTCTGGCGCGCAGTGGGCGATGATCCTGAGCGGAGGGCAATCAGCACTGGCAGGCACGTTTTTCATCGCGCAGGCGCGGATGCCGATGCCGCCATCCATCACCAACGTGGCCGGCTATGCCGCAGTAGGCGCCCTCTACTTCCTGGTTTCGGCGGTGTGGCTGAGTGTGAGCCAATTGCGGCGGAAGGCTGCATAGTCTGCCATCTTGAGCCATCACCGACCCGATCAGAGGGCTGCCAGCTGCTAGTATCGGTTCGCCAAACACAACGACCCGCCCTTATCCTTAAGGACCGATATGTTTGGAATTTCACCACCCGGCTGGGGGCTAGCCGCTCATCCAAGGCATCTCGATCGCGCCGAACGATACAGCGATCCCGAGGGCCATCAGCGCAATGCCCAAAGCAACTTCGAAGCGGCGGCCGCGCTGCAGCAGCTTCTCGACGAAGACGACCAGCGTCAACAGCAGCATCCAGGCGACGCTCATGATGCCCACCGCGACCAGCACGGCAAACAGCGCCCAGCAGCAACCAAAGCAATAGAGCCCGTGCCGCAGCCCCATCTCGAGTGCGCCAACCCGCCCGTCGCGCCAATGCTGCGCAACGAAAGCGAGCGGCGAACGGCAATGGCTGAGGCAAATGTGCTTGAGGGTCGTGAATTGGTAGAGTCCGGCGACGCCAAGCGTGATACCGAGCGCGAGCGGCGCCCATTTCGAACGCTGAGGCGGATCGAGGCTGGTCGCAAACTCGCTTCCGAACTGGACCAGGACATACACGAGAAGGCCCGCCGCCGCCCAGACGAGCATGTAACCCGCGACGAATATCCACGTCGGGATGGCAACGTGCTGTTCGCGCCTGGCCTGCGCCGCCGCGAACATAAAGATCATGGGCGCGGCCGCCGGCAGCATCATGGCAGCCATCATCACCGTCCATACAGCAAGAAAGGCGGCGGCGCCGGCAAGTGACCAGCCGTCGGCGGCAATTCCTGCCATCGCCATGCCGGCCATGCCTTCCATACCCTCCATCCCGCCGCGCACCGCAATGCCCATAGGCATATCCATGCTGAGGGTCAGCGCCCACGCCGCCGCTGTTAGCACGACGAGCGATGCGAGAACACCGAGCGGCATGCCACGCAAATTCCGGAGCCGCGACGATTTCCCGGGGAACGCGTCAGGCATCGGCACGTCCTAGTTCGGGCCGGTCCAGTCGAACGGAATGTGTTTGCTCGAGCGCGCCGTGCCCGTCCAGTCGAGCCCGAAGCCTTTGGTGCTCACCTCGACCGAACGCCCCCAGGTGGCAACCTGGCCCGGGCCGACCTCCGAGCCCGGCGGGTTGATCGTCTGCACCCGCTTGCCGGGTGGTGTTGTGGGACCTGAAAGCGCTTCCGCATGCCCGACGACGAGGCCAGGAATCTCGACCCGCCAGGTGGCAAGGTCGCCCGCCACCTCGAAAGTGATCGGCACGAACTCCATGCCACGCATCTCGCCGATGTTGGCGGCAAAACCCGCCGGCCAGCCGCCAGCCTGCCCGCCGAAGATCGCCTGCAGGGCTTCACGTTGCCGCTCGTTCGCCTTCTCGTCGAGGTACATGCCCATCACAGCCTTTGCCTCGCCGGCCCATAGATTGCCTTCGAACTCGCCGAGCGCCACCAGCGACAGGCCGTCGAGCTTCACGTCGCCATACTGACCCTCGCGTACATGCCAGGCGAGCACGCCCTGGCAGTGATTGCCGGTCGGCCGCTGGGCGAACTCGCAAGGGCAAGGGATATCGCAGCTGCAGATGTCGAACCAGTCGCCTGCAAGCCACCATTGAGGCACTGCATTCATGGCTCTTCCTCCCGGAATGTAGCGCCATTTATACGTCGAAGGCGGGGCGCACTCCAGCAGTTAGTGCATCGCTCGGTGATTTTTGGTGAACTTGCCGACCCAGACACAAGTCACCGCGTTGATCAGCAACTGCTCGCGACGGAACCCAGCCACCATCCAATGCGACCACGAAAGTGGTTTCTTGCTCCGTTCCATGTGCTCGATGAGGTCGTGGGTAGGTTCGCGACGGGTCGATCACCAAATACACGATCCAGCTGACGCTCGCTTGACCCACATTGCGAACCGACAACCTTCCGCAACACCGCTCGGTTGCTTGGTCAACGACCTAGCGGGCCAAGGGTTAACGCCGGGCTGCAATTGAGCTCCGCGGCTTCACGAGCATTTATGGCTGAGTTCGGCAGGCAAAAATCAAAAAATGAAATTAGGATCACTGGCGGAGAGGGAGGGATTCGAACCCCCGATGGGCTTGCACCCATGCCGCATTTCGAGTGCGGTGCATTCGACCACTCTGCCACCTCTCCGCGGTCATGGTCCGCCGTTGCCGGCGCGGCGCACTAGATAACGGCTGGACAGGCAGGTTACAAGGGCCAATCTGCCCCGGCGCCGCAGGTTCCCGTCCGTGCTGCGTTCAAAGCTGCGGTGCCCGATGTTCCATGTTTGCCGGACTGGGCTCAGCCCATTCGCAGCTTGCCCGCGGCGCTTGCCTTGACTCAAGCCGAACCTTCGGTTAGGGACAGCGCGCAATCGGCGTGGAGGGATCTTCCGCGCCGCTTGTTTTTTGAACCCGCAGACTGACAAAAAGACGGCCGAACCGCCTCAGGCGGTTCATCAAGGCCGACCGAACAGCGAAAGGCAAAAAATGTTCGCAGTCATCAAAACGGGCGGCAAGCAGTATCGCGTTGCCGCCAACGATCTCCTGAAGATCGAAAAACTCGAAGCCAATGTCGGCGACATCGTCGAAATCGGCAATGTGCTCGCGCATGGCGAAGGCGAGAACGTCACGTTCGGCGCGCCGTTCGTCGATGGTGCGATGGTCACCGCCGAAGTCGTCGAGCAGGGCAAGAACCGCACGGTCATCGCCTTCAAGAAGCGTCGCCGGCAGAATTCGCGCCGCAAGATCGGCCATCGCCAGCTTTTGACCACTGTCAGGATCGCCGAGATCCTGCTGGATGGCGCCAAGCCGGCGAAGAAGACCGCCGCCAAGACCGAAGCGAAGGCCGAAGTTGCCGCCAAGACCGAGGCGAAGGCTGAAGCTGCGCCGAAGGCCGCAGCCAAGGCAGAGGCTGCGCCGAAGAAGGAAGGCAAGGCCGAGACGACCGGGGACAAGGCTGCCGAAGCCGCCGCGCCGTTGTTCAAGGCGCCGAAGGGCGAGCCGGACGATCTGACGGTGATCAAGGGCATCGGCCCGGTTGCCGCCGGCCAGCTCAACGAACAGGGCATCACCACCTTCGCCCAGATCGCCAAGCTGTCCGACAAGGATGTCGCCAAGATCGACGAGCACATGCCGTTCAGCGCCGACCAGATCAAGGACTGGCGCGAGCAGGCCAAGGAATTGGCGAAGAAGTAGAACGAACTGGCGCAATCGTCGCCGGATCGGACTTGAAACGGAACGCGAACGCGTTCATAAGATCGTTTAGGCGCCTCGCGGCGCATCGGAGTAGTTAGATGGCACACAAGAAAGCTGGCGGATCGTCGCGCAATGGTCGCGACTCCCATTCCAAGCGGCTCGGCGTGAAGAAATTCGGCGGCGAAGCCGTGATTCCAGGCAACATCATCATTCGTCAGCGTGGCACGACGTGGCATCCCGGCACCAATGTCGGCATTGGCACGGACCACACGCTGTTTGCGCTGGAAGCTGGCGCAGTCACCTTCAACAAAAAAGCCAATGGCCGAACCTACGTATCGGTGAACCCGATGACGAAGGCAGCGGAGTAGCCGGTTCCGCAAGAGAACACCGGCACCCATCTCGGGACCGGTGTCTGGCCAAGCCAGGAAATGGATCAGGGGAGATGGGTTTCCATCTCCCCTTTTTCTTGCCTGGAGGACTGACATGGTTGCCGAAGCGGAAGCGACAGACGACGAAAGTTACGCGATAGATTGCCCGGTCCTGGTCACCGAGCGGCTGGTCATGCGGACCCCGCGTGAAAGCGACATCGAGCAATTGGTGGCGCTCGCCGATAACCGCCATGTCGCGGAAATGCTGGCCCGCATGCCGCATCCCTATGGCGAGGCCGAGGCACGCGCTTTCCTGGCTATGACGGCATCGCGCCGGGCCGGAATCGCCTATGCGTTGACGCTGGCCGGCACCGAGACCTTCGTCGGCTGTGCCGGGCTCAACACCACGGATCGCGGGCTGGAGCTCGGCTATTGGATCGGCGAGCCGTACTGGAAACGCGGCTACGCGACGGAGGCAGCGCACGCACTGGTCGACCTTGCCTTCCAGAGAACCACGATCCAGGTGCTGCACGCCTCGACGCGGGTGATCAATCCGGCCTCGCGCCGGGTCATCCACAAATGCGGCTTCCAGTATGCCGGCCAGGGCATGCTGAATTCGATCGTTGCCGGCCAGGTGCCGGTCGAGCGCTACCGCCTCGATCGCAAGACCTGGACCAGCCTCAGGAATTGGGTGCATTTTTGATGGATGCGGCTCACGCCATCTCGACCCAGACCGGCAAGTGATCCGAACCGGCCGCTTGCCGGTCGACCCACAGGCGCCTCAGCGATTTGGTAAGCGAGGCGCTGGTGAAGATGTAGTCGATGCGCTTGTGGCGGCTGGCATCGCCCGGCCGCTTGGGGTCGACCCAGGTGACGAGATCGGCGCCGGCCGCGCCGAGGCGCGCGGCGGCATCGACGGCGAGGTCGGCGGTCACCGGCATGCCGAATTCATGGTCAGGCTGGCCGGCGAGTTCGACGTGTTCCGGCGATCCGGCGAGCATGTTGAAGTCGCCCATGACGACGAAGGCTTCGGGACAAGGCAAGTCCGGTAAGCCGATCTCGGCGACGCCGGAGAGCCCACCGCCCTCGAGCGGGTAGTTCAACAGGCGTTCGCGCAGAAAGCGGATCTGGCTCAGGCGTTCGACCGGGCTGCGATGGTCGAGATGAGTGGAATAGAAGCGGACGAAGCCAAGCGGCGTTTCGATCAGCGCCTCCAGCGCGCCGCGCTGGAAGTTCATCGCCTCGAAACTGCGGCTGCGCGGCAAAAGGAGATTGCGCGACAGATGGATCGGCGTTCTCGACAGCACCATGTTGCCGAGCTGGAAGGTGGTCGTGATGGCGCGGCCGTTCTCCAGGCGCGATCCGGCGTCGGCTTCGAAATTGCTGCCGTAGACGGCAAAATAGTCGGGCAGCGCCTCGCCGAGCTCGGCCACCATGTCGCGGCCGCCATTCTTCGGGTTGGCGCGGGTGACCTCCTGCAGCGCGATCACGTCGGCGCCGCGCACCGCATCGGCGATGCGACCGACATCATAGCGGCCGTCGAGGCCGATGCCGTAGTGGATATTGTAAGTTACCAGCTTCATTCCGACATCTCGCGCTTGGAAAGCCGAAGATCGATTTTCGGCAAGGGTCAACCAAATGCTACGCGTCCAGAGATACGCGCGACGTTACAGTAGCAAAAACGGCCCTCGCCCTTCGACCCGCCTTGCTTTAGAGCAATCCCGCAAAGCCAATAGCAGAAACCATACAATCCGATGAAATTTCTCGATCAAGCCAAGGTCTACATCCGCTCCGGCGACGGCGGCGCCGGTTCGGTGTCGTTCCGGCGCGAAAAGTTCATCGAGTTCGGCGGCCCGGACGGCGGCGACGGCGGCCGCGGCGGCGATGTCTGGGTGGAGGCGGTCGACGGACTAAACACGCTGATCGACTATCGCTACCAGCAGCATTTCAAGGCCAAGACCGGGACGCACGGCATGGGCCGCAACATGACCGGCGCCAAGGGTGCCGACGTGACGCTGAAAGTGCCGGCCGGAACACAGGTCTTTGCCGAGGACAATGAGACGCTGATCTGCGATCTGACGGTCGTCGGCCAGCGCTTCCTGTTGGCCAAGGGCGGCAATGGCGGCTTCGGCAACCAGCATTTCAAGACCTCGACCAACCAGGCGCCGCGCCGCGCCAACCCCGGACTGCCGGGCGAAGAGCTCAATATCTGGCTCAGGCTGAAGCTGATCGCCGATGCCGGCCTGGTCGGGCTGCCCAATGCCGGCAAGTCGACCTTCCTGGCGGCCGTCACCGCGGCCAAGCCGAAGATCGCCGACTATCCCTTCACCACGCTGCATCCGGGCCTTGGCGTGGCCCGCATCGACGGGCGCGAATTCGTCATTGCCGACATTCCCGGCCTGATCGAAGGCGCGCATGAAGGCGTCGGCATCGGTGACCGCTTTCTCGGCCATGTCGAACGCACGCGCGTCCTTCTGCACCTCGTCTCGGCGCAGGAAGAAAATCCGGGCAAGGCCTACAAGACCGTGCGCGCCGAACTCGACGCCTATGGCAACGGGCTGACCGACAAGGTCGAGATCGTCGCTCTTTCGCAGGTCGACATACTCGATGCCGACGCACGCAAAAAGAAGGCCGCCTCGCTGAAACGCGCCGCCGGCCGCGCGCCGATGCTGCTTTCGGCGGTCACCGGCGAGGGCGTCGAGGCGGTGTTGCGCGCGCTGATGGCTGTGGTGGCGGAGGCGCGCGAAGCTGTCGCTGCGCCGGTCGAGACGCGCTGGAACGCATAGCCATGGCCGCGCAATCGCTGAAAAATTATCGGCGCATTGCCGTCAAGATCGGCTCGGCGCTGCTTGTCGACCGCACGACGGGCCTGAAGCGCGACTGGCTGGCCTCGCTTGCCGACGACATCGCCGTGCTGGCCAATGGCGGCGCCGAAATTCTCGTTGTGTCTTCCGGTGCGATTGCACTTGGCCGCACCATCCTCGGCCTCGGCAAGCGGGCGCTGAAGCTCGAGGAGAGCCAGGCGGCGGCCGCCGTCGGGCAGATCGCCTTGGCCGGCGCCTGGTCGGATGCGCTCGGCAAGAATGGTTTGAAATCGGGCCAGATCCTGTTGACGCTCGGCGACACGGAAGAGCGCCGCCGTTATCTCAACGCGCGGGCGACGATCTCGACGCTGCTCAAGATGAAGGCGGTGCCGGTCATCAACGAGAACGATACGGTGGCCACCTCCGAAATCCGTTATGGCGATAACGACCGGCTGGCGGCGCGCGTCGCCACCATGATGGGCGCCGACCTTTTGGTGCTGCTCTCCGACATTGACGGGCTCTACACGGCACCGCCTGCGCGTGACCCGCACGCTCGGTTCATTCCGATCGTCGACCGCATCACCCCCGACATCGAGGCGATGGCGGGTGCCGCCGCTTCGGAATTGTCGCGCGGCGGCATGCGCACCAAGCTCGATGCCGGCAAGATTGCAACCGCCGCCGGCACCGCCATGATCATCACATCAGGCACGCGGCTGTCGCCGCTGCTGGCAATCGAGCGCGGCGAGCGCGCCACCTTCTTCCGGCCGAGCAGCAGCCCGGTCAAAGGTTACAAGACCTGGATCGCCGGGCAGCTCGAACCGGCTGGCCGGCTGACCGTCGATGCCGGCGCCATCGGCGCGCTGCTCTCCGGCAAGTCGCTGCTGCCGGCCGGCGTCAAATTGGTCAGCGGCAATTTTGCGCGTGGCGACACGGTGGCGATCCTGTCGCCCGAGGGCCGCGAGATAGCGCGCGGGCTGGTTGCCTATGATGCCGCCGATGCCGTAAGGATCGCTGGGCTGAAGACGACCGAGATCGAAACCGTGCTCGGCTACGAGGCGCGTTCGGCGATGATCCACCGCGACGACCTTGTGGTGAGCCATGCCGGTGGTGAGCAAGTAGTCGGTGACCAGGTTACATAGCGGAGGATGAGCCATGCTGACGCTGCATGAAAAATCCCGGGATGACACCGTCGCGCTGATGGCCGATATCGGCCGCCGCGCGCATGCCGCGGCCCGACCGCTGGCCATCGCAGCGGCCGAGCGCAAGCACAAGGCGCTGGTCGGCATGGCTCAGGCGATCCTTCGGCATGAGCAGGATATCCTCGACGCCAACGCAATCGACATCAGAAATGGCGAGGAGGCTGGCCTATCGGCAGCGTCGATGGATCGGCTGAAGCTCGATCCCGTCCGCATCCGCGCCATGGCAGACGGCATCAGCGAGATCGCCGAGTTGCGCGACCCAATCGGCGAAATCATTGCTGGATGGGACCGGCCGAACGGGTTGCACATCGAACGGGTGCGCACGCCGCTAGGCGTCATCGGCGTCATCTATGAGAGCCGGCCGAACGTGACCGCCGATGCCGGTTCGCTCTGCCTCAAGGCGGGCAATCCGGTGATCCTGCGCGGCGGCTCGGATTCAGCGAATTCTTCCGCCGCGATCCATGCCTGCCTGGTCGAGGGGCTGAAGGCAGCCGGGCTGCCGGAGGATGCCATACAATTGGTGCCGACCACCGATCGCGCCGCCGTCGGCGAAATGCTGAAAGGGCTTTCCGGCAATCTCGAGGTCATCATTCCGCGCGGCGGCCGCAGCCTGGTCGAGCGTGTGCAGAAGGAGGCGCGGGTGCCGGTCTTCGCCCATCTCGAGGGCATCTGCCATCTCTATATCGACCGATCGGCTGATCTCGACATGGCGGTCAAGATCGCGGTCAATGCCAAGATGCGGCGCACCGGGGTGTGCGGCGCTGCCGAGACGCTGCTGGTCGACCGTACCGTCGCCGTCACGCACCTGGTGCCGATCCTGGAGGCCCTACGGGCGGCAGGATGCGAGATCCATGCCGATGCCGAGGTGCTGAGGCTTTATGCCGATGCCCAGCCCGCGACCGATGCAGACTGGGTGACCGAATATCTCGACGCGATCATCGCTGTGAAGCTGGTCGACGGCATTGGCGGCGCGATCGAGCATATCGAGACGTTCTCCTCGCATCACACCGAGGCGATCGTCGCCGAGGACGCCACAGCGGTCGACCGGTTCTTCAACGAGGTCGATTCGGCGATCCTTCTGCACAACGCCTCGACCCAGTTTGCCGATGGCGGCGAATTCGGCATGGGCGCCGAAATCGGCATCGCCACCGGCAAGATGCATGCCCGCGGACCGGTCGGCGTCGAGCAACTGACGTCGTTCAAATATCGTGTACGCGGGTCGGGACAGGTGAGGCCTTGAAGCTTTGTGTTCAAAGAACCTGAAGCCTTGCGCCCAGCCACCCCCCTCTGTCCTGCCGGACATCTCCCCCTCAAGGGGGGAGATCAGCTCTCGTTCGCGATTTCGCCAATTGCCGGGCGGGCAGAATTCAAGCTGTCATTGAAGCTGACAATCTCCCCCCTTGAGGGGGAGATGCCCGGCAGGGCAGAGGGGGGTGCCTGACGCATGCTTGCCTTGTCCGAACATGCCATATCCTCCCGTTACCTCAAGATGCCGCATGCCGGGAAAGGCGTGGCGGTCGGGCTGTTTGGCGGTTCGTTCAATCCGCCGCACGCCGGGCATGCGCTGGTCGCCGAGATCGCACTCAGACGCCTTGCTCTCGACCAGCTGTGGTGGATGGTGACGCCCGGCAATCCGCTCAAGAACGCTGGTGAACTTGCGCCGCTGGCCGAGCGGCTGCAGCTGTCTGAAAAGATCGCCAAGAACCCGAAGATCAAGGTCACCGCCTTCGAGGCGGCCCACCACGTCCGCTTCACCGCCGACACGCTGGCGTTGGTCAAGGCGCGTAACCCCGGCGTCGATTTCGTCTGGATCATGGGGGCCGATTCGCTTCGCGACTTCCACCGCTGGCAGCGCTGGCGCCGTATCGTGATGACGTTCCCGATCGCGGTGGTCGACCGGCCAGGTGCGACGCTGTCGTTCCTGTCGTCCGTGGTCGCCAAGACTTTCGACTATGCCCGCGTCGACGAAGGCGACGCACCGCGGCTCGCCCGCATGAACGCGCCGGCCTGGACCTTCATCCACGGCCCGCGTTCGTCGCTGTCGTCGAGCGCGATCCGCAATGTGGCAAAGGGCTGAGCGGGCGGAAGGCAAGTCCAGCCATGTCGCATTTGCCGCTGCCTTGACCTGCTTGATGGGCGATCCTCGGTCATGACGATTCTCGAGCGCGACCAGGACAAGAACGGTCTAGGGCAGCCGGCGCCCTCGATCGCCATTGCCAGCATCCTCTTGTCGATGGCGCTGATCGCCGTCGGCAATGGGCTCATGTTCGCCTATATCCCAGTCCGGCTCGGCGCCGAGGGCTTCGATCCGACTTGGGCGGGGCTGATCGTCACCGGCCTTTCGGCTGGCGGCCTCGCTGGCTGCATCCTGACCGGGCCGCTGGTGCGGCGTGTCGGCCATGCCCGCGTGTTCATGGTACTGTCGGCGCTGATCGTGCTGTCCAACGCCGCGGTCGGCGCCGGGCCGCACCCATTGCCATGGATCGCTGCACGGGCGCTCTACGGCTTTGCCATATGCGGCCTGTTCATTGTCGCGCAGAGCTGGCTGAACGATGTCGTCGCAAACGCCATCCGCGGCCGGGTCATGGCTATCTTCTACGTTGCCTATGTCGCCGGACTCGGCGTCGGCTATTCGACGCTGGCGTTGATCGATATCCGCGCGGCCGATGCGCCGCTGATCGGCATTGCCTTCACCGCGCTGTCGATCCTTCCCGTCGGGCTGACGCGGCTCGCGCAGCCACCGGCGCCGCAAGCGGCGTCGGTGGCGCTCGGCCGCGCCTGGCGAATCTCGCCGGTCGGCGTTGCCGGCATGCTTGCCGTCGGCGGCCTGTCGATGACGATTTCGGGTTTTGCGCCAATCCATGCCACCGCCAGAGGCTACAGCCAGGCCGACGTCGCCTTGCTGCTTTCGGCAATGCCGGTCGGCACGCTGATCCTGCAGATTCCCCTCGGCTGGATTTCCGACCGCACCGACCGGCGCTTTGTGCTGATCGCGGCGTCGGCGCTTGCCGCCGCGGCGGGCCTGTTTGCACTGGGTTTCGACGGTGGCGCTCTGGCGACGCTGCTCGTCATCTACGTGGTCTGGGACGGCGCCTCGGAATCGATCTATTCGCTGGCCAGCGCCCATGCTGGCGACCGCGCCGGCAAGGACGACATGGTGGCGCTGTCGAGCTCGCTCTTGTTTGCCTGGTCGCTGTCCGGCTTCGTCGTGCCCGGCATTGTGACCGGGCTTTCCGCCATCTATGGCACGCAGGCCTTCATCTATGTGGCAATCGTCATTGCCGCCGCCTACTGCTTGTTCGTTCTCTGGCGCGTCGGCATGGTGCGGCCCGTGCCCGCCACCGAGACCGGCAGTTTCGCGCCGATGACGGCGCAGGCGCCGTTGCCTGTCGATCTCGCCTTCGCGCCCGAAGATCAGCGCGGGCGCGGAGAGCTTTGAGGGCCATCTGCGGGCTGGCTTCAAATGCTCTATTGCTGCGTGGCTGAGGCCTCCGGCTGCGGCGCTTGCGGCGCCGGCGCCGGAATTGAAAGGCCTTCGGCATCGAACGCCTGCTTGACACTCTTGGTGAGGTCGATCTGGGCGGCGAAGAAATCGGCAGCCGCCGTCCAGTAGCGCAAGGTGATGGCGACAGTGCTGTCCCCGACAGTCGCGACAAAGGCGATCGGCGCCGGCTGCCGCCTGACGCGCCGGTCGGCGGCGGCGACACCGAGCATGGTCTTTTGCGCGAAATCGATGTCGTTCCACGAGCCGATGCTGAGCGTGATGTCGCCGCGGCGCACACCATTGCGGGTGAAATTGCGGACCGGCTGGTTCCACAGGGTCGAGTTAGGTGCAAGCACGTATACACCTTCGACCGTCCTCAGCGTTGTTGCAAACAGCCCGATCTCCTCGACGGTACCGGATATGGCGCCGACCTCGACATATTCGCCGATGCGGAACGGCCGCAGCGCCAGCAGCATGATGCCAGCGGCAATGTTCTGCAGCGTGCCTTGCAGCGCCAGACCGATGGCCAGGCCGGCGGCACCGATGGCGGCAATGATCGAAGCCGTCTGCACGCCGAACTGGCCGAGAACCATGATCACGACAAGCCCGAGGATGGCGTAGCGGACGACCTGCGAGAAGAAATGGCGGAGCGTTTCGTCGAAGCCGTGAACGTGGCCGAGGCCGGCATAGATCGAACGCTCGGCGAGGCCGGCGACGATGTAGCCGATGACCAGCAGGATGACGGCGCCGACCGCCGAAAGCGAGTAGGAGACGATCAGCGTGCTGAGTTGCGCCAGGCCGGATTGCACGGTGAGGAGGGCGTTCTGAGGATCGATCGGCATGTCGGGATTCCGGTTCGTGGATGAGCCGATAACCGCTGCGGGGCGAGGCGGTTCCGAATTTCTGGCCCGGAAAAGCCGCATATTCGGCCGTTGCCGGGCGTCTGCTTGCGAGCGGTGTCTTGAAACTGCAACCTAACTCTGCCTATCTAAGCAGTGTCACCTGATTTGAAAGGTGATTTGGTTGTTCTTGCTGCGAAAGGAAATACACTGAGAACAGCACTGCGGAAGAAGGCCGACATCGTGCCTTCGCCGGCCGGGATCAGCGTAAACGACGCCGTGTCCCGCGCCATCAAGACAGTCCTTGCCAGTCTGGAAGACTCCAAGGCCGAAAACATCGTCTCAATCGACATTCAGGGGAAATCGAGCCTCGGCGACTACATGGTCGTCGCGTCGGGCCGATCGCACCGTCATGTCTCGGCTGTCGCCGATCATCTCCTCAAGGCGCTCAAGGATGCCGGGCTCGGCACGGCGCGCGTCGAGGGGCTGGCTGGCGCCGACTGGGTCCTGATCGATTCGGGCGACATCATCGTCCATGTCTTCCGTCCCGAGGTCCGCGACTTCTACAATCTCGAAAAGATGTGGCAGGCGCCGGATCTTGAGGAAGAGACCCTCCACTGAGCCGTATTCGTCTTGATGCATGTCGTTGTGCGACACGCATCAGCGGCTCTCCGAGGCAGGGATGAAGATTACCGTTCATGCCGTGGGCCGAATGAAAGCCGGCCCCGAGAAGCAGTTGGCCGACCGCTATTTCGAGCGTTTCGCCAAGAGCGGCCCTGCCGTAGGCCTCGAATTCGCCGGGATCGCCGAGATTGCCGAAGGCCGCGCGCAGACGGCCAATGAGCGCCGGCGCGAGGAAGGCCAGAAGCTGCAGACGCACTTGCAACCGGGCACGGCGCTGATGCTGCTGGATGAGCGCGGCAAGAACCTTTCCTCCGAGGATTTCGCCGGCCGCATAAGCTTGCTGCGCGATGGCGGGCGCAAGGCGCTGGTGATCGCCATTGGCGGCGCCGACGGCCATGACCAGTCGCTGCGTGACTTGGCTGATCTGACGGTGTCGCTCGGCGCTCTGACCTGGCCGCATCAGCTGGTCCGCGTCATGCTGGGTGAGCAGCTTTACAGGGCGGCCACGATCCTTTCCGGCCACCCCTACCATCGTTCATGAAGCCGGTTCGATCAGCGAATTGACGCCAGCCGCCCGGATTTCTGCCCCAATGCTCATCGACAGTTTGGGCTCATAGGGGTTTGCGGATGGCGGCCGGGCTCGAACATGGTTGATGGTTCGTTAACGAAGCCGCGCATAGAGTTGGGCTTCAATGTCTGAAGACTGGAAATCACGAACGGGCTCCTGGCGCGTGCGCTACGGCATCGCAGCGGCGGTGATCGTGGTTTCGCTCGGGATCGCGCGGGCTGAGAACACGCTCGACCTGGCGCCGGACCCGGACCAGAGCCGCGCCGAATACGAAAAGGTATCGAAAGAGATCACGCTGTCGTCCGAGCGGCTGGCCAAGCTCGCCGCCGACATAGCGGCGGTCAAGAAGGACCATGCCTCGATCACCGCGGCACTGATCCAGTCGGCGATGACCGAGCAGAAGCTCGGCCAGGACATCGAGGACATTGGCGGCAAGCTGGAAGGGCTGAAGGCGCAGGAGCAGAAGATACGCGCCTCACTGGCCGCCAGACGTGACGTTCTGGCCGAAGTGCTCGGCGCGCTGCAGCGCATGGGGCTCAATCCGCCGCCGGCGATCCTGGTCAAGCCGGAGGACGCATTGTCGTCGGTGCGCAGCGCCATCCTGCTCGGTGCCGTGGTGCCGGAACTGCGCCAGCAGACCGACATGTTGCTGGCCGATCTCAAAGAGCAGTCGCGGGTGACGGCCTCGATCGAGGCCGAGCGGGCGCGGCTGACGGCAGCGGTCGGCGAGCAGGCGGCGGAAAAAAAGCGGCTCGGCATGCTGCTCGAAGCCAAGCAGAAGCTCGCCGCCGATACGCAAACCGCGCTGGCCGCCGAAAAGCAACGGTCCGCGACGCTGGCGGCCAAGGCCGGCAGCCTGAAAGAGCTGATCGCATCGCTCGAGGCCGACAGGGCCCGCAAGGCGGCGGATGCGGCCAAGGCAGCCGAGCAAAAGACGGTGGACGCCGACAAGGGCCAGGCATCGGCCCCGGCGCCAACGGAACTGGCCTCGCTGCCGGTGCCGGAGAGCAACAGGCTCACCGCTGCTGCGCCGTTTTCCGCGCTTCAAGGGCAGATCGCGCTGCCGGTCACCGGCAGGATCAAGCGGCGCTTCGGGGCCAACGACGGTAACGGCGCGGTGATGCTCGGTGACATGGTTGCGACACAATCGGGAGCCATCGTCACAGCGCCGGCGGATGGAAACGTGCTTTATGCGGGGCCTTTCCGCTCTTACGGTCAACTCTTGATCCTGAATGCGGGTGACGGCTATCATGTCGTCCTAGCGGGGATGAGCAGAATCAGCGTCGCGTCTGGCCAGTCGGTGCTCGCAGGTGAGCCGGTCGGCGCGATGGGAGAGGCCCGGGTGGCGAGCACCTCGGCATCGAAGAATGGAAATGCCACGCCGGAGCTCTATGTCGAGTTCCGCAAGGATGGAAAACCCGTCGATCCGGCCCCATGGTGGGCGGACCGTTTTTCTGGAAGGACGTGAATGATGCGGAAACTGTCGCTTCTGTTTGCCGGTGCGCTGATGGGTGCATCGGCGATGAGCCTGGTCTATGGCGCGCCCGGCTCGACGGCGAAGGCTGCGGGCTCCGAGACCTATAAGCAACTGGCGATCTTCGGCGATATCTTCGAGCGGGTGCGGGCGAATTATGTGACGCCGCCCGACGACAAATCGCTGGTCGAAAATGCCATTAACGGCATGCTGTCCTCGCTCGACCCGCACTCCTCCTACATGAATGCCGAAGAAGCGCAGGACATGCGCGTGCAGACCAAGGGCGAGTTCGGCGGCCTCGGCATCGAGGTCACCATGGAGAACGACCTGGTCAAGGTGATCACGCCGATCGACGATACGCCGGCCGCCAAGGCTGGTGTGCTCGCCGGCGACTATATCGCCAAGATCGACGGCGAGGAGGTCCGCGGCCTGACGCTCAACGACGCCGTCGAGAAGATGCGCGGGCTTGTCAACACGCCGATCAAGCTCACCATCCTGCGCCAGGGCGCCGACAAGCCGATCGAATTGACGGTCGTGCGCGACATCATCAAGGTCAAGGCGGTGAAGTTCCGGGTCGAAAACGACATCGGCTACATGAAGATCACCTCCTTTACCGAAAAGACCTATGACGACCTCGAGAATGCCATCGACACCATCAAGAAGCAGGTGCCGAACGACAAGCTCAAGGGTTACGTGCTCGACCTGCGCCTCAATCCGGGCGGTTTGCTCGACCAGGCGGTGAGCGTGTCGGATGCCTTCCTCGACCGTGGCGAGATCGTCTCGACGCGCGGCCGCGATCCGAAGGACGTCACCCGCTTCGACGCGCGGGCCGGCGACGACATCGGCGGCAAGCCGCTGATCGTGCTCGTCAATGGCGGCTCGGCCAGTGCCTCGGAAATCGTCGCCGGCGCACTGCAGGATCTGCGCCGCGCCACGGTGGTCGGCACGCAGTCCTTCGGCAAGGGTTCGGTGCAGACCATTATCCCGCTCGGCGAGAACGGGGCGCTGCGGTTGACGACGGCGCTCTACTACACGCCGTCCGGCAAGTCGATCCAGGGCAAGGGCATCACGCCCGACATCAAGGTCGACCAGCCGCTGCCGGCGGAACTGCAGGGCAGGGACCTGACGCGCGGCGAATCCGACCTCAAGGGCCATATCAAGGGCGCCGACGAAGGCACGACCGGTTCGGGTTCGGCAGCCTATGTGCCGCCGGAGCCCAAGGACGATTTGCAGCTCATCTATGCCGAGCAGCTGCTGCGCGGCCAGAAGACCGATCCGGCGTTCCCGCCGAATCCGCAAAAGGCCGTGTTGAACCAGTAAGGGCAGGCAAGCCGGGCCAAACAGGTCTGGCTGCCTGAGCGAAGCGATGCGATGCTGCCGGGCCGCGAGGCTCCGGCAGTTTGATTCGGGGCGGCCGGCATGCTGCGCGTCCAGTGAAGCGAGGGGACGCGCCGACATTTTGGATTTGCGCCTCCGGAGGTTTCACTTCGGAGATGCGCGCCGGGGGTGCGGGCTTGGCTGATATCGGCAAGGACATAGAACGACCTCTCGGACAGGCGATCCGGGCGCCGCGCCCAGGCAGCAGGATCAGCGCCGGTGCAGTCGCGGCCGCGCTCGTCGTGCTGGCCGTGGTCGGCGTTTCCGGCGCGATCGCCTTGCGCGACAAGCCGTTCCGCAAGCCGCAAGAAGTCGCCGTTTCGACGCCGAAGATGCCGGCAGCGGCGGATCCCGCCGCGGCGCCGGCCAAGGCGACGCCCGCAACGGAAGCGCCAAGCAACGCAAGCGAACAGAAGACGGGCGAACAAACGACAAGCGGGAAGATGGGCGGTCCGCAGATCATCCATGTCCAGACCGAAGAGGGCGACGGTCCGCCCAAGGCGGCCATTGTCATCCGCGACCCTTCGACGATCGGCCAGAACCTCAGGATCGCGCACATTCCCGACAAGGCGCTGATCGAGGCCAGCGAGACCGGTCCGCTGCCGATCCGCGCCGCCGACGGCCGGCGCCCGTTCGATGTCTATGCGCGGCCGTGGTCCGGCGCACGCGGTGCACGCGTGGCGCTCGTCATCGGCGGGCTTGCCGTGTCGCAGACCGGCACGCAGGCAGCCATCGCCAAGCTGCCGGCGGAAGTGACGCTGGCCTTCGCGCCGCAAGGCAACAGCATCGGCCGCTGGATGCAGGTGGCGCGGCAAGGCGGCCATGAGGTCATCATGCAGGTGCCGCTCGAGCCGTTCGACTATCCGAACGTCAACCCCGGCCGTAACACGCTGACCGTGGCAGCGGCGCCGGACGAGAATTTGAAGAATTTACGCTGGGCGCTGTCGCGAACGACCAACTACACCGGCGTCATGAACTATATGGGCGCCCGCTTTTCGGCCGACGCGACGGCGATGGGGCCGTTGATGGCCGAGCTTGGCAAGCGTGGTCTGGCCTATGTCGACGACGGTTCGTCGGCGCGCAGCCTGGCATCCGAATTGGCGCTGAAGGACGGCGTGCCGTTCGTCGGCGGCGATACGGCGATCGACGCGGTGCAGGACCGCGGCGCCATATTGAAGAAACTGGATGGGCTGGAAGCGACGGCACGGGCGAAAGGCTTTGCCGTCGGCATCGGCTCGGCCTTCGACCTGACAGTCGATACCGTGTCGTCCTGGGTGACCGAGGCCAAGAAGCGCGGCATCGAGATCGTGCCGATTTCGGCGGTGGCCATAGATCCGGAAAAAGGCTGACATGGCAAAGAACAAGCTCGTTGACGCCGAGACACTGCCCTACCGGCCCTGCGTAGGGGTGATGGTCCTCAATGGCGATGGCATGGTCTGGGTCGGCCATCGCATTGCCGAGCCGGACAGCGAATTCGCTGGAACCACGCAGCTCTGGCAGATGCCACAGGGCGGCATAGACGATGGCGAGGAGCCGCTGCCCGCGGCGGAGCGCGAGCTTTACGAAGAGACCGGCATGCGCTCGGTGTCGCTGCTGGCCGAGGCGCCGCACTGGATCAAATACGACCTGCCGGCCCATCTGGTCGGCGTCGCCTTCAAGGGACGATATCGCGGCCAAACGCAGAAATGGTTTGCCTTCCGCTTCCACGGTGACGAAAGCGAGATCGAAATCAATCCGCCGCCGGGTGGCCACAAGGCCGAGTTCGACCGGTGGGCGTGGCGGCCGATGCTGGAACTGCCCGGTCTGATCGTGCCGTTCAAGCGCAAGGTCTACGAAGACGTGGTGGCAGCGTTCCGGCACCTGGTGGCGTAGCCGCCGGCCTTCCGCTAAAACAGGTCGGCATGACCGACATCTCCAGCAAATCCCTTCCGCAGACCGTCTCTCTACCGCAGGCCGGCGCCCCGAGTGAGCCGATCAGCGAAGCGGCGGCGGGGGCGATCCTGACCGTCGATCTTGGCGCCGTCCGTGAGAATTACCGGCGGCTGAAGGCGCGTCTGGGCGGCGTCAGCTGTGCCGGAGTGGTCAAGGCCGACGGTTACGGGATTGGCGCGGCGCCGGTGGCGGCGGCGCTGATGGCTGAAGGCTGTGATATTTTCTTCGTCGCGCATTTGGCCGGCGGCGTCTTGCTGCGCAAGGCGCTCGGCTCAGACCCGGCCATCTACGTGCTGAACGGCATTCCGCCAGGTGCGGAACGGGAAGCGGTTGCGGCGGGGCTTTGCACTGTCGTCAACAGCGCCAGCCAACTTGCGGCATGGCGCGAGATGGCCGGGCGGGTGGGCCATAAATTGCCTGCCGCCGTCCAGGTCGACAGCGGCATGTCGCGGCTCGGCATGGCGCCCGAGGAGGTGAAAGCCATCGCGCAGGATCCGCAGGCTTTCGATGGTGTCGAACTGACCTTCGTGATGAGCCATCTCGCCTGCGCCGACGAACCCGAGCAACCGGCCAACGAGCAGCAACGGCTGGAATTCGAACGGCTGCGCCGGATGCTGCCGGGAGCGCCGGCGTCGCTTGCCAATTCATCAGGCATTTTTCTCGGGCAGCGCTATCACTACGACCTCGTTCGTCCGGGTGCCGCTCTCTATGGCATCAATCCGACGCCGGCGAAGGACAACCCGATGCTGCCGGTGGTGCGATTGCAAGCCAAGGTCATCCAGACGCGGATGCTGGAGGCCGGCGCCGGTGTCGGCTACGGCCACACTTTCCACACCAAGGCCCCGCTTGCCGCGGCGACGATTTCGCTCGGCTACGGCGATGGCTGGCATCGACGCGCCGCTTCCGCTGCCTGGTTCGAAAATGTGCGGCTGCCCTTCATCGGCCGGGTTTCGATGGATTCGATCATCCTTGACATTTCCGCATTGCCGCCCGGCAAGCTGAAGGCCGGCGACCTCGTCGAACTGATCGAGCCGTCGTCGCAGACCGTGGACCAGGTAGCCGGCCAGGCCGGCACCATCGGCTATGAGGTCTTGACCAGCCTCGGCCACCGCTTCCACCGGCGCTATGTGAATGGCTAGGACGCAAGCTTGTTGTCCTCACGCATGTCGTTTCCCTCAGCATCGGCACTTGGCGGACGCCGCAGAATCCGGCAGACAGAAGGCGGCGATGATCCCGGACCCGAACCCTGACGAGACGCCGTTGCGGAGAACTAAGCGATGAAGATCTTCGTGCTGGGCGGCGGTGTGATCGGGGTCACCACCGCCTATTTTCTTGCCGAGGCCGGCCATCAGGTGACGGTGATCGACCGCCAGAAAGGCCTGGCGCTGGAAACCAGCTTTGCCAATGCCGGCGAGATCTCGCCCGGCTATGCCTCGCCCTGGGCCGGGCCCGGCGTTCCGCTGAAGGCCGTCAAATGGCTGTTGATGAAGCATGGTCCGCTGGTGGTGCGGCCGGCGCTCGATCCGCATATGTGGATATGGCTGGTCAAGATGCTGCGCAATTGCACGGCTGAACGCTACGCGCTGAACAAGGCGCGCATGGTGCCGCTGGCCGAATACAGCCGCGACACGCTGAAGGCGCTGCGCGAGGCGACCGGCATCGCCTATGACGAGCGCGCCAAGGGTACGCTGCAGCTTTTCCGAACGCAAAAGCAGCTCGATGGCGTCGGCGGCGATGTCGAGGTGCTGAAGACCTATGGCGTCCCTTATGAGGTCCTCGACCCCGACGGCTGCATTGCTGCCGAGCCCGCGCTGGCTGGCGTGCGCGAGAAATTCGTCGGTGGCCTGCGGTTGCCCGGCGACGAAACCGGCGACTGCAAGATGTTCACCGACAGGCTTGCGGAGCTTTGCGCGGCACGCTGCGTCACCTTCGAATACGACACGGAGATACGGCGCGTCGTCAAGAAGCGCGATCGCATCACCAACATCAGCACCAGCAAGGGCTGGATGGTCGCTGACGCCTATGTGATGGCGATGGGCAGCTATTCGGCGCGGTTCATGCGCATGCTGAAGCGGCCCATCCCGGTCTACCCGGTCAAGGGCTATTCGATCACCCTGCCGATCAAGGACGCCGCCGCCGCGCCGGTGTCGACGGTGATGGACGAGAGCTACAAGGTGGCGATCACCCGCCTCGGCGACCGTATCCGGGTCGGCGGCACGGCGGAAATCTCCGGCTTCGACATGCGGCTGCACGAATCGCGGCGCCGCACGCTCGAACATTCGGTCGGCGACCTTTTCGCGGGCGGCGGCGACATGCGGTCGGCCACCTTCTGGTGCGGGCTGCGGCCGATGACGCCGGACGGGCCGCCGCTGATCGGGCGCACCGATTTCTCCAATCTCTATCTCAATACCGGCCACGGCACGCTCGGCTGGACCATGGCCTGCGGCTCGGCCAAGGTTCTGGCCGACATCATCTCCAGCCGGGTGCCAGACATCGACGTCGGCGATCTCGGGCCGGGACGATACGCCAAGTAAGACCCCCAGCAGCTAAGACAGCCAGCGGCCGATAGATCTCACGCGAACAATCCCCGATCCCGTTCGACGGCCTTGGTGATGAAGCTCGCGACGATCTGAACGCGGCGCAGCGGCCTGACCGATTCATGATAGACCAGCCAGTAGGCGCGGCGGATGGGTGCGACGATATCGAGAGGCACCAACTCCGGCATCGAGTGGGCAACGAAGGTGTGCAGTATGCCGATGCCGGCGCCGGAACGCACCGCTTCGGCCTGGCCGAGCGCTGAGGAAATGGCGAAGCTGGTGCGCCAGTCGGCGCTGAATTCGGCCGCGTAGTCGAGCGAGGGACTGACGATCAGGTCCGGCACGTAGCCGATCAGCGTGTGCTGGCCCAGCTCGGCGGCGCTTCCGGGCAGGCCATGCGTGTCGGCGTAGGCCCGCGACGCGAACAGGCCGAGCGTGTAGTCGACCAGCTTTCCCGCCACCAGCCGGCCTTCCGTCGGCCGTTCGACGGTGATGGCAATGTCGGCCTCGCGCCGGGATAACGAGAAGGAGCGCGGTACCGGCACCAGCTGGATGGTGAGTTCACGGTGCAGAGCGGTCAGCGCGCCGAGGCGCCTGGCCAGGAAGGCGACGCCAAAACCGTCCGGCGCGCCGATGCGCACGGTGCCCGAAACGTCGTCGCCTTCGCCTGAAACGGTCGAGCGCGCGGCGATCATGTCGCCCTCCATGCGTTCGGCGATTTCGAGGAAACGTTCGCCTGCCGGCGTCAGCTCGCTGCCGGTGGTAAGCCGGCGAAACAGTTTTGTCCTGAATGCATCCTCGAGGGCGGCAATGCGGCGCGAGACGGTCGCGTGATTGAGCTCCAATCGCCTGGCGGCGCCGAGGATCTGGCCGGCGCGCGCCACGGCAAGGAAGATGCGAACGTCATCCCAGTTCATGGGGATGGTCCGTTTCGATAAAGAGCGCCGTGTTCCCGCCCACCCCCCTCTGGCCTGCCGGCCATCTCCCCCGCAAGGGGGGAGATCGGATGTCCGGTCGGCTTTCGCCAATCTCCAACGTCGCAAAAAGGGCGGTAAGGCCGAAGTCGCCAATCTCCCCCCTTGCGGGGGAGATGTCCGGCAGGACACAGGGGGGTGTGAAGAAACTCAACTCAGCAATCCAAGCGATAGGAGTACACTCCCTACCATTTGCGCCATTTGATGCACAATCGCGCGCCGCTATCTATTTTCTGCACAACGGTTGCGTTTTCACTCGCGTTGCCATCGCTCCCGCAAAGGCGGACAATGCCTCATCACGAACCAGGGAGAGAGACCATGATCGAATACGGTCATTTCATCGGCGGCAAGCGTGTCGCCGGAACCAGCGGCCGCAAGCAGGACGTCATGCAGCCGATGGACGGCACGGTGCGTGGCACGGTGGCGTTGGCTTCGCAGGCGGAATTGCGCGCAGCGGTCGAAAACGCCAAGGCGGCACAGCCCGGCTGGGCGGCAACCAACCCGCAGCGGCGCGTGCGCGTCTTGATGCGGTTCCTCGAGCTGGTCGCCAAGGAGTATGATGCGCTGGCCGAGATATTGGCGCGCGAACACGGCAAGACCGTCGCCGACGCCAAGGGCGACATCCAGCGTGGCCTCGAAGTGGTCGAGGTCTGCATCGGTGCGCCGCATATGATGAAGGGCGAGTTCACCGATGGCGCCGGCCCCGGCATCGACGTCTATTCGATGCGCCAGCCGCTCGGCGTCGTCGCCGGCATCACGCCGTTCAATTTTCCAGCGATGATCCCGTTATGGAAGATCGCGCCGGCCATCGCCTGCGGCAATGCCTACATCCTCAAGCCGTCGGAGCGCGATCCGGGCGTGCCGATGCGGATTGCCGAACTGTTCATCGAGGCCGGCCTGCCGGCGGGCATCCTCAATGTCGTCAACGGCGACAAGGAAGTGGTCGACGCCATCCTCGACGATCCCGACATCAAGGCTATCGGTTTCGTCGGCTCGACACCGATCGCCCAGTACATCTATTCGCGCGGCTGCGCGGCCGGCAAGCGCGTGCAGTGCTTCGGCGGCGCCAAGAACCACATGATCATCATGCCCGATGCCGACATGGACCAGACCGTCGACGCGCTGATCGGCGCCGGCTACGGCTCGGCCGGCGAGCGCTGCATGGCGATCTCGGTGGCGGTCCCGGTCGGCAACGACACCGCCAACCGCCTAATGGAAAAACTGGTGCCGCGCGTCGAGAGCCTGAAGGTCGGTCCGTCGACGGATTCTTCCGCCGATTTCGGCCCTCTGGTCACGGCGCAGGCGCTGGAGCGGGTCAAATCCTATGTCGACACCGGCGTCAAGGAAGGCGCCAAGCTGGTGGTCGATGGCCGCGGCTTTTCCATGCAGGGCTACGAGAACGGCTACTATATGGGCGGCTGCCTGTTCGACAACGTGACTGCCGACATGCGCATTTACAAGGAAGAGATCTTTGGGCCGGTGCTGTCGGTGGTGCGCGCGCCGACTTACGAAAACGCCATCAAGCTCGCCAACGAGCACGAGATGGGCAATGGCGTCGCCATCTTCACCCGCGACGGCGATGCGGCGCGGGATTTCGCCTCGCGAGTCCAGGTCGGCATGGTCGGCATCAACGTGCCGATCCCGGTGCCGATCGCCTACTATACGTTTGGCGGCTGGAAGGCGTCCTCGTTCGGCGACCTCAACCAGCACGGGCCGGACGCGTTCCGCTTCTACACCAAGACCAAAACGGTGACGTCGCGCTGGCCGTCCGGCGTGAAGGACGGCGCCGAGTTCGTCATCCCGACGATGAATTAGCCGGACGGTTTCCTGTCTGCGCGTCCTCGCTTCGGCTGCGGGCGCGCGGGCCGGCGTGAAGGACGGCGCCGAGTTCGTCATCCCGACGATGAACTGATCCAAATCGCAGAAAGCAAGAAAAGGCCCGGGCTTGGAGCCCGGGCCTTTTTTGTCGCCGTCCTCATCGGCATGAACACGAATGTGATGGAACCAAGAAGGCAGCAATCCTCTTAGGTTGCAGTCCTGCCGCGAAGGAGGAGTTGGCAGATCAACCAACGGCGCTGGTGACGGCTCCGGGGGATATCGTCCGGCGCAAAGGAGATGTCAGATGACACGTCTCATGGCGATCATAGCTTGCGCGGCAACGGCGGCGCTTTCCGCCATCCCGGCAATGGCTGCTGAGCAATGCGCGGCACGCGCCGATATGGTCAAGGCGCTCGGCGAGAAGTTTCATGAAAACCCGAGCGCGGTTGGCGTCGTCAATCCGAATGTGGTGCTTGAAGTCTTCGTTTCCGACAAGGGCACCTGGACCATCCTCGCCAGCGATACAAAAGGTCAAAGCTGCGTGATTTCAGTCGGCGAAGGCTGGGAGAGCGCGATGACGATAGCGGCGCTGCCCGGTACCTGAAGTAGGCCTTTCCTATTCACCTGGCCGCAGCCTCGGCACGACAGCCGGGCTGCGGCCCTGTTCTCGGCGACCTTGAAACGGATCTCCCCGCGCCCACTTGAGGCGCGCACGGCTTGCTATTTTTCGTTAGCGATACCATATATGGAACATAGCGAGAACATCCAGAATCGTTCCCGCTGGCGGCAGACCGGAACACGGAAAGGAGCGACGCGATGATGACGTCGGAACCGGCCTGGATCGCTCCGGCAAAATGAGGCCGTCAATCACCTCCCTTTGCCGGATCGTGATGGCAAAGGAGGTGCCCTATGGCACGCAAATCGCTGTTAGGATGGGTGAAGACCGTAGCTTTTGCTGGCTTATTCGCGGTGGGTACGAATGCCGCAAGCGCCCAATATCAATACTGCGTTGAACATGGCGACCTCGTCGCCCACCTGAGTGAGAATTTCCAGGAAAGACAGTTTGCTCTCGGACTGATCGGTCAGGAGGCGGTCATGGAAGTTTTTGTCGCCGATAGCGGAAGCTGGACGGTCATCGTGACCGACGTCGCCGGCAGAAGCTGCATTGTCGCAGCCGGCGAAAATTGGGAAAGCGTGGAGGCCCTGCCCGGCCAAAACTCATGAGGGAGCGGGCGGCGTCAGCGCGTAGCAGCTGCCTCAGCGTGGCCGCGCAGCAACGCCATCAGCCGCTTGGCGTCCTTGGCCGCGGCCTCTTCGTCGCCGGCGAGGATCGAGCGGATCAATGCGACATGGTGCTCGGCGGATTCGGCCAAGCCGGTATCGGCCTTGTAGCGGAACCAGAAGCGGCGGCTGTGGGTTTGCAAGGGCGCCGCCAGGCGCGCCGCGAACGGGTTGTCTGCAGCCAGCGCCAGCGCCTCATCAAGCGCCTTGTCGGCTTGGATGAAGCAAAGAACATTTTCCGAAATCACGGCCTTTTGCATGGCCAGCGCTGCGTCATGAAACAGGTCGGCGGCCTCGCGGGTGACGAAGCGGGCGGCCGAGCGGGCAAGCACGACCTCGACGCCGCGGCGGGCGTCGAGGACGCGCAGCCAGTCGCCAGGGTGAAGCGGGGCAATGGCAATGCCGGCACGCGGCCGGACCTCGAGCAGCCCCTCCCAGGCCAGCCGCTGGATCGCTTCGCGCACCGGGGTGCGGCCAAGGCCGAGCCTGTCGATCAGCGCCCCCTCGGTGATGAAGCTCGCGGGCGCCAGTTCGAGCGTTACGATCATATGCTCGAGCCTGCGGTAGGCCTTCGCAGTCGCCGGCTCGGAGCCTGGGTTGTCATATACCAATGCGGCGTCTCCTGATATATTTTTGATATATCATATCAGATTCAACGTTGACAGCCGGCTTCTTAAGAAATATACGACTGATATATCAGATGGAGCAACCGACATGTGGGCCGGAGTTTTCCCCGCCGTTACGACCAAATTCACCGAGGATGATCGCCTCGACCATGCCGAGATGGAGCGCTGCTTTGCGCTGCAGATGGAGGCCGGCTGCGACGGCATCATCGTCTGTGGCTCGCTTGGCGAAGGACCGATGCTGTCGCATGACGAAAAGATCGAGGTGCTGAAGACCGCGCAGAAGATCGCCGGCAACAAACCGGTGCTGTTGACGGTCAACGAAGCCGGCACACGCGAGGCGGCGACGATCGCGCGCCGCGCCGCAAAAGAAGGCGCCAACGGTTTGATGGTGGTGCCGAGCCCGATCTACCATACCAATGCCGAGGAGACAGTCGCGGCACTCAGCGCCGTCGCCGCGGCCGGCGACCTGCCGGTGATGATCTACTCCAACCGGCTTGCCTACCGCGTCGACGTCACCGTCGACCAGATGGAGGAACTGGCGAAGGACCAGCGCTTCGTCGCCATCAAGGAGTCCTCCGACGATATCCGCCGCTCGACCGAGATCATCAACCGCCTCGGCGACCGCTACGATTTGTTCACCGGCGTCGACAATCTCGCCTTCGAGGCGCTGTCGGTCGGCGCTATCGGCTGGGTGGCGGGCCTGGTCACCGCGTTCCCGCGCGAGACGGTCGCTATCTACCAGCTGATGAGACAGGGCCGCCGTGAGGAGGCGCTGAAGATCTACCGCTGGTTCCGGCCGCTGCTCGATCTCGACGTATCGACCTATCTGGTGCAGAACATCAAGCTCGCGGAAGTCTTCGCCATCGATACCAATGACCGGGTGCGCATGCCGCGCCAGCCATTGTCGGGCGAGCGCCGCAAGGCTGTCGAAAAGATCGTCAGGGATGCGCTGGCGGTGCGGCCAGAGCTGCCGACATTCTGATCCAGTCACTTTGAGGCTATTTGCAGATGTGCAGCGCGGCGCATGGCAATGAATGATGATGCTACGCTCGATGTTGCCATCATTGGTGGCGGCATCATCGGCATCTGCGCCGCCGCCTTTCTGGCCGAGGCGGGGCGAAACGTCACGATCTTCGATCGGACGGGGATCTGCGAGGAAACCAGCTCCGGCAATGCCGCTGCCTTTGCCTTCTCCGATGTGCTGCCGCTCGCCCACAAGGGCATGATCAGGCAGCTGCCGAAATGGCTCGCCGACCCGCTCGGCCCGCTCAGCATTCCGCCCGCCTATTTGCCGAAGCTGTTGCCTTGGCTGGTCCGCTTCTGGCGGGCCGGCCGAAGCGACCGCTATGAAGCCGGCCTTGCCGCGCAGGCCGGGATGATGAAGCTCGCCGAGGCGGAATGGATGGGCTTGCTCGACCGTTCCGGCACACGGCCGATGCTGCACGAGGACGGCTCGCTCGAACTCTACGAAAGCGAGGCCGAGTTCAAGGCGTCGCTGCCCGGCTGGGCGGCAAGGCAGCGCTTCGGCATCGGCTTCAACCATGTCGAAGGCAGCGCTCTCGCCGCCTTGCAGCCCGGCCTGTCGCCGCGCTTCGCCAGGGGCACGTTCGTGCCGGGGTGGAAGACCGTCGCCGACCCCAAGCTGCTTGGAAAGGCCTTATGGGCCTATGCCGAGAGGTTGGGCGCGGGGTTCGAAAAGGCCCGGATCGAGCGTATCGAGGCGGGACAGGGCGACGCGATCCTGACCATGGCCGACGGTACGACGCGTCGGGCAAAGCATGTCGTCATCGCTGCCGGGGCCTGGTCGCATCTACTGGCGAGACATCTCGGCGACGGCATCCCGCTGGAGACCGAGCGTGGCTACAACACGACGCTGCCGAAGACTGCGTTCGACGTAAAGCGGCAATTGATCTTCTCCGGGCATGGCTTTGTCATCACGCCGCTCGAGACCGGCCTGCGCGTCGGTGGCGCGGTCGAGCTCGGCGGCCTCGAAAGGCCGCCCAATTATGCGCGCTCGAAAGCACTGCTCGAAAAGGCGCAAAAATTCCTGCCAGGGCTGGATCCGGCCAATGGCCGCGAATGGATGGGGTTCCGGCCGTCGCTGCCGGATTCGTTGTCGGTGATCGGGCGGTCGCAAAAAACGCCGTCGGTGGTGTATGGCTTCGGCCATGGTCATCTCGGCCTGACCCAGGCCGCGGCGACCGGACGCTTGATCCGTGAGCTCGTTCTCGGGCAGAGTCCATCGCTCGATCTCGGTCCGTTCAGTCCGCAACGGTTTTGAGATCGAAGACATTCAGTTGGGAGCCGGCATGGCCAAGAATTCCTTCTTCTGCATAGACGGCCACACCTGCGGCAATCCGGTGCGGCTGGTCGCCGGCGGCGGACCGCTGCTCAACGGCTCGACGATGATGGAGCGGCGAGCGCATTTCCTGGCCGAATATGACTGGATCCGCACCGGGCTGATGTTCGAGCCGCGCGGCCATGACGTGATGTCCGGCTCGATCCTCTATCCGCCGACGCGCGAGGATTGCGACATCGCCATCCTGTTCATCGAAACCTCCGGCTGTCTGCCGATGTGCGGCCACGGCACAATCGGCACTGTGACCTTTGCCGTCGAACATGGGCTGATCAAGCCGAAGACGCCGGGCGTGCTCAGGCTGGATACGCCGGCGGGCCTGGTCGTCGCCGAGTACAAGCAGGTCGGCGACTATGTCGAGGAGGTGCGCATCACCAATGTGCCGTCCTTCCTCTATGCCGAGGGACTGACGGTCGAATGCCCCGGGCTCGGCGAGATCAGCGTCGATGTCGCCTATGGCGGCAATTTCTACGCCATCGTCGAACCGCAAACGAACTATCGCGACATGGCCGACCATTCGGCGGGCGAGCTGATCGCCTGGAGCCCGGTGGTGCGGCAGCGGCTCAACGAGAAATATTCCTTCGTCCACCCGGAGAATCCCGGCATCGACAAGTTGTCGCACATATTGTGGACCGGTGCGCCGACCAACCCGCAAGCCGATGCCCGCAACGCCGTCTTCTACGGCGACAAGGCGATCGACCGCTCGCCCTGCGGCACCGGCACCTCGGCGCGGATGGCGCAGCTTCACGCCAAGGGCAAGCTTGGGGTTGGCGACGACTTCGTCCATGAATCGATCATCGGCTCGCTGTTCAAGGGCAGGGTGGAAAAAGAGGTCACCGTCGCCGGCAAGCCGGCGATCATTCCGTCGATCGGCGGCTGGGCACGGATGACCGGATTGAACACGATCTTCATCGACGACCGCGACCCGTTCGCGCACGGCTTCGTCGTCAAATAGAAAAAACGCTGACGCAGGGGAAGAAAGAGAGCGTAAACGGATTGCGATCAACGACGCAGCGATCCCGCTCATTAACTTATTTTGACGGCGATTTCTTCGAAACGAGGCGCATGGTGCGGTTGAATCGTCAAAGACATTGCGTTAGGCCAATGGTAGGGTCCGCGATGGTCCAGGGGCCGGACGGGAATAAAACGGGCAATCGGACGGCGTGCGGCGAAAACACGCATAGCCATCGAAAAATCACGTTGCAATCCGGGCTCGAAACTTTACGACTAGGGGAAATACGAAAAGGAATGCGTCTGCATGGGCGACATTCCAGGGGAGCCACGACAGCATGCAGTATTTTGTCCAGCAGCTTATCAATGGGCTGACGCTGGGATCGATCTATGGGCTGATAGCGATCGGCTATACGATGGTCTACGGCATCATCGGCATGATCAATTTTGCCCATGGCGACATCTTCATGGTCGGGGCATTCACCGCCCTCATCGTTTTCCTCATTCTCGGCGCATTGTTCTATTCCTTGCCGGTGGTGATCGCGCTGCTGATCATGATGATCGTCGCGATGCTGCTGACCAGCCTGTATAATTGGACGATCGAGAAGGTGGCCTACCGGCCTTTGCGCGGTTCGTTCCGGCTGGCCCCGCTGATCACCGCGATCGGCATGTCGATCGCCCTGTCGAACTTCGTCCAGGTGACGCAAGGGCCGCGCAACAAGCCGATCCCGCCGATGGTGTCCACGGTCTACAACATCGAGGGCATCAGCGTATCGCTGAAGCAGATCATCATCGTCATCGTCACCGCGCTGCTGCTGGCGCTGTTCTGGTATTTGGTCAACAAGACCTCACTGGGCCGGGCGCAAAGGGCATGCGAGCAGGACCGCAAGATGGCGGCGTTGCTTGGCATCGACGTCGACCGCACCATCTCGATCACCTTCGTCATGGGTGCGGCCCTTGCTGCCGTCGCCGGCACGCTGTTCCTGATGTATTACGGCGTCATCGCCTTCTCCGACGGTTTCACGCCCGGCGTGAAGGCGTTCACCGCGGCCGTGCTCGGCGGCATCGGCTCGCTGCCCGGCGCCGTGCTCGGCGGGCTGATGATCGGCTTCATCGAAAGCATGTGGTCGGCTTATTTCTCGATCGACTACAAGGACGTCGCCGCCTTCTCCATCCTGGCGATCGTCCTGATCTTCCTGCCTTCCGGCATATTGGGCCGGCCAGAAGTCGAAAAGGTCTGAGGTCATGGCGGTCACTGTATCTCCGGAGCGCGGCGTCGTCGCCACCCCAGTGCAACGCGCCACGCGCGAGGCGCTTTATGCTGGTGCCATCGCGCTCGGCCTGTTCGTGCTGTTCATCGGCCTGCGGACCGATCAGAACATCTCCAACGAGCTGATCCTCGTACAGCGCTGGGGCCTGCTCGCCGCCGTGGTGATCGCCACCATGCTCGGCCGCTTTCTCTACGTTGCCTACGGCCAGCCCTTCCTGGCCAACCAGAAGATTGCCGACATCGCCACCGGGCTGTTGCCGGAAAGCGTGGCGACGCGGTTCTTCCGGTTGCCGTATTTCATTGCTGCCGTCGTCGTAGTGGCTGTGCTGGCGCTGCTGGCCGGCTCGCTCGATGGTTTGCTGGGGCCGGGTCTCGCCGGTTATGCGCGCTTCGCGCGGGCGCTGGCGATCATCTATGCGCTGGCCTCGGTGCTGTTCTATTTCCGCACCTTCATCCTCGCCCATTTCTCGGCGTTGGGCATAACCGCACTGGCGCTCTACCCGATCATCGTCGTGGCGGTGCTTGCCGTGTACGCAGGGTCGATGGCCGGCGGGTTCCAGGGTTCACTGAAATGGGTCGACAATTTCGGCATCCAGATCCTGATCTATGTGATGCTGGCCTGGGGGCTGAACATCGTCGTCGGCCTCGCCGGCCTGCTCGATCTCGGCTACGTCGCCTTCTACGCGGTCGGCGCCTATGCCTATGCGCTGCTCGGCACGCATTTTGGCCTGTCGTTCTGGATCCTGCTGCCCGCCGCCGGCGCCATGGCCGCCTTCTGGGGGGTATTGCTCGGGTTTCCGGTGCTGCGTCTGCGCGGCGATTATCTGGCGATCGTGACGCTTGCCTTCGGCGAGATCATTCGTCTCGTGCTGATCAATTGGCGCGAGGTTACGAACGGCTCGGCCGGCATCTCCGGCATCCCCAAGGTCACCTTTTTCGGCCTGATGACGTTCAACGTTTCGGATCCGAATTATATCGCCAAGGTGTTGGATATCGCCACATCGAGCGCTTACTACAAGATATTCCTCTACTATCTGATCCTGGGGCTCTGCCTGCTCACCGCCTTCGTCACGATAAGGCTAAGGCGCATGCCTGTCGGCCGCGCCTGGGAAGCGCTGCGCGAGGATGAGATCGCCTGCCGCTCGCTCGGCATCAACACCACCACCACCAAGCTCACTGCCTTTGCCACCGGCGCCATGTTCGGCGGCTTCGCCGGCTCGTTCTTCGCGGCACGGCAAGGTTTCGTCAGCCCCGAGTCCTTCATCTTCCTAGAGTCGGCCATCATTCTGGCTATGGTCGTGCTTGGCGGCATGGGTTCGCTGGTTGGCATCGCCGTCGCCGCCATGGTGATGATCGGCGGCACGGAGGTGCTGCGCGAACTCGATTTCCTGAAGCAGGTCTTCGGCCCCGACTTCACCCCGGAACTCTACCGCATGCTTTTATTCGGCATGGCCATGGTCATCGTCATGCTGTGGAAGCCGCGCGGCTTCGTCGGCAGCCGTGAACCGACAGCCTTCCTCAAGAAGAGCAAGGCCGTATCCGGCTCCTTCACCAAGGAAGGCCACGGCTGATGAGTGATACGAACCCATCTCCCATGAACGATGCCATCCTGCAGGTCGACCATCTGTCGATGAAATTCGGCGGTCTGGTCGCCATCGGCGATCTCTCCTTCCAGGCCAAGCGCGGCGAGATCACCGCGCTGATCGGACCGAACGGCGCCGGCAAGACCACGGTGTTCAATTGCATCACCGGTTTCTACAAACCGTCGGAAGGCATGCTCACGCTCAACCGGCGCGACGGCTCGAGCTATCTGCTCGAACGCCTGCCGAACCATGAAATCCCGGCACGCGCCAAGGTGGCGCGCACCTTTCAGAACATCCGCCTGTTCTCGGGCATGACGCTGCTCGAGAACCTGCTGGTAGCCCAGCACAACAAGCTGATGAAGGCGTCCGGCTACACCGTGCTCGGCCTGTTCGGCTTCAGCGGCTACCGGAAGGCATCGGCCGAGTCGGTCGAACTGGCCAGGCACTGGCTGGAGAAGGCCGATCTCGTCGACCGTGCCGACGACCCGGCCGGCGACCTGCCCTATGGCGCGCAACGACGCCTCGAGATCGCGCGAGCGATGTGCACGGGTCCGGAGTTGCTCTGCCTCGACGAGCCGGCTGCCGGCCTCAATCCGAAAGAATCAATGGCGCTCAACGCGCTGCTGATGGACATCAAAGACAACACCGGCACCTCGATCCTGCTGATCGAGCACGACATGGCGGTGGTCATGCAGATTTCCGACCACGTCGTGGTGCTCGAATACGGGCGCAAGATATCGGACGGCAGCCCGCATTCGGTACGCACGGACCCGCGCGTCATCGCTGCCTATCTCGGCGTCGAAGACGAGGAAGTCGAGACGGTACTGACCGAAGTCGGCGACGAGGACGTCATCGAGCAATTGGACACCGGTCCCGATTCCGCGCACGGCCCAGGCACATCGTCTTCGTATCTCGCCGGACCGGTGACCGATACGATCGGCCACAGCGAGGGCGAGCGCGTGACCGTGTCGAAAGGCGCCTCGAAAGCCGGGCAGTTCGATGCAAAGTCGAGTGCCGCGGCAAGCAAGGCAGCAGCGCAAGCCGCCGCTCCCCCGGCCAAGGCGGAACCCGCTGCAGCTAAGCCGACCGCGAAACCCTCCACGGCTAAGGCGCCGGCCAAGTCGAAGGTCGCGGGCGTTTCGAACCGGCTCACAGCGCCACGTGGCGGCGAGGCCGACAATCTGACCCGCATCAAGGGCATCGGCACGGTCAACGAGAAGAAGCTTAACCAGCACGGCATCTTCCATTTCGACCAGATCGCGGCATGGAAGAAAGCCGACGTCGCGGCCGTCGAGGTCTATCTCGCCTTCGACGGACGCATCGCCCGTGAGGACTGGGTTGGTCAGGCCAAGCTTCTCGCCGCCGGCAAGGAGACGGAATTTTCGCGCCGCGTCGACGCCGGGAAAGTGGAAACGAGCCACGCTTCCGGGAAAACTGCGAAAACAGTTGCCGGCAAGACTGCTGCCGCACCTGCGGGCAAGCGCGGAGGGCGCAAGTGATGGCCGGCACAACGCTGCTCGATATCAAAGGCGTCCAGACCTACTACGGCAACATCAGGGCGCTGAACGGTGTCGACGTCACCGTCAGGCAGGGCGAGATCGTGGCGCTGATCGGCGCCAACGGCGCCGGCAAGTCGACGCTGATGATGACCATTTTTGGTGCTCCGCGGGCCCGGGCGGGCACGATCACCTTCGCCGGCACCGATATTACCCAGATGCCAACGCATGAGATCGCGCGCATGCGGATCGCCCAGTCGCCGGAGGGCCGGCGCATCTTCCCGCGCATGACGGTGATGGAAAACCTGCAGATGGGCGCCAGCCTCGACGGCCTCAAGCATTACGACGAGGACGTCGAGAAGGTGTTCACGCTGTTTCCGCGCCTGAAGGAACGCATCGCCCAGCGCGGCGGCACCCTGTCGGGCGGCGAACAGCAGATGCTGTCGATCGGGCGTGCGCTGATGGCACGGCCGAAGCTGCTCCTGCTCGACGAGCCGTCGCTCGGCCTGGCGCCGCTGATCGTGAAGCAGATCTTCGACGCCATCCGCGAGTTGAACCGGACCCAAGGGCTGACCGTATTCCTGGTCGAGCAGAACGCCTTCGGCGCGCTGAAGCTCGCGACGCGCGGCTATGTCATGGTCAACGGCAATGTGACGATGAGCGGCACCGGCAAGGAGCTGCTCGCCAATCCGGAAGTGCGCGCCGCCTATCTCGAAGGCGGCCACCACTGAGTTCAGGAGACTTCATCATGCAGGGCATTCTCTACGAGGAACCCTCGATCTGGCAGTTCTTCTTCGTCACCTGCCTGCTCGGCGGCTGGGCGGCATGGATGACCGGCAAGGCCAGCGCCCAGACATGGCGCAGCTTCCTCCAATTGTTCGCCTACATGCTCGGCCTTGGCATTGGCGTAAGGTTCATTCATCACGCGCTGTTCGGCGGCACGATGTTCTCGCTGCATTACTATATCGTGGATACGATCGTACTGATGATATTGGGCTTCATCGGCTATCAATACACGCGCACAAACCAGATGGTGACACAGTATAATTGGCTCTATGAAAGAGCATCGGTTTTGAGCTGGAAGCCGAAAGGTTGACGTTCATGATTAACGCCGTTTCGGGGATGAATCGGCGTGACAAGTGCCTGAAAATCGGCAAAGTACGTTTTCTGCGAGTAAAAGTGGGCATCGCATGAAAGCATCATCCAACGCCCACTCCGTAAATGGGAGCGTTTTACATGAAAAAATCACTTTTGTCCGCCGTCGCCCTGACCGCGCTGATCGCGTTCAGCGGCAGCGCGTGGGCTGACGTCCTGGTTGGCGTCGCCGGTCCGATCACCGGTCCGAATGCCGCCTTCGGCGCGCAGCTGCAGAAGGGTGCCGAACAGGCCGTCGCCGACATCAATGCGGCCGGTGGCATCAATGGCGAGCAGATCAAGCTCTCGGTCGGCGACGACGTCTCCGATCCGAAGCAAGGCATCTCGGTCGCCAACAAGTTCGTCGGCGACGGCGTCAAGTTCGTGGTTGGCCACTTCAACTCGGGCGTCTCGATCCCGGCGTCGGAAGTCTACGCGGAAAACGGCATCCTCGAGATCACGCCGGCCGCGACCAATCCGAAGTTCACCGAACGCGGCATGTGGAACACGTTCCGCACCTGCGGACGTGACGACCAGCAGGGCAGCATCGCCGGCGCCTATCTCGCGGCGAACTTCAAGGATGCCAAGATCGCGGTCATCCACGACAAGACGACCTACGGCCAGGGCCTTGCCGATGAGACCAAGAAGGCGATGAACGCAGCCGGCCTGACGGAAGTCATGTACGAAGGCGTCAATGTCGGCGACAAGGACTTCTCGGCGCTGATCGCCAAGATGAAGGAAGCCGGCGTTTCCATCATCTATTGGGGTGGCCTGCACACCGAAGCCGGCCTGATCATCCGCCAGGCGGCTGACCAGGGCCTCAAGGCGACGCTGGTTTCCGGCGACGGCATCGTGTCGAACGAGCTGGCCTCGATCGCTGGCGACGCAGTTGCGGGCACGCTGAACACGTTCGGCCCGGATCCGCGTCTGATCCCGACGAACAAGGAACTCGTCGAGAAGTTCCGCGCGCAGGGCTTCGAACCGGAGGCCTACACGCTTTACTCCTACGCCGCCATGCAGGCGATCGCCGAAGCAGCCACCGTTGCCAAGTCGAACGACCCGCAGGAAGTTGCCAAGGCGCTGCATGAGAAGGGTCCGTTCAAGACCGTTCTGGGCGACCTCTCCTATGACGCGAAGGGCGATCCGACGCTGCCCGGCTACGTCATGTACGAGTGGAAGAAGGGCGACGACGGCAAGTACACCTACATCCAGAAGATGTAAGCCTGTCGACGACGATAATTTTGGAGATGCCCGGCGCTTGCGCCGGGCATTTCCGTTTTGACGACATCGAGTTGATTTAAATCGGTTTAGCCGCTGCCCGATTTTGTTTGCACTGCAGCATTTTCGCGCTAATCATGTCCGGCAGTTCCCTTCCCCGTGTCCGGAGCCCTGTCCTTGGCAATCTCGAAGATCCTTGTCGCCAACCGCTCCGAAATTGCCATCCGCGTCTTCCGCGCGGCTAATGAACTCGGCCTCAAAACCGTGGCGATCTGGGCGGAGGAAGACAAATACTCCCTGCATCGCTTCAAGGCCGACGAAAGCTACCAGGTCGGGCGCGGGCCGCACCTGACCAGGGATATGGGGCCGATCGAAAGCTATCTGTCGATCGAGGAGGTTATCCGCGTCGCCAGGCTTTCGGGCGCCGATGCCATCCATCCAGGCTACGGCCTGCTGTCGGAGAGCCCGGAATTCGCCGAGGCCTGCGCCACGGCCGGCATCATCTTCATCGGGCCAAAGCCGGATACGATGCGCAGGCTGGGCAACAAGGTCGCCGCCCGCAATCTCGCAATCGAAGTCGGTGTGCCGGTAATTCCCGCCACCGATCCCTTGCCGGACGACATGGCGGCGGTGAAGGAACTCGCCAGGACGATCGGCTACCCGGTGATGCTCAAGGCGTCCTGGGGCGGCGGCGGCCGCGGCATGCGCGCCATCCGCTCCGAGGCCGATCTCGCCCGCGAGGTGATGGAAGGCAAGCGTGAGGCGAAGGCGGCTTTCGGCAAGGACGAGGTCTATCTCGAGAAGCTGATCGAGCGCGCCCGCCATGTCGAGGTGCAGGTGCTGGGCGACACGCATGGCAACGCCGTGCACCTATTCGAGCGCGATTGTTCGATCCAGCGCCGCAACCAGAAAGTGGTCGAGCGGGCGCCGGCGCCCTATCTCGAAATGTCGCAGCGCGAGGAGCTTTGCGGCTACGCGCTGAGGATCGCGCGCGAAACCAGCTATATCGGCGCCGGCACGGTCGAGTTCCTGCAGGATGCCGATACCGGAAAATTCTATTTCATCGAGGTCAATCCGCGCATCCAGGTCGAGCACACCGTCACCGAACAAGTGACCGGCATCGACATCGTCAAAGCACAGATCCACATACTCGACGGCTTTGCCATCGGCACGGCGGAATCGGGCGTGCCGACGCAGAAGGACATCAGGCTCAACGGGCACGCGCTGCAGTGCCGCATCACCACTGAAGACCCCGAGCATAATTTCATCCCCGACTATGGCCGCATCACCGCCTATCGCGGCGCCACCGGCTTCGGCATCCGCCTTGATGGGGGCACCGCCTATTCGGGCGCGGTCATCACCCGCTTCTACGATCCATTGCTGGAAAAGGTGACGGCGTGGGCGCCGACGCCGGCCGAGACCATCGCCCGCATGAACCGGGCGTTGCGCGAATTCCGAATCCGGGGCGTGGCGACCAATCTCACCTTTCTCGAGGCGATCATCAATCACCGGAGCTTCGCCGACAATTCCTACACCACCAAGTTCATCGACACGACGCCGGAACTGTTCGCCAGCGTGAAGCGGCAGGACCGCGCGACCAAGCTGCTCAACTATCTTGCCGACGTTTCGGTCAATGGCCATCCCGAGACGCGCGGCCGGCCGCAGCCAAAAGCAGATGCGGCGCCACCGGTGGTGCCATATCTCAACGGCAATGTGCCTGACGGCAGCAAGCAGAAGCTCGACGTGCTCGGGCCGGAGAAATTCGCGGCGTGGATGCGCGAGCAAAAAGAGGTGCTGGTCACCGACACGACAATGCGCGACGGGCATCAATCCTTGCTCGCGACGCGTGTGCGCACCTATGACATCGCCGGCATCGCCGGCACCTATGCGCGCGCTCTGCCGCAGCTTTTGTCACTCGAATGCTGGGGCGGCGCAACATTCGACGTCGCCATGCGCTTCCTCACCGAAGATCCATGGGAGCGGCTGTCGCTGGTGCGCGAGGCAGCACCCAATCTTCTGCTGCAGATGCTTCTGCGTGGCGCCAACGGCGTTGGCTATACCAACTATCCCGACAACGTCGTCCAGCATTTCGTCCACCAGGCCGCTGCTGGCGGCATCGACCTGTTCCGCGTCTTCGACTGCCTGAACTGGGTCGAGAACATGCGTGTGGCCATGGATGCGGTCGGCGCCGAGGGCAAGCTGATCGAAGCGGCGATCTGCTATACCGGCGACATACTCGATCCGGCGCGGGCGAAATACGATCTGAAATACTATGTCGGCCTGGCCAGCGAATTGCAGGCGGCGGGCGCCCATATCATTGCCGTCAAGGACATGGCGGGGCTTCTAAAGCCGAGTGCTGCCCGCGTGCTGTTCAAGGCACTGCGCGATGCGACAGACCTGCCGATCCACTTCCACACGCACGACACATCCGGCCTGTCGGCGGCCACCGTGCTGGCAGCGGTGGAGAGCGGTGTCGACGGCATCGACGCGGCGATGGATTCGTTATCTGGCAACACCTCGCAGCCATGCCTGGGTTCGATCGTCGAGGCGCTGAAGGGCACCGAGCGCGATCCGGGCCTCGACCCGCAATGGATCAGGAATATCTCGTTCTACTGGGAGGCGGTGCGCAACCAGTACGCCGCCTTCGAAAGCGACCTGAAGGGGCCAGCATCGGAGGTCTATCTGCACGAAATGCCTGGCGGGCAGTTCACCAACCTCAAGGAACAGGCGCGCTCGCTTGGGCTGGAGACGCGCTGGCACGAAGTGGCGCAGACCTATCACGACGTCAATCTGATGTTCGGCGATATCGTCAAGGTGACGCCGTCGTCCAAGGTCGTCGGCGACATGGCGCTGATGATGGTCAGCCAGGACCTGACCGTCGCCGACGTCGAGAATCCGGCGCGGGACATCGCCTTCCCGGATTCGGTGGTGTCGATGTTGCGCGGCGATCTCGGCCAGTCGCCGGGCGGCTGGCCAAAGCCATTGCAGAAGAAGGTGCTGAAGGGCGAAAAGCCGATCACGGCGCGGCCGGGTTCGCTGCTCAAGCCGGCGGACCTCAAGGCCAGCCGCGCGGAGGTCGAGGAAAAGCTCGAGCGCAAGCTCAGCGAATTCGAGTTCGCGTCGTGGCTGATGTATCCGAAGGTGTTTTCCGATTTTGCCGCCGCGCAGGAGACCTACGGGCCGGTCAGCGTGCTGCCGACACCGACCTATTTCTACGGCATGAAGCCGGAAGACGAGATTTTCGTCGACATCGAGAAAGGCAAGACGCTGGTGGTGCGCTGCCTTGCCATGGGCGATGTCGACGAAAAGGGCATGGTCACCGTGTTCTTCGAGCTCAACGGCCAGCCGCGCCGCGTGAAGGTACCGGACCGGGCGCATGGCGCCTCCGCTGCCAAGGCACGGCGCAAGGCGGAGCCGGGCAATGAGGCGCATGTCGGCGCGCCGATGCCCGGCGTCGTCTCGGCGCTTGCGGTCGCTGCCGGCCAGGCGGTGAAGGCCGGCGACGTGCTGCTGTCGATCGAAGCGATGAAGATGGAAACGGCGCTGCATGCCGAGCGCGACGGCACCATCGCCGAGGTGCTCGTCAAGGCCGGCGACCAGATCGATGCCAAGGATCTGCTGATCGCATTCGGGTGAAATAGGCCGGCATCAGACAGCCTTGTCGGCGCCTGGCAGCAGCCCTTCATGCCGCATCGATAGCACCTTGACCCGCCGCGCCCGGTCGGGCATCGAACCGCTGCAATTCGCCGCTCGGGTCACCCCGAGTCGCGGTGAGAAAACGACGCGGAGAGAAGAATATGGCCGACGACATCACCGAGACCAGCCAGACTGTTGCCGCCGGCCAGTTGCGCGCCTTCATCGAGCGTATCGAGCGGCTCGAGGAAGAGAAGAAGACGATTGCCGACGACATCAAGGAAGTGTTCGCCGAGGCCAAGGGCACCGGCTTCGACACCAAGGCGATGCGGTCGATCATCCGGCTGCGCAAGAAGGACCAGGCCGAGCGGCAGGAAGAGGAGTCCATCCTCGATCTGTACAAGGCCGCGCTTGGAATGGTGTAGGCCGGTAATAGCCTTGGGCGCCGGTTGCGGCGCCCCTCAACGGTTCGAACATGAGCGAATTCGATTTTGGCGCCCGCCGCGCCTCTGAATTCCGCCAACGCAGCTTCTGGACGCTGTTCGCGGAACGGCATCCGGATGAAAGGGCTCTGCTGGCGAGGCGTGGACCGTGGTTCTGGCAGCGTGGGCTGCCCGACTTCGCATTGGTCCTTTCCATGTACGTCGCGCCTGCGCAGAATCATGTCGGCGTCTTCTTCGGCCGCAACGAGAAGTTCGGTGCCACGCAAGCCTGGTCGCGGCTGAAGCCGTTCCAGCCGGCCATCGAAGACAGGCTGAAGCTCAGGCCAGAACAAAGTTGCGACGGCCTCGGCATCAATTCGATGTGGCGGGTGAATTGTTTTGCCGAAGACAATTGGCCGGCGATGACCGACTGGCTGGTGACGGAAGCCTCGCGTTTCGAGCGCGCGATTGCCGAAGTTCTGGGTCAGGAATAAAGCAGGGTTTCCAGACGCAATCCTTGTGGAAGGGTTGCGCTGGTGAGCAGAGCGAGGAGCCGGTCGATCGATGACGATCATGTCGCGCGTTGCCGCCTTCTTCCGCTCACGCTGGCTGGGCGGCGTGCCGATCGATCGGCTGTTCTGGCGCGACCTGGTCGTTGTCGGCACAGCGATCAACGTCGCGTCATCGGTGGCGGCGCTCATTCTGCTCGGGCTGAAGTTGCCGCTTGCGCTGGTTCTGGCGGTGCATTTCGCGCCGGTGCCCTACAACATCTTCCTGACTTTTGCCGTTTGGCGAACTGCCGGAAAATCAAGTGGCGCCAAGGCCTCGCTGATGACGCTTGGCGCCACGTTGTGGCTGATCCTGGTGGTCGTGGCCTGACGATCAGGCGGCCGGCTCGAATTTGAGCGCCACGCCGTTGATGCAATAGCGCAGGCCGGTCGGCGGCGGGCCGTCCTCGAAGACGTGGCCGAGATGGCTGCCGCAGCGGGCGCAATGGCATTCGGTGCGGACCATGCCGTAGCTGCGGTCGACAGTAGTCTCGACCGAACCCGGCACCGGGTCGTTGAAGCTCGGCCAGCCGGTGCCGCTCTCGAATTTCAGCTTGGATTCAAACAAGGGTTGGTCGCAGCCGACGCAGGAGAAGGTGCCGGCGCGCTTCTCGTGCAGCAGGGCGCAGCTTCCCGGCCGCTCGGTGCCGTGGTTGCGCATCACCGCATATTGCTCAGGCGTCAGCCGGGCGCGCCATTCGGCGTCGGTGCGGGTAACGGGGTAGGTGTGGCTGTCCATTTTTTCCTCTTAGCTTAGGTCGCTATTTGGGTTGCATTCCCAACTTCGCCTGAAATAGGGATTTGTTACCGCGTTTGCCCGTATTTCTATCCTGTCGCGAAGAATTCCTCAGGCGATGGCGGCGAGATAGCGCGCAACCGATGCTGAAAATGCCGCCTTTGCATCTCCGATGACGTTCTGGTTCCACCATGCGCCATAGATATGGTCGAACGCGAAAGGCTCAAGCGCAGCCTTGATGCCGTGCAGTTTCGTCGCGTTGAGCGGGATATAGTTCGGGTAGCTGTACATGAAGCTGACATGGCGGCGAGTCGGCGTCACCTGCACGATGTCGCCGGCCAGGATGGCATTGCCGCCGTCGCGCTTCCAGTGCAGCACCTGGCCACCGGCAAAGTGGCCGCCGCAGCGGATGAGCGTCAGCGACGGGTTTATGGCGCGCGTCTCGCCTTGCCAGCTGATGATCGCCGGATGCGGCCGCATAATCCACTGACGATCATCGGCGTGCAGATAAATCGGCACGCCGCCAAACGCCTCGCTCCACTCGACCATTGCCGAATAATAATGGCAGTGGGAAATGGCGATCGCGGCGAGGCCGCCCCGGCGGTTGATCTCGGCCACCGCCTCGTCGCTGACCATCGAAATGCAGTCCCACAGCACATTGCCGTGCGGCGTTTGCGCCAGCAATGCCCGCTGGCCGATGGCGAAGCGCGGCTCGATGCCGAAGGCGAGCACACCGGCGTCGTCTCTCATCGCGAGCCGATGGCCGGCGGCGAGCTCTTCCGGCGTGGTCCAGGCCTGGCCCTCCCAACGCACATATTGCCGCTCGTCCTCGCAGATCGGGCAATGTCGCGGCGGCGTCGCTGTCGCCGCGAACTGGACACCGCATTGCAGGCAAAGGAAACAGGTCGACCTTCCTGTTTTGCGTGGATCCATTCAGTGCTTCCTTGAAAGTTGCTTCGTCGCGGCTTCGAGGCCGGCGAGCGTCAGTGGAAACATGCGGCCGTCAAAAATATCGCGGATCATGGCAATCGAATGGGTAAAACCCCAGTTCTTCTCGGCTTCCGGGTTGAGCCATATGGCATTTGGCCATTGCTGCAGCAACCGGCCAAGCCAGACGGCGCCGGCCTCCTTGTTCCAGTGCTCGACCGAGCCGCCGGGATGGGCGATCTCGTAGGGGCTCATCGAGGCGTCGCCGACGACGATCACCTTGTAGTCGGGGCCATATTTATGCAGGAGATCGAAGGTCGGAATCACCTCGGCATGGCGGCGGCGATTGTCCTTCCACACGTCCTCGTAGAGGCAGTTGTGGAAGTAGAAATATTCGAGCTGGCGGAATTCGGCGCGGGCAGCCGAAAATAGCT
Source organism: Mesorhizobium sp. M0960 (assembly GCF_040319055.1). NCBI lineage: Bacteria > Pseudomonadati > Pseudomonadota > Alphaproteobacteria > Hyphomicrobiales > Phyllobacteriaceae > Mesorhizobium > Mesorhizobium sp. M0960. The sequence goes on along the minus strand of NZ_JAMYNN010000002.1, from coordinate 400,454 downwards.
CCTCGAGGCTCCTGATGTGGTCGTCCATCGAGCCGCCGACATCGAAGAACATCAGCAGCTTGACCGCATTGCGACGTTCGGGTTGTGTCTTAACGTCGAGATATCCGTGCTCGGCGGTGGCGTGGATGGTGCCTGGCAGGTCGAATTCCTCTTCGGCACCTTCGCGCACCCAGCGGCGCAGGCGTTTCAGCGCGACCTTGATATTGCGGGTGCCGAGCTCGACGGCATCATCGAAATTCCTGAACTCGCGTTTGTCCCAGACTTTTACCGCGCGGCGGTTGCGGCTTTCGTGCTGGCCGATGCGCACGCCTTCGGGATTGTAGCCATAGGCGCCGAAGAGCGAGGTGCCGCCGGTGCCGATCCATTTCGAACCGCCCTGATGCCGGCCCTTTTGCTCCTCCAGCCGCTTCTTCAGCGTCTCCATCAGCTTTTCGAAGCCGCCCAGCGCCTCGACCAGCTTCTTCTCCTCATCGGTCAGGTGCTTTTCGGCGAGCCTCCGCAGCCATTCCTCCGGGATGTTTGCGACATCGACCGGGTTTTCGCCAGCCCGCGCCTCGACACCTTTGAAGATGTGCGAAAAGACCTGGTCGAAGCGGTCGATGTAGCGCTCGTCCTTCACCAGAGCGGCGCGGGCGAGATAGTAAAAGCCCTCGACATCATAGTCGACCAGCCCGGCCTCCAGCCCCTCCAGCAGCGACAGATATTCGCGGAGCGAGACCGGAACCCGCGCGGCCTTCAGTTCGAGGAAGAAGGGAATGAACATCTCACGGTCTACAGCAGATCATACTCGATGAAGCCGGTCCTGCGCGCCACATGGTCGTAGAGCTTGCGTGCGGTTGTGTTGGTCTCGTGCGTCATCCAGTAAACGTTCTTGACGCCGATCTTGCCGGCTTCCTGCCTGACCGCTTCGATCAGGGCGGCGCCGACGCCCTTGCCGCGCACATCGGGGTCGGCAAACAGGTCCTGCAGATAGCAGTTGTTTATCTCCGACCAGCAGGAGCGATGGTAGAGATAGTGCGTCAGGCCGACGGCCTTGCCGTCGAGGGTGGCGATAAAGCCTTTCGGCTCGAACTCGCCCGCCGTGAACAGCCGCTTCCAGGTGACGGCGTAAACCGCTTCCGGCAACGTGGTTTCGTAGAAGGTGAGGTAGGCGGTCCACAGACGCCGCCAATCGGCATGGTCGGATTGCGCCAATGGGCGGACGGTGATCTCGGTCATTTCATCTCCCTCTGAAGTCGGCAACCCGAAGCTGCCGCCGTGCCTGGCCAAGGGCAACGGTCCAGCGACGGGAAACCGCTGTCCGAGGGCTTTCGTCGGCTTCCGACTGACCGGCTCCTCACCCCTGCCGTCTCGCCATGAAGGCCAGGCGCTCGAACAGATGCACGTCCTGTTCGTTCTTCAGCAACGCGCCATGCAGTTTCGGCAAAGCATTCTTCGGGTCGGCGCGCAGGTCCTCGGGCGCGATGTCGTCGGCGACCAGCAGGCGAATCCAGTCGAGTGCCTCGGAGGTCGACGGCTTCTTCTTCAGGCCCGGCACGTCGCGGATCTCGTAGAACTGGGTCAGTGCTGCTCGCACGAGGTTCTGCTTGATGCCGGGATAATGCACGTCGACGATTTTGTGCAAAGTGTCGACGTCGGGGAAGCGGATGTAGTGGAAGAAGCAGCGGCGCAGGAAGGCGTCCGGCAATTCCTTCTCGTTGTTGGAGGTGATGATGACGATCGGCCGGACGGTGGCGCGGATGGTCTCGCCGGTCTCGTAGACGAAGAACTCCATCCTATCCAATTCCTGCAACAGATCGTTGGGGAACTCGATATCGGCCTTGTCGATCTCGTCGATCAGAAGCACGACTTTCTTGCCGGCGGCAAAGGCATTCCATAATTTGCCGCGCTTGATGTAATTGCGAATGTCGTTGAAGCGCTCGTCGCCGAGCTGGCTGTCGCGCAGCCGCGAGACGGCATCGTATTCATAGAGACCCTGCTGCGCCCGCGTGGTCGATTTGACGTGCCATTCGATCAGATCCAGACCGAGCGCTGCCGCCACCTGGCGGGCAAGTTCGGTCTTGCCGGTGCCGGGCTCGCCCTTGACCAGCAACGGCCGCTCCAGCGCGATCGCCGCGTTGACCGCCACCATCAGATCCTTGTCGGCAACATAGGCTGCCGTGCCTTCGAAACGCATTTTTGCTCCCGGGTTCATCGCGCGACCCTAAGGACGCGGCCTTCGGTGTGCAAGGCGCTGCTGGCGAAGCGGGGATTTTGCCGGCGCTGACCTCGTTGAGGGGTTCTGCGTCGATTTAAGACTCGAAGCGTGTCGTCTCTCTGGCGCTGGGCCTGCCGTCTGCCTATATTGGCGGGGACGGTCTGCGCTTCCCGGCAGGAGAACATTTTCCCCGGGGCCTTAATGATCCCTAGGGAGCTGTCCCTGGGAAGACCCGTGGGTTTTCTCATACGGCGCCCACCTACTTTGTAGGTTCCCGGGATCGCTCTCTCCACCGGTTGTGTGGATCGTCACTCACATTTCAGTGGGCCATGCGGTAGGAAACGTCGCTCCCAAAACCCCGTCCAGATCCGACTTTTTCTATCCTGGCTCCATGACCTCCTCAAAAGACCTGAAAAAAAATCTTCGCAACCAAGCCCTCGGGCGCCGCGATGCGCTCGATCCGTTCTGGCGTGTGGAGGCAGCACTCGAAATGGCCGAGACGGCGCGCGACCAGATCACCGTCGAGCCGGGCCAGATCGTCTCAGGCTTCTGGCCGATGCGCTCGGAAGTCGACGTCCGGCCGCTGATGTTTGCCTTGCGCGAGAAGGGCGCGAGGCTCTGCCTGCCGGCCATTCTCGACAAGACCACCATCGTTTTTCGCGAACTGGTGCGCGGCGCGCCAATGATCGACATGGGCTTCGGCACCGTCGGGCCGCATGAGGAAGCCGAGGTACTCGATCCGCAGGTGATGCTGGTGCCGCTTGCCGCCTTCGATGCGCGCGGCCACCGCATCGGTTACGGCGCCGGCTATTACGACCGGGCGATCGCGCGGCTGGCCGACAAGGGGCAGCAGCTGCGGCTGATCGGCATTGCCTTCGACTGCCAGGAGGTGGCCCAGGTGCCGGACGAGCCGCATGACGTGATCATTCCGGAAATACTCACCGAGAGCGGGTTGCGCCTGTTCGCGCCGAAATTGTAGATAAGTTCCTGGACGCATGGTCTTTTTCGAAAGTCATGCAGCTTTTTGCTTCGCTGACCTTCGGTTCGGGATCACGCTTATATGAGACTTCTCTTCCTCGGCGACATGGTCGGCAAGACAGGACGTACGGCGGTGTGGGAACAACTGCCCGGCCTGATCTCGGATTTCAAACTCGACTTCGTCATCGTCAATGGCGAGAACGCCGCCGGCGGCTTCGGCATCACCGAGGAGATTTTTCGCGAGACGATCTCGGCCGGCGCCGATGTCGTCACCACCGGCAACCATGTCTGGGACCAACGCGATGCGCTGATTTTCGCGCCGCGCGAGGAACGCTTCCTGCGTCCGTCCAATTTCCCGAAAGGCACGCCGGGGCGCGGCTCGGGCGTCTACATCGCCAGGAACGGCGCGCGCGTGCTGGTCGCCAACATCATGGGCCGGGTGTTCATGCATCCCGAGCTCGACGATCCATTCCAGGCCGGCGAGCGCGAACTTGCCGCTTGTCCGCTTGGCGAGCAGGCCGATGCGACCGTCATCGATTTCCATGCCGAGGCGACCTCGGAAAAAATGTGCTTCGCCCATTTCGTCGACGGCCGTGCCAGCCTTGTTGTCGGCACCCACACGCATCAGCCGACCGGCGATCACCAGATCCTCAATGGCGGCACCGGTTATATTTCCGATGCCGGCATGTGCGGCGATTACGATTCCTCGCTCGGCATGGACAAGGAGGAGCCGCTCAACCGGTTTTTGTCCAAGGTGCCGAAAGGCCGTTTCGAGGCGTCGACCGGACCGGCGACATTGTGCGGCGTCGGCGTCGACATTTCCGACCGTAGCGGCCTGACTGAACGGATCGCGCCGTTTCGCCGCGGCCCGCGGCTGGAGGAAACGGCTCCATCCTTCTGGTCGTGACATTGATATGGACGCTTGCAATACCCAATTGCCGGCGAAACTGCTCTAGATCGTAGAGGGGACGACCTCCATGCAGCTAGTCGAATTCCTGGCGCCGCATTTCGCCTTTGTCTCCGACCCGACGGCATGGGTCGCGCTGCTGACGCTGATCGTGCTGGAGGTCGTGCTCGGCATCGACAATCTGATCTTCATCTCGATTTTGACCAACAAATTGCCGGTAGCGCAGCGAGCCCGCGCCCGGCGGCTCGGCATCTCCGCCGCGCTGGTGATGCGGCTGATCCTGCTGGCCACCATCTCGATCATCGTCCAGTTGACGATGCCGATATTCACCGCCTTCGGCCACGGCTTTTCATGGCGCGACCTGATCCTGATTGCCGGCGGCCTGTTCCTCGTCTGGAAGGCGACCAAGGAGATCCACCACACGGTCGATCTCGATGATCACCAGGACACGATGATGGGCGAAACACTGCAGCTGTCGCTGGCCGGCGCCATTTTCCAGATATTGCTGCTCGACCTCGTCTTCTCGATCGACTCGATCATCACCGCCGTCGGCATGACCGACGAAATCGCGATCATGTACATCGCGGTGATCGTGGCGGTGAGCGTGATGATGCTGGCGGCCGGGCCGCTGGCCGATTTCATCGCCAGGAACCCCAGCATCGTCATGCTGGCGCTAGGGTTCCTGCTGATGATCGGCATGACGCTGATCGCCGACGGCATGGGTTACCACGTGCCGAAAGGCTATATCTACGCCGCCATGGGCTTTTCGGCACTGGTCGAAGGACTCAACATGCTGGCGCGACGGCGGAAGAAGGCCAAGGGCGGCGGGCACTGAGTCCAGCGGAGCGAACCGGCAGCGCAGAGAACTAGGGCTCGGTCTCGATCGTCGCGGCCATGCAGAACCTTTGAGAGGTTGGCGGGACGGAGGGATCGCTGCGGAATGGCTTTTGGCACCCGAAGACCTTACTGCGCCGGCAAACCCTTCGGATGGCGGTCGCCGGTCAGGCCAAGCGTCAAGCCTTGCTCGAGCCACGCCTTGGCGCCGGCGAGCACCAGCGCAAAGCCGCCCGTCGAGTCGATCGCCTGCTTGATCTGCTCGTCGCCGCTACCGGCAAAGCCAAAATTGCGGACCTCGACAAAGGTCGTGCCGCCGGGCATCTCGGTAAAAGTCCACACCACCGTGGTCGGTGGATCGCTCCATTGCATGACGATCTTCTCGTTCGGCACGATCTCGCTGACCGTTACCGTCGTCGAGGCGCCATACTGCGCCATTCCCAATGGATTTCCTTGCCGCTGTCCAGCCTGTCGCTGCCGTGGGTGAACCAGAATTTTGTCGTGATCGCCGGATCAACGATAGCTTCGAACACGTCGGCGACCGGCCGCCTTATCAGCATGCCGGCTTCGGCGGTCGGTGTTTCACGGATTTCCATAGCGTCCTCCTTTCCACGGCGCCGCCCCGGTTCACCAAGCATCGGGTTCGCGCACGAGGTGAATGATGTTGGCCGGGTTGGTGATCCAGCCGCCGCGAAAGCCTTCACCCAGTGCCTCGATGGCGTCGCAGCGCACGACGCCGGCCTTGGCGAGATGGTCCGCCGCGCCTGGAAAATCATCGGTGAACAGTTCCAGCCAGACCTCGGCCTGACTAAGCATCGGCGCCTCGTCGATCCACAGGCGATTGGGACCGAGTTCAAAGCCGATAGCGGGCGCCTTGGCCGTGAATGGCTTCAGGCCGATGACGTCGCGATAGAAGGCGATCGTTGCCTGGTATTGATGTGGCGGCACTTTCATGGCGATGTTGATGCCGCCGCTGATCTTCGCGGTCATTTGCTGGCTCCATTCCCGTGTTCAGGTTCGATTGGCCGGTTCGGTCCAGAACCCGCTATGCCAAATTGATTTGCCAGGAGACTCCGAACCTGTCGTTGAGCCATGCAAACCGGCGGCTGAAACCATAATTGTCCAGCGGCATCAGAAATTTGCCGTCCTTGGCCAGGGCCTCGACAATGCCGTTCAGCTCTGCCTCCGTGGAGCAATCCACATACAGCGAGACCGACGGCGTGAATGTGAAGGCATGGTGCACGGGGCTGTTGTAGACCATCACTTCCAGACCGCTTATGGACACGCGCGCCAGCTTGACCGTCCCTTCCGGGCCGTCTTCGCCGGAGCCGTAACGTGTGACGTCAAGGACGCTGCTGTCGGGGATCGTCTCGCAATAGAAGGTCATTGCCTCTTCGGCCTTGCCCTCGAACATCAGAAATGGCGTCACTTGCTTCATCGCAGGCCTCCGTCATCTTGGTGGTTTTTCAGATGTTGTTCTCGTTGGCCGGCTCGCCCTTCATCTCGCTGCGGTAATAGCCGTCGCGCAGATTGATGCCGTATTCGACATAGGCCTTCATGCAGGCCAGCATCTGCGACCAGCCCTCGCAATTGAGATAGGACTTCTTCAGGCCGACCGCGTCCTCGCGCCAGCCGGTCTCGGCGATGGTGACAAAGGTGCCGCCATCATCGAGCGGTTCGAAATTCATCTCGATGCGGGTCTTGTAGGCTGGCTTGCCGTCGGCATCGGAGGCGTCCCAGTGCAGCACGATGCGGCTGTCCTTGATCACTTCGTCGACCTCGACGGGGACGTTGCCCCACCAGACAACACCGGCACCAGCCACCAGCGGCGCGCTGGCGCCGCCGATCGTAGTGAAATAGCCGCTAAGCTTCTTCGGATTGACGACCGCGTCGAAGACTTCGGCGACAGGTTTGCCGATGCGGCCCGAAACCCTGAATCCAAGAGACATATCCACAGCTCCTTCCTTGAATGGCTCAACGATATGTTATAGAAACATAACATGTCAAGCCATTCGCGGGACGACAATGTTTTCAAGGCGCTGGCGCATCCGCGCCGGCGTGAGTTGCTGGACCGGCTGAAGGATGCGCCGCAGACCACCGGCATGTTGTGCGATGCCTTCCCCGACATGGACCGCTGCACGATCATGCTGCATCTGAAAGTGCTGGAGGAGGCCGACATGGTCGTGGCGCGGCGCGAGGGCCGCGAGCGTTGGAACCATCTCAACGCGCTGCCGATCAAGCACATCCACGACCGCTGGATCAGCCAATATGCCACGCACGCGATCAGCATTCTCGACCGGCTGAAGTCCGATCTGGAGGGGTGAACGGCCGCCGAAGCCTGCCTTTTCGGGTCTCAAGCCCTTGCGTGTCGTCTGCCACGGCGCGGCTGGACGAATTGAGCCGATTTATCTATAAGCCGGCCATTCCGACATAGAGCGCCGTACGTCCGTCCGGACGCAGCAGGACGTTCTGAGATTTTGAATTCGAGCACTTTGCAAGGCGCCGGGTGGTTCACCAGGCCGCGGATGCTCTAGCCGAGAAGACGACAGGGGTGCCATGGCTGGCCATTCACAGTTCAAGAACATCATGCACCGCAAGGGCCGTCAGGATGCGGTGCGATCGAAAATGTTTTCCAAGCTGGCGCGCGAAATCACCGTCGCCGCCAAGAGCGGCACGCCCGATCCATCGATGAACCCTCGCCTGCGCCTTGCGGTGCAGAACGCCAAGGCGGTGTCGATGCCGAAGGACAACATCCAGCGCGCCATCAACAAGGCGTCGATGGGCGATGCCGAGACCTACGAGGCCGTGCGCTACGAGGGTTATGGGCCGGGCGGCGTCGCGCTGATCGTCGAGGCGCTGACCGATAACCGCAACCGCTCGGCGTCGAATGTGCGCGCTGCCTTCACCAAGGCCGGCGGGGCGATGGGCGAGACCGGCTCGGTGTCGTTCATGTGGGACCGCGTCGGTGAGATCTACTATCCGGCATCGGCCGGCAGCGCCGAAAAGGTGATGGACGCGGCGATCGAGGCCGGCGCCGACGACGTCCAGTCGGACGAGGAAGGCCACACGATCTACTGCGCCTTCGAGAATCTCGGCGAGGTGTCGAAGGCGCTGGAAGGCGCGCTCGGCGAGGCTGAATCGGTGAAGCCGATCTGGAAGCCGCAGACCAATATCGCGGTTGACGAGGAGCGGGCACAATCGCTGATGAAGCTGGTCGCGACGCTTGAAGATGACGACGACGTGCAGAGCGTCTACGCCAATTTCGAGGTCGACGAGGAGACCTTGGCGAAGCTCAGCGCGGCATGACCCAACACGCGCTGCCTACAGTCCGCATCACCTATTGCACGCAGTGCCTGTGGCTGCTCAGGGCCGGCTGGATGGCGCAGGAGCTGCTGTCCACTTTCGGCACCGATCTCGGCGAAGTGACGCTGGTGCCCGGTACCGGCGGCATCTTCACCATTTCCTGCAATGACACGCTGGTCTGGGACCGCAAACGTGACGGCGGTTTTCCCGACGCCGCAAAGCTCAAGCAACTGGTTCGCGACGTCATCGATCCGGATCGCGATCTCGGCCATGCCGATCGCAAGGGTCATAAGTCGAAGGACCCTGCCTGAGGGTCTTCTTGCCCCGGCATTCACCGCCACGCGAAGATAAAGCAGCCCAGCGCCACGATGGCGGTGATGGTGCGGACATGGTTCCACATCACCCAGTCCTTGAGATAAGTGGCCCATACCGCGGCGCCGTTGGCGCTTGCCGGATCGACGGCGGCCAGGGCGTTGTTGAGCGGCACGTTGAACATCATCGTCACGATCGGGTTGCCGACGAGATAGATCAGGGCGCCGGCGAGAAGCCAGAACGCGCCCGGCTGGCTCCAGCCGATAAGAGCGCCGGCGGCAAGCACAAGACAGACCAGCCCGGTGCCGAATAGCGCGGTCATGAATGCCGGCGTAATCACGGTGATGTTGATCGAATTCATGGCGGCGATGCCGCCTCCGGCAGGCAAGCGGGCGAGCGCCGGCATGATAAAGTTGGAGAAGGCGAAGAAAACGCCGCCGACAACGCCTGAGCCAATGGCAGCGACGAAGGTGAGGGTGGGAAGCAGTTTCATGATCATGTCAGTTCCTCCAGATGCCCGTGGCGGCGGTTTCGGTTGCGTAGGTGGAAAAGTCTTTTGGGGCGCGGCCGAGCACGCGCTGGACGCCGTCGGTCAGCGTTTCGTTGCGGCCGTCGAGCACTTCGGTGAACAGCTCGTTGAGCAGCCAGGCGAACTCGGCCGGCAACTCGTGCTCGGCTATGGCGGCGGTGAACTCGGCATGGGAAACCCGCTTGAAACGGATGTCGCGGCCTGCGGCCCTGCCGATCTCGGCGACCGCGTCGGCAAAGCTCAGCAGCCGCGGCCCGGTCAGCTCATAGAGCTCTCCGACATGTCCTTGCCGGGTTAGTACGGTAAAGGCGGCCTCCGCGATATCGTCGGCATCCACAAATGGTTCGCCCACACTGCCGACCGGCAACGCCACCTCGCCCTCCTGCAAAGATTCGACGAGGAAGCCTTCGCTGAAGTTCTGGGAAAACCAGGCGCAGCGCAGGATCGTCCAATCGGCGCCTGAAGCTTTGAGCATCTCTTCGGCGCGCTGTGCTTCCGTTTCGCCGCGCCCCGACAGCAGTACCAGCCGGCGCACACCACACTCCACGGCAAGACGAGAGAAGGCGCCGACGGTGTCGGCCGCGCCGGGCACCGCAAGATCAGGATAGTAGCTGATGTAGACGGCGCCGACACCATCAAGCGCGGGCTCCCAGGTCGTGCTATTTTCCCAGTCGAAGGGCGGCGTACCCGAGCGCGAGCCGATCTGCACCGGCAGGCCCCGCGCCGTCAGCCGCTCGGCGAGACGGCGGCCGGTCTTGCCGGTGCCGCCGAGGATCAAAGTTGGTTTCGTTACAGTAGGGTTCATGTCGATTTTCCTCAGTTTGCAAATGTGAGCAATCCTCACATTTGCCAAACGTGATAAACCCTCGTATTTTGCGAGTCAAGCCAATTTGTTGATTGTTCGCCTGGAGACAGTGATGGAAGGCTCTGCCGTATCGGATTCACAGGATGGCCAGATCGCATCGCCGCGCCGAACGCCGAGCCAGCAGCGTAGCCGCGAGCGGGTCGAGCGCATGCTGGCCGCAGCGTCGGCGCTGATCGCCGAGCAAGGCAGCGATGCGATGCGCATGGGCGAGGTGGCCGAGAGGGCTGGCGTGTCGATCGGCTCGCTCTACCAGTTCTTCCCGGACAAGCGGGCAATCATTTGGGCGCTGGCCGAACGCTACACCGCCGAAAGCCAGGCCTGCATCGCGGCGGCACTCGCCGACGTCAGTGACGCCGACGGCTTGCGCCAGGCGTTTTCGGAGCTGGTGGATATCTACTACCGGTTATTCCTGGCCGAGCCGGTGATGCGCGACATCTGGTCGGGGACACAGGCCGACAAAGCATTGCGCGAGCTTGAGCTTGCCGACAGCCGGGCCAACGCCGAATTCCTCACCACGGTGCTGAAGCGGTTGCGGCCGTCCGCCGATCCGGAAGCGCTGGAAACCACGGCATTTCTCATCTGGCAGATGGGCGAGGCCGCAATGCGGCTTGCGATTTCGGTCGACCGGCAAGAGGGTGACAGGCTGGTTGCGGCCTACAAGCGGATGGCTCTGCGAGAGTTGCTCGGCGCTTGACCGGCGCCGCGCGCATTCATTTTCCCTTGCCTGGCAAGGAGATGGCCGGCATCGTGCCCTTCGGCGGCCGATACTTCCGCCGCCATGCCTTCGGGCTCAGGCCGGTGATGCGCAGGAACTCACGGTTGAAGTTCGATTTGCTGAGGAAACCGGCGTCGAGCATGATGCGGGTGATCGGTTCGTCGGTCGCCGCGAGCAAGCGGCGGGCCTCATCGATCCTCCTGCCGTTGACGTATTGGGATACGCTCGATCCGTGGACGCGATTGACCGCCGATGACACTTGCCGTGCGGGGAGGCCGAGCCGCCTGGCGATGCGCCCGAGGTTGAGATCGACATCCTTGTAGAGATATTTCGATGTCATCAGCGCGTCGACCGCCGCCGCGACCGCGGAATCTTCGCTGGTCACCCGTGGCGTGGTTTGGGCGTGCGACACATCCTCTTCCTCTTCGTCGGAAGCAGCGGTTTCGCTGGCAACAGCGGCCGCGCTGCCGAGCAGCATCAGCGCTAGGACGTTGGCGGCGGCAATCACCGCGCCGGAATGAGTGCCACCTGTCCATTCGAGGTCGAAGCTGATGATGATGTCGGTGACCGGCGATGCAAGGATCGCCAGCGCCGTCACCAACAGCGATCGGTAGGACCGCAAGACGCCGTCGAGACGCGATTCGACAAGAACATCCGGACCGGCCAGCGCTAGCCAAAGAAGGGCGGCGCCATAGGACAGGAAAACGAGGATGATCACCGGCCCGACCGGCTCGCGCCAGAAGATCAGGAGCAGGACAACCAGGCAGGCCGGCAGCAAATGCGGCCAGAGTGATGCCAGGCGATGCGCGGACGGTTCCTTTGTCAAACCGCTGAAGGCTATCCAGGCAAGGGGTGCGATCAGTGTCGCCAGGACCGACTGGAACGGCATGATTGCCCTGACATCATAACCCCAGCGAATGCCGATCAGCACCGACTGCAAGGCATAGGCGGCGATCAGCAGCATGAAGGCGATGTTTTCACGCAGATCGGCCTCGTTTCGGCGGACCATCTGCACGAGCAGGATGACCAGCAACAGGGCAACGACGAATGGCAGGGGAATGAAGATCATGATCGCAAGCGTGGTTCCAAAGCGGGCAGCGGCCGACAATGACCCGGATTGCGTTCGCGGTCGTCCCGGATCGCGATCAAGGTCGCGGAAATCGACGTTTCAGATCATCTCGACAACGCCACGGTCCAGTCGCGACCGCCCAACATGATCGGAGACAATGATGAAATCCGCAATTCTCGTCTTGCTGCCTTTTGCCGGCGTTGCCCTGGCATCGCCGGCGACCGGTGAGGCCTCCAAGACGCTCGATCTCGTCGGGGTGAGCGCCGTCGTCATCACCGGCGAAGCCAGTTCCGTCAAGCTCACCACTTCGTCCGCGGCACCCTACCACGCGACGATCAGCGGCCGCCGTGAAGGCTGGTTTGCGAGCTGGTATTCGAGTTGGTTCGCCAGTGACTGCCGTTCCGCCAGCGACATGAAGCTGGTGGCCTCGACGCTACGCATCGATGTTGCTCCCTCCTCGTGGCTGGATCCTTCGGACTGCGTGGTCGAGATCAACGCCAACATCCAACCCGAGAGTTCCGTGTCGATCGACCAAGCGGCGCTGCAAGCCAACATGGCGGGGAATTTCTCTACTATCGCCATCGCCGGCAAGGCCGCCGATGTTTCACTCGACGGGCATGCTTCGAGCATCGATCTCAAGGGCGAGGCGCTGAAGGTCAATCTCTTCTATGGCAGCATCCGGCAGGACGAAAACATCGCGATTGCCGGCAAGGCGCTGGATGCCACGCTGTCCTTCGGCCAGCAGGTTCCGATCAGCTATTCGGTGACAGCATTGGCGTCCTTCGTCGACAGTTCGCTTCCCAACACCGCCGGCGCCAAACCCTCGATCGTCATCAAGGGCGATTTCGTTCGCGCGACGATCCGCTGAATAAAAAACCCGCCACAAGGGCGGGTTTTTTATCTGCAGGCAGCCAATGCGGCTTGAGCGTTCTTCGACCTTACAGGCCAAAACCTTCGAAGCGCTTCTTGAACTTCGACAGGCGGCCGCCGCGGTCGAGCAGGGTCTGCTGGCCGCCGGTCCAGGCCGGATGGGTCGTCGGGTCGATATCGAGGTTCATCGTATCGCCTTCCTTGCCCCAGGTCGAACGGGTCATGTATTCGGTGCCGTCGGTCATGACGACCTTGATGGTGTGGTAGTCGGGATGGATGTCGGTCTTCATGGTTCTGTTCCTGGCTTGCCGGGTGCTGCCGACGGGCTGAAGCCTGCGTCGATGCGCCCCTTTTTAAAACTCGAAGCCGCAGCTATTGAGGAGCCACGGCTTCTAAAACGGTCGGCGAGCCTATACATCAGCCGGAATTGAATCACAAGGCCGCGGCAAGCGCATATTGATGGCGCAAACCTCAAAAGGCCAAAGGACACGGTCATGGCGAACATCAGCGGCGATGCAGACGAGCGCAGGCGCTCGCTGAGGCCGCTGCAGCGCCTGTTTCCCTACATCACCCATTACCGCAAAATGGTCATCGGCGCGATCATCTCGCTGGCCGTCGCGGCGGCGACGACGCTGGCGCTGCCACTGGCCGTGCGGCGGATGATCGATCACGGCTTTTCCGCTTCCGATTCCAGCTTCATTGCCGAATATTTCGCCATGCTGGTGGTGATGGCCGCCGTGCTGGCGGCGGCGTCTGCCAGCCGCTACTATTTCGTCATCACGCTGGGCGAGCGCGTCGTTGCCGATATCCGCCGCGATGTCTTTGCCCACGTCACGACGCTGTCGCCCTCCTTCTTCGACACGGCCCAGTCGGGCGAGATCGTCTCGCGGCTCGCCGCCGACACGACACAGGTCAAATCGGCCGTGGGTGCTACCGCCTCGGTGGCTTTGCGCAACGTCATCCTCGGCCTTGGCGCCGTGGCGATGATGGTCTTCACCAGCCCAAAACTGTCCGGCCTGGTCATCGCGGCCATTCCGTTAATCGTGCTGCCGCTGGTCGCCTTCGGCCGCTCGGTGCGGCGCAAGTCACGGCTGGCGCAGGATACTCTGGCCAATGCCACCGCCTATGCCAGCGAGCAGATCGGCGCGGTCCGCACCCTGCAGGCCTTCACCAACGAGAAGCTTGTCACCGGGTATTTTTCATCCGCCGTGGAAGCAGCGTTCGAAGCGGCGCGGGCCTCGATCTTTGCCCGCTCCTTTCTCACCTTCTTCGCCATCTTCATGATCTTTTCCTCGGTGGTGGCGGTGCTGTGGTTCGGTTCGCGCGACGTGCTCGACGGCACGCTGTCGCCAGGTACGCTTGGCCAATTCCTGCTCTATTCGGTGTTCGCTGCTGGCGCGCTCGGCGCCTTGTCGGAGGTCTGGGGCGAACTGTCCCAGGCAGCAGGCGCTGCCGAACGGCTGACCGAGATCCTGGCCGAGAAACCCGCGATCCAGGCGCCCGCCGATCCGAAGCCGCTGCCGGCAAAGGCGAGAGGCGCGATCAGCTTCGACGATGTCTCCTTCTCCTATCCGGCCCGGCCCGACCGCGCCGCCGTCCATGGCCTCAGCTTTCAGGTCAAACCCGGCGAGACGGTGGCGATCGTCGGACCATCCGGCGCCGGCAAGAGCACCGTGTTTTCGCTGCTTCTGCGCTTCTACGATCCGGAAGCCGGCAGGATCGTCATCGACGGAGTCGATCTGCGCGAGGCCGATCCGACCGCGATCCGCGCGCGCATAGCCATCGTGCCGCAGGATGTCACCATCTTTGCCGCAAGCGCGCGCGACAATATCGGCTTTGGCCGGCCTGGCGCCAGCCAGGCCGAGATCGAGGCGGCGGCGAAAGACGCGCTTGCCGACGAGTTCATCCTGAAACTCGAAAAGGGCTATGACAGCCAGGTCGGCGAGCGCGGGGTGACGCTGTCGGGCGGCCAGCGCCAGCGCGTGGCGATCGCCCGCGCCATTTTGCGCGATGCGCCGATCCTTCTGCTCGACGAGGCGACCTCGGCACTCGATGCCGAAAGCGAGACGCTGGTGCAGACGGCGCTCGACCGGCTGATGCAGGGGCGTACCACGATCGTCATCGCCCATCGGCTGGCAACCGTGCTGAAGGCCGATCGCATCCTGGTCATGGATGGCGGCCGCATCGTCGAGGAAGGCACGCATCAGAGCCTGGTCGCCAAGGGCGGCATCTATGCGCGGCTGGCCAAGCTGCAGTTCGAAACCGGGGCGAATGCCTTCAGGGGCGCGGCCGAGTAGGTCCCCCAGCGACCGCTGGGATTCTTCAGCTACCGAAAGCTCGGCGTTTGCCGCGTCGATAGGCGATGAACAGGGGAACGCCGACAAGCAACGACAACAAAAGCATGCTGGCGACGGTCTGTCGCTGCTCCTTTGCCGGATCGCTGAGCTGCACATCGGCAGGCGGCTCTTCATAGGTAAAATCGTACTGCCACCGGATTTCGTCCGCGACGTCATCGACGGTTTTCAGATAGTCGGCAATCGCCTTGGCCGGCACTTCAGTTGCCAGGCTCTGAAAGTTCCATTCGACTTGAAATTCGGTGGGCGTGTTGGACCAGGACGCCTTGAGAGACAGATAGGGCGTCACGACGTTTTTCATCGACTCGCCGGAAAACCTCGCCTTGAGGTTGCGCACCGTTATCTTGTGACGCCGGTAGAACTGGGGGCCGATGGAGACTGGCCCGGTTCGGTCGACGATTGTCGGGGTTGGAAGAGAGTTGTTGCCGAGATCGGCCGCGCGGATCGGGAAATTCTTTGCCAGATCGTTGGCCGCCAGCGCCTCTGCCGGCAAGCGATAACTTTCCTTCACGCTCACTATGTTGTCGTCGCGGCGATCCACGATTTCCGGCTTGGCGACGGTTTGGATGCCCGGATATTGCTTGTTGTAGTATTTCAGGTAGGCGTCCGACACCTCGCTCAGCGACCGGCTGGCCAAATTGCCGCGCATCCAATCGGCATCGGCGTCCTGATATGTCGAGAAGACCGTCAGCACGAGGGGATCGCCCGGTTTCCGCGGAAAATCGAAGTCCTCGGCGATCTGGATCGATGGGCTGGTAAGCACAGGACTCGGCATCTTCTCCAATCCGCCGGTGCTGGAAAGCGGCAGCGCGAAGCCGTAGTCCGACTGTGCGAGATTGGGCGCCTTGCCGCCCTGAAGATAGTCGGTAGCATCCAGCCAATATGTCTTTGTTCCGATCCTCGCCTTGACGATGGCATGGTCGAAATCGCGAAGCGCCGGCAGATGCTGGTCCAGGGCCCGCCCTTCGTCGAGATCGGCCAGGGCAACCTCGGCAGCAATGCCAAGCCGCACAAGCGAAGAAACCAGCAGCAGTGCCTTGTCCTTGCAGTCACCAAACCCGCTCAGGATGACGGTCGCGGGATCACGCGGAATGTAGGAACCGGCACCCATCGACAGGCTTACATAGCGGATCTGGTCCTGCACCAACCGCATTGCCTCGACCATCCGGTCTTCGGGCACGGGATGCCGCAGTGCGATGTCGTCGAGCTTTGCGGCAAAAGCCGAGGGAAAAACGGTCGCTGGCTTGTAATAGGGCGCAACAGCATCGACCACACTTTGCCAATTCGCGGTCGATGCGACATCGATAGAGCCCCAGCCTGGATATGTCACGGGCAGGTTGTCCTCGACATTGACCGGTTTCGGGTTTGGAATTTCCCACAGATAGGTCGTGTCCGGCCCTGTCGACGAGATCGAAGGCTTGAGTTGGGTCCCCCTTGTCTTGGTCTCGAGCGGCTGGCCCGAAGGCCAAATGATGCTCGTGCGGATAAGCGCTACCGGCTCTTCCCATTCGGTGGAGAAATTCTTGAAGAAGAGATCCTTGCCGACGAGCGGCGTTATTTCATAGGTCGATCCGTAATCAACGATGTCGCCGGCGCGCACGTCATCGATGTTGACATGTGCTGTCAGCCAGCCGTCGAAGACGCCTTTCTCGGCATCTCTTTCCCTGCGGAAGATGTCGAATTCGACGTCTTCCAGCCGGTCCAAAACGGCGCCGTCGCGGATGATGTGAAGATGGTTGAGCGTGACCTTGTGCCGGGACGGATCGAATTGCAGATCGATACTCGCGCCTCGATCCAGCCCGGGACGGTCAACGATTTTATAGACTGTGCGCGAGTACTCGACATAGCCGCCGGCGCGATGCTTGATCTGGTCGTCCGAGAGCAGCCATGAAACGCCATTCTTGATTTGATCCGATCGGGTGGGATCGGCAGCCGGTATATCAACCTGCGTTACCCAGCTTTCCGCGGGGCCCTTGAGAACCATGTCGTCGGACATGGCCGGAGAACTCAGGCCGATCAACAAGATGAAAAATACCAAGCGGGGCCAGAAAGACTTCATCCCATGAAAACTGTAACAGGCAGACATCTACGCTCGCCCAACTTGGAAGAACTCCTTTTTCAGAGGCTTTCCTTCCAAAGTAAAGGCCAGTTTCGCGGATTTCTGCAGTCACCGCAGCAAGAACCAGGAACAGACGAAGCGACTCAGTTACCGTACCGCTTCTTCAGGTGATCGGTGAAATGCACGGCATTGAGCTTTTCGCCGGTGGCGCGTTCGAGCAGTTCCGGCGTCGACCAGCGCGAGCCTTGCGACCAGATCCTTTTGCGGCGCCAGTCGTTGATCGCGGCGAAATCTCCCTTGGCGAGGTCTTCGTCGGCTGAAGGATGATCTCTGGTCAGCGCCGCCCATTGCTGCGCCGCCATCATGGCGCCCAGCGTGTAGGAGGGGAAATAGCCGAAGGCGGCACCCGGCCAGTGGACGTCCTGCATCGGACCATCAGCCGGATTGTCTGATGTCGACAGGCCGAGATAATCGCGCATCTTGGCATCCCAGGCCTCGGGCAGGTCGGCTGCTTCCAGCCGCCCCGAGACAAGCTCCTGCTCCAACTCGTAGCGCAGGATGACATGCAGCGGGTAGGTGACCTCGTCGGCATCGACGCGAATCAGACCGCGCTCGACCCGGTGCACATGCGGCAGGATGTCGTCGATCGTCCAGCTCTCACCAAGGTGTCTTTCGACCACCGGCAGTGCCCAGCGCCAGAATTCTGGATTGCGGCCGATCTCCTTTTCGACGAACAGGCTCTGGCTTTCATGCACCGCCATGCCGCGCGCTCTGCCGAGTGGCCAGTGCGCCCACGCCTTCGGCAGGTTCTGCTCGTACAGCGCATGGCCGGTCTCGTGCAGCACGCCCATCAGCGCCGACAGGAAATCCGAGGTCTTGTAGCGGGTGGTTATGCGCACGTCGCTCGGCACACCGCCGCAGAAGGGATGGTGCGAAACCGACAGCGAGCCGTGGGTGAGGTCGAAGCCGACTGCGGCCATCATGGCGAGGCCGAGCTCGCGCTGCTTGTCCAAGAGGTAGCTGCCGGAAAGCGGCTTCAGCGGATGTTTCGCCAGCCGCTCCTCCTGCACGGCAAGTGCCTCCGGTACGAAGCCTTTCAAGAAAGTCTTCAACTCAGCAAATAAAGGCGTGATGTCGGCGGTGCGATTGCCCGGGTCATATTGCTCCATCAGCGCGTCATAAGGCTCGAGCCCGAGCACCTCGGCGCGAAATGTCGCCTCCTCGCGCACCAGCGCCACGACGCCTTCGAGCGCCGGCAGGAAGCCGGCCCAGTCGTTCTTGGCGCGCAGGTCGCGCCAGAGTTGCTCGGAGCGCATGCGCACAGTCGTCTGGCGCTCGACGAACTCGACCGGCAGGCAGGTCAGGTTGGTGTATTGCCGGCGGAACTCCCTGACCGCGGCCTGCTGCTCTTCGTTCAACGCCTCCTGCTCGGCCGCCGCGATCCAATCGGCAATCTCCGGCGCAGTCGCCTGGGCGTGGTGCATGCCGGCAAGCGCCGACATTGCCTCTGCGCGCTTCTCGCCGCCGCCGACCGCCATATGGGTCGCCTCGTCGGCGCCGAGAATGGCGAGGGCATGTTCCAGCGCTTCGAGCTTGTGGCCGAGGTCGTCGAGATTTTGAAAGGACATGGTGGGTTCCGGTGATTTGACGGCGGGAAAAGATACCAATGGAAAAGTGTTGGCAACCCCTGAAAACCGTCTGCGACCGATGCATCGACTGCCGGCCGCAACGGCCGAAAGGCATCTTGCGGAAGCGGTGGCGTGCGTGATCAATGTCGTTGGCGGCGGCAGACCGCAATGGGGGAGACGAAACATGATCGCCAATGTACTGGTCGGGCTGGTGGCCGTGATCCACCTCTGCATCGTCTATCTGGAGATGGTGCTGTGGGACACGCCGCGCGGTCACATGGTATTCAAGCTGACGCCGGAATTCGCCAGTGCCTCGAAAGTGCTTGCGGCCAATCAGGGACTTTACAACGGTTTTCTCGCAGCTGGGCTGATCTGGGGGCTTTACCTCGGCGAAGCCGGTTTCCAGTTCAAAGTCTTCTTCCTGCTCTGCGTCACCGTCGCCGGCCTCTACGGCGCGGCGACGGCGGGCCGTAAAATCCTGTTCATCCAGACAGTGCCGGCAATGCTGGCGCTGATTGCGTTGGCGTTGTGCTAGCGCATGATCCCTGAACCGAAAACTGGAAAAGGATCATACGCAAAATCAATTGCCACAGCGCCGGGCGCTGCGGCCGATCTCAGCCGCCTGGATAGTTTGGGCCGTAGCCGTTAGGATAGTATCCGCCATCGCCGCCGTTGCCGATGAGGAAGGCACTGCCGGTATCAGCGCGTAGCTTTTGGCTGACATCGTCGAGCTGCGCCAGCAACTGCTGATATTGCGTGCTCGGCATCGTTCCCTCGCGCGCGGCCCTCTGGGCGGCCCGATCGAGTTGAGCGACCTGCGTGCGCAAGTCACGCGCCTCGCCCGGCTCGAGCTTGTTCGCCCGGATGGCGCCCTGGATACCCGTCTCCACGCTCTGGATCTGATTGATCAAGGCCGTCTCACGCGGGCCGGCGTAAGCGCCAGCAAACGGAACGGCGAGGAGAAGTGTGGCGAGCGTAGCAGTCCTGAGGTTCCTGGGAGCGAAGAAGCGCATGGTTGCGTCTCCTTTACTGGGGAAGGCGATGGTTGGGTTTTCCTGCCTTCCGGCCGCGGGCCGTCAGGTTCCGTCGCGTCGCGATGAGCGGTTCCACCGCCGGCGGTTCTCGGCCCAGACCAAGGCTAAAAGGCGGTGGCGGCAAAGTGTAATTAAAAAAAGGTAATTTTTTCA
Organism: Mesorhizobium sp. M0960; assembly: GCF_040319055.1. NCBI lineage: Bacteria > Pseudomonadati > Pseudomonadota > Alphaproteobacteria > Hyphomicrobiales > Phyllobacteriaceae > Mesorhizobium > Mesorhizobium sp. M0960. The sequence goes on along the minus strand of NZ_JAMYNN010000002.1, from coordinate 380,647 downwards.
GCTCTTGCGGCTGCCGCACCAGTGCCCTAGATGCCGCCGACTTGAGCCGGCTCGATCCGGTGCATGTAACGAGCCAAAGGCTTGCAGATCACCGCTCGGTCAGCTTCAGCTCGATGCGGCGGTTCTTGTTGCGCGCCTCTTCGGTATCGGCGGGGTCGAGCGGCTGGAATTCGCCGAAGCCGGCCGCGACCAGCCGGTTGGCCGGCACGCCGTTCTCGATCAGGAACTTGACCACCGATGTCGAGCGCGCCGTCGACAATTCCCAATTGTCGCGGTAGCGGCCGGTGCCGGAGAGCGGCTTGTTGTCGGTGTGGCCGTCGACGCGCAGCACCCAGTTGATCTCCGGCGGGATCTCCTTCTGCAATTCGATGATGGCATCGGCGAGCTTCTTCATTTCGACCTTGCCGGCATCGTTGATCACTTCGGAGCCGGTCGGGAAAAGCACTTCCGACTGGAAGACGAAGCGGTCGCCGACGATGCGGATGTTCTCGCGGTCGGCGAGAATTTCACGTAAGCGGCCGAAGAAATCGGAGCGGTAGCGGTTCAGTTCCTGCACGCGTTGCGCCAGCGCGACGTTGAGGCGGCGGCCGAGATCGGCAATCTTGGTGTTGGACTCGCGATCGCGCGTTTCGGACACGTTGAGCGCTTCTTCGAGCGCTCCGATTTGCCTGCGTAGCGCCGCGATCTGCTGGTTGAGGATTTCAACCTGGCTCAGTGCCTGTTGACTGATCTGGCGCTGGCTGTCGAGCTCGCCGGAAAGTGCCGTTGCGCGCTGGTTGGCGGCGTCGCCGGCGCCAGCGCCTTGCGCCAGCAATTGTTCGAGCCGGCTCTTTTCCGCCTCCGATGCAGACAGCGAGGCCTGCAAATTGGCAAGGGTGTCCTCCTTGTCCTGCGTCGTCGAGCGCTCCAGCGCCAGAAGCTGGGTCAACTCATTGATCTGGGAGTTGAGGCGGTTGAGCACCGTGTCCTTGCCGGAGATCTCGCGGCCGAGCAGGAACTGCGCCAGCACGAAAACCGTGAGCAGGAACATGATCGCCAACAGCAGCGTCGACAGCGCATCGACGAAGCCAGGCCAGTAATCGATGCGGCGGTCGGAGCGCCGGCCTCGTGCCAACGCCACGTCAATGCACTCCAGGTTTCTTCAAGGCGTCGGCGATCTTCTCCAGGGTGTTGCGCATCGCCTTCTGCTCGTCGGACTGGGCCTCGACCCAGTCGCGCATGATCTGCTGTTCCGAGCGCATGTTCTTGACCAGGCCAGAAATGCCGTCGGCGAGATTGGCCATGGCGGTGGCGACGCGCGGATTGGAGCCGCCGCCATTCTCCTGCAGGGTGCGCAGCTTTTCCGACAACAGACGGATTTCATCGGAGGGTTCGCTCTTGGCCGCGTCGGCAACGACGATGTCGGAGGACAGGTCGGTGACCGAGGACAGCCAGTTCTCGAGCTCGGTATAGAAGCGCGTCTGGGCGCGGCCGGCCTGCAGGTCGAGGAAGCCGAGCACCAGCGAGCCGGACAGGCCGAACAGAGACGACGAGAAAGCGGTGCCCATGCCGGCCAAAGGGGCGGAAAGCCCCTGCTTCAGGGATTCGAGCACGGCCGCTGCGTCGCCGGTGCCGGGATCGAGCGACTCGATGGTTTCGCGGATCGAGCCGATCGTGTTGAGCAGGCCCCAGAAGGTGCCGAGCAGGCCGAGGAACACCAGCAGCCCGACAAGGTAGCGCGAGGTGTCGCGGCTTTCGTCGAGGCGGGTGGCGATCGAATCCAGCATGGTGCGCATCGAACTGGTCGAGAAGGCAATCGTCGAGGAGCGGCCGATCATCGCCTTCATCGGCGCCAGCAGCACGGGTTCGGTGGTTTCGGAACCGGCGCGGAACGAATTGACCCAGCGCACCTCGCGGAACAACCGGCCGACCTGGACGAAGGCCAGCAGGATGCCGACCGCCAGCACGCCGATGATCAGGCCGTTGAGGCCGGGATTGGTGACGAAGGCGGTCGAGATCTGGCGGGTCAGGATGGCGGCGATAAAGGCCACGATGAACAGAAAGATCACCATGGTCAGCAGAAAGACCTGCGGGCTCGACAATTTGTGCGGGTCGTAGATCAGAACGTCGGAGCGCCTGCCCATGCCGAAGGATCTGAGTAAAGTCATCCGTGCCCCGTTTCCGATGCCATCGCCGCCGATCACATTGTGTTTGCGACTCTAAACGGAATTGTGACGAAATTGAATGGCGCTTGGCAATATTGCCACTGTCCGCGACCGGAGGTCAAAGCCGGTTGATGACCAGGCAGTCGACCATGGCGGCCAGATGCAGGCCGGCGCCGGTGACGACAAAGCCGTGCCACAGCGCATTGTGGAAGCGCAGGCCTTTCCAGGCGAAGAAGATCACGCCACAGGAATAGACGATGCCGCCGGCAACGATGAGGGCGATCGATGTCGCCGGCAGCGTCCGTAGGAGCGGCTCCACCAGAACGATGCCGCTCCAGCCGATGGCGAGATAGAACACGATTGCCAGCCGGTCGAAACGGCCGGGGAGAAAGACCTTGATGGCGATGCCGAACGTCGCGGCGATCCAGACCAGGACGATCATCGAAACAGCCAGCGGCGAGCCGCCGAGCTGGGCAAGGAACGGCGTGTAGGTCGCAGCGATCAGCAGGTAGATCGCCGCATGGTCGAAGCGCCGCAATATCCATTTCGCCGGCGACGATACCGGCCACAGATTATAGGCCAGCGAAACCGACAGCACGGTGAGCAGCGAGACCACATAGAAGGCGGCGGCGACATTTTCGCCGGGGCCGGTTCGATAGGCGGCCAGTGCCAGCAACGTCGAGCCGGCAGCGATCGCCAGCACGATGCCCACGGCGTGGACGATACCGTCGGCGATGATCTCGGCGCGCGAGTAATGCCAGCGCCCCATGAAGGGGATGTCGAGCTGGGATAATTCGCTCTGGGATGTGGGCCGGCTGTTCGTCATCGATGATCCTGCGTCGCCTTATCTGGGCGGCCGCGGGACAGTATTTCAAGCTTTGGTTGCGGTTTTGCGACTGCGGCGCTTCAGCGCGGCGCGACTACATCAGCGCGCTGGGAGCGGCTTCTTCACCGTCTTCAACAGCGCGCGTTGCATGAGTTCGTTGCCGGCAACGACCGAACCGGCGGTCAGCATGTCCTGGCCGCCGGCAAAATCGGAGACGAAGCCGCCCGCCTCGCGGATCAGCAACATGCCGGCGGCAATATCCCAGGCCGACAGGCCGATTTCCCAAAAACCGTCCATGCGGCCGGCGGCGACGTAGGCGAGATCGAGCGAGGCGGAGCCGAGGCTGCGCACGCCCGAGACCTCGGCCATGACATTGCGCAACTCGACAAGGAAATTGCCGTGCTGGCCACGCCCGAGATGCGGCACGCCGCAGCCGATCACCGCATCGACCAGCTTGGTGCGGCCGGCGACGCGCAACCGTCGATCGTTCATGAAGGCGCCGCCGCCACGCTCGGCGGTGTAGAGCTCGTCCATCGCCGGATTGTAGATGACGCCGGCGACGATCTGGCCTTGGCGCTCCAGCGCGATCGAGATCGCGAACAGCGGGATGCCGTGCAGGAAATTGGTGGTGCCGTCGAGCGGATCGACGATCCAGCGGTGCTGGCCGTCGTCGCCCTCGATCACGCCGCGTTCCTCCATCAGGAAGGCGTAGCCGGGCCGCGCCTTGGACAGTTCGGCAAAGACGATGTCTTCGGCCTTGCGGTCGGCCTGGCTGACATAGTCGCCCGGCCCCTTCATCGAGACCTGCAGGTTCTGCACTTCGCCGAAGTCGCGCGACAGCGAGCGGCCGGCCTTCATTGCGGCCTGGACCATGACATTGAGGATCGCGGAACGCGCCATTGCTCTTCTTCCTGTCGCTGCGCCTATCTGCTTTGACGCGTGATCCTATCCAAAAAGTCTGCCACTTTTCGGGATCACGCCTTAGTCGGCGCGGCGTACGTAAGTGATTTCGTTGGTATCGACGATGATACGCTCGCCCGAGCCGATGAACGGCGGCACCAGCACACGGATGCCGTTTTCGAGTATCGCCGGCTTGTAGGACGAGGCTGCCGTCTGGCCCCTCACCACCGGGTCGGCCTCGGTGATGGTCAGCGTCACCTGGTCGGGCAGCGAAATGCCGATCGGCCTTTCGTCATAGAGCTGGACCGTCACCATCATGCCGTCCTGCAGGAAGGCGGCGCGATCGCCGACGAACTCCTTTTGCAATTCGAGCTGCTCGTAGCTTTCGGTGTCCATGAACACCAGCGCGTCGCCCTGCTCGTAGAGGAAGGAAAAATCCTTCAGATCGAGCCGGATCTGCTCGACCGTCTCGGCCGAACGGAAGCGCTCGTTGAGCTTGGTGCCGTTGATCAGGTTCTTGAGTTCGACCTGGTTGTAGGCGCCGCCCTTGCCGGGCTTGACGGTGTTGGTCCTGACCGCCACCCAAAGGCCGCCATCATGCTCGATGACGTTGCCGGGACGGATTTCGTTGCCATTGATCTTGGCCATGGTGAGGTGATCCGGAAATGAGATGATCGCCGCAAAGGGCAATTTGGCGCCTCCAAGACCACAAATCGCTAGCAGAGGCAAGGAGCGCCTTCCGATGAAGCGGGAACGAAGCTCGCCCGGCAGCGCGGCGCGGCAGCCTCAGTCCGTCCTGACGATGGCGGTTACGGCCGCGCTCATGGCGTCGGCTACCTCTGTTAAAAGATGCAGGTGCGGCGAACGCAAGACGACAATTCGCAGCGACAGCTCGAGGCCGGGAGCGTCGACCAGGGCAATGCCCTCCGGCAGCTTTTCCTGCAGCAGCCGCTTGGGCAGCAGGCCAAGGCCTTGGCCTCGACGAACCCAGTCGATCTGCAGCGCGCTGTCCTGAATCTCGGCGCCGACCATCAACCTGTGGCCGCCCTCGGCAAGGGCAGCCGCCAGCCGCCGGCGCGCGTCGCAAGGTTCAGGACTGAGAACCCAGGGCATGGTCTTGACGTCGGCTTGCCGGCCGGTGTTTTCGGCGGCGATGATGGCGAGGGGCTCGGTTCCGACAACGCCGTCGCCAGTTTTGGAATTGCCGCCGTCCAGGATGAAGGCGAGGTCGAGCTGTCCGCGCTTGTGCTGGTCGGCCAGCTCAAGGCTCCAACCGCTCTTCAGACGCAGCGAAACCTTCGGAAACCGCGCCACGGCATCAGCAATGGCGGCGGCCACGGCTTTGTCGCAAAGTCCATGGGCGAGGCCGAGCCGCAGCAGACCCTCCGGCTCGTTGCCACTGGCGAATGATCGCAGCGCGTCGACGGCGGCGAGAATGTCCTTGCCGCGTGCCAGCACCTCTACGCCGGCCGGGGTCAGTCGCGACGGCTTTAGCCGGCGGTCGAGCAATTCCGTGCCGAGCATCTCCTCCAGCCGCTGGATCTGGCGGGTGACGGCCGGCTGCGTCAACGGCAGGCGTCGAGCCACCTTCTGAATCGAACCCTCCTCGGCAAAGAGGGCCAGTGTTTTCAGTTCTTCGAGCACGAGACACCTGAACATGTCAGAGAGGCATAATTATGCTGAACATTATGAATTTGAAATCCGATGGATGGCAAGCGATTTTCCTGCGGCAGCACCAGCAGAGAAGAAACACGATGAAAGCGATCGAATTGCAGAGCCCGGGCGGCCTCGAGAATCTCAGAATGGTCGAGCGGCCGATGCCTGAACCAGGGCGCCAAGAGATGATTGTGAAGGTGAAGGCGACGGCGCTGAACTACCGCGATGCCGAGATCGTCCGCGGCAGCTATCACACGAAGTTTGCATTGCCGCTGGTGCCGCTGTCGGACGGCGTCGGCGAAGTCGTAGCCGTCGGCGCCGAGGTCAGCAGGTTCCAGATCGGCGACCGGGTCTGCGGCACGTTCTGGCAGCGCTGGGTCGGCGGCAGTTTCGCGATGGCCGAGCCCTCCTATCAACGTGGCGGCCCGATCGACGGGCTGCTCAGCGAATTTGCTCGGCTCGATGAACAGGCGGCGGTGCTGGCGCCGGCCAATCTGAGCGACTTCGAGGCGGCGACGCTGCCCTGCGCCGGCGTGACGGCATGGCACGCGCTGTTTACAGAGGGCAGCGTCGAGCCCGGCGACACCGTACTTTGTCTCGGCACCGGCGGCGTTTCCTTGTTTGCGATGCAATTCGCCGCCGCTGCCGGGGCGCGCGTCATCGTGACGTCGAGCAGCGACGAGAAACTTGCACGGGCAAAGCAACTGGGCGCGCATGATGGCGTGAACTATCGCAGCGTCCCCGACTGGGCATCGGCCGTGTTGGGATTGACGGATGGGCGCGGCGCCGACCATATCATCGAGGTTGGCGGACCGCAGAGTTTTACACAATCGCTGAGGGCAGCGGCGCGCGGCGCCCAGATCAACGTCATCGGCTATCTCGGCGGCAGTGACGGCGCCATCAACCCGCTCGACATCTTCCGCCGGCAGGTCAGGGCGCGAGGCATACCGGTGGGCTCACGCGAATCCTTCGAGGCGATGAACCGCGCCATTGTCGTCAACCGATTGAGACCGGTGATCGACCGGGTCGTACCGTGGACCCAGGCCGCCGAAGCCTTTCGGTACCTTGAACACGGCTCGCCCTTCGGCAAGGTCGTGCTCGATCATACGCAATGAGCCTCGCGCTTGCGAGTCCGGGTGCAATGAGTCGCGAGATCACAGTCAGGGCAGGCGATTGGCCCGTTGCAGCGCCTGCTGCGTCTGCTCGTCGGTCAGGCCCTGCAGGAAATCGTCCATCTCTTGGTCGATGAGCCCAGCGCGGCGGGCGACAACATACCAGGCGCCGGCGAGGATCAGATCCGGATCGGTGCCGATGCCGTTCATGTAGAGCTTGGCGAGACGGTTCTGGGCGGCGACGTTGCCGCCTTCTGCGGCCTGCTTCATCCAGTTAAAGCCCGATTTCAGGTCGCGGGCGCCGCCGCGCCCCTCGATCATCCAGGTGGCGAGATCGATCTGCGCCGTGTCGTAGTTCTGCCGCGCAGCCTGTGCCAGCAGGCCGCGGGCGCGGACATCGTCGCGCGGCTTGCCGCCGGCGCCATTGGCGTAGACCTGTGCCATCGCATATTGTGCGTCGGCAAGCCCGGTCGCGGCGGCGCGCTCGTAATAGGATACGGCTTTGGCAATACCGGCATCGCCGGGCTCCTGTTCGACCATCAGCTGGGCAAAATTAAACTGCGCCAGGCGGTTGCCGGCTTCGGCGGCGGCCTGCATCAGCGCATAGGCCTCCTTCTCGTCCTTTTTGACGTAGCGGCCATCGAGCAGCATCAGCGCATACTGGAATTGCGATTCCGGGATGCCCTGCTCGGCGGCAAGCGCATACCACTTCGCCGCCCCTGCCGCGTCGACCGGCACGCCGAGGCCGCGCGACAATATCTCGGCCACCAGCGTCTGTGCCGCCGGATCGCCGTTTTGAGCACGGGAAATCGCAAGGTTGTAGGCCGTCTTGTAGAGGCCGCGCTGAAAGGCGCCGTAGGCGGCGTCGGACGGTTTTGCGCCGAAGCGGTCGGGGTTGATGGTATCGGCCGACGGCAAAGGGGCCGTGGTGGCGGGCTGCGGCAATGGTGGGAGAAACGGCTTGTCGGCAGGCTCGCTGGAATCCGGCCTCGGCTGCGGCAGCGGAACGGGTTCCGCCGCTATCGCCTGGGTTACGGCCGTTGCGAGAAAAGCGCTGAAAAGGATCGTCCGAGAGAGCACGTCAGTCCTCGAAGCGCGGTGCGGTTTCGTCGAGCAGCGCGTTGGCGGTGGCAACCGCCGTCTTCGGATCGACGTCGCCGGCGAAAACCGCGCTGGAAAGCGCCACGAATTCGGCACCGGTGGCGGCGACAGCTTCCACCGAGGCAAGATCGGATCCGGCCATGACGATGCAAGGGATCTGGATCACGTCCGCCCACCATTGCCCGAGCGACAGGTTGCGGGGATGCGGCTCCGGCTTGTTGTCGTAGCCGAAGCGACCGAAGAAAATATAATCGGGCCTGACCTCGCCAAGTTCCAGCGCGTCGTCGCGGGTCTTGGCGCCGCCGGTGCCGACCATCATCCTGGCCTGGAAGTGTTCGATCGTTTCGGCGAGCTCGTCCTTGCCGACCTCGACATGGATGCCGTCGGCCTGGACGCGGCCGGCGATGCGGGTGTCGCCAGCAATGATGACGGCAATGCCGGCCGCTTGCGCCACCGGCACGATCTGCTCGGCAAAGGCCTGGAAGGCGGCCTCGTCCATGCCGTTTTCCGGCAGGATCAGCGAGGCGACGTCACCGCCGTCGAAGGCTGCGGCGATGCGCTCGGCCGGCACGTTCGGCGGCGCGATCAACACGATACGGCAGCGGTTGGGGGGCGTTGCGTCATTCATTGGTGTTCGGTCCCGGTTATCGCCTATGCCGGGCGAAGATGGTTGCATTGCGGCATAGAGCAAAGTGCGGGGATTGAACAGGCGGCAGGGGGATCACGATTGCCGGCTAGATCTATCGGGGCTCGGCGCATGACTACCGTTGGCCGAAATTCTCCTCGCCTGGTCGCTTGCGGGCTCTACGCAGGCACTTTCGATTTCCAAAGCGACCAGCCGAGGTTCATGCCGGCGGCGGCGACCAGGATGGCGGCGGCGCCGGCGATCTGCGCCGGATGCAGCCGGTGGCCGAAGGCGACGACGTCGACGAGGATGGCGACGACTGGATAGATGAAGGACAGCGACCCCTGCAGATGCGTCGGCAGTTTCTGGATGGCGCCGTACATGAGGATGTACATCAGGCCGGTATGGACGATGCCGAGCGTCGCCAGCATGACCCAGCTCCGCGCATCGGCGGGAAGGTGGGTGAGATTGGCGAAAGGTGCCAGCATGAGAACGCCGACGCAGACCTGGATCAGGGCGATCAGGTGCGGCGGCGTGCCTTTGAGCTTCTTGGTGACGATAGCCGCAACGGCCCAGAAGAAAGCCGCGGCCAGCGCCATCGCAATGCCGGTAAAGTAATCCGTACCATGATCGCCTGCATCGGGCGCGGCCTGCACGATCAGCAGCATGCCGGCGAAGGCGATGCCGAGCCAGGTCAGCTTGGTCACCGTCAGCCGTTCGGAGAAGAAGAGCGCGCCAAAACCGACCAGCATGAAGGGTTGCGTATTGTAGACAGCCGTGGCGATCGAGATCGACGCGCGGGAAAACGCGCTGAACAGCAGCAGCCAGTTGATAACGATGGCAGCACCGCCGAGAGCCGCGATCGCGACAATGCGAAGCGACAGCCTGCCGCGCAGCAGTCCCAGCGCCGTGCAGATAACCAGCAGCGTTACCGCACCGAAGGCGCAGCGCCAGAACACCACGTCCATGATGGGTTGGCCGGACAGGACGACGAACCAGCCGATCGTGCCGAGGATCGCCATCGCCGCAGTCATTTCGATCGTGCCGCGTACCGTGTTGTCCATGGATGCTCCCGAAACCCGTTGAGATTCTATAATCCCACGGCAGATATGGGCCTTTCCATGACTTGTAGCTGGTGATATGCAGAACGAACCTAATTTAATTAGGTAAACATCGGCTTTTTCTTGGAATTGTAAAATGCTGGACGAGCTCGATAGAAAGCTCCTCGATATCCTGGTCAGGGATTCACGGACCTCGCTGAAGGAACTGGCGCTGCAGGTCGGGTTGTCGTCGCCAAGCGTTTCGGAGCGGCTTCGGCGGCTTGAGGATCGCGGCGTCATTCGCGCATTCACCATCGACATCGATCCGCAGGCGCTCGGCTACGCCTTGCAGGCGATCGTTCGCATCCGGCCGTTGCCCGGTAAGCTGCACATCGTCCAGAAGCTGATCGAGGAAATCCCGGAATTCGGCGAATGCGACAAGGTGACGGGCGATGACTGCTTCGTCGCCCGGCTGTTCGTCCGCTCGATCGGCGAGCTCGACGGGATTCTCGACCGCATCGCCGACAAGGCCGAAACCAGCACCGCCATCATCAAGGCGCAGCCGATCCGGAGACGCCCGCCGCCGCTCGACATGCCAAACATGTGACGGGCTCCGGTGGCGTGGCCCACGTATTTGCGGTCGCGGTCTGGCCATTTCTGGTCTATTCCAGAGTTCAACTTTCCCTCCAGCCTCCTTTCCCCATGTCAGGCCTGCTCATCGATCCCTGGTTCTATGCCGCGGCCATGCCGGCCGTCATCCTCGTCGGCCTGTCGAAAGGCGGCTTCGGCGGCGCCGTCGGCTTTGTCGGCGTGCCATTGATGGCGCTGACCATGCCGCCGGTTCAGGCTGCCGCAATTCTTCTGCCAATTCTGTGCCTGATGGACATTGTCTCGGTGTGGACATGGTGGGGTATCTTCGACCGCAAGATGCTGGCCGACATGATGCCGGGTGCCGTGATCGGCATTGCCCTTGGCTGGCTGACGGCGGCACTTGTAACCGAAGAGATGGTCCGGCTGATCGTCGGCGCGGTCGCCCTGATCTTCGTGCTGCGCTGGCTCTATTTGCAACTCCGCCACGGTGCCGGCCACGCGGCGGAGCCCAACCGCGTTGCCGCCGGCTTCTGGGGTACCGTTGCCGGGTTCACCAGCTTCGTCGCCCATGTCGGCGGCCCGCCTTTTCAGGTCTATGCGTTGCCGATCAGGCTGGATCCGAAGGTGCTGTCCGGCACCGCGGCGATCTTCTTCGCCGTCACCAATGCACTGAAGCTCATCCCCTATTTCGCGCTCGGCCAGTTCGACACCACCAATTTGACCGCGTCGGCGGTGCTGATGCCGCTGGCGCCGCTGTCGACAATCGCCGGCGCCTGGCTGGTGCGGCGGATGCGGCCGGAGCTGTTCTATCCCTTCACCTATGCGACCGTGGCGGTCGTCGCGGTCAAGCTTCTGTGGGACGGCATCGCCGGCCTTCTGTAAGACGGCGGCCCCAGGCGGCCGCCGCCGGATTCCTTAAACCTCAGGCGGCACTCGGCAGCAGCGGCCGCGTCCTGCCAAGCGCGAGAGCAGCGCCGGTTGCCAGCACGAACGCCATGCAGCCAAGAATGGTGATGTCGTGCAGTGTCGGCTTCAGCACCATGTCCGCGATGATCATCAGCATCACCGAATAGTCGAAGCGCGCGGCATTGAGGACGCGCTGGCCCTGGGCAAGCACCGCCGGCGTCACGCCATCCTTGGCGATCATGCCTGCCATGCGGTCGGCAGTCGGCTTGAAGACGAACATGCCGATGCAGAAGGTCGTCGCATAACCGGCAAGGCCGATCAGCACCCACAAATCGGAAAAGCCGACCCAGAAGCCGCACATGATGAGGCCGAAGAGCAATGTCAGCATCGACATCGGCGCGAAGAACCGGTTACCGAGCTCGCCAGTGGCGCGCATCGCCTGCAACATGCCTTCGACGTTTCCAGCGCGGTCGGCGCGTACCGCAAGCAGCATCAGGGTGAAGCCGCCGCCGACCCAGAGGATCGCCGAGACGATGTGCAGAAATTTAACGGCCGAGTACCAGTCCATTGTTCGCTCCTTGAGAAATTTTCATGATTGCCGGAGCGCAATTTTGCTCCGCCTCGTTGCGAGGAGCGGGCGTTTAGCGCGGCGCCTGTTTCGGAACGATGTCGCGCGGCGAGCGGATCTGTTTCGGTATGTCGGTCACGATCTGGAGGAACCGTGGCGCAAGCGCGTCGCCCCCACTTTCCAGCCGGTGGTGAGAGCGGCGGCTTAGCCGGCCATCTGTGCTGTTACGGCACAGATGCTGGGCGCTTGATCGAAAAATATGCCCTGCGTTAAGGCTTTGTTAAGCTTTACAGGCGTTTACTATGTCCATCCAGTGATCTGGATTCTTACCGAGTGGTTGGAGCCACTTTGTTTGACGCCTCCCTGTTAAACTCCTGAGAGCCGCCTTATCCGCGGCTCTTTTTTTGTTCGCCGGCATGGAGCCCCTTGGGCCAAATGCGGCCGTTAACCGTTTGTTAAACATGTGCTTGCCTTCGCCGGCAGCGAAGCGCATTTTCAAGCTTCAGTCGTTTAGGCTGCCGGATATGGCGGCCAAGAGCCGAATCGGCCGGCTGTCAGGCAAGTGCAGGGGCGCAGCGATGAACGAGCCTTCGAAGGCGAGCGCGAACACCATCAAGCTGGCGGAGCGCCGGGTTTTCTCCCAATCCTTCAAGCCGCTCTATCAGGAAGGCATGGGCTTGGTCGAGCAGGCGGCCGAATATCTCGACGGCAAGGGCCGCGCCGAGGCCAAGAAGCTGTCGAGGCTGGCGGCGACGCTTTATGCGGCCGAGTCGATGCGGCTGACCACCAGGCTGATGCAGGTCGCCTCGTGGCTGCTTTTGCAGCGGGCGGCGAATTCCGGCGAGATGACCCGCGATCAGGTGGCTTCCGAAAAATCCAAGGTGCGTCTCGACACCGCCTCCGCGCATGACGAGGCGCCCGGCTGGGCCGAGCTGCCGACGGATTTCGTCGACCTCGTCAACCGCTCGCTGCGCCTGCAGGCGCTGGTGCGCCGCATGGACGAGGAGATCTATGGCGGCCTCGCCGAGGTGCCTCAGTCGAGCCGTCGCCTCAATCCGGTCTCCGACCAGATCACGTTGCTCAACACGGCTTTCGCCCGCGGCTGAGAGACCGTTTGGAAACTCTACTCCAGCGGCCATCTGGCGGCGTTTTCTCCGCTTACCTGCAGCGCCGCGTCCTTTTGGACGCGCAAAGGACGCTGCAGCACTTTGATTGCGCATGATCCCCTCGGGATCACGCGTGGGCTCACGGACCCAAATGTCCGCTGCGCTCCGGTTCTCGAAACCACCACCATATGACTCGCCGGAGCGACCTTTCGAAACGGTCTCAGAGGCTTTGTGGACATCACGAGCCCCGTTTCTGGTTTGTTCACATTTCGCTGGCATCGCTGCCCGCCGAAGGTAGACTTGGCGGATGGGGGAAGCGATTCGCATCATCGGCATCGATCCGGGGCTTAGGCGCACCGGCTGGGGCATCGTCGAAAGCCTTGGCAATTCGCTGCGCTTCGTCGCTTCCGGCACAGTACGGTCCGACGACAAGGCGGCGCTGGCGGTGCGTCTTTGCCAATTGCATGACGGGCTTGCCGAGATCCTGCATGCCACGATGCCGCACGAGGCGGCGGTGGAGCAGACCTTCGTCAACAAGGATGCCGCGGCGACGCTGAAACTCGGCCAGGCACGCGGCATCGCCATGCTGGTGCCGGCGCGCGCCGGCCTTGCCGTTGCCGAATATGCGCCCAACGCCGTCAAGAAGGCGGTGATCGGTGTCGGCCATGGCGACAAGAAGCAGATCCATATGATGGTCAAGGTGCTGATGCCGAAGGCGACTTTCGACACCGACGACGCCGCCGATGCGCTGGCCATCGCCATCTGTCACGCGCATCACAGGCAGAGCATCGCCTACAGGATGGCGATGCCGGCCGAATAAGTTTGTTCTTGACTTGTTCTCCAGTGAACAATAAGTAATACCAACGAGGTATTACCATGCGCGTTACCACCAAGGGCCAAGTGACCATCCCGAAGGAAATACGGGATCATCTGGGTATCGGCCCGGGCTCGGAGGTGGAGTTCGTCCCCACCGAGGACGGTGCTCGTGTCATTGCGGTCGACGAAAACATGTCGAAGGAGGAAGCCTCGCGCAGATTCAGCCAGATGCTCGGCCGTATGGCTGGTACGCTGGATCTGGGGGGCATGACGGCGGACGAATATGTGGAATGGCTGAGGGGCCCGCGTGAAGACCTCGACATTGATTGACACAAACGTCCTGATCGACGTTTGGGGTCCTGCCGGACGGGAGACGAAATGGTCGGCATCAGCAATTACCGCATGCCGGCGCGACGGCGCACTCGTAATCAATGCAATCGTCTGGTCCGAACTCGCGCCGTTGATCGCGACCGAACAGGCCCTTCGCCAAGCAGTCGACATGCTCAAGATGGATCGCGAATTCCTGCCGTGGGAAGCGGCCTTCCTTGCTGGTGTCACGCACTCCCGCTATCGCCGCGCCGGCGGCCTCCGCGAACGAACGCTGCCGGATTTCTTTATTGGAGCCCATGCGGTTGTCGCTGGGCATCGCCTGCTGACGCGCGATGCCGCGCGCTATCGCAGCTATTTCCCGGACCTCGATATCATCTCTCCGGAAACCCACCCGGCATGATCGGCAAGCTCAAATGATCGGCAAGCTAAAAGGCACGCTGGACGAGATCGACGAGGATTTCTGCATCGTCGATGTGCATGGCGTCGGCTATGTCGCCTATTGCTCGGCGCGCACGCTTGCCGCATTGCCGCCGCCCGGCGAGGCGGTGATATTGTTCATCGAGACCTATGTGCGCGAGGATATGCTGCGGCTCTATGGGTTCCAGTCGGTGCTGGAGCGCGAATGGTTCCGGTTGTTGATGAACAATGTGCAGGGCGTCGGCGCCAAGGTGGCGCTGGCAATCCTGTCGACGCTGGCGCCGGCCGACCTCGCCAATGCGATTGCGTTGCGCGATATCGCCATGGTCAGCCGCGCGCCGGGCGTCGGCAAGAAGGTGGCGGAGCGCATCGTCACCGAGTTGAAGAACAAGGCGCCGGCCTATGCAGGTGCTGCCTCCGGCACCATCGGCCTGAAGCAGGAGCTCGGCGAAGGCGTTGCTTCGGCGCCGATCACCGACGCAGTCTCGGCGCTGGTCAATCTCGGCTATTCTCGCGACACTGCCGCCAACGCAGTGGCGGCGGCGTTGAAGACGGCCGGCGAGGAAGCGGACGCGTCGAAGCTGATCCGCTTCGGGCTGAAGGAGCTGGCACGGTGAGATGTTGCCCGACAAATAAATTCCGACTAGGAACAAGAGCATGGTCGGATATGCGGGCTTGACCTCCAGGGGGCAGCTTACGATTCCAAAGAAAGTCCGGAACGAGTTGTCGCTCAAGTCAGGCGATACTGTTGCCTGGACGGTCGTGGATGGTCTCCTGATAGGAACGCCGCGCAATCTCGAATTTGCCGACCTCGCTGGATTTCTGGGTGATCCACCTAACGGGCCCGCTACGCTGGAACAGATCGACGCGGTGGTAAGGGATGCAGTGGGCCGCCAGGTTGTTGGCGAGCAGCAAGACGCCGAACGAGAGGGTGCCGGGTGACGTTAATCCGTGTCGATACGAACTTTTTCCTTCGAGCGGTATGCGCATGAGCCTTTCGCCACGCCTCATTGCTCCCGACAAACGCGGCGAGGACGCCGAGCAGACCTTGCGGCCGCAGACGCTCGGCGACTTCGTCGGCCAGGCGGCGGTGCGGGCCAATCTCAAAGTGTTCATCGAGGCCGCCAAGGGCCGCAGCGAAGCGCTCGATCATGTGCTGTTCGTCGGCCCGCCCGGCCTCGGCAAGACGACGCTGGCGCAGATCATGGCGCGCGAGCTCGGCGTCAATTTCCGCTCGACCTCGGGTCCGGTCATCGCCAAGGCCGGGGATCTCGCGGCGCTGCTCACCAACCTCGAAGACCGCGACGTGCTGTTCATCGACGAGATCCACCGGCTCAACCCGGCGGTCGAGGAAATCCTCTATCCGGCGATGGAGGATTTCCAGCTCGACCTGATCATCGGCGAGGGGCCTGCGGCGCGCTCGGTCAAGATCGACCTGGCCCGCTTCACGCTAGTCGCCGCCACCACCCGGCTCGGCCTGTTGACCAACCCGCTGCGCGACCGCTTCGGCATTCCGGTGCGGCTCAATTTCTATTCCGTCGAGGAACTCGAGCAGATCGTGCGGCGCGGCGCCCGCATCCTTGCCATGCCGCTCGGTGACGACGGTGCTTTGGAGATCGCCCGGCGGGCGCGCGGCACGCCGCGCATCGCGGGCCGGCTGTTGCGCCGGGTGCGCGACTTCGCCAGCGTTGCGGGCGACGGCCATGTCGACCGCAAGATCGCCGACGAGGCGCTGACGCGGCTGGAGGTCGACGGGCTCGGCCTCGACGCGCTCGACCGCCGCTATTTGTCGATGATCGCCCGGAATTTCGGCGGCGGGCCGGTCGGCATCGAAACCATCGCCGCTGGGCTTTCCGAGCCGCGCGATGCCATCGAGGACATCATCGAACCCTTTCTGATCCAGCAAGGCTTTATCATGCGCACTCCGCGCGGCCGCGTGCTGGCGGCCAATGCCTGGCGGCATCTCGGCCTCGACGCGCCGAAGGACCTGGCGCAGCAGCAGATCAGCCTATTCCAGGAAGAGCCGTAAGTTCCGCTGCTTATGGCTTCGGTGCTGGCAGTTCCCGGCCCCGCCCTCCAGGTCTTGATCATCGCCGGTCTATGCGCAAAACAGGTGTTGCTTAAAACAGGGCCCGTCGGGCCAAAAGGACAGCAATGGACGATCACCGTGAATCGGCATTGTCCGCCGGGCTTTCCGGCGCGCTGACGGAATTCGGCCATCGATTGATGGCGCGGGTCTATTATGCAGACACCGATTTTTCCGGCGTCGTCTACCACGCGCGCTATCTCGAGTTCTTCGAGCGCGGCCGTTCCGATTATCTGCGCTTGGCCGGCGTCCACCACACCGAGCTTGCCGAGGGCAAACATGGCGAGAAAATAGTCTGGGTGGTGCGGCGCATGGAAATCGATTTCCGCGGTTCGGCCCGCATGGACGACATCCTGACCATCGATACGCGCACCGACGAGATTTCCGGTGCGCGGATCGTCATGGCGCAGCAATTGAAGCGCGGCAGCGAAGTGCTGGTCGAGGCGCGGGTCGAAGCGGCGATCGTCGGCGACAACGGACGGCCGCGGCGCTTTCCCAAGGACTGGATCGCAGCTTTCATGCCAAGAACGCGCAAATAAAGATTCAGAGGCGGACGATCCCGGAACTTCCGGTCCACGCCAGAATCGCCGGGCGACCTATCAGGGCGCGGCAATGCGCCGCGCTGTACGTCCTAACCCATCCTTAACCATAACGGTCCATGAAGGGATTGGTTAAGATTGGAAGAATCCAAGCGCCTTCCTTTCACCAATATTTGCCCCGAAAAGGCCGCCAATGGTGCATTTGGGGTTATTCCGCCAGCTTAACGCGAACGGACCACAAGGGATGCCCATGGGCCAGCCGCCAGCCACGCCCGGAAAATCTTTAAGGACGTAACATGGAAAACATCGCTCTCGCCGAACCGGGCGCGCATTTATCGATTTGGGCCTTGTTCATGCAGGCCGGTTGGGTGGTCAAGCTGGTCATGATCGGGCTGCTCTGCGCCTCGATCTGGACCTGGGCGATCATCGTCGACAAGCTCGTCGCCTATGCCCGCATGCGGCTGGCGCTCAATCGCTTCGAACAGGTGTTCTGGTCGGGACAGTCGCTGGAAGAACTTTACCGCACGCTCGCCGACCGCAAGACGACCGGCATGAGCGCGATCTTCGTCGCCGCCATGCGCGAATGGAAGAAGAGCTTCGAGAAGGGCGCGAAATCGCCGCTCGGCCTGCAGACCCGCATCGACAAGGCCATGGATCTGGCGCTGACCCGCGAGATGGAAAAGCTGGAAGGGCGGCTCGGCTTTCTCGCCACCACCGGCTCGGCGGCGCCCTTTATCGGCCTGTTCGGCACGGTTATCGGCATCATGACCTCGTTCCAGGCGATCGCCGCGTCGAAGAACACCAGCCTGTCGGTGGTCGCGCCCGGCATCGCCGAGGCGCTGCTGGCGACGGCCATCGGCCTGCTCGCCGCCATCCCTGCCGTCATCGCCTACAACAAGCTGTCGTCCGACGCGAGCAAGATCGCGGTGCGCATGGAAGGGTTCGCGGATGAGTTCTCCGCCATACTCTCGCGCCAAATCGATGAAAAAGTCGTGCAGAAGGCCTGAGGAACGATCATGGGAATGTCCGTAAGCGCAGGTGGCGGAGGACGCGGCGGGCGCGGCCACAGGCGGCGCGGCCGCCATCACGCCCTGATATCGGAGATCAACGTCACGCCGATGGTCGACGTGATGCTGGTGCTGCTGATCATCTTCATGGTCGCGGCGCCGTTGCTGACGGTCGGCGTTCCGGTCGATCTGCCCGAGACGAAGGCCAAGGCGATGAACGCCGATACCCAGCCGATCACTATTTCGATCGACGCCACGGGTAAGATCTTCCTGCAGGAGACCGAAATCCCGCTGGAGGAGCTGGTCGCGAAACTACAGGCGATTTCCAAGACCGGCTACGAGGAGCGCATCCGCATCCACGGCGACAAGGCTACGAACTACGGCACCGCGATGGAGGTGATGGCCCAGATCGCGGCCGCCGGCTACAAGAACATCGGCCTGATGTCATTGCCGAAGCAGGACCAATAGACGCGAGATGAAGACCGGCCTCACCACATCGGTGACCTTGCATACGGTGGCGCTCGCCTTCGGCCTGTTCACGCTGTCGGCGCCGGCTGCGCTTCCGTCGTCCGATGTCGAGTCGGTCGCGGTCGAAATCGTGCCGATGGAGGCCGTCTCGCAGGTTTTGCAAGGCGACAAGAAAGCCGTGATGCACGAAAAGCCGGCGCCGCTGCCGACACAGCGTCCCGACATCGTTCCCGACGCCCAGAAAGTCGGCGATAACAGCGTCGACACCGACAAGCCCCCGACACCTGAGCCCAAGCCCCAGCCAGTCGACATGACGGCGGCTCCGCCACCCGCGCCGACGCCAGTCGAAAAGCCCAAGCCCGAGGACGTGCCGAAGCCGAAGGAAGAGCCGAAGCCAATTCCCGCTACGGAGGTGGCGCCGGTGCCGCAGCCGAAGGAAGAGGTCAAGCCCGAACCTGTCAAGCAGACCGAGCCCAAGCCGACGCCGGCCAAGGAGCCGACGCCCACACCGCCGCAGGACAAGACTGCCGCGATCGATCCGCAGCCCGAGGTCAAGCCGGATGCCGTCGCCGAGGCGATTGCCAAGCAACCGCCAACCGAGGAGGCGCAGCTTCCGGACTCGGCGCCAGCACCCGAGGCTCGGCCGAAGCCGCAGCCGGCCCAGGCCGAAAGCGCCAAGGCGCCGGAGCGCAAGGACGCCGACAAGCCGGTCAAGGAAGCCTCGTCCAAGCCGAAATCGGACGACAAGCAGTTCAACGCCGACGAGATTTCGGCTCTGCTCGACAAGCGGAAGCCGGCCGGTGGCGGCGCCAAGCGCTCGACCCAACAGTCTTCGCTCGGCGGCGACAAGGATCAGGGCCAGAAGCTTTCGAAATCGGAGCAGGGGGCATTGGAAGCCCAGCTTGGTGGTTGCTGGACGCTTCCGGCAGGGCTCGAGGGCTCGGAAAATTTCGTCGTCGTGGTCCGGTTTAATCTGGACGCCTCCGGCAAGTTGGATGGCCGGCCGAGCGTTGAAAAGTCGAGCGGAAACCGCCCGTTTGACGAAAGTGCAGTGCGCGCGGTTCAGAAATGCGATGTGGCCGGCTTGCAGGTTCCCGCGGGCAAGCAAGACATCTGGTCCGACGTTCGGGTCACTTTCGACCCCAGGGAGATGCTCGGCCTTTAGGCCCGGCGCCCACAGAGTCAGCGAAGAAAAGCGAGAAGACATGAAATCCATCCTCAAGCCGCTCCTGATGATCGTAGCGATGGCGCTGGGCATGACTGCCGCCGCCACCTTGCCGGCGCGGGCGCTCGTTGAGCTCAACGTCAACAAGGGTAATGTCGAGCCGTTGCCGATCGCCATTACCGATTTCCAGGGTGGCGATGCACTCGGCGCCGAGATTTCCGGCATCGTCAGTGCCGACCTGAAACGCTCCGGCCTGTTCGCGCCGATCGACAAAAGCGCTTTCATCGAAAAGATCTCGAACCCGGATGCCACGCCGCGCTTCGAGGACTGGAAGGTGATCAATGCGCAGGCGCTGGTCACCGGCAGTGTCGGCAAGGAGGCTGACGGCCGTGTCCGCGCCCAGTACCGGCTGTGGGACACCTTTGCCGGCCAGCAGATGTCGGGCGAACAGTTCTTCGCCAACGACGCCAATACCAGGCGCGTCGCCCACATCATCGCCGACGCCATCTACGAACGGCTGACCGGCGAGAAGGGCTATTTCGACACCCGCGTCGTCTTCATCGACGAGTCCGGCGCCAAGAATGCGCGTAAGAAGCGGCTTGCCATCATGGACCAGGACGGCGCCAACGTCCGCTATCTCTCGAACGGCAAGTCGATCGTGCTGACGCCGCGCTTCTCGCCGAACCGGCAGGAAATCACCTATATGTCCTACGAGAGCGGTCAGCCGCGGGTGTACCTGCTGCAGATCGAGACGGGGCAGCGCGAGCTGGTCGGCAATTTCCCCGGCATGACGTTTGCGCCGCGCTTTTCGCCGGATGGCCAGAAGGTAATAATGAGCCTTCTGCGCGACGACGGAAATTCCAACATCTTTGCCATGGACCTGAGAAGCCGCTCGACGACCAGGCTCACCAATTCGACCGCCATCGATACCTCGCCATCCTACTCGCCTGACGGCAGCAAGGTGGTGTTCACGTCGGACCGCGGCGGCCGCGCGCAGATCTATGTGATGGGCGCCGACGGCTCGGGCCAGACCCGCATCTCGTTCGGCGACGGCGTCTATTCGACGCCGGTGTGGTCGCCGCGCGGCGATCTCATCGCCTTCACCAAGCAGACCGGCGGCGAATTCCAGATCGGCGTCATGCGCACCGACGGTTCGGGTGAGCGCATCCTGTCCACCGGCTTTCAGCAGGAAGGGCCGACCTGGGCGCCCAACGGCCGGGTGCTGATGTTCTTCCGCGATTCCAATGGCGGACCAAAACTTGTTTCGGTCGACCTCACCGGCCGCAACGAACAGTCGATCCCGACGGCGAACTTCGCCTCGGATCCGGCCTGGTCGCCGCTGCTCGAATAGAGGAACTGAGGAATTGACGAACTGACGAGTTGAAGAACTGAAGAATGGAGAAGCCAGGGGCCTACATCGAGCACGCGAGGGATTTGGAAGTCTATAAGCGCGCCTATGCGGTTTCCCTTGGGGTACACAGAGCCACGCTTGCTTTTCCGAAAATGGAGCAATACGCGCTCGCCGATCAACTACGTCGTTCCAGCAAGGCGATCTGCGCCAATTTGGCTGAGGGTTTTGCCAAACAGACCCGCTCCAAGCCCGAATTCGCACGCTTCATTTCGATGGCCATAGGGTCATGCAGTGAAGTGGAGACGTGGATTTCGTATGCGTTCGACCTCGAGTATATCACACAGGTGCAACGCGACGACTGGTTGCAATCCTATGCCCGCATCTACGGAATGCTGGTCAATCTCAGAGAGAAGCTGAGGTGATCTCTTTCCTCAATTCCTCAACTCTTCAATTCTTCAATTCCCTCTTTTTCATGTTTTGGCCGCATTTCCGCCTACGGTCCGCGCTCATTGTCGCCCTTGAGTAGCCCTCGGCAGAACGGTTGTGGACGGCAGCCGAAACCAAATTTTAACCGTGTTTCTTGAGCGCCGGTTAACCCAAACGTGGTTACTGGACGATCAATGAAATCACTCGAATTGCGAAGGAGAGGCGGCATGGGCCGTATCGCAGCACTTACCACAAACCCGGTCATGATCGCGCTGGTCGCGATGCTCGCGATTACCGGTTGCGCCTCGAAGAAGACGCCGAACAGCGCCGCCGATCTCGGCCTCAACGGCGCCGGCGCGGCAACGCCCGGGTCGGCCCAGGACTTCACCGTCAACATCGGCGACCGCATCTTCTTCGACACCGATTCATCCTCGATCCGCGCTGATGCGCAGACGACGCTGTCGCGCCAGGCGCAGTGGCTGAACCAGTACAAGCAGTATGCCATCGTCATCGAAGGCCATGCCGACGAGCGCGGCACACGCGAATACAATCTGGCGCTCGGCGCCCGCCGTGCTGCCGCCACGCGCGACTTCCTGGTCGCCAAGGGCGTTTCGGCGCAGCGCCTGAAGACCATTTCCTACGGCAAGGAGCGTCCGGTCGCGGTTTGCGACGACATCTCCTGCTGGTCGCAGAACCGCCGCGCCGTCACCACGCTGGGCGGCGCCGGCTCCTGATCGGCATAAATGCAACACTTGGTGCGAAAGGCGGCCAAAGGGCCGCCTTTTTCATATCTGCCCGCTCCAAACAAAATTTGGCCGAAGTCTCACGTCCTGTTAAGAGCCGAGAGCGTCTGGCTAGTCCCAGTTGGCTGGTCTACTTCGAGTGAGAGGCGCGCAACAACGGTTTCACGGCGAGAGGCACATGCATTTCAGATCGGTCTTGAGCGGCACGCTTGCGCTGCTGCTCGTATCAAGTATCGCGGCACTTGCTGACGGGGCAAGCGGCACCGAGCAGTCATCGGAAAGCGGCTTTTCCTTCCATCTGCCGACGATCAAACTGCCCGGCATTTTCGGTGAAAAGAAAAAGCCGGATCAGGTTCAACTCGCGCAACAGGATGGCACCGGCACTCCGGCGCTGGAGGAACAGCTCCGGCAGATGAACGGCAAGATCGAGGAACTCAACTTCCAGGTCCTGCAGATGCAGGAGCAGATCCGCAAGCAGCAGGAAGACAACGAATTCCGCTTCCAGCAGTTGGAAGGCGGTCCGCAAGGCGCGCAGCAGCCGGCCGAGCAGAAGAAGTCCGAGGCGGCGCCCAACAGCGACAATCCCAACGGCGACAGTAACGTGGCGGAGGCGCCGGCAACGCAGGCTCCGGCCGCTGCCGACACGCCGCCAGCCGGCGACAAGAGCGTCGAGGACGTCATCGTCGAATCGCCCAACGGCGATCCCGGCAAGCTGATCCCCGGCGCGCCGCCCAAGACGTTCGGCACCATCACCGTCGACAAAAACGGCAATGTCGTCGAAGCCGACGGCAATGCGCAGGCGAACGCGCCGGAGCAGAATACGGCCCCAGCCAACGGCGCCAACGCAGCCGGCAACAAGGCCGGCAAATCCGACGATACGGTGGTCGCGGCACTCCCCTCGACCAACGACCCGGAGGAGCTTTACCGCAATTCTTACCAGTTCATCCTGTCGGGCGACTACAGCACCGCCGAACAGGGCTTCCGCGACCATATCGCTCGGTTTCCCCGGGACGCCAAAGCGGCGGACGCGCATTACTGGCTCGGTGAATCGCTGCTCGGCCAGCAGAAATACCGCGATGCGGCCGAGACTTTCCTCGCAGCCAGCAAGGACTATCCCAAGGCCAAGAAAGCGCCAGACATGCTGCTGAAGCTCGGCGTTTCACTGGTCGGGCTGAAGCAGCGCGACGTGGCCTGTGCCACCTTCAGCGAGATCGGCAAGCGCTACCCCGATATTTCCGGCGCGCTCAAGGAGCGGGTCAAGCAGGAAAGGGCACTCGCGGCGTGCTAGTTTTTCTGTTGCACGTCGTTGCCCCAAAACCGGGCCCACTTTTGGGCGACATGCATGACGCTCGACACCGAGCCTGATCTTTCGGATTTTTCGCGGATCGACTTTTCCAACGGCGCTGTTGTGGCCGTGTCCGGCGGCAGCGACTCGACCGCCCTTCTCCTCCTCCTCAAAGCCCATCTCGACCGTACCGCACCGGCAACGAAATTGCTGGCGGTGACGATCGATCACCAATTGCGGCCGCAAGCGGCAGCGGAAGCGCAAGCCGTGGCCAGGCTGTGCGCGGCGCGCGGCATTGCCCATCGCATCGTCGTCTGGTCGGGGCACAAACCAGCGACCGGCCTGCCCGCCGCCGCGCGCGAAGCCCGATACCGGCTGCTCGCCGAGGCCGCCGAAGCGGCAGGCGTCGGGCTGATCCTGACCGGCCACACCGCCGACGACCAGGCCGAGACCGTGCTGATGCGGCAAGCGCGTGACGAGGTGCCAAGTGAGGAGAGGCCGCGGGGCCTTGCCGGCATGGCGCCGGCAACCCTCTACGACTGGCGGTACTGGATCGTGCGGCCGCTGCTCGGCGTGCGGCGTGCGGCGCTGCGCGAATTCCTCCGGCGCGAACAGGTCGCTTGGGTCGAGGACCCGACCAATGCCGACACTGCTTTCGAGCGCCCGCGCGTCCGCGCAGCACTTGTTGAAGGCGACGATGCGCTTCGCATGGCTGAAACGATGGCGCTGGCCAGAAAGGCGGCGGTCGAGCGTGAGCAGTTAGGACAGCGCGCGGCCATGCTGATCCGCGGCTTGGCCTCCAGGCCGGCCGCCGGCCTCGTCCGCCTCGATCAGGATTTTGCGACGGTCGCCGACCGCCGGGCGGCTATTTATGCGCTGCGCATCCTGCTGGCGGCGACCGGCGGTACCGCCTTCCTTCCCGACCAGGCCCGCGGCGAAGCCCTTTTCGGCCGGCTTCGGGCCGGGCCGCTTTGTGCCACATTGTCGCGGAGCGTGGTCGATGCCCGGCGTACCGGCATCTTTCTGCATCGTGAGTTGCGCGATCTGCCGCCCGCTGTTGCGGTTTCCGACAATGCCCTTTGGGACGGCCGCAGACGGATCACATTGAGCGACAGTTCAGGTGCATTGTTGATCGCGCCGCTGTTGGTTGCCCCGCTCGGGGTGGCTCTTGCCGCAAAGCGGGCAATTGCCGGGCATGGCACGCCGGCAAGCCTTGTGCGTGCCGCCTTGGCCGCCGAACCAGCGCTATGGCGGGATGGCGAATGCCTTGGTCTGCCTGGGCAAGGCCCGGGTTTGCCTGAGGAAAGCCCGATGCCGGCGGCGGTCGCCGCATATCCGGCAGTCGCGCCCTTCGCCCGTTTCCTGCCGTCCTTCGATCTGGCGCCGGCCGATGCCGTCGCCGCGTTGCTTGGCGCGGCGCCGGTTCCAGCCGCGCCATTCGGCGGCCACAGTGCCGGCCTACCACGGGCGAAAGCTTAACCGAGACCTGCTGTTATGCTTGGCAAGGGGAGACGCTCTCCCTATGTTAGGGCCAAGTTTCCTCTCACGACGTGCGTCCGCCCAGCGGGCGCCAACGGGACAATTGATGAATCCAAATTATCGCAACCTCGCGCTCTGGGCGATCATAGCGGTCCTGCTCATCGCTCTCTTCAATCTTTTCCAAACGCCGCAGACGCGTGGAGCCTCGAGCGATGTCCCCTATTCGCAGTTCCTACAGGAGGTCGCGGCGGGACGGATCAAGTCGGTGACCATCGCCGGCGCCCGTATCTCCGGCAACTACACGGACAGCTCCAACGGCTTCCAGACCTATTCGCCTGGGGACCCGTCGCTGGTTTCGCGGTTGCAGGACAAGAACGTCACCATTAATGCGCGTCCTGAATCCGACGGCTCCAATTCGCTGTTTGGCACCCTGATATCCTGGCTGCCGATGATCCTCATCCTCGGCGTCTGGATATTCTTCATGCGCCAGATGCAGTCCGGTTCCGGCCGCGCCATGGGCTTCGGCAAGTCGAAGGCCAAGCTTTTGACCGAAGCGCATGGCCGCGTCACCTTCCAGGACGTCGCCGGCGTCGACGAAGCCAAGGAAGATCTGGAAGAGATCGTCGAGTTCCTGCGCGACCCGCAGAAATTCCAGCGGCTCGGCGGCAAGATCCCGCGCGGCGTGCTGCTCGTCGGTCCTCCCGGAACCGGCAAGACGCTGCTCGCCCGCTCGGTCGCCGGTGAAGCCAACGTGCCGTTCTTCACCATTTCGGGCTCGGATTTCGTCGAGATGTTCGTCGGCGTCGGTGCAAGCCGCGTCCGCGACATGTTCGACCAGGCCAAGAAGAACGCCCCTTGCATCATCTTCATCGACGAAATCGATGCCGTCGGCCGCCATCGCGGTGCCGGCCTCGGCGGCGGCAATGACGAGCGCGAGCAGACGCTGAACCAGCTGCTGGTCGAGATGGATGGCTTCGAATCCAACGAAAGCATCATCCTGATCGCCGCCACCAACCGGCCCGACGTGCTCGATCCGGCGCTGCTCAGGCCGGGCCGCTTCGATCGCCAGGTGGTGGTGCCGAACCCCGACATCGTCGGCCGCGAGAAGATCCTGAAGGTGCATGTGCGCAACGTGCCGCTGGCGCCCAATGTCGACCTCAAGGTGATCGCACGCGGCACGCCGGGCTTTTCCGGCGCCGACCTGATGAACCTGGTCAACGAGTCCGCCCTGATGGCGGCGCGGCGCAACAAACGCCTCGTCACCATGGCCGAATTCGAGGACGCCAAGGACAAGATCATGATGGGCGCCGAGCGCCGCTCGTCGGCGATGACGCAGGCTGAGAAGGAGCTGACAGCCTATCACGAGGCCGGCCACGCCATCCTGGCGCTCAATGTGCCGTCGGCCGATCCGCTGCACAAGGCGACCATCATCCCGCGCGGCCGGGCACTCGGCATGGTCATGCAGCTGCCGGAAGGCGACCGCTATTCGATGAGCTACAAATACATGATCTCGCGCCTCGCCATCATGATGGGCGGCCGTGTCGCCGAGGAGTTCAAGTTCGGCAAGGAGAACATCACCTCAGGCGCCTCTTCCGATATCGAGCAGGCGACCAAGCTGGCGCGCGCCATGGTGACGCGCTGGGGCTTCTCCGACAAGCTCGGCCATGTCGCCTATGGCGACAACCAGGAGGAGGTGTTCCTCGGCCATTCGGTGGCGCGCACGCAGAATATCTCGGAAGAGACGGCGCAGATCATCGACGCCGAAGTGCGCCGGCTGATCGACGAGGCCTATTCGACGGCAAGGTCCATCCTGACCAAGAAGAAGAAGGAATGGATCGCGCTGGCGCAAGGCCTGCTCGAATACGAGACGCTGTCCGGCGAGGAGATCAAGCAGCTGATCGCCGGCAATAAGCCCGCACGCGACCTCGGCGACGACACACCGCCGAGCCGCGGCTCGGCCGTGCCGAAGTCCGGCCGCCGCAAGAAGGGCCCCGAGCCCGAAGGCGGTATGGAACCCCAGCCGTCAAGCTAGGCTCCGGCCCAGGAGAGATCGACTTCGAAACGCCGCGGCTCTGACCGCGGCGTTTTTCTTTGGGGAATGCGACCCTTCCTGCATCGCTGGAAATTGGCGAAAGTGACGATGACGGCCAATCTCCCCCCTCGCGGGGGAGATGTCCGGCAGGACAGAGAGGGGCGCGAAGGAACGCGGCCTTCTATCGTCCTCGTTGACGACTTCGGGAAGATCGACAAGGCGCGCCGGTGAAGGAAATTCGCAGTTTTTTGCCGACGGCGCCACATTTTGTTCTTGCTTTGTGCCGGCAGCTATGCTACTAATTTGCGTATGGTGCCAATTGGCTCCAACGACCCGCCCGCCGAGGCGGGTTTTTTGTTTCAGGCTCCTTCGACCAAACGTGGCGCGTGCTGCCGACCATCGATGTCGGCGGGACAGCGCCCCTCTCTGTCCTGCCGGGTCCTGCCGGACATCTCCCCCACGAGGGGGGAGATCGCTAGAGCGGCGGCCGACTGCGCGCGGATGCCGCCTCTTCGGAACGCGCGGCAGCATGCAGCAACAAAAAAGCCCGCGAACCTTGCGGCTCGCGGGCTCATGTCGTCGGATGATGGCGCTGGTCAGCTCTTCAGCTTGGCGTTGCAGAGGCTGTAGAAGCCGCCGCCCTTCTGGATCCACCTGAGGCCGCCCAGCGTGTTGGCGTCCTTGTTGGCGTAATACAGGTCGAGGCAGGTGTGCATGCGGCCCTTGGCCGGGGTCTCGGTAGCGTATTTCTTGGAGATCGCCGTCGGGAATTTCACGCCCTGGGGGGCGGTGATGGTCGGCGCTTGCGGATCGCCGGTGTACTTCGCATCGGGAGCCGGCAGGGTGTCGTCGTCGTCGGCTGCGCCGGCGCCGCATTGGCTCTTGCGGAAGTCGTTCCACTTCATGCCGTTCAAAGTATTGCCGGACTTGGCGGCCTGATATTTGGCGCTGCAATCAGCCATGCTGAGGCCTTTGCCGGTATCGGTCGCGGCAGCTGTCGTCGCCTTGGCAGGTGCCGCGGCAGGTTGTGCCGCTGCAGTTGCGCCGGCGGCGCATTCACTCTTGCGGAAATCGTTCCATTTCATGCCGTTGAGCGTGCCGGCAGCCTTGGCGGCCTGGTATTTGGTGCTGCATTCCTTGGCCGTCAGGCCCGGCGCAGCGTCGTCGGCGGTGGCTGCCGCAGCCTTGGTCGTGGCGGCGGGTTGTGCGGCTGCCGTCGCGTCGGCGGCGCACTGGGTCTTGCGGAAATCGTTCCACTTCATGCCGTTCAGCGTGCCGGCGGCTTTTGCCGCCTGGTACTTGGTGCTGCACTCCTTCGCCGTCAGCCCAGGCGCCGCATCGTCGCCGGCGGCTGCCTTGGTGGTGTCGGCGGCCTTGGCCGTGGCTTTGGCTGGGGCGGGATCGGTCGTAGCGGCGGTGGCATCGGTGCCGCATTGGGCCTTGCGGAACTGGTTCCAGTTCTGCCCGCCAAGCGTTCCCGCATCCTTGGCCGCGTTATACTTGGTGCTGCACTCGGCCATGGTCAGCGCATTGGCAGGCGCCGCCAGGAATAAGGTCGCGACGGCAAGGCCCGTCAAAGTGGCAAGTCGATGGATGAGCATGCGTTTTCTCCCTATGGCGGTTCATGATATGTCCCAGTGCAGCAATAGCGCTCAACGGCTGGTTGCGCCAGATGCTAAGTAGCGTAGAGACAATTTAGAAGTGCATTCTTTTCTTTAAGGTGATGAATTCGTTGCCGGGACTGTTTCCCAGCCAAGTTCGTCCGGGTGCATTGCACGGAGAGCGCGCATATGGCTCGTTCCCAGCGAGTACACTGCGTCGCATGACAGCCAGTCAAATCGGCGGGTGCGACGGACCTGAGCCTATCTCTGTCTGAAGCAGCGCGATGCGGATTCGGGTTCAAGGCCACACTGTCACAAACCAAAGGATCCAGATGAGGTTTGAGGTTGACGTTTCTGATGCTGCTGCCGCAACAAGGGCTCGAAACTTGAAAATCAACACATTAGCGTGACGCAAAACACACAAGACAACAATTTTCTAAGGATTGGTCGTCCATAATCATACAATGTGATGACAGAGCTCGGCCGATTTTATGGCATGAGATGCTCGGAAAGAACCATCGGGAAGCTGGCTAGCATGGCAGGACATTATTTCGGTACGGACGGTATTCGTGGGCGCGCCAACAAGTTTCCAATGACGGCGGAGGTCGCCATGAGGGTCGGCATGGCCGCCGGCCTCTCGTTCCAGCGCGGCAGCCACCGCCACCGCGTCGTGCTCGGCAAGGATACCAGGCTTTCCGGCTACATGATCGAGAACGCGATGGTGTCGGGCCTGTGCGCCGCCGGCATGGATGTCTTCCTGCTCGGCCCGATCCCGACGCCAGCGGTTGCAATGCTGGTGCGCTCGCTGCGCGCTGATATAGGGGTGATGATCTCTGCCTCGCACAACCCCTATTACGACAATGGCATCAAGCTGTTCGGCCCCGATGGCTACAAGCTGTCCGATGAGATCGAGGAGCGTATCGAGGGGATGCTCGACAAGGATATCGAACTGGCGCTTGCCGATTCTGATGGGCTCGGCCGCGCCAAACGCGTCGACGGCGTGCATGACCGCTATATTGAATTCGCCAAGCGCACGCTGCCGCGCTCGATGTCGCTGTCGGGCCTGCGCATCGTCGTCGATTGCGCCAATGGCGCCGCCTACAAGGTGGCGCCCGACGCGCTATGGGAACTCGGCGCCGAGGTCGTTGCCATCAATGTCGAGCCCAACGGCTTCAACATCAACAAGGAATGCGGCTCGACCCATCCGGCCGGCCTGCAAAAGAAGGTGCACGAGGTGCGCGCCGATATCGGCATAGCGCTCGACGGCGATGCCGACCGCGTCGTCATTGTCGACGAGAACGGCGCGATCGTCGATGGCGACCAGATCATGGCGCTGATCGCCGAATCCTGGCACCAGAGCGGGCGGCTGGCCGGCGGCGGGGTCGTCTCGACGGTGATGTCCAATCTCGGCCTCGAACGCTTCCTCGGCGACATGAACCTGCAGTTGCATCGCACCAAGGTCGGCGACCGCTATGTCGTCGAGCACATGCGTGCCCATGGGCTCAATGTCGGCGGCGAACAGTCGGGCCACATCGTGCTGTCCGATTTCTCGACCACCGGCGACGGCCTCGTCTCGGCGCTCCAGGTGCTCGCCTGCATCAAGCGGCAGAACCGGCCGGTCAGCGAATTGTCGAAGAAGTTCGAGCCGGTGCCGCAGCTGTTGAAGAACGTGCATATTTCCGGCGGCAAGCCGCTGGAGGAGGCGCCGGTCAAGGCAGCGATCGAAGATGCGCGCCATCGCCTCGGCAAGGCCGGGCGCTTGGTCATCCGGCCATCCGGCACGGAGCCGCTCATCCGTGTCATGGCGGAGGGCGACGACCCGCAGCTTGTCGAGTCCGTGGTCAACGACATCGTCGAGGTCATTTCGGAAACGCGCAGCGCCGCCTGATCTCCCTCCAATATCAGTTCAAAAAGCCCGCCTTGCCGGCGGGCTTTTTGTTGGATCGCCTGTCAGTCCTGCAACAGCAACGGCCGCCAGAATCCTCGGATTTTAGAGATTCGTGGTTAATCGATACGGTTAAACGCCTTTTAACCTTTCCGATTCATTATCCACAACTGAGGTCAATCATATTTCGGGCGCGTTCGCCGTTCGAGGGTTCTCAGGGGTGATAAGCATGTTCAACACAGCAAGAATGGCTCTCCTGGCCGCGCTGTTTGCCGGCGTCGGGCCGGCATTCGCCGCCGATTTCGTCGAGCCGCCGGTGGTCGAGGAGGCGCCGCCACCGATCGCCTACGAGCCGCCGGCCGAGTATGGCGGCTGGTATATCCGCGGCGATATCGACTATCACTGGTCGAAGTTTCGCGGTGGCGACTATATCACCTACGGTGTAGCGCCCCAGAATCCCGGCAAGTTCGATACAGGCAAGCTGGATGGCGCCTTCTCGGCCGGCGCCGGTGTTGGTTACCAGATCGACGAGCATTTCCGTACCGATCTCACCTTGGACTGGATGAGCAAATCCAAATTCCGCGGCTCGACCAACGGCTTCTGCGGCGTATTACAAACCCCTTGCACATCCGTCGACACCTCGTCCTATTCGGCGCTGCTGCTCTTGGCCAACGCCTATGTCGATATCGGCACCTGGCATGGCGTCACACCTTATGTCGGAGCGGGCATCGGCGGCGCCTGGGTCAAGTGGGATGAACTGCACAACGTCGATGACGACGGCGAGTTCGAGCATCATGGCGGTAAGGGCTGGCGTTTTGCATATGCTGCGATGGCGGGCGCATCCTACTGCCTGACCGACCGCGTAAAGCTCGATGTCGGCTACCGCTTCAGCCACATCAACGGCGGCAAGATGTTCGAATATGCTTCGGATAGCAATGTCGGCCCAGGTTATGACCGAGGCATCAACGTGCACGAAGTGCGCGGCGGCCTGCGCTACCAGTTCGGCAGGTCGGACTGTGCTCCGCCCCCGGAGCCCTATGTTCCGGAACCCGAGCCCGTCTACACCAAGTAGTCGCTTCGAAATCGAAGAATTCGTCGACCGCCCGGCTTCTGCCGGGCGGTTTCGTTTGGCTGCCTAAAGATGCTGCGTTGCTCTGTAATACCGTCCAGCTCGAGGAGCGAAAACGGATCAAATCAATTGCTAACGCCTGTTATCCTTAACCCGCACTTAACCACTATGGTTAACAATGCTCTCTGAAACGGCGCGCGCGATCGCGAATGCGCCAAGTCGGGAGCCGGGGACCATGACATTCAAATCGCCTGTAGTGCTGGCGCTTGCAGCAGTCGTCCTGATGCCGCTCACGCCGGCGCTTGGCGCCGATTACGATCCGCCGGTCTATGTCGACCAGGCGCCCGACTATGTACCGGTCGAGGTTGGCTCGGGATGGTATCTGCGCGGCGATGTCTCCTATCTGGTGCAGAAGAGCTTCAAGGATGAGGATTTCGCCTTCACGCCCGCGAGCTTCGACGAAAAGGAAGATCCCATCTTCGCCAGCATAGGCTTCGGCTACCATTTCAACGACTATCTGCGGGCCGATCTCAATGTCGGCTATCTTCCCGGCAACAAGATCGACGTCGGCTATAACGACGGAACGACGGTGGCATCGGCGACCCTGAAGAACTATGCCTTCTCAGGCATACTCAATGGCTATGTCGACCTTGGCACCTATGTCGGAATCACACCTTATCTCGGCGCTGGTATCGGTGTCGTCCAGAGCAAGCGTCGCCTCTCGGCGAGCTACTTCACGGACAACGCCAACCCCGCCGACGATTTCGTCCTGCGTGACAACAAGACCCAATACTCCTTCGCCTACACGCTGAATGCCGGCCTTGCCTACCAAGTGTCCAAGAACGTCTCAGTCGATCTGGGCTATCAGTATTTTTCCGCGCCAGACGCCGAATATGTGACTGCGGAGAGCCTGACTTCTTTTCCGATCCGCAAAGGAATCAACAATCATCAAGTCAAAGTCGGACTACGCTACGACCTCTGGTAGGCTCGATCGAAGCCGAGGCGTTAACAATGGCGGGTCGTAGGCCCGCCGTTCGCATTTTTGCCCCGGGCGCTGGCAATATCCTGACAGCGACAAAAACTTTCCCCTTGACGCCGAAAGCCTGAACGCATATCGCCGTTCGTGGGCCACCCCTCCCCAACGAGGGGCCACTATCTGGAAGGATAGACCACGATGACGACGCATACGAAGCCCGGATTCCGTCCGGCAAATCCCAATTTTTCCTCAGGTCCCTGTGCAAAACGCCCCGGCTGGTCGGTCGAGGCGCTCAAAAATGCCGCGCTCGGGCGCTCGCACCGTGCCAAGATCGGCAAGACCAAGCTCGAACAAGCGATCGATCTGACGCGGGAAATCCTCCAGGTTCCGGCAGACTATCGCATCGGCATCGTGCCGGCCTCGGACACCGGCGCGGTCGAAATGGCGCTGTGGTCGCTGCTCGGCGAACGCGGCGTCGACATGGTCGCCTGGGAGAGCTTCGGCTCCGGCTGGGTCACCGATGTGGTCAAGCAGCTGAGGCTTGCCGATGTGCGCAGGTTAGAGGCCGACTACGGGGCACTGCCCGACCTGACCAAAATAGACTTCGACCGCGACGTGGTCTTCACCTGGAACGGCACGACGTCGGGCGTGCGCGTGCCGAACGGCGATTTCATCCCGGCCACCCGCAAGGGCCTGACCATTTGCGACGCCACTTCGGCGGCCTTTGCGCAAAAGCTCGATTTTCAGAAACTCGACGTCGTCACCTTCTCCTGGCAGAAGGTGCTGGGCGGTGAGGGCGCGCATGGCATGCTGATCCTCAGCCCGCGCGCCGTCGAACGCCTGGAAAGCTACAAGCCGGCCTGGCCACTGCCGAAGATCTTCCGCCTCACTTCCGGCGGTAAGCTGATCGAGGGCATCTTCAAGGGCGAGACTATCAACACGCCGTCGATGCTGTGCGTCGAGGACTATCTCGATGCGCTGCATTGGGCGAAGTCGATCGGCGGCCTCGATGCGCTGATCGCCCGTGCCGACGCCAATGCCGCCGTGCTCGATGGCTTTGTCCGGAAATCTTCCTGGCTCGGCCATCTTGCAGCCGACCCGGCGACGCGCTCGAACACATCGGTATGCCTTTCCTTCACCGATCCGGATGTCGCGGCACTCGACGCCGACGGACAGGCCGCGTTCGCCAAGGCAATTGTCTCGGTGCTCGACAAGGAAGGCGTCGCCTATGACATCGGCGCCTATCGCGACGCACCGCCCGGCCTGCGCATCTGGTGCGGCGCGACGGTCGAGGCCTCCGACCTCGAGGCGCTGCTGCCTTGGCTGGACTGGGCCTTTGCCGCGCAAAAGGCGTCGCTCAAAGCGGCGGCCTGATCCCTCCCCCTCGAGGGGAGGGTGGCCCGAAGGGCCGGGTGGGGTCGCCTCCACCCGCTCAACGACACGAGCTCAACGATCCACCATCCAGAAAGATTCGGCCGCATCCGGCCGCACCGACCCCACCCCGGCGCTTCGCGCCGACCCTCCCCTCAAGGAGGGACGCCAATCGCAAAGGACCAAGCCAATGCCTCGCGTTCTCGTCTCGGATAAACTTTCCACCACCGCCGTGCAGATCTTCAGGGATCGCGGCATCGACGTCGACTATTTGCCGGATCTCGGCAAGGATAAGGAAAAACTGCTCGAGGTGATCGACCAGTATGATGGGCTGGCCATCCGCTCGGCGACAAAGGTCACGGAGAAGCTGATCAACGCCGCGACCAGGCTGAAGGTCGTGGGCCGCGCCGGCATCGGCGTCGACAATGTCGACATCCCGGCGGCGAGCCGCAAGGGCATCATCGTGATGAACACGCCCTTCGGCAATTCGATCACCACTGCCGAGCATGCGATCGCCATGATCTTCGCGCTGGCCCGCCAGATACCGGAGGCCAACGCCTCGACCCATGCCGGCAAATGGGAAAAGAACCGCTTCATGGGTGTCGAGATCACCGGCAAGACGCTGGGCATCATCGGCTGCGGCAATATTGGCTCGATCGTCGCTACGCGCGGCGTCGGCCTGAAGATGCATGTCATCGCCTTCGATCCGTTCCTGTCGGACAGCCGCGCCGAGGAGCTCGGCGTCGAAAAGGTCGAGCTCGACGAGCTGTTCGCCCGCGCCGACTTCATCACGCTGCACACACCGCTCACCGACAAGACGCGCAACATCATCGATGCCGCGGCGATCGCCAAAATGAAGACCGGTGTGCGCATCATCAATTGCGCGCGTGGCGGGCTGGTCGTCGAGGCCGACCTGATCGCGGCACTGAAAAGCGGCAAGGTGGCAGGCGCCGGCATCGACGTGTTCGAGGTCGAACCGGCGGAGTATAATGAACTGTTCGGCATGGAGAATGTCGTGGCGACGCCGCATCTCGGCGCGTCGACCACCGAAGCGCAGGAGAATGTCGCCCTTCATGTCGCCGAGCAGATGTCCGACTATCTGATCAAGGGCGCCGTTTCCAACGCCATCAACATGCCGTCGATCACCGCCGAAGAGGCGCCGCGGCTGAAACCTTTCGTCAAGCTTGCCGAAGTGCTCGGCGCCTTTGTCGGCCAGGTCACCGAGGACCCAATCAAGGAGGTCGAGATACTGTTCGACGGCTCGACCGCGACGATGAACACGCGCGCGCTGATCAGCGCCACCCTTGCCGGGCTGATCCGGCCGCAGGTCTCCGACGTCAACATGGTGTCGGCGCCGATCATGGTGAAGGAGCGCGGCATCATCGTCGCCGAGGTCAAGCGCGACAAATCCGGCGTGTTCGACGGCTATATCAAGCTCACGGTCAAGACCGAGCATAGGACACGCTCGATCGCCGGCACCTGCTTCTCGGATGGCAAACCGCGCTTCATCCAGATCAAGGGCATCAATCTCGACGCCGAGGTCGGCCAGCACATGCTCTACACGACGAATGCCGATGCGCCTGGGATCATCGGCCTGCTCGGCACGGTCTGCGGCGAGAACGGCGTCAACATCGCCAATTTCCAGCTCGGCCGCAACCGGCCGGGCGGCGATGCCATCGCATTGCTCTATCTCGATGCGCCGTTCCCGGAAAAGGTGTTGGCGCAGGTGCGCTCGCACAAGTCGATCGACTCCGCCAAGCGGCTGCACTTCGACGTCGGCGTGGCCTGAAATTCGGTCACCCCGTGTGCAGCAGCACGCGGGGCGCTTCCACGGTCGTTGATGGACCGCAGTCAAACGTCGCGGCAAGCGACTTCATTCAGCGGCGGATATCGCCGTCTTCCGTCCGCTGTATTCGGCGAGGCTGATGCCGCTGAGCACCAGCGCGAGTGCCAGCGCCTGATAGAGCTGGAATGTCTCGCCGACGATCAGCACCGACAGCAGCGTACCGAAGATCGGCACCAGATTGATGAACAGGCCGGCCCTGTTGGCGCCGATCAGCTCGTTGCCCCTGATATAGAAGATCTGCGAAATGACCGAGGCACCGATGGCGGTATAGAACGCGACCGCCCAGCCGCGGGCATCGGGGACGATGACCTTGCCGGCGGCAATCTCCCACAGGAAGAAAGGCAGCGATGTGATGAGTGCGGCAACCGACAGCGCCAGCATCAGGCTCTGCCAGCGGATGGCCGGCTTCAGCCGCAACCCGACCGAATAGAAGGAGTAGCAAAGCACGGCGATCAGCATGATGGCGTCGCCGAAGTTGAGATCCAGCCTGAGAAGCTGGCGTGGATCGCCATGGCTCGCCGTCACCGCGACGCCGGCGATGGTCAGCACGACGCCGATGATCTGCACGCCGTTGACGCGCAGGCGAAAGAACACGAAATTGGCGATGATGATGACGATCGGGATCGCCGCCTGCTCGATCGAGACGTTGATTGCCGTGGTGTAGTTAAGCGCCGTGTAGAAGATCGTGTTGAAGAAGGCGAAGCCGCAAGCGCCGAGCCCGCCAAGCAGCAACCAGTGCCTGCGCACCACCGACCAGTCTTGGCGCAGCGTTGCCCAGCCGATCGGCAGCAAGATCAGAACCGCCAGCAGCCAACGCAGGAAGACAAGTGTCATCGGCGAGATATGACCGACCGCCAGCTTCCCCGCCACGGAGTTGCCGCCCCACAGCAAGGTGGTGAACAGCAGGAACAGATAGGCGGCTCGATGCATCGTGAAGTCCCGGCCAGGCGGAGAGAAATGCGCGGTCGATGCGGGCCTATTGCGGCAGCTCGCGCAAGTAAATGATGTCAAAGGCGAAAATTGTTGTGCCTCGGAGCGTTTTGGGCGGCAAAGAATGGTCGCGCTCGCCCGGTCTTGACGCTATAGAGGCCTGTCGTTTCGAACCGTTTCAAGCTGCCTGGCGCGGCATCTCAAGGGAAAAGAAGCATGGCCAATGTGGTGGTCGTCGGCTCGCAATGGGGCGATGAGGGCAAAGGCAAGATCGTCGACTGGTTGTCCGAGCGCGCCGACGTTGTCGTGCGCTTCCAGGGCGGCCACAATGCCGGCCATACGCTGGTCGTCGATGGCAAGGTCTACAAGCTGTCGCTGCTGCCGTCCGGCGTGGTGCGGCAAGGCAAGCTGTCGATCATCGGCAATGGCGTTGTCTTCGATCCGCACGCTTTCGTCGCGGAGGTGGCGAAATTGAAGGCGCAGGGCGTCGAGGTGACGCCGGACCGCCTGAAAATAGCCGAAAACACCGCGCTTATCCTGTCGCTGCACCGGGAGCTGGACGGATTTCGCGAGGACGCCGCTTCCAATTCCGGAACGAAGATTGGCACGACCCGTCGCGGCATCGGTCCGGCCTACGAAGACAAGGTGGGCCGACGCGCGGTCAGGGTGATGGATTTGGCGGATTTGGAAACGCTGCCCTTGAAGGTCGACAGGCTGCTGACGCACCACAATGCGCTGCGCCGTGGGCTCGGCCATGCCGAGGTCACGCATGAGGCGATCATGAGCGAGCTGATCTCGGTCGCCGACGAGATTCTGCCCTATATGGACCGGGTCTGGAAAATCCTCGATGACAAGCGCCGCGCCGGCGAGCGCATCCTGTTCGAAGGCGCGCAAGGCACGCTGCTCGACATCGACCATGGCACCTATCCGTTCGTTACCTCCTCCAATACGGTTGCCGGCCAGGCCGCCGCTGGATCCGGCGTCGGCCCGGGCGCCATCGGCTATGTGCTCGGCATCACCAAGGCCTACACGACGCGCGTTGGCGAAGGCCCGTTTCCAACCGAACAGAAGAACGAGATCGGCGAGTTCCTGGGCACGCGCGGCCATGAATTCGGCGTCGTCACCGGCCGCAAGCGCCGCTGCGGCTGGTTCGATGCCGTGCTGGTCCGCCAGGCTGTCGCCGTCAACGGCATCAAGGGCATTGCGCTGACCAAGCTCGATGTGCTCGATGGGCTGGACGAGATCAAGGTCTGCACCGGCTACCGCCTCGACGGCGAGGCGATCGATTACCTGCCGGCCAGCCAGGGCGCGCAGGCGCGCGTCGAACCGGTCTACGAGACGCTGGAGGGGTGGAAAGGCACCACCGCCGGCGCGCGCAGCTGGAACGACCTGCCGGCCCAGGCGGTGAAGTACGTCCGCTACATCGAAGAGCTGATCGGCGCGCCGGTCGCACTCCTTTCCACCAGCCCTGAACGGGACGACACGATACTTGTGACCGATCCGTTTCAAGACTAGTTTCTCAGCCTTTCCGGGCATTGCGGCTGATTTGCGGGGGCCGGCCCAGAAACAAAATGCAGGTCGACTGAAGCATGGTAGATTTTGTTTCTGTTCTGAAAAAGACGCTCGACAATCTCGGCGAGCCGTCGGCGGAGGTGCGCGCCAGGGTCTACGACAAGGCCCGTTCGACGATTGCAAAGAAGATTGCCGAACGCGATCCACCGCTTGCGCCGTCGGACGTCGCCAGGCAGAAGCGTGCACTCGAAGATGCCATCGCAAGCATTGAGCGAGAGTATGGCAAACCGGCGCCGGCATCCGATCCGCTGGCGGAGCTGGAGGACATCTTCTCCTCCATCGACCGCAACAAGAACCAGCCCAGCCATGTCCGCCAGCCGGCCAAAACCGAGCCGGCCAAGACCGAGCCGGCAAAGACCGGGCCGGCACAGACTGGGCCGGCATGGCAGCCCACGCCCGCCAAGCCGGCGTCGAACTGGCAAAAGCCGCAGCCCGTCGCTCTTTCTCAGGAGCGCGCTGGTCCGCCGCCGTCCGACATGGATCTTCCGACAGCCGATGACCAAGACGGGGTTTTTCGGGGCGATGACTTTTCCAACGACGGCGACCCCGCGGAGGACAGGTTCCAGCGGCTCCATCCTGCCGAGCGCAGGCGCAGCTATGGCGGTGTGATTGCCGCTGCCGTCGCCTTGCTGGTCATTGCCGGTGGCGGTTACGGCATGTGGCTGAACAAGGATGCGTTCGGCAGCATGCTCGGCCTCGACGGGACCAAAACCGTCGCCACCGAACCGCTGGTAAAGCCAGCCCCGGCCAAGCCGGTGGCCGATGCGGCCGTCCCGGCCGCCGCGCCTCCGACGGAGGCCGGCGAAGGCGCGAAGTTCACGCAGCGCCTGACGCCCGAAGGCCACGAGGTCGATCCCGGCCCCGCGGCCGGGCAGGCGGGCATCGGCGAAGGCGAATCCGTCGCCGCGCTGACCACGCCGCCGTCGGCCGCACAAACGCCGACCAGCCCGGTACCCGCCGCGCCGGCACCGGCCGCGCCCGCAGACGCGCAAGCCACGGCCAATGCTCCAGCAGTCGACGGGTCCGCTGCACCAACTCCCGCAACGCCGCCCGCCAACGGGGCGGCAGCGCCGGCCGATGCTGCAGCTGTCCCGCCAGCGCCTGCAGCGGCCGCCACACCGCCCGTGGCGGCAGCGGCACCGACGGTAGTTCCGCCGGAAGCCGCGCTGGCCGTCGGCCAGAAAGCGATCTTCTACGAGGAGCGCACCAGCACCGCTCAAGGCTCGGCCGAGCCCGGCAATATCGTCTGGTCACTGGTGCAGGAATCGCCCGGCGGCGACCTGCCGCCCGAGCCGGCGATCCGCGCCGAGGCGACCATTCCAGGCAAGGATATCCAGTTGCGCATGACGATCCGTCGCAACACCGACCAGACACTGCCGGCCAGCCATATCATCGAGATGATCTTCCTGACGCCTGACGGCTTCGAGGGCGGCGGCGTCGACAACATCCTGCGTGTCGCCATGAAGGGCTCCGAGCAGGATGCCGGCAGCCCGCTGATCGGCATCCCGGCCAAGATCGCCGACGGTTTCTTCCTGGTTGCGCTCAACGATACCAAGGCAGATGAAGACGCCAATCTGACCTTGCTCAGGGGCCAGGACTGGATCGACGTGCCGGTCGTCTACAAGACCGGGCGGCGGGCGCTGCTCACGATGGAAAAGGGCATTCCGGGCGAGAAGGTGTTCGACGAGGCGCTGAAGGCCTGGCAAACCAAGACGGCGGGTTGAGGCCGGCTCACCAGCCCAACCCCTCTTTGGCTCAGAAGCCTTGGAACAACATGTCGATTGCGCTCACGATGTCGTCGTGATGGCGAGAAAGATTTCCTTCGGCAATGGGCAATTCAGATGTCATCAAGGCTGACATGAATTGAGTGACCATGACATGGTCCTTACCGTTGATGGTGAAGATAGGATTTAGCCGGCGGCCCGGCACTGGAGCCTTATTGGCTGGCATCAGCGGGACGACTACCTTGGTGTCGAGCCGTCCCAGAAGGTCGGACTGGAGATCGAGAAGATAACCGTCGCCTTCGGCAGTCTGGTAGAAATCATAACGCGCCATCAAAACAGCCGGTGCTTGGCCAGAGGCAAGCCGTTGCGCCTGACATAGTCATTGGAACTCTCGATCGCTTCCTTGTTTTCCTCCTGCCATCGCCGGGTTTTTTCGGCCGAAATCGCCTTGGCGATACCCTCTTCTGCAGCGCGGGATATATTGATGCCCAACGCCTTGGCGTCCTCGATCAATCCGGAGTCGATCGATGTATTAACCGACTTTCTTTGGGTTTTTGGATTCGATCGAGGCATGGAGCCGCTCCCATTTATGCGCATAATGTAGGCGCATATGAGCGTGCATTCAACCTCTCACCCCTCCATCTCTTCGCGCAGCATCTCGAGTTCCAGCCATTCCTCTTCGAGCGCTTCCAGCGTGGCGCGCTCCTTGTCGAGCGCGGCAATCGTCTTCTGGAACGACGCCGGGTCGCGCTCATAATAGGCCGGATCGGCGATGTTGTTCTCCAGCCGCGAGATCGAGGCCGACACCGCCTCGATCTTCTTGGGTAAGGTTTCCAGCGCGAATTTCTGCTTGAACGACAGTTTCTTGGCCAGGCCCCTGCTAGCGGCCGCTTCGCTCCTGCTTGCCGCCGTCGCCTCGCCGGTCTCTGCCTTCGGCCGCGCCTTGCGGTCGTCCAGCCTGGTGCCGCCGCGCTGCGCCAGCATATCGGAATAGCCGCCGGCATATTCGATCCAGCGGCCGTCGCCATCCGGCGCGATGATGCTGGTCACCGTGCGGTCGAGGAAATCGCGATCGTGGCTGACCAGGATCACCGTGCCGGCAAAGCCGGCGACCAGTTCCTGCAGCAGCTCCAGCGTCTCCATGTCGAGATCGTTGGTCGGCTCGTCGAGCACAAGCAGGTTTGCCGGCCGCGCCAAAACGCGGGCGAGGATCAGCCGTGCCCGCTCGCCGCCCGAAAGCTCGCGCACCGGCGTGCGCGCCTGTTCCGGCTTGAACAGGAAGTCCTTCATGTAGGACACGACGTGGCGCTGCTCGCCATTGATGACAAGGTTCTCGCCGCGTCCGTCGGTGAGATACTGCGCCAGTGTCTCCTGCGGATCGACGGCCTCGCGCTTCTGGTCGAGCGTGGCGATCTCCAGGTTGGTGCCGAGCCGCACCGTGCCTGCGTCCGGCTTCAATTCGCCGGTCAGCATCTTCAATAGCGTCGTCTTGCCGGCGCCGTTCGGCCCGACCAGACCGACGCGATC
This sequence comes from Mesorhizobium sp. M0960, assembly GCF_040319055.1. Taxonomy (NCBI): domain Bacteria; kingdom Pseudomonadati; phylum Pseudomonadota; class Alphaproteobacteria; order Hyphomicrobiales; family Phyllobacteriaceae; genus Mesorhizobium; species Mesorhizobium sp. M0960. The sequence continues at coordinate 339,427 of NZ_JAMYNN010000002.1, read as the reverse complement.
GCCGCGCTGGATGCGTGTCGAGAATCCCTTGACCAGGGTCAGATCGCCAAAGCTCTTCTCGATGTTCTTGGCCTCAATCACCAGCTTGCCGGATTCGGCGGCGTCGCTGGCTGTCATCGTCGCCGCACCCTCGGCGCCACGATGACCGCGAAAGCGCTGGCGCATGGTCTGCAACTCACCGAGCCGGCGCATGTTGCGCTTGCGCCTTGCCGTCACGCCATAGCGCAGCCAGTGCTCCTCGCGCACGATCTGGCGGCCGAGCTTGTGCTGCTCGCGCTCTTCCTCCTCCAACACCGTGTCGCGCCATTCCTCGAAATAGGCAAAGCCCTTATCGAGACGGCGGGTCTGGCCGCGGTCGAGCCAAATTGTGGCGCGTGACACGCGTTCGAGAAAACGGCGGTCATGCGAGATGACGACCAGGGCCGAGGAGGTGCGGGCAAGCTCCTCCTCCAGCCATTCGATAACCGAAAGGTCAAGATGATTGGTCGGTTCATCGAGGAGAAGAATGTCGGGCTCGGGCGCCATGACGCGGGCGAGTGCCGCGCGCCGCGCCTCGCCCCCGGAGAGGTCGTTCGGCCGTTCCTCGCCGGTCAGGCCGAGATGCTCCATCAGATAGGTGGCGCGGTAGGGATCATCGGCGGGCCCGAGCCCCACCTCGACATAGGCGCGAACGGTCGCAAAACCGTCCATGTCGGGCATTTGCGGCAAATAGCGCACCGTCGCCGAAGGCTGGCGGAAGACTTCGCCGTCCTGCGGTTCGATCAGCCCGGCAGCGATCTTGAGGAGCGTCGACTTGCCAGAGCCGTTGCGCCCGACCAGGGCGATCTTGTCGCCAGCTGACGCCGTCAGGGCGGCACCGTCGAGCAGCGGCGCGCCGCCAAAGGTCAGCTTTATCCCGTCGAGATTGAGAAGCGGCGGCGCCATGTCAGCTTTCAGGTAGGGGAAAAGGATGCGCGAGCAGCAGCGCGCGGCCGCTGGCCAGCGCGATTTCCAGCCGGCCCTTGACCTCGTTGGAAATGGTCAGCGACGAGCCGAAGGCAACCTCGACATGGGCGAGCGGCCATTTGGCGCCGGTGACTGTCAGGCCGGCGAGATCCGAAAAGCCGAGCACCGAAAACAGCGTACCGTCGACATAATCGAAGCCAGTCTTTCCAGGCAGCAAAGGAATGCCTTCCTGTGCGCCGCTGGTCAAAAGCACTTCCGTTCCGCCTTCCGCCAGCCGGACGCTGAGCGCCAAATGCAGGAAGATGTGGTCGGTGCGTTTGCCGCCGAAGGCGCCTGCGAGCACAAGGCTGGTCGCACCGCGTTCGAGCGCGGCGGCGATAGCGAGTTCACCGTCGGTCTTGTCCTTTTCGGCGGGAAACACCTGCCGTGGCACGGCGGCCAGATCCTCCGGCAAATCGGCAGGCACGGAATCGAAATCGCCGACCCAGAGTTCCGGCATCAGGCCCAGCATAAGGGCATGGCCGATACCGGCATCGGCAGCGATGACGCGGGAGCCTTCGACCTGGCGGTCGAGCAGCGGCGTGCGGATGAGATCGCCGCCAAGCAGGATGGTGAATGTGCTCATATCTCGTGGCCCTTACCAGCCCTGCCCCGGAAACGGAAGATGAAACGGCAGATGAAACAGGACGCCGCGCTTTGGATGCCCGGCAAACTTCCGCTTGCGCAGCACTTCGGCCGGGCCTATGTGTCGAAACGCTCTAACGGGGTGCCGGACGCGATCTTCGCGGACCGGCTGAGAGGCAAGACTGCCAACCCGCTGAACCTGATCCGGTTTGTACCGGCGGAGGGATTAGACGTTTCGGACAGCCCGACGCCTCAATTCCTTTCAACGCGAACGAAGGAGGCGCCGATGCGCAGTTTTTTCCACTCTCTTGCCTCGATTATCCTGCTTGCGGCATCCGTGCTTGCCCTACCGGGGCAGGCATCGGCACAGGATAAGCTGACCGTCTATACCTATGAAAGCTTCACCGCCGATTGGGGTCCGGGACCGGCGGTGAAGAAGGCCTTCGAGGCCGAGTGCACCTGCGTCGTCGAATTCGTCTCGGTCGCCGACGGCGTGGCACTGCTCAACCGTGTGAAGCTGGAAGGGGCCGCGACCAAGGCCGATATCGTGCTTGGCCTCGATACCAATTTGACGGCGGACGCCAAGGCAACCGGCCTGTTTTCGCCGCATGGCGCCGTGACGGACGTCAGTGTGCCGGGTGGCTGGAGCGACGATATCTTCGTGCCGTTCGACTATGGCTATTTCGCTATCGTCTACGATAGCGAAAAACTGAAGAGCCCGCCGAAGAGCCTCAGGGAATTGGTCGAGGGCGATGCCGGCGACAAGATCGTCATCCAGGATCCGCGCACCTCGACGCCGGGCCTTGGCCTGCTGTTGTGGGTCAAGTCGGTCTATGGCGACAAGGCTCCGGAAGCCTGGGCCAAACTCAAGGCAAAGGTGCTGACGGTGACGCCGGGCTGGAGCGAGGCCTACGGCCTGTTCACCAAGGGTGAGGCGCCGATGGTGCTGTCCTATACCACTTCGCCAGCCTACCACATGGTTGCCGAAAACACCTCGCGCTACCAGGCGGCGTCCTTCGAGGAAGGCGAATATCTGCAGATCGAGGTCGCTGGGATCACCACCAAGGGCGCGAAGAACCCGCTGGCGGAAAAGTTCATCGCCTTCATGACCGGGCCGAAATTCCAGGATCTCATTCCCGAAACCAACTGGATGTTCCCGGCCGGCAAGACCGACAAGCCGCTCAATCCGGCGTTCGACAAGCTCGTCAAACCGACCAAAACCTTGCTGTTCAGCTCGGAAGAGGTCGCCGCAAATCGCAAGGCCTGGGTCGACGAGTGGCTGGCGGTGATGAGCAAGTAGCTCGGATTGAAAGATGATCGCCCTACGGCGCCCCCCTCTGTCCTGCCGGACATCTCCCCTACAAGGAGGGAGATTGGCCGTCATGCCGGCTTTCGCCAATCTCCGACATTGCCGGAATGAGCGGAGCGCTGAACCTGCCAATCTCTCCCCATGTGGGGGAGATGTCCGGCAGGACAGAGGGGCGCGCGAAGGAACGCAATCCTCGCTAAGAATCTCGAATCTGGTGGTCTAGCGTGCAACGCGCGCCATCATCGGATACCCGCGTCGCTGCCGGTATCGTCGCGCTCGCCGCCATCGCGCTGCTGATCGGCGGGGCATTCGCCGGGCTCGTCGTCGAAGCCATGCGCGACCTGTCGGGCGCCGCCTCCGCCTTTGATTCCTATCTCCTCCGTGTTGCCCGTTTCACGCTCTGGCAGGCTCTGTTGTCGACCCTGCTCTCCGTCGCACCGGCGCTGTTCGTCGCGCGCGCGCTGTCGCGGCATCCACAGTTTTTCGGGCGAGGCTTTGTCCTGCAGCTTTTCGCCGTGCCGCTGGCGCTGCCGGCCATTGTTGCCGCACTCGGTGTCTTGGCACTCTATGGCCGCGCCGGGTATTTCGCCGGCTTGCTCGGTGCGATTGGCGGCCAGAACTGGCCCGGCATCTATGGCCTATCGGGTATTCTCGTCGCCCACGTCTTTTTCAACCTGCCGCTGGCAACGCGACTGTTCCTGGAAGCGTTGCAGACGGTGCCGGCTAACCAATGGCGGCTGGCGAGCCAGCTTGGCATGGGTGCTGCGCCGGCCTTCCGGCTGATCGAATGGCCGGCGTTGCGTGCGGCCCTGCCGGGCGTTGCCGGGCTCGTTTTCATGCTGTGCATCACCTCCTTCACCATCGTGCTTACGCTCGGCGGCGGGCCGCGCGCGACGACGCTGGAGGTTGCCATATACCAGGCGCTGCGTTTCGACTTCGACCCGGCGCGGGCGGTGACGCTGACCTTGTTGCAGATTGCCCTGACCTTCGTCGTCGTGCTGGCACTAACGCGGCTTGGCGCCAATATGACCGGCGACGCCAATCTGCCGGTAGCCCCGCGCCGGTATTTTTCAGCCGGTGCGGCCGAGACCGTGCTGAACGCACTGGTGATCGGGCTGGCACTGCTGTTTGTCGCCGGACCGATGGCGGCTACGCTGTCGGCCGGGCTTGGCGCCGATCTCGGCCGCCTGGCCGGCGAGAGCGCGGTGCGGCAAGCGACGGCGACCAGTGCCGTGCTCTCCCTCCTATCGGCGCTGCTCTCCTTGGCGTTGTCGCTGTCGCTGGTTATGGCGCGCCGGGCGCTGGCGCTCACCCGGCGGACCGGCAGGCGGACGCTGCTCGAACACCTGGCCGACACCGGTGCGGGGTTCGTCCTGGTGGTGCCGCCCATCGTCATCGGTGCCGGCTGGTTCCTGCTCCTGCGCAGCGTCAGCGATGTCTTTGCGATCGCCCCTGTCATGGTGGTTGTGGTCAATGCGGTGATGGCGATGCCGTTCGCCATCCGCGCCATCCGCCCCGCCTATGACGCGGCGAGCGAACGCCACGAACGGCTCTGTGCACAGCTTGGCATCTCGGGCTGGAACCGGTTGCGTCTGGTCGACTGGCCGTCGCTGCGGCGGCCGCTCGCCACCGGCTTCGCCTTCGCCATGGCGCTGTCGCTCGGTGATCTCGGCGTCATTGCGCTGTTCGGCAGCGATTCCGTGCAGACATTGCCCTATCTGTTGCTGGCGCGCATGGGCAGCTACCGCACCGAGGATGCGGCCGGCCTGGCGCTGCTGCTCGGCCTTGTCTGCCTGGCGCTTGTGCTGACCGCGGACTGGCTGGGAAGGAGGGAGAAATCATGATGCCGATCAGCCCGGAACGGTCGATTTCGGTCGAAAAAGGCGCGGCCGTGCGGCTCGATAATGTCTCGTTCAGCTATGGTGAAACGCCGCTTATATTCGATGTCGATTTCCCGGCGTCGGAAATCACCGCCATCATGGGGCCGAGCGGTTCGGGAAAGTCGACGCTGCTCAATCTGGTGGCCGGTTTCGAAGCGCCGCGGTCAGGCCGCGTGCTCATCGGCGGCGCCGACGTCAGCACTGCGCCGCCATCAGCGCGGCCGGTATCGATGGTGTTCCAGGAAAACAACCTGTTTGCCCATCTGTCCCTCGAGCAGAATGTCGGGCTCGGCCGCTCGCCTTCGCTCATGCTGAGCGAGGCTGACCGCGCCGCAATCGCCGCAGCGCTGAAGCGCGTCGGCCTTGCCGGCAAGGAAAGCCGGCTGCCGCGCGAACTCTCCGGCGGTGAGCGGCAGCGCGTCGCGCTCGCTCGGGTCCTGGTGCGCGACCGGCCGGTGTTGTTGCTCGACGAGCCGTTCGCTTCGCTCGGACCGGCACTGCGCGACGACATGCTCGACCTGGTCGCCGACGTCCATTCGGAGCAGCGCATGACGGTGCTATTCGTCACGCACCAGCCGGACGATGCGCGCCGTATCGGGCAAAACATGGTTTTCCTGGATGGTGGCACGGTTGCCGCGACGGGCACTGCGGCCGATTTTTTCGTCGGGGCTGGACCGGAGGCATTCCGACGCTATATCGGCTCGGGTCCGTTTGCGGCTGGATCACGAGATGTTGCCCGGAAGCGGACATAATTTATGGTCAAACCGGCGGAAGGCGAAGCGGCGCTTGCTTGCCATGGTCGAGGTAGTGTGGCTAGGTCCGCCAGGAGCTGGTCCGGCTTAGACCGTGATTTGCCCTTGCTGCCTCGTATCTGTCGGACGCACGAAGGACGCCGTAGCACTTGATTTTGCGCGTGATGCTTTCCGGAAATCGCGCCCGATTTTCGCGGTCACGTGCCAGGACTTGAAAGGAAGCCGATCTGCCGACCGGCATCGACAATCGGAGGGTGAAACCGCTGGCGCGCTTTCTGGCGCTGGCCGGTCTTGCCGTGGCGCTGGCAAGCTGCCAGATGTTCACGCCTCCCGACGTGCAGGAATCAGGCTTTCAGCCCTCAGACAAGCCGATCACGGTCGACAATGTCGCCGCCAACGGCAAGCTCGCCCAACTGGCGAAGGCGCAGCACCCGCGCATCCTCGCCACCTATGGCGGAGAATATTCCGACCCCAAGCTCGAGCGCATGGTGGCCAAGATCGTCGGCAGACTGACCGTAGTGTCGGCCAACCCGACCCAGACCTACCGCATCACCATCCTCAACTCGCCCAACGTCAATGCCTTCGCGCTGCCGGGCGGCTATCTCTACATCACCCGGGGCCTGCTGGCCTTGGCCAACGATTCAGCCGAGCTTGCCGCCGTCATTGCGCATGAGATGGGCCACGTTACGGCCAATCACGGCCTGCAGCGCCAGCAGCTGGAAGCCGAAGAGGGGTTGGCGACCAAGGTCGTTTCGGATGTGCTCGGCGACAACCCGACGGCCAAGGCGGCGCTGATCCGCGGCAAGCTGAGGCTGGCCCAGTTCTCGCGCAATCAGGAGCTGGAGGCCGACGCCATCGGCATCAAATCGATCGGCGAAGCCGGTTTCGATCCCTACGCCGCCGGCCGCTTCCTGCAGTCGATGTCGGCCTATACCGATTTCCGCTCGATCAGCGGCGCCACCGACGCCAGCCTCGACTTCCTGGCGACGCACCCCAACACGCCGCAACGTATCGACCTCGCGCAGCGCCACGCCCGCCAATTCGGCGCGCCCGGTGTCGGATCGCGCGACCGCGATTCATTCCTTTCCGGCGTAGACGGGCTGCTTTACGGCGATACACCGGAGGAAGGCTATGTGCGCGGCGAAACTTTCCTGCATCCTGGCCTCGGCGTGTCGTTCTCGGTGCCCAATGGCTTCATCATCGACAATTCGGCAGCGGCGGTGACGGCGACAGGCCCGGGCGACATCGCCATCCGCTTCGACGGCGTTTCGATCGACAAGGGCCGCTCGCTGACCGACTACATCCGCAGCGGCTGGGTTGCCGGCCTCGACGACAGCAGCGTGCGCCAGGAAACGATCAACGGCAACGAAGCGGCAACCGCGCATGCCGGCGCCGATGGCTGGCAATTCGATATTGCGGTGATCCGCGCCGGCGGCCAGGTCTACCGCTTGCTGACCGCGGCGCCTTCGGCCAGCACCTCGCTGAGCACGGTGGCGCGCTCGGTCAGCGGCTCGTTCCGCATCCTGAGTGCTGCCGAGAAGGCGGCGTTGAAGCCGCTGCGTATCCGCATCGTCACGGTGCAGCCCGGCCAGACAATGGGCTCCCTGGCCGCACAGATGGTCGGCGTCGACCGCAAGCTGGATTTGTTCAGGGTGCTCAACGCGCTGTCGCCGGGTGCCGCCGTTTCGGCCGGCGACAAGGTCAAGATCGTCACCGACAAATAGCAGCCGACGCGATTCAGGCTGCGAGAAATTCCGGGTTCTGCTTCACCAGCGCCGCCTTGAGCTTTTCCATGGCGCGCGCCTCGATCTGCCGGACACGTTCCTTGGAGATGCCGAGCGTCTCGCCGAGCGCTTCGAGCGTCGCGCCCTCGTCGCTCAGCCGGCGCTCCTCGATAATCCTGAGTTCTCGCGCATTGAGCGCGCCGAGCGCCGTCTTCAGCCAGACAGAGCGGCGTTCGACATCGATCGTGTCGCCGACGACCTCGTCGGGCAGCGGGTCATCCGAAACCAGGAACTCCATCCGCTCGGTTGCGCCCGCATCGTCGGCAAGCGGCGTGTTGAGCGAGCTGTCGGGTGCCGAAAGGCGGGAATCCATCATCGCCACATCGGCCTCGGAAACGCCGAGAGCCGCCGACACTTCGCGGTAAAGCGTGGCATTCGACGTCTGCTCGGCGCCGTTTGCCAGGCGGGCGCGCAGGCGCCGCAGGTTGAAGAACAGCGCCTTTTGCGCGGAGCTGGTGCCGCCGCGCACGATCGACCAGTTGCGCAGGATATAATCCTGCATCGAGGCGCGGATCCACCATGTCGCATAGGTCGAGAACCGCACCTCGCGCTCGGGCTCGAAACGGGCCGCGGCCTCCAGCAGCCCGACATGGCCTTCCTGGATCAGATCGCCCAGGGGAAGGCCGTAGTGGCGGAACCGCGACGCCATAGAAATGACCAGCCGCATATGGGCGACGGTGATGCGGTGCAGCGCGTGCTGGTCATTGTTCTCCTTCCAGCGCAGCGCCAGGAGATGCTCTTCGTCGCGCTCCAGGTAAGGGGCTTTCATCGCCGCGCGAACCATGGTCCGTCCTGCACTGTCTTGCATCATGCCGCGCTCCTGCTTCAGGCGTTGCGGTGCAATCGCTGAATCGTGAGTTGGCGCCGATGGTTGAAATGGCGGCGCCGCGCCCTACAACAGCCAAGAACGTGCGATGCGGGGGAATGTTCCCCCGGACTGTCATGCCGATTGCGCTGTTCCAGGCGATTCGCCATCGGCTTTGACTCAGCCGGGTGGCGCCGGGAGGTGTTGGTTGAGAATGGGATTTCAAGGGCGCGAGATTTTTGAAATTTAGTTTCTTATTTTGGCATCGCGCATCTGTCATTTTCCGGCACTCGCAACGACGCCGGACATCGGCCAAGGACGGGATCACAGAAAAATGAAATGGCTCAAATCGCTCATTATCGCCGGAACGCTGCAGGTTCTGGCAATCGCCGCCGGTCATGCCGGCGCCAATCTCGACCAGATCAAGCAGTCCGGCGTCTTCAAGGTCGGCACGGAAGGAACCTATGCGCCCTTCACCTATCATGATGCTTCCGGCGCGCTGGTTGGCTTCGACGTCGAGATCGCCCGGGCCATCGCCGAGCGCCTCGGCGTCAAAGCCCAGTTCCTCGAAGGCAAATGGGACGGGCTGATCGCCGGTCTCGACGCCAACCGCTACGATGCCGTCATCAACGAGGTCGGCATCACCGAGGCGCGCAAGGCCAAATATGATTTCTCCGATCCTTACATCGCCTCCAAGGCGGTGCTGATCGTGCGCGGCGACAACACCGACATCAAGGGTTTCGCCGATCTCAAGGGCAAGAAGGCGGCGCAGTCGCTGACCTCGAATTTCGGCAAGCTGGCTGAAACCAATGGCGCCGAGCTCGTCGGCACCGACGGCTTCGACCAGTCGATCCAGCTTCTTCTCACCGGCCGCGCCGACGCCACCATCAACGACAGCCTGTCCTTCCTCGACTTCAAGAAGCACAAGCCCGACGCCAATGTGAAGATTGCCGCGCAGGAAGAAAACGCCGACTATTCCGGCGTCATCGTGCGCAAGGGCGATCCGGAACTGGTGGCCGCCATCAATAAGGCGCTGGCCGACATCAAGGCCGACGGTACCTACCAGAAAATCGCCGATACCTATTTCGGCCAGGACGTTTCGAAGTAAACGGCTTTTCTCGCGTGGGCCGAGTGCCGGCCCGCGTCGTTCATGTCGCGGCGAGCTGTCTTTGACGGCCCGCCGCTTTCGCGTGATATGAGCGACGGCAATCTGGCAAGGAGGAGGCTTCGTGCCGCACTGGCTGCAATTGATGCTGGAATCCCTGCCTACGCTGCTGTGGGCTGCACTGATCTTCACCGTGCCGTTGACGCTGCTGTCGTTTGCATTCGGTCTTGTCCTCGGCCTGGTCGTGGCGCTTGTCCGGCTGTTCGGTCCCAAACCGCTGGTCGCCGTGGTCCGCTTCTATGTCTGGATCTTCCGCGGCACGCCGCTTCTCGTGCAACTGTTCCTTATCTTCTACGGCCTGCCATCGGTCGGCATCCTGCTCGACGCTTTTCCGGCAGCACTGATCGGCTTTACCTTGAACATCGGCGCATATTCGTCGGAAATCATCCGCGCCGTCATTGGTTCGGTGCCGAAGGGCCAGTGGGAAGCGGCCTATTCGATCGGCATGACCTGGGCCCAGGCAATGCGGCGCACCATTCTTCCACAGGCGGGGCGCGTCGCCGTGCCGCCGCTGTCCAACACCTTCATCTCACTGGTCAAGGATACATCGCTCGCCGCCGCCATTACCGTGCCCGAGATGTTCCAGGCGGCGCAGCGCATTGTCGCCACCACTTATGAGCCGCTGATCCTCTATGTCGAGGCAGCGGCTCTCTACCTGGTCATGAGCTCCGTGCTGTCGGCCTTGCAGGCCCGATTGGAAACGCGGCTTAACCGCTATGGTGGCTTCCTGGAGGCGCGCGCATGATCGGCCTCACCAACATCGAAAAGCGTTTCGGCGACAATTTGGTGCTGAAGGGTGTGACCGTCACCATCGAGGAAGGCAGCGTCACCGCGCTTGTCGGGCCATCGGGCGGCGGGAAAAGTACGCTTTTGCGCTGCATCAACCTGCTCGAGCTGCCGACTTCAGGCACGGTGCGAATCGGCGACGATGCACTCGAATTCCACCCCGGCGGCAGGGTCTCGACCAGGGATATCCAGCGGCTGCGGCTGCAGACCGGCATGGTGTTCCAGAATTTCCAGCTGTTTCCGCATCGCACCGCGATCGAGAACATCATGGAGGGGCTGGTGACGGTGCTGAAATGGCCCAAGGAAAGGGCGCGCGAACGGGCGCTCGCCCTGCTCGAAAAGGTCGGCATGGCGCACAAGGCCGACGCCTGGCCGGCGACGCTGTCAGGCGGCCAGCAGCAGCGCGTGGCGATTGCCCGGGCGCTGGCGCCGTCGCCGAAAGTGCTGCTCTGCGACGAGCCGACCTCTGCACTCGATCCGGAACTGGCGCAAGAGGTGGTCGACGTGCTCGGCAAGCTCGCCAGCGAGGGCACGACCATGGTGATGGCGACGCATGATCTGAGGCTCGCCTCCAAGATCGCGCGGGAAGTGGTGTTCCTCGATGCCGGCAACATCGTCGAACAAGGGCCGGCCGCGGTGCTGTTCAGCAACCCGGAGCGCCAGCGGACCAAGCGGTTCATCGCGACGCTGAAGCAGGAGGCGGAAAGGGAGGGCGGTGGCGAAGGTTAGATATGCATTCGCCGGTCCCAAAAACAAAAAACCCGGCGCGAGGCCGGGTTTTTCTGAATTCGAAAGCGAAAAGGCTCAGGCGGCTTCTTCCTGCTCGGCTTCCTCGTTGTCGGCCTTGGCGCCGCGCTTGGGGCCCTTGTTGAGGTTCACCTCGATGAGGCGCACCGCTTCGGTCTCCGACATGCGGTTGACGGCCGCGATCTCGCGGGCCATGCGGTCGAGGGCCGCCTCGTAGAGCTGGCGCTCGGAATAGGACTGCTCCGGCTGGTTGTCGGCGCGATAGAGGTCGCGCACCACTTCCGAGATCGAGATCAGATCGCCGGAGTTGATCTTGGCATCATATTCCTGGGCGCGGCGCGACCACATGGTGCGCTTGACGCGGGCGCGGCCCTGCACGACCTTCAGCGCGCGCTCGACATAATCCTCTTCCGATAGCTTGCGCATGCCGATCGAGGTCGCCTTGGCGACTGGCACCTTGAGGCGCATCTTGTCCTTCTGGAAGTCAATGACGAACAGTTCCAGCTTGTGGCCCGCGACTTCCTGCTCATCGATCGAGACGATCTGGCCGACACCATGCGCCGGATAGACGATGTACTCGCCGGTCTTGAAACCGTGGCGCGCTGCGGTGGACTTCTTCTGCGGGGTGATCGTTGCCATTACGCCCTGAACTCCTTGTTGTGGTACCGGCATCGTGCCGGCCCGAACTCGTGCGACCGGGGTGACCGGTCCTTAGCCACACAACGATGAACTCACCGGAAGGCCAGGACCGGCAAATCGCAACATTGCGACCGCCTGCCCCAGATCGCTCTGGTCCGGATTGAGAAATTCACCTTTCAGTGATTTGGGGCGTTTGCGCCATAAATCGACGTTGTGTCACCGGCATGTTGGGCTGATATAACACAAAAAGTCGGAAGAATCAAGGTTTTGCTGCACGCGCGAAGGCCATGCGCCATCGCCGCCTGTCAAGGCAGTTAATGTATCACGTCTGTTACGCCGCGTCAGGCTGCCGCAATCAGCGCTCTCGTTAATCGCCTTCGCCGGGCTCCGGGGAGAAATATTTCTCGAATTTGCCAGCTTCCCCGTCGAAGGATTTGGCGTCGGCCGGGGGCTCCTTCTTGGCGGTGATGTTGGGCCATTTATCGGCATATTCGGTGTTGATCTGCAGCCATTTGTCGAGGCCCGACTCGGTGTCGGGCTTGATCGCGTCGGCCGGGCATTCCGGTTCGCAGACGCCGCAGTCGATGCACTCGTCCGGGTGGATGACGAGCATGTTCTCACCTTCGTAGAAACAGTCGACCGGACAGACCTCGATGCAGTCCATGTATTTGCATTTTATGCAATTGTCGGTCACGACATAGGTCATTGGTCGGCTCCGGGACGTCCCATTTTGTTGGGCTTTTTTGGTGAGGTAACGCCTTTGTCCGCCGCTGGCAAGGGCAGCCCTTGCCAGCGGTGCCGGGGTTTCCGGAATGGAATTCCAGAGGCCCGGCAAAGCGGAAGTTCGACCTTGCTCAATCGTCGCCGAGCAGGTGGTCGGTCTGGCGGCGTTCCTTCTTCGTCGGGCGACCGCTGCCGGCCTCGCGCAACGGCGGCACCGCATCCGGAAGCGCCTCGCCCTTGGGCGCGGGGGGCGGCGACATGTCCTCGTAAAGCAGGCGGGCTTCTTCGGCCGGGCCGCGCCGTGCGCCGGTGCCAAGGACTTTCCAGACGAAGATCCGCCGCTCGAGCGTGATGGTCAAAACGTCACCCGGCCGGACCGTATCGGATGCCTGCGCTGCTTTGTCGCGATTGATGCGGACGCGTCCGGTGACGACCAGCTTGGCTGCCAGCGTGCGTGATTTTACCGCGCGCGAGAAGAACAGCCACTTGTCGATGCGCTGGCGGGCATCAGTGACCATCGGACGAACAGCTTACTTCTTCAGCTGGTCGCGTAACGCGGCGAGCTTGGCAAAGGGCGAGTCCGGATCGAAGCGGACCGGGCGTTCCTCACGCGGCTTTGGCTGGAAGGCGGGCTTTGCGCCTTGGGCGCCGCCTTTGCCGTCCTGCCGTCCAGCCTTCCAGTCGGGCCGGTTTTCGCGCCGGTCGAGGCGTTCGCCTTGCGGCTTGCCGGCGCGCTGCTCTGCCGCCTCGCCTTGCGGCTTGGGCTTGAACTTGCTGCGGTCGAAGCGTGGCTTGCCGGCGCCGTCGCGCTGATCGTGGCGCCCTTGACGGGCGGGCCGGTCGCCCGGCGTCGGTTGCCCGCCGGCATCTACCGGCGCATCGCTGCGGCCGTCCGGCGCAGCTTGACCATTGCGCGCGCGACTGTCCCGATGATTGTCCCGGGGGCGGTTGTCATGCTGGCGATGACGCGGGCGCTGGTCGAAACGACCCTGCCGCCACAACAGCACAGGTTTTGGCTCCTCGGCTTCTGGGGCAGCTTCGCCGGCGACGGCTTCCGCCGTTGCTGCAGGTTCGGCCGGCGATGCTTCCATAGTGTCGGAAACCGGCGGCTCTGCCGGTGCCGTAGCCTCAGTTTCCGCCCCAAGTTCCGTCCTTGGCTCAGCCGCTGGTTCTGCAGCCGCTTCGGCGGCGGGCTGGGTCTCTTGCGTGACTTCTGCCGCAGCTTCAGGGGCTGGAGCTTCCGGCTGGTCTTCCGCGACAGGCTCTGCCGCCGCTTCGGTCACGGCTTCGGCCGCCTCCGCAACAGGAGCCGCATCCGACACAGGCTCCGAAGCCTCCGCCGAAACCTCCGCCGGCGGCTCTGCCGCGGCAGCTGCTTCCGCCATCCTCGCCTGCTCGGCTCGCGTTGCCTCTTCCGCCGCCTGCTTTGCAGCGGCCGCTTCACGCGCGGCATTGTCCTGTGCTTCGAGCCGCGCCTTGACCTCGGCCGCCGGCTTGGCATCGGCGCGATAGCCGAGCCCCTTCAGGATTTCTTCCATGTCGTCGGCGGTGGCGCCGAGGATCGACATCATCGGCGGCGTCACCATGAAGGACTGACCGTCATAGGCGCCGTCGGGGCGAGGTCCGAGGCCCGGCTTCCAGTTGGTCGCCGGCCGGATCAGGTCGGCCAGCCGTTCGAGAATATCGACGCGTACAGCACGCCGGCCAAGATTGCGGTAGCCCGCCAGCTTGTAGAAAGTCTTGTCGAAGGTTGGATCGATGACCACCGAGGTGCGGCCGGAGGCCAGTGCGTGAACGACATCGCCGAAGCCGGGCTTGTCCTTGCCGTCGTTTCTCAGCGCCCACAGCAGCGTTATCAACCCGGCCGGCGCCGGCTTGATCAGCGCCGGCACGAAGACATGGTAGGCGCCGAAGCGCACGCCGAGACGGCGAAGCGCCGCGCGGCCCTCCTGGTCGAGCGACTTCATCTCGTCGGCGATGTCGCGACGGTTGATGAGGCCGAAATGCTCGACGAGCTGGAAAGCGATGCCGCGGCCGATGCCGGTGATCTGCTCGGCATTCTTGAGATCGACCAGCGGCTTCAGCAGGGATTCGATCTGGAAATTGACGAAGCGCTCGGCGCGCGCCGCAACCTTGTCGCGGGCCGGGCCGGTGAGTTGCTCGTCGGCGAGCAGAACGAGACGCGGCTTCAAAGCGTCTTCGCCAGCGACCAGCGTGCCGATCGGCGCGCCGATCCAGCGCAGCGTGCCATCCGAACCCAGCGCGATGTCGCCATTGGCCGAGGCGCCGAAGCGTTCGGCCCGCGCCTCGAACTCGGCGGCAAGCGCCTTCTGCGCCGCCGCCCGCACCGCCTTGGCGTCCTCGCCGCCGGCGCTCTGGTCGGCGGTGAAGCGGAAACCCTGCAACTCGCCGACGTGATGGCCTTCGACGAGGACGGTTCCGGTTGGGCTGATTTCGGCTTCAGGCATCGTGTTTTCTCTAAGGCGCCGCATGAGGACGGAAGTCCTGCGGTCTACAAAACGTTTCGTCAACCGCTCATGCAGCGCATCCGACAATCTGTCTTCGATTTCGCGCGTCTTTTCCTGCCAGTGTGCCCGATCGGCCAGCCAGCCGGGCCGGTTGGAAACGAAGGTCCATGTGCGGATCTGGGCAATCCTGTGCGATAGCGTGTCGATATCGCCTTCAGTGGTGTCGGCGCGGCGCACCTGCTCGGCCATGTAGTTCTCGTCGACATGGCCGTGCCTGGCAAGGTCCATGTAGATGGAGGCGATCAAGTCGGCGTGCTGGGCCGGCGCGATCTTCCTGTAGTCGGGCAGCGCGCAGGCTTCCCACAGCAGCGCCACCCGCCTGGCGTCGGTGGTGAGTGCCCGGATGTCCTCGTCGCGCGACAGATGCTCGAGCGCCTGCGCGTCCACGGCCGGCAGTGCGCGCGTCAGGCCTTCGACCGGGGCGTTGGTCTCGATCGAGCGCTTCAGCGCATCGAGGTTGGCGAAATCGAAATGCGCGGTACGCCACTGCAGCACTTTCACCGGATCGAAATCATGCGCCTCGATCTTCTTGACCAATTCCTCATCCAGCGGATCGACCTGGCCGGTGACGCCGAAGGTGCCGTCGCGCAGATGCCGGCCGGCACGGCCGGCAATCTGGCCGAGCTCGGCCGCGGTCAGGTTGCGGTACTGGTAGCCGTCGAATTTGCGATTCTGGGCGAAGGCGACGTGGTCGAGGTCGAGGTTGAGGCCCATGCCGATGGCGTCGGTGGCGACGAGGTAGTCGACATCGCCCGACTGGAACAGCGCCACCTGGGCGTTGCGGGTGCGCGGGCTGAGCGCGCCGAGCACGACGGCGGCACCGCCCTGCTGGCGGCGGATCAGCTCGGCGATGGCATAGACCTCGTCGGCCGAGAAGGCGACGATCGCGGTGCGCCGCGGCAGGCGGGTCAGCTTCTTCGAGCCGGCATAGGCAAGATGCGACAGCCGTGGCCGGGTCACCACCGACACGCCCCGCAGCAGGCGCTGCAGAATGCCGTGCATGGTGGCCGCACCCAGCAGCAGCGTCTCCTGGCGGCCGCGCAGATGCAGGATGCGATCGGTGAAGATGTGGCCGCGTTCGAGATCGCCAGCGAGCTGGACCTCGTCGATGGCAACGAAGGCGGCGTCGGTCTCGCGCGGCATCGCTTCCACCGTGCAGACCGAGTATTTCGCGCCCGCCGGCTGGATCTTTTCCTCGCCGGTGATGAGCGCAACCTTATGGGCGCCGACCTTCTCGCAGACGCGCGTATAGACCTCGCGGGCAAGCAGCCTGAGCGGTAGGCCGATGACGCCGCTCTCATGCGCCACCATGCGTTCGATGGCGAGATGGGTCTTGCCGGTATTGGTCGGGCCGAGCACGGCCGTCACGTCTCGACCCGACAGGATCAGCGGTTCAGTGTGTTTCGGATGGATGTTCATCGGCCTGGAAATAAGGCTCTCTGCCTCGCATTGTCGGGAGCGCGCCCATATTGGCCGCGTATGACAGGCGACACATAGGGATTTCGGGCGCGAAGCGAAAGCGGAATGTGCCGAGGGCAGGCTGATTGGTCGGTTCGAAGCCAGAAATCTGTTCCCGATTAACAGTTGGAACGAGTCTGGAACGAATCAGCGACGAATCACTGACTCGCGCTGATTCAGGTTTTGTTCACGGCTACATCTGGGATTTCTGCCGGCGAGTCTCACCACATGCTGAATCACAGAAACTGGCCCGATTCATGCAGGCGGCATTCAAACGAGCACCACCGTTAACCTTTGCCGGTGAATGATCGTGGCCGGCCAATCTGCTTCGCCCAACATTATGAAATTATTGATGTTTCCTAATCCGCTTTAATCATTTCGAGGGTGTTTTCGGCTCTCGCCGTTAACGTTCCGCTCAAAGCCGGAACGAATCGGCGACGAATCAGCGATAGGCAAAGTTTCTTGGTTTGTTCACCGCAACATGTTGTGTTGTGAACAGCTTTTCCACCGAGAATCCACAGGCTGCCGGGCAGTTTTTGCACAGGCTGCGCAGCGGCCGTTAACCTTTGCGTGCCGGATTGGGGGGAGATCTTGCAACGGGAAGACCGCTATAGAAACGGGCCGTTTTGCAGGCCCGTTCGTCCAAGCGCGTATCTATCTCAACGTAAAGATAAACGGTCAGGCGATGTACTGCCCGCCATTGGCTGATATGGTCGAGCCGGTGATGAACCCGGCATCGTCGGAAGCGAGGAAGACGACGCAGCGCGCGATCTCCTCCGGCTCGCCGAGACGGCCGACCGGGATCTGCGGAAGGACACGCTCGTTGAGCACCTTCTCGTCCATCGCTTTGACCATCTCGGTGGCGATGTAGCCGGGGCAGATGACGTTGACGGTGATGCCGGCGCGCGCGCCTTCCTGGGCCAACGCCTTGGTGAAGCCGATATCGCCGGCCTTCGAGGCCGAATAATTGACCTGGCCGACCTGCCCTTTCTGGCCATTGATCGAGGAGATGGTGATGACGCGGCCGAATTTGCGGTCGCGCATGCCGCCCCACAACGGATGCGTCATGTTGAAGACGCCGGAAAGGTTGGTGTCGAGGACCTCTTTCCATTGCTCGCGCGTCATCTTGTGGAACATCGCGTCGCGCGTGATGCCTGCATTGTTGACCAGCACCGATACGGGACCGAGATCGGCCTCTACCTGTTTGATGCCGGCAGCGCAGGCCTCGTAGTCGGCAACCGACCATTTGTAGACCGGGATGCCGGTCGCTGCCTTGAACTTTGCTGCCGCTTCCTCATTGCCGGCGTAGTTTGCGGCAACCGAATAGCCGGCGCTTTTCAAGGCGACCGATATCGCCGCGCCGATGCCGCGCGACCCGCCTGTGACGATTGCAACCTTTGTCATGTGTCCTCCCGGGAAATGCAGATGACTGAGCGTTGAAGCGGTAGGTTTTGCCCTCTATTCCCTACTCGCTTTGCGCCAGTATCCTATTCGTATCGCTTATCTCATCACAATGCTTCCACGCACATGGCAACGCCCATGCCGCCGCCGATGCACAGCGTGGCAAGACCTTTCTTGGCACTTCTGCGACGCATTTCGTAGACCAGCGTGTTGAAGATGCGGGCGCCCGAGGCGCCGACCGGATGGCCGATGGCGATGGCGCCGCCATTGACGTTGACGATGGACGGGTCCCAGCCCATGTCCTTGTTGACGGCGCAGGCCTGCGCGGCGAAGGCCTCGTTGGCTTCGACCAGATCGAGGTCGCCGACCGACCAGCCGGCCTTGGCCAGCGCCTTGCGCGAGGAGGGGATCGGTCCCGTCCCCATGATCTGCGGGTCAACGCCGGCGGTCGCCCAGGAAACGATACGCACCAGCGGCGTGATGCCGCGCCTTGCGGCTTCCGCTTCGGTCATCAGCACCACGGCGGCGGCGCCGTCATTGATGCCGGAAGCATTGGCTGCTGTCACCGTGCCGTCTTTGTCGAAGGCGGGCTTGAGCTTGGTCATGGCGTCGATCGTCGCGCCATGGCGGATGTACTCGTCCTGGTCGACTATCGTGTCGCCCTTCCTGCCCTTGACTGTGAAGGCAACGATCTCGTCGTTGAATTTTCCGCCTTTCTGCGCAGCCTCGGCCTTGTTCTGGGAAGCCAGTGCGAACTGGTCCTGGTCGTCGCGGGTGATTTGGAACTGGCGGGCGACGTTCTCCGCCGTGTTGCCCATATGATAACCATAGAAGGCATCGGTCAGGCCGTCCTTGATCATGGTGTCGATCAGCTTGAAATCGCCCATCTTGACGCCACCGCGCAGATGCTGCGCATGCGGAGCCATCGACATCGATTCCTGGCCGCCGGCAACGATGATTTTTGCATCGCCCTGGGCGATCTGCTGCATGCCGAGCGCGATGGCGCGCAGGCCGGAGCCGCAGAGCTGGTTCAGGCCCCAGGAGGTCGCCTCCTGCGGCACGCCGGCGGCCATGGCCGCCTGCCGCGCCGGGTTCTGCCCTTGAGCCGCGGTCAGGATCTGGCCGAGAATGACCTCGTCCACCTCCTTGCCGTCGACGCCGGCGCGGGCAAGCGCTTCCCTGACGGCGACGGCACCCAGTTCATGAGCTGGCGTGTTGGCGAAGGCGCCGTTGAAGGAGCCGACAGGCGTGCGCGCCGCACTGGCGACAACGATGGCGTTGGAAGCGGACATGTTCTTCTCCAGACTTTCGGGGAGCGATTTCGGGTGCCGTCGGGGACTTTTCTTGCCCTTTCCACAACCCGAGTCAAACCCGAAATGGGCATGGCGTTCCTCCGCGGCAAGCAGGCCGCGCGTCGCTGCGATGACGGCCCATCCGTGCTGCGCAGCATAAAATGTTCCCGCACTGCACAAACAGCTTGGATTCATGACGCTTTTGCGCATATCCTTTAACAAGGCGCAATCGTTACCGGCGGCTTACTTAAGCTGGCCGGTGTCCGGGGAGGATGCAGATGGCCGCGAAAGACGAACCTATTGTTATCAAGAAATATGCCAATCGCCGTCTCTACAATACGGGCACCAGCACCTATGTGACGCTCGAGGATCTCGCAGAAATGGTCAAAAAAGGCGAGGACTTTACTGTCCAGGACGCCAAGACCGGCGACGACATCACGCATCCGGTGCTGACCCAGATCATCTTCGAGCTGGAGAACAAGGACGGGCAGAACATGCTGCCGATCCCGTTCCTGCGTCAGCTCATCGCCTACTACGGCGACCAGATGCAGATGATCGTGCCAAGCTTTCTCGAACAGTCGATGCTGGCCTTCTCGAAGGAGCAGGAACGCTTTCGCGAGCAGATGAAAGATGCCCTCGGCAAGTCGCCGATGGACATGATGAAGATCGCGACGCCGATCAAGGTGCTGGAGGAGCAGACTCGGCGTAACATGGAAATGTTCCAGAACGCCATGCGGCTGTTCACGCCGTTCCCGCCTGCGGGGTCTGCGCCGGCAGCAGCACCGGCCGAACAGGCCAGGAAAGAAACACCGGAAAAACCGGACGACCTTCAGGAGCTGAAGGAGCAGATCGCCGCGATGCAGCGCAAGCTCGACACGATGTCGTGACTGCCGGCCGGCGAAGCGCCGGCCCAAAATTTCCCTCAGCAGGCCTGTGTCAGAAAACATCTTCGCCTCGAAGGTGAAGATGTCATCCACGCTCTATTTTGTGGCACGCTCTATTTCGTGGCATGCCCTATTTCGTGGTCACCGTCACCAGAGCGGTAACAGGTTTGCCGTCTACTAGAATGGGCCGGTGATGATCATCGGCAAGAAGCACGCCGATCACGTGTCTGCCGGCGGCATCCGGGCAATGGCCGAAACGGGCCTTGATAAGATCACCGCCAAAGTCGCTGTTCATGCTGTTGTACGGCTTGCCGGGGATGTTGCAGGTGTCTCCGTTGGGATCGATCTTCATATGCACGTGGCGGCATTGCTTGATTTCCCCGCACTCACCCGCAGTGAGCAGCCTGAAGTTGCTCCTGACGACAACGCCTATCGCCTTCTCAGGAGAATTGCCCAGTTCGACAACTGAACCCGCCGTCGGCCAGACGACTTCCAGGGTGGGCCGATCCTCGGCCTCGGCAGATACGAGCGACAATAAGGAGAAAGCGAGGGCAGTCGTTGCGGTGATGCGAAACATGGTAACCTCCGTTGCGATGTAAACATTGATTACATACGCAGCGCTCGAACACAAGGGAAATAATCAGTGATTACATTCCGCTCTCGTGCTATTTGACTGAGATGACCAAGACAACTGATTCCGACGAAGCCGGAGATGCCAAGCGATACCATCACGGCAATCTCGTCGAGGCCTTGATCACGGCAACCGTGGAGATCATCGAGGAGCGGGGAGCCGAGCATGTGTCCGTACGCGAGGCCGCAAAACGTGCCGGCGTTTCGCCCGGCGCGCCATTCCGGCATTTTCGATCGAAAACAGCGCTGCTCACCGCGGTCGCCGAACAGGCCATGGATCGGCTGACAAAGGCCGTTGCCAAGGCGCGGTCGAAAATCGACAGCGCAGATCCCATTGAGGCCTTCGAAGCAATCGGACAAGGCTATCTGGAATGGGCAATTAGCAACCCCACGCATTTCCAGATCATCAGTTCCCGAACCCTGATTGATTTTGAAGGGTCGGACAGCCTTCGTGATCAGAATGAGGCTATTCGGCGGACGATGATCGACTTGCTGACGCAAGCGCAACAACAGGGTCGGCTTGCTCCCGGCACCGACTTTGATCATCTTGTGCTTGCCGCGCGTGCACTCGTTTATGGGTTGGCACGCATGGCGATCGATGGTCATTTCCGGGAATGGCATCCGTCCGAGCCGCCAGCCCTGGCCGCGCAGCGGGCTCTCCGACTTTTCATGAGCCGGATGACCATTCCATCTAAAGCTTAATCCGCCAGCACCCAAAAAAGGGCCCGCGATTGCGTCGCCAGCTAATGGAACTCCGGCAGCGGTCCCTGGTAGCGGGCGCGTGGTCTGATCAGGCCGCTGCTTGTCACCTGCTCCACGGCATGCGCGGCCCAGCCGATGCTGCGGCCGAGCGCAAACAAGCGAAACGGCGCATCGGACGGCAAACGGAGGCTGCGCGTCAGCGCGGCCAAGGCGAAATCGACGTTCGGGCGCATGCCCGTTGCCGCAAAGGCCGCATCGCAAAGCCGTAACAGCCCATCATCGACATCGATCGCGGCCAGCAACGGTTCCGCACGCGGATCGCCGTCGGGATAAAGCGGATGGCCAAATCCGGGCAGTGGCCTGTCGTGACCGAGCCAGCGTCCGACAGCCGCATCCGGCCCCAATCTCTGCGCATCCTCCGCCAGCATCATGACCGCCTCCGCGGCGCCGCCATGGCGCGGACCGGAGAGCGTGGCGAGGCCAGCAAGCAGGCAGGCCGAAACAGGTGCACCGGTGGACGCGGCGACCCGCGCGGCGAAGGTCGATGCGTTCAGTTCGTGATCGGCCAACAGCACCAGCGAGCGGCGGATCAAGTCTGCGCCGGCTGCATCGAGGGACCAGCCCTGCGCCAGTCGTTCGTGCACGGCACCGATTCCGCGAACCGCGCCGAGCGCCTGGGCCAGAGCGGCGATGGCGCCGGCCGCATCGTGGTTGAGCGAAGCCGCCCTGCGGCCGAGCGAAGGCCGGCCCTTGGCCGCCAACGCGGCCAATTCCGCGAAGGCAGCCGGCCGGCCAGTTGCGCCGTTGCCATGGCGGCTCGCCGACACGAACGACACTGGTGCGTCAGATGCCCAAAGCAGGTTTGCCGTCTGCTCCAGCGTGGCAGTCTCGCAGAGTGCAACCGCATCCTGGCCACGATAGACGAGGCGGCCGTGCAAAACGGTCGAGATCGTGGTGGCGATCGCCGGCTCACCCCAGGCAATTGCACTTTCGGCGATTGCCTGGGGATTTCGGCCGCGCGCCCGGCGGCTCGCCAGCGCCGCGATGTCGTCGGCGCGATACTGGCTGCGGCGTGGGTCGGCCCGATCCGGCCGCATGCCGATGCGTCCGCGGCTGACATAGGCATAGAGCGTCTGGGCGCGCACCTTGAGGCGCTCCAGGGCTTCGTCCCGCGTCAGCCACTCAGTCATGTAAACCTGGCACGTTGATTCGGTTGATCAAGATTGATGGTCCAGCCGCCAACCCTTATCTACGACCCGGAAAGGGTCAAGGAGAAAACCAATGGCGAATGGGCTCGATGATGTGGTGGTGGCAGAAACGGTACTCTCCGATGTCGACGGTCTTGGCGGCCGCCTGACCATCCGGGGCCATTCGTTGCCGGAACTGGCAGGCCGCTGGAAATACGCCGACGTGGTTCGGCTGCTGTTCGACGGCTCTTTCGACGATCTTCCCGGCGAAAAGGAGCTGGCGAAAGCGATCGGCCGGGCGCGCAGTGAAGTGTTCGAGCGGATCGAACCCTTGCTGCCGTTTCTCGCATCCCTCGATATCTACAGCGCGATGCGCGCCGGCATTGCCCTACTGCCGGACGGCGACAAATTGCCGGACGCGCTCAGGCTGGTTGCGGCACCTGCCGTGCTGACGCCGGCCTTGCTGCGCTTGCAGCGCGGCGAAAGCCCAATTGCGCCTGATCGCAAGGCCGATCATGCCGCCGACATGCTGCGGATGCTGACCGGCATGGCGGCCTCGCCGAAGTTGGCGAAAGCGCTCGATACCTATCTTGTGACGGTTTGCGACCATGGCCTCAACGCATCGACCTTCGCCACGCGCGTGGTCGCCTCGACGCAGGCGGGGCTTACTTCGGCGGTGCTGGCCGGACTCGGAGCGCTCAAGGGGCCGCTGCATGGCGGCGCGCCAGGTCCGGTGATCGAGATGCTGGATGCGATAGAGGCGCATGGCGACGCCGCCATCTGGCTGCGCGACGAGATCGCGCGCGGCCGCCGCATCATGGGCTTCGGGCATCGCATCTACCGTGTGCGCGATCCGCGTGCCGACGTGCTGAAAGCGGTGGTGCGGCAACTCGGCGCCGAGGGCGAAGCCGGCCACCGGCTGGCGTTTGCCGAAAGCGTGGAGCAAGCGGCGCTTGAAGTGCTTCGCATCGCCAAGCCGTCGCGCTCGCTCCAGACCAATGTCGAGTTCTTCACAGCACTTCTGCTGGAGGCCGCGGGCTTTCCGAAAGAGGCGTTCACCAATGTCTTTGCTGCCGGGCGCGTCGCCGGCTGGATCGCCCACGCCCGCGAGCAGCAGACGAGCGGACGGCTGATCCGGCCGCAGTCGCGCTATATCGGGCCGGTGCCGGACCTCGTCGCCTAAGGATTTTCCCCCGCATGCTTTGCGGAAACCGGCCCCGCTACAGCCGGTGCCAGACACTCTCTCGTCAAGGTGAGAGAGGTCCTCATGACAAAAATTTCATGTCATTGCTCCACACATCCGCTGTTCTTGGGTGGCAGAGAGCCTATATGCTGCAGTGCAGCATGGTTCCGCGGGAGCCCGCCTCGAAAAGGAATAAGCCGCCTTGACCGCCAGAAAAACCGCCATCGTCACCGGTTCCACCTCGGGCATCGGCCTGGCCATTGCCCACGCGCTCGCGGCCGAAGGCTGCAACATCGTCGTCAATTCCTTTTCCGACACCGCCGACGACCACGCCATCGCCGACGCAATTGCGAAACACCACAAGGTCCAGACCGCCTATGTCAAGGCTGACATGTCGAAGCCGGCCGAGTGCCGGGCTCTGGTCATGAAGGCAGCCGAGACATTCGGCTCGGTCGACATCCTGGTCAACAATGCCGGCATCCAGCATGTCGCGCCGGTGGAAAGCTTCCCGATCGAGAAGTGGGATGCGATCATCGCCATCAACCTGTCATCGGCCTTCCACACCATCGCCGCCGCCATCCCGTTGATGAAACAGGCCGGTGGCGGCCGGATCGTCAACGTCGCCTCGGCCCATGGGCTGGTGGCCTCGCCGTTCAAGTCGGCCTATGTCTCGGCTAAGCACGGCATTATGGGCCTGACCAAGACGGTCGCCCTGGAACTGGCGCGCGACAAGATCACCTGCAATGCCATTTGTCCCGGCTATGTGCTGACGCCGCTGGTCGAGGCGCAGATCCCCGACCAGATGAAGGCCAACAAGATGGACCGCGAGACTGTGGTCCGCGAGGTCATGCTCGAAAAGCAGCCGACCAAGGAGTTCGTCACCGTCGAGCAGGTTGCGGCGGCGGCAGTGTTCCTGTGCTCGGATGCGGCAGCGCAGATCAACGGCACGCACATCTCTGTCGATGGCGGCTGGACCGCTCAGTGAGCCGTCCAGCGGTCAAGGGTCACGCCATGCCGAAAAACGGCAAGGCGGAGGAGCCAAAGAAGATCAACATCGCGCTGCAAGGCGGGGGTTCGCACGGGGCGTTTTCCTGGGGCGTGCTCGATCGGCTGCTCGAGGACGGGCGCCTCGATATAACGGCGGTTTCGGGCACCAGCGCCGGCGCCATGAATGCCGTCGCGCTGGCCGACGGCTTCGTTCGCGGCGGCGTCGAGGGCGCACGGCGGAAACTTGATGATTTCTGGCGTGCGGTGGCGGCAAAGGGCCGCTTCAGCCCAGTGCAGCGCATGCCGTGGGACGTCGCCTGGGGCAATTGGTCGATCGAGAACACGCCCGGCTATTTCCTGTTCGATACGATGTCGCGGGTATTTTCGCCCTATGTCGCCAATCCGCTCGCCATCAATCCGCTGCGCGATGTGGTCGAACGTGAGATCGATTTCGACAATGTGCGCGCCTGCAAGTCGATGGAACTGTTCATTTCCGCGACCAATGTCGAGACCGGCCAGTTGCGTGTCTTCTCGGACGGCGAGATCGACCTCGACACGGTAATGGCGTCGGCCTGCCTGCCGCAATTGTTCCGCGCCGTCGAGATCAAGGGCGTGCCCTATTGGGATGGCGGCTATGGCGGCAACCCGGCACTGTTCCCGTTCTTCAAGACGGCGGCCACTGAGGACGTGCTTTTGGTGCAGATCAATCCGGTGGTCCGCGAAGGGACGCCGAAGAGCGCCAATGAGATCCAGAACCGCATCGACGAGATCACCTTCAATGCCGGGCTGTTGCGCGAATTCCGCTCGATCGCCTTCGTCAAGGAACTGATCGCCGCCGGCCGATTGCCGCACGGCGAATATCGCGACATCCGCATGCACCGCATCGATGCCGACGAAGCGTTCAAGGATCTGTCGGCATCGTCCAAGGTCAATGCCGAATGGGCGTTCCTTGCCTATCTGCGTGACCTCGGCCGCACCGCAGCCAGTGATTGGCTGGAAGAAAATTACGACGCCGTCGGCAAGCGGCCGACGATCGATCTGTCCGGCGAGCTCGACGACGGCTTGAAGCCGGTGCGCGGGCCGGCGCCGGGCCGGCGGGTCAAGGAGTTTCTTGCGGCGCGCAAGCAGCCCGAGGCCGCCCGCCGTCCGGCCTAGAACGATTTACCGTTTCACGGAAACGCCGAACCGCTCTATCTTTTTTGACGCAATTCCGGACGGAAAACCGTTTCACACTTTTCCTGGAATTGTTCTGGCTCCCCCGCAAAGCAGATGACATCGCAATCTGTCCAATCATCCTGACACTTGCTGCCATACCGCTGTTTTGGCGATCAACAGCCGATGCTGCAGCCGCATCTTTGCGGACAAAGCAACAATCCATTAACTTTTCTGACTATATTGCGACGCAACTTTAAGGTAGAAGCGCGCTTCGCCGATCACGGCAATTTGAATACGGCCTCGCGCGCACCCATATCGGCGACGCGCCCCAAGTAGAAGATGCGGCCTGGCCGAACCCCGCGCACTGGAAAAAATGACGATGCCGAAATTCAGGTTTCACAAGCTTGCAGCCATTGTTGTGCTCATCGGGTTCGCCGGCTGGATGGCGACAGGCGAATTCTCGTCCGTCGGCAGCGCGTCCGCCGACAACAAGCCCAAGGCAGGAGAGGTCGAGCAGCCCAAGGCCGCCGACTCAGGCAAGCTCCAAACTGGCGAACAGGGGGCTGCCAAGCCGGGGACTGCCGAGGCAGAACAGCCCAAAGCGGCCTTGCGGACGGTCGCGATCATAACCCCGCCGCGGCGCATCTATGCGCGCGCTATCCGCATTTCCGGACTGACCGAAGCCGACAAGCGCGCGGTCCTGGCGACACGCGTCGCCGGCGTCATCGACAAGCTGCCGGTCAAGCAGGGTCAGCACGTCAAGACCGGCGACCTGATCCTGATGCTTGCCGCCGAGGAAAAAATCTCGGCGGTCGACAACGCCAAGCAGCTTGTCGTGCAACGTGAGGCCGAGCTGGCTGCGGCCCTGCGGTTGATGAAAACCGGCAATCTGCCGACGCTGCAGCTCGATACGGCCCGTTCCAACCTGACGCTGGCCAAGTCGCAACTGGACGCCGCGCAAGCCGAACTCGACCGCAACGAGGTGAAGGCGCCCTTCGACGGTGTCATCGACCGGGTCCCGGTGGAGCTTGGCAGTTCCGTCATGCAGGGCGGCGAGGTGGCGACCATTCTGAAGCTCGATCCGGTGATCGCCCGCGGCGAAGTCAGCGAGCGCGATCTCGGCTATCTGAAGATCGGTGACGAAGCCAATGTGCGCCTGGTCAGTGGCCAGACCGTCAAGGGTACGGTGCGCTACATCAGCCGGGATGCATCTTCGGCAACCCGTACCTTCCGGGTTGAAGTCGCTATCCCCAATGCCGATGGGTCCGTACCGGCCGGCATGACGGCAGAAATTGCGCTCAGCGCCCAGCCGACCGACGCCGTGATGCTGCCGCGATCGGTGGTGACGCTCGGCGACAAGGGCGACCTCGGCATCCGCGCCGTCGACAAGGATGACAAGGTCGTGTTCTTCCCGATCGACCTGGTCGACGACACGCCGACCGGCCTGGTGCTCGGCGGCATTCCGGCCGACGCCCGCATCATCGTCGCTGGCCAGGAGCTGGTGAAGGAAGGCGAAGTGGTCAAGCCGGTCGAGGCCGACCAGGCGACCATTCAAAAGCTGTTGGGCGAAGCGACGACCGGGACGCAGTAATCATGGACATCGTCAAACTTGCAATCAGCAATGCCCGGCTGACCATTGCGGTCCTGGTCTTTCTCATCCTTGCCGGTGCGGTCGCCTACCAGTCGACGCCGAAGGAAGCGGAACCCGACGTTCCGATTCCGATGATGTATGTCAGCATGATCTATCAGGGCATCTCGCCGGAAGACTCCGAACGCCTCCTGCTGCGGCCGATGGAAGCCAAGCTGAAGAGCCTGAAGGGCCTCAAGGAGATGCGCTCGGCCGCCTTCCAGGGCGGCGGTTATGTGCTGGTCGAATTCCAGCCACAGACGGATCTCGCCACTGCGCTGCAGGACACGCGCAGCAAGGTGCAGGACGGCAAGGCCGACCTGCCGCAAGCGGCTGAGGAGCCCGTGGTCTCCGAGGTCAACATCTCCGAGTTCCCCGTCCTGGTCGTGACGCTGTCGGGCGAGGTGCCCGAGCGCGTGCTGACGGCGGCGGCGCGCGAGCTGCGCGACCGCATCGAGGAAGTGCCTGGCGTGCTCGAGGGCTCATTGCAGGGTGCGCGCGACGACCTCGTCGAAGTGGTCATCGATCCGATGAAACTTTCGTCCTACGGGCTGCAGCTCGACCAGTTGATCGGTGCGGTCGGCGCTTCCAACAGTCTTGTCGCCGCCGGCAACATCGAAGGATCCGAGGGCAAATACGCAGTCAAGGTGCCCTCGCTTATCGAGACACCAGAAGATGTGGCGGCGCTTCCGGTCGTCGCCGGCCCCAACGCGGTGGTGCAGGCCAAGGATATCGCCACCATCCGCTCGACCTTCAAGGACGCCGAGACGGTTACCCGCCTGGACGGCAAGCCGGCGATTGCCATCGAGGTGAAGAAGCGCATCGGCTCCAACCTGATCGATACGATTGGCAAGGTCAGGGAGGTGTCCGACGCCTTCATCAAGACGATGCCGGAGGGCATGCACGTCACCTACACGCAAGACAAGTCCGTCTTCGTGAACCAGTTGCTCGGCGACCTTCAGAACCACGTGATGATCGCCGTCATCCTGGTGTTCATCGTCATTCTCTACGCGCTGTCTGGCCGTGCCTCGCTACTGATCGGATTGGCCATCCCCTCATCCTTCCTGATCGGCATCCTGTTGCTGGCGATGATGGGCTACACGATCAACATGATCGTGCTGTTCAGCCTCATCCTGGCGGTCGGCATGCTGGTCGACGACGCTATCATCGTCACCGAATTCGCCGAGCGACGCATGAGCGAGGGCATGCCGAAGGAACAGGCGTTCGCGCTTGCGGCCAAGCGCATGGCCGGCCCGGTCATCGCCGCGACGATGACGCGCATTGCCGCCTTCTCGCCGCTGTTGTTCTGGCCGGGCATCATCGGCGATTTCATGAAATACATGCCGATCACGTTGATCGTGACGCTCTCGGCCTCGATGCTCTATGCGCTGGTCTTCGCGCCGACGCTGGGCGCCATATTTGCCAAGGCGCCGGCTCATCACCCCGACGACAATCGCGACGGCTGGTACATGGCCGTGGTCAAGCAGGCGGTGCATTATCCCATCACCGTGCTTGTCCTTACCGTCGCGCTGTTGTTTGGCGTGGGCTACGCCTATTCGAAATTCGGCGCCGGCGTCGAATTCTTCCCGAATGTCGAGCCTGACTACGGCCTGCTCTATGTCCACGCCCGCGGCAATCTTTCGCTTGCCGAAATGGACGCGGCCACCAAGACGGCGGAAAATCGGCTGCTCGGCTGGCCGGGCGTGAAGTCTGTCTATACCCGTGTCGGCAAGACGCAGGGCGGCGGCCAGGACGTTCCGGAAGACGTGGTCGGCGTGATCCAGTATGAATTCGTCGACTGGCGCGAGCGCAAATCGGCGAACTCAATCCTGGACGAGTTGCGCGGCGTGATGGCCGGCATTCCCGGTGTCGACGTCGAGGTTCGCGTGCCGGAAGCCGGCCCGCCCACCGGCAAGCCGATCCAGATCAGGCTTTCGGCCGTCGACCCGAAGGGTCTTGACGACAAGGCCCGCGCCGTCGCCACGCGCATTGCCAAGGTGCCCGGCGTCATCGATATTTCCGATGGCCTGGCGCCGCCCGGCGTCGATTGGGCGCTCGAGGTCGATCGCGCCAAGGCGGCGCAGTACGGCATCAGTCCGACCGCGGTCGGAACGGTCGTGCAACTGGTGACCAACGGGCTGAAGCTCAGCGAGTACCGCCCCGCCGGCGCCGACGATGCAGTCGACATCAGACTGCGCCTGCCCGAGGATCGGCGCACGCTGTCGACGCTCGACGAACTCAGGGTTCAGACCGCGCAAGGCTCGGTGCCGATCTCGAACTTCGTCGTACGCAAGCCGGAGCCGACGGTCGGTATCCTCAATCGCATCGACGGCGCGCGAACGGTGGTCGTCCAGGCCAACGTCGCTGCCGGCGCCCAGGTGGCTGCCGTCCAGCAGGAGGTCACCAAAGCTGTCGCCGACATGAACCTCGGCAGCGGCATTCGCTGGAAGCTTGCCGGTTCCAATGAGGACAGCGCGGAGGCCGGGGCCTTCCTCAGCAAAGCCTTCGGTGCCGCGATCTTCCTGATCTTCATCGTGCTTCTGGCGCAGTTCAACAAGTTCACCAGCGTCTGGCTGGTGCTGTCCTGCGTGGTCATGGCGACGATCGGCGTGTTCCTAGGGCTGCTGCTGACGGGAGAGGCATTCGGCATCGTCATGTCGGGCATCGGTGTCATCGCGCTGGCCGGCGTGGTGGTGAACAACAACATCGTGCTGATCGACACCTACGACCGGTTGCGCGAAGAGGGCTGGGACAAATACGAAGCCGTTCTGCAGACCTGCCGCGAACGTGCCCGCCCGGTGGTGCTGACGGCGGTGTCGGCGATCCTCGGCGTGCTGCCGATCGCTTTCGGCCTCGGCCTCGAAATCTTCCATCACGAGACGACGATCAACGCGCCGTCGACGCAATGGTGGATTTCGCTGTCGTCGGCGATCGTCTTCGGCCTGTCCTTCGCCACCGTGCTGACCCTGGTGGTGACGCCGTCAATGCTGATGGTGTTCACCCGCGCCAAGGTAAAACCCGGTGCGCGTCGGGGCTGGTTCAGTCGCGTGTTGGGGCGCGGCAAGGCCGAGATCTCGTCGGAAGGCCTGGAGGCCGATCTGGGCGCCGAACCGGCGATCGCCTTCCCGAAGGCCGCCGAATAGAGGCTGAATCGCCGTTCTGATCAAGCAAAGGCCGCCCGGGAACAATGGGCGGCCTTCTGCATTGTTCCGTCATTGCAACCTCAAAGCGAGGATTTTCTGATGACGATAAGCACCATTCTCATCATTATCCTTATTCTTATCCTGATTGGCGCGGTTCCGGCGTGGCCGCATTCGCGGTCCTGGGGTTACGGACCATCCGGCATCGTCGGCGTCATCCTGATCGTTGTCCTGGTGCTGCTGTTGATGGGCCGGATCTGACCGCAATCATTGGTCCCCGACAAGCGGCGGATGACCGTCAGGCCATCCGCCTTTTTTCAGATTGCTTCTGCGCTGCCTTCACCGTGGCGATACCGATGTCTTCAAGCGCTTCCGACACTGCATTTTCCAGCGGCGTGTGGGGGATCGCACCGATAATGCCTTCAAGCCTGCCTGAAACCAGCCGGTGCGGCTCGAAGCGGAGATAGGACATCGAAACGATCTCGCGCCACATCGCCACAAATGGGCTGCCGGCACGCAGCACCCACCACGGCATCGACGTCAGTTTCAACGTGCGCCCGAGCGCCTTCTCAGCGGCCGCCTTGATCTCCAGATCGGTCACCGCATGGCCGGGAAAGTTCAGCGCCTCGTAGGAGCCGAGCTTGTCGAGATTGTCGGCCAGTCCGACGAAAGCCTTGGCCAGGTCGGGCAGATAGGCCCATTCATGCACGAGATCGACCGGCCCTGGGGCGGTATAGACGCCCTTGGTCATCTTGGCGGCAACGACCAGATCGAACCACGATCCGCTGCCGGTGCCGCCGAAGAAGTCACCGGCGCGCAGCAGGATGGTGCGCACCCGACCCGCGTCGGCCTCGCGGCGAAACAGGTCTTCCATGGCAACGCGGATGCGGCCCTTTTCCGTCGTCAGGTGAAACGGCGTGTCTTCGGTGATCACCGCCGGTATCGGCGAGCCGTAGTTGTAAACGGTGCCCGGGAAGAGATGCAGCGCGCCGTTCGCCCAGCAGGCGGCCATGACGTTCTCCGCCATCGGCA
The DNA here is from genome assembly GCF_040319055.1 of Mesorhizobium sp. M0960. Classification (NCBI taxonomy): domain Bacteria; kingdom Pseudomonadati; phylum Pseudomonadota; class Alphaproteobacteria; order Hyphomicrobiales; family Phyllobacteriaceae; genus Mesorhizobium; species Mesorhizobium sp. M0960. The sequence goes on along the minus strand of NZ_JAMYNN010000002.1, from coordinate 308,062 downwards.
GGCACTTGCTCCAGTCGGTGTAGAGCGGGCTCAGGCCGTTGAAAATGATATCAATGCCGTCGGTGGCGCGGATCAGCGCCTCGCGGTCGAGCGCATCGCCGGCGATCGCCGTGGCGCCTTCGAGCTCCGCCGGCACCTTGCCGCTGCGGGTGACAGCGCGGACGTGGTAGCCAGCATCGATGAAGGCCTTGGCCACCGCGCGGCCGAGCCGGCCATTGGCGCCGAGAATTGCGATCTTGGTCATTGTTCGTCTCCGTGTTTGCGTTACGACGCCGATGTGATCTGTTCGCTAACGAATGAAAATTGACTAAAGCTGGCGATCTGATATTCAATTTTGAATGGATATCGACTGGAACCTGATCAAGAGTTTCGTCACGGTGGCGGAGACCGGGAGCCTGTCGGCCGCCGCGCGAAAGCTTGCCGCAAGCCAGCCGACACTCGGCCGCCACATCGCCGAGCTGGAGCAGGCGCTCGGCGTCACCTTGTTCCGGCGCGGGCGGCGCGGCTATGCGCTCACGGAAGCGGGCAGCACGCTTTTTGAACGGGGCCGCGCGGTGAGCGAGCAGGCGAGCGCATTTTCGCTGCTGGCCCTGGGATCGGTCGAAGCGATCGAGGGCACGGTGCGCATTGCCGCCAGCGAGGTGGTAGCGGCCTATGTGCTACCCGAGATGACGGCGCGGCTTGCCGTCGAGGAACCCGGCATCGAGGTTGAGATCGTCGCTTCGAACCAGGTCGAGAATCTGCTGCGTCGCGACGCCGACATTGCCATCCGCATGGTCAAGCCGGCGCAGAATGAACTGGTCGCGCGCAAGGTGACCGACATTCCGCTCCGCGCCTGCGCGGCAAAATCCTATCTCGACCGGCGTGGCCGTCCGCGCGAGGCCCGCGATCTTGCCGAGCACGATCTGGTCGGCTTCGATCGCAGCGATGAAATCATTCGCGGCTTCGCTCAATTCGGCGTCGCGCTCACCCGCAATGCCTTCCGCTTCAGGACCGACAATCAGATCGTGCTTTGGGAAGCGGTGCGGACGGGAAACGGCATCGGCTTTGGCCAGCAGCCGCTGGCCGAGCGCGATGCACTGGTGGAAATCGTGCTGCCGGACCTCCCGCTGCCGACGCTGCCGGTGTGGCTGGCCATGCACCGCGACGTGCGTACCAGCGTGCGCATCCGCCGCGTGGCGGATTTCCTCTACGAAGAGTTGAAGCGCTATTCAGCCGGTGCTGCCTCGGCAGCGAATTCGGCACGGTGAGCGAGGCCAGCCATCACCAACACGACGATCAGTAGCCCAGAGAGAGCGACGAAGATCGGGCCGAAGCTCGAGTGTTCGGCGATGAAGCCGATCGCCGAAGGCGCCACCAGGATGCCTGAGTAACCCATTGTGGTGACGACGCTCATGCCGGTGCCGGGCGCCATGCCCTCCTGGTTGCCGCCGGCCGAAAAGATGATCGGCACCATATTGGCAATACCCAGGCCGCAAAAGGCAAAGGCGGCAATGGCCAGCCACGGCGAGGGAGCCAGCCCGGCCACCAGCATGCCGGCTGCAGCGGCAAGCGCCGACGCGCGCAGCGTCGTAACGGCACCGAAACGGTTGCGGACGCCATCGCCGAGAAAGCGCATGACGGCCATGACGCCGGAAAAGGCGGCATAGGCCAGGCCTGCGATAGCAAGATCGGCGCCGAGCTCCTGCCTGAGATACAGCGCTGCCCAGTCGAGCACCGCGCCTTCGGAGATCATCGTCAGCAGCGCCATCAGCCCGACCAGATAGACAAGCGGGTTTGCCGGCAGGGCGAATTTGTGATGCTCGGCGACCGGATGCTTGTCCTCGGCGATCAGGTAGCGGATCGCTACCGCGATGACAGCAAAGGCAAGCGCCGTCACCATCGTCGCATGCGCGAGATGACCATAGTTCTGGATGGCGAAACCGCCCAAAGCGCCGCCTGCGAAACCGCCAAGGCTCCAGAAACCGTGCGAGGACGACATGATGGCGCGGGACAGCCGCCGTTCCACCGCCACCGCATTGGCATTCATGGCGACGTCCATGCCGCCGATCGAACCGCCGAAGATGAACATGGCGATGGCCGCCAGGGGCACATTGGGGGCCAGAGCCACCATCAAAAGACCGAAGCTGCCGGCAAGTCCGAACCAGCGCAGCACGGTGCGCGAGCCATGCTTCGAGATCAGATGGCCGCACCAGGTCATGGCGGTGACGGCGCCGGCGCCGAACAACAGGATCAGCAGGCCGAGCGTGAATTTGCTGATGTCCAGCCGGGTCAGGAACACCGGGATCTGCGGCGCCCAGCTGCCGGTCAGGAAGCCGTTGGCGAGGAAGATGCCGGCCACGGCCCAGCGTCCACGAATCGCGATTTGCGTGATTTTCTGCGCGTCCATCGGGTAGAATCCGGTCCGGAAATGGCTTTGCGCGGCAAATTAGATCGATTCAATTCACAGTCAAGCGCTCGTCGCCGAAAGTGCTTGGACCAGACGGCGCCACAAGGCGCCGGTGGACGCTAAGTCCTCTCGTGTCGGCCAACCACCTCGGTGGTCCACTCCAAAATCTCTACGGCTCGGGATAAGGCGCGCCATCCTTGTGCACAAACCGGCCGTCGGCGTTGGTGCTCATCATGTCGATGTCGGAGCAGGTGGTTACGTCGGCGGGCCAACGCGAACCAACTTCGAGATAGATCGCAACTGCGCCCGATTTGTTGATCATGTGATGGCCGTTGCCGGAGCCTTTCGGAAAGGCCGCGCAATCACCCGCGCGCAGCACCGTCTCGCCGGCATCTTCGACGAGCGTCAGCTCGCCTTCGAGCACGTAGACGAACTCGTCTTCGTGCGAATGCCAGTGGCGCTGGCTCGACCAGTTGCCCGGCGGCAGGCGCATGAGATTGATGCCGAAGTCGGTGAGCCCGCCGGCGTTGCCCAGCCGCTGCCGCACGCGTTCGGCACAGGGTGCATCGAACGGAGGTGGATAGGATGAGCCCTTGCGTCCGGGTACGTCGGCGACGTCGATCTTAGGCACGGCAGTCCTCCCATTTAGGGCAAAAACCATTCGTGAAGGTCGTTCAGTGCGATGGATTGTGACCCTGGAACGGTTCATCGTTTCACGGAAACGCCGAACCGTTCCATCCTTTTGTCTTGACGCAATTCCGGACGGAAAACCGTTCACACTTTTCCTGGAATTGCTCTAGTGGTCCCTGGGGCGTCTTGCCTCGAACTCGGCCTTCTTGGCATCGGAGGCCTCGATCTGGTTCAGTGCCTGCCACTCGGCATAGGCCATGCCGTAGATGATCTCGCGCGACTGGTCCTTGCTGAGTTCGACACCCTCGGCTTGCGCCGCATCGCGGTACCAGTTGGACAGGCAGTTGCGGCAGAAGCCGGCGAGGTTCATCAGGTCGATGTTCTGCACATCGGAACGCCCCCGCAGATGCGCGACCAGCCGGCGGAAGGCAGCGGCTTCGAAATCGCGCTTTTGTTCGTCGCTGAGTTCGGTCATGGCTTGTTGGCCTCCTTCGCCTCCATCATGCCGGCCCGGTGCGCGAGCCGAATATTTTCACCGCATGTATATCGGCACGTCGATCTATCGCGTCAACGATCGGCGCCAGCCGTTCGGCCCAGGCGAGCGCACCCTTCCGGTCGGCGATCAGGTCCTGGCGGATCTCGACAAGCGCATGGGCAAAGCCATTGACGATAGCGTGCCTGAACATGGTATCGCCGCGCAGAGCGCCGTCATAGGGTTCGTTATCCCCGACGACGAGGCTCTTGTCCTCGGAGAGCATGTCGATCAGCGGCCGCGCCACGCGGTCGTCGAGGTCCCACAATATGCCGACATGCCACGGCCGCACGAAGCCCTGCATGGTCGGTGTGAAGGAATGCACCGAAAAGATGAAGGGCGCCTGCGCGGACGCTTGCGCCACCGAGGCAATCATGGCCCCGACGGCGTCATGATAGGGGCGGTAAAAGCGATCCAGCCGTCTTTCGCGTTCCTCCGGCGCCATGGGATAATTTCCCGGGATGACGGTGCCGTCATAGAGCTGGCGAATCAGCGTTGGATCGTCCTCGCCGCGATTGGGGTCGATCAGCAGTCGCGAAAAATTGGCAAGCACCGCCGGAACGCCGAGCAGACTTGCGAGTTCGCGGGTTACAGTCTCGACGCCGATGTCGTAGGCGATGTGGCGGTCGAACTCCGCCGCGGGCAGGCCGAGGCTGCCATACTCCTCCGGCAGGTCGCGGCGGGCGTGATCGGCCAAAAGCACCATGCCGCGCTTGCGGTCGCCTTCGACGATGTCGAAAGGCGCGAAAACTGTGGATCGGGTCATTGGTGGGAAAGGTCTGTTCGCTGGCTTCAGGGGAGGGTGGTATCGTCATTCCACGAAGAGAACGCTTGCGCAATGCCGTTGTTTGGCCACGGTTTCTGCCAAAAAACTGAGCAGGGGCGACCGCAAGCGCGTCAGAGCCTTCTAAATCGATTGGAATTGGATAGATCGGCGCGTTGACATGCGTACGGACTTTTCCGAAAAGGGGCGTTGAGAGATGCAAATGTGGTTCTTGAGGGGTTTCAGGATGGGTTTCGCCGGCAGGCTGCGTGTGCGCCATGCCTTGGCCATGCCGCTCCTGATACCGGCCATGGGCCTTTTTGTGGTGATTTCGGCCTCGCCGGCACGCGCCGATTTCCGCGTCTGCAATGCCACGCAGAACCTGGTCGGCGTCGGCATCGGCTATCGCGCCAAAGCCGGCTGGATCACCGAAGGCTGGTGGCACATCGAAGGATCGAGCTGCAAGACGCTGATCGAGGGACCGTTGTCATCAAGGTTTTACTATCTTTATGCAGAAGACGCCGAGCGCGGCGGACGCTGGGATGGCCCGATCAACATGTGCGTGGCCGAAAAAGAGTTCAAGATCGCCGGCGTTACCGATTGCGTCGCCCGGGGCTTTCAGCGCGCCGGATTCCAGGAATATGACACGGGCGAGCAGGCAAGCTGGATGGTCCAGCTGACTGACGAGCCCGCAACGGATGGCGCTCCAGCCGCCCCGGGAACAAACAGTCAATGAGACGCAGCCGCAAGGTCAAGATCCTCGCCACCATCGGTCCGGCCTCCTCGTCCGAGGAGATGCTGAAGAAGCTGTTCGAAGCCGGCGCCGACGTGTTCCGCATCAATATGAGCCACACCGACCATGAATTGATGCGGACGCTCGTCGGCCGTATTCGTGCCGTCGAGGAGGCGGTCGGCCGGCCGATCGGCGTTCTCGCAGACCTGCAAGGGCCAAAGCTGCGCGTCGGCAAGTTCGCCAACGGCAAAGAGGTGCTGACCGTCGGTCAGACCTTCACGCTCGACGACAATCCCGAACCCGGCAATTCGACGAGGGTCTACCTGCCGCATCCCGAAATCCTGCGTTCGGTCGAGGCTGGTCATCGCCTGCTGATCGACGACGGCAAGCTCGAGCTCAAGGCGGTCAGCAGCAACGGCAAGGCGATCGTCTGCACCGTCGTCGCCGGCACGATCATTTCCGACAAGAAGGGCGTCAGCCTGCCCGACACCGACCTGCCGGTCGGAGCGCTGACGGAAAAGGACCGCCGGGATCTCGACGCGGTTCTGGCGACCGGCGTCGACTGGGTGGCACTGTCCTTCGTGCAGCGGCCCGAGGACCTGGCCGAAGCACGCAAGATCGCACGCGGCCGGGCGCTGATCATGGCCAAGATCGAAAAGCCGCAGGCCGTCGCCCGGCTGGCCGAGATCATTGAACTTTCGGATGCGCTGATGGTTGCCCGCGGCGATCTCGGCGTCGAGATGCCGCTCGAAGCCGTGCCTGGCATCCAGAAGCAGATCACTCGCGCCGCGCGCCGTGCCGGCAAGCCGGTGGTGGTCGCCACGCAGATGCTGGAATCGATGATCACCGCGCCGGTGCCGACACGCGCCGAGGTGTCGGACGTTTCGATCGCCGTATTTGAAGGCGCCGACGCGATAATGCTTTCGGCGGAGTCCGCCGCCGGCGCCTATCCGGTCGAGGCGGTGGCGATGATGAACCGGATCGCGACCAAGGTCGAAACCGACCCGACCTATGCCGGCATCATCAACGCGCAGCGCTCGGAACCGGAAGCGACCGGAGCCGACGCCATCTCGCTCGCCGCCCGCGAAATAGCCGAGACGCTGAAGCTGTCGGCGATCATCACCTATACCGCGTCGGGCACAACCGGCTTGCGCGCCGCGCGCGAGCGGCCGCAAGTGCCGATCGTGGCGCTGTCGCCGATCCTCAACACGGCGCGGCGGCTGTCGCTGCTGTGGGGCACGCATTGCGTCGTTTCTCCCGATGCCATCGACCTCGACGACATGGTCGATCGCGCCTGCCGCATCGCTTTGGACGAAGGCTTCGGCAAGCCCGGCGACCGCGTCATCATCACGGCCGGCGTGCCGCTGAGGACGCCGGGCTCGACCAACATGCTGCGCATCGCCTATGTCGGATCGGAAGTCGGCCGCTAATGTCGGCTGCGGCTGCCGGATGGGCCGGCTGCATGGCGCGTCGTAAACACGGCGCCAGCCCGGCGCATCGACCGCAGTCGGGTTAGGATCGACGCCGAACTCCGCCAGCTTGCATCAGCCTGTGGCCGGCCGTGAAGCGGTTCGAAGGCCCTATCCGACTTGAGCTGGAAGTCAGTTAAGGTAATCTCTCCTGGGAGAAAGAGGAGGGTGATCCAATGTGGATGCGCACTGATCTTCTGGAACTCCTCGGCATTGAACACCCGATAATCCAGGCGCCGATGAGCGGCATCACCACGCCGGAACTCGCGGCGGCAGTCAGCAATGCCGGGGCGCTTGGCTCGCTCGGATGCGGCATTCTGCCTGCGGCGGCTATCCGCGAGCAGCTCACGGCGACACAGCACGCCACCAATCGTCCGATCAACGTCAACTTCTTTGCGCACCCGGCGCCGGCACGCGATGATGCGGCAGCTCAAAGTATGCGAGACCGCCTTCGCGGCTGCTATGAGGAGGTCGGCCTCGGACCGGTGCCCGAGCCGGGCGAACCCTTCCCCACCTTCGATCGTGAGCGTCTCGAAATTGTGCTCGAGCTTCGCCCGAAGGTGGTCAGCTTCCACTTCGGCCTACCCGACACCGCAATTGTGCAGCAGTTGAAAGCCGGCGGCTGTATTGTCCTGTGTTCGGCTACCACCGTCTCGGAAGCGCGCCAGCTTGAGGCAGGAGGGGTGGACGCCATTATCGCGCAGGGATACGAGGCGGGTGGGCATCGCGGCACATTCACTGGCGACCCTGCTATCGGCACAGCCGGCACTATGGCCCTCTTACCACAGATTGTTGATGCCGTGCGGGTGCCTGTAATTGCTGCCGGCGGTATCTTCGACGGTCGCGGCATTGCTGCCAGCTTTGCACTTGGTGCATCTGGTGTGCAGATCGGCACGGCTTTCCTGGCCTGTCCTGAAGCCAATGTGCAGCCAGTCTATCGCGTAGCATTGCGCTCGGCCAACGACGAGAGCACGTCGGTGACTCGCTGCTTCACTGGCCGCCCAGCGCGCGTGGTGCGCAACCGGTTTGTGATGGAAATGGCTGGTGAGGAAGATGCTGCGCTGGCGTTTCCGCTACAGGCGAGTCTGGTCATGCCGCTTTCAATGGCAAAGGATGAAAGCAAGCGGGCTGACTTCTTGCCTATTTGGGCCGGGCAGGGCGTTGCGAAGCTGCGGGAGATGCCGGCCGCCGCCCTTGTGGAGAAACTCGTCACGGAAGCAAGCGGCATAGATCGGGCCGATAGGGGAGTAGGGGAGTAGGGGATGTGTTCCGGAGTGCATCTACACCACTCACATACTGCCTTACTCCCCTATTCCCTTACTGGTCTCAAATGCCTTCGCCGGCAAGCTCTTCGGAAAGTGCGGCGACCTGGTCCTGGGCGCTGCGCATCATCGGATAGATGCCGAGAACGCGCTGCCAGGCCTCGAGCGCCGACTGCTTGTGGCCGGTTTCGGCCATGATCTGGGCCAGGCCGGAAAGCGCGCCGAAATGGCGTGGTTCGAGCTGCAGGGTACGGTCGATGTCCGACATCGACTTCCCGTAGTTCTTCATCATGAAATGAACCGTGGCGCGCCGGTTCCAGCCTTCCGCATAGGTCGGCTGCAGGGTTACCACCTGATCGAGGAAATCGAGCGCAACATCGAATTTCTGGTTTTCAGTCGCCTTTTGCGACCATTGCATCATCAGGTCGATCGAGGCACTGCCCGACTGGGACCACTCGCTGCCGATGCGCCCGGCGATGCGCTCGGCCGCCTTTTCGTTGCGTTCGCGCTTGAGATCGGCAAACAGCTGATCGAGCCGCGCCTGTTTCGTCATCACAACCGGAGGTGCTGTCGGCCGATTTGCTGTCGGATCTTCAGCCCACGCCGGCAGCGAGACAGCGCTGGAAACGAAGAAAGCCGTGAAAAATGCAAAAAGAATCCGCATCGCGGGAATCTAGCCCCCGACGCCGGATCGTCAAACTGAATTTAGCGTGAGAGGCGTATCATGCGCACGGAGGCACGCAGCCTCCGGTCAAAAACTCAACCCTGGCGCGCCTTGTAGCGCGGAGCGGTCTTGTTGATGATGTAGACGCGGCCCTTGCGACGAACCAGCTGGTTGTCGCGGTGACGCGCCTTCAACGCCTTGAGCGAATTCTTGATCTTCATGGTCTTGCCCGTCGGTCTGGGCCCGGTCCCGGGCCGAACTATTAAGGCGCGCCCACAGACGCGCCTTTGAACTGTGCGTGGCTCATAGACGAGGAGCCTTGCCCGTGTCAACCGCAAGCGCGTTGCCTAAACGATACGGACCGTTTCGTATCATCGAAATACCCGCCAACGGCGCCTTGCGGCATTGCGCGGGCTTGAGACGGCTGGAATGATGCGGTTGCGAATTGGAGATCATCATGCGCCGAATTCTTGTGTCCGCCTGTCTTGCCGTCCTTGCGGCAGGTTCTGTTGCCCATGCGCAGGAATGCGACCGCAACGACGACAGCCAGCAGATGATGAACATCTGCGCCGACGCGGACTACAAATCCGCCGACGCCAAACTCAACAAGGCCTACCAGGAGCTCATCAGCGCAAGCGATGCAAAAGCCAGGAAGCTGTTGCAGACGGCGCAGCGCGCGTGGATCGCCTTTCGCGACGCGGAATGCAGCTATTCCGCCGCGGACAGCGAAGGCGGCTCGATCTATCCGATGCTGATATCGGAATGCCTGACGCGGCTGACCGACGACCGCACCAAACAGCTCACCGCCGATTCGACCTGCGCGGAAGGCGATGTGAGCTGCGCCAGCCCCGACGAGGACGAGAGCGGCGACATCCAGTAAGCGTAGGTTCTAACTTTTGTTTGAGCATGATCGTTCCCGAAAACCGGATTCCACTTTTCGGGATCATGCTCTAGCTGCGGCGGCTCACGCGCGTGAAATGGCCCATCTTGCGGCCGGGCCGCGCCTCGGCCTTGCCATAGAGGTGCAGCATCAGATCGGGCTCGGCGAGAAGTTCAGGAACGCGCCGGATGTCGTCGCCGATCAGGTTTTCCATGACGCAGTCGAACTGCCGTGCGGGATTTCCCAGCGGCAGGCCGGCGACGGCGCGGATGTGCTGCTCGAATTGCGAGATGGTGCAGGCGGCCTCCGTCCAGTGACCGGAATTGTGGACGCGCGGCGCAATCTCGTTGGCCAGCAGCGAACCGTCGGCCAGGACAAAGAATTCGACGCCGATGACGCCGACATAGTCGAGCGCTGCAAGTATCTCGGCCGCCGCCGTTTGAGCCGCAGCCGCCGTGTCGGACTTCACCCCGGCCGGCAGCGTCGAACTGTGAAGAATACCGTTGCGATGGACATTCCAGGCCGGATCGTAGGCGGCGAGCGAACCGTCGATGCCGCGCGCGGCGATCACCGAAATCTCGCGCTCGAAGGCGACGAATGATTCCAGGATCAACGGCACGTTGCCCATCGCCTCGCAAGTGCCGGCAAAGCCGCCTGTTTCCATGTTGCGGAAGACACGCTGGCCCTTGCCGTCATAGCCCATCCGGCGCGTCTTCAATATGCCGCCGCCGTTGAACTTTTTCAGCGCGGCCGTCAGTTCCTCGTCATTGTCGACGGGGCTGAAATCCGCGGTCGGTATGCCGATGCCGTTGAGGAATTTCTTTTCCGCCAGCCGGTCCTGAGCCACTTCCAGTGCGCGTGCCGGCGGATAGACCGGGACCGTGGTGGCAAGTGCCGCGGCGGCCGCAACCGGAACGTTCTCGAATTCGTAAGTAACGACGGCACTGGCCGCAGCCAACTCGCCGAGCGCGGCCGCGTCGTCATAGGCGGCGACGATCTGCCGGTTGGCGACCTGTGCCGCCGGGCAGTCCGGCTGCGGCTCCAGCACGACGATGCGGTAGCCGAGGCGGGCCGCGGCCATCGCCAGCATGCGGCCGAGCTGGCCGCCGCCAATGATGCCGATGGTCGATCCGGCGGGCCGGCTCACGGCGTGTCCGTCGGCTCGGCGGCCACCTTGGCGGTCTGCGCGGCGCGCCAGCTGTCCAGCCGGGCGGCAAGCTTTTCGTCGCTCAGCGCCAGCACCGCGGCGGCCAGAAGGGCGGCGTTGGCAGCGCCGGCCTTGCCGATGGCCAAAGTGCCGACCGGAATGCCGGCCGGCATCTGCACGATCGAAAGCAGCGAATCCTGGCCGGACAGCGTCTTCGATTCCACCGGCACGCCGAACACCGGCAGTGGCGTCATCGCTGCCGTCATGCCCGGCAGATGCGCCGCACCGCCGGCACCGGCGATGATCACCTTGTAGCCGGCGCCCTTGGCGCCCTTGGCGAAGTCATAGAGCCGGTCGGGAGTGCGGTGGGCCGAGACGATCAGCCGCTTGTGCGGAATGCCAAGCGCCTCAAGCGTTTCGGCGGCGTGGCGCATCGTCGCCCAGTCGGACTGGCTGCCCATGATGATGGCGACGTCGGCGCGGTGATTGTCCAAGCTTCTGCTCCCCGGCGGCAAACGCGCGCATTAGCGGAAATCGAGGGGAGCCGCAAGGATAGGAGCGTCCCGCACTCGGGCGAATGGCGCCATCGCTACCTAATCCGGCCAGCGCAAAGCCCCGGCAGACTGCTTGCGAGCGGACTTCATCGCATCCGCGGGCCGCTCAGCAGCGCTCAACACCGCCCGCAGGCGCTCGGCGACGATCTCCGCCTCGCCGGGGTGCAGATTGCACGGATCAAGGAAGAAGTGGCCGCGCTCGACCTCGTGGTTGCGAACGATAATGGGGGGCGAACCCGCCGCCAGTGCCGAGGCCAGCCCGGCGGCGGTGAACCGGCTTTCGGGCGCAACAAACACCTGCAGGCGCTCGAGAGGATTTCCGGTCGGATCGGGAATGATGTTTGCTGCGATGCCGGGCAGGCCCTGCAATGCGGTTTGCCACAGATGCAGTGCGGCTTCTTCCCGCTGGCGGATGCCGGCATGGTCGCGCCGTTCCCAGGCTTCCAGGGCCGCCATGGTGCCGGCAATGCTCTCCTTGCCGACCTTCATGGCGCGCGCAACGCCGCGGTTCTGGAGATAGGCGGCCCGCACCAGATCCTTGCGGCCGGCAACGATGCCGCTTGTCGGCCCTGAGAGAAATTTGTGCCCGCTATAGACGACAATGTCGGCGCCGCGCGCCAGAAAGCCGCGCAAATCGTATTCCGAGGCGGCGTCGACGATCACCGGCACGCCCTTGGCGTGGCAGATCTCGCAGAACTCTTCGAGCGAGAGCATGCCGTATTGCACGGTGTGGTGCGCGACGACGTAGAGGGCTGCCGCCGTCCGGTCCTGGATCGCCTCGCCTACATGATAGTCCTGCGTAACGCTGACCGTGCCGGCGGGCACTGCCTTGGCTCCGGCAAGCCGGATCGACTGGTCGATCGGCGCGCCATAATTGACGATGTGGCCAAGCTGGACGATGACCTCCGATTTGAGGCCCTCGGTGTCGTCCGGCAGCCGCTCGATCGCAAGAAGGCTGGTTCCGGTCATCGCGCCGGCAATCGCCATGGTTATGCCGCTGGCGCAGCATGCGGTGATAAAGCCGGCCTCGCCGCCGGTGAGGCGTGCAATCACCGTGCTTGCGGCGCGCTGCAGATCGTCCATCTCGACCCATTGCGAGGCGATTTCCGACATTGCGGCAATCGCTTCCGGCACGATGATCGAAGCGCCGAGCGCCGTCATCGTTCCGGAAACATTAATGATCGGGCGAAGGCCGAGCCGTTCGCGGATTGTCGTATTGGAACGGTCAGCGGAATAGGTCGTCATCTCTGTAGATCCTGTTTTCAGGCGGCGATCTCGACGACCGCCTCGATTTCAACTGTGATGTTGCCCGGCAGCGAGCCGACACCGATCGCGGAACGGGCGTGTCCGCCAAGCGTATCAAAGACGGCCGCGAAAAGATCGGAACAGCCATTCACCACCTTGGGGTGCTCGCTGAATGTCGGCGTTGCATTGACAAAGCCAAGCAGCTTGACGACGCGCACGATGCGGCCGAGGTCGCCGGCCGCGGCATGCATGACGGCGAGCAGGTTCAGGCCGGTGAGACGGGCATGCCCATAGGCCTCCTCCACGGAGACATCCTCGCCAACCTTGCCGGTGCAGAGCGCGCCATCAGCGCGCAACGGCCCCTGGCCGGAGAGGAAGATCAGCCGTCCGCTCTCGGCATAGGTGACGAAGTTGGCGATGGGCTTCGGCGGCTCGGGCAGCGTCAGGCCCAATTCCGCGAGCCGGATGTAAGGCGTCATAAAAGCTCCTTGCGACAGCTTTCGCCGTCCGGTGTCAAAAATGCGAGGCGCGAAACCGCGCCAGGAAGCTGCGAAGGCGTTCATTGTCGAAGTCCGCAGCCAGAATCTCGGCGGGAGGTCCGACGGCACTGACGCCGCCATCCGCCATGAAAACGATGCGGCTCGATGCGTCGCGTGCAAAAGCCATCTCGTGCGTGACCATCAGCATCGTCATGCCGTCTTCGGCCAGACTACGTACGACCTCGAGCACCTCGCCAACCAGTTCGGGGTCGAGCGCCGAGGTTATCTCGTCGAGGAGCAGGATCTTCGGCTCCATCGCCACGGCGCGGGCGATGCCGACGCGCTGCTGCTGGCCGCCGGAAAGCTCGGCCGGCAGACTGTCGGCCTTGTGGGCGAGCCCGACCCGGCCGAGCCAGTGCTCGGCAATGGTGCGGGCCTCGGCATTGCTCTTGCCGCGCACCTTGCGCAGGCCGAGCATGATGTTGCCGGTCGCAGTCAAATGCGGAAACAGATTGAAGCTCTGGAACACCATTCCGGTCTCGGCGCGCATCGCCGCAAGGTCGCGCTCGCTGCGTCGCTGGCGTGTTCCCGCCTCGCGGTAGCCGACCTCTTTACCGTCGATACGGATCGAGCCGTTATCATAGCTCTCCAGGAAATTGACGCAGCGCAGCAGGGTGGTCTTGCCGCTGCCGGATGGGCCGATGACCGTCACCACCTCGCCGCGCGTCACCTTGAGGCTGACCGAGCGCAGGACCTCGACGGATCCAAAGGCTTTGGAGACCTCGGAGATATCGAGAAGCGCCGGATTTGCGTGCGAGGCTTTGGACATCTTGTTATTCCCGGATGAAGGAGAAACGCCGCTCCAGCCGCCGGCTGGCCAAGGAGAGGGCGTAGTTGACGGCGAAGTAGACGAGCGCGCCGAGGATGTAGAGCGGCATCGCCTCATAGGTGCGGCCGATGACCTGGTTGATCGCTTGCATCAGGTCGGTGATGCCGAGCAGCGAGACCAGCGCGCTGCCTTTCACCGCGTCGGTGACGCCGTTGATCCAGGGCGGCAGGAAGCGCCTGAACGCTTGCGGAAAAATGACGTAGGCCAGCCGCTGGCGGAAGGTCAGCCCGATCGCCATCGCCGCCTCGGACTGACCCTTGGGAATCGAGCCGACGGCGCCCCTGAGATACTCGACGACTTGTGCGGTCTTGAAGAGGGTGAGGGCGAGTACGGCCGCCCAAAAGGACTCAAGATGCAGTCCCACCGCGGGCAGGCCGTAATAGACGAAGAAGATCAGCACCAGGATCGGAATGCCGCGTATGGTGTCGCTGAAGACGCGCACTGCCCAGCGCAGCGGAGCCGGACCATAGACGAGGCCGACACCCATCAGCACGCCGGCGATAAGCGATAGCACCACAACCAGCAGCGACACCCACAAGGTTACGGCAAAGCCTTCGGCGAGGAACGGCAAGGCATAGATGATCTGGCTCAGCATGTCAGCGCGCCGCCTTGAACCGGCGCTCGACCAGCCGCAGCGCGAAAAGCAGCGCGTAGCCGGTCAACAGGTACATCGCAGTCACCACCAGATAGACCTCGACAATGCGGAAGGTGTTGAAGTTGATCCACTGGGCGCCATAGGTGAGCTCGGGTACCGAGATGACCGACGCCACCGACGTGTCCTTGAAGAGCGATATGAAAGTGTTGGAAAGCGCCGGCAGCGTTATGCGCAGCATCGTCGGCAAGCGTACATGCAGCAGTCTCTGCCAAGGGGTCAGGCCAATCGCCTTGCCGGCGTCGAGTTGTCCGCGCGGCACCGCCTCGAGCCCGGAGCGGAACACCTCGACCAGATAGGCGCCGCTGTAGAGCGACAGCGTGGCAATGAACGAGGTTTGCGCGCTGTAGGCGATATCGACCACGGTCGGCAGGCCGTAGAAGACCAGGTAGACGAGCAGGATCAGCGGCACGTTGCGGATGAATTCGACATAGCCCGCGATGACGGTCCGCACCGCTCGCCCGGCCGACACGTACCAGACCGCCAGAAGCAGCCCGATGACGATGCCGAGCGCGATAGAGATGACGGCCAGCTCAAGGCTGAGCAGCAGCCCGCCCCAGAGCTTGTCGAAATGCCGCCAGATCAGGTTGAAGTTGAGGGTATAGCCCATGCGTCCTGCTTAGTGCCGACAGTCCGGGAACGAGGCGGAAGGGCGCCGGAGGCATCCTTCCGCCTGATGGATCAGATAACCGGGAATCCAGGATGGCGGGCCGGCGGCTCCTGTCCGAAATAATCCTTGAACGCAGCGTCGTAGAGTGCCGTTTCATGGCCGAACATGGCGATAGCGAAGGTCTGGTTGACGAAGGTCAGCCAGTCGAGGTCGCCCTGCCGCAGTGCGGCACCATAAAGCATCGAGAACCAACTCTTGCCGGCATCGAAGTATTTGTCCGGATTGCGCGAGGCGAGCCAGCGGACCGTCGACAGATCGACGGCGGCGGCGTCGGATCGTTTCGATTCCAGTGCCTGCAGCACGTTGGCCTGCGTGTCTATCTGCATCACCTGCGCCTCCGGCAGGACGATGCGCACGTTTGCCTCGGCATCGACGTTTTGCAGGATGGAAATCCGGGTCGCCGAACCGGCGGCAAGCAGCTTGTCGAAGGTCTTGTTCTCTGCGTTCGGAAGGGTCAGCAAGGCAATGCCCTCGACGTAATAGGGCCGAGAGAAGTGGATCAGCTGCGAGCGCTGGGCGGTCATGGTCATGAACTGGATGGTGATGTCGACCTTGTTGGTGGTCACGTTCGGAATGCGCTGGGCCGGATCCTGCATTACGAATTCGACTTTGGTCGGATCGTCGAAAAGCCCCTTGGCGAGAATGCGACCCATGGTGATGTCCATGCCCACCAGTTCGCCGGCATCGTTCTCGAAGTGCCAGGGCGCGTTGGTGCTGCCGGTGCCGACGATCACCTTGCCGCGCTCGAGAACGGTGCGCAGCAGGCTGTCAGGCGCTGCCTGGGCCGCAGCTTTCTGGACATCGACCGCAGTGGCGGCACTCATCACTCCGGCCGTTGCAAGCCCGGCCATTCCCAGTTTCAGAAATTCACGCCTTTTGGATGTGTCGTTCACGGCGACCTCCTTCGTGTTGTGTTCCCCGTTGGACCAGCAGCGCAGGCATCGGTTGCAACTGACGTCATTGTCCCTTACAAGGGACGCCTGTACTCTGTACAAGACAGATTAACATCAGGAATCGATAATGCAAGAAGGCAATGCCTTGGCCGCTCGACCGGACGCCGGTCTGGACGAAGACAAGAATTCGGGCTCGCGGGAGAAGGGCCTCAACCGGGTCCTCCAGATTCTGGAGTTTCTCCACGCGACCCAGCGCGCGATCGGCATTGGCGATCTTGCCAGAGGGGTGAACGCACCGCGGTCGACGACCTATACGCTGGTGCGCTCGCTGGTCGACGCAGGCCTGCTGGAGATGGCCGGAGACGGCAATCGGGTCTATTTTGGAAAGAAGCTCTATCTCTACGGAATGGACTATGTGCGGGGCAACGACCTGCTCAGGCGAGGGCGGCAGGAAGTCGACCATCTGTCACGCGAGTCCGGCGAGACCTCGGAGCTGTGCATGCTGCAAAGCGGCCGCTACACCATCGTCCATTCAAGCCCGGGAACCAGGCCATTCAGGATCAGCTCGGCGACGGGTCTGCAAATACCGCTTCCCTGGACAGCTTCCGGGCGGCTGCTCCTCGCCGGCTTCGACAGGGCAGCGATCGAGGATATGGTCTCGGAAGACGACCTCGTACTGCCGGACGGCCGCAGGTTGCAGCTCGACGATTTCATAGCCGATATCGCGGTGGCCAAGTCGGCCGGCTACTGCGTCACCTCCGGCCTTGTCGATGCCTACACGAAATGCCTGGCCGCGCCGGTCTTTTCGGCGCCGGGCAGGGTCGAGGCGACGATGTGCCTGGTGGTTCCCATCGATACCTCGACCGAAAAGACCGATGACCTGATAGAGCTGTTGCTCGAGCGCGCCGCGCGGCTTTCGATCGCGGCATAGGCCGCCTTTTCAGCAGGCCAGCGCCGGCGTCCATTCAAGCGATAATGTCTGGAATGATCTTGTCTTCCAGCGCCATCAGCCTGTCCTTCAGGAAAAGCTTCTTTTTCTTCATGCGCTGGATCTGCAGCGGGTCGCAATTCATGGCGATCATCGCATTGATGGCCGCGTCGAAATCGGCGTGTTCCTGCTTCAGCCGGGAATATTCGAGGCGGATATCTGCCTGTTCCTGATCGGACATTTTTACCGTCTGCACGTCTGCGGCGCCCAAACTATGGGCCTGATTGGGCGGGACCGGGGGTCTTCTTGCACCGGCGCGCAGCCCATACCACATTTCATATTGTCGTGGAATGCTACCACGCAGCATTCGACATCGGTGCGCGATGGTGGCACACTGTCATTATGCCGTCACAGAAGCGAGCCTGCGGTGGACGTGCCATGACGGCTGCAATCCGAGGAAACCATGAAAGGGAGAACCAATCATGTCTCTTGCATCCCATCTTGATGAGCTGCAGCGGAAACACGGCGACATCGAACGCGAAATCGACGATGCGATGACCCATCCGTCGGTAGACGACCTCGAAATCGTGAATCTCAAGCGGCGCAAGCTGGCGCTCAAGGACGAGATTGAAAAACTGAAGGCGAAACCGACGACGCACTGACGCCCATCCAGGACTAGCTGCGCCGCCTGGCGCGCGATTTCTTTCCGGTGGCATGTCTCTATGCTGCCGGAAACGCTTATGGATTTGCGGCAAGCTGCCGTCTTGTCATTTCCGATTTGCTAGGTCTGCGCGCCAGTCGCCATTGACAAGCCATCTTTGCTCCTCCACCTCATGCCCGGACCTTCAAGATTAAAGGCAGCCGGCATGACCGGATATTTTTCCTCACCCTTCCCGCGCCGCAGGTCGGTCGGTGTCGACGTCGGCGGCGTGATGGTCGGCGGCGGCGCCCCAGTCGTCGTCCAGTCGATGACCAACACCGACACGGCCGATGTCGACCAGACGGTGGCGCAAGTGGCGGCACTGCATCGCGCCGGCTCCGAGATCGTGCGCATAACGGTCGATCGCGACGAAAGCGCTGCCGCTGTGCCGGCCATCCGCGAGCGACTGGAGCGGCTCGGGATCGACGTGCCGCTGGTCGGCGATTTCCATTACATCGGCCACAAGCTCCTGGCCGATCATCCGGCCTGCGCTGAGGCCTTGGCCAAGTACCGCATCAACCCCGGCAATGTCGGTTTCAAGGACAAGAGGGATCGGCAGTTCGCGGCGATCGTCGAGATGGCGATCCGATACGACAAGCCGGTGCGCATCGGCGTCAACTGGGGTTCGCTCGACCAGGAGCTGCTGACCCGGCTGATGGATGACAACCAGGCCCAAGGCTTTCCGCTGACCGCGCAGGAAGTGACGCGCGAAGCGATCGTGCAGTCGGCGATCCTGTCGGCCGAAATGGCCGAAGAGATTGGCCTTGCGCGCGAGAAAATCATCCTCTCGGCCAAGGTCAGCGGCGTGCAGGATCTGATCGCCGTCTACACCGAGCTCGCCACCCGTTCCAACCATGCGCTGCACCTCGGCCTGACAGAGGCCGGCATGGGCTCGAAAGGCATTGTCGCATCATCGGCTGCGATGGGCATCCTGCTCCAGCAAGGCATCGGCGACACCATCCGCATCTCGCTGACGCCGGAGCCGAACGGCGACCGCACACGCGAAGTGCAGGTGTCGCAGGAGCTGTTGCAGACCATGGGCTTCCGGCAGTTCGTGCCGATCGTCGCCGCCTGCCCGGGCTGCGGCCGCACGACCTCGACCGTGTTCCAGGAGCTTGCCCAGAACATCCAGGCCGACCTGCGCAAGAACATGCCGGTGTGGCGCGAACAATATCCCGGCGTCGAGAACCTCAAGGTCGCGGTGATGGGTTGCATCGTCAACGGTCCGGGTGAATCCAAACATGCCGATATCGGCATTTCGCTGCCCGGAACCGGTGAGACGCCGACCGCCCCGGTGTTCGTCGACGGCAAGAAGGCGGCGACCCTGCGCGGCCCGTCGATCGCCGCGGATTTCGAGAAAATGGTTTCCGACTACATCGAACGGCGGTTTGGCCAACACGGCAAAGCCGCGGCGGAGTAGTTCGATGCGGCGTTTGCTTGGGGCGACGCTGGTTGTCATTTGCTGGCTGGGCTGGGCGACAGCCGTCCAGGCCGATCCGCCGCGGCCCGCCAAGCAGAAGCTGATCGATCGAGTTTGCGATCTTATCGAGACGCATGCCGACCAGAACGGCCTGCCCCGGGATTTCTTTGCCCGGCTGATCTGGAAGGAGAGTCGCTTCGATCCCAATGCGGTCAGCCCCGTCGGTGCGGAGGGTATCGCCCAATTCATGCCGGGTACCGCCAAGATGCGCGGGCTCGCCAATTCGTTCGATATCGAGCAGGCTATCCCGGCCTCGGCAAAATACCTCGCCGAAATGAAGACCGGCTTTGGCAATCTGGGCCTCGCCGCAGCCGCATACAATGCCGGCGAGAGCCGGGTGACGCGCTGGCTGAATTCCGGCGGCTTCTTGCCGATGGAGACCGAAAGCTACGTTTTGGACGTCATGGGCGAGCCGGCCGACAGGTTCACCGATGCCGCGTATGCCGGCGTCATCCGGCCGCTCGACAAGAAGGCGAGCTTCGCTGCCGCCTGCCGCACGCTGCCGGTGATCATGTCCAGAACCGTGCCGATGTCGTCGATCAACATCAAGCCATGGGGCGTGCAGGTGGCCGGCAATTTCCGCCGCGCCGCGGCGCTCAATCAGTGGAGCAATGTGAAACGGCGGTTTCCAGCCTTGCTCAGCGGTCGCAATCCGGTGGTCAGCCGGGTGCGCACACCGATCGGCAGGCGCGGCATCTATGCGGTGCGGATCGGCGCCGACACCAAAGCCAAGGCCGACGATATTTGCCAGAAGCTGCACAGCGTCGGCGGCGCATGCATTGTGGTGCGCAACCGGTAAAGCCATATGTCGGCGCGTTTCGCGCCATTGCTGCCCATCTCGCTCCCGCTGGGCGCTTCATCTTCGACACGCGATCACATTTTCCGTGAACCCTTAAGCAGAACCGTCAGGCAGGTCTTGCATCGTCGTTGATGCGGGGTAAGGTCCCCGCGATTTTTCGCGAAAGGGATCAGCATGGCCGACTTCAAGACACTGGACGACATCGGCAATATCAGCGGCAAGCGTGTGCTGGTGCGTGTCGACCTCAACGTTCCCGTCACTGAGGGCAAGGTCACCGACGCCACCCGCATCGAGCGCATTGTACCGACCATCGCCGAGCTGTCCGGCAAGGGCGCCAAGGTCATCCTGCTTGCACATTTCGGTCGTCCCAAAGATGGACCGGCGCCGGAATTCTCGCTCGAGCCGATCGCCAAGGCGACGGCGGACGTGCTCGGCCGTCCGGTTGGCTTTGCCACCGACTGCATCGGCGACAAGGCCGCGAGCGCCGTCGCCGCCATGGAAAGCGGCGATGTGCTGCTGCTCGAGAACACCCGCTTCTACAAAGCCGAGGAGAAGAACGACCCGGCCTTCACCGAAAAGCTCGCCGCCAACGGCGACATCTTCGTCAACGACGCCTTCTCCGCTGCGCACCGCGCCCATTCGTCGACGGAAGGGCTGGCGCACGTGCTGCCGGCCTTCGCCGGGCGCACCATGCAGGCCGAGCTCGATGCGCTGGAAAAGGGCCTCGGCAATCCCGTCCGCCCGGTTGTCGCCATTGTCGGCGGGGCCAAGGTCTCGACCAAGATCGACTTGTTGATGAACCTGGTGAAGAAGGTCGACGCGCTGGTCATCGGCGGCGGCATGGCCAACACGTTTCTCGCGGCACGCGGCACCGACGTCGGGAAATCCTTGTGCGAGCACGATCTCGCGACCACCGCCAAGCAGATCATGATCGAGGCGGCCGAGGCCGGCTGCGCCATCATCCTGCCCGCCGACGCCGTTGTCGCCAGGGAGTTCAAGGCCGGTGCCGCAAGCGAGACCGTCGCCATTGCAGACGTACCAGCCGACGGCATGATCCTCGATGTCGGCGCGAAAACCGTGAAAACCATTGCCGAATGGATCGACCGTGCCGCGACGTTGGTCTGGAACGGGCCGCTCGGCGCCTTCGAGATCGAGCCGTTCGACCATGCGACGGTGGCGACGGCCAGGCACGCGGCAGCGCGCACCAAGGCCGGCAGGCTGGTCTCGGTGGCCGGCGGCGGCGATACGGTGGCCGCCCTCAACCATGCCGGCGTCAGCGATGATTTCACCTATGTCTCGACGGCCGGCGGCGCTTTCCTCGAATGGATGGAAGGCAAGCCCTTGCCCGGCGTCGACGTCTTGAAGCGCTGAGCGCGGCGTTAATAACAGCGCGAAGCAGTGCGCTCGCGATTTTCAATCGATTCGCGCTTCTCCGACGAAAGGGTTCGACTTGAACCTGCGTTGCTCTGGTGGTCTGCTGGGTACGGGTCAATTCTTTCAGGAGAAGCACGATGAGCGAACGTCTCGAGGACATTGCCGCCGCGATGGTGGCCAACGGCAAGGGCCTGCTGGCTGCCGACGAGAGCTCCGGCACTATCAAGAAGCGCTTCGACGTCATCGGCGTCGAGTCGACCGCCGACAGCCGCCGCGACTATCGCGAGATGATGTTCCGCGCCAGCGATGCAATGACCAAGTACATTTCCGGCGTTATCCTCTATGACGAGACCATCCACCAGAAGGCCGCCGACGGCACGCCGCTGGTCGACATCATCAAGGCATCAGGCGCCATTCCCGGCATCAAGGTCGACGCCGGCGCCAAGCCTCTGGCAAGATTTCCCGGCGATACCATCACCGAAGGCCTGGACGGCCTGCGCGAACGCCTCGCCGACTATTACAAGCTTGGCGCCCGCTTTGCCAAATGGCGCGCGGTAATCGACATCGATGTTGCCAAGGGGGTGCCTTCCGCCACCTCGATCGGCTCGAATGCCCATGCGCTCGCCCGTTACGCCGCGCTTTGCCAGGAAGCCGGCATCGTGCCGATCGTCGAGCCGGAGGTGCTGATGGACGGCGCTCATGACATCGACACTTGCTACGAGATCAGCAAGGCGACACTGACAAAGCTATACACCGAGCTCTATGCGGCCCGCGTCGTCCTCGAAGGCACCATCCTGAAGCCAAACATGGTTCTCGCCGGCAAGAAATCGGGCAAGGTCAGCAGCCCCGACGAGGTCGCCGAAAGGACGATAAAACTCTTCCGCGAGACGGTGCCAGCCGCGATCGGAGGCATCGCCTTCCTTTCGGGCGGACAATCGGACGAGCAAGCGACCGCCAACCTCAACGCCATCAACGCCATCGGCCCGCATCCGTGGAAGCTGACCTTCTCCTACGGCCGCGCCTTGCAGGCCGCTCCGCAGAAGGCCTGGAGCGGCAAGGCGGCGAACGTCGCCGCCGCGCAGGCCGCCTTCGCCCATCGCGCCCACATGAACCATCTGGCAGCGCTTGGACAATGGCAGCCGTCGCTGGAGCAAGCCGCTTAACCGAATCCATCTTGCGTTTCTCCCGACCCGGGCCACGTGCCCGGGTTTTGCTTGAAAGCAGCAAGGGCTGCAATTTTCTTGCAACTGAAATGCAGCTCGGTGTCGGCATTCCTCGCTGCCGAACGTCCTCCGTGAAAAGAGGAGCAGACCTATGCCAAACAACAAGACCGTTTCGCAGGAAGACTGGTTTCAGGCGCACAAGGCGCATCTGGCGCGCGAAAAGGAATTGACGCGCTTTCGCGACCGCGTCGCCGCCGAACGCCGCGAATTGCCATGGCTGAAGATCCGCAAGGACTACGTCTTCGAGACCGAGCAAGGGCCAAAGAAACTGCCCGACCTGTTTGGCGGCAACAGCCAGTTGATCGTCTACCATTTCATGTTCGGGCCGGGCGCCGATTATCGTTGCGAGGGCTGCTCGTTCCTTGCCGACCACATCGACGGCGCCAACCAGCATCTCAGGCACCACGATGTTTCGCTTGTCGTGGTGGCGCGGGCGCCGCTGGCCGAGCTTCTGCCCTACAAGCAGCGCATGGGCTGGAAATTCGACTGGGTGTCGTCCTACGCCTCGGACTTCAACTTCGATATGCAGGTGTCATTCACCGACAAGCAGATCGCGGCCGGCGACACGACCTACAATTTCGAGCGGCGCGCGCGGAGATCGAAGGACCTTCCCGGCACCAGCGTGTTCTATCGCGACGAGAAAGGCGACATCTTCCTGACTTTCATCTCGCGCTCCAGAGGCGGCGATCCGCTGATCGGCGCCTATCACTATCTCGACCTGACGCCGAAAGGCCGCAACGAAACCGGGCCGCATCATAGCCTCGCCGACTGGGTGCGGCTGCATGACGAGTATGAAGACCAATCCGGGACGCATGACTGCTGCCATTGAGGCGACAGGCTGTCGCTGCAAGGTCGTTCACCTTCAGTGCAACATGCGCTAAGTGCTGTTCGCTGTGCCCTAAAAGGGATTTGCCATGCGGCGCTTTCCGACCCTTCTCACCTGGCTCGCCTTTCCGGTCTATGTCTGGCAAGGACTTGGCGTGCGTCGCCGCACCACCCGCATGCTGCCGGCACAAGGTCCGGTCATGCACGAGATATCAGGCCAGGCGCCGGCAATCTCGCTGCTGGTGCTCGGCGATTCCTCCGCCGCCTCAGTCGGCATCGGCAATTCCGAAAACGGATTGGCCGCGCAACTGGCCGTTCTAATTGCGCAACGCACCGGCCGCACCGTGCGCTGGCGGGCAGCCGGCTTCAACTCGGCAACCTCTGGCCAGATCCGCGATCATGTGCTGCCCAATCTGTCGGCCGATCCGTGGACGCATATCGTGCTCGCCATCGGCACCAACGACACCAAGAATTTTCATTCGGTACCGCGCTTCAAGCGCGATTTTGGCGGCCTGCTCTACGCGCTGCGCGCCAAATGGCCGGAGGCGCGCGTGGTGTGGTCGCCGGTGCTGGAGTTCACCCGGGCGCCGGCAATGCCGCCGCTGCTCGGCAAGATCCTCGAGATCCGCGCCGGCGAGATGAACCGGATGGGCGAGCGCCTTTGCCTCGAGCGCGGCGCCATACCGGCGCCCCGCCTGCCGATCACTGACGCCGAGGCCGGCTTTGCGTCGGATGGATTTCATGCTTCGGAAGCCGGCTACCGCGCCTGGGCGGAACATCTGGCCGGCTTGGTGCTCGCCAACGAACCGGGCGTCGCGTAGCGGCTGCCGGCACTAAAGCGCGTCGCGTTCGATTGGCCTCATGCGACGCGCTTTAGGTTCTTTGTTTTATGTATGTCGTTGGCGCAAAACCGCTGCACACTTTTGCGCGACATGCATTACGTCCAGTGTCCGAGCACCGCCGTAATCGAAATCGCGGCCATAGCCAACAGCGCCAGCTTCCAGAAATCGCTGCGCCGCTTCAGCCCCGGCCAGCCGAGCGGCTTGATGAGCTGGATGACCATCATGGCGATGATGACGAGCGCGAGAAGTTTCGACATGCAGCCTTTGATCAGCATCGCGGCTGGCTGTCAAAGCGGCTCCGCGATCGCGGTCTTTCCACCGCGGCACGCCTCTTTTCAGTATTGTTCGATCACTTCGGTGGACAAATTGGAACGCCGGTCATGAGAGCCGCACCCTCCTGACAGACTGCTGTCAGTAGGGGTGTGCGATAGTGCCTGCATCGAAAGAGAGGAGACCAGCCATGAACGGTTTTACCATTCTGCGTAGCGTGCAGCACTATGTCGGCAAGATCCGGACGATGCGCAATGAGATCCGCACCCAGCGTTTCATGAACACCCTGCCGGCGGACATCCGCAAGGATATTGGCTGGCCGGACATGTATGGCGACCGCCACAATGGCGGCAACTGAGGCAATCTTTCTGCCCGGCGTTTGGATGCGGCCCGGCGATGAGCTTAAACAGGCATGCTGAAGCCTCCTGACAGTAGGGTGTCAGGAGGCTCGTGCCATAGTGGGATGGCCGTCAGAGACGGACGGCCGAGAGGACGATCGATGAAAAGCTGGACCGACAGGCTGAACACGCCTGGCATCAACGGCATAACACCGTCGCCACGCACCATCGCTGATGTCGTCGAAGGCCAGCCGATGCTGGTTCCTACAACTCGCCAGGTCGATGCATTCATCCGCGCCATCCCCGAAGGCATGGACATGGATATCCGGGCTTTGCGCATGGCGCTCGCCATCGAGCACAGTGCCGAGGTGACATGTCCGGTCACCATCGGCTATCATCTGCGTACCGTCGCCGAGGCCGCCAACGAGGATCTTGAGCGTGGCATGGCGCTGGGCGACATTGCGCCGTTCTGGCGGGTGCTCGACGCAAGCACGCCGACAACGAGGAAACTGTCCTTCGGCGCGGCCTCCGTCGCCGCGCAGCGCAAGCGCGAAGGGCTGGAGCAATAGACGCCGAGGGACCATACGATGCGCCGCGCCGACAGGCTCTTCCAGATCGTGCAGCACCTGCGCGGTGGCCGTCTGGTCACCGCCCAGAAGCTGGGCACGTGGCTCGAGGTTTCCGAGCGGACCATCTATCGCGACATCGCCGACCTGCAGTCGACCGGCGTGCCGATCGACGGCGAGGCCGGTGTCGGCTACATGATGAGGGAGGGTTTCGACCTTCCGCCGCTGATGTTCACGCGTGACGAGATCGTCGCGCTGGTCGCCGGCGCCCGCATGGTGCGCGCCTTTGGCGGCGCGGCCATGGCGCGAGCCGCCGACGAGGCGCTGGTCAAGATCGGCGCCGTGCTGCCCGACGCCGAAAAGGACCGCATCGCCCGCACCGAGATCCACACGCCGATGTGGGTGGTAAGCGACGCCGCCCGCGAAGCCATCGACCTGATTGAGCGGTCCATCGAGAAACGTCAGGTGCTGACCATCGACTATTCGGATGAGGCCGGCCGCAGCACCGCGCGCGACATCCGCCCGCTCGGCCTGTGGTTCTGGGGCAAGGTGTGGACCTTGGTCGCCTGGTGCGAGATGCGCGGCGATTTCCGCGCCTTCCGCATCGACCGCATCGCCTCGGTGGTCATCGCCGGCCGCACCTTCAAGCCGGAGCGCGGCAAGCAGCTCGCCGATTTCTACCGCGCGGTGGAACGCAGCGAGGACTACGGCATGGCACCGGACCGGGCGGCGCGAAGCTGACACGGAAGATCGCAAAAAAGCCCGCTTGAAAGCGGGCTTTTTGTTTTGGATGCGAGACCTCTATTCCTCTTCGTCCGTATCCTTGTCCTTCGACTTCAGCGCCGAAAGCTTGGCGAAGACGGCGTTGGCGTCGAGTTCGCGATCCTCGTCCTTCGGCTTTTCCGGCGCCGGCACCAGCCGTTCGGTCAAGGCGGCCGGCAGCAGCGTATCGCCGACCGGCTGCGCCTGCTCGCGGCCGCGCGAGGCGCGGTTGATTTCCATGTCGAGGTCGATCTGCGACGTCAGGCCGAGCGTCACTGGATCCATCGGCTGGAGATTGGCGGAGTTCCAGTGTTTTCTGTCGCGGATCTGGTCGATCGTCGACTTCGTCGTGCCGACAAGGCGGGAAATCTGCGCATCCTTGAGCTCGGGATGGTTGCGCACCAGCCAGAGGATGGCGTTGGGCCGGTCCTGGCGCTTGGACAGCGGCGTGTAGCGCGGACCCTTGCGCTTGGATTCCGGCACCCGCACCTTGGGATCGGAGAGCTTCAGCCGGTGGTTCGGGTCCTTCTCGGCGCGCGCGATCTCGTCGCGAGTGAGCTGGCCGGTCATGATCGGGTCCATACCCTTGATGCCTTGCGCAGATTCGCCGTCGGCGATCGCCTTGACCTCAAGCGGATGCAGTCCGCAGAACTGCGCGATCTGCTCGAAGGAAAGCGCTGTGTTGTCAACCAGCCAGACGGCGGTCGCTTTTGGCATCAGCAGCGTATTGGCCATTAAAAAATCCTTCTCGTTCGCCCGCGTTCCCGCGCGGGCGGTGGTTTACAGCCACCAAAATGGGAAAATCGCGGTCTATATAACTGCTCGCTCGCCATTTCGCAATGTTTTTGGCAGGCGCGCGTCAAGGACGGCATGGCGGCGCGACCAGCAGACCGCGAAGGGTCGGCACATGAAGCCATGCAGTCGAAAGCTTCAAAAAGACAAAGCCCGCCAGACCAAGGTCGGGCGGGCTCGGAACCGACGACGGAAATCCGTCTGCTACGGCTCTGGCTTCTAAGGCTTGATCCCGAACCGCGGCTCGGCGTTGCGGAAAAGCAGCGCCCGGTCTTCGGACAGGATCGTGCTCGAGATCAAAGCCCTTGGCGGGCGATTCTCTCTATGTCGCCGCGGTTGATGCCGAGATCATTGAGCTGACGAGCGTTCAGCCGGTTCAGTTCGCGCACGGTTTCGTTGTACATGCGCCAGTTACGGAAAGCGCGGATCGGGTTCATGGTAGTCCTCCATCGTTTCGATGCCGCGTAAATAGGCATCGGCGATGAAAAATTGAACAGACGCTTTTGCATGGCGGCAATGCGTTTGTTGCATTGCACCATTAAGCCTTCGTTCAGCCTGTTTACCGGCCGTCAGGCGACATCGAGCACAATCTTGCCAATGTGCTCACCCTCCTCCATCCGCTCATGCGCCCGCCAGGCTTCCTTGAGCGGGA
Organism: Mesorhizobium sp. M0960; assembly: GCF_040319055.1. Classification (NCBI taxonomy): domain Bacteria; kingdom Pseudomonadati; phylum Pseudomonadota; class Alphaproteobacteria; order Hyphomicrobiales; family Phyllobacteriaceae; genus Mesorhizobium; species Mesorhizobium sp. M0960. The sequence continues at coordinate 280,660 of NZ_JAMYNN010000002.1, read as the reverse complement.
AGATCGTGTCCATCACCGGTGCAACCTTGCGCGTGCCGAGCAGCGGCCAAACCTGCGCCTCCAGCGCAGCCGCGACTGCCGCCTTGAACTCCACCGTGCGTGGCCTGAGCAGCGAACCCGTGTGCACGAGCCGCTTGGCCATGATTTTGAAGAAATCGGCGCTCGCCACCGCTCCGCCCTGCGTCGCGATCTGGACGATGCGGCCCTCCACGGACGCAGCCTCGTAGTTTCGCGCGACATAATCGCCGCCGACCATGTCGAGGATGACGTTGGCGCCCTTGCCGCCGGTTGCCTCCTTGACCGCGGCGACGAAGTCCTCCTCGCGGTAGTTGACCGCCCGGTCGGCGCCGAGCTTGAGGCAGGCGTCGCATTTCTCCTTGCTGCCGGCGGTGGTGACGACATAAGCGCCGAAAGCGGCAGCAAGCTGGATCGCCGTCGTTCCGATACCCGATGAGCCGCCATGCACGAGCAGCGTCTCGCCGCTCTTCAGGCCGCCGCGCTCGAAGACATTGTGCCAAACAGTGAAGTAGTTTTCCGGCAGCGCCGCCGCTTCGGTGTAGGTAAAGCCGGCGGGCAGCGGCAGCACGCTGCCGGCATGAACCTTGACATATTCGGCATAGCCGCCGCCCGCCGTCAGCGCGCAGACCCGGTCGCCGACGCGCCAGCGCGATATCTCGTCGCCGAGAGCGGCGACTTCGCCCGCCGCTTCCAGGCCCGGCAGATCCGACGCACCCGGCGGCGGCGGATAGGCGCCCTTGCGCTGCTGCACGTCGGGCCGGTTGACGCCGGCGGCACGCACCCGGATCAGGATCTCGCCAGGGCCGGGTACCGGCACGTCGCGGGTTTCCGGTTTCAGCACCCGCGGCCCGCCCGGCTCCGAGATGGCGATCGCCATCATCCTGGTCGGAATTTTCTGTGCGTTCGCCATGAATTTTCCCGTCGTGTTTCGCCGGTTTCTAGCGCCAGCTGTTGCCGGCCATTTGCATCCATACCCCTGCCCTATGTATGCTCATTGGCAAATCAGGCAAATGGGCAATCACGGAGGAGCGACGATGGCGGTCTTCGACGACGAACCCAAGAAGAAAGCGCGCCCGCACGAGATCGGGCAGGATCTGTCGCTGCTTTCTGTCGATGAATTGTCCGAGCGGATCGGCATCCTGCGCGGCGAGATCGCCCGGCTGGAAGCCGAGCTCATGACCAAGGGCTCCACCAAGTCGGCGGCAGAGGCGCTGTTTCGCCGCGGATAGTACTGCGGGCAATTCCAAAAGCTCGGGCACGCCGCCGAAAAGCCCGAATGCCGCTGTCTCCAGACCTGTGCCCCGAACCCCAGCCGGATTGAACAATGTTCGCAAGCTACAGACCGATCCTCTCGCTGCTGCGCGGCACCGCGTTCCTGCTGGCGGCATCCGGGCTGCACGGGCTGCTGTTGCCGCTGCGCGGCCAGGTGGAGGGCTTCTCGACCGCATCGCTCGGCCTGATGGGCACGGCTTGGGCCGGCGGCTTCGTCACCGGCTGCTTCTTTGCGCCACGCATCGTGCGCCGCGCCGGTCATGTCAGGGCTTTCGGCGCCTTTGCCGCATCGGGAGCGATCGTCGCACTGCTCACCGGCCTGATCATTGATGAATATACCTGGATCCTGCTGCGCGCCTTCACCGGCTTCACCATGGCCGGTGCTTTCATGGTCATCGAAAGCTGGCTGAACGAGAAGGCCACCAACGAAAACCGCGGCACCGTCTTCGGCCTCTACATGATGGTCACCTATGCCTCGATCATGGGCGGTCAGATGATCGTTGCCGGCGGCGATGTGAAATCGGCGTCGCTATTCATGATCACCGGCATTCTGTTTTGCCTATCACTGATCCCGACGGCGGTCTCGACGGCGTCGCACCCCAAGCCGCTGCAGGACGTGTCGCTTGACGTCAAAGGGCTCTACGTCAATTCGCCGGTGTCGGCGATCGCCTGCGTGCTGATCGGCATCGCCAACGGCGCCTGGGGCACGCTTGGTGCCGTTTATGGAGCTCGCATCGGCATCTCGACGGCCGAGATCGCGCTCATGATGAGCCTGGTGGTCATCGCCGGCGCCGCCATGCAGCTTCCGGCCGGGCGGCTCTCCGACACGACGGACCGTCGTTTCGTGCTGGCGGGCGCGGCTTTCGGCGCTGCGCTGTTCGCCATCGCCATCTTCTTGTTCGAACCGCGCTCCGGCGTCTTCGTTATCGTCTGCACCGCCGCCTACGGCGCCTTCGCCTACACGCTCTATTCGATCGCGGTGGCGCATGCCAACGACCATGCCCGATCGGAAGACTTCGTCAAAGTGTCGGGCGGCCTGCTGCTGCTTTATGGCTTCGGCACGATGATCGGCCCGCTGCTGGCCGCCGGCCTGATGGGCTGGATGCGTCCCGAGGGGCTGTTCCTGGCTACTGCGTTGGCGCATCTCTGCCTGGCCGCCTATACGCTGCTGCGCATCAGCCGTCGCGCGCCGGTGCCAATCGAAGGCCGCGATGCCTTCAAGACCCAGCCGGCCGACCGCTCGGTGACGCCGGAAGCGTTGCGGCTCGACCCGCGCAGAAAAGCTGAAACCGACGGTTGAGATTCGAGACGCTTTGCCCCACAAATAAGGCATGATGCTTTCCGACGCCTTCATGGCGATTGCCGATCCCAACCGGCGCTATCTCTTGGAAGAGCTCCGGCGCGGACCGAAGACCGTCAACGAACTGGCCTCTGGCTTGCCGGTGTCCCGCCCGGCCGTTTCGCAGCATCTGAAGGTGCTGCTTGATGCCGGGCTGGTCAACGCCAAGCCGGAAGGCACCAGGCGCGTCTATACGGTCAGCAATGCCGGCTTCCTAAAGCTCAACATCTGGCTCGACCAGTTCTGGGATGCAGAGCAGCTCGGTTCACCCGGAAGCTGAGAGGCGTCGTCCGCGCGTCGGGCAGCTCGTGCAGCCTCGGGCCTGGAGCAATTCCAGGAAAAGTGTGAAACGGTTTTCCGTCCGGAATTGCGCAAAAAACAAAAGGATAGAGCGGTTCGGCGTTTCCGTGAAACGATGAACCACTCTCTAGCCGTTGTTGTAGGGGAAGAGCTTGAAATAGGGCTGCGCTTCCTCGATCACACGGGCAACCGACGGGCGCCGCAGCAGCCGGTCGTGATAGCGCCTCACCGCAGGATATTTGTCGCCGAACGGCTCGACCTTGTTAGCGTAGAACAGCGCGGGGGCGGCGGCGCAGTCGGCCATGGTGAAGCTCCCGCCCACCGCCCATGTCCTCGACTGCATGTCCTGTTCGATGACGGCGTAGGAGCTGCGCAGCTGGGCGCGCGCCTGCTCGACGCCGAACGGATCGGTCTTGCCCTCCGGCCGCAGCCGGTCGCCGACGATCTTCTGCATCGGTTCCTGGACGTAGAAGTCATAGAAGCGGTCGGCGAGCCGGGTCTGGCGAGCGAGATCGACATCGGCGGGGATCAGTTCGGCCGGCCCAGGATAATACGCGTTGAGATATTCGATGACGATTGTCGATTCCGGCACGGTCCGATCCAGCGCTTCATCACGCAGTACCGGCATCTTGCCGAGCGGCCACAATTTCAGAAACGCCACGCGCGACTGTTCATTGCCGAGATCGACGACAACGGATGTGAATGGCGTGCCGTTCTCATAGAGCGCGATCAGCGGCTTCCAGCAGAAGGAGGCCAGTGGATGAAGATGCATAGTCAGGGACATTGGTTGTCGTTCCTTGGGTGGTTCGTCTCGCGGAAATTCGGTGTTGAGGTCAGGCTTGGTACTATTTGGCTTGGCTGTGGGTGACGATGGCATCGATGATCGCGGCCCAGTCGTCGGGATGCAGCTCGTGGCCGCCGCTCTCGATCCGGACCAGCCTTGCGCCGGCGACCGCGTCGGCAAGAGCGGCGCCATGCTCGACTGGAAAGATCGGATCGTCGGTGCCGTGGATAACGAGGAGCGGGATCTTCATCTCGTGCAGCCGCCCCGTCCAGTCCTCGCCGCTCCGATCTTCGCCGCTCCCATCTTCGCCGCTCTTGAGCATGAAATGATTGGTGGCGCTTAGAAAGCCGCCGGACCGGTCGTAATCCTGTTCGACGAAAGCCCGCGTGCGCTGCTCGTCGAATGAGCGTGCGGTGCCGGTGAGCGCATACGCGTCCTTGACGATGAAATCGACCGCCTGGCCACGGTCAGACCAGTCGACCTTCGCGCCTTCGTCCGAATGTTTCCTGTAGGCCTCGGTGGTTCCGGGCAGATGCGACGTATCAATGCCCAAGGGCGAGCTGCTGATCACCGTAAGCGAAGTGACACGCGACGGGTATTTCAACGCAACGAGCTGCGCAATCACGCCGCCCATCGACATGCCGACCACGTGCGCCTTTCGGATTCCCTGGTCGTCAAGGACGCGGATGGCATCGTCCGCCATGTCGTCGAATGTATAAGGCGGCTCGCCCGGCGCGTATTTCGTCGAACGGCCGGTATCGCGATTGTCATAGCGGACCACGAAGCGACCCTCGCCGGCCAGCTTCCGGCAAAACGCTTCCGGCCACCAGAGCATGGAAGCCATGGCGCCCATGATCAACAATACCGCCGGATGTGCCGGATCGCCGAACGTCTGGGATACGATTTCGGGGTGTTCGGCGTTTCTCATGGCTTTCCTCTTCGGGTCGCGAATCTGATTGCAATTTGCAATCGGTTGCACGATATTAAAACCGATACGATAATGCAACCGGTTTTTGGAGATTCGCATGAACATCGATCGCCGGTCCGGATGTCCGATCAATCTGTCGCTCGAAGTGTTCGGCGATCGGTGGAGCCTGATCATCCTTCGCGACATCATCTTCGGCGGCAGACGCCACTTTCGCGAACTGCTCAATGGCTCGATGGAGGGCATCGCCTCCAACATCCTCGCCGACCGGCTGAAACGGCTGATGGAGCTCAGCATGCTGACCAAGGCGGACGATCCCTCCCACAAGCAGAAGGCGATCTACAGCCTGACCGAAATGGCTATTACGCTGGTGCCGATCCTGGCGCATCTCGGCGCCTGGGGCCGCGTCTGGCTCCCGGTCAGCGAAGAGCTCTCTATCCGTGCCGAGCTTCTGGAAAAAGGCGGCCCGCCGATGTGGGATAAGTTCATGAACGAGTTGCGCCACGAGCATCTAGGTGCGTCTCCCGCCCCATCTGGACCCACCGTGCGCGCGACCTTGCAGGCCGCATACGATGCGGTGATCGCCCGCAATGCGGAGCGAGTCGGGTGCGATCCGGCGCCATGACCAACTTATTTTCCCAATTGCGGGCTGGCTCTGCTATCAAGGGACTGAAGATAATTTACCGGATTGGATAACGCTCTTGGTCGAGAACTCTAAGGACACTGCCCGTGCGCGGGCCGATTTGCGTTTCAAGAAACAGGAAGAGGCAGCCACGGTGCGCCAGAAGGCCATGGCGGAATATGTCGCCGAGAGCGACGCTCGCCAGGCCAAAACCAACAAGCTGCGGGCGCTGCGCCTCGCCAAGGAAGCGGAAGACCTGGCCAATGCGCCTCCGGCGCCGGTGAAGAAGTCCCGCGCCAAGAAGAAATAAGCCGGCGCTCCTTGGATCGCATTGCTTCGTTTCGTACGCGGAACAGTTTTCACCGCGATCTGTTCTGCCGGTTGATAACTGGCGCGTTTAGGAGGCGGCCATGACCGCACTGACGCTCGACAAAGCCCTTGAGATCATCGCCGCCGCCTTTGCCAAGGGTGCCGAGCTCAAGCTCAGGCCGCTTGGCGTCTCGGTGCTCGATGCCGGCGCCCATCTGGTCTCGTTCCAGCGTCAGGACGGCGCCTCGTTCCTGCGTCCGCAAATGTCGGCCGGCAAGGCCTATGGCGCGCTCGCTATCGGCATGGGCTCGCGCCGGGTGGAGGCTTTCGCCAAGGAGCGCCCGCATCTGATAGCCGGCGTCTCCGACGTGTCGGGCGGACGCGTCCTGCCGGTCGTCGGCGGCGTGCTGATCCGCGATAAGGCTGGCACGATCATCGGCGCCGTCGGCATTTCCGGCGATACGTCGGACAATGATGAAACGGCAGCCATCGCTGGCATCGAGGCGGCTGGCTTCACCGCCGACCCGGGCTGAGCCGGAATCCTTAATTCATGTTGATGTCGCGGCTGGCCGACCGCATCGACACCGAAAAGCCGGCCAGCACGTCGATCAGTGCTATGACCATCAGTGTGAAGAAAACGGAATGGGCGGCGCCCTTCACCAGCAGGAATTCGACCAGATAGGCCACAAAGACGAAGGTCGACAAAAGGTGGTCCATGATCGAGGCATTTGTCGTTCGCGTCGACTTCACCACTTCGACGAACAAGAAGATCAATGCGATCAGCACGATGAGATCGCCGAGGGTCATCGAGAACACCCCGCCCGACATCATCCGGACCGAAAACATTTCGGTCGCCCACGGGTCGTCGCCGCTGCCGAATATTCCCAGAAGCCCGAGATTGTAGAGAATGAAAGGCACGATCAGCAGCGGAATGGCACCGAACATGTGGCGGCTCCGGTTGGACTGATCTTTGTAGAGTGCGCCCGGCGTTCGCCGTCAAGAATTTTCGTGCGGCCCATAAACACGGACAAAGACGGCGTGAAACAACAATGTCAGCCCCGGTCGACACGATCAGTTGTCGACGAACGCAAAAAGACCGGCCAGTGGCCGGTCTTTTGCAATAATAAACCGTCGAAAGCTGTCTCAGCTTTCCTTCGGCTCCAGCACCTGGCGACCGCGATACATGCCGGTCTTCAGGTCGATATGGTGCGGACGGCGCATCTCGCCGGAGTTCTTGTCCTCGACATAGGTCGGGGCCTTCAGTGCGTCGGCGGAACGGCGCATGCCGCGCTTCGACGGAGAGGTTTTTCGTTTCGGAACGGCCATGGATATGCTCCACTACATGGTCAAACGCCCCGGCGGCCCTCGTGAAAGGGCCACGTCAGGGGCCGGAATCTGAGAAAGTCGGCTGCCTATACACGCCCGATGGCGTTTTGGCCAGCGTCGCGGTGTTTTTTTTTGACACTATCGCAGGCAGCCGACATAGGCGCCGGCGCGGCCCGCGCGCCGTTCGATCAACGCGGCAAGCCGCCTCAGTCCCGGCCCGGGCTTCGCCGGATTGCGCACGATCGGGTTCGGCAAGGTGACGGCAAGCAGCGCTGCCTGTCGGCGCGACAGCTGTTTTGCCGAGACGCCGAAATGATGTTGGGCGGCGGCCTCGATGCCGTAGATGCCCGGTCCCCATTCGGCGATGTTGAGGTAGATCTCCATGATCCGCCGTTTCGACAGCACCGCATCGAAATAGACGGCCAGCGGCAGTTCGACGACCTTACGGACCGAGCCCAACGGCCGCGACCATAGATAAAGGTTCTTTACCGTCTGCATGGTGATGGTCGAGGCGCCACGCGTCATCTCGCCGGCGAGCGCATCGTCGACGACGCCGCGCAACTCGCCTAGATCGACGCCGCGATGGAAACAGAACTGCCCGTCCTCCGACATGATGACCGAATATGCCAGCACCGGCGCCACATCATCGATAGAAACCCAGCGCCGATCGTAGCCGGAAAACGTCGCGAGGTCCTTCAGCATCAATGTCGACACCGGGTGCACGAATGACGGCAGGTACAGAAAGGTCAGAACCACCGGCATCAGCGCCAGCACGATGGCGACAGCGATGCCGCGCCGGACCCAGCGTTGAAGACCGATGCGGCTGCCGCGTCTCGGTCTCGCCATGTCCAACCCTTCGGTTTCGTGATCGACGATCGGTTCCGCCAAGCCACCCAATCCGCGCTACTCCCTGCCCCCGGCATAATGGCGCTTGGCTTCTTGCGCAACGTCTGAGTGTCGGCTACCGCTCCCGACCATGACGAAAGACGACCAAATGGCGTTCGAGGCTGCACTTATTGCCCGGGCAGTTCCGCTCGAGACGCTGCTGAGGCGGTTGCTCGACGGACGCACGCTTTCAGGCGAGATCGCGCGGCCGGAACGCCTGATGGCCGCGATGCGACATGGCGTTCTGAACGGCGGCAAACGACTGCGCCCCTTCCTGGTCATGGAAAGTTCTGCACTGTTTTCAGCCGACGTCGAGCCGGCGCTGCGCGTCGCGGCAGCGCTCGAATGCGTGCACTGCTATTCGCTCATCCATGACGATCTGCCGGCCATGGACGATGACGATATGCGCCGTGGCCAGCCGACCGTGCACAGGGCTTTCGATGAAGCGACAGCCATTCTTGCCGGCGACGCCTTGTTGACGCTTGCCTTCGACATCCTTGCCGACGAGGCGACAATGCTGCCGGCCGAGCGCAGGGCAGCGCTGGTGCTGGCATTGGCCCGCGCCGCAGGGGCCGGCAGCATGGTCGGCGGCCAGATGCTCGATCTCGAGGCCGAACAAAGCCGGCCGGACGAGGCTGGCATCATCCGGCTTCAGGCGATGAAAACCGGTGCGCTGATCCGCTTTGCCTGCGAAGCGGGCGCCATCGTTGCCGGCGCGCCGTCGCGCGACCGCGAAAGGCTGGCCGAATTCGGCTCGGCGATCGGGCTTGCCTTTCAGCTTGCCGACGATCTGCTCGACCTGACCGCCGATGCGCATCAGATGGGCAAGGCAACCGGCAAGGATGCCGCGGCCGGCAAGGCGACGCTGGTCGCGCTGCACGGACCGGACTGGGCGCGGGACCAGCTCCATGGCCTCGTCGACCAAGCTCATGCGCTGCTCGAGCCCTATGGCGAACAAGCCGCGCTTCTGAAACAAGCGGCGCAGTTCGTTGCGGCCCGCAACAATTAAAGCTGCCCCCTATGGCGCGCCGTACAGCCACGGAGAATTGGCGACTGTTCGGCCAGATGCCCTCGCAGCCGGCCGATCGGGGTGATTTCCGGCGATGTCGGACCACATGGACTCGCCACGCCAGTTGCCGAACCATTCTTCAGCCTCGCGGCAGGGCTCCGCGGCTCGGGTCGACGCGGTCAGCCTTCGCCAGTTGTCTTTTCCACCACGGGCTGCGGAACCGGTTCCATTTCGGCCACCGCCTCGACCGCTCGCGCTTCGGCCGGCTTGCGCCGGTTGCGGATGAAGGCGGCGATACGGTCGCGGATTTCGCCGGCGCTGAGGAACACCGGAACGCGTGCCACCGGCGCGGTCGGCTCGAAGGATAGGCCAAGGCCGGTGATCCTGCCCTTGTCGTCGACGTCGCGGACGATCAGCTCGATCGGACCGAGCAGCACGCGGTCGGCATATTCGGCGTGGCCGCCGAGCCGCGCCGTGACCAGATCGCCAATGGTGAGCTTGCGTTCCGCTTCGGTCAGGCCCGGCGCGTAGGCGGTCTCCAGTTCCTCGGCGGAGCGTGACGGATCGACGGCAAAGGCGCCGAAGAAATCCGCATCCTCGGGATCGACCACGGCACGGCTGGCGAACAGCTTGTCGAGCAGGCGCGGATAGCGGTCCGGCACGAAGATGTAGACATGATCGCCGGCCGCCAGCCGGACCATATCCTGGAAGCGCATCGAGCGTCCGTCTCGCAGCACAAGCGACGGCCGCGCCCAGCGCGGAATGCGTTCGCCGCGCGCCACCGGGCTGCCGGGTGCCACGCGGTAGGCAAGAAGCTCATGATGGGCGGAGCCCGGCAGTTCCAATTCGACCTTGTCGAGCGGTCCCAGGCGGGCCGGCACGATAAGGCCGAGGCGGCGCGCCAGCGGCCCGACGGTCCATCCCTGGATGACCAGAGAGACCAGCACGATGATGAAGGCGGTGTTGAAGATGAGGCGGCCGTTCTCAAGACCGCCGAGCAGCGGCGTGATAGCAAGCAGGATCGACACGGCGCCACGCAGGCCAACCCATGAGACAAAGGCGACTTCCGGGCGTGGCAGACGGAACGGCACCAGGCAGAGCCAGACGGCGACTGGCCGTGCGACAAATATCAGGAACAGTCCGAGCAGCACCGCCGGCACCAGGATCGCCGGAAATTGCGAAGGCGTCGCGAACAGGCCGAGGATCAGGAACATGATGATCTGCGCCAACCACGACATGCCGTCCTGAAAGCGCTTGAGGATGGTGACAGCCCGGATATCGGAATTGCCGGCGATCAGGCCGGCGAGATAGACCGCCAGGAAGCCGGAGCCGCCGACGGCGCCGGCGGCGGCAAACACCATCAGCGACAGCGTCAGCACGAAGATCGGCAGCAGGCCGTGATCTAGATTGAGGCGATCGACAAGGCGCACGATGGCCATGCCGCCGAGAATACCGATGACCGCACCGAGCCCCATGTTGACAAGGAAACCGACGGCAAGATCGGTAACCAGCACCTTGGCCTCGGGGTGGGTGTTGGCGGCGATGACCTCGACCAGCGTGATGGTCAGGAAGATGGCGATCGGGTCATTGGTGCCGGATTCCACCTCGAGCGTCGAACGCACGCGCTCGCGCAAATTGATCTCGCCGGCGCGCAGCAGGAAGAACACCGCCGCGGCGTCGGTCGAGGCGACGGCGGCACCGAGCAGGAAGGATTCCAGCCATGTCAGGTCGAGCAAATAATAGGCGGCGGCGCCGAACAGGCCAGTGGTCAAAAGGACGCCGAAGGTCGCCAGCGACAGCGCCGGCCCGGCCGCCTGCCGCAAGGCATTGAGCGGCGTGCCGAAGCCGGAATCGAAAAGGATGACCGCCAGCGCCAATGAGCCGGCAAAATAGGCAAATCGGGCATTGTCGAAATGGATTCCGAGACCGTCGGTTCCGGTGGCAAGGCCGATGCAGAGAAACAGCAGCAGGAGGGGGGCGCCGAAACGGAAGGCGATCAGGCTCGAAAACGCGGCGGCAACGACAAGTGCTGCGCCAACGAGCGTCACCAGATAGATACCATGCTCCATTCGTTGGTCGCCCCTAGTCGATATGCTCCGGCATCACGGGAGAGTGGGGCGAAGACATGGCCGCTGCAAGGCAGCAGCGCGGCTTTTCGCCCTACGCTGCCGATAGTCGAATGTTTTGGCACCTCCGAGCAGCGGAGGCTGCCTCGGGGGGGCGTGCTGCAACGAAAAACGCCCGGACTGAGCCGGGCGTTGTCCAAGTCGAGAAGATGGTTCTGCGATCAGGCGATGGTCTTGCCGAAGGCGACAGCGGTGTCGCCCATGCGGTTGGAGAAGCCCCACTCATTGTCGTACCAGGCCAGCACCGAAACGAAATTGCCGTCCATGACCTTCGTCTGGTCGAGCGCCACGATCGAGGAGTGCGGATCGTGGTTGAAGTCGATAGAAACATTGGGATGACGAGTGACGGCAAGGATGTCCTTCAGCTTGCCGTTCGAAGCGGCGATTACCGCGTCGTTGATTTCCTGGACGGTGGTCGACCGCTTGGCGATGAACTTGAAATCGACCAGCGAGACGTTCGGGGTCGGCACGCGGATGGAGATGCCGTCGAGCTTGCCCTTGAGCTCGGGCAGTACCAGGCCGATGGCCTTGGCGGCACCGGTCGAGGTCGGAATCTGCGAAAGCGCGGCGGCGCGGGCGCGGTAGAGGTCCTTGTGCATGGTGTCCAGCGTCGGCTGGTCGCCAGTATAGGAGTGGATCGTCGTCATCATGCCCTTCTCGATGCCGACGGCCTCATTCAGCACGGCCGCCAGCGGCGCCAAGCAGTTGGTGGTGCAGGAGGCGTTCGAGATGACGATGTGGTCCTTGGTCAGCTTGTCGTGATTGATGCCATAGACGACGGTCAGGTCGGCCCCCTCCGCCGGAGCGGAGACGAGAACGCGCTTGGCACCGGCGGTCAGATGGGCGGCGGCCTTGTCGCGGGCGGTGAAGATGCCGGTGCATTCGAGCGCGATGTCGATGCCGAGTTCCTTCCACGGCAGTTGCGTCGGATCCTTGATCGCGGTGACCTTGAATTTTTCCTTGCCGACGATGATCTGATCGCCGTCAACCGTCACCTCATGCGGAAAGCGGCCATGCACGCTGTCGAAGCGCAGCAGATGCGCGTTGGTCTCGACCGGGCCGAGATCGTTGACGGCGACGACGTCGATATCCTTGCGGCCGGATTCGTGGATGGCGCGCAGGATGTTGCGGCCGATGCGGCCGAATCCATTGATGGCAACTCTGACGGTCATTGTTCTCTCCCTGGGAGTTGGGGGCCGAAGATCAAGTCCGCAGCTTCATAACGGCGGACGGGCAAAGAATCCAGCCGCCGAGGCTCGGATTTAAATCGATTAGTGCTCCGCCGGCCGGCAAAACCGCTATGCCAGCCTTTGCGGATCGGGGCTTAATTTCATTTGCCGTGCAGACGGGCTTCCGCCGCCTTCACCGTTGCTTCGGCGGTGATGCCGAAATGCGGATAGAGCTGTTCGATCGTGCCGGAGGCGCCGAAGCCGGTCATACCGATAAAGATGCCTTCGGTGCCGATGAAATAATCCCAGCCCTGACGGATGCCGGCTTCGATGGCAATCTTGAGCGGCGCATTGCCGATCATCCTGCTGCGATAGTCGGCGCTCTGCTTGTCGAACAATTCGAAGCACGGCACCGAGACGACGCGGGTAGCATGGCCGTGCTTTTCCAGCGCCTCGCGCGCGGCCAGGGCGATCTCGACCTCGGAGCCCGAAGCGAAGATTGTCACCGCCGCCTCGCCACTTGCGGCGGCAAGTTCATAGGCGCCGCGGCTGGAGAGGTTTTCCGCAACGAAGTCGTTGCGTACCGTCGGCAGGTTCTGCCGGGTCAGCGCCAAAGTCGAAGGCGTCTTTTCCGATTCAATGGCCAGCTGCCAGCATTCCGCGGTTTCCACCGCGTCGGCCGGGCGGAAGACATTGTGGTTCGGGATGGCGCGAAGTGCTGCCAGATGCTCGACCGGCTGATGGGTCGGGCCGTCTTCGCCAAGGCCGATGGAATCATGGGTCATGACGAAGATCGAGCGGATGCCCATCAACGAGGCAAGCCGCATCGCCGGACGGGCATAATCGGAAAAGCACATGAAGGTGCCGCCATAGGCGATAATGCCGCCATGCAGCGTCAGCCCGTTGAGCGCGGCCGCCATGCCGTGCTCGCGAATGCCGTAGTGGACATAGCGCTGGCCGTAATCGTCGGCAGTGATGTTCTTGGTCTGGCTGGTCTTGGTGTTGTTGGAGCCGGTCAAATCGGCCGAGCCGCCGATGGTTTCGGGCACGGCGCCGTTGATGACCTCCAGCGCCATTTCCGACGATTTGCGGGTGGCGACCTTCGGCTTGTCGGCGGCGAGCTTCTTCTTGTAATCGCCAATGACAGCATCGAAGTTGGCCGGCAGCGTGCCACCGATGCGGCGTTCGAATTCGCCGCGCAATTTGGTGTCGGCCTTGGCAAGGCGGCTTTCCCAGTCGGTGCGCGCCCTGACGCCGGCCCGGCCGGCGGTACGCCATGCGTCGAGGATATCGGCCGGAACCTCGAACGGCGGATAATCCCAGCCGAAGAATTTTCTGGCGCCGGCGATTTCCTCGGCGCCGAGCGGCGAGCCATGCGCCTTGTTGGTACCGGCCTTGGTCGGCGCGCCGAAGCCGATCGTCGTCTTGCAGGCAATCATCGTCGGCTTGTCGGAGTGGCGGGCCGCTTCAATGGCATAGGCGATCGCTTCCGGGTCCTGGCCGTCGATATGGCTGGCGTTCCAGCCGGACGCCTGGAAGCGGGCGACCTGATCGGTGTTGTCGGCCAGCGACACCGGGCCGTCGATGGAGATGTTGTTGTTGTCCCAGAAGACGATCAGCTTGTTCAGCTTCAGATGTCCGGCAAGCGCGATGGCTTCCTGGGACACGCCTTCCATCAGGCAGCCGTCACCGGCCAGCACATAGGTGTAGTGGTCGACGAGATCGTTGCCGAAAGCGGCATTCATGATGCGCTCGCCGAGCGCGAAACCGACCGAATTGGCAAGGCCCTGGCCGAGTGGGCCCGTCGTCGTCTCGATGCCGGCGGCATGGCCGTATTCCGGGTGGCCCGCGGTCCTCGACCCCAATTGGCGGAACTGCTTGATCTGGTCGATGGTGATGTCTTCGTAGCCGGTCAGATAGAGCAGCGAGTAAAGCAGCATCGAGCCGTGGCCGGCCGACAGGATAAAGCGGTCGCGATCCGGCCAATGCGGGTTCTTCGGATCGTATTTGAGAAAGCGGGTGAACAGCACGGTGGCGATGTCGGCACAGCCCATGGGCAGCCCGGGGTGGCCGGAGTTTGCCTTCTCGACGGCGTCCATGGCGAGAAAACGGATCGCATTGGCCATCCGGTCATGTTGTTCGCGCGAGGTCATGCTTCCTCCAAAATGGGGGTTTGGGCCTTGGGAAAGCCCTTGAAAAGGGTGCGCGACACATAGCAGGCGCGGCCTTTTAGTCAACAAATCGGTGTGCTTTTGCCGGTCTTGTGATGGCCATGCACCACTTACATTAGCGTTAGCAGGGGACAGTCGCGATCGCTTTATTGACGTGCGGTTCACACGGCGCGTAATGTTTCAGGGATAACGCGTTCTGAACGTGGATGATTCGGTGATGGGCAGGGCGCAGGACGAAAGCCATGACCGGGGAAACGACCCTCAAGGAAGTCATTGCCAGGCTGGGTAAGGCCATCGAAGGGCTGGAAAACGCCGTCGCGGCCAAGCTCGAGCACGAGCGGGACTATTCGGAAGCCGAGGCCGAAGTGCAGCGGATGAACGCCGACCGCTCGCGGCTGGCGCAGGAACTCGACAATTCCGAGGCCCGCGCCGAACGGCTGGAAGATGCCAACAAGGAAGTGTCGCGAAGGCTGGTGACAGCCATGGAGACCATCCGCGCGGTACTGGACAGGTAGGCCAATGGCACAAGTCACGGTTTCCATCGACGGCAAGCAGTATCGGATGGCCTGCGACGAGGGCCAGGAAGAGCATCTGATCGATCTTGCCGAGCGCTTCGACCGCTATGTCTCGCATCTGAAGGATTCTTTTGGCGAGATCGGCGACCAGAGGCTGACCGTGATGGCCGGCATCATGGTCATGGACGAGCTTTCAGAACTGCAAAAGCGGGTCAAGGGCATGGAAAGCGAAGTGCTGACGCTGCGCAAGACGCGCGACGACGCACTGACCAAGGCCGACAAGAACGATTCCGTGCTGACCGGGGCGCTCGGCGCGTTGGCCCAGCGCATGGAAGACCTGACGACGACGTTAGCAGTGAGCAAGGCCTGAGCCAGCGCAGCGAAAATTCCTGCTGCATTTGCCGAGAAGCTATGAAAATATTTCGCCGCCGGCCTCGATGCCGGCGCAACAGCCGTTTGAAGGATGACGCCGGAGTGGTAGAAAGGCAAAAGCAGCGCCGGTCAACGCCGGCTGCGATCTGCACTCACAAGGTAGGGACATGTCATGAGCCTCCGCATCAACGATATCGCGCCGGACTTCACCGCTGAGACCACGCAAGGACCGATCAGCTTCCATGAATGGATCGGCGACGGCTGGGCGGTATTGTTCAGCCATCCGAAGAACTTTACGCCGGTTTGCACAACCGAACTCGGCACGATGGCCGGGCTCGAAGGCGAGTTCAGGAAGCGCAACGTTAAGATCATCGGCATCTCGGTCGATCCCGTCGAAAGCCATGGAAAGTGGCAGAACGACATCAAGACGGCGACCGGCCATTCGGTGAATTACCCGCTGATCGGCGACAAGGATCTCAAGGTCGCCAAGCTTTACGAGATGCTGCCGGCGGGTGCCGGCGAGAGCTCGGAGGGCCGCACGCCCGCCGACAATGCCACGGTGCGTTCGGTCTACGTCATCGGGCCCGACAAGAAGATCAAGCTGGTCCTCACCTATCCGATGACGACGGGCCGCAACTTCGACGAAATCCTGCGCGCCATCGATTCCATGCAACTGACCGCCAAGCACCAGGTGGCGACGCCGGCGAACTGGAAGCAGGGCGAGGACGTCATCATCACCGCTGCTGTCTCGAATGAGGATGCCATCAAGCGCTTCGGCGCCTACGAGACAATCCTGCCATATCTCAGGAAAACCAAGCAGCCTTCCGCCTGAGCAAGCAGAGGCGGCACGGAGAAATTTTTGGTTTTCCTAGCCGTGTGAGCACGGGGTGCTTGACGACGCCTGGTTGACGGACAACCATGCCTTTCATTTGCCGTGGCTGAGAAAATCATTCCTGCCACGGTGAGAGATCAAGGGGGCTGGGATTGGACGCATTATCGGCCAGGTCGCAGGTCACCGGCTTCTATGACAAGCCGAGCGGGTCCGTCCAGTATGTGGTCGCCGACATGGCGACCCGCAAATGCGCCATTATCGATCCGGTGCTCGACTTCGACGAAAGGTCCGGTGCAACGGCAACGAAAAACGCCGACGCCTTGCTCGACTTCGTCAGGGAAAGCGGGCTGGAGGTCGAGTGGATCCTCGACACGCATCCGCATGCCGACCATTTGTCCGCCGCCCATTATCTGAGGGGGAGAACCGGAGCGCCGACGGCAATCGGCGAGAGGATCATCGACGTCCAGAAATTGTGGAAGGTGATCTACAACTGGCCGGAATTCCCCGCCGACGGTTCGCAATGGGACAGGCTGTTCGCCGACGGCGCGACTTTTTCGGTCGGCGGCCTTCCGGCAAGAGTGCTGTTTTCGCCGGGCCACACCCTGGCCTCGATTACTTACGTCATCGGCGACGCCGCCTTCATCCACGACACGCTGTTCATGCCGGACAGCGGCACCGCAAGGGCAGACTTTCCCGGCGGCAGCGCCGAGCGGCTCTGGCGTTCGATCGAGGACATCCTGGCACTGCCGGACGAGACACGTCTGTTCGTCGGTCACGACTACCAGCCGGGTGACCGCGAAGCGCGCTGGGAAAGCACGGTCGCGGAACAGAAAGGCGGCAACATCCATGTTGCCGGCTGCAAGACGGAAGCCGACTTCGTCGCGCTCCGCCAAGCCCGCGACAGGACGTTGCCGATGCCGCGGCTGATCCTGCACGCGCTGCAGGTCAATATGAATGGCGGACGCCTGCCGGAACCGGAATCCAACGGGCGGCGCTATCTGAAATTTCCGCTCGATTGCCTGTGAGGAGATGGGTCGTTGGCACTACAATGCCATTCAAACTCTGCGATGGTCATCCAAGTTATTGATCCAGATTCGATTTTTGCGATGTTTGAATCCGAGAGGTCCATGCGGGAAGACGGTGGCGGCAGCCGGATGAGGAGCGGCGCAGACGCCAACTAAGTGTTTAGTCCAGCGTCAGGGTTTTGTTCGGCGGGCTAAATGTTCATACGTGATTTGCCAAGGATCGCTCTCGGAAGATCTTTCCTCGCCGATCCAATGGAAGCTGTTGGCAGTGATCTCAGTGAAACGCCATCGAGTTTTCAGACCGCGCGAGTCATTGCCGAGCTGGACAATGTCCTTACCCTCGGCCCGGCCGATCTGGCGCGAGTGATCCCGGTTGAGCGGGTCGTTCCATATGATATGCCAGCCATCGATCCCAGGGTCGAAGATGCGCAAGGTTGTGCCATACATCGCGGACGGAGCAGGGCGCTTGGGCCTGATCCAAACGTCCTGAACCGCGCGGCCTTCGAGCACCCAGCCAAAATGGCATTCTCCATTCCATTTCTGGATTGTCCCGTCATCGAGGTAGTGGACCGTGTCCATTTCCCAGCTTCCAATTAGCCATCCATACAGGTCCATGTCTTTCGCTCGGTCGGCTGGGGGACCTTCGGATCCGAGAGCGGTCAGAAACGGAGAAATCGTCATCGTCATACTGCCTTTCGTTTCCGAACAGACGAGTTCAACTGCCCGGCGCGGCCCGGCGGCCCGTTGTCGCCCGCCTGCCGCAAGCGCCGCCTTGTGGAATTTTGCAACGGAAGCCCGTGTCGGCGCCGGAACATTGCCGCCACAGCTTGCAGCGTTGCGGTTTCCAGGGCTTGGGGAAAATTGCGGTAATGCCGCTATCGATGAGATCGTCTGCGGACACGATGGCGAGGCTACTGAGCAGTTTGTGGCAGTGGATCGGACATCCGCGAAGGCGCCGCGGAACTGGCAACCCTCTAAAATACAGGCGGCGCCAGTTACGTGGCGCCGCCGTTATTTGTTTCTATCGGGAGGCTTTACGCCGCCGGCTGCGCCTCGATGGTGCGAAGCGCCTGCATCTGGCGCTTGGCCGCGGCCTTGACCGCGTCCTGCACCTTCTCGAATGCGCGCACCTCGATCTGGCGCACGCGCTCGCGGCTGATATCGAACTCGGCCGACAGCTCTTCCAGCGTCAACGGCTCATCGGCGAGGCGGCGCGCCTCGAAGATGCGGCGTTCGCGGTCGTTGAGCACGGCAAGAGCGCCCGACAGCATGCCGCGCCGGTTTTCCAGCTCGTCCTGCTCGATCAGCATCTCTTCCTGGCTTTCGTGGTCGTCGACCAGCCAGTCCTGCCATTCGCCGGATTCGCCTTCGCTTGCCCGGATGGGCGCATTGAGCGAGGCGTCGCCCGACAGACGACGGTTCATCGACACGACTTCCGCTTCCGAGACGTTCAGCCGGGTGGCGATCTCGGTGATCTGGTCGGGCTTCAAATCGCCTTCGTCGAGCGCCTGGATCTTGCCCTTCACCTTGCGCAGGTTGAAGAACAGGCGCTTCTGGTTGGCGGTGGTGCCCATCTTAACCAGGCTCCACGAGCGCAGGATGTATTCCTGGATCGAGGCCTTGATCCACCACATCGCATAGGTGGCGAGACGGAAGCCGCGCTCCGGTTCGAATTTCTTGACGGCCTGCATCAGGCCGACATTGCCTTCCGAGATCACCTCGCCGATCGGCAGGCCGTAGCCGCGATAGCCCATGGCGATCTTGGCGACGAGCCGAAGGTGGCTGGTGACGAGCTTGTGCGCAGCCGTGGTGTCCTCATGCTCGGCGTAGCGCTTGGCGAGCATGTACTCTTCCTGCGGCTGAAGCATCGGAAAACGGCGGATTTCTTCCAGGTAGCGGCTGAGGCCGCCTTCGCCGGAAACGATACTGGGTAGTGACTGGGCCATTATAGCGCCCCCTCTCTATTGGAGTGATGCCCCCGAAACGCGGCAGGCATGTGGCGCGAATGCCAAAGGCACATTCGCGCCAACCGACATATATAGGAACAAAACCAGAAAGACAGGCATTTGTTCAACACGAAACAGTGTGTCACGCTGAAGTGAACAACGCCGGTCAGGTTTTCAGGTGGTTGGTTCAAAGCTTGCGGAAGCCGTCGACGAGGTTCTCCATGTCCCACGGTATCGGTGCTTCGAACCTCATCGATAAATGGGTATCCGGATGCCGAAATGCAAGGAGGCGGGCGTGCAACGCTTGTCGCGGAAATGCTTTCACTTTGCTGGTTAGCGGCGCAGGCAACCGGTTGGCCTTGGTGCGGAAAGCCTGGCCGTATTCGGGGTCGCCAATCACCGGATGGCCGATATGGGCCATGTGGACGCGTATCTGGTGGGTGCGACCGGTTTCCAGCCGGCATTCGACCAGGCTCGCCGTGGCGAATTCCTGCTGCTGCTCGCCAAAGCGCTCAATGACGGTGAAATGCGTTATGGCGTGGCGGGCATCGTCGCGGCCTTGCGGCACCACGGCGCGGCGTACCCGGTCGGCGGCGCGGCCGAGCGGCGCGTCGACCATCCCCGTCGGCCTTGCCGGTATGCCCCAGACCAACGCCAGATAGGCGCGCTCGAGATCGCCGGTCAGGCCGTGGTCGGCAAAGGCCTCCGACAACGCCTTGTGGGCGCGATCGGTCTTGGCGACGACCATGACGCCACTGGTCTCCTTGTCGAGGCGATGGACGATGCCCGGCCGTCTCACCCCGCCGATGCCCGACAGGCTGTTGCCGCAATGATGGATCAGCGCGTTGACCAGCGTGCCGGTCCAGTTGCCGGCGCCGGGATGCACGACCAACCCGGCCGGCTTGTTGATGACGATCAGCTCGCTGTCCTCGTAGAGGACATCCAGCGCAATATCTTCGCCTTGCGGCTCCGCCGGTTCCGGCTCCGGCATGTCGACCGACACGCTGTCACCTTGTGCCATCTTGCGCTTCGTCTCGCTGGCTGGCCTGCCGCCGATCCTGACCGCGCCCTGCTTTATCAGCATCTGCACCCGGCTGCGCGACATGTCGGGGCCGAGCCTGGCCGCCAGCCATTGGTCGAGCCGTTGGCCGGCCGCATCGGCGCCGGCCTCCAGCACGATCTGTCTGGCCCCTATTAATTGTCTGACCTCTTCGTTATGAGCGCTCATCGAAAACAGTTCCGGAATCTGCTGCCATGGCCCAGCCGCTTGCCGACGAAGACGAGGAAAAGCCGCTCGACCCCGAGGTCGAAAAGGTGCGGAGGAAGCTCGTCCGCTTCGTCGCCATCAATCTCGGCCTGCTGTTCCTCGCCCTTATGGTGGTGATCGCGGCGCTTGTCTACAAAGCGCGCAATGCACCGCCTGCCGCCCCGCCGTTGACGAGCGACATCCAGGTGTCGGCAGGCGAGCCGGTCAGTGGCGACATCGTGCTGCCGGTCGGCGCCAGGGTGGTCAGCCAATCGCTCTCGGGCAATCGCCTGTCGATCGACGCCGAGTTGGCCGACGGCAGCCGCGCCATTTTCGTCTACGACACCACTGAGCGCCGCATCGTCGGCCGCTTTTCGATCAGGAACAAATGACCGGTTTTGCCGAACACCGCAGCATTGCCACGGTCGCGCTCGTCGTCGCAAATTATGACGAGGCGATCTCCTGGTATGTCGACCGGCTGGGTTTTGTCCTCACCGAAGATGTCGATCTCGGCGGCGGCAAACGCTGGGTCACGATCACGCCGGGCAACGGGCAGGGCGCGCGGCTGCTTCTCGCCGAGGCATCCGGCGATGCGCAAAGGCACGCCGTCGGCAACCAGACCGGCGGGCGGGTTTTTTTGTTCCTCGAAACCGACGAGTTTGCCCGTGACTATGCGCTGATGTTCCAAAGGGGCGTCGAGTTCCGCGAGGCGCCGCGCCATGAAGCCTATGGCACGGTCGCGGTTTTCGCCGATCTCCATGGAAATCTCTGGGACCTGATCGAGCCAAAACGCTAGGCTTGCAGCGGATATTTCACCGGCGCGACAGGCAGCCTTAAGCCTAGTTGCTTTTTCCCAGCCGTCAGCCTATATCGCCGGTTCTTGAACGCGCCCATCGTCTAGCGGTCAGGACACCGCCCTCTCACGGCGGGAACAGGGGTTCGATTCCCCTTGGGCGTACCAATCGTTTCAACTACTTAGCGGGCCGGCAGGTAAAACCGTCAAATAACGGTCAAATAAGCCATTCGTAGGATCCATTTTTGAGGTGCCTAGAGCGCCGTGAGCCGCGCCGCTTGGCAAGCAGTTGAGCAAAACCGTTGAGCAAGGATGGGGACCATCACTATGTGCCGCAGTTTCACCTCCGGCGGTGGGCCGACACTGCTGGCTATGTGACACAATGGGGCAGAATCAAGCACAATGGAAAACTGACTAGAAAGGGGGTAGCTCCTGCTGCCACCGGATACGTCCCAGGTCTTTACGCTTTGGAGCACGTCCCCGCGGACAAGGTCCACCTTGTGGAAGAACGGGTTTTCGGTTTCGTAGACGACAAAGCAGCACCCATCCTCGAGAAGATGGTCGTTCGAGGGGCAAAATCGCTCTCCATTGAAGAACGATACTGGTGGGCGATCTATCTGAACGCGGCGCTGCTGCGTGTCCCTCATGTTGTCGCGTCGATATCAAAGCGCATTGAAGAGATGCAGCAAAAAATACTTTCGGAACCCGATGCAGACTTCGACGCTGCAAAAGGGTCCGCACCCGAACGAAACCTACTCGAATGGGCTCAGAATCACGCACCTAGTGCATTGGCCAATTCTGGCATGGAAACCTTGTCCAAGATGATCGGCGAGAGCCGGCCAATTGAGCGCCTGCTTTCCTTCTGGTGGACAGTACGCGACGTCAGCAATTCAAGTCGGCCTCTCATGCTCGGCGACGACCCACTTGAACGCATTGGAGACCTCTACCGTCCGAAATGTCTCATAAATCTCCCCATCTCCCCTGGTCACGCCTTTTTCGCAACAAACGCGCGGTCAATCGCAGAAAACATCGCTAAGATGCCCGATAGGCGCGTGGTAGACGCCACGAACATCTCCACCATCTCCACAGCGAAGAAATTTGTGTATGGCGACGCAGAGCCCAGCTTCGTCGATCGTTACCTAACAAGAACGGAGTCGTCCTCACACTTGGTCTAACTCCCTTCGCGGGGAGGCGGCAAACCGTTGAGGGGCGCTTGCGCGCCCGGCAGAGCTGCGTCACTTTCAGCCGAAAGGCAGCGAGGAAGGAGACCCGATGGCCGCAACGAAAGACCAGTGGAAGGCTTTCCGCGAAGAACTTAGCCAGCAGCTCGAAGAGGAGCGCCGGTTCATCACCAATGCCGAAGCAGGGAAAACGGGCATTTGGACTGTTCAGCCAGGCAAGGGAAAAGTCGATACCACGGCTGCTCATGTTGAGATATCGAGGCGCGCAGTCCAGGCTCTTGAGGGGGTAATTGCCAAGATCGATCAGGACCATCTGGCAGAATAACTCTTGCGGTCGAATTAGGAATATGGTCCTCATTTGCGCCGGTGCGGCGATCCACTTAACGGAGATCGCAAAATGGCCAGAACCAAACCATCCAAGCAACTTGCACAGGCCGAGATCGACCGCTTCATGGCGGCTGCGGAAGAGCTTGAGGCCGTAGCGTTGGAAGTACGCTAAACAACAGCAAGACGTCGTTGGCAACTTAGTACAGATTGAAACAGGTAAGATGCGGTTTTCGGAGGAATTGATGCATTACACACTTCATGCTGCGCCAGGCTCTTGCTCTTTTGCACCTCACATCGTCATGGAGGAGATTGGAAGGCCCTATTCGCTGGCGTTGATGTCGCCAGGTCATCCCGAAGCCAAGACCGACGAATTTCACCGCTTAAACCCGAAAGGGCGAATCCCTGTTCTCATTGCCGACAATTTCACTCTCACTGAAGCGCCGGCAATCTTATTTCACCTGGGCCTGACGAATCCAGACGCGCGGCTCCTGGGAGCGAATGCAGAAAACATCATCCGTTCCATCGAATGGTTTAACTGGCTATCGAGTGCGGTTCACGCGGTCGCCGTCCGAATGATCTGGCGCGCCGACTTTTTCTTACCGGATCAATCGATGTACGAGCCCTTGGTTCATAAAGGAAAGGAGCACTTGGCTTCCGCGTTTGCGCTTATAGAATCCAAGTTGACGGATCGAGATTGGGCCGTAGGAGAGTCCTATTCAATAGTTGATCCGTATTTGCTCGTATTCTACAGGTGGGGAAATCGCATGGCCGTAGACATGCGAAATACCTACCCCGCTTGGACCTCTCATGCACGTCGGTTGGAGGAGCGAGCGGCTGTGCAACGAGCCTTAACGCAAGAGGGAATATCCCTCTGGGAGTAGCTGTCGCGTTGCCGAATCCAAAAATTCGCAAGACCATCGATCCTACGCGGTCGTACTTAAATGTCTGGTAGCGTTGTTTAGCGGGAAACCAACGCTACGGCCTCAGCTTCACAAGAGCATTGTCCGGCCGCTGCTATCGCCTACCTGCGACCATTATCGGGCGCTTCGAGCGGTCCATGAACCCTGTTGAAATCGGTGAAGGACATTACCGGCAAGGATGCAGCTTTCATCCGATGGCACGGCTCGGGGCCAGCGATAGCGGCAGCGGGGAAGCGCCTCATTGCCACCTTAACGCCACCCATGTTGTTCTCCTTCCCTGAAATATAGCTCAAGTATCCCGGCCCCGAAACGGGGGCGACATATGTGAGTATTGGGTCCTCAGGAAACAAGATGGCGCCGTCCGTGTCGACTATCCGTTCCGTGACGCTGCCCGCCGCATGTCCGATGCCTGATTGGCGAGGATTCGGGCTTCCGTCCGTTTGAAGCTGTCCGGCTGATTTGACTCAGCGCACTATCCACGGCCCCGGCGACGCGATCGGCAAGCATGCCGACGGCATGGCTGGGCTCTAAACGCGCCATACTCCAGTTGCAGTATCGTAGCTTCTTTGCCGTTCGAATTTCTCTCAGTCATGGCTTCGCACGATACCAAGATATGCTGCGAACGACACATCCACGGCGGGCTCAACCATTCGATCTATTCCGGCAAGCCGAAAAGTGTTTGCGCGCCTGCTATTCCTCCGAGCGGATGACTGCCCATGGCGATCATCGGCTCGGTAGTTTCTGCCTCGAACACTGTCGACGCGAGCACCGTCCGTCCCAACGGCTTGCACAGCCCTTCGATGCGGCTGACAAGATTTACAGCCTTGCCGATCGCGGTGAAGTCCAACCTGCCGGCAGTGCCGATGTTCCCCCAGAGTATCTCGCCGACATGCAGGCCAATGCCATATCCGAGCTCAGGGCCGCCATTGCGGCGCCGAGTTTGGTTGAGATGATCTATCCCGGCGCGCGTGGCCTTCACGGCGCGTACCGCAGCGTCACATGCGGCATTTGCAGCGCGCTCGCCAATCGGGAAAATCGCGAGGACGCCATCACCTATAAACTTGAGAACCTCACCACCAAATGCGTGCACCGCGCCCGCGACGCAATCGAACCAGGCATCAAGTACCAATACGATCTCGTCTGCATCATGAACCTCGGATAGATCGGTGAAACCTCGAAGGTCCGCGCACAGAAGCGCAGCCCGTATCGTCTCTCCCTTTACTCGACGAGAATGACCGTTGAGCACATGTGCTGCACTGCGCTTTCCCAAATATGCTTCGAGCAATGCGCGTTTCGCGGACCGTTCTGCGAGTGCGGTCATCGGAGCCGCAGCAAACCGGGAGATTTGCCGCAGCAGCTCTGACTGCGCCTCATCCGGAGTATGATCGAACGCCCACACCAAAGTCGGTGCGACACCGCCCGCTCGCTCGTCGAACACCATCGCCCGCGTCGTGCCAAGCCACTCCCGCAGCACGAGCCGGGGATCGGCATTCTGGCGGTCGGCGCCTATGCCCAAAGCCTCGACCACTTCATTCCCAGGCGCTCGCCAGAGCCAGATGCGGCGTGAAATGATCGGGTCGGGAGCATCCTGCGCCAGCGCGCCGGCGATGATCGGCAGGCCGTCTTCCATCAAATGCGTTGAGAGCTGCAATAGAAGTCGCCCACCGTCGCCAATATGCGCGGCGTCGTCCAGAAGGAATGAAAGCGAGTTTGCGAGAAGCATCGGCAGAAGGTCACTCGGCACAGGCTTATGCTTACGCCTCGAACATCTTCTTGCAACTCCCCACATTCGCTTCAATCATGCACGGTATTCGATGCGGATGTGACCTGGAGTGAGCGATGGCGGAATCGGTTTACACAGAGATTGAGGTCGCCGCGCCACAAGCGACCGTGTTCGCGCTTTTGACGGATCCGGACCAGATCGTGCGATGGATCGGGACCGAAGCGAATTTGGATGCATCGCCGGGCGGTCTGTTCCTCGTCAATGTCGGTGGTCGCCATATGGCCCGCGGTGAGTTCACCGAGGTGATCCCGGTCCACCGTCTTGCCTACAGTTTTGGCTGGGAAGACAACGAGACCGTGCCGCCCGGCTCCAGCCATGTCGAGATCGACCTGATCGCGAGGGATGCGGGGACACTGATCCGCTTCACGCACAGCGGACTGCCGAACGCAAAGGAGCGTGACAGCCACCGAAGGGGATGGGAGCACTACCTCTCACGGCTGAAGATCACTGCCGATGGGGGACATGTCGATCCCGACGTGCCGATGAAGAATATGTGATTTTCATCTAAGGGCCGCGGATGCCCGTAATCCGAACCAGGCGCGGCATGCGTCAACGAGGCCCCTTTGACCTGCCGTCGCCAAACCGGCCGCTCGGGAAACCCAGCGACCTGCGGGCTGCCGCACCATTACAGCTGCCGGCGACGGATCGTTTCGGCGAGCTCGGCGAAGGCGTCCGCGATCCCGGTGCCGCTCTTGGCGCCTGCGTGGAGTTCTTGAAACTCAGCGCTTCTGGCGCAACGCCTCGGATTGAATTAGCATCCGTTCATCAAAGCTCCGGCCGCACTCCTGCAGGATGCGGAATGCGGAGCGCAGGCGAGCGAGGCCGGGCGCGGTCACATGCCGGGCGCTGATCCAAGCGCGACTGGGCATCCGAACTTCCGTTCGGCGGCAAGACGGCGTGGCCGGGAGGAGTCAGATGCAGAAGCTGCAATCACAAGGCGTCCATCACATCACGCTGGTCGGCGCCGATCGCCAGAGCTCCATCGATTTCTGGGAAGGCGTGCTCGGCATGCCTTTCATCTTCGAGCAGCCCAACCTCGACAAAGCCAGCGAAAGCCATCTTTATTTCGATCCGGGCGACGGCCGGCTGATCACCGTCTTCACCGACGAGAGCCGCACGCCGGTCAAGCGGCGCACGCCAACCGATACGGGCTGCGTCCATCACATCGCTTTCGCGGTGTCGCGCGTCACCTTTTTGCAGGCGGTCGGCCGGCTCGACGAGCGCGCCATCAAGCACAGCGGCGTCAAGGATCGCGGCTTCATGGACTCGATCTACTTCGAGGATCCGCTCGGCCTGCTGATCGAGCTCGCCTCCTACCGTTTCGAGCCGCCGGCGGGCTTCACCCATGCCGACGTGTTGATGCAGGCGCACAAGATCCGCGTCGCGCGCGGCGACTACGCAATAGCCGAGGTGCATCTCGCCGACGCGATCCAGGCGCTTGTCGAGCGCTCCCGCGCGACCTTGTCGGAAGACCGCGCTCCGAAAGATCCATACTGACGACAGGCCAAACAAAGGGAGGACACAATGGCAAAGACGACAACGAAGAGTGCGAAGAAGCCGGCCGCCAAGGCCGCTCCGAAACCAGCTGCCAAGGCCGCGACAAAGCCTGCTGCCAAGGCGTCGAAAGCGTCCGCCAAGTCGGCAACGAAAGCCGCCGCAAAACCTGCAGCCAAGGCATCCGCGAAGTCCGCGCGGAAGGCCGTAGCGAAATCAGCGAAAAAACCCGCGCTGATGCTCAGCATGCTGAAGCCGAGCGTCAACAATATGAGCGTACGGGTGTTTGCGCGCGCGGCCGGGCTCGACCATTCCGAGACCGACGTATGGGGCCACACGCGCTCGCCTGAATATATGGCGCGAAACCCGGCCCACCTGACCCCGATGATCGAGGACAAGGGCCTGCCGAGAGGTGTCTTGTGGGAAAGCTGCGCCATCATGCAGTACCTCGCCAACAAGCACGGGCTGGAAAAATTGTACCCTAAGGAACCCGCCAAGCGGGCAATGATCGACAGTGCCATGTTCTACCTGATCGGCACGCTCTACCCCTATGTGGCGCGCGCCACCTATCCAGCACTGAATTTCCCGCAATATGCCGGCGAGGTCGGCCACAGCGACGCTCATCCCGACAGGAAATCGGAAGCCCAGAAGGCCGCGGCGGCCGCAATTGCCGAGCCGCTGGAGGTCTTTCACAGCTTCTTCAGGAACGGCAAGCCGTTCATCGGCGGCAAGAACCCGTCGATCGCCGACATCCGTCTGGCGGCGACGCTCGAGTTCCTCGCCGTCATCGACTATGCGCTGCCCCAATGGGCAAAAGACTATATGACGGCGATCGAGAAGAAGCTCGGCAAGGCCTATGCCGAGCCGGCCGGCGATGTGCGCGGCTATATCGCCTATGTGCGGTCGCAGGCCAACGCCTGAGGCACGTGCAGGCCGGCGATCGTCCGTACGTTCTGCAGGAGCCGGTAACGATCTGGGGTAATTCTTTTTACTCTCCCCTGTTTGCACGATGTGGGGAGCTTAAGGTTTCGTTAACCGAAACCCTTTCTACTGTATCCACCTCCAGCCCGCGACCACGGATGTACTGGCGCGGATGGAAAGCAAAGGTCGGCTGCTCGCCGGCCTTTTGCTTGTTGCAGCCCTGCCGAAGTTGCGGTCGACGGCGCTTCCCGACGCCTGCATGGCTGATGAAGCGCGTTGCTGGCACCTTGTCATCGCCGATGTCGGCCCTACCATCGAAGTTAGTCACGTCCTCGAGGGCGGTTCAAGGACAGAGGCCCTGTCATGAAAAGCATTGCTGGAATGGTGGTGATTGCAGGCGCCATGCTGGCGGGTGCAGCCGGTCAATCGAATGCAGCGACGCTCAACACCATGCCCGAGGTCGGGGCTGCCATCCAGGCGTGCTGGACCCCCCCAGCGAATGCCGGGAATTCCACCGTCACCCTGAGCTTCAGCTTCAGGCGCAATGGCACGCTGATCGGCCGGCCCAAGCCGACCGCCATCCGCGTGGCCGGCGACGACAAGGCGCGGCAAGCTTTTGTCGACGCGGCGATTGCGGCCGTGGACCACTGCCTGCCGTTGAGCCTTTCACCGGCGCTGGCTGAAGGCATCCCGGGCAAGGTGTTCACTCTGCAATTCAACTCGCCCAAACAAAAACAGCCTGCAACGCGAGTGCAGGCTTCGCCTTGATCTTTTCCGACAACCGGATTCTACTTTTCGGGATCTAGCGCATGTCGAGCAAAAGTGTGCAGCGGTTTTGCGACAACGACATGCATAAAACAAGAACCTAAGCGCGTCGCATGAGGCCGGGTCGACCGCGATGCGCTTTAGTGGCGGCTTCGTCTGGCCTCGACATGTCGCGCCAGTTCCGGCATTTCGAAGACATAGTCGCTCCAGGCCGATTCCGGAATCTGGCCGGCGAGATAGCACTCCAGCAAAAGCCTCTGCTCGTGGTCGAGCGGCCTCGGTGTGCGTTCATGGTCCAGCCCAAGTGAATGGAACAGATTCCTGGTCAGGCCCGCGACAGTGAAATGAATCGACATTTGCGGTCTCCTCCTTGGCCGCTCAACGCCGAACGTGGGGCTAAGGTTTCAGCAACGGCCGGCCGGTAACGCCGGATTGATCGCGGTGCGGATCCGGCCGGGTGCTTCAAACTTCGCCGTGGCGCGAGTTCGCCGGCGTTGCTGCCGGTTCGTCTCAATCTTGAAATAAAAATGTAATATTGAATTTACGCCAGCGGATATAATACACTAGAACTAAAGTCTCTGGTGGCGGTGCGGTCTACTTCAATTAGGTAAACCTGATTTAGCCAGTACTTATCCATAGTCGACAAAGAAATCCTGTTCTCGGCGCAACAAGGACAATGGTCGCTCCAATGACACGCTTCTGGCTTCTCACGATTCTGATGCTGGTGTCGGCAATAGCCGTTGCGCTCGGCACGTCCTCCTCCTATGCGGATAGCTGCGGCGCGATCAGGAGCCAATTGCTTTCGGCGGGGCGTGGCGCCGGGACCAGCCCCGAGCTTGCCCAACTACGCCGGCAACTCGCCGCGATTCAAAGGCTGGAGAGACAGCGCCGATGCACGGCGAAAACGGCCGGGTTCTTCTTCAACCCCTGCGCCGACCTCGTAAGCAGCAAGGCGGAGGTGCAACGGCAGATCGCCAGACTGTCGAATTCGGGCAGGGACACCTCCGGCCTGAAGGCCAGGTTCGTCGCGCTAGGCTGCGCCGCCCCCGCTGCCAAGAAGCAGCAGGCGCAGCAGAACCAGCCGCAGGCACAGCAGCGCACAGCACCAAAACCTCAGTCCGCAGGCGCAATAATGGGTGGCAATCGGATGCTGTTTTGCGTTCGCTTGTCGGACGGATATTTCTTCCCCGCGCCAAAATCGCAGTTCGCCAAGAACGACGATCTGAAGGAAACGGTCGATCAGTGCCGCTATATCTGCGACGATGCCGGCGTCGAACTCTATACGCTGAGCGATGCCACCCGCGAGACCGAAGAGATGATCGCGCTCGAGACGCAAAAGCCCTATGTGGAGCTTGCGACCGCCTTCAGGTACCGCGACGACGCGAACTTCAAGGCCTGCGATGTCAAGCGCTATTACCAGCGCGTCGCCGAACTCAGGGCACGAACCGTGACACCGGCCAACATGAGCAACGCCATCATTCCGTTGCCGACGGCAAAGCCGGATTTTGGCATCGTCGCGGAAGTTCCTGAATCCGGGATCCAAACCGCCGGTACCGCTCTCGCAGGGGAAAAAACGCTGGTTGCCGAGGTACCAGGGGCTGCCCAGCATCAGTCGGTCGAAAGAGCGATCGGCGCGCGGCCGGTGAGAGTGGTCGGGCCGGCCTTTTTCCCGGCGGACTGACCACGGCAGGCGATGTCCCGAGACGGCGAACGGCTGGCCGGATAGCCGCTTCAAGGCCTACAGCCGCACGCATCGACCGACGGCCGGTTGGTTATTCGCAGACCATGCGGGCCCGTTTGCCGGGCTGGCTGACATTCCTGCAGGTGAGCGGCTTCGCCGGCTCCGATGACAGCATGGGCGGATTGGCGACCTTCCTTCGTGGCGCTGCAACGGAAGCTGCGCTCCGGCGCACCGCCGGCCTTTTCGGCGTTTGAGGCGCCACAGGAAAGACATCGGTCTCCAGCTGCGACTGTTCGGCTTGCGCCTGCGGAGAAGGCCGGTCCCAGAAACGGCGAACATCGAGCGGCTTGGGAATGATCACGGTGCCGTCATAGCTGCGCGCACAGCCGGTTCCCAGAAGCAGCGCCAGGCACAGGAAGACAGGCAGAATCCGTCGAAACATCAGCAACACCCCTGCAAGCTTATAACGCTGCTTCGGCCCAACCGACAACCGGCGGAATAGTGCAGAGGGAGTAGGTAAGGTGAAGTAGAAATCGTCGCACTTCCAGTCGAAGGCCCCGCTCGAAAGATCGAGCGCCGGGTCGGGCGCGGATGGAGGTCCAGCGCGAGGCGAGTTAAAACCTTGCGATTCGTCACCGCTTCCAGCGTAAGGCCATGGTGCGATCGCACCATACCCAATGGCGCGCTCAGTCGCGACAATGGGATATTCGAAGTTCCGCTCCTCCAGTTACGGGCGGGAGCAGCGACCGCCGGCAAGAAACAGGGTCAGATTTACCCCAACGGACCTGTTTCGGCGATGGCGCGGCCATGACACGTTCTGGCTGCATGCAACGCGCTCCCGTCCGGCTTTTTTCTTCTCAAGGTCAGTGGCTGCTATCGTCGAGCGGACAAAGCCGGCCGGAATTCACGCAAGCTGCTGATTCCAGCGGCAAACCGCGGCCCATGCCGACAAAGCCCGCGGCCGTTCCTTCTTAACCCGGCTGGACGACGTTACCGGAGCGACATGAAACTGTCATGCGACTGTAATAATCGGGGGCTATTGGCCTCAGCGGGCGCCGGAGGAATGGCGCCGAGAGACCATATTCCGAACAGGAGCAGGCCACATGAGACATTTCATCCGCTCGGCGGCCGTTGCGATTGCAATGGCTGCGGCGACGACTACCCTCACCCTGTCCGCCGCGCTCGCCGCGGACATCTCCGGCGCCGGCGCCACCTTCCCCTACCCGATCTATGCGAAGTGGGCCGACACTTACAAGAAAGACACCGGCATTGGGCTTAACTATCAGTCGATCGGTTCCGGCGGCGGCATCAAGCAGATCAAAGCCAAGACCGTTACCTTCGGCGCTTCTGATGCGCCGCTGAAAGGCGAAGAGCTTGAATCGTCCGGATTGGCTCAGTTCCCGATGGTGATGGGCGGCATCGTTCCCGTCGTCAACCTCGAAGGCATCAAGCCGGGCGAGTTGGTTCTCGACGGCCCGACGCTGGCCGACATCTTCCTCGGCAAGATCACGAGCTGGGATGACGAGGCGATCAAGAAGCTCAATCCCGACGTCAAGCTGCCTTCGCAGGCGATCGCGGTCGTTCACCGTTCCGATGGGTCGGGCACGACGTTCAACTTCACATACTACCTCGGCGACGTCAGCGCGGACTGGAAAGAAAAGGTCGGCGTCGACAAGGCCGTGGAATGGCCCGTGGGCATCGGCGCCAAGGGCAATGAGGGCGTTGCCAACAACGTCTCCCAGACCGGCGGCGCGATCGGCTATGTCGAATACGCCTATGCCAAGCAGAACAAGCTCACCCACACCGATATGATCAACAAGGACGGCAAGAAGGTCGAACCCACCGCGGCGGCATTCTCGGCGGCAGCGGCCAATGCCGACTGGAGCTCGCAGCCGGGCTATGGCGTCATCCTCGCCAACGAGCCGGGCGCCGAGTCCTGGCCAATGACGGCGGCGACGTGGATCCTCCTGTACAAGAAGCCGGACGACGCGGCGACCACCGGCGAAGCGCTCAAATTCTTCGCCTGGGCATACGACAAGGGCGACGAGATGGCCGGCGAGCTGGACTACGTTCCGATGCCCGACAAGGTGGTCGAGAGCGTCAAGGCCATGTGGGCCAAGGAAGTCGTCGGCAGCGACGGCAAGCCGCTCTACTCGGCTATGTAATCTCCTCCAGGGAGGGCGTCGACGGCGCCCTCCCTGTTGCCTTCAATCGCGAGGACCCAATGACCATCGCTTCCGATGCCATGCTATCATCTGCAGCCCGGGCCAGGGAAGCTACGGTGCGGCGCTTCGCGCTCACAGACGCCATATTCCGCGGACTCACCCGCGCTTCCGCAATTCTTGTGCTGGTCATCCTCGGTGGTGTCGCAATCTCGCTGTTTGCCGGCTCATGGCAGGCCCTGTCGTCCTTCGGGTTCTCTTTCCTGACGACTGAAAGCTGGAATCCGGTAACGGAAAAATTTGGCGCGCTGGCGCCGATCTACGGCACGCTGGTCACGGCGGCCATCGCCATCCTGATCGCGGTTCCGATCGGCATCGGCATTGCCGTGTTTCTCACCGAACTCTGCCCGCGCCCGCTCAGGCGCCCGATCGGCATAGCGGTCGAGCTGTTGGCCGGCATTCCCTCGATCATCTACGGCATCTGGGGCCTGTTCGTGTTCGCGCCGTTCCTGCAGACGACGATACAGCCCTTCATCATCAACATCTTCCACGGCGTGCCGGGACTATCCAGCCTTTTCGCCGGCCCTCCTTACGGCATCGGCCTTCTGACCTCGGCGCTGATCCTCGCCATCATGGTGCTGCCCTTCATCACCTCGATCACCAAGGACGTCTTCGATACGGTGCCGGCGGTGCTGAAGGAATCGGCCTACGGCATCGGTTGCACGACCTGGGAAGTGACCCGGCGCGTGGTCATTCCCTATACCCGCATCGGTATCATGGGCGGCGTCATGCTTGGCCTCGGCCGCGCGCTCGGCGAAACCATGGCGGTGACCTTCGTCATCGGCAACGCCCACCGCATCAGCGCCTCCCTGTTCGCGCCGGGCACGACCATCTCGGCGACCATCGCGAATGAATTCACCGAGGCCGACGGCGATCTCTACACCTCTTCCCTGGTTTCGCTCGGCCTGATCCTGTTCGTCATCACTTTCCTGATCCTTGCCGCCGCCCGCTATATGCTGATGCGGATCGACGCCCGTACGGGAGCCTGACCGATGTCGACATCCTCATCGCTCCACAGCCGCCGCAAAGCCAGAAATTCGGTGATGATGGCGCTTTGCGTCGTCGCCGCCGGCATCGGGCTTGCCTGGCTGGCGCTCATTCTCGGTGCACTGGTCTATAAGGGCACAGCCGGGCTTTCGTTCGCGGTCTTCACCGAGATGACGCCACCGCCAGGCGAGGCCGGCGGCCTGCTCAATGCAATCGCGGGCAGCCTGCTGATGACGATCATCGCCGTTGTCGTCGGCACGCCGATCGGCGTGCTGGCGGGAACCTACATGGCCGAATATGGGCGTTTCTCGCGCATCACCACCGTCGTGCGCTTCATCAACGACATCCTGTTGTCGGCGCCGTCGATCATCATCGGCTTGTTCGTCTATGAGTTGATGGTGCGGCCAATGGGGCATTTCTCGGCCATAGCCGGCGCCGTTGCGCTTGCCATCCTGGTCATTCCGGTGGTCGTGCGCACCACTGAAGACATGCTCAACCTGGTGCCGAACGCGTTGCGTGAAGCCGGCGCCGCGATCGGCGCGCCGCGCTGGGTGGTGATCCGTTCGGTCGCCTACCGCGCCGCATTGTCCGGCATCGTCACCGGCATATTGCTGGCGATAGCACGCATTTCCGGCGAGACGGCGCCGCTGCTCTTCACCGCGCTCAACAACCAGTTCTGGAGCAGCAATATCAACGCGCCGATGGCCAGCCTGCCGGTGACCATCTTCCAGTTCGCTCTCAGCCCTTACGAGGAATGGCAGCAACTGGCGTGGACCGGCGCACTCATAATCACCCTGACGGTTCTGGGCTTGAGCATCCTCGCCCGCAGCCTTACCGGACGCAGAGAGGACAGATGACACAGATGTTGTCCGCGGACATGACGATGACCGAGACGGTCGCCGAGAAGACGAAGATCGAGGTCAAGAACCTCAACTTCTACTACGGCCAGAGCAAGGCGTTGAAGGACATCACCTTGTCGCTGCCCGAGCGCAGCGTCACTGCCTTCATCGGCCCTTCGGGCTGCGGGAAATCGACGCTGCTGCGTGTGTTCAACCGCATCTACGAACTCTACCCGAAGCAGACAGCCGAGGGCCAGGTGCTGCTCGACGGCAAGAACATTCTCGACCGCTCGCAGGACCTCAATCTCCTGAGGACCAAGATCGGCATGGTGTTCCAGAAGCCGACGCCGTTCCCGATGTCGATCTACGAGAACATCGCCTTCGGCGTCAGGCTTTATGAGAATCTGGGCAAGTCCGAAATGGACGGCCGCGTCGAACAAGCGTTGAAGCGGGCCGCGCTGTGGGGCGAGGTCAAGGACAAGCTCAACGCCAGCGGCTTGAGCCTGTCAGGCGGCCAGCAGCAGCGGCTTTGTATTGCCCGCACCGTGGCGGTGAAGCCGGAAGTCATTCTGCTCGACGAGCCGGCTTCGGCACTCGACCCGCTGTCGACCGCCAAGATCGAGGAACTGATCGACGAATTGCAAGCCGACTACACGATCGTCATCGTCACCCACAACATGCAGCAGGCGGCGCGCGTATCGCGCCAGACCGCCTTCATGTATCTGGGTGAACTGGTAGAGTTCGACCGGACCGAGAAGATCTTCACGTCGCCCCGCGAGAAGCGCACGCAGGATTACATCACCGGCCGCTTCGGCTGAGCCGTTCCGATCACGCATATGAGGACAGGACCATGGGCGAACACACAGTCGCTTCTTTCGACGAGGATCTCGAGCAGATCAGCAAGCTGATCCGCGACATGGCCGACCTCGCCGGTTCGATGGTCGGCGGGGCGACCAAGGCCCTGTTGAATTCTGACAACGTGCTGGCGCAACGCGTCGTTTCCGACGATGCCATCATGGATGCGCGTCAACGCGAACTGGACGACCGCGCCATCACCCTGATCGCCAAGCGCCAGCCGATGGCCCACGATCTGCGCCATGTCGTCGGGGCGATCCGCATGGCCGGCGATCTCGAACGCATCGGCGACCTTGCCAAGAATATCGCCAAGCGTGTGAGTGCGGTCGGCCTTAGCGTCACACCGCGCGACCTATCGCATTCCATCGATGCGATGGCGCAGCTGGTGCTCATCCAGGTGCAGGGCGTCATCGAGGAGTATGCTGCAGGCGATGCGGCCGCGTTGGCCAAGCTACGCGCCGCCGACGAGCGCATCGACGTCAAATATACGTCGGTGTTCCGCGAACTGTTGACCTACATGATGGAAGACCCGCGCAACATCACCGCTTGCACGCATCTGCTGTTCTGCGCCAAGAATCTGGAGCGGATCGGCGACCATGTCACCAACATCGCCGAAAATGCGTATTATGTGCTGACCGGCGAGCAATTGCCGGTCAATCGTCCGAAGCAAGACGAAACGACAATGTCCGCACCGGCGACATGATGGGGGTGCCCAGCCGATGATCGCACCACGCATAATGGTGGTGGAGGACGAGGAGCCGTTGGGTGTGCTGCTCCGCTACAATCTCGAATCCGAAGGCTACCAGGTCGAGGTGGTGACACGCGGCGACGAAGCCGAGATCCGTTTGCAGGAGAATGTGCCCGATCTTCTGGTGCTCGACTGGATGATACCAGCGGTTTCCGGCATCGAGCTCTGCCGCCGGTTGCGGGTGCGCCCCGAAACCGAACGGCTGCCGATCATCATGCTGACCGCGCGCGGCGAGGAGAGCGACCGGGTACGCGGTCTTTCGACCGGCGCCGACGACTATCTGGTCAAACCGTTTTCGACACCGGAATTCATGGCCAGGGTCAAGGCGCTGCTGCGCCGCGCCAAGCCGGAAGTGCTGTCCAGCGTGCTGAAGGTCGGCGACATCGTGCTCGATCGCGAATCGCACAGGGTGTATCGCAAGAAGACCGAGATCCGGCTCGGGCCGACCGAATTCCGGTTGCTCGAATTCATGATGCGGCATCCGGGCCGCGTCTTCTCGCGCAGCCAGTTACTCGATAATGTCTGGGGCGAGACGATCTATATCGACGAACGCACCGTCGACGTGCATGTCGGGCGGCTGCGCAAAGCCGTCAACAACGGCCGCATGCCTGATGTCATCCGCACCATCCGCGGTGCCGGCTACGCGATCAGGGAAGATTGACCCGCCCAGTCAGGCTACGTTCTTTCTGACGCCGGGCCTCATTTGCGCGCCCGGCGCGAAAATCTGCTGGTCGACGAAGCTTAACGCCCGCATTGCACAGCCTTCGCGGATCAGCGGCAATTCGTTCGGCTCGGTATCGAAGGAGATCGAGCCCGAATGCTGGCCGCCGGCGGTCTGGGCGATGGCCTTCCGCAAGGCCGGCTCGATCAGATCAAAGGCGGCGGCACTGGCGCCGACCATTGCGACCGGTGCCGGATCGATCAGCGCGAACAGCGAGCCGAGACCGAAACCCAGCGCTTCGCCGGCCTTGCGGTAGGCTTCGCGTTCCGGCCCGTCCTTCTCGCGCGCCCGAACCACCAGCGCGCGCATGTCGGCGTCGCTGACGTCGGCGACCGGTTGGCTGTCTTCGCTCATCTGCGTGGCGTTGCGCCAGATGGCGTAATTGCCGGCATAGGCCTCGATGCAGCCGCGCCGCCCGCAACGGCAGAGCGCGCCGCCCGGACGATGGATCATGTGGCCAAACTCGCCGCCCGAGGAATGCGTGCCGGTGAACAGCTCGCCCTTCAACACCAGCCCCATGCCGATGCCGTGCGAAAGCAGGATGGCGATGAAGTCGTCGCGATAGCGATCCGGATCGCGCCAGCGCAAAGCCACCGCCATCATATTGCAGTCGTTCTCCACCGTGGCCGCGATGCCGAATTCATCTTCCAGCATGTCGGCAAAGGCGATGTCCGTCTGGGGCGTGATCGGCGACCACAGCATGGCGCGTGCAGGGGAGTCGGTAATTCCCTGAATCGCCAGGGCGATGCGGGCGACACTGCGGACGTCAAGATCTGGATCGTCCAGCCGGCGCCGGACGATGGCCATGCATTCGCGGATCAGTTCGTCGCGCGGCATGGTCAGCGTGTCCAGCCGGCGCTGTTCCTCGGCGACCACCTGCCCCGCATAGTCGATGATGGCGGCCGACAGGAAATTCAGCGACAACACCACGGTCAGCACCGCCGCCGCTTCCGGATTGAGGGCGAGGCCGACCTGCGGACGACCGCGTTTCAACGAAACGGGTTCGCTTGCCTTGCTCTCGGCGAGGATGCCTTCCCGTATCAGGTCGGAGGAGATCGCCGATATGGTCGAATGGCTGAGGCCGGTGGTTGCGGCGATCTCCGTACGCGATGGCTGGCCGGCCCGGCGCACGGCCGAGATCACCATCGCCCGGTTGCGCCGGCGCAAATCGTCATGGCGGATTCCGACCGACATCGTTTTGCTTTCCTCCCGGTTTGCCGCGGCCGCTCATGAACCGGAAGCCGTCGGTAATGCCGACAAATAGTGTCGGATGAGGCAAATAGTGTCAGATGCAGGGGGCGCTGTCATCGTTTATTCCGAAGCTCGAAAAAAGTCGCAGCAACATCAAAATCCATCAGAATCGATGTTGACAGCAGCGGGAGATCGGGCCAGTATTTTTTCGAGGCTCGAAAAAATTAGCGCCTCTAAGCTGGCCTTTGGGGCCAATTGGTCACGCCGTACGCGGCGCAGGGAGGATATGATGAAGAAATTCACGACCGCCATTCTGGCGGGTGTCGCCATGACGCTGGCGCTTGCGTCGGTGGCGCAGGCTAAGGACAAGGTCATCGGCGTTTCCTGGTCGAACTTCCAGGAAGAGCGCTGGAAGACCGACGAAGCCGCAATGAAGGCGGCCATCGAGGCTGCCGGCGACAAGTATATCTCCGCCGACGCACAGTCCAATCCGGGCAAGCAGCTCACCGACGTCGAGAGCCTGATCTCGCAGGGCGCCAACGCACTGATCATCCTGGCGCAGGACGCCTCGGCGATAGGGCCGGCCGTGCAAAAGGCGCTGGACGAAGGTATTCCGGTTGTCGGCTACGACCGGCTGATCGAGAACAAGGACGTCTTTTACCTGACCTTCGACAACAAGGAAGTCGGCCGCATGCAGGCCCGCGACGTGTTCAAGGTGAAGCCGGAAGGCAACTATGTCTTCATCAAGGGCTCGGGCGCCGATCCGAATGCCGATTTCCTTTTTGCCGGTTCGATGGAAGTGCTGAAGGACGCCATCGACAGCGGCAAGATCAAGAATGTCGGCGAGGCCTATACCGACGGCTGGCTGCCGGCCAACGCCCAGAAGAACATGGAACAGTTCCTGACCGCGAACGACAACAAGGTCGATGCGGTGGTCGCCGCTAACGACGGCACTGCCGGCGGCGTCGTCGCCGCACTGACGGCGCAAGGGTTGGCTGGATCGGTTCCGGTCTCGGGCCAGGACGGCGACCACGCCGCGCTGAACCGCATCGCGCTCGGCACACAGACGGTCTCGGTGTGGAAGGACGCGCGCGAGCTCGGCAAGAACGCCGCCGAGATCGCCTCGCAATTGGCCGACGGCAAGCAGATGACCGACATTGCCGGCGTGAAGGATTTCACCACGCCCGGCGGCAACACCGTAAAGTCCCTGTTCCTGACCCCGGTCGCCATCACCAAGGACAACCTCAACGTCGTCATCGACGCCGGCTGGATCAAGAAAGAAGAGGTCTGCGCGGGCGTGGCGGCGGGCGCTGTTCCGGTCTGCAACTGATCCGAGTTTCCGAGAAGTCCGAACGCCGCGGCCGCTTGCCGCGGCGTTTTTTCAAGAAAGAATTGTTTTTCCGCTTCCGGCGGATAACTTCTAGGCTGCTTCCGGCATCCGCGGCAGACGGCAACCCGGCGGGAGAAACATCATGACCGACACGACTTCCAACACGCCGGTCGACAGCTCGACGGCAGACCGGGCGCGGGAATCGGAGGCCGGCGTCGTTGCCCGATTTCTCAAGGCAACCGAACTCGACACGCGCATGCTCGGCATGGTCGGCGCGCTGCTGGTCATCTGGGTCGGGATCCACATACTGTCGGGCGGGCTCTTCCTGACGCCGCGCAATCTCTGGAACCTTTCGGTGCAGACCTCGTCGGTGGCGATCATGGCGACCGGCATGGTGCTGGTCATCGTGATGCGTAACATCGATCTTTCCGTCGGCTCCGTGGAAGGCGTGATCGGCATGGTGATGGGCGTGGCGCAGGCCGAATTCCTCGTCCGCATCATGGGATTTCAGCTTGGCAGCCCCTGGCTGTGGGTCATCGCACTGGCCGCCGGCCTGGTGCTCGGCCTGGCTATCGGAGCGTTTCAGGGTTTCATCATCGCCTATCTCCAGGTTCCTGCCTTTATCGTGACGCTCGGCGGATTGCTGGTCTGGCGCGGCATGGCATGGCTGATCACCAGCGGGCGCACCGTTGCGCCGCTGGACAGGACCTTCCAGCTGATGGGCGGCGGACCACGGGGCTCGATCGGCGCCACCTGGAGCTGGATCGTCGGTGTCCTCGCCTGCGCGGCCGTTGCCTTCATGCTCTTCAACGGCCGCTCGCAGCGCAAGCGCTTCAACTTTCCGCTGCGCCCTGTCTGGGCGGAAAGCTTGCTCGGCGTGATAGCCTGCGCCGCCATCCTCGGCGCCGTGTGGATCGCCAATTCCTATCCTTGGCCGGTCGGCATCGTACGCCAATATGCCCAGCAGAACGGCATCACCGTTCCCGAGGGCGGGTTGTTCATCGCCCACGGCATCGCCATACCTGTGCTGATGGCCGTGGCCGCGGGCATCGTCATGACCTTCATCACCAGACGCACCCGTTTCGGCCGCTATGTCTTTGCCATAGGCGGCAATCCGGAAGCGGCCGAACTCGCCGGCATCAACACACGCTGGGTCACCATGAAGGTGTTCATGATCATGGGCGTGCTGGCCGCGATCAGTGCGGCGATCGCATCGGCGCGCCTCAACGCGTCGACTAATGCGCTGGGGACCCTGGACGAGCTGCTGGTCATCGCGGCGGCCGTGATCGGCGGCACGTCGCTCGCCGGCGGCTCCGGCACGGTGCTCGGCGCCATGCTCGGCGCGCTTTTGATGCAGTCGCTGCAATCCGGCATGGTGCTGCTCGGCATCGATTCGCCGCTGCAGAGCATCGTTGTCGGCGCCGTGCTGGTGGTCGCGGTGTGGCTCGATACCGTCTATCGCAAACGGGTCTAGTGAGGAGAACGAGCATGGCAGACAGGACCGCTCCCACGGGCACGCCGCTGATCGACATGCGCAACATCTCGATCGCCTTCGGCGGCATTCGCGCCGTCGACGATGCCTCGGTCGATCTTTTTCCGGGCGAGGTGATGGCTTTGCTCGGCCATAACGGTGCCGGCAAATCGACGTTGATAAAAATCCTGTCCGGCGCCTACAAGCGCGATGCGGGCCAGATTTTCGTCAACGGCGAGGAGGCTTCGATCTCCAATCCCCGCGACGCCAAGAAGTACGGTATCGAGACGATCTACCAGACGCTGGCGCTGGCCGACAATGTCGACGCGGCTGCCAACCTGTTTCTCGGCCGTGAGCTGATGACCGGCTGGGGTACGCTCGACGACGTCGCCATGGAGGCTGAGGCGCGCAAGGTGATGGGCAGGCTCAATCCGCGCTTCCAACGCTTCAAGGAGCCGGTGGTAAAGCTTTCGGGCGGCCAGCGGCAGTCGGTTGCGATCGCCCGCGCCATCCTGTTCAACGCCCGCATCCTGATCATGGACGAGCCGACAGCGGCACTCGGGCCGCAGGAGACGGCACAGGTCGGCGAACTGGTCAGGCAGCTCAAGGCCGACGGCATCGGCATCTTCCTGATCAGCCATGACATCCATGACGTGTTCGAGCTTGCCGACCGCGTCTGCGTCATGAAGAACGGTCGGGTTGTCGGCACGGCGCGCACGACCGATGTCACCCAGGACGAGGTGCTCGGTATGATCATCCTCGGCAAGTGCCCGCCCGGCGCCATCCCAGGGCCGGGCGCCCTGAAGATCGCGGCCTGAACGAGAATTAGCCGGCTAATCACAAGTCGCCAAAATGTGCCAGCAGTCACCATGCTTTGGCCTCGCCATTGTGTTGGCGTCGGGAGTTGCCCATAAAGATGCCGAACCGTCC
Organism: Mesorhizobium sp. M0960; assembly: GCF_040319055.1. Lineage (NCBI taxonomy): Bacteria > Pseudomonadati > Pseudomonadota > Alphaproteobacteria > Hyphomicrobiales > Phyllobacteriaceae > Mesorhizobium > Mesorhizobium sp. M0960. The sequence continues at coordinate 239,310 of NZ_JAMYNN010000002.1, read as the reverse complement.
ACGGGACGTATCGGCAATTGAAGAAACTCTTTCCGACCGTAGCTTTCATCGCCGTCGCGCTGATCAGCCTGACGATGGCGGGTTTTGCCTATTTTGCCACCCAGGAAGCCGCCCGTATAAAATTCGAGGCGACGGCGGACGACGCGCTTAACCGGATCGAAAGCCGCATCGACCTGGACCTGTCGCTGCTGCGCTCAACCCGGGCATTGTTCGATGCGCGCAATGGCGGTATCTCGCAAGGCGAGTTCAAGGCTTTCTTCAACGCGCTCGACATCGACAATAATTTCGCCGGCCTGCGCGGCATCGGCTTCCTCCGCCTGGCGAAAACTGAAAACGAGGCGGCGGTCGAGCGCGATATCCTGCACGATCACGGCGCAAGCCATCCGATCTATCCCGACACGAACTTGCCGTGGCGTACGCCCATCGTGCTGTTCGAGCCGCTGGACCCGTCCAATAAATCCAGCATCGGTTATGATATGTTCACCGGGCCGGTGCGGCGCGAGGCGATCGAAAAGGCGATGGTCGACGACCAGCTGCACGCCAGCGGGCTCGTGCAGCTCGGCAAGGATACGGGTGCCGCGCAGACCTTCACCGGGTTCCTCGTCTTCGTCCGGCTCAATGTCGAAACCGCGCCGGACGCCGTCAACGCATCGAGATCTTCGACTGCCGGCTTCCTCTATGCGGCCTTCCGCTCCCGGGACCTGTTCCAGGCTGCGCTCAGCCGGGCACCTCTGTTGCCGGTCAACACCGAAATCTATGACGGCGCTGTGAACAGTGACAACCTGCTGTTCCAGTCGGAAACGCCGCCTGTTTCGGCCCTTGGCGACAGGCTGCTGATCACCCGCAAGATCACCGTTGCCGGTCGGCCGTGGGTCGTCCTGTTCAGGCCGACAAGTGCTTTCTCGCAACCTTCCTCGCGTGCCATTCCGGTGATGCTCGGATTGTTCGGGCTACTGCTTGCGGGCGCCATCGCGCTGGTGGCCCGCTATCAGGAGCGGGCCTATGAGGCGGTCTCGCTGCTTCACGAAACGACCGAAAAGAGCCTGCTGGAAAAAGACCTGATGCTGCAGGAGATGAAGCATCGCATCAAGAACTCGATCACGCGGGTGCTGGCAATCGCGCGCCAGACAGCATCGCACACCGCCGACGTCCAAGAGTTCTCGGCATCATTTTCGGCTCGGCTGCAGGCGATGGCGGCTTCCCAGGACATGCTGACGCGCTCACGCTGGCAGAAAGCCGATCTCGGCGACCTGCTGCGCATCGAGCTTGGCCAGGTGTTCGGAAGCGAGCTTCCTGAAGGGCTGTTGTCGGGACCGGAGGTTCTTCTCGACGAAAAGACGACGCAGGCACTCGGCCTCGTCTTTCACGAACTGGCGACGAATGCGCTGAAGCATGGCGAAACCGGCAATTCAGTCGGTGCGCTCAAGGTCGACTGGTCGCTCGAAGGCCGCGGCGGAGCCCGGACATTGGCTCTCAACTGGCGCGAGGCCGGGCAGAGGAAGCTCGAGACACCGGCGAAGAGCGGTTTCGGCACCAGACTGATCGATCTCAACGTCACACGCGAGTTGCGTGGCACAATCAGGCGCGATTTTCACGAAAACGGCTTGAACGTGGAAATCAAGGTTCCGCTGCCGGCTTGAAACGCCGTCTCGTGAGCCGCATCGCGACAGCGCTTTGGAAGTGCAAACGCGGAGACAGGTGGTCTGCCTCCGCGTTTGCTGTTCGCCTGGAGCTCGAAACTAGTTGCAGCGAGCTGTGTAGATCCGGCCGTGACGATCTCTGTATTGGCAGTAGCCATTTTGCAGGCGGCGAACCAGCAGACCGCCAATCGCACCAGCGCCAGCGCCGATCAAAGCGCCCTTGCCGCCGCCGACAGCGCCACCAATAAGCGCGCCGCCCACAGTGCCGATACCCACGTTCTCTTCCGTGGTGGTGCAGCCGCTGATCGCAACCACGGCAACCATGGCAATAATCATCTTCCGCATGGAGTCATCCTCACTTTGTCCTCACTTTAACAAGCTCCAGCCGCCATCTAGCATGAAAGTGCGGCCTCTGCGCGCACGATTTCATTGTTGATTAAGATAGTCTTTTCGGACGTGCGCCGTTCGATGCTACCACGAACTCGGAAATCTCCAAGGACGCATCGAGCGTGGCGTCGGGATGCACATTCCAGACAATCCTGTCATAGCCGTCCTCGAGCGCAGGATCGACGGCAAGACATTTGGCGCCGACATGTTGGGCTTGGCCCTGCCGGTCGATGACCGCGAACGGGCGCGCCGCCGTGCACTCGGCCGCGGTTTCAATGGAATCAAGCAGAGGCGAGCTCGATCAGATCAACTGGGACGCGGCGGTCAGGACGATCGCGGCCATAAGCGCAAAGGCGGCGAAGCGAAGGGGCAAAGCACGAGGCGCGGGCGCTGCGGACACGTCGGGATCCTGAAAACCGCCCATCGAGACGCGAGCGGCCTGTTCCAGTCTGTTCAAGTCGGCAGCCGTCAAGGCCCATTCCTTTCATATTGTGCCAAACTCAATCAATGTCCGCTGAATCGGCACGTTCGGACAGGATCGGACTTTATGGTGAACAGTCGGTTAAGGCGGGGTGATGCAGCCAGCCTTCTTCCTGCCGCCGCCGTTCGTTCAATCCGTCTCGAAATTGCCGTGAGGAACGACAAGACGGTATTCGAGGCGGTTCCCGGTGATCTCAAGTGTCGCCGTTCCATTCAACGAAGTGGGCACGACGCGTTCAAGTGCGACGCTGCCAAAACGCTTCTCGCTGCGTTGATTGTCGTTGGCTCCGATCACTTCGGCCCATGTCAGCGACAGCGCAGGCTCGCCAGCGGAAGCGGCCGTCAGATCGGCCGTCACCTCGACGAAACCGTCGCTGCGCGACAGCGCGCCATAGCTGACCGAATTGACGGCGAGCTCATGCATGGCCAAGCCGATGTGCAAGGCAGCATTGGGATTGAGATATGGATTTGCGCCGCGGAAACGCAGGCTGTGCATGGGGTCCGCGCCGTACCTTCCGACCTGACCGGAAACCAACTCGCGCAGCGCCGCTCCCCGCCAGTTGGATGACGTAACCAGGTCCTGCGAGGAGGCCAGCGACTGCAATCGGCCCCGGAAACGCGTCAGGAAATCGTCAATGCTGCCGGAATAACGCCCCGTCTGGGTGGCGATGCTTTGGATGATGGCCAAAAGGTTCTTGGAGCGGTGACTGACCTCGCGCAGCAGCGCCTTCAGCGTCTGCTCCCGGCGTTTCTGCTCGGTTGTTTCGACCATGGTGGTCACGACGCCCTGCACCGCGCCGGTCTCGCTGCGGTCGGCGTCGATCCATACCTGAAACCAGCGGGCGCCATCATCGGCCGGCACGCTGAGTTCGAGATGTTGAGGATTGCCGGAGACGATGACGTCGTGCTTGGCGGCGCCGATACGCTCTGCCTGCGCCGGCGGCAAGATGCCGTTGTTGTCGGAGGCATCAGAGGTCCATGGTGCGCGCATGTTGCGCGCCCACACCGTCTTCATCTCGCGATCCTGGTATAGAACGGAAATCCCGGCATTGTGCAAGGCGTGGAGAAGGGCTCGGCCAAGCTGCATTCCGCTTTCGGCGGGATGCAGAGCGATGATCTCATCCCTCTGGCCGCGGTCTTTCATTTTTCCGACTCTGGAACGCATCGGTAATTTGCTCAACCCACGTCGGGCTGAACGGCTCACGGAAAAATGGGTTCCAAAAGGAGGAGCTTCGGATCGAGCCCTAAAAAGCGGTCCGCCGAGCGGCATCCCGTTGGAGGACACTGCCCGGCGGTGGCTGGAAACCGTTTGAGGGGTGCGGCTTCCAGTGTTCGCTTGAATGGCCGCTTGGCATTCACGCCCGTCTGATCAGGCCGGCAATAAGCGATATGATCAGGAAGGCGAGAAAGATGAAGAACAATATCTGCGCTATGCCGGCCGAAGTGCCAGCGATGCCGCCGAAACCAAGCGCACCGGCGATGATCGCCACGACGAGAAATACGAGCGCCCAGTAAAGCATGATCCATCTCCTTCCAATGCTGCGGTGAAAACGTGATTCGCCTCCGTTTGTTCCACCATTTCCCGAAAAAGACGATGCTGAAAATCGTTACGGCCCGAATTGCTGCGGTGTGTGCGAAAAGGTTCTCGTCAGGTTCGGCAGCAGTTGGCTGTCGTGTGTTAAGTCGGCGTCACGCCCCCATCCGGTCCAAGGGGAGTGGCTATCCCACACCCTGGCGGCCGCAACTCGGTCGCCAGCTGTTTTATGCCGCGGCCTTCGCGTGCCGGTCAAAGAACAGGGCCTGGCTGATAAGAGCCTTGACCATATCCGGGTTGAATGGCTTGGTGACGAGGAAAGCCGGTTCCGGCCGCTCGCCGGTGAGCAACCGCTCGGGAAAGGCGGTGATGAAGATCACCGGCACCGAGGTGGACGACAGGATTTCATTGACGGCCGCGATGCCCGAACTGCCGTCGGCGAGCTGAATATCGGCAAGCACCATCTTTGGCCGCGCCTTGCCGAACATCGCCACCGCCTCCGCGTGGGTGCGCGCTGTTCCGACGACGCGGTGGCCGAGGCTTTCGACCATTTCCTCGATATCCATGGCGATCAGCGGCTCATCCTCGATGATCAGCACGTCGGTTGCCACCTGACGGGAGATCTCGTTGCTCGCCTGAGCGAGAAGTTCTGAGAATTCCTGTTCGTCGACGTCGAGAATCTCCGCCGCCTCGTCTTCGCTGAAGCCTTCGACGGCGACCAGCAGAAAGGCCTGGCGGGGACGAGGCGCGATTGCATTCAGATTGGCCGCGGCGCGCTGCTCCCATGCCGATTGGGCATGCTCCTGCGGAACGCGAATGGCCACCGAGGTGAAGAGCTTGGCAAAGACCTTGTAGAGTGCGATGCGGTCGTTCGATGCATCCGGAAAGATATCGACATCGGCAATGATGGCCTCGAGCATTGCGGCGACCAACGCGTCGCCGCTCTCCTGCGATCCGGATACGGCGCGCGAGAAGCGGCGCAGGAACGGCAGGTGCGGAGCGATGGTTGCTGATAGGCTCATATCGGACGTCTCCCTCATATGACGTGATTACATGTTACAGCTAAAACGGTTCGCAAGCCCAAAGTTAAAAACGCGGGTTGTGCGAAAAAGTTCCGGTCATGCGGAACTAAGTATGCGGGCTGGCGTTTAGGGCGGGGTTGGGCAACCAGACGAGGCTGCCGCTTGCCTTGCGTTATGTGTTGAAGGGGCGGCTTAAGGCTGGGACAAAGGGCGAAATGAAGAACATGACGAAAGCTACCACGGCTGGCGTTGGCAACGGGCGCCGGGCTGCTTCCCGCGACCCGCTTGGGCCGAACTCGGAAATCGGCCGCAAACTCAAACAATATTACGACGAGCTGGTCTCCGACAATGTGCCGGATCGCTTCGCACAACTGCTCGGCCAGTTGGAAAAGGCCGAACCTGTACAGAAGAAGGACTGAGGCATGGCGGCCGTCTCCCAGGGCTTCAAGACCGACTTGCTCGGCTCGATCCCGAGCCTGCGGGCTTTTGCCGTGTCGCTGACGCAAAATGCCGACAAGGCCGACGACCTGGTGCAGGAAACATTAGTCAAGGCCTGGGACAAGCATGAAAGCTTCCAGCCCGGCACCAATCTGAAGGCATGGCTGTTCACGATCTTGCGCAACGAATTCTATTCGCAGATGCGCAAGCGCGGCCGCGAGGTGCAGGACAGCGATGGCGTCATGACGGCCAGACTTGCCGTTCATCCGGCCCAGCACGGCCAGCTTGACCTCGAAGACTTTCGCGGCGCGCTCGAGTTGCTGCCCGAAGACCAGCGCGAAGCCATTATCCTCATCGGCGCATCGGGCTTTTCCTACGAGGAAGCGGCCGAGATCTGCGGCTGCGCCGTCGGAACGATCAAGAGCCGCGTCAGCCGCGCCCGCACGCGGCTGCAGGAAATCTTGAAGATCTCCGGTGAAGACGAGTATGGCCCGGACGCAATTTCGGCTCAGGTAACGGGGTCGACGGCAGCGTGAAGCGTGGGCGTGTTCGAGCCGCTCCGCGCCCTCAGCGCCTGCAGGCCGCTGCCACTGCCTCGACGAGATCGTCTCCCGAATAGGGCTTGGTGACCAGTCTGACGCCGGGAAAGGATTTCTTGATCTCGTCCATATCCGACTGGCCCGAGGCGAAGACGAACGGGATGCCAGCTTCACGCAGCCGTGAAGCAAATTGAAGCGTCGAAACGCCGCTCAGCATGAGGTCGACGATGGCCACGTCGAACTGCGCGGCAACGTCTTGCTGTTCGATCTCAGTCAGATCACGGGCGATGACCACATCGAGCGCGCCGTAGTCGCGACAAAGCTGCTCGATATCCATGGCAATCAGGAACTCATCTTCCAGGATAAGAATCCGCAAACCGTCAAGCGATGGGCCCACGCAGCAATATCTCCTTAAATGCGTCTCTATCTTCAAACCGGGGAAGTCATGATCGCTATTTGGCATGCTGTCATTTAAAAAAGACATGCCGGCGGATGCGTCGGCCGCGGCCCTTGCAAGGCATTTGCAACGAGCGCTGCCGGAGATAGGGTTAGAAGAGGTTCGTGCCGGAACCTTGGGGTCTGTTGGGCGTTTTCGACCGAGCAAAAGCAAGGAGAGTGAAGCAATGGCGACTGCCGCAGGAAAGGCCGCGAACGAAGCCCGCACGAATTCCGATATTGAGGCCGACATCGCACAACTGAAGGCCGACATCGACCAACTTACCAAGCTGTTGGCCAAAACTGGCGAACATGGCTACGGGGCTGCGCGGCGCGCCGCCGCCGAGGGCGTCGAGCAGTTGCGAACCCAGGGCGAAGCAGCCTTCGACAGCCTGCGCAGCAACGCCAAAGACATCGAGGCGCAGCTGATAGCCCATATGCGCGAAAAGCCTGTGACTTCGCTGGCGATCGCCGCAGGCGTCGGGTTCCTCTTCGCACTCCTCGCGCGCCGCTAGTTCTGCACGCATGGGAATGCTTGCATCGCTGATCTCGGGCCTCGCCTCGGGCGAAACCATTGCGGCGATACAACGCGCGCGCGTCGCTGCGATGGTCTATTCGGTCGCAGCACTCGCGGCGCTGTGCGGCCTCGGCTTCCTGGTCGGGGCAGCCTATATCTGGACGGCGGCCCGCTATGGACCGATGGCAGCGTCGTTGAGCTTCGGGATCGGCTTTCTGGCAATCGCCGGTCTCATCCTGCTCGTCTACCGGATGTCGGCCGGCTCGCGCGCCAGACGCCGGGCGAAGCGACGCAACGCCGACATGAAGGCGGTCGGCATCGCCGCAGCACTCGCCGTGCTGCCGGCGCTGCTCAAGGGCAAAGGTGGCGTGGCGAAGGGCGGATTGGGCGCCATTCTCGGCCCGGCGATAGCACTCGCAGCCTACGCCATCTACCGCGAGAACGTGAAGCCCGACTCCGACGATCCGGATACCGGCAAAGGGAAATAGTTCGGAAGCGGATAGTTCGGCCCAAACGATTCTGGCGCCCGGTCGAAAAATCCTCGCGTCACAAATCGTCGAGCGGCATCGATATTTCCGCGATTACGCCGTCGGGCCGGAATTCATGGGTCACCTCGCTGGAAATGACCTTGGCCAGGCTGCGGCGGATCAGGATCGAGCCGAAGCCATGGCGTTCGGGCGGCGCAACCCGCGGGCCGCCGCTTTCACGCCAAGCCAGCAACAGACGTCGTGCACCCTTCCTGCCTTGCACCTTCCAATTGAGATCGACCTTTCCGGAAGAAACCGAGAGCGCCCCATGTTGTAGTGCGTTACTTGCCAGTTCATGCAGGATCAGGCCGAGTCCGACTGCCTGGTCGGGTGAGAGCAGGACATCGGTGCCGGAGATCGCCATGCGCGATTGTCCAGCGGTTTGAAACGGCTTTACTTCGATCTCCACCAGCTCCCGAATGCCGATGCCGCGCCACTCGCGGTCCGACAGCAGGCTGTGCGCAACGCCCAGCGCCTGCAGCCTGGCGCTGAAAGCTTCAAGGAATTCGCTTGGCTGACGGGCATGGCGAACGGTCTGCGTCGCCAGCGCCTGTACGGTTGCCAGAGTGTTCTTGACGCGGTGATTGAGCTCGCGCAGCAACAGCCGTTGACGTTCGTCGCCAAGCTTGCGTTCGGTGATATCGTAGTTGACGCCGAAGATCAGCGTCGGCTTGCCCTCGCCGTCGCGCTCTATGACGCGGCCGCGCGTTGCGATCCATCGCGGCGGTTCGAGGCCTTTGACACGGTATTCGCCAAAATAATCGTCGCTGCCGGTCAGCGCGTCGCGAAAGCGTGTTTCGGTCTGATGAACGTCGCGCGGGTCGATGGCGGTCAGGATGTCGCGCGCTCTCAGCCTGTTCGACTTGGGCAAGTTGAACAATTCGGACAGCAGGACATCGCAGTCGATCATGTCGCTGCGGATATCCCATGCCCAACTGGCGAGCGAAGCTGCATCGAGCGCAATAGCGCGCCGCTTTTCCTCTCGAGCCAGTGCGGCCTCAGCAATCGCTGCGCTGCGGGTTGCATCCTTCAGCGTGAACAGGCTCGCGGCGAGGCCAGCTAGCGCCGACAGTTGGTCGAGCTGGACAGAAGAGGGACGTGCGTGCGGCTTCCGGTCGAGCACGCAGAGCGTGCCGATCAGTGCGCCGTCGACTACGATCGGCACGCCGGCGTAAAAGCGGATATGATGCTCGCCGGTGACCAGCGGATTGGCTTTGAACCGCGGATCCGTCGCCGCGTCGGCCACCACCATCGGCACGTCGCCGGCTGCGATGGTATAGGCGCAGAACGATGTCTCGGTTGCGGTTTCGGTCTCGTTGAGGCCGATACAGGACTTGAACCACTGCCGCTCGGCATCGACCAGCGTGATCAGTGCGACAGGCGTTTGCATCGCCGAAGCGGCAAGACCGCTGATACGGTCGAAATCAGGGTCGGCAGCCGTATCCAGCGCGTCGAGGCCGTGCAGCACGGCAAGGCGGTCCGCAGCGCCCACCACATGGCGAATATCGACCGGCAGGCCCGGCTTTGTCTGGCTATTGTCGTCCACTACGCCCCCAGTGGCCGGCCCCGCTGATTGATCAGGCCAACCGGCCCGTTTGCCGCCTTGTCGAGCCGGAACTTTCGCAGCGGGGAGCCGTTACCAGCCAATGCCCTGCTAGCTACGCCTGCCGGCGCCAAATATGGAGCCAGACCATGCCAAAAATCGTTCCTGAAAACAAAGCCCGTCAAGGGCGGCGGGGTCAGCATGTCCTTCGTATCCTGATCGCCGCGCTGTTGCTGGCTTTTATCGCCTGGGGCGTCGCCGAAATCTACGGCTGGATGATCGAGACGCCTAAGACCGAGCAGGGCAACACACCCAGCGGCTAGACTCTCTCCATCTCTCGTGCCAACCCGCATCACGCAACCCCACATCACGCTACCTCACGTCAGGCAACCTTTGCCTCGGCGGCGCGCGCCGGGACGAGAACATTCAACGCGCGCGGATGGATTTCGACGGTCGTCTCGCGATCGAGCTTTACCAGTTCGCCGTCCATGACGGCCTGAACTTTCCTGTTCGTCGAATGGATTTTCAAAACGGCGCGGTTTGCCTGATGGATTTCGACATGCTCGTTGCCGCGCCATTTCCCACGGGCGACGTCAAAGAGGAACCTGATCAATTCGCCGCGCCGCCGTGCCACGGTGACATAGATGCCCAGCACGCCGCCTGCCGGATCGTCGGCATAGGGCAGGTGGCCCTCGCCGAACAGATTGTTGGTGATGCCGATACCGGTGATCCGGGTTCTAATCTCGGCCTCACCGACCGTCAGCGTTACGTTCATCGCCGGTGGATTGTTGATCGTTGCCCAAGCGGCTCGCACCGAGGCACGCATCTTCCCCAGCCGCGAGCCGAATTCCATCTTCTGGCGCAGTTGCACCATCCTGGCGTGCATGCCGATCGAGAATTGATGCACGAAAGGCCGGCCGTTGGCTGTTGCAATGTCAATCGCCATCACCTCGCCGTCCGCAAACGATTTCAGTGCCGCATCGAGGGTCTGCGGAATACCGAGGCCGCGCGCAAAAAGGTTCATTGTGCCAGCCGGCAGAATTGCCAGCGCCTTCTCCCCGTTCATCAAACGGGCTGCCGCGGCCGAAATGGTGCCGTCGCCGCCGCCCGCCAGCACGACGTCGATGCCGCGCCTGGAAGCTACGCCGTCCAGCGTGGCGACGATATCCTTGCCGGCGACGATTTCGATATCGATCGAGTGGCCGGCAGTCTCAAGCGTGCCGCGCATCCGGCTGGCGAAGGCCTCAAGATCGATGGTGCGCAGGGTGCCCCCGTCCTTGTTCAGCACCGCTGCAAACCGCATGGCCGTTCCATTTTCCAGCACCTATCGGGCCGGGGCGGGGCCCCAGCCGGGAGTGGAACGGGGCGGCCGAGAAAATGTTCCGTTCGACCAGCGCGGCGAATCCGAGAACCATTGACATCGCACAGGGTGCACCGCGGCTTTTTTCGGAACAACAGTGTGGTCACAACGTTGTGAACATGCAGAAGACGCTGCGCCCGCAGTGACGCCAGGCGGGCAGGGCGTGCACGAAATCACCGACGAGGAGACACTAAGATGATCCGCACCCTTTTAACCACGACAGCAGTCGCAACATTGATTGCGACGGGTGCATTTGCGCAATCGGCGACGACCCCGGCGCCGGCGCAACCACCCGCCGCCCAGGATACCGCTCCGGCGATACGTGCCGAGGGCAGCCTTGCCACCAACATCATCGGCGAATCCGTCTATAATGGCACCGGCGACGATGCCCAGAATATCGGCAACATCAGCGACGTCGTCTTCGACGAGCGCGGCGAGGTAAAATCCGTCGTCATCGGCGTCGGCGGTTTTCTTGGCATAGGAACCAAGAACGTCGCTTTCGACTACAAAAAGATGCAATGGGCCGAAAGAAATGGCGACCGTTGGCTGATAGCGCAAACGACGAAGGATGAGTTGACGGCTCAGCCGGATTTCGACCGGAGGCCTTACGATCCGCCTCCGCCACCAGCTTCGGCGGATAATGCGGCGCCTGCCGCCCCTTCCACCAGCGCGCAAAATACAACCCCGGCGCCTGCCGCGCCGGCTGAGCCAGTGAAGCGCGCCGAGGGCAATCTCGCCACCAATATCATCGGCGAGACCGTCTATAACGGCACCGGCGACGACGCCCAAAACATCGGTGACGTGAACGACATCGTCATCAACAAGGAAGCCAAGGCGCAATCGCTGATCATCGGTGTCGGCGGCTTCCTCGGCATCGGCGAAAAGAACGTCGCCTATGATTTCGACAAGGCGCAGTGGGCCGAGAGGAACGGCGATCGCTGGCTGGTCGCGCAAACGACCAAGGAAGAGCTGCAGGCACAGCCGGACTTCAACCGCAAGGCCTATGATCCGGCCCCGGCAACCACTGCGTCGAACGATGCCGCGGCTACTGCGCCTGCCACCGTCACGCCTACCGTGACGGCCAGCAACACCGCGACGACCAGCAACACTGACCAAGCCAGTAAAACGGCTCAAAATGCCCCGGCGCCGGCGCCCACGGCTAATTCCGCGGCCGACCAGACCAAGACCGGCTCGATCGACAAGTCGACGCTGACTGAAATGCCGATAGGCGAAATCCGGGCCGAGGATCTGGTTGGAACAACCGTTTACGGCGCCAATGATGCCAATGTCGGCGAGATCGGCGACGTCGTGCTGAGCGGCGACAAGAAGGTCGACGCAGTCATCATCGACGTCGGCGGCTTCCTCGGCGTCGGCGAGAAGGAGGTGGCAGTCGGTATGGACAACCTGAAATTCATGACCGACAAGAACGGCAAGCGCTATCTCTACACGAACTTCACCAAGGAGCAGCTCGAGGCGCAGGCCGCCTATGACAAGGGCAGCTATGCGCAAAACCGCGACAAACAGCGCATGATCATGCGGTAAGCTGCATCTCAGTCGACAGGTAAGCCCGCGCCGGCAACGGCGCGGGCTTTCTCATGTCGACGCAAAAGGCAGGCCCGCGACATGGCCGGTAACGCCGTCATGCGTCAATTCGGCGAGCGCCAGCGACTGGTCGAGATGCTCGGCCCGCCAGGCAAGGAGCTTTTCGGCAAGTTCCAGCCGCGCCGGCCGATAGGCTGGGTCGTCCGCGACGCTGGTCACCTCGCCGGCGTCTTTCTCGAGGTCGAAGAGCAAGGGCGGCAGGCCACCGCCGAAATGCACATATTTGTACTTTTCCGTACGGATGACGGCGAGATTGCACTGGCGTTGACCGATGCCAAAATACCGTTCGGCATCACCATCCGCGATCGAGCGGAAATCGAACTCCCAATGGGCCGCGTCGCGCCAGGCGTCCGGCTCCGTCGCGTCCAGGAAAGGCGCCAGCGAGCGGCCGTCGAGATGCGGCAGCACTTCGCCGCCAGTGAGCTCGAGCAAGGTCGGCGCCAAATCCACCGCCTCGGTGAAGCGGTCGACGCTGCTGCCGACAGCCTTTCGGCGGCGCGGATCGCGAATGATCAGCGGAATATGGAAGCTGCCGTCGAAGAAGCCGCCCTTGCCCAGCATGAAATGGTCGCCCATCATCTCGGCGTGGTCGGAGGTCAGCACGATGACGGTGTCGTCCCATGCATCGGCCGCCTTGACTGCTTGCCAGACCCGGCCAAGCTGCGCATCGCTCTCCGAGATCATGCCGTAATAAAGCGCCCGAATGCGGCGAAAATTATCGTCGCCCCAGTCGCGCACCTTGCCCGCCGAGCCGGGCCGGAATTTCGACCGTTCCTGCCGGTCAAGTTCATAGGCGAGATAAGGGTGGCTTGCTGCTTCGGCCTGCCAGCTTTCGGCGCGGTCAAAAGCTGGACCGATGGCCAGATCGTACATGGCGTTGTAGGCGCCGGCACGATGAAGGGTGGGTGAGGACTGATGAAGGAAAGGTGCGCGAACCACGGCGCATCGCGCTCCTGTTCGCCGAGCCAGCGGATAAATTCGCCGGCCAGGAAGGCCGACGGCGTTTCGTCCTTCGAATAGACGGGCGGGGCGTTGCTAACCCCGCCGTCGTTTTCCGGGATTTCACCCACCGGGAGATGGATGTCGGGGGAGCCGGCGCCGGCATCGACGCCGCGCGCCTTGAGCCATGACAGCCAAGGCTTCTGGTGCTCGGGCAGAAGCTGACGTACGGTGAAGCCGGGCAGCACGCCTTCATAGCTCTTCAGCTGCGGGTCGCCAGGCGCCAGCGTACGCGGATCGCGTGCCATATCAGTATAGCCGAACAGCGTCGGTTCATAGCCGAGGGCACGCGCCCGGAGCGCTATGTTGCCGTGGCGGGCGTCGAGCGGTGTGCCATTGCGGCAGACACGATTGTTCATCTGGTAGAGGCCGGTGTAGAGGCAGGCGCGAGCCGGCGAGCAAGGCGCGGCGCCGCCATAGTGCTTCTTGAAAAGAATGCCCTCTGCAGCCAACGCGTCGGCATTCGGCGTTCTTACCACCTTGTGGCCAGCAGCCGATAGGCAGTCGCCGCGCCACTGGTCGCAGGTGATCAGGAGAATGTTGGGGCGTTTTCCAATCAACCGCTATATCCTCATGCCGGCTACGTCGCTCATGGAGCGCAATTTCGGCGAATATGCAAGCCGGTCCAGTTTGCCGAATGGTGAACAAAACCTGTTTGATCGTTCACTTTAACAGCACAGTCCATTCTGTGTTTGCCATCTTTGCAGCCAGGAGCCGGATCCTCATATTTGCGTGGACAGCGGCAAGGGCCGCACCAGTACAAGGGAAGGAGCAGAAACATGCTCGACCAGGTCAAGGGCCTGCATCACGTCACCTCGATGGCCAGCGACGCGCGCCAGAACAATGAATTCTTCACCGGGACGCTCGGCCTGCGGCGGGTCAAGAAAACCGTCAATTTCGACGCGCCCGACGTCTACCACCTCTATTACGGCGACGAGGTCGGCATGCCCGGCTCGGTGATGACCTATTTCCCCTTCCCCAACATCGGCAAGGGCCGCCATGGAGTCGGCGAAGTCGGCACAACCACTTACTCGGTGCCCGAGGGCACGCTCGGCTATTGGGAAAAACGGTTTGCCGAGCAAGGTGTCACAGGGCTTTCTCGCGAGGAGACGTTCGGCGAGAAGCGTCTTGCCTTCGCCGGTCCCGACGGCGACGGTTTTGCGCTGGTCGAGGACAGAGCGGACAGCCGAGCGCCCTGGGCCAAGGGTGGCATTCCCACTGACGAGGCGATCCGCGGCTTTCACTCAGTGTCGCTCAGGCTGAAAGATAGTGGCGCCACCGAAGAGCTGCTGAAATTCATGGGTTATGAGGAGGTCGACAAGTCCGGCAATGTCAGGCGGCTAACGGTGAAGAACGGCAACGGCGCCGATGTCGTCGATATCGAATCGCTGCCAGGGGCCGGCTTCGCCAATCTCGGCGCCGGCTCGGTCCACCATGTCGCCTTCGCCGTCGAGAACCGCGCCAAGCAGCTCGAAGTGCGCAAGGCGCTGCTCGATACCGGTTATCAGGTGACGCCGGTAATCGACCGCGACTATTTCTGGGCGATCTACTTCCGCACACCGGGCGGCGTGCTGTTCGAAGTCGCTACCAACGAGCCCGGCTTCGACCGCGACGAGGACACCGCCCATCTTGGTGAGGCGCTGAAGCTGCCGTCACAACACCAGCATTTGCGGCCCTATCTCGAGCAGCATCTGCAGAAACTGGAAGACTGAGGGCAACGTCGTGAGTAAGGATTCGTATATTCACAAGGTGCTGCCCGGTTCGCCTGATGGACCGCTGCTCTTCGTCTTCCATGGCACCGGCGGCGACGAGGCCCAGCTTCTGTCGCTTGGACGCGATCTTGTGCCGCAAGCGACGATCGTCGCTCCGCGCGGCGATGTTTCGGAACAAGACGCTGCACGCTTCTTTCGCCGCGCCGGCGAGGGCGTCTACGACATGGGCGACCTCACGCGAGCGACAGAGAAGATGGCCGGCTTCGTCAAGGCACATGTCGAGGCGGCAAAGCCATCTTCGGTGCTCGGCCTCGGTTACTCCAACGGCGCCAACATCCTGGCCTCGGTGCTGTTTGCCGAGCCGTCGCTGTTCGACGCAACGGTGCTGATGCATCCGCTGATCCCGTTCGAGCCGGAGGTCAAGGGCAGCCTTGGCGGCAGTCACATCCTGGTCACCGCCGGCAGGCGGGACCCGGTCTGTCCGCCTAATTTGACGGTGCGGCTCGAAGCCTATTTGCGCGCCGATGGCGCCGATGTCACAGTCGAGTGGCATGACGGCGGCCATGAGGTGCGGCCGAGCGAGATCGAGGCGGCGCGGCGGTTGTTCGCCGTGGCGCCGGACGAAAGGACCGCAAGCCATGTCTGACCTATTGCCGGAGATCGAACTGGAGGACCGCGGCTCGAAGGGCCGCTATCTCCTGCGTGGGCCGGGCGGCGCCGAGGCGGAGATGACTTTCACCAAGATCGGCGAGCACCAGATCATCATCGACCATACCGAAGTGCCGGATGCATTTCGCGGCCAGGGCGCGGGGCTTCGCCTGGTCACCCGTGCCGTCGAGGATGCGCGTGCGGCGGGCAAAACGATCATCCCGCTTTGCCCGTTCGCCAATGCCCAGTTCCGTCGCCATCCGGAATGGGCGGACGTGCTGAAGCGGTAAGAGACAGCCATCGATGAATGACAGGAGAAAGGGTGCGCGGCTTTACCGCGGGCCTCTTCGGCCATTGGAGGCGTACAAACACAGCGGCAACATGCGGGATTTGCGGAGAGCGCCCGTCTTGCCTAAGTATTGCCAACAAACCGGCTCGCCGTCTGCGGCCCGACCACTTCAACCGAATGGCCCTCCATGACCGAATCCGATCTCGTTCCCGTCTTCGACGGCCACAACGATACGCTGCTCAGGCTCTACCAGTCGAAGGATGCGGACGTCGAAAAGCTGTTCGTCGAGGGGACGCCGGGTGGCCATATCGACCTGCCGCGCGCGAAGAAAGGCGGATTTGCCGGCGGCATGTTCGCGATCTTCCCGCCGCCTGTCGAGAAATCCAAACGCGGCTCGGTGCCGCTGGTGCCGAGTGACAGCGAGCCCTTGCCGCCCGAGGTTCCGCGCGCCGATGCGCTCAACTCCACCATGGCGATGGCCTCGATCCTGTTCAGGCTGGAGCGGGCTTCGGCGCTCACCGTTTGCCGCAGCGCCGGCGACGTGAGGAAGGCGATGGCGCAAGGCTCGATCGCGGCGGTGTTCCATATCGAAGGGGTCGAGGCGATCGATCCTGAGCTCACCC
This sequence comes from Mesorhizobium sp. M0960, assembly GCF_040319055.1. Lineage (NCBI taxonomy): Bacteria > Pseudomonadati > Pseudomonadota > Alphaproteobacteria > Hyphomicrobiales > Phyllobacteriaceae > Mesorhizobium > Mesorhizobium sp. M0960. The sequence goes on along the minus strand of NZ_JAMYNN010000002.1, from coordinate 223,015 downwards.
TGCTTGACGTCCTCCACGCAGCCGGCCTGCGTTCGCTCGGTATCGTCTGGAGCCGTCCCAATGCCTTCGGCCACGGCGTGCCGTTCCGTTTTCCGTCGTCGCCCGATACAGGGCCAGGGCTGACCGATGCCGGCAAGGCGCTGGTGAAAGCCTGCAACCAGCTGAAGATCATGATCGATCTTTCGCATCTCAACGAAAAAGGTTTTCGCGACGTCGTCGAAATCAGCGATGCACCGCTGGTCGCGACCCACTCCAACGTGCACGCGATTTGCGGCCATTCGCGCAACCTCACCGAATGGCAGCTCGGCGCAATCCGCGACTCGGGCGGCATGGTCGGGCTGAACTTCGCCACCGGGTTCCTGCGTGAGGACGGCAGGATGAACGCCGACACCAGCCTCGACATCATGGTGCGCCATGTCGATTCGCTGCTGCAGGCGCTGGGCGAAGACGGCGTTGGCCTCGGCTCGGATTTCGACGGCGCCATGATTCCTGCCGTGATCGGCGACGTTGCCGGCCTGCCGAAGCTGCTCGACGCGCTCGCAGCACGCGGCTTCGGGCGCGCGTTGATCGAGAAGATCGCCTATCGCAATTGGCTCAGTATGCTGGAAAAGACCATCGGCTAGGGCACCCAAAAGTACGCTCCGCTCCGGTTCTCGGAACCCACAATTTTCGACTCGGCCTGACCTGAATCTCAACACGCCCCAGGGCGAGTTATTCAAAACCTATGCGTTTAAGCCAGTCCTGGCCAATGCCGCGATCGCGGATGATCGGCAGCGGATCGGTCGAGTCCAGCCTCGCACAAATGCGGTAGACCTCCAGCGTTTCAGCGCTCATCTCGCCGCGTTTGTAGAAGAACATGGCCGCGGCATAGCGGGTGCGGCCCGACCATTTTTCGCCGAGCGGCGTGTTGACCAGCTGCCACTGTTCGGCGGCTTCGGCGTCATCCTCATGACGTTCGGCTTCGTCGGACATGCTCAGAAATCCGCGGGCGGATTGGCGGTGCGGCGGTCGAGCCTGACGAACGGCCGCGCCACGATTTTGGCCCGCTTCATCAGCTTCTGGTACTGCAGCTCGCGCATGGCGTAGATCTCGACCCAGAGGTCGTCGACGATGGTCTCGCCGAACGGCCGCGTCAGCGAGGCGATGGCGATGTTGCGCTTGGCCATTGGCGACCACATGGCGGCGCTGACCAGCCCGACCTCCTGGCTTTTCCTGTGGTAGACGATCGCGTGCTCGGCCGGGATATTGCCCTCGATCTGCAACCCGACCAGGACATGGCGAAGACGCTTCTTCGCCCGTGCGTGGAGTATTGCGCGGCGGCCGTTGAAATGACCCTTTTCCAAGGAGACCATGAAGCCGAGGCCGATCTCGTCCGGCATGCGCAGGCGATCGGCGCGGATGGCATGCTCGGCGGTGACGAAATCTGCATTGGCGACGATCAGCCCGGCTTCGAGCCGGGCGCGGTTCAATGCGGCGTAGCCGATGGCGCGGATGCCGCGCAGCTCGCCGGCCGTCATCAGCCGATCCCAGAGGCTGAGCGCCTTATCCGTTTGCACGAACAACTCGTAGCCGAGATCGCCGGTGAAGCCGGTGCGCGAGATGGTGATGGTGACGCCGTCATGCGGAAACTCGGCGAGGTCGAATATTTTCAGTTTTTCTATACCTGCAAAACCTGCATCGCGCAGCACGGCAAAGGAGGTCGGGCCTTGCAAGGCGAGGCCGGCGACGGTTTCGGTCTCTTCTTCAACCGCCACGTCGAAGCCAATGGCGCTGTCCAGAAGCCACGGCAGATGCCGCTCCTGCGAGCACAGCCGGAACCGTGTCGGCGATAGCCGAAACAACGTGCCGTCGTCGAGGACAAAGCCCTGATCGTCGCACCAGGCGGTGTAGTTGACGCGGCCGGGCTTCAGCCTAGTCACGTCGCGCAATGTCAGGCGGTCGAGGAAGGTCTCGGCATCCGGTCCCTCGATGCGGTACTTCGTCATCGGCGAGATGTCGAACAGAGCGGCCTGGCTGCGGATGGCGAAATATTCGAGATCCTCGTCCCATAGGGAATGTGGGGCGCGATAGCCGGCCCAATTGTACCAGTCGTTCGTCTTCGCCAGCGCATCAATGCGCGCCTGGAACGGCGTGTCGAGGCGCAAACTGCGGAAATGGGATTGTGCCGCGATGCGGGCATCGGATGGGCCAATGGGCTGATGGTTCATCACGGCGTTCTTTCGCCGTGGAGCACGGTCTTGGCTCGTTGCACCATGACAGCTACCCCCTCACCGTAATGATGCGCCTTGCGGCATTCAGGCCCGGCACGCCGGAGACCCCGCCGCCCGGATGCGAGCCGGCGCCTGCAAGGAACAGCCCGTCCACCGGCGTGTCGTAGCCGGACCAGCCGGAGATCGGCCGTGACATCAGCATCTGGTCGGCCTGCAGTTCGCCGTGGTGCCAGTGCCCACCCGGCATCCGGTAGCGCGCCTCGATGTCGGCCGGCGTCAGCAGGTCGGCATGGAGCACGCTGCCGCCGATTCCCGGCGCATAAGCCTCGAGTTCAGCCATCAAGACTTTGAGGAATTTCGGCTTGCCGACGCTCCAGCCCTCTTTCAAGGCATAGGGGGCGTATTGCACCACCGCGGACAGCACGCAGGCCCCCTCGGGCGCGAGCGAGGCGTCCGACAGCGAGGGCAGCGTGATCTCCATCACCGGTTCGGGTGAGAACTCGCCATATTTCGACGGGTTGAAGGCGCGCTCGACATGATCGGTCGAGGGCGCGATGACGAGACGGCCACGGTGGCCGGCGGCATCGACGCCGACGAATTGCGGTGGCTGGTCGAGCGCCAGATTGAGCTTCGCAGCATCGCCCTTCATGCGGATATTGCCGACCTTGCGAACGAAGCCGGTGTCGACTTCACGCGGGCCGACAAGGTCGACCATGGTCGTCGCCGGGTTGATGGCGGACACGACCGTTGTCGCGCGGATTTCCTCGCCGCTGTCGAGCAGCACGCCGACGGCGCGGCCCTTCTCGACGATAATCTTTGCCACCGGCGTCGCGGTGCGGATGGTCACGCCGGCCTGTTGCGCCGATGCGCGAATGGCGGCTATGACGGCGCCCATGCCGCCCTTCGGCAGCATCTGCGCGCCGGCGGAACCGCCGGTCTCGCCGGCCAGGCGGTAATAGAGACCGAGCAGCGAGGTCGGCGAGCGCGGGCCAAGATGGCTGCCGAGCGTAGCGTCGAAGGCAAGCAGGCCCTTCAGCCGGTCGTCGGCAAGCTGCTCGTCGAGCAGGTCGGCAACGTTCATCAACAGCACGCGCAGGAAATCGCGCATGTCCTCCTTGCCAAGCTTCTTCAGCGCCAGTCCGGTTTGGCCGAGCGCTGCCGTGTTGGCGAGCGACATGGCGCCGAGATCGGGCGGCCGGCGTGACAAGAACAGCTTCAGGATGCCGGCGTAGCGCAGCAGCTGTGCCCGCAACTCCTTCCAGGCGGACTGCTCGGCAGGACTGGTGCCGGTCAGCACCTCGCCATAGGCGCCATGCAGGAAAAGCGGCGGACCGCTTTTCGCCAGCACCACCGACGGCGCGAAGTCGCCGCGTGCGACCTGCAGCCCGTGCTTCTCCAGCTCCAATACCTTCACCACATCGGGGTGCAGCCGGTTCAGCAGATGGGCGATCGACGAAACACGAAATCCGGGCGCGAATTCCTCCGTGCGCGCGGCGCCGCCGACCTCGCCGGCGGCTTCCAGCACCAGCACCTTGCGGCCGCTCTTCGCCAGAACGGCGGCGGCAACGAGGCCATTATGGCCGCCGCCGATGACGACAACATCCCATTTGTCAGATGACGTCATGGGCCGGGCTCATATGCTGATTTGGCTTGGCGAGATCACGCAGGATCTCGGCGGCGGCATTGCGGCCCGGCGCGCCCATGACGCCGCCACCGGGATGGGTCGAGGAGCCGCAAATGTAGAGTCCATCGACCGGCGAGCGGTATTGTGCGTAGCCCGGCACGGGGCGGTTGAACAACAACTGGTCGAAGGTCAATTCACCCTGGAAGATATTGCCTTCGGTGAGGCCGACCTCGGCCTCGATCTCGCGCGGCGTGCGCACTTCCATGTGGACGATGCGGTCGCGGAAGCCCGGCGAATAGTCCGATATCTGCGCGATCACGCTTTCGGCAAAGCCGTCGCGGTCGGCGTCGGTCCAGCCGCGGCCGTCCACCTTCGGTGGCGCATATTGCACGAAGCAGCTCATGAAATGCTTGCCGGGTGGAGCCATGGTCGGGTCGAGCGTCGTCGGGATCACCATGTCGAGGAAAGGATCGGCCGACCAGCGCCCGGCCTTCCAGTCGTCATAGGCACGCTCCATGCGCTCGATCGAATCGGTGAAATGCATGTCGCCACAATAGACGGGCGAATCCTTCGGCAGCGCCGGGAATTCCGGCAGTGAATCGAGCGCGATGTTGACCTTGCCTGACGAGCCGCGGATCTTGAAATTCCTGACCCGGCGCAGGAAAATCTCGGGCAATTCCTTTTCCTCGACCAGCTTGAGGAAGGTGCGCTTCACGTCGGCGTTGGAAACCACGAGCTTGCCGTATATTTCCTCGCCGCCGGCCAGCACCACGCCATTGGCCTTGCCGCGCCGGATCAGCACATGGTCGACCTCGGCGCCGGTACGGATGGTGCCGCCCGAAGCCTGGAAGGATGCGGCGAGCGCCTCGGTGACCGCGCCCATGCCGCCGCGCGCATAGCCCCAGGCGCCGACCGAGCCGTCGACCTCGCCCATATAATGATGCAGCAGGACATAGGCGGTGCCGGGCGACATCGGCCCGAGCGCGGTGCCGATGATGCCGGACAAAGCGAAATTCGCCTTGATCACGTCGGTCTCGAAATATTCGTCGAGAAAGTCGGAGATCGACATGGTCCAGAAGCGCAGCGTCAGCGCCATTTCCTCCGCAGTGAGCCCCGTGAACTTCTTGCCGAGATAGAGCAGTTCGCCAAGGTCGCGCGGCCGCAGGCTGGTCGGGTCGGGCGCCGTGCGCATCAGCAGCGGCTGGATGAAGCGGCACTGCCGCGTCACGTCGCGGGCATAACGATCATAGGCCTCGGCATCGCGTTTGGAGAACCGCGCGAATTCGCGCCGGTGGGCATCGTGGTCGCGGTAGTTGGCGAGATAGTCGCCATCGCGGGTGAACACCGCGCCGCCCTCATAGGAGATCACCTGCAGGCCGAAGCGCGGCAGCTCGAGGTCGCGCATGATCTCCGGGCGGAACAGCGAGCAGACATAGGAGCAGTTGGAATAGAGGAAGCCGGGCGTCAGCTCGCGGCTGGTGGCGGCACCACCGACCCAGTCGTTCTTCTCGACGACCAGCACGTCGAGCCCGGCACGCTGCAGGTAGCAGGCATTGACCAGCCCGTTATGCCCGCCGCCGATGACGATCGCGTCCCAGCTCTTCACTTTGGCCCAGCCTTCATCGTGCCCGACCTTCTTTTCGTGTGATGCGCCCCCAATAAGCCGAATTTCGCACGAAGACGGTCATCCTGTCCAACCATATTGAATGAATGTTCAACAAATGATGTTGCGTTTTCGTGTTTATGCGCTAGGCTTTGGCTCATTCGAGGATAGCCTTGGGACCAGGGTTTGATGATCGAAACGGCAGAGGCCGAACCGGAGTATGACGACACCGCCATCCGCTTCCTCGAGGCGTTGTGGGGCGACGGCTATTTGTCGCCGGGTGGGCCAGAAGAGGTCGACCGGGTCGTCGAAGGGCTGTCGCTTGCGGGCAAGACAGTCCTCGACATGGGCTGCGGTTCCGGCGGCATCACGCTGCATCTCATCGAGCGTCACCGCGCGGCCCACCTCACAGGCTTCGACGTCGAACGGCCCGTGATCGAGACGGCCAGGAAGCGGGCCGCTGCGCGCGGGCTCGCGCGTCGCGCCGATTTCATCCAGGCGGCGCCAGGACCGCTGCCTTTTGCCGACGGTGCCTTCGACGTCGTATTTTCCAAGGACGCGCTGCTGCACGTGGCGGACAAGGATGCATTGTTCGCCGAGATATTCCGCGTCCTGAAGCCTGGCGGCGTCTTTGCCGCGTCGAACTGGATGATCTCGCATGATGGCGAGCCGTCGCCCGAGATGAAGGCCTATGTCGCCGCTGAAGGCCTGTCCTTCGCCATTGCATCGCCGGCCCGCTATGTGCAGGCGATGCGCCAGGCCGGCTTTGCCGACATCACCGTGCGCGACCGCAATCCCTGGTATCGCGAGATCGCGGGGGAGGAGCTGAACCGCTTGAAGGGGCCGCTCTACCCGGTGGTCGCGGCTGCCGTCGGCGCGGCCTATGTCGACAAGAATATACGAACCTGGGAAGCCATGCAGAAGGTGCTTGACACAGGCGAGCACCGTCCCACTCATCTTCGCGGCCGAAAGCCGGTTGGCTAGCCGGCGATGCGGGAGACCATCAATCCCATGAAGACAACAGAGGCGCGCGAAGCCCTCCTCGAGGCGACGCGAAAGAGCGACACCGAAAAGCGTGGCCGCAAGGCGTCGAAAGAGACCAGGCAGCTTCAACTGATCGAAGCGACGATCGATTCACTGGCCAAGCGCGGCTATTCGGATACGACGATGGCCGACGTTGCCGACGGTGCCGGCCTGTCGCGCGGCATCGTCAATTTCCATTTCGAAAGCAAGGAGAAGCTGCTCGTCGCGACTTTGCAATACATGTATGACGAGTATTCGGCGCATTGGCGCAGCGCCTTGCAGAAGGCCGGCGATGATCCCGCCCGCCAGTTGCAGGCATTGGTCGCGGCCGATTTCGACCGCTCGATCTGCAACAAGCGCAAGCTGGCGGCCTGGTGTGCGTTCTGGGGCGAAGCCAAATCGCGGCCGACCTATCAGGCGCTGAGCAGCGCACGCGACGCCGTCTATCAGAACATCTTTATCGACCTTTGCGCGACGCTCAAGCAGAGCGGCGGCTATTCTTATGAGCCGCAGGTGATGGCGCTGGCGCTCAGCGCCATGCTGGAGGGACTGTGGCTGCGGCTGATGATGGGCACCGAAGACACCACGCGCGAGACTGCGCTGCAGGCCGCGAACGCGTTCCTGTCCGCGGCATTTCCCAAGCATTATCCGTGGCCGACAGCCGGCGGTGCCAAGCCGGCGTGAAACAATCAAAAGAGGATGGAACAGCAATGAAGACAATGACGCGACGCCCGACGCTGACATTGACGCTGACATTGGCATTGGCCGGAGCGCTCGCCGCTTCGGCGGCGGCGCTGGCTGCGGACAGGGATCTCGTCGTGTTCGACTGGTCTGGCTACGAGGAGCCCGGCTTCCATCCGAAATATGTCGAAAAGAACGGCGATTCGCCGACTTTCACCTTCTTCGGCGACGAGGACGAGGCGTTCGAAAAGGTCCGCTCCGGTTTCAAGGCCGATCTTGGCCATCCCTGCTCGCAAAGCGTGGTGAAATGGCGCGAGGCCGGCCTGCTGCAGCCGCTCGACACCTCGAAGATATCAGGCTGGAAAGACCTCAATCCCGGCATAATGGCGATGAAGGATCTCGCCACCACCGCCGACGGCAAGGCCTGGTTCATGCCTTGGGACTGGGGCAACACGCAGCTGACCTACAATTCCGACAAGATCGATGCGAAGGACGTGCAGTCGTTGAAGGCCTTCGCCGATCCGAAGTTCAAGGGCCGGGTTTCCGTCGGTGACAATGTCGACGACGCCTACGCGCTGGCCAGTCTCGCCATCGGCCTGAAGGACTGGACCAAGATGACGGATGACCAGTTCAAACAGGCATCAGGCTTCCTGCGCCAGGTGCACAAAAACGTCCGCTCCTACTGGACCGACTCAACCGATATCGTGCAGCTGTTGAGCGGCGGCGAGGTCGATCTCGCATGGGCCTGGAACGACGCGACGGTGCAGTCTGTCGCCGCCGGCGTGCCGATCAAGGCCAAGAAGGACACCGACGAGGGCATTTCGACCTGGGTCTGCGGCTATGTGCTGTTCAAGGATGCGCCCGGCAATGCCGACAAGGCCTATGATTATCTCAACGCCGTCAACGATCCGGAAGTCGCCAAGGTCCTGGTCAAGGACTGGGGCTACGGCCAGGCCAATGCCAATGGCATGGCCGGCGTCGACCAGGTGGTGCTAAAGGAGAAAGGCTATGACGACGTGCAGAAGTTCGTCGACAAGACGCTGTTCCAGTCGCCGGTTCCATCCGATCTCAAGCTCAAGATGATCGCCGAGTTCGAGAAGATCAAAGCCGGCTATTGAGCTCTCCTCGCTTGGCCCGTCTGCCCACGGACATAGCGGGCGGACGGGCTCGCCAAAGCTCCCGAATTCTCCTAACGTCGCCGCGGTGTTTCCCGCGATGAGGAGCTTTGCGCCATGAATTCCGTGCTTCGCCGCCTGGCCATCGCCGCGGCCTGCGCAATCGGCGCAGGCACAGTCGCGGCACTTGCGGCAGGCGGCGGCGACCTCGTGGTGTTCGACTGGTCGGGCTATGAGGACCCGCTGCTGCATCCGGCCTACACCGCCGAACAAGGCGCCGAGCCGACCTTCGCCTTCTTCGGCGACGAGGAAGAGGCCTTTCAGAAAATGCGGGCCGGCTTCAAGGCGGACATTGCGCATCCCTGCTCGCAAAGCGTGGTGAAATGGCGCGAGGCCGGCATGCTGCAGCCGCTCGACACCAGCCGTATCGCCGGCTGGAAGGATCTCAATCCCGGCATCATGGCGATGAAGGATCTCGCCACCACCGCTGACGGCAAGGCCTGGTTCATGCCTTTCGACTGGGGCAATACGGCCCTGCTTTACCGCACCGACAATGTGACGCCGGATCAGGCGCAGTCGCTCAGGATCTTTGCCGATCCGAAGTTCAAGGGGCGCGTTACCATTGGCGACAATGTCGACGACGCCTACGCGCTGGCCAGCCTGGTCATCGGCCTCAAGGACTGGAACAAGATGACCGACGCGCAGTTCAAGGACGCCTCGGCATTTCTGCGTGACGTGCACAAGAACATCCGCTTCTACTGGACCGACGACACCGATATCAATCAGGCCTTCTCCGGCAACGAGGTCGATCTCGCCTGGGGCTGGAACGAGACTTTCGTCACCCTCAAGGGCCAAGGCGTGCCGATCGCCATGAACCGCGATACCAAGGAAGGCCTGTCGACATGGGTGTGCGGCTATGTGCTGATGAAGGACGCACCGGGTGATCTCGACCAGGCCTATGATTTCCTGAACGCTGTCAATGCGCCTGCTGTATCCGACTATCTGGTCAAGACGTTCGGCTATGGCCATGGCAACGCCGCTGCCATGGCGGCGATCGATCCCAAGATCCTGGCCGAGCGCGGCTTCGACGATCTCGACAAGTTCCTCGACAAGACGCTGTTCCAGCAGCCGGTGGCGCCGGAGCTCAAGCAGCGGATGATCGCCGAATTCGAGAAGATCAAGGCCGGCTATTGACGTCCGAGATCGAACGAGCCGAGGTGGTCGTCGTCGGCGCCGGCTTCACCGGCCTGTCGGCGGCGCATGAGCTGAACAACGCTGGCGTCGATTTCGTGCTGCTCGAAGCCCGCGACCGCGTCGGCGGACGCGTCGAAGCCATGCCGAACGGGCTCGGCGAGCGCATCGACAGCGGCGGCCAGTTCCTGTGCGAGGACATGCCCGAACTGATGGCGCTGGTGCGGGCACGCGGCAAGACGCTGGTCGGGACGCATTTCGCCGGCGAATTCATCACCCAACCGCGGATGAGCGAGGCGCAAGCCGAGCGCACTTATGGCACCGCCATGCGAATACGCGAGCGGATGAACGCGATTGCACCGGACGATCCGGCCATTGCCGGTTTGACCGTCGCGGCATGGCTCGATCGCCAGAATGATCCCGATGAAGCCAAGGCGGTCTTTCATTCGCTGATCGAGGGCCTTTGGTGCCTGGCAATGGAAAGGCTGCCGCTGTGGTACCTGATCGACAACGACCGCCGCATCACCAACGAGGTGTCGGAACTGCAGTATTTCGTGCGCGAAACCATGCATTCGCTGGCAGACGACCTGGCCCGCGACCTCGGTGGTCGCCTGCGGCTGAACACGCCGGTCAAGACCATCGAGCGTCGAGCGGAAGGGGTTCGCGTCGTCTCGGCCGCAGGCTCAATCGAGGCGCGAGCGGTGCTGGTCGCAGTCCCGCCGATGATGGCGTCGAGACTGGATTTCGTACCGCTGCTGCCGGCTGCGCTGGAAGCAGCGCTCGGCGTCTGGCAAAGCGGCGCGGTAATCAAGATGCTGGCGCGTTATCCCACGGCCTTCTGGCGCGACAGGGGCTTGAGCGGCATGGTGATGTGGCGCGATCCGCACGGGCTTTTTGCCTGCGACGCCGGCAATGACGACGGTCATCCAGCACTTGTCGTCTTCATCGGCGGGCCGCTGGCCCGGCGCTGGCGCGAACTGGGCGAGGCGGAACTGCGCGCTAAGGTGACGTCAAAACTGGAGCAAGCGCTCGGCGCCGAGGCGGCCGGCTTCTCCGATCTCAGCTACCGTGACTGGACGGACGATCGCTGGAGCGGTGGCGGCTACAGCGACCTTATCGTCGATGCGACGGCAACCAATGCCGAACGCATCATCCGCGCCGGCGCGCCGCCGGTCCATTTCGCCTCGTCGGAGCTGTCGCCGTCATTCCCAGGCTATGTCGAGGGTGCAATCGTCGCCGGGCGAAAAATGGCGCGGCGGTTGATCGAGGAGATCTGAGCGGTATGAAAACGGTCTCGAAGATCGTACTCACCGGTGCGGTCATGGCAGTTACAGGATTTGCGGCTGGCTATTATTCGGCGCCCCACCCAATCGAGATTGGTGAACTCGACAATACCTTAAAGAAGGTCTGCGAATACTCGGCAAGCTCACTTAAAGCTGACCTTCAGGGCGGCTGGCCGATCAACTCATTTGCTGTTTGGAAGTCCGGCGACCGTGCGCATTATCACGTGCTTAGCCAATTGGGTAATCTCAAGTGCGGGTTCGACCCGGAGCTTACAGTCGTCTATTTGCAGAACCATGGATTGGTCGACATTGATGATCTTAAAATGCTGCTGGAGGATTCAAAGAAGGCAGGCGACAATCGATTAAGTGACTATCTGTCCGCCGAATTGGAGGTGAGATAGCGTCAATCTGCCATCGCCACCAAGGCCTCTGGGTCGTAGGCGAGGCGGATCGTGGTGCCGACCGGAATGTCGTCGGCGCCGAAGTCGTTGGTCTCGGTCACCGACAACGGCTTTTCCAGCCCTGGTATCTCGACGATCAAATGGGTGATCTCGCCAAAATAATGGCGCTCGACCACCTTGCCGGCGACCTCGAATTTTGCCGTCGCATCGTCCCACAGAACGCGCAGGCGCTCGGGCCGGATGCCAAGCGTCGCGGCGGTGCCATTGCGCACAAAAGCTTTCGGCTTGTCGGTCTTGACGCGGCCGAAGCCCAGCGTGTCGAGCACCAGCGAGGCGCCGTTCTCCTCGACGATCTCCGCTTTGACGAAATTCATGCCGCCGAGGAAGTCGGCCACCTGGCGATTGACCGGCCGCTGGTAGATCTCCTTCGGCGATGCGACCTGCGCAATCATGCCGCCGAACATCACTGCGATGCGATCCGACATCGCCAGTGCCTCATATTGGTCGTGGGTTACCAGGACAAAGGTGATGCCGACCGCCTGCTGCAGGCGGCGCAGTTCGACCTGCATCTGCTCGCGCAGCTTCTTGTCCAGCGCCGACAGCGGCTCGTCGAGCAAAAGCACTTTTGGGCGCATCACCAGCGCGCGAGCCAGCGCCACGCGCTGGCGCTGGCCGCCGGAAAGCTCGGTGGCGAGCCGCTTGCCGAGGCCGGTCAGCGACACCTGGGCGAGGGCTTCCTCGACGCGGCGCCTTTCCTCCGTGCCGGCCAGCTTCAGCCGCTTCAAGCCATAGGCGACGTTCTGCTCGACATTGAGGTGCGGGAAGATGGCGTAGTTCTGGAACACCATGTTGGTCGGCCGGCCGTTGGCGGGGATGCCTTCCATCGGTTGGCCATCGACGGAGATCGAGCCGCTGGTCGGGTTGTCGAAACCGGCAATCATACGCAACAGCGTGGTCTTGCCGCAGCCGGACGGGCCAAGCAGCGAAAAGAATTCGCCCTCCCTGATGGTCAGCGAGGCGTCGTCCAGCGCCTTGAACGAACCATAGCTGCGCGTGACGTTGCGGATCTCGATCATAGAGCGCTCGATTTGGGGCCGCTCAGGCATGGAGGCCTCCCTCGTTCTGGGTGCGTCTGGCCGCGCGGCGGCGCAGGATTTCGGCGATGGTCATCAAAAGAAACGAGGCAACCAGCAACAGCGTGCCCAGCGCCAGCACGCCGGGCAGTTTCGCGGCGAAACGCAACTGGCCCCAGATATAGATCGGCAGTGTAGCCTCGGTGCCGGTCAGGAAGAAGGCGATGAGGAACTCATCGAGCGAAATGGTGAAGCAGACGAGCAGGCTTGAAATGATCGCCGGCGCCACCATCGGCAGCGTCACCCGCCGAAACGTGCCGAAGGCGCTCTCGCCGAGATCGGCGGAGGCTTCCTCCAGGCTGCGGTCGAAGCCCTCGAAGCCGGCGGTCAGCACCGTCATCGAATAGGGAACGCAGACCAGGACGTGGCCAAGCACGACGGTGAACAGCGACAGGCTCAAACCGAGTTGCAGGATCACCAGTAGCAAGGAGATGGCAACGATGATTTCGGGCAGTACCAGCGGCGCCATGATCAGGCCGTTGATGGCGCGGCGGCCGGGATAGCGGTAGCGGGTGATCGAGCGCGCGGCGAGGATGCCAAGAACGGTCGACAGGATGGAGGCCGATACCCCGACGACCAGGCTGTTCCAGGTGGCGTCGAGCAGCGCCGGCGTGCGCGGCAGGTCGTGGTACCATTTCAAGGTGAAGCCGGAGAGCGGGAATTTCGGCGTCGCGGCGGTGTTGATGGAGAAGATCGGCAGGAAGATAACCGGCAGATAGAGAAACACGACGTAGAGGAACGCATAGGCCGGCAGCAATCGGCCCGGCAGCAAGCGGCGCATCGCCGTCATCGCGCCGGCCTCATCGCGCCAGCCTCATCGTGCCAGCCGCTGGGCGGCACGGATGATCAGAACCGTGGCGCCTGCGATCAGCGTCACAACCAGCATCGTGGTGACGGAGAGTGCAGCACCCAGCGGCCAATTGGAGGCCTTGCCGAATTGCGCCTGGATGGCATTGGCGATCATGACGCCGTCCTTGCCGCCGACAAGCTTCGGCGTGACGTAATCGCCGACCGTCGGGATCATGACGATCAGCGCTGCCGAAATGATACCGGGCGCCGAAAGCGGCAGCGTCACGCGCAGGAAGGAACGGACAGGGCCATCGCCGAGGTCCGTGGCCGCCTCGACCAGCGTGCGGTCGATTTTTTCCAGCGAGACGAAGATCGGCAGGATGGCGAAGGCTGCCCAGGCGTGGGTCAGCGTGATGATGACGGCAGTCGAATTGTAAAGCAGCGCGGTCGACGGCTCGTCGATGATGCCAAGGCCCATCAGGCCGGAATTGAGCACGCCATTATAGCCGAGGATGACCTTCCACGACATTACCCGCAGCAGATAGCTGGTCCAGAACGGGATGGTGATCAGGAACAGCCACAGGCCCTTGTGGCGGCCGCCGTGGAACGAGATGAAATAGGCGATCGGATAGGCGAGCACGACCGTGAAGAAGCTCACCGTCAGCGAGATGTAGAGCGAGCGCCACAGCAGGTCGCGATAGATCGGCTCGGTCAGCGCAAGGCGGTAGTTTTCAAGCGTGAAGGTATGGTCGACAGTGAGGTAATTCTGCGTCCAGAAGGAGTGCGCGATGACCGCCAGGATCGGCAGCACCAGAAGTATCAGCGCATAGACGAAGGTCGGGCTGATCAGGGCAAGACCCTGAACGGGTTCTGATTGCAGAAGGGCGTTTCGCCTCGCCCGCGTCATGCCGAAAGCGGGCGACCCTTCCGCGGCCACCATCATTGCAGGCCCTCGGGCAGGGTCTCCGGCGTGATTTCGGTTGCTGGCGCGGACTGTCCTGCCATGCGGCATCCCATTGCTGAAACCGGCTATCTGTTCCCACTTTATGCCCAGGGCGCAATCGTGCTCCGAGCTTGCCGGCTTTCTTTCATCATGCGCGCATCGGCGGATTGAAATCAAGCGCTATTTCTGCAATATTGATTGAACGGCCATTCAAAATGAACGAAGAAAGCCGAGCTTTCCTGGAGCGTGAACCAGCTTCGTGTCCGGTGAAATTGCGGCATACAATGCGAGGCGAAGATGGCGGCGGCAAGAGACATCACTTCGACCGAAATGGCTGGAGCCGGCGCTCAGGATGCCGTCGAACTGGCCAAGCGCCATCTTGTCCAGCCCTGGCCGTTCGCCGGCTCGGTCGGCGCGGAGGCACGCGCCCTGATCGGCGCGGGCGAGGGCATCTACATCACCGATGCCACCGGCAAGCGGCTGATCGACGGACCGGCGGGCATGTGGTGCATCAATGTCGGCCACCGTCGCGAAGAGCTCGCCAAGGTAATGTACGACCAGGCGATGGCGCTGTCCTACAACACGCCGTGGTACACGATGAATGCGCCGTCGGCGGAACTGGCCATGCGAATCGCCGGCCACGCGCCGGGCGATCTCAGCCATGTTTTCTTCACCACGGGCGGCTCCTCGGCGGTCGAGACGGCGCTGCGCTTTATGCAATTTTACAACAATGTGCGCGGCCGCCCGGAAAAGAAGCTGATCCTGAGCCGGGGCGGCGCGTATCACGGCTCGACCTATCTGTCGGCCTCGCTTAACGGGCGTCCGCGCGACCGTGACTGGATGGATGGCGCAGACGAGCTGGTCGTCAAATTGTCCTCACCCGATCCGTTCCGCCGTCCGAAGGGCATGAGCGTTGCCGCTTTCACCGATGCGCTGGTCGCTGAATTCCGCGATATGGTCGCCCGTGTCGGCGCCGACAGGATCGGTGCTTTCGTCGGCGAGCCGGTGCAGGCGTCGGGCGGCGTCATCGTGCCGCCGGAGGGCTATCTCCAGCGCATCCGGACGATCTGCCGCGACAACGACATCCTCTATATTTCCGACGAGGTGGTGACCGCCTTCGGCCGGCTTGGCCATGTCTTTGCCTCCGGCGAGGTGTTCGGCATCGAGCCCGACATGATCACCTTTGCGAAAGGGGTGACCTCAGGCTATTTCCCGCTCGGCGGCGTCATCCTTTCGGAACGGCTGCTGGAGGAGCTGCGCCGCTCGAACCATCCGGACGCCATGTTCGGCCATGGCCTGACCTACACCAGCCATCCGGTCGGCTGCGCGGTGGCGCTGAAGAACCTCGATATTCTGGACGAAAGCGTGCTGGCCCATACGCGCGAGGTCGCGCCCTACTTCCAGGCGCAACTGAAGACGCTGGAGGAATTGCCGGTGGTCGGTGAGGTGCGCGGCATGGGGCTGATGGGCTGCGTCGAATGCGTCGCCGACCGCGACAGCAAGGATCCACTGCAGCTCGACAAGGATGTCGGCAAACGCATCGACGCGCATTGCCACGAGCTCGGCCTGTTGGTCCGGCCGCTGATTAACATGTGCGTGATGTCGCCGCCATTGATCATCACGCGCGAGCAGATCGACGACATGGTGTCGATCCTGCGCGAAGGCATTTCGCGCACGATGGACGATCTGCGCCGGGAAGGCGTCTGGCGGGGATAAGCGTTTATCGCCGGCAATCTCGCCATTGCTGACAGCGGTCGTTCGCGCTTACGATGTACGGCAGGGCCTCGATCGCCTGCATCTGGCCGCATCTCTGGGAAACAAACATTGACCGACCTATCGGACCTGTTCGGCCTCGCCGGCAAAACCGCTTTCATCTCCGGATCGAGCCGCGGAATCGGCTTTGCCATGGCGAAGGCGCTGGCGAGCGCCGGCGCGACGGTGATCATCAATGGGCGGGACGAAGACCACGTTCAAAAGGCACTCGGATCGTTGGCCGAATCCGGTATCCAGGCGATCGGCTCCACCTTCGACGTGACCGTGGCTGAAGACGTCGAGCGTGAAATCGGCAGGCTGGAAGCAGAGCGCGGCCCGATCGATATTCTCGTCAACAATGCCGGCATGCAGCACCGCGCGCCATTCGCCGATTTCCCGCTCGACATGTTCGACAGATTGATGCGGACAAACCTTTACAGTGCATTCTATGTCACCCGGCCGGTGGTCCGCTCGATGATGGCCCGCAAGACCGGGTCCATAATCAACATATGTTCGGTGCAAAGCGAACTGGGGCGTTCCTCGATCGTGCCATACACGGCATCGAAGGGTGCGATGAAAATGCTGACCAAGGGGCTTGCCACCGAGCTTGGCCCACACGGCATCAGAGTCAATGGTATCGGCCCAGGCTACTTCCGGACAGAACTGAACGAGGCGCTGGTGCAAGACGCCGAATTCTCGCGCTGGCTGGTCGGGCGCACACCGCTGGCCAGATGGGGCGAAGTCGACGAACTGGGCGGCGCCGCGATCTTCCTCGCATCCAATGCATCGAGCTTCATGACGGGCCAGATCATCTATGTCGACGGCGGCATGACCGGCTCGGTGTGAGCGCGGGCGTCGCGGTCGCTGTTGGGGCACGATCAGGGCGCCGCGCCGCCATCCTTTGGCTAGCTTCGGCGACCCTCATCTCGACACGTCCAGCGCTGCTGAACATCCTTATACGATGGCCCGGTCCCAACCGCCATAATGCGCGGCGCTGCGCGTGCCGCGCGGCAGGCTGAGCCCGACCAGCAGCGCTCCGATCGCCAGATTGGCTAGGCTCGCCGCCGCACCGCCGGCGAGGATAAAGGGAGAGAGGGCGATCCAGGCTCCAAGCGCGATGTTCAGAAAGCGGACGGCGCGCGCCACTTCGGCCATCGCAGTAACGGCGACCATTATGACCAGGCAGCCGGTGACATGGTCGCTGAAGTAGAGCGGCGGGCTTGTGCCGAAGGCGAGCGGCGTGATCATCAGCAGGGCGCCGGCGAGGGTGCTGGCGACTAGGGTCCATGGGAAGTTCACACCGCCGGTGACGAAGTCCCGCGCCACTTCCGACAGCGGCCGGTCGAGATCCGGCGCCGGCGTCTGGTCCTCCGAAAGTGCCGGGCCTCCGCACCAGAATGTGCGCCAGAACGGCTCTCCCGCCTGTTTCGCACGCCAAAGATACTGGCAGCTCGCCAGCACCTCGTCGACCGAATAGGGGATGAGCACGACGGTGACGGCAGCCTGGACGATGCAGAGCGTGCACAGCGCTCCGATGAGCGGCGGCTGGATGATGATGAAGCTGACGCTGACCACGCCGAGCGGGACGACCAGCAAGCCGAACAAAAGCACCATCCACGGTATCGTGCGCCAGCGGCGGCGGTCGCCGATCGCGCCGGCGAGGATGTCCAGCGCATAGGCAAAGGCGCCCAGCCCGGCATCGGCGATCGGAAAGCCCTTGGAGACCCAGGAGGTGACTACCGCCTCGCTGCCATTGCCGGCCGGCGTTTCGCCCGGGCCAAAGAACGGTTCCCAAAGGCCATCGATATGGCCAAGCTGATAGGCAGCGAGATAACGCGAGACGAACAGGCCGACAAAGGCGAGGCCGATTATGGGAATGCGCTGGGTGAAGAGCGAAGGCGAATAGCTCCAGCCGAGCGGCCGGTCGTCATCGGCGGCAAGGGCACGCCGGCTGATACCCGGCGTTGGCGGGACCATCACCGCGAACGCGACGATCAGCATGCCGGCCAGCGTGTCGGTCGCGTAGGCTCCGGCGCTGGTGGTCCAGAACAGGAGCGGCGCGAACATCACCCAAACCCCGATCGAGGCGGTGATCCATTGCAGTCCGCGCCAGCGCCGGCGCATGCCTACAAGCGCCAGCGACAGGATGGCGAGGCCGGATACGATCTCACTGATGCCGAGCCTTCCGTCGCGCGTCTCCGGCGAGGCGATCTCATGTCCGAGCGCCGGCGGAATCGGTGCTGAAGCGGGATCGAACAGGCCGAGCGTGAAGGGCGCCGCCACGAGCCACAGTCCGATGGCAACATTGGTCAGTGGCGCCCAGAGCGTTGCGGCCCGGTGGCGTTCGGTTTCCACCTCGACCTCGTCGTCCGAGCGCTCGAGCGGACGCCGCAGCCTTGCGGCGGCCTGGTCGAGCTCGGGCGCGGAAGCGGCGACCGCCGACGGTTCAAGCTTGTTCTTCTTGTACCAGTCGGTGGGATCCGCCTTCAGCCGCCGGATCATTTCCGGCAAGGTAGCGGTCAGGCTGTGCCGCGGCTTCCAGCCAAGCAGCCGCCTGGCGCGGGAGATGTCGATCTCGTAGTGATCGTCGGCGTTCTCGATCATCCATGGCTTGATGTCGGTCTCCTGGTCGAAAACCTTCTCCTGCATCCAGGCGCCGAGCTTCGTCACCTCCTTGGGCAGGGACAGGTCCGCCAGATCTCGCCATGCAGGAGCCGCCCAATCTGCTTCTGCATCTCGTCGTAGGACGGCGTCTGCTCTTCGCCGATCAGCAGTACGGTCTCGTCGGGAAGCTCGCTGCGCCGGTCGACGGTGCGCACTACGGCGTCGACGAGGTCGTCCAGGTGCAGGTAAGGCTGTCCGGTGGTGATGTCGCCGGTGAAAAGATAGGCGGTCGGCATGCGCTCGAAAATGCGGGCGATCTGCTGGGCGATGAAGGCGGCGTGGCAATCCTCGTCATAGACACCCGCCAGTCGCAGGATCGCAACCTTGATGTCGCCGTGCTCCTTCAGGATCAGTGTCTCGGTCTCGGCCTTCGATCTCGGATAGGCCCAGGCCGGATCGATCGGCGATCGCTCGTTGATCTTGGCGCCCTTCACCGGGCTCGGCGCATGCACCAGCAACGTGCTCGAAAACACGAACTGCTCCGTCTCGAGCCCCCTCAGCGCGTTCAGCAGCCGGCGCGTTCCCTCGACGGTCACCGTGCCGTATTTCGGATTATCCTCGCCGGTCGTGTCGTAATAGGCCGCGAGATGGATCACCGAGGCAATGCGGCCGCCACTCCGTTCGCGCACCTCGGCCAGCGCCTTCGCCGCGCTCGTATCCGAGGTAAGGTCGATCTCGATCGTCTCGACGCCGGGCAAGGACCGCCTGGCAACATCAAGGCCGATGATGTCGTGGCGCTCCGTCAGGCCGCGAGCGATGGCCTGGCCCAGAAACCCGCTGCTGCCTGTGATCAGGACGGTGGGACGGGTTTTGCCGGTCATGGCGAATCTCCTTGGCGGTAGCGAGATGAAAGGGGCCAAATGCTTTCAGTCGCACACTCGGAACCATGTTCGTTGAGAACGGTTCCCGATGAGGTGGCATCACGGAATGGATGCGCGCGGCGATCCGTCAGACCGACTGCCATTCGCTCCGGCGGATTGCATTCGTGCACAAGTGCAGGACGACTGCCATTGGCCTACCGGTCGCGAAGTGCAGCAGTCAGAATGTCGATCAGCAGCTTGCCGCAGCGACGATCTGGATCGCGGTCGGGATCATAGATCGTCACCTCCATCCCAATCACGCGTGAATCATTGCACCATGTGCGAAGAGCTTCGACGGCTTCGTCGGGCAAGACACCGCCGGCTTCCGGCGTATCGACAGCCGACATGATCTCGCTGTCCAGCACGTCGACATCGAAGTGAACGAATACACCCTCGACGTCCTGCCCTGCGACCGCGTCAAGCGCTACGCGTGCAGCATCGGCGACGCCGCGCCGCCGCACTTCAGCCAAATCCATCCGGTGAACATCGGTGTCGAAGACGGCCTTGGACGTGTAAGTCGCGGGGTCCTGCACATCGCGATAGCCAAACGCGACTACATCGGCCTCACGGACCAAAGGAGTGTGCTCGCCGAAATCGGTCAGGAGCTTCGGTCCATGGCCGGTCACGAAGGCCAAATCCATGCCCGCGGCTCCCTTTGAGGGCGAGGTATCCGGCAATTTGAAATCCGTGTGCCCATCGAAGAAGATAAGGCCGTAGCGGCCACGACGCCGTAGCGCTAGCGCGGGGCCAAGCAACACGCTGCAATCGCCGCCGAGTATGAGCAGGAACCCTCCCGAGTTCAGCTCCTCGCCGACGGCTTCGGCAAGCGTCTCGGAATACTGGCGCAGCGCCTGGGCATTGCGCACGCCCGTCGCAGGGTCCACCTCAGGCCGATAGGGCGGAGCCCGAACCGTGCGCAACGGACCGGCGCCCAAACGGTTGGCGAGACCAAGCGATTGAAGTACCTCCGGCGCCTTCCATGCGCCGGGCTCCGGCTCACCCTCCTGCGGCATCAGCCCAAGATTAGAGGGCGCGCCGAGCAAAGCGATATGTCTCGCCTGAGGGGTGGTTCGTGGCATTGTCGTGCTGGCTACTGAGGACATGATCAGAGTTCTCCGCGTTGTGGGCAATAGGCATCTGCTCAAGAAACAGGCTGCGCTTTCCTCCCGGTCTCCCGTCGGCTTTGCCGCCGAGTACCTCCGGGGCCTTGCCGCCGAGTACCTCTGGGTCGGTGTTACGCGTAAGGGAACATTTCGAGCGAAGACGTCGATGTTGTCCCGCAGATGCAGTCACTGATTCGCCTTGGGCAGCGGCACCGTCCCACGCTGCAGGAGCGGAGCTCGATACCGGTCGTTTGGGCCATATCGGGTTTCCTAGAGCCGAACTGCCATCTTTGAACTATGCGTGGTGTGCCCGCGTTCTGGCGGCCTTTTGCGCCGCCGCCTTCCTTCCGCTGGCGCCTTTCGTCTCGGCGGCTTTCTTTGCGGCTGCGGAACGCTCCTCAGCCGTCCGGCGCGAGGCCGCACGCTTTGCCTGCTGCGCCAGCGCCTCGTGCGACGCTGTGCTCTTCGGCTCGTGCTCGAGCACCTTGGAGACGGCTTTCGAGACCCGCGGGCGGCGTTTCGGCGTGCGTTCGCCCTGGCCGGCCTCATAGGCGTATTCGGCGCTTTTGCGCGTGCTCTCCTTCACCTTGCCCTTTTTGGGCGGGGGCAGGTCTACGCCTGCGCGTCTCGCCTCGGAAAGCCCGATGGCGATAGCTTGCTGGGTCGAGCGCGCGCCGTGCTCGCCGCGGCGGATTTTATCGATCTCCTCGTGCACGAACTCGCCGGCCTGCGTGCTCGGCGATTTGCCCTCGCGCTTGTCCTTTCGGGCCTTCTCGATGGTTTTCTTGTCCGGCATTGTCTTTCTCCCAACTAGGGGTTGCGACAGCCATTTGGGTTGCAGCTGCGCGCTGTTTTACGAGGACCTTAACGCGTTGAGGACGCAAATGATCCCGGGACTGGTGATCCAACCTCCAGCTGTCAGGACGTGGACACCGATCTGTCCGAAATCAGATGGCGCAAGAACCATCGGCTCGCGAGATCCGCGACTTCGTCCAGCGCTGCCATGGGCGAAGAGCACAAGGCCGCGGGCATCCGGGGTAACGAAAGATTGCCCTCGTGCGTGATAGGCCCGCGGGAACATGCACGACGTGCTCGCTATCCCGGTCCATATCCACCTCCGCTATGTCGATCTGGTGCCAGGCGCCGGACCCGCACTCGCGTGCCCAGCCAATTCCTCTTCGGAAGCGGCAGGTTTGTCGGAAGCGGAAGGCTTGGGCACGGACCTGGCGAGGAGCGCGCGGACCTCTTCATCGCTCGTCTGTGAGAAATCCACGTACCACCGCCCGACACCGAGCAGCGGCTCTGGTCTCGTCGCGCAAACGACCTCGTCGGCGTCCGCCCGCATCGCGTCGCAAGTGTCGGGGCTACCGACGGGAACGGCCGCGACGATATGGGCGGCGTGGTTTTTTCGCAGCGCCTTGATCCCGGCCCGCATGGTCGATCCGGTCGCAAGCCCGTCATCCACGAGGATAATGGTTCGTCCATTCAACTGCGGTGGGGGTCGCCCGTTCCTATAGAGGTGCTCGCGGCGCAGAAGCTCTTTTTCCTCCTTTGCGGCGACCGCGTCGATGACATGTGGCGGGATCGCGAGACCGCTGACGATTTCGTCGTTCAGGACACGTACGCCTGCGGGCGCGATCGCTCCCATGGCCAGCTCCTCGTGACCGGGGACGCCGAGCTTGCGCACGACGAAGACGTCGAGCGGTGCCTTGAGCGCCTGCGCGACCTCGTAGCCGACCGGCACGCCGCCTCTGGGCAGCGCCAACACGGTCACGTCGTCGCGCCCGGCAAAGCGAACGAGCTCTCCGGCGAGTCGCCGCCCGGCCTCGCGGCGATCTGAAAAGATGATAGCCATGATCTTCAATCCGCGTGCATCTGTTTTTCCGGTGGATGTTTTTCACCAGCCTGCGGCGACATCCCGTGGGATGGCTGCGACGCCGGTTACCGTTTTGGAACTCGCTCGCTGCCTGGACGTTCCAAGAATAGTTTCAATCGCGAGGTGCCGGCACGTGCATTGGCGCGGGATCGAGAGGATAGCGATCGCACAAGCCTCGTCCGGCCAGCTGGCAATCTCGCGATGCGCGGCAACAGCGCGATTGGCGACTTGTTGCCTCAGCAATCAGAGAGAGGAAATATCCCATGCAAGTTCAGGAGATCATGAGCCGTCGGACCGAACTGGTCGGCCCGAACACGACAATCAGGGATGCCGCCCGGAAAATGCGGGCCGACAATCTCGGTGCCCTTCCGGTCGGCGAGAATGACAGGCTGGTCGGCATGGTGACGGACCGCGACATCGTGATGCGCGGCGTCGCCGAGGAGCGCTCAGCCGGCAACACGACCGTTCGCGAGGTCATGTCCGAGCATGTCTATTGGTGCTTCGACGATGCCGATATCACCGATGCGGCGAAGATCATGGCCAAGCATCAGGTGCGTCGTCTTCCGGTGATCAACCACGACAAGCGCCTCGTCGGCGTCATTGCCCTGGCCGACCTCGGGCGGACCGATGAGGAAGCCGCCAAGATCGCTCTCGAAGGCGTTTCCGAGGCGACGGACGATCCCCGGCGCTAGACGCTCGCCCTGAGCGGTTGCCGCCGTGCTCGCCGCTCTCCTTCCACAGGGGCTGAACGCCGCCTGCTGAGGCAGCCTTCAGTTTGGCAACTATCGCGCTTTCACTTCTATGCGGCGTGTTTTGTCCTTTGCAGCGGGATTCTTCGGAAGCTCGACAGCCAAAACGCCGTTCCTGAAAGTGGCCTGCACCTTGTCGGCTTCGATCTCCGTTTCCAGGAGGATGGTCCGCTGAAACCGGCCATAACTGCGTTCGCTGTAAGTGCGGCCGCCGTCGCCTTCCTTGTGCTCCGAACGCTTCTCGCCTGTAATGGAGAGGGTGTTGTCGCGCAGCTCGAGCTCAACATCCTTCTGCTCGAACCCCGGCAATTCGGCGGTGACCTTATAGGCTTGGTCTGTTTCATATACGTCGACGCTCGGCCAAAGACCGCCCGCCGTAGTCGCTTCGGCCATTGGCGCAAAGAAGTCGTCGAACAGGCGATCAATCTGCCGGTGAAATGACGTGAGCGGGTCTCGCGCGGATGGGTAGAGGCTGCGCGATGGCGTCCTGGGCGCCAAATCGTGATGTGCCATGGTTCTTCTCCTGTTTCTCGTGTCTGCATCACTCGTCGCCATGTGATCGGCGACGGCAAATAAAACTCGTCCGCCCATGAGGATGTTCCGAGCGCCGGCCAAGAAAGGCGGTCGAAAAAACAGCGGCAAAAGCCGGCCCGAATTCCCTCCTGGCGGAACCTCCGACAATGAATGCGCGTCAGGGCATGCCCATCGGGGAACAACGGGCAGGTACGGCTGTTTGGTCGTATCAGCCGTAGTCGGATTTGAATGGAAGGAGGATTTCGATGAACGCCACTGGACTCGACGTATTCGACAAGACACTGCAGACCACGAACATCTGGCTCGACGAGATCATGGACGAGATTGGGCCGGATCGGCAGGTCGCCTGGCACGTTCTCGGAGCGGTGCTGCACGCCTTGCGGGACCGTATGCAGCCGGATCTTGCAGCGCACCTCGGCTCGCAGCTGCCGATTCTGGTGCGCGGCGCCTTCTATGACCAATATCAGCCTTCCAAAGCTCCCGAGAAGGTGCGGTCGCTCGACGAGTTTCTGGCCAAGATCAAGGCGGAGCTGGAATTCACCCGTCCGGTCGATTCCAAGGATGCCTTCAGGGTCGTGTCCAAGGTGCTCGCCCATCACGTCGGAGAAGGACAGATGCACAAGGTCTGGGAATCCCTGCCAGGAGAGATCAGACGCATCGCCGAAGCTCAACAAGCGGCGTGAACGGCGCCGGCGCGGGTTTCTCGGTCGCAACCTCCTTGGGGAAATAGCAATGCCACTCACCCTTATCAGCCCGGCGTTCCGGGCAGGCGGAAGAATTCCCGAAAAATATGCGCGTGACGGCCAGAACGTCTCGCCGCCGCTGAAGTGGTCCGGTGTTCCGGATGGTACCAAGAGCCTTGTTCTTGTCGTGCGGGATCCCGATGCGCCAAGCGGGATTTTCGGGCACTGGGCGGTCTTCAACATCCCGCCGGATGCCGGCGGACTCGCCGAGGCCGAAGACGGCAAGCCCGGCCCATCGGCCCTCAGGCAAGGCACCAACGATTTCGGCAATGCCTATTACGATGGTCCGCAGCCGCCTGCGGGGCACGGCGTCCACCATTACCACTTCCTACTGGCCGCGCTCGATGTGCCGAGCCTCAGCGTACCAGGACAGGCGGGCGTGCATCAGGTCTGGAAGCAAGCCCAGAAACACGCATTGGAGGAGACGGAGTTGGTCGGAACCTACGAACGGCCGGCGTGACGCGGGCCGCCGATCGCCGCCTTCACAGTGGCCGCCTTCACAATGTAATCTGAGCAAGCGGTTTTCGGGCAGGGCCGTGGATGACCGAACCGTCGGCGGCGAAGATCGAGCCGTGGCAGGGACAATCCCAGGTGTGGTCCACATTGTTCCAGGTTACGGTGCAGCCTTTGTGGGTGCAGGTCGCCGAAACCGCCTGGAGTGCGCCTTCGGTGTCTCTCCAGGCCGCAATCTTTTCGTCTCCCCTGACGATCACGCCACCCATGCCGGGCGCAATGTCGTGGGTGCTCGAGACGATCGATTGACTGCGGCCATTCTTGTGGAAGTCCTCGGGATAGGGCCGCGCCGGATCGTAGAGTTTTTGCCATGGGCTCGGGCGGGCGCAAATCAGGTCGGCGATCATCGTTCCCACGGCCGTCCCGTTGGTGATGCCCCAGGCGTTGAAGCCCGTGGCAATGCGGAAGCCGGCGGCCTTGGTGGGATCGGGTTCGCCGGCGTATGGGATCCTGTCGGCCGTATCATAGTCCTCGTTGCACCAGCGCCACGCGACGTCGCCGACCGGAAGGTTCTTTCTTGTCCATTTTTCCAGTTCGACAAACCGCTTCGCCAAGTCGCCATCCCAGCCGGTGTTGAATTTGGGGCCAAGCGTGACCAGCAGCGGACCTTCGGCATCACGGCCTGTGCGAATGGAATGCGTCGGCTCGTCGATGCCGATGAACATGCCGTCGACAGGGAGGGGATCATCGATCCGAAAGGCCATCACGGTGTGGCAGCGCGGTTGCGTCCGGTTCGCCATGCCGACGGGGCTCTTCACCGTCATGTTGGTGGAGACGACGACGTGCCCGGCATCAACGGCGCCGCCATCTGTGACGACGCGCCAGCGGCTTGCCTCGTCGATCGAGGTGGCGCGGCTGTTTTCAAAGATCCGACCGCCACGGGCCGTCACCGCTTCCGCCAGACCAACCAGATACATCGCCGGATTGAACTGCGCCTGGTCGGGGAACCGTAATGCCGCGGCCGTTTCGAAAGGCAGCGGTGCGCGTTCGAGAACCTCGGCCTCTAGCCCGACCTGGCGCGCGGCCTCCGCCTCGGCCGCGACCTCCGCGCGCCGGCGATCGTCGCAGGTGTAGGTATAGGCTTCCTTGCTCTCGAGATCGCAGGCGATGGCGTAGTTGTTAACCCAATCGCGGATTTGTCGGGCGCCGGCGGAATTCGCATCGGCGTAGACCTGGGCCAACTCCCGGCCGACAGTGTCGATGAGATGACGATAGATCAGCGTATGCTGCGTGGTGATCTTGGCGGTCGAGCGGCCGGTCACCTGGCCGCCCGTGCGCAGGCCTTCGAGGACGACCACCGATCGGCCCGCCTCGCAAAGCCGAAGCGCCGTCGTCAGCCCGACAATTCCAGCCCCCACGACAACGGCGTCCGCATGGATCGAACCTTCGAGCTGGGGATAGTTCGTGGATCTGGCTGCCGCCACCCAACAGCTTCCCGGTTTTCCCAAGAGAATGGCCATTTCAACCGCGTTCCTTGCGTCTCGGTGCACTTCCATCGACAACCGCGCCGGCAGAGGAACGTTCCCGAGCTTGGTCGCTTTCAATCATTGTCTCGCCACCCCGGGTCAGAAAAGCACCAGGAAGATGTGAGGTGCAGGCCATCACCCACGTGATCGCCTCGCGATCGTATTCGTCGCCGGAGCGCCAGTCCTCGAAGAAGGCGTTCAGCCTATCGACACGCCCCGGCCAGATACCGGCGGCCTGCAGGCCGAGCGAAACGCCGTAATTGGTGAAGGCGAACTTGGTGTCGCCCAGCCATGGGGCACGGCTGAAATAGCCGGGCGGGTCGACCCACATCGTTTCCAGGGTTCGCAGGGAACGCCTCGTCTGGGCCTCGGCCCACGGCTCGTCGGGAAAGAAATGGGCGAGCCACAGCATCATGCCGAGGCCGAGGTCCTGCTCGATGTCGAGGGTGCGCCAATCGCGCTGCATCAGATCACGCATTTGCGCGATCTCGGGCGCCAGTGCGTCCTCATCGAGCGTCCGGTAAGAGACGTAGCCGTCATAGGCATCCATGCTGCCGAGACCGTAGCCAGGATATGGGCTGCTTAGATCCTCCTGCATCTTCCAGATCACACCGCGGCCGGGGACCACAAATGCCGGGTGAATGTCACGCGCCAGCGCAATGCCGCGCTTGCGGTATTCCGGCTTCAGATCGCCGAGGCGCGCCAAGGCGAACAGCCACATCGCGAGATAGTGGAAGTACTGGCCGTCGCGATCGGCCGCTTCGCCGATCCTCAGTCCGCGCCGGCGGCCGAGCACACGCTCGACATCGGCGACCAGCCGCTCGGCCGCGTCCAGCCAGCGCTGTTCGCCAGTTTCTGTGTAAAGCGAGACGTAGAGCACGACCCCGAATGCATCGGTCCACAGATATCGCAAGCCGTTGGGCCAGATGCCTTCGGCGCGCATCCAGTCGAGTTTTCGCAGGACGTAGTCGACGTCACGCAGCATCGTGCCAAAGCCCGAACTGGCCGAGCCGGCCGATGTTCGGTGTCGCGCGATTGTGAGCATGCAGAATTTCGAGCATGTCTCTCCTCCGTTGCGGTCGATCTGGCCAGATACCGCGAAACGATCTGATCGGCGGCAGGTTCCTTGGCGCTTTCAACGGCGCGACCGGGAATCCTCCGCCTGGTCATAAGTTTGCGAATTGGCCTTGGACGGTGCGGGGACCACGTGGCCCGAACTCATGCCCGGACTGGCCGAGCGGAGCAGTACAGAAAGCGACAATCGCGCGAACAAGACAAAGTGCACTGTCACCGTATTTGTGTTTTGGAAGTCAGTTGCCGCGTCTATTTTTCCACGGAACCTTCCAGCGAGAGCATCGTAAACAACGGGATGCGGGAGGTTGCAGCCTTTCGATCGAGGAGGCAAAATTGCGACACCGCCAAGTCAAAGTTAACGGAGACGCTATTTTCTTTCGCGAGGACGGCCCGGCCGACGCTCCGGTGCTTCTGCTGCCGCACGGCTATCCCTGCTCGTCCTATCAGTTTCGAAGGCTGATGCCTGGACTGGCAGATCGCTGGCACACGTTCGCGCCGGATTTTCCTGGCTTCGGTTACAGCGCCACGCCCGACATGGCTGCATTCGGCTACGATTTCGATGCCTATGCCGGGTTTCTGGCGGCTTTCGCTGACGCGCTCGGCCTATCCCGCTATGCGCTGTGGCTGCACGACTATGGCTCGCAGATCGGATTGCGCCACGCCATCGCCTATCCGGAGCGCGTTGCCGCGCTTATCATCCAGAACGGCGACATCTACGAAGACGTGCTCGGCCCGAAATACGCAGCCATCAAGATGTATTGGAACGACAAGACGTCCGAGAAGCATCGCCCGCTGGAAGATGCGGTCAGCGAGGAGGGCTTCCGGCACGAGTTCATCGGTGAAGTTGGCGAGACCGTGGCCGAGCGCGTGCCACCGGATCTGTGGAAACTCCATTGGCCTCTGATGGACACGCCAGCCCGTCGGCGGCTTGCGGTCGGCCTGATGGAGAAGCTGGAGGGGAACCTCAACTGGTTCCCGAAATACCAAGCTTATCTGCGCAAACGGCAACCGCCGACACTGATCGTCTGGGGTCCCGAGGACGGCTATATGCCGGCCGCATCGGCCCGCGCCTACAAACGCGACTTGCCGCAAGCTGAGTTCCACCTCCTCGATGGCGCCGGCCACTGGCTACTGGAAACCCATTTCGATGAGGCGCTTGCGTTGGTGCGCGACTTCCTTGCACGCGTCCACGGCTGATGACCGATGCATCCCTCGGGTAACCTATTGAAAGCATGGTGAACCGACCGGTCTGTGGCAAACCAGTCTCCGTTTGATATTTCCTGCTAACAGGCAAAAAGCAGGGTATTTGTGCGAAATGCGCGCTTTGGGCGGGCAGAACATCAATATCTTGTAGCGATGTCAGCCACTTAGTGGGAGATTTCCTGCGCGAGGCGTCAGGGAATATCGACCAGATTTGCGTGAATATTCGCGGCCGCCGGTGAATTAACAGGGAAATCCGTTGTCGTTATGTGGGATGCGATTGCCGTTAGCTGGGATCGAATGTTCGTTATCCGGGAACGCGCTGCCGTCTTGCGGAAAATGAACGCGCAATAACGGTTCGAATCGCGCTTGCGAGGGAATGCAATGCTCTCACCCGGAAAGACATTGTCATAGCGCGGGAGGCGATTGTCGACTCGCAAGAGGCTATCTCAAGGCGATGAGCAGTAACCGACGGCGGGGGTGAATAGGGTATTTTGCTGACTTGGCCGTTCATGAGACGCAGAGTGTAGTTTACAATATCTCGGTTCTGGATCGAGGCCCGGCTTTGATCTGATGGACCTAGGCCGCTCGCCGTCGACCCGGCCAGTTGTTAGGTCCGCCGCTTCAACGAACTAGCTGAGCTGAGCTTAACGATTCGGTATTGATTTGAGCGTTTCGAACTCGATCAGGTCGAGGGTAGCTGTGGTGACCTCCTCTACTCGCACGCGATGCACACAGTAGACGCCACCGGGATTGTTCGGCTTGCACAAGTTGGGAGCAGCGCATTGGCAGGGCAGCCGAGGCGCCACGATCCGATGCGGAACTCCGAGCGGCCCCCATATGTCCGGCGGTGTCAAGCCGTAAAGGCCGACGACAGGAGTCCCTACTGATGCCGCCAGATGCATGGGACCACTCTCGTTTCCTAGAAAGATAACGGCGTCGCCAAGCAATGCCGTCAGTGTTTCAAGCGAGACCTTCCCAACCACGCTCGCCACAGGTGACACAGCCAATGCGAGTATTGTCTGCTCGGCTGTTGTCTCGTCCCGGCCACCAATCAGCAAAGACCGAAGGCCGGTGGCGGCATAGACTTCATCGATTGCCGCTGCAAACCGCTCCGGTTGCCAGCATCGCCCCTCAAATCGTGCCCCTGCATGGACGACGATATAGGCGTTTTTGACCAAACTCCTTTGCGCCAGGATTTGTGCGCTTTCACTTTGAGCGGCGCATGTGGGTATAAGCCTTGGTGTGCAGTCAGCGAGGTCAATGTTGAGAGCCTTTAGAGGAGAAAGATATCGGTACAGATAGTGGATGCCGCCGTGACCACAGGTGGCGGCGTAAACGTTTGCCGGTTGAACCTCCCAGAATCTCAGTGGCCTCTCGGGAGGATCGAAGCCAACCCGCAGCGGCGCGTCGAGCAATCGGTGCAGAATCCTGGATGTCTTGGAATCACTCAGATCAATAGTGAGATCGTACCTTCGTTGGCGGAGATCAGAGACCAAGCTCAGATACGCTCTTAGCCGCTGGAAGAGGCTCTTTCCCTTGCCGCGGCGGTCGAACCCGATTGCTTCGTCCGCGATGTTTTGGCTGACTATGAACCGCCGAAGACCGGGGGCGCAAAGCATGGTCACGGTGGCATCCGGGTAGGCGAGACGTAGATTGCGCACCAAAGCTGACGTCAAAACAACGTCGCCAATATACTTTGTCTGAATGATGAGAATGGACTTGACGGACAGCTGGCCAGTCGTGGCAGGCGCTCGCGATCTGCACCCGCCATGGCCGAATAGACGGACAGCGCGGCTAGCCAATGCGGCCAAAGTGCTAGCACTCATCGGCCTCAATTCCGACGCGCGGGTCGTTCGGCAGGAGGATGAGAAAGTCCGTCCGCTGGCGTGGCAGGCCAGTTCGATCCCGCGCCTGTTTCACGAAGGCCGGATCGTAGTCGAGGTGCGTCCCAGGACCGCTCCCGCCGAAGCGGTGCCTCGAACTGCACTGCGTCTTCAGGTGTGGAAGCCGGCGAGGTCTCATGCTCTCCTAGGGCGGCAAGCCGTTTGAGAAGCCTGAGAAAGTCATCGACGAAGGTGTAGATGACGGGGATCGCGACGAGGCTAAAGACGGTGGAAGTCATCAGGCCGCCGATGACAACAATTGCCATGGGTTGACGGAAACTGGAATCGCCGCCGCTGAGACTGAGGGCTACCGGAAGCATGCCGCCGCCCATCGCGATCGTCGTCATCACGATCGGGCGAGCGCGCTTATGGCAGGCGTCGACAAGAGCGTCGAAGCGCGAGAGGCCGGCGCGGCGTGAGATGATCGCGTATTCGACCAGAAGGATCGAATTCTTCGTCACCACACCCATCAGCATGAGCAACCCGATCACCACTGGCATGGAAAAGCTCGTGCCGGTCAGCACCAACGGCAGCAGGGCGCCGCCGAGAGAAAGTGGCAGCGCCATAAGGATCGTCACCGGTTGAAGGAAGTCGTGGAAGAGGAGGACCAGCACGGCATAGATGCAGAATATTCCGATCCCCATAGCGATGGCGAAACTGCCAAAGAGCTCGGAGCTGCGCTCTAATTCTCCTTGCTCGACGAGCCGGACGCCTTCCGGGAGGTTGCGAAGGGCAGGCAATGCCTGTGCCTCGCGATAGACGTCGCCGAGGATGCGCCCGTTCAACTCGAGCGATAGCGTGACATTTCGCGAGCGGTCGATGCGGCTGATTTCCGACGGGCTGCCGCCGATGCTGATCTCGGCGACCGAGCCAACATCGACGCTGCCCCTGGCGCCGGCAACGCGAAGATTGGCAATGTCATCAAACGTCGTCCGGTTGCTGGGGTCAAATCGGACACGGATAGGAAGCTGGCGCTGTGGCAGGTTGAGCTTCGCGAGCGAAGAGGAATAGTCGCCGTTTGTTGCCACGCGAACCGCCTCGGAAATCGCTTCCGCCGTCACGCCGAGAGCGGCCGCGCTGTCGAGGTTCGTGACGATCTGGATTTCCGGCGCCTGCAGGGAGGCACTGGAGGTGACCGCGCCGACTCTCCTGAGGGTGCGCAGTTGCTCTTCGAGCGCGCCGGCTGCCTGGCCGAGCGCATCGGAATCGTCGCTCGCCAACGTGATCTCCAATGTCGTGCCGTTGCCGCCCGTCCCCACAGCGATCCTGGTGCCGGGAAGGACGGAAAGTGCCTGCCGGATATCATTCTCGATCTCGGTCTGCGTGCGGGTGCGATCGCCGATCTTCTTGAGATCGACCACGAGGGAAGCGGCCCCCGTATCGGCGGTCGTCGAGGAATCGATCAAGTCATTCGAAGAGACGCTTCCCACGGAGGAGAACACATGCGTCACGTCCGGCAGTCGGGAAACGATCTCGGCGGCTCGCCGCGTGATCGCCTCCGTCTGCCCAATGGTGCTGCCAGGTTGCAGCGTCAAGGTGACTTGCGTCTGCGCATCATCCGAAGCGGGCAGAAAGCCGGAACTGAGGAACGGGATCGTCGACATGGAAAGGCCGAGAAACAGCATGACGCCAAGGACCGTTAGTTTGCGGCGCTGCAGGCAGATTCTGACGACGGCCATGTAGGCGCGCATGATCCAGCCGTCCTTTGCCTCGACGGGATGCGCTTTCATCATGTAGGCGGCCATCATCGGCGTCAGCAGGCGCGCGACGACCAGTGAGGCGAGGACCGCCACGGCTGCCGTCACCCCGAACTGACGGAAGATCAGGCCGGGAATACCGCTCATGAAGGCAGTCGGCAGGAAGACGGCGACGAGCGTGAAGGTCGTGGCGATGACGGCAAGGCCAATCTCGTCGGCGGCCTCAAGCGCGGCCTCCTTCGGGTGTTTGCCCATTTGCAGATGGCGCGCGATGTTCTCGATTTCGACAATCGCATCATCGATCAGGATGCCGACCACGAGAGAGAGCGCGAGCAGCGTCACCGTGTTGAGGCTGAAATCCGCCAGATACATCACAAGAAAGGTCGGAATGACCGATAGTGGCAGCGCAACCGCCGAAAGGACAGTCGCCCTCCAGTCGCGCAGGAAGAGCCAGACCACGACGATCGCGAGGATGGCGCCCTCGTAGAGCATGTGCATGGAGCCGTCATAGTTCTCAATGATCGGCCCGGTCGTGCTGTAGGCCTCGACGATCTCAACATCGGGCTTGGCGGCGGCGAAGTTCTGCATGCCAGTCCGGATGGCTGCCGCGACGCCCGTATCCGAAAAGCCGTTCGAGCGTTTGACCTGCACTGCGATCACCGGCTCGCCATCGAGATAGGCGATGGACCCCCGGTCAGCGAAGCTGTCCGTAACGGTGCTGATCTCGTCGAGACGCACCAGGGCGCCACTTGGGAGCGGGATTGCGAGCGCCCTTAATGCCTCAATCGAAGAAACCGCGCCGAGCGTGCGGATCACCTGCTTGCTGCCGCCGATTTCCGCCCGGCCGCCAGAAGCGTCCGACTGCATGGATTTGAGCCGCGCGGAAACGGTTGCGGCGCTGAGGCCGAGCGAACTCATGAGTTGGGGATTGAGATCGATCTGCACCTCACGATTGATGCCGCCAATGCGGCTGACCTGGCCGACGCCGGGCACGGCAAGTAAGGCCTTTGTCATGTCGTTGTCGACGAACCAGGAGAGTTCCGTCTCATTGAGGCGGACGGAGCGCACGGCATAAGTAAGGATCGGTGAGCCTTGCACCGTCGTTTTCGTCACGCTTGGTGTCTGCATCTGGGCAGGCAGGTCGCCGCTCATACTGTCGACGGCATTGCGCACCTCGTTCAGCGCTGCCTCGCCGTCCTTCTCCAGCTGAAATGAGACATTGATGCTGACCGCGCCGTCCGTAATCGTGGTAGTGACATGCTCTAGGAGGCTCAGAGAGGCGAGCTTGTCCTCGATCTTGCGCGCGACTTCGGTTTCGAGTTGGGCCGGTGCGGCACCTTCGAACGCGGCGTTGATCTGGACAGTCGGCAGCACCATGTCGGGGAAATTCTGTACCGCTAAGCGATCGAAGGCGAGCAGGCCGCTAACGGTGAGCAGGATGAATAGCAGGATTGCGGGAACCGGATTGCGGATCGACCAGGCGGAAAAGTTCATCGTGCGTCCTCCTCTACCCGGACAAGAGCCCTGTCCGAAAGGAAGGCGCCGCCCGCCGTCACCACGTCGGCCCAGGGATCAAGGCCCGAGAGGATCTCCACTTCGCTGCCATTGCGGCGGCCGGTTTCAACTCGGACGCGTGACGCACGCCCGTCTGTACCCACGGTGAAGACGTAAGCGATGCCATCACGCATCACGAGGCCCGTCTCGGGCACGGTGAGGGCCTGCGTGGTCGCAAGCTCAATCTGGCCGGTGACGTAGAGGCCGATGGGTGGGTGCGCGCCCGCCGGCAGCGCCACATAGGCGAGCACCCTTCCGGTATCGGTGCTGACCGTCGGCCCCACGAGCCGCACGGTCCCTTTGACGCGCCGCCGCTCCGGGCTGATGATCGTGGCGGTCAGGCCTTCTTTGATGCGAGGCAAATAACGTGCAGACACTTCCGCCTGCCACTCGACGCGCTGCTGGCGCACGAGACGGAATAGCTCCGTGCCGGAGGAGACGACAGCGCCGAGTTGGACCGAACGGGCGGTGATCAGCCCGTCGTCCGGGGCCATAATGGTCGTCTGAGCAAGCTTGATCCTCTGGCTTTCCAGCGAGGCTTCGGCGGATTCGACACTCGCGATCGCAGTCTGCTCGGCGATCAGGTATTCAGTGATCTTCTCCTCAGAAAGCGCACCGCTTCCCTGCACCTTGCGTGCTCGGTCCGCACTAGCCCTGGCTTTTGCGAGGTCCGCCTTGGCACTTGCCAGGACAGCCTCTTCCTTGCGCAGTTCCGCCCGCACCGTTTCGTCGGCCAGCCGAACCAGGGGCTGATCCTTTGAGACAACCGACCCGACATCGGCAAGGACATCGGTCACACGCAGGCCGCCGATTTCCGCGGCGATGACCGCCTCGTGCCAGGGCTTCAGCCAGCCGCTGGCGGGTATCGTTTCAGGCCACTGGCGTTCCGCGGGCTTTGCCACTGCGACGGTAAGCGCTGCCGCCTCGTTCTGTTGCGCGAGCGCGGGCTCTACGGCGAAAACAAGGATCCCGCTCAGGGTAGCGGCGAGGAGAAGAGGTGAAGATCGCATCAGAGCAGGTTTTCTTTCGATGTTTGCGGCAGGTCCTTGGATGAGGAGGCGCTCGCATCCCAGCCGCCGCCCAGCGCCTTGTAGAGGGCGATCCAATAGCGCACGGAGTCACGACGGATTTCGATGAGCGAGACCTCCGCCGACTGCGCCGAACGCCGGGCTTCCTCGCGGTCGAGCAGGCTTGCGCCACCGGCCTTCCAGTTCGAATCCACGGCTTTGAAGTAGGCGCGATAGTTGCGCGCCGCGACACTGGCGTCGCCGATCTGCCGTCGCGTACTGTCGATCCGCACGAGTGCGGTCTCGACTTCGGCGACCGCGTCCAGCACACCTGATTTGTAGGCGGCCACCGCCACCTTATATGCGGCTGCCGCGCTGCCCACTGCCGCCCGGCGCGAACCACCGTCAAAGAGCGGGATCGAGATGGCCGGGCCGAAGGACCAGGGCAGAGAGGTTCCGATCAGCGATGAACTGTCGATCGTGACCGAGCCGCTGAGGCTGAGACTCGGATAGAGATCGGCTTTTGCCGCGCCGATCTCGGCGAGCGATGCAGCGACCTCGAGCTCAAGGGCGTCGATGTCGGGGCGCTGCCGCAAGGCGTCGGCAGGCACGGCGGATAGCTTGAGGGTCCTCGGCGTGGGTAACCCGTGCTTGCCCATCGCCAGAATATCGCGGACGTGAGGCTCGTCACCGCCGATAAGGCGGGCGAGAGATTTGACGAGCACCTCGCACTCGGCACGCTGGGCGGTCCGTGTCGAGGCCGAGGTAGCAGCACTCGCCCGCCCTAGCGCGAGGTCGGCGCTCGACGTAAGGCCGGAGGTTGCGGCCATTTCCATTGCCCGGATCGTCTCGCGCTGCGAGGCGAGTTCGGTGGTATAAACTTGCTCCAGCTGCCGGCAGGCACGGTACTGCATATAGTAGTCCGCCACCTCCGCCGCGAGTGAGACGCGCGCATCGTGCCAATCGGCGGTGCGCTCGTGTACCCGCAGCCGCGCAGCCTCGCTCCTCTGCCGAGTCTTGCCGAACAGATCGATTTCCCAAGAAGCGTCGAGGCTGCCGCTCACCGTCGTAGCGGCAGCAACTTGGTTGGCTTTGTTGCCGCCGGTGCCGGAGCGGGCGAGCGATCCCGAGCCGCCAAGCCCCGGAAAAAGGCTCGCCTGCGTAGATGTCAGCGTGGCGCGCCCCCTCTCGATCTCTGCAGCGGCCGACTCGAGACTGGGGCTTTCCGCCTGCGCAGATGCAATGAGGGCCGTCAGCGATGGATCGGAAAACGTGGACCACCAGGACACGAGATCGCCGGCCCGGCCGCCATGCGGAAAGGTCGCGTGCCAGGCATTCGCGATCTTCAAATCAGGTTCCTGAACGCTGGCCACAGTCGTGCAGCCTGACACGATCAGGCACGCTCCAAGACCGCCCATACCGACAATCCTGCGATAGGCCGCCTTCATCGCGGCCTTCGATTGGCAGGCATTACGGCCCGGCGCGAAACAGCCAGCAAGAAAGGCCATCATGATGATGGCCACTAGTCGATGCATGTCTACCGCCTTGTTCCGGGGCCGCCACCCGGCGGAAACATCTAAGTCTCCACCGGCAGCACCGCACATTTCGCGAATGTTCTTCGCAATCGCGCCTGGGGCATTAGTCCGGTTTTGTCATTGCCGTGGGTTTTGTATTGTTAAGAGTTGCTAAGGCGCAGCGGCTGAGCGGCCCGCCGGAAGCACCGGTGCGCGTCATTCATGGGCCGTAGATGCAGCGGCTGTCGGGCCCGGAGGCGGCCTGTGGGGGGCGCAGCAACAAAACTAAACACAATTGTTGCTGACAGCCATCATGTACAGCGTGTTATTCCGGAAGGGAAAGGGCAACGAAAATGGCCAAACCTATGGATAGCCTCGGATACAATGTCCTAACTCAAGCTTCAGCCCGAATCCTCGTCGTCGAGGATGACCGGGATATAGCCACCATGCTGATCGAGTTGATGAAGGATGCTGGTTATGCTGCCGAGACGGTCGGATCGGCGATGGAGATGGACCGCGTCTTAAAAAAGAGAGAGTTCAACCTTATTGTGCTGGACGGAATGCTGCCGGGAGAGGATGGTTTTAGCATTTGCAGAAGGATCAGGGCATCCGATACGACGCCCATCCTTATGCTCACCGCTCTGACGAAAGAGGTGGACAGGGTCGTTGGGCTTGAAATGGGTGCCGACGACTATGTTACAAAACCGTTCAGCTCCAGGGAGCTGTTGGCGAGAATAAAGGCGCTGTTGCGCCGTTCGTCTTATTCAAGCCAAGTCAGGCCAAGCCAAGACCCGATGACGTTCGCGGGCTGGCGCATCGACCCTGTCACACGCGAATTAACTGACGTTGACGGTGTGCATGTGCCGCTTACGACGGCGGAATTCGATGTGCTGCTTGTGTTCTGCGAGAATCCTCGCCAGGTGATGAACCGGCACGACATACTTGCGCGTACCCACGCTGGCGCTGCCGGACCTGTCGAGCGCAGCATTGATGTGCATGTGAGCCGTATCCGGCAAAAGATAGAGCCGAACTATAAGGAGCCCACTTTCATCAAGACAGTGCGGCTGGGAGGCTACATCTTCACTCCGGAGGTCTCGGTAGCCATATGATCGGTCGGTTCAGACGGGCGCCCATTCGGCTCCAGTTCGTCGTGCTCGCCGCGATCCCTATTCCGGCAGTGCTCCTTAGCGTTGTCGCGCTCTTGCCGGAGCCGTACATCTTCCAGGCCAAGCAAGTGGTGGCGGTCAGAAGCACGCAGATCGAATTGATCGTAGAGCAACTCAGAAACAGCGCGGACGATGCCGACGCCGAGAAGCTGCTGCGCGCGAGCGCTCCCACCGGTCTGGAGATGAGCGTTTTACCGTGGCCTGATCTTAACGTCGCAAGCAGCCACCAAGGGAATATGCAATTCATCGCCGATGATCTCCGCGACGTGCTGCCCTCTGACTTTGAGGCCACGGTTGTTCCGCAGGATGCTGAACACAATGCCCTGGCGGTGCGTGTCGACGCAAAGCGCGGCCTCCTGGTCCGGTTCTCTGACGCCGATACCTATCCAGCCGTGTTCGGCACGATTGTCGAACTCATTGCCAAGATTCTGATGTTGATCCTGCCGATGCTTCTGCTGGTCCTCTATATCGGCGGCGTGATCACGTCGCCTCTCGTCCGCTTCGCCGAGGCTGCAAAGAGCCTGCGCCTCGACGGCAACGAGGAGCAGTTGTTCACTGTCGCAGGCGCCAAGGAGCTTCGCACCCTCGCAACGGCACTTAACGACATGCGGCGCGGAATTCGCAAGATGGTTGATGACCGCACGCGGATGCTGACCGCAGTGAGCCACGACCTGAGAACGCCACTGACGCGGCTAAGAATGCGCGTGGAGCGATCAAAGGAGATCCCGTCCAAACAAGCGATGCTTGAGGATATCGCTACATTGACAGCGATGATCGAGGAAAGCCTCCAGTATCTGAGCAGCACGGCCCGCGACGAGCCGCTTCGAAAAGTTGATATTGCGGCCCTGATAAAGACAATCGTTGCCGGGTTCTCCGATGTTGGACACACAGTGATTTACGTCGGCCCCGAGAGATTCGGATATTCATGCAAGCAGAAAGGGCTGACGCGGGCAGTCACCAACATCGTGGAAAATGCCGTCAGATTCGGCAAGATCGTGCATGTCCAATTGTCCAATTTCCCGCCAAGCAAAGTGTCCATTGTTGTGCAAGACGATGGCCCCGGCCTTGCAGAAGGTCTCCACGAGAAGGCTCTAGAGCCTTTTTTCAAGGCAGATGAGGCCAGATCCTCGAATACCAACAGCGGTTTTGGTCTGGGTCTTTCGATCGCGGATGAGATCGCAAAGAGCCATGGTGGCTCGCTGTTGCTCGAGAACATATCGCCGCATGGGCTACGGGCAACTATATCGTTGCCGCCGGAGCAGGTTGTTCCGCTCAAAAACAGCAAGACTGACGAGATGCAACGACAGGCTTCAACGCGGCAGGCGCTCGCCAAGGGCAGGCAGTCGACCACGTAGCAGGACGCAGGATGCGTGACGTTTGACAGCCGCGTTCAAAGTCTTATCGCGGTGAGGGCGGCGTCTCCTGCGTCCGCAAGGGCTCGTCCTTGCCATGACACCGGCGCGACCGCGCCGCCGCATCCTGAAGCAGTTTCTTCATCTCTCTCAAAGAGACCCGGTCCGCACGCATCATCTGTCTTATGAGTGGGTCTTTCAGGATGTCTGCCCGCTTTAGATCGTCATGGGCCATAAACGGTCTCCGTCTTTATCGCATTCGAACGTAGCCGCGGCCGAGATCCTGGCGATGTCAAAAGCGGGACAAAACCAAGGCGGTCGGTGAAGTTTTGTTGCCGGCCACCGTGGCGGGTTCGCTCCGGTCAAAAGTTCCATCGGCAACCGACATGGCCACGGCGATCGGTGAGCTTGCCTTATGCCGAGGCCGGCGCGCTCGGTCACTGCGCAACTGTCGGGCTGCTCCCTCGCCAGCCAAACCTGCCCAGCGCCTGTCTCGGCCCGACCCGATCGAAATTGCTTCATTGGGCATATTTCCGCGCGCTAACGGACGCGATTGCATAGGAGGCCTTCTCCCGAACGACCAAACATCGTGAACTGGCTGCGGGAGAAGAGTATTTCACGATGAAATGTAAAATCGTAACATACGTTGCAAATGTGCCATCAGTTCCACGCGGATTATAAGTACAATTCGTGCCGAAATAGGTGATATTTACGCAACATGAGTGCATATACTTAGTAATTGTCGTCACAAGATCGCAAAATACCATTGATCAATTCGACCCCATCGATAATCCCTTGCGGAGAGGCGGCGCGTCACGCTGCTTCGTGGACGGGGATCGAGGCTGAGATCTTGGCCAGCCCCTTTTAACTTCACTGGAGGTCAGAAAATGAACATCAAGAGCCTGCTTCTCGGCTCAACTGCGGCCCTGGTCGCAGTTTCCGGTGCTCGCGCCGCCGACGCCGTCGTCGTTGCCGAGCCGGAACCTGCTCAATACGTCAAGATTTGCGACGTCTACGGCGCTGGCTATTTCTACATCCCCGGCACCGAAATCTGCCTGCGCATCGGCGGCTACATCCGCTACGACGTCGGCGTCGGTGACCGGGAGGGCGCGCAGAACGTTCCGGATCATCTCAAAACCGGCAAAACAAACGACACCTACTACAAGCAGGCCCGCTTCACGCTGAGGACCTACACCGGTCAGGAAACCGAGATGGGCACCTTGAAGACCTACACCGAGACCCGGTTCAACTTCGGCAACAGCAGCGGCGATTATGCTGACCCGGATGGTGCTGGCCCGTTGGTTGGCGGCGCTGGCTGGCAGGCAGGTAACAAGGACGTATCGCTGAACTTCGCCTGGATGCAGCTCGGTGGTCTTCGCGTCGGTAAGGACGAATCAGCCTTCGATACGTTCATCGGCTACGCCGGCAACGTCATCGACGACACGATCGTCCCATACGGCTCGTTCGACACCAACGTCATCCAGTACTACTTCGACGCTGGCAACGGCTTTTCGGCCGTGGTCTCGCTCGAAGAGGGCGCTGGCGCCGACACGATCGACAGCTATGTCCCGCATGTCGTTGGCGGCGTGAAGTACACGCAGGGCTGGGGCGCGGTCACTGGCGTCATCGCCTATGACAGCAACTATGAAGAAGTGGCGGGCAAAGTTCGCTTGGACGTGAACGCCACCGACGAACTGTCGCT
The DNA here is from genome assembly GCF_040319055.1 of Mesorhizobium sp. M0960. Lineage (NCBI taxonomy): Bacteria > Pseudomonadati > Pseudomonadota > Alphaproteobacteria > Hyphomicrobiales > Phyllobacteriaceae > Mesorhizobium > Mesorhizobium sp. M0960. Next base: position 182,607 of record NZ_JAMYNN010000002.1, on the reverse strand, counting down.
GTTTGTTATCGGCGGCTACGGTTCGGACTCGAATGCTGCTCACAACTTCTACAAGCTATGGGATGGCGAGTGGGCAGTCTGGGGTGGTGGCACCTACAAGTTCAACGAGAAGACTTCGTTCAACCTCCAGGCCTCGTATGACGAAGGCAAGACCCTCGGTGTCGCTGCCAACGTTGCCTACGACCTCGTCCCCGGCCTCACCGCCACGGCAGAAGTCGATTACTACAACAAGGGTGCCAGCGTGTATCACGCCAAGACCGATGGTGTCGGCGGTATCCTTCGCATGCAGCGCTCGTTCTAGATTTCGTCTGGTCTGGCTTGGTCCGCGGCGGGCGCCGCGGACCGTTTTCTTTCCGGCTTTTCGCATGACCGTCGGACGGCATTAGCTTTCCGGCGCTGCGCGGTAGTAGAGAAAAGGCAGATCGCGGTAGCGCTCGACCAGGGGCCCGGCCCTCTCGTTCAATCGCCGCAAAGCAACGGCATCTCAGGCGCTCTAGGTCAGAGAGGCAATGGTGGAAACGCTCGATCAAAATCGAAAAGAATGGAAATATCCGAAAATATTTCTAAATCTATTCAAACAAATTATTGCTTTAAAAAGCAATGGAGACCGTTATTTTAAAAAGGTTTCCACCTAAATCGCAATAGAGGTCCGATTATGAGCTCTCGTAAGCTGATCATCCTGACTAAAGCCTTGATGGGGTCCGATGATGATCAGCGCGCATATTTGTATCGCGACAAGGTGATGAAGGTTCCGGGTGTTATCAGCGCGGACAGTTTCCGTTGCGCGGATCATCCCGGAGGCCCAAGCCCGTATCGCTGGGGTTGCATGGTGACCTATGATCACGAGACTACGGACGTCAGGCAGGTAATAGAAGGTGCGGTGGCAAGCTCGGGAAACGAAAGCGAGCTCGGCGGCGCAACGCGCGAACCGGACTCTGTTACCTACTTCGAGCCCGTAACCGAATTCAGGCGCAAGACGGAGTTTCTTCGTGACAATGTATCCAGGGGCACAGGGCCGTCTGAACAAACAAATGCCGATTTGGCGCGAGTGAATGCGGGGCGAGAGTCTGAACCCTATTTGACGCGATGGCGACTCGCCGATGTTGCCACGATGCGTCTTGAAGACTGGGCAGGCGCGGTTGTCGGGCCAACATACCTCGAGGAAAATCTGCAGATTCCGAGATCGACGTTGCACCGCTGGCAGAAACGCAACCAGGTTATCGCATTGCGCAAGGGCCTCGGCCGGCACGTGTTCCCGCTGGCCCAGTTCGTTGACGGCAGACCCGTTGCCGGAATACCTGAAGTGTTCGCGCTGGCAAAGCAGCCAAGGCTTGCGTGGTCATGGCTCGTTCGCCCTTCACCTTACCTCGAGGGCAGTATTCCCATCGATTTGCTGAGACGAGACCTAGTCGACGAAGTCGTGATAGCTGCCAAACGTTCGTTTTAGCTGATCATTCGTCGAACGCGAAAGTTGAAGCTTGGAATCCCCCGCGCAGCGAGTGATGTCAGGCGAAAGTCGTAGGCCGAAGCGGCCATACCAAGCACGCTCCCAGCATAGCAGATCATTTCGAGCAAGGTTTGGCTCCGGCCCTCATCGGCCGGATGGTCGTCCGGCGACCGTCCGTGATGAATCGTCTGGACCGAAAACAACTCTTAACAACACAAAATCCAATGCAACGACGAATCTGGACTAATGCCGCCATCCGAACGTGCGAGCGCGCCTCGGATGAACACATTCTGAAGTGTCTGACTTGGGTCGGCGCAACGGAAGCATCTCAACATCGCGGCAACTGGCGCATTCTGGGCAAATCTCATGCTAATTCTTGTCGTCATGGTCACGCTAGTGGCCGCGAGCACCGTGTACGTCTACCGCTTCCGGGGTGAAGTTCGCTACGAAAGCCTGTCTGAATACATCCGCAAGGGATGGCCAATTTTTTCGCCGTTGAATTGTGCCTTGTACATGACAACGCTGCCGCACGGATCAAGGGCTGTTCTCGACCCGGCCGATTTTCCTGAACTCGAGGTGCTGCGTCAAAACTGGCACACCATTCGCCAGGAAGGCCTTGAACTGCTGCGCCAGAACTACTTCGACGCCACCAAACGACCGGGCACGGCGGGAACCTATGACGTCGGCTTCCGCACGTTCTTCAAGTACGGCTGGAGCCGCTTCTACATTAAGTGGTACGGATATGAGCACCATTCAGCAAAACGCCTTTGCCCCAAGACGGTCCAGATCCTCCAGAGCGTGCCAAGCGTCCATGGAGCGATGTTTGCCTATCTTCCCAAGGGCGCGCAACTGACACGGCATGCCGATCCGATCGCCGTGTCACTGCGCTACCACCTCGGTCTTGTCACCCCGAACTCCGACGCCTGCTTTATCAATGTCGATGGCCGCAAGTTGAGTTGGCGCGACGGCGAGGCCATCATGTTCGATGAGACCTACCTGCACTTCGTGCGCAACGATACCGACTGCGATCGGCTCATCCTCATGTGCGATGTCAAAAGGCCCTTGAACCCGGTGGGTGCAGTGTTCAATTTCTTCTACGAAGGCCTGACACGAGCCACGGTGGTGCCTAATACCCCGGAAGACCATCGTGGCTTCGCTAACAGGGTCTTTGCGGGGCTCGCGCCGTTCCTAGCAGGCACCAGGGCGCTGAAGTCGACGAACCGCCCCTTGTACCTCGTCATCAAATGGTCGGTGAATACCTCGCTGTTGCTGTTGGTGTTGGGGCTGATTGCCGGTGTAGCACAGTTGCTGAGCCAACTCGTCTAAAGCACAGTTTTTAGTTGGCTCCTGATGTGCGTGATCTGAGCGAAGGCCGCGCGATTGTTACCCCGCCATAGCAACCCAGACGGGTCGAGCCGCAACATGTCTTAACATCACTAAACCCAAAGCAATGTCGTAGTCCGAGATAGTGCGTGCGCTGGAGGTACGACTGTGTCGGGCTTCCCTTTTGCCGTCTTTGAATACCTCCACCATCCCCAGGAGACGATTCGCATGCCAGCCACAAAGTCTCGCTCAACCCGCTCGCGGGATGCTCTTGTCGCCACGAGCCTCTCAGCAGTGGCTTTTTTGCCGTTCCAAGCAGGCGCAGCTGAACCGTTCGAGAATGAAGCGGCTGCAACAGTGCCCTCTGCGGATGCTGTCGACGAGAGACGGTACGGCCCCATACGCCAGAAGCTTGCCGACTGGAACGTGATGCTTGCCGCCGGAGCTATGTACGCGCCAAAATACGAAGGATCCGATGAGTTCGAACTCGTCCCGCTACCGATGATCTCCGCAACCATTGGTCGTCTTACCATTGATCCGGGCGGCCTGAGCATCGATGTGCTAGAATCCAACGGTTTCAAGGTCTCGGTGAAGGGCGGCTATGACATAGGCGGAGGGCGAAAGGAAAAGGACTCCAAGCACCTGAAAGGCCTCGGTGACATTGACGGCGGCGGCGTCGTCGGAGCGCAGATCTCATACGAAATGGGGCCGATGGAAATTTATACATCTGTCGACAGGACGTTCGGGGGCAGTGACGGTCTGATTGGTCAAATCGGCGCAAACGTTTCCCATCACTACAACGCATTTATTCTCTCTGCGGGCGCGTCGGCGACCTTCGCAGACAAAAATCACATGCAAAGCTACTTTGGGGTGACTGCTCTGCAGTCGGCAAGATCGGGGTTGCGGCAGTACGATGCAGGTGCAGGGCTTAAGCGCTTCGATATCGAAGCTTCGGTAACGTACATGGCATCGCAAAACTGGTTTGTGCGCGGGCAGGCAGGGGTTGGCTTCCTCACGGGCGACGCGAAGGACAGTCCGATTGTTCGGAAAACAGTGCAGCCTTCAGGGATGCTCATGGCGGGCTATAGGTTCTAGGACTTCCGTACTAACTCCCGCGCTACCCCTTCGACACTTTCCGGCCAGCACCAGCCCTTAACTCTGCTGCCTGATCGGCGTTTTCCGCCTTAGGCTTACGGATAACAAATACTGCCAGTCGGTATGCGGAGCTCCGCAATGTTGGATCCTACTACTCTATTTCGAACCTGGATGTCGGATACCTTCCGGACGGCCTGGCTCGTGCCTTCCGGGAGAGCTCTGGCAGTGGCAATGACTCGCGAAATAGGTTCTGCGCAGTCTCCGGTGGTTGAGCTTAGGCCCGGAACCGGTGTCTTCACCCGACAGCTTATCATACGCGGCGTGCCTCAGCAGCGCATTGCGCTCGTCGAAAACGCTGCGTCCCTTGCCCGCGTGCTACGTCGGCAGTTCCCCGCTGCCGCGTTGCTGGATATCGACGCAACGGAGTTGCGGCGATGCAATCCCTTTGACGGGGAAAAAATAGGCACGGTGATCAGCAGCCTCCCGCTTTCTACTATGCCGGCTTGGCGTGTGTTCGCCATTCTGTACGGCGCTTTTCACATTCTTCGGCCGGGAGGAGCCGTCTATCAGTTCACTTACGGCTGGCGGTGCCCAGTACCTGACACCGTTCTCGACCGGATCGGGCTTGAGGCGACGTTTATGGAATGGGTCTTCGCAAACGCGCCGCCTGCGCAGGTTTACCGGATCGCCAGAAGATCGGACGCGATCGGGAGTGAACGATGAGCTTGTCGTCAGCCATCCACCGCCGACCCAGCCCACATCAAACTGCGGACGTCAGCGGCTGGCCGCTCTGAAGACAACCTGATCCTGCAGCAGCTCAGGCGCACCGTCGACGCGATGGTGGCCTTCCCCGTTGGGCAGGGTTGCCAGGCCGTTTAACCATGGATCGAGGGAACCCAGATGATCCAAGTCGTGCGGTCCCCCAGGAAAGGAGGATACGACTACGTGGTCATCGGCTCTGGTTCGGCCGGTAGTGTGGTGGCCAGCCGGTTGGCAGAGGATTCTGCCCGAACGGTCCTACTCATTGAGGCGGGCGGGTCCGACCAGTCGACCGATGGAAGCATGCCTGCGGCCATAGGTCTTCCGTTGATAAGCGATCGGTATAACTGGAAATATTTCGGTATGCCCGAGATGAGGAGGGGCCAGGACGTCGGCGTCTATCAACCCTGCGGCAAGGTGTTGGAGGCTCTTCGTCTATCGGTCGCATGAACTGGACGCGCGGCAACAGGAAAGACTACGACAGTTGGGCAAGCTATGGCGTTCAGGGTTGGAGTTACGATGAGGTTCTGCCGTTCTTCAAAATGTCTGAGACTTTCGAGGGTGGCGACAACCGGTTCAGGGGAGGCCAGGGCCCGATTCAGGTTGAGCGTTCCAAAGCCGACAATCCTCTGTTCCAGGCCTTTCTTGCCGCGGGCGTGGAGGCAGGTCACGGCGTGAATCACGACCACAACGCGGCTTATCTAAGCGGCGTCCATCGCATCCAACACAACATCGGCAACGGGCGCCGAATGAGTGCGTCCTTCGCCTATCTCCACAATCGGCCGGTCCGGCCAAATCTGGATGTCTTGCTCAACGCGCGCGTAGTTCGCGTCATTTTCCAGGGCCATCGTTGTGTTGCGGTCGAGGTAGTTAAAAACCGCACCCGCATCACGATCCCGGTCCATCAGGAGGCCATTTGCTGCGCAGGAGCATTAGTCTCGCCGCAATTGCTCATGCTGTCGGGTGTCGGACATGCGGACCATTTGCGACAGCTAGACATACCGGTCGTCTCTCACTTGCCGGCAGTTGGTCAGGGATTAAGCGATCACATCTGTTTCTGTGTTGAATATGAAGTCAAGGATTCCCGCGAGTCGGCCGCTCAAACCCTGCCCTTTGGTGGAGGACTTACGCCGGGTCTGGAATGGCTACTATCCCGGCGCGGCCCGGGGACCTCAGGTCTTTTCGAGGTAGGAGCCGTGCTATCGTCCGACCAGACGGTGAGCCGGCCCGATGTGCAGATAGAATGTCTTGCGGCGCGATCGAGCTTCGGCGCCGGCGAAATCAGCATTGCCCCAGGGTTTCAGTGCTTTGTCAGCCTTCAGCGGCCTACAAGCACGGGTCTTGTTTGGCTGAGTAGCGCCGATCCTTTTGCTCCCCCGGCCTTTCGGTTCAACTACCTACGAACAGAGCATGACAGGAAGCTGGCGGTTGTCGCGCTCAGGCAGCTGCGCGACTTGATGAACCAGCCCAGCATGGTGACCAAGCTCAAGGGCGAGGTCGGGGAACAGGTCGCCTGTCGCACCGATAAGACGTTGCTGTCCTGGGCAAAACGGGTCGCGAAATCCAGCTATCATCCTTCCTGCACATTGCGTATGGGGAGGGGAGAGGGGAGTGTTGTGGACTCGTCCGGAAAAGTGCACGGGTTCGACAATCTGAGGGTGGTGGACGCATCGATCTTCCCCACGATCCCTACGGCGAATCTTAACGCGCCCACGATCATGTTGGCGGAGAAGATCTCTGCCGATCTGATCCGGGTGTTGGCGTAAGCGTCGTCGGGAACGGCCTGTGGGGAAAGGGCGCGCTTTCCAGTCAACCAAACGAACAAGAGCCAAACCGGCAGCGCCGAAACGTCCGCCATCAGCACCAGTTCAGTCGGTGCTAAGGTCGGCCGGGAAAGCATCCGCATAGCTTCCGCCGACCGCAAGATGCGGTACCAGCCCGGCATTGGCACATTGTGCGACGATCTTCGCCGAGCCCGTTCCTTCAAAAGTCAAACCATTGACGGCCGCGGCCTTCGACTCGGCGGCGCGGCTTCTTAAGCGCAGAGCGTTTGCCGGCGAGGATTGCAGGGCGAAACAACTCTTAACAATACAAAACCCACGGCAACGACAAATCGGGATTAATGCCGCCAGACGCGATTGCGAACAGCGGTCGCGGGTATGCCGACCGCCGGTGGAGACCTTGATGGTTCCTTCCGGCGATGGCCCGGGACAAGGCGGTAGACATGCATCGACTGGTGGCCATCGTCCTGCTGGCCTTCCTTGCGGGCTGTTTGGCGCCGGACCGCATTGTTTACGGGCCAAAGGCTGCGACGGTAGCCAGCATCCAAGGGTTCAGCGACATTCGTATTTATGCAGATTCGGCCCGGAAACTGCGCGACGCGCAAACCTGGTTGCCCATCCCGAGACACAAGGAAATCAACTACCTCGTCCTGTCGAGCGGCGGTGGCGCAGGCGCATTCAGCGTCGGCGCGCTCAAGGCTTGGTCGGACAATGGACAGCGGCCGGAATTCGAGATGGTCAGCGGTGTCAGCACGGGCGCGCTAATTGCGCCCTACGCCTTCCTAGGCTCGGCCTACGACCAGCCCCTCGTGGATCTCTATACAAGCGGTGTCGCCAAGGAGTTGGTCGATGCGGATTTCCTCCCGAAAGGCCTCTTCGGAGCAAGTCTCCTGAAACAGGAGCCGCTTCGCAAAATGGTCGAGCGCTATTTGACGCGAGACATACTGAAAAAAATCGCGGCTGAGCACCGCAAGGGGCGACGACTGCTTGTTTTGACCTCCAACCTCGATTCCCAAAGAGCGGTGATCTGGAACATGGGCGCCATCGCCAGCAGCGGGCGGCCCGGTTCGCTGAAACTCTTCCAGGACATACTCATCGCCTCGGCAAGTATCCCCGGCATTTATCCGGCCGTGCTCATCCGCGCCGAAGCTGGAGGGGAGGCGTTTGAAGAAATGCACTCCGACGGCGGTTCGGCGACCCAGATCCTGACGATCCCGGAGGGGTGGATAGCCAATTCGGACAAAAGCGTCCTGCCTAAGAACCTCAAGTTCAACATGTACATCATCATCAACAATGCGCTCATGCCAGAATTTACCACGACAACGAACAATACGTTTTCTGTCATGGCCAGGGCGAATTCCACCCTTGTCAAGTCACAGACCCGCAGTGCGCTGCTGGCCACTTACGTCTACGCCCAAAAGAACGGCATTCGATTTCGCGTGGCTTCGATCGACAAGCAGCTCCCCTACAGCATGACCGATCCGTTCAACACGGACTACATGCGCGCCGTCTACAACCTGGGATACACAAAAATGGCTCGTGGCAGCCTGTGGCAAGACAGGCCCGTGTTCACCGACAAGGTTGCTGCCGATCAGCCAGCGAAACAGATGCAGCAGCCACCCGCCTGCCTCCCTCCATTCCCCAAGCCCCAACAGGAGAACGAAGTGCCAAATTTCCATACAAACCAGGCTGCCGGTCGGCTGCAGCATAGATCGATCGGCGCCGCGCTTCTGCCGTCGCTGCTTGTATCGGCAGTTGCCGGCTGCACCTCGGTGCCACTCCAGCCGGACAACTCGCTGGCCTCCTATGACGGTCTCACCAAGGTCGACGGGCGAATAAGAAAGGCAGAGTACAAGGCTGTCCCCGAGGATCTCAACGTAAGCAAAACAGTGTACATTGAGCCTACGCTGGTTTCGCCAACCGCAGCGCAATCCTCCATAAAGCCCGCCGATCAGGCCTTGGTGGCAGCCGTAGTCAGCCGCGCGCTTTGCGTTGGCGTCAGCGATCGTTTCGTGGTCACGGACGACAGAGAAAATGCCGATCTGGTCGTCCACGCGACGGTCACCCGCATTGTGCCAACGAACGCCACAGTCGCCGGCCTGTCGACCGCGGCGTCGATTGGCGCTTCGTTCGCGTCCTCCTCCGTCCCTATCCCGAGGATTCCGCTGGGACTGGGCGGGCTTGCCGTCGAGGCCGAGGCGACCACGAAGGATGGAAAACAGGCGGCTGCGATGGTGTGGTCGAAGGGCGCGAATTTCGTGACAACAGGCGCGCGGATGTCACAGATTGGCGACGCCTACTCTCTGGCGGAGAGTTTCGGAAGCGACTTTTCCAAGATGCTTGTCACGGGCAAAACACCATTCAAGTTTGGCTTCCCGAAGCTTCCGTCTTATCAGAAGCTGAAATCCGGGCTCGGCGGCAAACCCAAATATCAGGCTTGCGAAAGGTTCGGTCGGTCGCCCGGCCTGAAGGATTTCGCAGGCGGGCAACTCGGTTTGCCGCCGTCCTGGACGGACAAGCCAGCTCGCCCGCAGAGCTAGAGTAGAATTTGTATCGACCAACTCCATCGCCGGGCATCCGGATTTATGGACTGCGTCGTCCGCATGCGGACCCGCGGTAAGTCGGTCGGCCTGCACTCCCCTGCCCCCCGACAGGCCGACCGACACTTTGATGAATGCAAATCAAACCAAACCAGTCCTGCCATGAACCGAGCCTGACCGTGCCGCCGATCTTTCAGCCGAGCGGATTAGCTTTAGCCGAACTCGCCAAAGAGGCGGGAGTGCTGCTGCCCGCAGCTGCCAATCCAGACATGCTTCTGCAGAGCGGGGCGAGCCTTGAGACGGCACGGTCGTGGCATATCGCGTACATTGATCATGCACGCTACACGAACGCCTTGCGCACCACCAAGGCCGGCGCTTGCTTTGTCACGGAGCGCTTCGCCCATCTGGTGCCGCCTGGCACGGTTCCCATCACCGTCCGGGATCCCCGCCTTGTTTATGCCAAGGTGCTTGCCCGGCTACACCCCGAGGCATTGCGAGCCGCGCCGCTTTTGGGCAGCCCTGATGTCACCGAGGGATGTTTTGTGCATCCATTGGCGCAGATCGGCGCCGGCGTCGTGCTCGATCCTGGTGTTGTCATCGGAGATCGGGTGTTCATCGGAGCCGGCACCACAATAGGCGCCCATGTGGTGCTGGGTCCGGACGTGGTAATCGGCTGGGACTGCTCTATCGGCCCTAGCGTCTCAATAGCCCATTGCAGCTTAGGTGATCGGTCGATCGTGTATGCGGGCGCGCGTATAGGCCAGGATGGTTTCGGCTTTGCGATGAGCGGCTCAGGACATGTAAAAGTCCCGCAACTCGGTCGAGTCACGATCGGAAACGACGTCGAGATCGGAGCCAACAGCACGGTCGATCGCGGTAGCTCGGGCAATACTGTCATTGGAGACGGGACAAAGATCGATAATCTCGTCCAGATTGCGCACAACGTACGGATCGGGCGTCATTGCGTCATCACTGCCCAGGTCGGGATCGCGGGCTCGACCGTGCTGGAGGATTACGTTGCGGTGGGTGGCCATAGTGCGATCGCTGGCCATCTGCGCATCGGTCAGGGCGCTCAACTTGCGGCGGCTTCGCGGTTCATGAGAGACGTACCGGCAGGCGAACGCTGGGGCGGAATGCCCGCCAGACCTCTGCGAGAATGGTTCCGCGAGCAGGCGACCCTTAGGAAACTAGCGAAGTATCGCACTGGTGCTTGACTCTGTAGCTGTCCCATTCTCACCCGACTGTTCAAGGCTGTTTGAGCTCAGATAGAACCCAGTGTTCCGGGCGGTGCTGGCCGGGCGCGCGATTCGATGTACGGTTCCATAAATGATGCTCTGCGACCCTTGACGGTCGGCTTCGCGCCAAATGCGGATCCTCCCGGTCGCGATTCGGCTATGGTGTTCATGTTCTCTAATGCGCAAGGGCGGCACTGGCAGCTTTTTGAACCCGAAGCAGACCTTCAACAGGTCAGCTTTCGGGCCAACCGGCCAGAAATTCGTTGGCGGCTAGCTTGAACTCTGAGCGAATTCCTGGCCTTTCCTGAAACACGACGGAAACCACCTGCAGAGACAGGTCGTGAAAAGGCTGTAGAAACAGAGACCGGCTCGGCGACCAAGCCCGACTGTTCAGAGACCGCCCAGCCTAGCCTACGGATACGTCGAGCGAATTTCGAGCCACCCGGTGCGAGCCGTATTTGTTGTGACTGAGTGGTGATCCCGACAGGAATCGAACCTGTGACCTACAGATTAGGAATTTGTCAGATCGCCTTTCCTGGTGTTTCCCAATGCCGCTCGTTGTACGATTGCGCTGGTTCTAAGATGTTAAAGTTGTTGCTGTTTTCGTACTGAGCGGCTATCATGGGGTAGACAAACCAACAGATCGAGCCAGATCGAACACGACGCAATTGCCGTACTAATCCCGTACTAATTTCATGACAGACCTTCGCCTCTCCCTCACCGACCGCGCCATCGAACGTCTCCAGCCGGCGTCTTCGGGCCAATATTTTGCTCGTGACACCGATCTGCCGGGCTTCATGGTGCTTGTGGGCAAACGGCAAAAGACATTCGTTGTCCAGGGTGAGCGAAGGAAGGCGGGCAAGCGGCTTTCCGTCCGAATGAAGGTTGCTGAGGTTGGTGAACTCACGACGCGCGCGGCGCGGAAGAAGGCGAAGGATATTCTTGGCAAGATCGCCAACGGCGTTGACCCTCGCGCGTCGACACGCAAGCCGGACGGCAATGTTGCAGCGGTTGATTTGCCATCGATTGCGAACCCCACGCTGCGCATTGCCTGGGAACGCTATCGCGACGGGCATATGAAGAACAAAGGCCGAAGCGGTGGGACGATCAACAACTATCGTGATCACGTCGAGCGGCTGTTGGCTGATTGGCTTGACGAGCCGCTTTCCAAGCTCGGCAACGATCCTTCCATCGTGACCGTGCGGCATGAGAAACTCACCAAGGAGAACGGCGCCTATATCGCCAACGGGTGCATGCGAACGCTGCGCGCCGTCTACAATCATGCTCGCAGGGCCGCCCGCACGCTGCCAGCGGACAATCCGGTCTCAGCCATAGATTGGAATGCCGAACATCGGCGCAATACCGCGCTGGGGCTTTCGGACCTCGAGGACTGGTTCACCCAACTCACGGCATTGAAGAACCCAATTCGGCGGGAGTTGCATCTGTTCATGTTGCTCTCAGGCCATCGCCCTGAGGCGATCAGGAAGGCGAGGGTCGAGCATGTCGATTTTCGCGCACGTGTCCTGCACATACCCAGGCCGAAGGGCGGCGAGGTCAAGGCATTCGACATACCGCTTTCGCGAGCCATGATCCGCTGCCTGGTTCGAGTGATGCGCATTGGCCGGGCTCTCTATGGCGAACAATCGCGTGAATGGCTGTTCCCAGCCGAGAGCAAAAGCGGTCACATTATCGAGCATAAGGAAAAACGCAGCGATCTGTCGAAATGGGGGAATGACCTGCGGCAGACGTTCCGCACCATCGCCCAGGCCGCGGGCGTTGCGGAGCTGGACGTCCACCTTCTGATGAACCACTCGATCCCGGGTGTTAATGCAGGTTACATCACGCGCAACAAACTGCTGAGCGACCACCTGCGCCAGCAGCAGGAGGTCATCTCACGTCGGATGCTCGAAGCGGGGCAATCGCGACAGAAAGAAACGAAGCGCCGTAGATTCGCGTGGCCCGCACTTCCAAGCAGGCGCCTGCTTTCTGAACTGATGAGCGGGAAGGGTTAGGCGGCTTGCTGCCAATAATTCGCAAACGAGTTCGGGGGTTCGAGTCGGGAGAGGGATACCGTCAATACAGTGCGGCCACCGAATTCGTTTGCTGACGGGGCTTCTTAATCAGCGCAAATAAGTCCGACTCCGACCTCCGCAACCAGTTCCAGCATAAATCACTAATAGTCGCGATCTGATCAAAGCCCCGCCGGAAAAAACGGCAAGGCCTTTTCCACGGCAGGTTTGGCGAAGCGCGGAAGGGCACTCTGCCGCCCAGAGTAACCGGCCTGCACGGTGAAGACGAGAAGGACGCTCTTCCAAGCGCGGAGTTCGAATCCTCCCTCTCCGCCATAAGACATTGTTTTACATTGATAAAAATACAAGAATAGGTTGCGCGCCCGCCATAAAGCCCGCCTACCGAAAACGGCGTATTCGCGGCACGTCAGCTTACGACACAAATATGCGGGTTGATGCTTCAACCTAGTAGATGGCAGAGATCAACTTCGGCCTCGCTAAGCGAAGTCGTGGGATTCATGCGACAGCGGAATCAGGATACGCGACTAGCACCCCGTGCCGGGTCAACCTCGCCGTCGGGAAGTACCGACCGGTGCGGAACCAAGCGGATTCACGCTTGTCGGCAGCGGACGCCGGCGGTTGGCGGTCTGCACTCGAGCAGGCTCCCAATTAGCGAGACAAGCGTCCAGAGCGGAGGCCAATCTTGGCACGCGACTTCGCCAGCCTGAACGACCGCTCTCCTCGGCTTAGTCAAGCATACCTACGGAATGATGCGCCTGGCCGGTGACAAATGAATCTCTGCTGGACCGCCGATGATATGGGGAGGCGCTCGCAAATCGCGCCCTACGCGCGGGTTGATCGGTTGAACAACATCAAAGCTTGAATATGAGAAATGCGCTAACTGTGACGGCGGTGGTCACCGTGGCTCGAGTGTCAGCAGATGTGGTAAGGTTGAGTGTCGGCGAGTAGCAGAGGTCCAGCAACAATGACTTTGAGGCGAACCAGAGCTTACGGCGCATCCGGCTTGGCTCTAGCGGTTTGCACTGTGTTTGCTTGGCAGAACGCCACTGCTGCTCACAATTGCCACGCAGCCGCGACGCCTGGCGTTAATTGGCACGAGTGTGACAAGAAGCTTCTCATCCTAGAAGGACAGGACCTGAGCGGGGCGAACCTGTTCGGTGTTGATTTCACTTCGACCGACCTCAGGAACAGCAATCTCCTTGCGGCAAATCTTGAGAAGGCAACGCTTGTGCGTGCTTCCCTGGCCGACTCGACCGCCAAAGGCGCCCGGTTCGACAGAATCGAGGCCTACAGGACCGACTTCAGCCGTATGGACGCGCAGGGCGCTGTGTTTGCGAGCGCGGAAATGCAGCGCTCGAATTTCCAGGGCGCCAATCTGACCAATGTTGATTTCACAAAGGCAGAATTGGGGCGTGCGCAGTTCCATGACGCCGATATCAGCGGCAGCCGCTTCTCGTTTGCCAATCTCGCACGGGCGGACTTCCGAGGAGCGACGTTCACCGCGCCGATAGACTTTGACCGCGCCTTTTTCTTTCTGACCCGTATCGAGGGTGTCGATCTTTCCAATTCGGCGGGTCTGTCCCAGTGGCAGCTCAACATGGCTTGCGGAGACGCCCGGACCGAGTTGCCTTCTGGCTTGACGAGGCCTGAAGATTGGCCCTGTCAATTCCAGCAGGAATAGTTGTCGGCAAGCGAACTGCGGCAATGCTGCACCCGACAGGATTCGAACCTGTAACTTCTGCCTTCGGAGGGCGCAGATCGTCCGCCAAAGTGGCACGTTTCTGCGGTATTGCTATTGGCGAAATCGCGGCCGAAGGGTGTTTGTGCCCTTCCGTTCACCGCTACCGGTTCAATCGAACCGGTAGCTCCTGTCCGAATAAGTGGCAGCAACTCTTGTATCGTCGAGAATGACTACCATCGTCGTGATTATCATTCAGAAGCCTGGCACCAACGCGTCGATCATACTCTAGCTCGGTCCATCACGACCGACGGTCCATCTACCCCCCCCCCCCCGCCGCGTGGGGGGGGTTACGCCCCCCTGGCGGCAACCCACTTTGGCCTCGAAACGACGGAAAGTCATAAGACAAGCGGTTCATTCAGCAGCTTGGTGAGTCCGTTCGACCGACGTGTACTCGTTTGTCGAAGGTTCAGGAATACAGTCGCAACGGGCTCACTATGTGATCTGGAAGGTCAACTGCTGATCCTCCCGCTCAACTCCTAATGAACCAGCGGTTGCGGGGCGAATGGCGCTCCAGGCCGCTACTTGGGCGACGAATGGAGGCATTCACTCACGACCGCTGCGGGTTCTTCGACGACCCGCTGTCGTATGACATGCCCTGCGTAGACACAGCTTGTGAAAACGCGCGATAAGGTCGGCCTGCGCTAGATTCAAAGATGGCCGGCGCACCAGAAGATGGCACACCGAATGTGCAACGCAATGCTTGGCTTCGCGGCACTTGCCCTAGCCGCGTGCCAATCGGCTCCTGAAACGCCGCAACCCGCCACTCTCGAACCTGCGTTAGAACCTGGTGCCATTCCTCCCCAACCTGCCTTGGTTCCTTCCGGCTCAGCAATCATGCATCAATCCGTGGCGGTCACTCTCCCTGGCAAGGGCGTTCCAACAAAGTACGCTGCTTTTTCGGGTCTATGGGCCGGACGATTGGATGGGATGTATGACGCCAAACTTGCTGTTCAGACGATTTCTTCCGATGGGAAGGTGACGGTCACCTATGCGTGGGAAAATCTGGGCGACAACTATCCGGGAGAGGCCGCCGGCGCTGGAAGAATTGTGGGGACTACGTTGAAGCTTGAGCGCCTACCGAATGGCGCGGACGTCAGTTTTGTTATGCTGTCCGACGGAGCCCTCGCCGGAACCGTTAGGCTTGCTGGCCAGACCTACACGGGCGCGTACCTCAGGCAATGATCAAAGACGCATCTGAAGGGCTATGGAGAGGGCCAAACGACTGTTCCAATTTTGCAGCCTGTTGTTACCGGAGTGGGGGCCGTGCAGGTCGTGATCCCCAGATGTGAGCCACAACTCGATGCAAATGATCGTTGAACTTCTTGCCCGCCGCCTTGACGGCAAGCGCGGCCTGATCACCCTTCGCCTCCCGAATGACGGCCTCGATGCTCTGGCGGTTGATATGCGAGAAATAGCTGTCGCCGGTCGGCTCGAACCATTTCGCCATGTTCACCGCAAGAGCCTATCCAAGCCGGTCTGCGTGCTCGAAAGCGCCTTTCCGGTCATAGCAATGAAGCTTCCGCACAGCGTTGACGGAATGAGCCGCCGCAAAAGGGGCGGCGCCGATCCGCGATGCGGATCCGCGTCGATCCTGCACGGAGCGCGGCGCTAGCAGCGCGGAGGAAGAACGGGAGACCGAACTTCGCCTTGCTGGCGCTAATGAAGCCGCGACTGGGACCGGCGCCTCACTTGGCGGAGACGGTGCGGATCACGACCAGCCGGTCGGCCCCGGATTCTGGCAGCCAAACCTCTCCGCGGCGTCCATTGATCTGACGGACATCAGCGTTTTCCGTGGACTTGGGGTACGTCGTAAACTTGTCTGTCTGCGGATCGAACGCGTGCACGGCATTCCCTCCGAAATCGGAGAGCCAGACAATGTCGCGCTCGTCCACATAGACCGCATAGGTGCGAGGAAGGTCGCCGGGCAAACGCCAAGCGTTCCAGCCGCCGTCATGGGGGTCGTAGACCGATACCTGTCCCGCGTTCCATTCCGAAATCCAAAGCCGTCCCCGGCTGTCCGACCACACGCGGCGCGCCCCCTGGTCCGGGGTCGGAGGCTCGATCACTCGAGCTTCACCGCTCTTGCGGTCGATGCTTGCCAGATAGCTGCCGGCGAGCGACACGAAGTAGACGTCTCCGTTGGGGGTCGCAGTAATCCCGTAGGGGCCGCGGCCCTCTGGAGCGTGGAAAATTTTCATGTCGCCCGTCGCAGGGTCGAGCCTTCCGTAGATTCCGCTCTGCCCGGTGAACCAGAGGAGGCCGTCGCCGTCGAAGGCGGCAGTATTGAGATTGGCGTAGCCGACGTCCTGCGGAAGCGCCCACACCTTGATTTCCTCGGTTGTCGAGTCGAAGCGCACGATCGCGTTGAGCCCGCCATCGGTTATCCACGCGTCACCGTCCGGACCCTGGATGACACCGTGAGGGCTGGATCCTTCGCCGAGCGGTACTTGGCGAACCTTGCCGGTCTCGGGATCGAGAATACCCAGTGCCCCCTGTTGCTGGGCCGTGTACCAGATGTCTCCGTCGGGCGCGGGCGCGACGTCATGGGGATGCGCGCCCTGCGGGAGACTGTAGACCTGACGTTCCTGCGCGCCGGCCGGGAAGGCGGCAAGGCTGGCGGCGAGTGCGATAAAGCGGAAGAGGCGGCGCATGAGAACTCTCCATGCTGCGGCATGTGCCACTACTCTAGGCGCAAAGTTCGTCGCGGCAATGACGGATCGGGAAAATCACGGCGCCCTGCACTGCGTTTCACCGCCCCGCGGATCGACCAATCCAGCCCTGCTGTTGGGGCACTTTTGGGGTTCGACTGACGCGCTTATGGAACCCAACCCGGCTTGACAAGGATGCGTATTCAACAGGCGCAATGCGCCAAAAGCTTTGGCGCGAAGGGCAAGCATCTTGCCGATACGGCCATAGCCGAGGATGCCAATGCTGAATCAATTTCGGCGGCGTCAGGTGGGAGAAATAGTCTCGGCAGACGTCATCGATCGGGATGATGGCCTTACCACCATACTGAGCCATCAAAAGCAGTGCCGTGTTCATGCCGGGTTACCACCTAAGTCTGGAACCCTAGCAAGCCGCCCGACGGGTTCAACCTTCCGTCACGGCCGGGCAGGGGAGGGCGTGCAAAACGGTAGGCGCGACCTAAGAAGCGGTCGCGCTCGAGTCAGTAGAGGGATACCGCCAATACAGTGCTGTGACCGAGTTCGTTTGCTGACGGGGCTTCTTAATCGGTGCAAATTGGTCCGACTCCAACCTCCGCAACCAGTTCCAGCATAAATCACTAATAGTCGCGATCTGATCAAAGCCCCGCCGGAAAAAACGGCAAGGCTTTTCCCACGGCAGGTTTGCGAAGCGCGGAAGGGCACTCTGCCGCCCAGAGTAACCAGCCTGCACGGTGAAGACGAGAAGGACGCTCTTCCTAACGCGGAATTCGAAACCCTCCCGGCCCTCTATAGACCGCCGATTGCCGCACAAATCGCAGCTGAGCAATGATCTTCTGGCCATCGCCGAGACCAAGATAGCAGAGGACAAGAACGGGCTGGCGGAGGACTCCCCACCTTTTTGCAAGGCTGATTTTCACCCAGCCACCACTCTCGTCCATGCCGGTCTTGAGGTCGGGGTGCGGCGCAGCACTGCGCTGCAGCCCTGCCTCGCGGCGAGCAGCGGGTGTGCAACCGGAGTGGGCGCCTTCGCGGGGAACCGGCTGCAGGGAGCAAAGCGACCGAAGTTGGGCGGAAACGCTCCGAAGCGCGCCGAGGGCGGAGCCCTAAGCCTCTCGATGCTTCAACTCAAAGGACAGTCTTCCATCTTTCTCGGACCTTCGCCGACGGTCGCCGGTCAAGAAGTTGTGACCCAATGCCCGCCTTTCCGGCGCCGATTTTCCTCTCCAAACCGGACCTTCCTCGCTACCAGCGCTTGTGACCCTTTTCGGAACAACCGCCCAAGACGAGGGACCGGCGCTGACAGTTCGGCTGACGATCGGCGCGACGATGCTGCTTGCCTCGATATCACGCTTTGCCACCCCGCCAGCGTCCATAACGCCAGACGGAAGCCGGCGCCACGCGCACGAATTGACTCTGTCCCCAGGCGGGGGCTCACTACAGCCGTGAATCGAGAGGCATCAGCAGCGAGTTCGCCGTCGATGCGCGCGTACTGCGGACCATAAAAGTTAGCACCGGCACTTGTATAGCTACCGTTATCCTTAGACATATCAGATCGCTCCTTAAGCAAGCCGATAGTCTACCTACGTGGGTATGCGCGAGCTCATGACTAACCCGCGTCCAAGCCTGGCTTCAGTATGCTTTCGAGCAGCAAAGCGCACCAGCAGCCGCCGATATACTTGATGCCGGCCGCATGTCCCATCAATCCACGTTTTGATCGCGATCGCGATCGCGATCGCGTCGGCCATTTGCCTGCGCCAACAGTCGGCCGCGATCTTCATTGCCGCTTCTTTTTCAGCCCATCTTGGCAATGACCTTTGCCATATCGTTGGCGTCGAACGCTCTTAGGGTCTGCGTTCGGACGTTGCCGAGCGAAGCTATCGATAAGCTGAGCGCGGTCGCGGCAATATCATCGTCGGCTTCGGCAATCGCGACCACGTCGTGCTGACCGAGCGTCCAGTAAAGCGAATGTACTTTGACCCCGCTTTTGGCCGCCATCTCCTTGAATGCTTCAGCACGCTTTACGGTGTCCTTGACTGTCTTAGCCCCCTGATCTGTGAAGTTGGTGAGCAGCACATAGTAGGCCATGTTATCCTCCCATAAACAGGGAGGCGTGCGGGCACTTCGGCGACCGCCGTGTCTCCCATCTCTAAGCATAGCACATCCACGGCACGCCCGAACCGGGCAAGATCGGCACGACTTTCTCGCATGGCTGCATCCGACTGACCAACTGGGATGCCGAAGACCTCGGCTCGATCGTGCAGCCGGGCACGAAAGTCGACTTCAAGGACGGGATGGCCCACGCCGCCGACGAGCGCGCTCAGTAGCAAAGCGAACTTGGCGAGCAGACTTGCCCTTCACAGCCATACCTAAGGAAAGTCGCAGAATTGGACGCAGCGCGCGCTTCGCGCACAGCAACTCCGCGCGTCTTGGAACAAGGAGAGACCGGCAGCGTTGGGCCTGCAGCCGACTGAGATCGATTTGGCCGAAGCTACTGTCCCGCAATTTCGCCATCAATCCAGCGAGGTTTCCATGACACACATCCGAGCCGACAACCAGCCAGTCACCCAAATCACCATCGTCGATTCTGAACCGGACAAGCAGTCCGAGGCATTGTCCATCATGGCCGAGCGAGCGCGCTTTATGGCGCGTCAGCCTGGGTTCATCTCAATCAGCCTGCATCGCAGCCTCGACGGGCGGCGCATCGTCAACTATGTCCAATGGCAAAGTCGCGATCTCTTGCGAGCGGCTCATCATGCGCCGGAATTCCGCAAGGAATGGGGTCACTTCGATCAGTTGACGGACGAGATCGATCCCAATCTGTACGAGGTAGCCGAGGTGATAGAGAGTGGTCAGTAGGCGTGCCGCCCCCGCAGATGGCGCACCATTCGCGTTTGCGGAGGAGAAGCTTTCAAAGCAGACACTGACTGATGGCGGACTTTTTCAACAAAATCTGTGGAAAGTTGCAGTTCGATCAACGTGAGTACGACTGGGACTCGGGCATCATTCAACCTGTATCAGCCCTTCCATCAATACCGCAGGGAACGAGTTGCTTGGGGTCATCGGGAGCTCGATCTGCACAATCCGGGTCAGCCCAAAGCTCTCGTAGAACGGCTCCGCGTTCAGGCTCGAATACGCTTGAAACATTTTTGCTCCAGCCTTGGCTGCCGCCTGCGCGCATTCGCGAAAGATGGCGCGACCAGTACCTTTCTTAACTACGGCCGGATCGGTCGCAAAATGCCTCAAATGGGCAACGTCGGGGGTGATTTCTTCTGTGCCGGGACGCTCGAGTGTCCATCCGCCACACCCCAAAATGCGCCCCCATTCTTCCGCGACATAATAGGTGCCCGACGTCAGCAGCTCCGGGTTCGCCTTCGTCATAGCAGGCAAGGATCCGGCGAGGACCTCTTGGCTATAGGCGGCGGCCATGAGCGTAGGATAAGCCCTCTCGAGGAGCTGATCGATCAGTGGTGCATCCTCTAGATATGCCCTTCGAACTTCCACTCGCTCTTCCTTTTGCTCATGGCGCCACGTCAGCTGCGCTATTTGCGTGCGAGCAAGACGTGAGCCTCTTGGGGGAACATCAGCTCCCCTCCAGTTGAATAGATTGCCAGCGAGGAACTTAGATCACCCGTGATCGCTGTGATGACTGCGTCGCGATGTCCGGCATCCATTCCGCTCACCAGTCCAGCCTGGGGAGTTGCTGCTAGCTGTAGTCGCACGTATTCCTTTGGCGAGGGGAAACCGATGTTCTTGGTAATCGTGTGGACGGTCACATGGCGAAAGCCCGCGCCAGCCACCAATCGGTAAAGCTCGTCAGCATCGGCGAGTGAATGCTCGGACCGTTTGGTTGCCGAAGCGCCTGGACCGAGATGTCGATCCAAGGCATCTGCCAGCGCCTTCGCCGCAGGAGTTTGGTCAATAGCGCTGAAAACGCTTAAGGCCAGTCGGCCATTAGGCACCAGCACCCGGAACATCTCACGTAGCGCACCCGATCGGTCCGGGAAAAACTGCAGTCCGAGTTGGCAAAGAACCAGATCGAAGGTGGAGTCAGGGAACGGCATTTCGAGTGCGCTTCCCTCGCACCAGTCGATACGCGGTCCAGCGCCTCTCGGGAGCGATCGAGCAACGGCAAGCATGCCCGTGTTGATGTCGAGGCCGACGACCTGCCCATTTCCCATGCGCTCGGCCGCCGAGCGTGCCACCACGCCCGTGCCGCAAGCTACGTCCAGAACCCGCTCACCAGATTGAGGCGCAGCACGATCCACCAGGTCGGCAGCCCACAGGGCGGTAATTGCCGGGACCAGGTAGCGCTCGTAGAGTTCCGCGGCGCTGCCTTCCAGCTGCCACTGCTCCTGCTGGGCCATAGAGTCCCTCCCGCACAACGAGCCGCTCGGGCAACGGGCCCGATCAGAGCTTGGGGCAGCCATCATAAAGCGCGTGTCGGTCAACCAGCAACCCGCGATGGAAACAACAAGGATACAGAGCAGACCGCTAGTAAGGTCCGCTCACCCACTAACGAAACCTCTACTGCTGTCTCGGCGAATGCCCGAAAATGGTGGGGAGTTGCCGACCGACATCGGGTCAAATGCGACCTGGAACTTGAAAGCTCAGGACCAAAAGGGCCAACACGGTAGCCCCCAAGTCCTTCAATATGCATCGGAAGGTGGCGCTGTGGCTCGGTCAGCCGTCGCCGTCCAGTTGGCAACGGGCAGTGTGGCAGGGATATTACCCCTCGGCTGCGAATACGTAGCCGTTGCCATCCTTGGACAGCGTGCCGGCGTTCGGCATCAACCAGTGAGTACCCGAAATGGTGAGCTTGTCGGCGACCGCGGGATCGAAGATCTTCCTTCGCGTTTCGACAGCCAGTTGCGGATCCTGGTCGATAGCAAGCTGCCACTCGGGATTTGTTGAAATGTGGGGCGCAAGATTGACCACGTCAGCGCTGATCAGGAACTGTTTGCCGCCCGAGGTGACCAGATGCGCGACCATTCCCGGGCTATGACCGGGGGCCTGAACGGCGTGCACGCCGGGCAGGAGTTCTGGTTCTCCCTCAAAGGTCCTGACGTTTTTCCACGTCGCCACGGTAGCCTGAATGCGCTGGGCGAGGCCCTTGCGCGTCGGTCCGAGATCGATCGACTCGACTCCCGGGCGCGTCCACCATTTCAATTCCGCGGCGGGCACCACGATGTCGGCATCCGGGAAGACCTGCGCATTGCTCTCATTGTTCATGAGGCCATAAATGTGGTCGCCGTGGAGATGGGAGATCAGGATCGTCTTGACTGCCTTGGGGTCAAGGCCCGCCGCGGCCATGCTCTCGAACAGCCGGCCGTTCCCCTCACCATAAATCGGATGACCGCCCGTACCCGAGTCGATCAGGACCACTTGATCGCGCAGCTTGAGCGCCATGACGATAAACCGCAGGGGCGCCTGATTGTCGGGAAAACCGGCACCACGCAACGCGGTCTTGATTGTTCGACGCTGACATTCCTGACCATACCCTCCCGCAGCGGAACGTCACGCATGCCATCAATCAGAGAGAAGACTTCAATGTCGCCAACCTTGTATTTGCGGAAAGGTTGAGCGACGGACTGTTGAGCGCAAGCCGCGTCGACAAACGTGATCGGATTGTCGAGTCCAAACGCAGCGTAAGCACCGGCTGCGCCAAGTGTCAGGTCGCGACGCGAGATATCGAAAATCCTTCCCCGCTGACTGAATGATCGAGTATATCAACGGCGGTGGGCACTGCACAACGTCGGCTTTGGGTCCGCATCAGGTCGCAGCGCGAACGGCAGGTTTGGAGAAGCGCCATGAAGGTCAGCAAATGGCGCTCTGTGCTCGTTGCCGCCGACCGATTCAAACGGCAGGGCCTAACCCATCTCGGCCATTCGCGGCATAGCCAGAATGACTGAGTTTTACCCTAGTCTTCCTCCCGAAAATCCTGCAGCGAGGCATGGCGCAGATTCTCCTCGCCGCGGAGATGCTTCACGGGCCGATCAGCCCCGGCTTGACCCATTGCATCGCCGGCCGTTTCATCCCGTTTGGCGCAGGCCCAGAATGCTCCTGTACGCGCTCCCAGAGGCGTTCCCGCATCTCCCGGTTCAAGGTGATAAAGGCGCTCCCGACATAGCGTCCTGTGCCACGCTCGGCCATTAGGGCGAAAGCCGGCTTTCCGGGTTCACGCTCGACGCCGAGCAACTCGTATTCATCGATGCTGTAAGCCTTGGTCTTGTGCCAAGCCGTCGAATTGCCGCTCCGGTATTTGCTGTCCTTGCGCCTCGACACCATGTCTTCGAGCCCCGCCTGGTCTATCAGGTGGGAAGATCGCCTTAGCCTCGCCGGGAAGCGCCTGGCTGAATTGGATACGGCCACCGTCCGGGATCATCTCGGCAAGGAACTCGCGGCGGTCCTCCAGCGCCATGTCGCGCAGGTCGTGACCATTGAGATGCAGAAGATCGAAGGCGACGAATAGAGGTCGTGCTGGCGTTGGGTGATGGCTTTCCGCAAGGCTCCGAAGTCAGACAGGCCAGTCTCGTTCAATACGACGATCTCACCGTCGATGGCGCTTTCCACGTCCAGTTCAGCGGCGGCCTTTGCGAGGGCGATGCCGATGGCGAAACTGTCCGAAGGCGACACGATCACGATGACTGGCGAGGTGACGCTTGTTCACGATGACGGGACCGGTTCGGCTTCACGGCTACGACGTTCCGGTGACGACGCGCGGGGAACGCCTCGCCGAAATACCGGACCTCTCCACCGCGTCCGCCCTCGGCAATCGCGACAGCATGCTTGGCTTTCGACACATCGACACCGACGTAAAAAACGTTATCTTGCTCCATGGCCCGTCCTTTCTTCGCTTGGGGCTCGGCTCGGCACTCCCGAGCAACCCCCGTTTGCTTAACAGCTGCAAAGACTAAGGGCGGGCCGCCGCTCAGAGTCATAACGTCTAATAGCCATCGCAACCTTACCCGCCAAATCGTCCTTGTTGCGCCAATATTTGACGAGCTTCTTTTCATACAGCTTTCGGAATCTCTCGAGTTTGGCCTTTTTCTCGAACTCGACCTTTCCGCGGCCCACGTCTTGCGAGCACCGCCTTCGAGCAAAAACGCCACGGTAGGCACGTCTTGGGCGACGGCGTACTCGTACTCCATCTGGGTGTAGCTCTTACCCTTCAACTCTGAGCCGTACCGCTCTGCTACGATGAGTACGTAGTAGTCGCTGTCATCGATGCGCCGCTTAATGTATCCCATTGAGTGTCGTCGCTGGCTTGGAATGCCTCCATCCCCACAGGAATATGCCCGGGGTTAAGAACGGCCTCGATGACCGACCGTCTTTCGTCCACCAAATCGGCGTAGGTCGAGTTGACGAAGATTTGGTATTTAACGTCCATGCGGCTTCACCCTTCGATCCGCCCTTGTAAGTCTGCAAGCAGGCTGGGGATAACGTTCCGTGCCCGCATCAAGAAGCCGAGTCATGATTCTTGCAAGGGGTGAAGCGATCAAAGCCCGACCCGCGCGCTGGCACGCTAGGTTGCCCGGTTTGCCGGAAGGAATAATCACTTGCGGCCGAGGAGTATGAAACGTGCTGTGCCCCCCGCCGCAGCGACAGCCTTCGCTATTCCTTCTTGTCGACCAGCGCCCGTAGTGCCGAGACGTCATGCAGCAATAACCTGCTGCCGCGCTTTTCGATCAGGCCTCTCTTGGCGAGGTCGCTCATTTCGCGCGAGACCGCTTCCCTGTGCGTGCTCATCGTTGCCGCCAGCTCGGAATGCGTCGGTGCCGGGCTTATGGACACCTCGCCGTCGACGAGTGCGGCTTTCTCCGCCCGATGCAGGAGCTCGACGATCAGCCGTTTTCGCACGACCAGAGTGCTGTATTCGAATACCCGCTCGGTCATGCGCCGGAGCTGGGCAGACAGATGCTCAAGCAGCATCCAGGCAAAAGTCGGGTGGGTCATCACGATATCCCGGAATGCTGTGCCGGACAGCCGTGCAGCGCGGGTTGCCTCCAGCGCGACTACGCTGGCAGAGCGTGCAATCCCGTCAATGCCTCCGAGCTCCCCGAAAATGTCACCCGGTTCGACATCGCGATACGCTATCTCCCTGCCGTCCGCTGAAACCAGTGTCACGCGAGCCCGTCCTTCCAGCAGGAAGAAGACATCGCGACCAGTGTCGCCGTGGGAAATGATTAGCTCGTTGTGTCGATAGCTGCGCTCGTGCCACTGTTTGGTCAGCGCGGCGAGGTCGGCATCGCAAAGTCTTGAGATGAAGGCCAGAGAGCCTGTCACAACGGTCTCTTGTTCAATCAAGTGTACTTCATCTTACTCCCTATCCAAGGAAATTTGATGGCCGCAGGCCCCGCTTTCCGGGATGCAAACTGGGAGCGGATTTCGCCAATGTTTTCCCCGGTGTGGGAATTCCCACAGCCGAGCCTGGTTCGACTGTCATATCCTTGTTGCAACGTCAGGCCCGCCGGCTCGTGTGCAAGCCGGCGAAGGGAAAGGGAACAGTCATGAAATTCTTGGCTCCCGTCACAAAACTTGCTGCGGGGTTTCGCAAATTCGTCGCGCCGCGCTACCGCCCGGAGCTTTATTACATGCGTGGCCCGGGGCCAGCCACCGCCCGCCGTATGGGCACGCCGCGGCAAAACCAATCCATCGACCACTACGCCTAACTTGCCTCGCGGACGGCTGACGCTCTCGCCCGGAGTGCCGTTCGCGCCGTTCCGTACCGGTCAATTCAGATCAATGAAGGGACGATCTGATCATGGTTATAATTCATGCTGCCGCCATTGGTCCATTTCGCAGGTGGTTACGCCTCCGCGCCGAGCGAAAAGCTCTCTTGTCGGCAACGGACCAGTTGAGCCGTTTACCCGATGACGTTCTTGGCGACATCGGCATCTCACGTGACGAAATCATGTGCGCTTTGCCAAGCCGCGCCATCCGTCATGCGGAGGCAGGCGCGGCCGGCACGACGATCGAGCGCACCAGGATCGCTTCGGCCTCGATCCCGAAACGGTTGGCCGCCGGCAGTGGCTACGCCTCGGCCGAGATCCCCTTTGGCTGGTTCACGAGCGCGCGATCGAGCCTTACATCGCGGCTTCGACAAGCAGCGGCGCGCGGACGGGACCTTCGAACGGCACTACACCTGCGACCCCAGGGATTGAATGTTGACCGACGGGAGCTGGGGAGGATCTCAAAATGATCATGTCAGTTGTTAAGTCCCTCGCGCCTGTGACGCTCGGCACCGTGCTGATCGCAATCAGTCCGGCTTCATTGTCGGCTTCTGACGCTCAGGACCTCGCGTTCGCTCACGCTGACATGCCAATCAAACAGCTGAAAGACGTCTATTTGGATTGCGAGCGGGGAGGCCGCCGGTGCGCTGGGGACGGAAGACGTGATGTACTGTTCGATGCGCGAGTTCCGACTAGGCGCGCGATAGCAGTTTGCGCATAATCAACGATGCATGGCCTTCTGCACCGTGCGACGCGGCCCTGCGATCGACCACTTCGAACCATGTTTGGACCGCGCACTTCGCCGATCAGCGCAGTAACCAACCCGCGGAGTTCCGCGAGCGACAGCCTTCAAACGAATCAGTCGGTGGTAGCGTCACGCATAGGGTGAATCACGAACGCGCTCGCCTGCAAACCCCTTCGCCCGGAAATCTGCCCCGGTTACGCGGTTCGCCAGCAGACTGACAAGGAGCGGCTTCAGCCGATCGCCGATGCTATTTGTTATCTTTGTGCCGAATAGCATCTGTGGACGCCCCTTCGGACGCAAGCGATTTTTTTGGCGGTAGGCACGATGTCGGATGCTGCCATCTGTCCGGCCTCCTGATGCAGCCATCGGCTGCGGGCCCGTATGGGAGTTCGCGGACTGGATCCACATCAGCTTTGCGCGCTTGGGTAGCGCTCTGCCATTCCCTGGTTCTTCCAGCCCCGTCTCGCCGACTGTTGTGCCATACCCTCCTTCGACCGACCTCGCGTCCCCGACAGCCTCTGACGTCGATCCCGGCTTACGCCGCGACCGCCGCCGGAGCTCGGTAACTTCCGCCCTTCGCCAAAAGGGCCCAGACAATGCGCGCCATCTTGTTGGCGAGCGCCACCGTCACCAGCATGCGCGGCTTGCGCGACAGCATTTGTTCCAGCCACGATCCCTTGGGAGCTCCGCGACCCGACGCCTGTTTGACGACGGCGCTGGCGCCGATAATCAGCAGGCGGCGCAGCGTTCGCTCGCCCATCTTCGACGTCGCGCCGAGCTTCTGTTTGCCTCCGGTCGATCGCTGCAACGGTGTCAGACCCAGCCAGGCGGCGAAGTCGCGACCCTTGGCAAAGGTCTCGGCAGCGGGAGCAAGCGCGGTCAACGCCGTCGCGGTGATCGGCCCGATGCCGGGGATGGTCATCAGCCGGCGCGCCGTCTCGTCCTCGCGGGCACGGCGAGCGATCTCCCGGTCAAGATACGCGATCCGCTCGTCCAGCTCGGCCAGGAGATCCAGCATGACACGGAGCATCGCGACCGCCGCCGTCGGTAAGGACGCGGCCATCTCCTCCTCGAGCATATCGCCGAGCATCGAGACGTAGGACAATCCCTTTGGCGCCACCCAACCGTACTCGGTGAGGTGTCCCCGGATGGCGTTGACGAGCTGGGTTCGCTGGCGAACCAAGAGATCGCGGGTCCGGAACACGAGGGCGGACGCCTGTTGCTCCTCGCTCTTCACGGCCACGAAGCGCATGGTTGGGCGCTGCGCTGCCTCGCAGATCGCTTCGGCATCCACCGCATCGTTCTTCTGCCGCTTCACGAACGGCTTGACGTAGGCGGGTGGGATCAGCCGCACGTCATGGCCCAGCGCCATCAGTTCACGGCCCCAATGATGCGCACCGCCGCAGGCTTCCATAGCCACGGTGCAAGGCGGTTGCGCAGCGAAGAAGTCGAGCACCTTCGCCCGGCTCAGCCGCTTCGAGAAAACGCCTCGACCGCGTGAATCCGAACCATGCGCATGGAATACATTCTTCGCGATATCCAGACCGATCGTGGTAACCTCAGGCACGGACGCCTCCCTTCGAATGGTTGCAACACTCCATTCTGGCACAGCGATGCCGTCGGGGGGCGTCCACCCCATCAGCTTTGCGCCCCGATTTCGGCCGTTCGACTATATCGTTCGAACTGCCGAAAGCTGTCGGGGCTCCGGCCCTCTCAAACCCTCCGCCGCCGTTGTCGCGCATGTGCCGCATGCCACCTGCCGTGCTTTCAGCGAGCCGACCTTACCTCCAGTCTGGAACCTAGCAGTCGCCCAACTGGTTCAACCTTCCGCCACGGCCGGGCAGGGGAGGGCGTGCAAAACGGTAGGCGCGACCTAAAAAACGGTCGCGGTTCGAGTCGGGAGAGCGCTACCGCCTTTCCCCCACACCAAGAAAATCTCCGATATCTCCTCCGTTGTTGCGCGTGAAGCGACCTGTCTTGGTGTTGCTCAGGCCTATGGCGAACGGCAAAGGAAGGCCGGCCGATCCGCGAGGAATATCTGATAGTCGATGGCGGCAAGCGCGCCGGCGCCGGTGCGCATTCCCCCAGCGCCGGCGACGCCATCGATAACAGATATTTAGGGGTGCGGCTCGGCAGGCCCTGCCTGTTTGAGAAAGACGAGCTTCCCGTCCAGTTGCGAGACGACGATAGCGCCTTTGTCGAAGGGGAGCACGTCGACCGGCCGGGTCAGTCCATCGAGAAGCACCTGCCTCTTTCCTGAGACAAGGTCTAACCCGAGAAGCCTGCCGCTGCCAGAAGCCCAGCCATCCGACTGATCGAAAGTGCCATGTTCGAGGACCAGCATCTCGCCCTCTGCATCGAAGGCGACATCGACCGGAGCATTCATGCCGATGGCCTCGATGCGGACGCTGCCTGTTTGGCCGGCCTGCTTCAGCGAGACGATACGGCCGCTGCCGGCGACGAAGGGAAATCCGCCGAACAGGGAGACGTAAAGCCGGCTGCCGTGCACGGCAAGGCCGGTCGGAACCGCGTCGAACTCGTATTTCTGACCGTCGCCGAACTCGGTCGGCGAGAGGGCGGTTAGGGCCTGGCCGCTGGTGCTCAGCCGAGCAAAGGCAAAGAGCTGCGTGCGGCCGCTCCCGTCGGCCAGAAGGCGTTCGACGGAGTTCCGCGCGGCGTCGACGACATAGAGCGTGTCGCCTGACAACGCGAAGTCGTACGGGTTCCAGAAGTCGTTGCTGACGACCCGCGTGACGGCGCCCTCGTCGACCTCGAGCATCGCGTGGTCGTTGGAGTCCTCGTCATGGTCCGCCGGCGTCCAGCCCTGGGCGACGAGATAGCCGCTGCCATGGCGCTCGACCCGATAGGGCCCGGTCGGTTCGCCCATGACGTCGGTGCCATGCGGCAGGACCGGACCGAAAGCGGTGAAACGGCCGTTCGGGGTGCGCCTGTAGAGGCGGCCGTCGGCTAGGTCGGTCACCAGAAGCGCATCGCCGTCGCGAGCAAGTCCGGCAAAGATCGCTCCCGGTCTTCGCACGATTTCGACTTCGTATCCCGACGCTGCCTTCGGCTCCGCCGACCCTTGCGTTGCGATCGCCATAAGCAAAAGGGCAATCAATCCGGTGAGCGTACGCATCGAAAGCCTCCGTTGGCGGCGAAGCGAAAATCAGGGTCATAGGCAAGCCGGCGGGTCGTGCTCAGGCGGGTGGGGTCGCTGTTCCACGCGCCACCACGAAGCACCCGATACTTTCCGGCGATTTCGGGCAGCGCTTCGCCGCCGTAGGGTGCATAGAAGTCGCGGGTCCATTCCCACACGTTGCCGACGAGGTTGAGCAGGCCCTCCCTGCCCGCCCCTAGTGGAAACGACCGGGCGGGTGCCGTCATGTCATGACCGTCGCTGGCGTCCTCGTCGCAGCAGGCGCCGCGTCCAAAATTGGCGCGTGTCGCGTCGACCGGCGCATCACCCCAGGGAAAGTGTGCTCCCTGCGGCCCGCGCGCGGCGCGTTCGTATTCCTGCTCGGACGGCAACTTCAGGCCATAATGGGCGCAGAACGCCTCTGCATCGGTAAAGCTGACGCCGACGACCGGGTGGTCAGGCAGACCGAGGGCCGGATGCCGGTCGTAGAAAGCGGCGCGATGTCCCGTCGCCGCGACGAAGCGGCGGTATTGCGCGTTGGTGATCTCGGTCTGGTTCATGGCGAAGGCCTGGCCTTCGACGACATGTCGCGGCCGCTCGTTTTCATCGCCCGTGTCGTTGCCAAAGACGAACGGCCCCCCCGGAATTTCGACAAGCGGATCGTCCGCAATGACATCCTCGCCTGCCGCGGCGCCTCCGCTCCACAGAAGTGCCGCGACGGCGAGGAGCATCCTAGAAGTCAACACGGTCCTGGCTCTGGCGGTCAAACAGGAACACCCGTCCGGGCGCAAAGCCGACCTCCACCATCTGATCAAAGTCGCCCACAAAATTCTTGTCGGCGCGAACAGTGAGCAAGGCCGCTCCGGCGCGCAGGGTGACCAGCGTGCTTTCGCCGGTCAGTTCGACCGAATAGATCGGGGCCACGATATTGGTCTTTTCGCTTCCGGCAGGAAGGACGTGGATGTCCTCCGGGCGGACGCCCAGTACAGCGCTCGCAACGTTCGCGCCCCCGAGGCCGTCGACCCTGACGCCGCCGAGGCTCGTGAAGACCCCGTCCTTGACCTCACCGTCGATCAGGTTCATCGGCGGCGAACCGATGAAGCCCGCGACGAAAAGGGTGCGCGGGTCGTTGTAGATTTTCTTCGGCGTGCCGAGCTGCTCGATCACGCCCTTGTTCATCACCGCCACCCGGTGAGCGAGGGTCATCGCCTCGATCTGGTCGTGGGTGACGTAGATCGTCGTCACCTGTAGCTCGTGCTGGAGGTGCTTGAGTTCGGCCCGCATCTGGACCCGCAGCTTGGCGTCGAGATTGGACAGCGGTTCGTCCATCAAGAAGACCTTTGGTGTGCGGATGATGGCGCGGGCCAGCGCGACGCGCTGGCGCTGCCCGCCGGAGAGTTGCTTCGGCAGCCGGTCGAGCAGGCCGTCGAGCTCGACGCGGCGTGCCACCTCCATGACCATCTGGCGCATCTTGTCCTGCGCCACCTTGCGGATCTTCAAGGGGTAGCCGATGTTATCGGCGACGCTGAGGTGGGGGTAGAGCGCGTAGGACTGGAAGACCATCGCGACGTCGCGATATTTCGGCAGCACGTCGTTGACCCGGTCGCTGCCGATGAAGATCTCTCCAGCCGTAACCTCCTCGAGGCCGGCTACCATGCGCATGGTCGTGGTCTTGCCGCAGCCCGAAGGCCCGAGTAGGACGAGAAACTCCTTGTCGCGCACCTCAAGATTGAGGTCGCTGACCGCGGTGAACGTGCCGAACTTCTTGACCACGTTCTGGAAGACGACCGAGGCCATGGCTCACCCCTTGACCGCGCCGAACGAGATGCCGCGAACCAGGTGTTTCTGGACGACGAAGGCGAAGATCATGATCGGGATGCAGGCGGTGAAGCCGGCGGCGCTGATTTCGCCCCAATAGGTGTTGTACTGCGTGACGCGCCCGGCAATGCCGATCGGTAGTGTCTGCGATCGTTCGGTCAGGGTCAGGATAAGGGCGAGCAGAAATTCGTTCCACGAAATGATCAGGCAAAAGATGGCTGTGGCCGCCAGCCCAGGACGGGCGAGCGGCAAAGCGACATGCAGGAATGCGCCCCATCGCGTGTCGCCGTCGACCATCGCCGCCTCCTCGAGCTCGACCGGCAGGTCCTGGAAGTAGCTCTTCATCATCCAGGTAGAGAAAGGCAGGTTGAACGCCGTATAGGCGATGATCACCGCAGGCTTCGTGTTCAGCATGCCGAGATGGTTGAAGGCGATGTAGAGCGGGATGATCGTCACGATGGGTGGCATCATGCGCGTCGACAGGATCCCGAACGAGATCTGGTAGCGCCATCTGCCCGGATACTGGAAACGGGCGAGCGCATAGCCGGCCAGGGAGCCAAAGACGACCGAGACAAGCGTCGTCGAGACCGCGATGATCAGGCTGTTCAATGCATAGATTAGGAAAGGCCGCTCGACGAAGGCGGCGTGGTAATGCTTCGACGTCGGATTGGCGGGGACCCATTGCGGCGGTATCGAGAAGATGTCGATGTCGTATTTGAACGAGTTGGCCGCGATCCAGTAGACTGGGAAGAGGGTGACCACGAGCGCTACGGCGATCACCACATAGGCGGCGATGCGCTGGATTCCGATACGCTTTCGGCGGTGCGCCATAGGTCCTCTAGTCGGCAAGCCGCATGCGCTTGATGAACCAGGTGCTGAACGCGACGGTCGTGAACAGCACGAAAAGCGAGATGGCGGCCGCATAGCTGGGGTCGGCGAAGCGGTACGCCACTTGGTAAATATAGAGACTGAGCGTCTTTGTCCGGTCGGCGGGGCCGCCGCCGGTCAAGATGAAGACGAGGTCAAAGAGCCGCAGCGCGTCCATGATGCGTAACAGCAGCGCGATGGCGATGACCGGCTTCAGGAACGGCAGCGTCAGATCCCAGAACTGCCGCCAGGCGGAGGCGCCGTCAATCGCCGCCGCCTCGTAGGGCTCGTCCGGCAGGCTGGCGAGCCCGGCAAGCATCAGCAGGAACATGAACGGCGTCCATTGCCAAACGTCGGCGACGATCACGGACAACATAGCCAGTCGGACGTCGCCGGCCCAAGCTTGGAGGGGCAGGCCGAGCCGGAACATGATCTCGTTGAGCACGCCGAATTGCGGCTCGTAGATGAGCTTCCAGGTGATCGCGACCGCAACCGGCGGCAGCATCATCGGCAGCATCAGGATCGTTTTCAGGAAATTCAAGCGCCGGATGTATCGGTCGAGCAGCAAGGCGAGGCCGAGGCCAAACAGGAACTCGGTGCCGACAGCGAAGACGGTGAACACCAGCGTGTTCCACAAGCCGACGTGAAACTGCTCGTCGGTGAGAAGCCGCAGAAAATTGTCAGCGCCGGCAAATTGCCAGGGCAGGTCCGGATTCGGGCTGATCCGCGTTGCCGCCGCAATGATCATGTAGATCGACGGAAATATCGTGAGCGCCAGGAGCACGAGCATAGCTGGCGCAAGCATCAATACCCGCAGGTGGCGCTCAAACCACCGCTCGAACGAATTTCCGAACTTCGCACCGATAGAGACGGTCATCGGAAGTTCTATCCGTCATATCAGTCAATCATAGCATGGCGAACCCGAGATCCAAACCGGCGCGTACGCGCTCGTGCTTGCCCCGAGAGCTGATCCGGCAAAATGGAGCAGCATCACCGGATACCACCATATGCGGCCAACTACTTGATGCCGGTTATCTCTTCGACCGCAGCCTGGGATCTCTTCAGCGCCTCCTCCGACGTTTCGGTGCCAGCTACGGCTTTGGAAAGCTCGATCCCGAACGCGTTCTCGATCTCGGGCCATTTCGGATGACGCGGACGCGGCGTCGAGGCTTCGTTCGCTTGCATGAGCACTGGATAATGCCGGAATTTTTCCTGGCCGGTCAGGCTGGGATCAGCAAAGATCGACTTGCGCACCGGCGGGTTGCCGCGCTGGGCCGAGATTTTCATCTGTTCCGGTGAGGTCGCCCACAGCATGAAGTCGAAGCCCTCCTGCTTGTTCTTCGCAGCGGCCATGATGCCCATCGTCCAGTGGCCGATTTCCGAGCTGCCCGGTTTGGTGCCCGCCGGGATCGGCGAGTAAGAGATCTTGCCGACCATCTTCGACTGGCTGGGATCTTCGAAGGTCGCACCCAGTTCGGCCAGTTGATCGACGAGGCTGCGGTGCCCGCTGCCAGGGCCTGCCCGACCTCGTTGGCGTTGTAGCTCTCGACGCCCTTCGGCGAGACGTCGCGCAGGGCCATGAAGGTCTTCATCGCGGCCGCACCTTCGGGCGTGTCGATCGTCACTTTTGTCCGGTCAGCGTTGAACATGTCCGCGCCATAGGACCAGAAGATCGGCATGAAGTCGGCGACGACGGGGTTGCCCTGGCCGCCCCGGAAAACATAGCCGAAATAGAGGCCGCCGCCTTTTTCGGAGAGCGCCTTGGCTGCCTTCAGCACGTCGTCCCACGTCTTCGGTGCCTCAACGCCTGCTTCCTTGAACTTGGTGGCGTCATAGAAGAACATCTGCGCGTTTCCCACATAGGGCAGGCACACGTAGGGCCCCTTGTTGTAAGGATTGCGGCAGACTGCCAGGGATTTCGACAGGAAGTCGCTGTCCGGTCCTTCGAGCCCGGCCTTCTTGAAATAGGGCGTCAGATCTTCAAGATGCCCGTTTTCCGCGAAGAACGGAATCCACGGATCGTCCATCAGAACGATATCGAAGGCGCCCGATTTTGTCTGGCCGGCATTGGCCGCCTGTTCGAAGACGTTGCTGTAGGGAGCCTGGACGATCTCGACTTTGGTGCCCTTCAGCTTCGCATAGTCGGCGGCAGCGGCTCTCAGGCCGTCGCCCTCGCTTCCCGAGGGAACGAGCACTGTTATGTCGGCCCACGCGTGCGTCGCCATCAGCGACGACAGCGCCAAGACCACGGAGAAAAGAAATCTTCTGACCATCTTATTCCTCCCGTTTCCGCTCCGGCCTGTCGGGCGGCCGGTGCCAGAACCGCTCGCACGCGTTTTGACCGCTTACGAAGCGCGCGAGCGCTCCGTCGCAGACGGCAACGTTTGAAAGGGGTGCGAACGGCGCAGGGGGCCACTTGGACCGCCAAAGCATCAATACTGCGGGGCAACTCGTGGGTCATCACAACCCACATCTCCCGTAGGTGCACCGAGGTGCGCTAACTGCCATTTTAACATCTTGGCTGCTTCAGTTGAAGTGGATGCGGGCTCCACGGTGTGACAAATGCGCCCCGGTCGGGTCAGTACGAGATTGTCGGTCCCCGCGGTGGCGGCAGTGGCCAGGAGTGCACCGTTGTTCGCAACGAACCGCTTCCTGTCCGCGCCGAAGACGTATCGTTCGCACTGATGGCCGTGCTTGAGCGCTCCTCCCGCTGGGGCGCGTTGTGTTCGTGTCACTCTTCGGTGTCATCTCTTCCAGTACACCGAGCGCCGCCATCTATTGTACGCGCGTATCGTCCAGGGCGCCCACCATGTATTGCACAAGCTCCTGAGTATGCGTCTCCGCCGTCCGCTTCTCCGTCACTTTGTGCCCCCTGCGCATCACCATGAGGCGGTCTGAGACCGCGAAAACATCGGGCAGTGTGTGCGTGATCAGGATGACGGGGACCCCCTGGTCCCGCAGCTTCCTGATGAGCTCCAGGACTTTGTGCTGCTCGGG
This sequence comes from Mesorhizobium sp. M0960, assembly GCF_040319055.1. Lineage (NCBI taxonomy): Bacteria > Pseudomonadati > Pseudomonadota > Alphaproteobacteria > Hyphomicrobiales > Phyllobacteriaceae > Mesorhizobium > Mesorhizobium sp. M0960. The sequence continues at coordinate 147,698 of NZ_JAMYNN010000002.1, read as the reverse complement.
AACGCCCAGATTGTTGGTCGGCTCGTCCATGATCATCAACCAGGCGTCCCAATAGACGGCGCGAGCGATTGCGACGGCCTGACGTTGTCCGCCGGATAGGCTCTCGATCGGCTGCGTGAGGCTCGGGAATTGGATCGCGAGCGACTCCAGCGCCGCCCGGGACTCCCGAAGCATCATCTGCTCGTCGAGCGTCCGGATGAGGCCGGCGAGGTAGCGCTTCTTCGCTTCGCGCCCAAGGAAGATATTGGCGCTGACATCGAGATTGTTGGCGAGCGCCAAGTCCTGATAGATCGTCTCGATGCCCTGCCGGCGCGCATCCCTCGGGCGGGCAAAACGGCTGAGCCGGCCCTCGAAGTAGATCTCGCCTTCGTCGGGCTGATAAACGCCTGACACGCACTTGATAAGGGTCGACTTGATCGACCCTGAACTCCTGATCAGGATGCTGATCGTCGGCTATTGCTTCGGCATCCGCTCGGAGCGCCGGCTGTGCGAGGAGGTACATCTGAACTTGGCCTATCGGTGGTTCTGCCGGCTTGGCCTCGAGGGTGATGTGCCGGACCACTCAACCTTCTCCAAGACCCGCCACGGACGCTTCCGCGATGCTGATCTGCTGCGCGAACTGTTCGAGACCGTCGTCCGACGCTGCATGGCAGAAGGGCTCGTTGGCGGCGAAGGCTTTGCGGTCGATGCCAGCATGATCGTCGCCGACGCGCAGCGTCAGCGCGGGATTGAAACAGCTGAGGAACTCAAGCCAGAGGCCAAGCGGGCCGTGGCCGAATACCTCGCCACCTTGGATGATGCCACCTTCGGGGCCGCCACGCCGGTGGAGCCCAAGTTCGTCTCCCCTGTTGATCCCGCCGCGCGCTGGACTGCCGCTTGGGGTGGCCCAGCCGTCTATGCCTATTGCACGAACTATTTGATCGACGTGGAGCACGCCATCATCGTGGACGTGGAGCCCCGACCGCGGTGCGCCAAGCCGAGGTGACGGCCGCTAAGACCATGATCGAGCGGGCGCACGACGAGCTCGGCCTCTGGCCGGAGCGGCTGATTGCCGACACCGGCTACGGCTCGGCCGAAATGCTGAACTGGTTGGTGCATGAGCGTGGGATCGAGCCGCATATCCCGGTCTTCGACAAGTCCAGGCGCAAGGATGGCACCTTCTCGCGCGACGACTTCACCTACGACCATAAGGCCGATACATACATCTGTCCTGGCGGGAAGACGCTCAGGCAGCGCCAGAAGACCTATCGGGTGCCGCACCCTCTCGTCGACGAGAATGGAATGATGCGCTATCGCGCCAGCAAGCTGGATTGCGACGCCTGTGCTCTGAAGCCCAGCTGTTGCCCGAAGGAGCCGGCGCGCAAGGTGCTGCGCTCGATCCATGAGGGCGCGCGCGACATGGCCCGCGACATCGCAAAGACAGACGCCTACCAGACCTCACGCTATCAGCGGAAGAAGGTGGAGATGCTGTTCGCGCACCTCAAGCGCATCCTGAAGCTCGATCGATTGCGATTGCGCGGCCCCTGTGGTGCCCGCGATGAGTTCCACCTTGCAGCCATCGCCCAGAACCTCAGGAAATTGGCCAAGATCTGCACCCTCGGGACATACGTCCGAGCCACTTAGGGCGAGGAGGTCGCGTCGACCTTAATCAAGACGCTTCGGTGCGAGTGGATCCACGGCTTCATCGCCGACTTCTTCAACACTATCCACCCTTAGGGGACCTACACGGCGGGTACCAAGCGTCTGATTTTATCCACTAGGCTGGCGCGAAGGAAACGCAACTCTCATGGGCTTTTGAACCTTTCGAGGGTCGCCAGATCCAAATTGAGTCGTATGTACCAAACCGGCACACTATATATCGATGGTCGCCTGCACCTTCCCGGCAAGCCGGCGAGTGGAAGAGACCACCACGCTTTCGCCCAACAAAGGGAGAAGCGATAATGACGTTCAATGACTCAGCGGACTCAAAGCAGCTTTCAATACTGGCCACAGTGGTCGATGATTATTGCCGTCAGGCCGGGATAGCAGTGGGCGATCCGGCCAGGGAACGTCTTGGCCGTCAAATCATCGAGTTGTTCCAAAGCGGCATGGATCAGCCAGACGAGTTGTTGTTGGCCCTAAACCATCACTACGACGAGTGGCTTGGTGAGGTTGGCCTGCCGTCGTCTTGTGCCGACCAAGCCGCATCGCTGATCTCTGGCGCTGCTCCCTCTCCTGCGGATCACCCGTCGATGTCGCCGCAACGCTTCCCCCAACGAAAAACCCCGCAGGAGCGGGGCTTCTAGTATTTTTCGGCGCGGGCTTACGGCTCCACTGAAAACAGTGGCGGAGCAGTTAGGCGACAGGGCCAGCGTCTGCCGCTACGGCGAGTCAGGATGTCGTTGCATCATCGCCGTTCCGAGCCGCGTCGAACGCGACCGGTCGATTGATGACGTTGCTGACGACAGAACCAGCGAGTGTGCGCGTCACGGAAGCCGGAAAGCAGCGTCGTTCAATTACGGAATTCGGATGGAATTATATCGACTCCGACTATCCTTGCACACCCTGCAAAGCTGCGCCGATGGCGCTTGCAAGGACGACAGGAAAACACCACCTATAAACTGATAGCGAACAAGCTGGAAACGTCGGTTCAAGTCCGACGGCCCCGGCCAAATTGGGGTTTCGTCTAGGGTAGGACACCACACTTGGTAAACGCCGCTCCCTTCCGGTCGAGCGGCGTTTTCGTATTTTCTGTAGAAAGGCAACAAACGGCCCGCATTGTGGAAAGGCTAGCCTTGTAGCGCTGGCTGGTGAGCGTTGCGAACTGGCTTGGCAATACCGTCTGAGCGGCAAACGATGCGAGATTCCTCTGCTTGATAAGCGCTGGCTAACAGGTTGTTTGCAATCTTTGGGGGGATACAGAAGTCTGCGAAGTCGGAGCCTGTCATTGATCATGATGCACGGTGCCGAACCTCGCCAATTCTGAAGTGTCCGCATCAAGCATTTGTTGTCAGCAAACCGTGCGCGCGGTCTGAAATAAAGGAACTCGAACGCTGCACCAGTGCCGCCCGCAGCACTTGAAACCATGCCCGGGTCTTCCATGTAATACGCAATAGCGCACAACTTTCCGAATGAGGAAGCGCCGGCAGATGAGTCTGCTCCCCACCAGCAATTCAATAGAGCATCGCCGTGCCGACCATCGTTGGCCGGCAGCGTTAACAACAGAGCGTTTTCCTCTTCGTTGTCAGACGAAGGGAGATACACAATGGCAAAGGTCGTTTGCGTCCTCTATGACGATCCGGTCGACGGCTATCCGACAAAATATGCGCGGGACGGCTTGCCGAAGCTCGACCGCTATCCCGGCGGCCAGACACTTCCCACGCCGAAGACCATCAACTTTGAACCAGGGGTCTTGCTCGGTAGCGTGTCGGGCGAACTCGGCCTGAGGAAATTTCTCGAAGGCGCGGGCCATAGCCTGGTAGTAACCTCGGACAAAGACGGTCCCCACAGCATTTTTGAACGCGAACTCGTTGACGCCGAAATCGTGATCTCGCAGCCGTTCTGGCCGGCATATCTGACCGAAGAACGAATAGCCAAGGCAAGCAGACTGAAGCTTGCGATCACCGCCGGCATCGGATCCGATCATGTCGATCTTCAAGCCGCCATGGACCGTGGCATCACGGTCGCCGAGGTGACCTACTGCAATTCGATCAGCGTGTCCGAGCATGTGGTCATGATGATCCTGGGGCTCGTGCGCAACTACATCCCGTCCTACCAGTGGGTCGTGAAAGGCGGCTGGAATATCGCCGACTGCGTCGCACGCTCCTACGATATCGAGGGAATGCAGATCGGAACCGTCGGCGCCGGCCGGATTGGCAGCGCAGTATTGCGCCGGCTGAAGCCGTTCGACGTCAAGTTGCACTACACCGATCGCCACCGACTGCCTGAGGCGGTCGAGAAAGAACTCGGCGTCACCTTCCACCAGGATACCGCATCCATGGTCGGCGTCTGCGACGTGGTCACGATCAATGCACCTCTGCATCCGGAGACGGAGAACCTCTTCGACGAGACGATGATCGCTAGGATGAAACGCGGCGCCTATCTGGTGAACACGGCGCGCGGCAAGATCTGCAATCGTGACGCCATCGCCCGCGCGCTGGAGAGTGGCCAACTCGCTGGCTATGCCGGCGACGTCTGGTTCCCGCAGCCGGCTCCCAAGGATCATCCGTGGCGATCGATGCCACATCACGGCATGACGCCGCACATTTCAGGATCGTCGCTCTCCGCCCAGGCGCGCTACGCCGCGGGTACCCGCGAAATTCTCGAATGCTGGTTCGAAGGCCGGCCGATCCGTGAGGAATATCTGATCGTCGATGGCGGCAAGCTCGCCGGCGCTGGCGCGCATTCCTACAGCGCGGGAGACGCCACCCGCGGGTCGGAAGAGGCGGCACGCTTCAAGGCTAGGAGTGATCCGCGCTAGATCGATTTCCGCTGAGCTCGACTCGGACGGGAAGAAGACAAGGGCGACGCAGGGACCGCAACGCCATGCTCTCGCCGCAACTGCTGGAACTGGTGCGTCTGTGGTGGCGCGAAGGCAAGCGGCGCGGGGTGATGCTCCCGCACGGCTGGCTGTTCCCAGGGCGCGGTTGCACGGCGCCGATCTCGTCGCGTCAACTGCATCGCGCGGTCCAGGAAACAGCTGAAGTCGCCGGCATCCGCAAGCGCGTCAGCCCGCACACGCTGCGTCACAGCTTCGCCACCCACCTGCTCGAGCAGGATGTCGACATCCGCGTCATCCAGGTCCTGCTCGGGCACAGCAAGCTCGATACCACCGCGCTCTACACCAAGGTCTCGACCCGGACGATCCACGCGATCGCAGGGCCGCTCGACCGGCTGATGGCGCTGATGGAAGGCAAGACGCCTCCCGGCTGAACCGGTGCGCGCAGACCTGGAGGTCGCCGATATCTTCCGTGCTGCCGGCCCCGGATACCGGGTCGCCCACGCCGGGCATCTGAGCCTGCAGCAGCTCAAGGTCATGTCGGCGATCGAACACTGCCGCACCGCTGCATTGGGTGGTCATGTCGAAGCCTGCGCGGACTGCGGTCAATGGCGGATCGCTTATAACAGCTGCCGCAACCGGCACTGTCCCAGGTGCCAGGGCGCCGCCGCGCGTACATGGCTCGCCGAGCGCGAAGCCGACCTGCTGCCAGTCGGTTACTTCCACGTCGTGTTCACGCTGCCCGCCGAGGTCGCCGTCATCGCCTTCCACAACAAGGCGCTGGTCTATGACCTGCTGTTCAAGGCGGCATCGGAGACGATGCTGACGATCGCGGCGGATCCCAAGCACCTCGGCGCGCGCATCGGCATCACTGCCGTGCTCCACACATGGGGCTCGGCAATGACACACCATCCTCATGTCCACATGATCGTGCCGGGCGGCGGCATCGCGCCGGACGGGTCACGCTGGATATCGTCGCGGCCAGCCTTCCTTCTCCCAGTCAAAGTACTGGGCAAGCTGTTCCGCCGTCTGTTCCTGACTCGGCTGGTCGCGCTGCACGACGCCGGTCGGCTCGCCCTCTTCGGATCGGCGGCTCACCTGGCCGACCGTCGGGCTTTCCTGCGTCATCTGAAGCCTGTTCGCAGCAAGCGCTGGGTGGTCTATGCCAAGCCGCCCTTCGCTGGGCCGGAAGCGGTGCTCGCCTACCTGTCGCGCTACACTCACCGGGTCGCCATCTCGAACCGCCGCCTGATCACCTTCGATGAGGCTGGAGTCACCTTCCGCTACAAGGACTATCGCCGCGATGGTGTCGAGCGCCAGCGCGCCATGACGCTTGCCGCCGACGAGTTCATCCGCCGCTTCCCGCTCCATGTCCTGCCGCGTGGGTTCCACCGCATCCGTCACTATGGACTGCTCGCCGGCTCCGCCCGCAAGGCCAGCCTCGCACTCGCGCGCAAACTGCTGGGCGTCGCTCCGCCGCCCGAAAACGACACTCCAGAAGAACCGGCTGACGTCCGCCCGCCTTGCCCTTGCTGCGGCGGGCGCATGGTGGTCATCGAGAGGTTCGAACGGTGGTGCCAGCCTCGTGCGCCGCCAACCTCACGAGCGCCGAACCGGGAGAACACCTCATGACCCGGCATGACCAAGTTGCTCGTACGACCGCGCCACGCCGGCGACGGTCAACGGGATGTTATGTGCACATTGCCGTCGAGCCGGTCGTCACGCACACCAATCCCGTCGGAATCAACGCTCCAGGCTCTGCGACCGGGCCCGGAAGCCGCTTCCACGACATGCCCACCGCATCCCATGCGGAAGTTCGCCCCAGGCGCTGGCACGCTCCGAAACACAAATCCCCATAGGCCGTCGTCTGCGGCCCGCGGGTTCCTGCATGAGAGACTTTCGTACGCCTGACGGCACCCGAAACCCTTCAGCATGTCGGTCATTCAGCCAGCCACTCCTGTCCTCCCGAAGCCGACATTAATAGTGCCCACACCACCGTCGAAATTGCGCCGAGAGGGGACGACACCATTAGGAGAAGTGGCATTGAGGCTCTACCTCAGTGTCGCCAGCAGGTGTTCGGCAGCCCCGACATCCGCCGTATTCAGGCTCTCCACAAAATACGCCGCAACCGACTGCAAGAGCTCGCGAGCGCTGTTGATCTCCCCGCGCCCGGCCATCAGCGTCGCCATGTCGATTGCGGTTCGCAACTCCCATGCCCGTGCGCGCTGACTTCGGCTCAACTCCAGTGCCTGCATGAGGTAGGCGGCAGCTTCATCACGGTTGCGCTCCGACTGGAGAAGGAGGCTTCCCTTCATCCGTAGCAACTCCGGGAGGTACAACTGGTCGCCGTTCTTTTCGACTTGACCAAGCGACTCGTCGATCAACGCAATGGCTTCATCAACCTGACCGATCGCGGACAGTCCCCTAACTAGCGAGAGGTTGAGCGGCGTCGTGAGCAATTCATAAGGCGCCGCGTGGAGCTTCCGAAGAGATGTCTGCAGGCCCTCGACGCCGCTTTTTGCATCGCCCTGACGGATCGCGACTTCGCTTTTGAAGCCCCGACCGACCAGCAGGTAAGGAGTCATGGAATGGGATTCCGCGCGGGCGATGAGCATATCTATGTACGCCTCGGCGCTCTTCAGGTCACCGGTCCACAGGAAGACCGATATCGCCCAGATCAACGCGATCGCCAACGTTAGAGAATGATCCATGGCGGCAGCCTCTTCGACGGCCTGTCGGGCGTGTGCCATGGCTTGGTCCGGATGGCCTTGTAGCCAAAGGTTCCTCGCCAGGATGGCCCTGGCCAGGATTTTGCCTTCGAAGCCCAGATAGATCGTCGTGGTCCGCTGGGAGCGCGGCCCACGGTCGAGCGCCGCCTCCAGCTCTGCGCGGGCCTCCGCGAGGTCGCCTCGCAGGTGGAGCGAGATGCCCAGGATCGAGTGTGCCAGCGCGTTGACGACCGAGTCGTCCAAGGTCGCGGCTGTGGCTGAACAACGCCTTGCAAACTCAAGGGCGGTTGCGAAATTGCCCGTCCGCAGATGGAACATGTTGAGCGAACCCAACAGACGCACCCGGTCCAGCGGATCGCCGCGCTGCTGGGCGATCGCCAGGCTCCTCTCCAGAGCTACGCGCGCCCTGTCGCGTCCTCCCCGCATGAACATGAAGGACACGCCGAGGGCTGCCTGAAGATGCATCTCGTCAAGTCCGCCAAGGGCGGCATCGTCGAAAGCGAATATTGCTCTTTCAGACCAGCGATGACACTCCGGCAACAAGGACATTGCCAGGAAAACCGGCGCGACAGCGCTGGCGAGTCCGACGCCGATGTCGGCGTTTCCGCTGTCGCCGAAGCACCATTCCAGGGCAGCCCGGACATTGTTGATGGCGGCGAAGTGGGGCGCCCGCTCCTCACCGGTCGCCAGGCTTGGCCACTCGATCCCGGTCTGCTCCAGCCATCTCCGATAGTAGGCGGCGTGGCGCACTGCCAGATCGGCAGCCTCGGCGTCATCGATCCGGATGTCGAGAACGTAGGCGCGCGTCGTATCGAGGAGCCTGTAGCGCATCATTGCTCCAACCGGACGCGTCGCCACGATCGATTTGGCGACAAGACTGTCCATGGCGCCAAGGACGGTCGATCGGTCGAGGGTCGCGCTCGTCACGACCTCCAGGGCGGCATCGAGCGTGAAATGACCGACGAATACAGCGAGCCTGCGAAGCACCACGCGCTCAACGTCGGTCAGGAGCCCAAAGCTCCAGTCTAGTGTCGCCTGCAAGGTCTGCTGACGCGGCGGCGCTGTCCGTGAACCGAGCCACAGCAGTGTCAGGCGTTGATCGAGAAGCGCGGCTGTCTGCTGCAGCCCATAGGATTCGACACGTCTGGCCGCCAGTTCGATCGAGAGCGCCACCCCGTCAAGCTTTCGGCAGATGCTTGCGATGATCAAGGCCTCGGCGTCGCCGACGTCCAAACGAGCGCCACCTGCCACCGCTCGCTCGACGAACAGCTGGGTGGCCGGGAATGTCTGGACGATGGCCGCCGTTAGCCCCGGTTCGTCGGGCGGAAACGCAAGCGCATCCAACCGGCAGATATGTTCGCCCTCGACCCGAAGCGCCTCGCGGCTCGTCGCCAGGATGTAGACCTGTGACGCCGCATCGACGATGCTCGAGGCCAGAGGCGCCACCGCATCCACGAGATGCTCACAGGTATCGAGGATCAAGAGAATCCGCTTGTTGCGCAAGTAAGCGATCAGGTTGGGCGTCGCATCCTCTGTTTGAACCGTTAGTCCAAGCATCGAGGCGACGGCTGTCGTCACCAGACCGGGATCGCCGATCATTCCCAGATCGACGAACAAGACCGCCCCTGAAAATGCTTCGATCAGGTGATGCCCGACTGCGATCGCGACGGTGGTTTTGCCGACGCCACCGGCGCCAACGATGGTGACGAACCGCGAAGCATTCAGCTGCACCGACAGCTTAAGAACATCCTCGTCCCGTCCGACCATCCGGCTCAAGCGGTTTGGAAGATTCGCGTGCGGAAACTCAGCGGCAATGAATAGGGCTTCGTCGCGTGGGCTGTTTAATCGCAAAACCGGCGCAACGAAGCAATAGCCCCGCCCCGGAAGCGTCGCGATGTACCGCGCGCCATCCTTTCCATCGCCCAGCGCCCTGCGCAGTCCGGTCATGTGGAACCGCAGGCTGCCTTCCTCGACGACGACATCCGGCCAAACCCGCGACATTAGATCTTTCTTGCTGACGACTTCATTCGGTGCAGAGGTCAGGACTATGAGAATGTCGATGGCGCGCGAACCCAACTCTACGGGAGCGCCTTCTCTTGTCAGGAGCCTTTCACCCGCAGCAAAATGGAAAGGGCCAAACGACAATCTGTCTTTGGCTTGTATTCCCGTTTTCGTCATGGCGTCTTCTTTTGGAGCCGCCTGCACCCAGCGCCGCAGTTTAAGTCAAGGAGCGCTCCTGCACCATAGGGAGTCTCACAGTCTAGGCGCCTCCTATCTGCTCAAAAAAGCGGCAGGCTGGCAGCGGCTAACACAAGCTCACGACGCATAACGGGCTAATCCCGCCTCCTGGGCGTAGTTCAAGCTACGTAGATAGATCGCAAACCCATCAACCCAGGAGAGACCCATGGACACGACCAGAACCTCCGAAGCAATCGACCAGGATCGCCGGCGACTTTTGGGCACTGCGGCGGCCGGCATCGCCGCCGCCGGCGCGGCAAGCCTGCTCCCGTCGCAATTGGCCGCCGCATCCACGAGCGATGCCATCCGCCCTTTCTCCGTCAGTTTCCCGCAGGAGGAGATCAATGAGCTGCGCCGGCGCATCGCCGCCACGCGCTGGCCCGAGCGCGAACTCGTCTCCGACGAGGCGTCCCGGCGGATCTGGTCGACCCCAGCAACTGTAGGGCCAACGCAGGGCGTGCAACTCGCCACAATGCAGAAGCTCATGCAGTACTGGCGAACGGAATACGATTGGAGCAAGTGCGAGGCGCAGTTGAAGGCGCTGCCGAATTTCGTCACTGAGATCGATGGGCTCGACATCCACTTCATCCATGTGAAGTCTAAGCATCAGGGCGCCCTGCCTGTCATCATCACGCACGGCTGGCCCGGTTCGGTCATCGAACTTTTGAAGATCATCGACCCGTTCACCAATCCCACTGCGCACGGAGGCACGGAGGCGGAGGCGTTCGACGTGGTGATCCCGTCGATGCCGGGCTACGGCTTTTCCGGCAAGCCCACCGAAACCGGTTGGGATCCCGGGCGCATCGCGCGGGCGTGGATCGTGCTGATGAAACGCCTTGGCTACGACCGCTACGTCGCGCAGGGCGGCGATTGGGGAGCACTCATCACGGAACAGATGGCCCTGATCGCACCTCCCGAGCTGGTCGCCATCCACACGAATATGCCGGGGACCATTCCGCCGGAGATCGTGAAGGCGCTGGCCTCCGGCGGTCCGCCCCCCGCTGATCTTGGCCCCGACGAGAAGCGTGCCTACGAGCAGGTAGCGTTCTTCTACAAAAACGGCCTGGGCTACGCCAACGAGATGGCTCTTCGTCCGCAAACGCTCTACGGGATCGTCGATTCACCGGCCGGCCTGGCGGCGTGGATCCTCGATCACGATGCGGACAGTTATGCGCTGATCGCCCGCTCCTTCGATGGAGAGCCGGAGGGCCTTACCCGCGACGACATCCTCGACAACATCACGTTCTACTGGCTGACGAACACGGCGATCTCGTCGGCACGTCTCTATTGGGAACATACGCAAACGGCGAAGGCCGGCTTCTTCGACGCCAAGGGCATCACCATTCCCGTCGGTGCGACTGCGAACCCCAGTGAAATCTACACCGCACCGAAGAGTTGGACCGAACGCGCGTTCCCGAAGCTTCTGCACTATGGCCGCACGGACAAGGGCTGCCATTTCGCCGCCTGGGAGCAGCCGAAGAGTTTCACCGATGAGGTGCGCGCAACATTCAAGACGTTGCAGACATGACGTGTTGGCGGGGGATGGCGCGCCGGACGCTCGTCATCTTCCGCCCAGCGATAGCTGCGTAGCGAACCTCCGAAGGGAGCGACTGCAATGAACCCCCTCATCAAGACGCTCACCGCACTCGCGGTTTGCACCGTGCTCGCCACGGGCGCGTTTGCCCAGAGCACGGTCGTTCCCATCGACAACGAGCCCGCACCCAAGCTGATCGTGGAGCCGCCGCTTCCGGGTCCGTTGGCCAGCGGCGTCGTGTTCATCCCGTACCGGATGGAGAACTTGCGCATCCTGCCTGTGGGCGGGGCGGCCGCGCGCAACGTGTCTCCGCGGGTCGGGCATCTGCACGTCACCGTCGACGACCTGCCTTGGGCGTGGGCGGACTACGGTCAGAGCAACACCATCATCTTGGTTGGCATGCCAAGCGGCCAGCACAAGGTGCTGATCGAGGTGGTGGATCCCGAAGGCAAAGTCTTCACCAAACAAACGGTGACGTTCCACACTCCGGACAAGAAGGTGCAGCCATGAGGCTCGACCAACTGGCGGCCGTGCTGGCATTCGGGCTTTGCATCCTTTCCGCGCCCGCCTCCGCCAACCCGGTCGAGGATCGCTCGATCCGGCCCTTCAAAGTCTATGTGCCGCAAGCGCCGCTCGATGATCTTCGCAGTCGCATTGCGCAGACAAGGTGGCCCGACCGGGAGATGGTCGATGACCAGTCGCAGGGCATACAGCTCGCGAAGATCAGGCCGCTCGTCGAGTATTGGGGCACGGCCTACGACTGGCGGACAGCGGAAGCGAAGCTGAATTCCCTGCCCCAGTTCATGACCACGATCGACGGAGTGGACATCCACTTCATTCACGTTCGCTCGAAACATCCCAATGCCCTGCCGCTGATCATGACGCATGGCTGGCCCGGCTCGGTGCTGGAACTGCTCAAGACCGTCGGCCCTCTCACCGATCCCACGGCGCATGGCGGTAGCCCGGAAGACGCGTTCGACCTCGTACTGCCGTCGTTGCCGGGTTTCGGCTTCTCCGGCAAACCCACAGATACCGGCTGGGGTACAGACCGCATTGCACGAGCCTGGGCAGAGCTGATGAAGCGCCTTGGCTACACAGATTACGTCGCCCAGGGCGGCGACTGGGGCTCTCCCGTTTCGAATGCAATGGGACGTCTGGCCCCGGCAGGCCTGCTCGGCATTCATGTCAACCTGCCGGCTGTCGTACCGCCAGAGATTGCCGCGGTGCTCGCCGCCGGCGGACCGGCGCCGGCGGGGCTCATGGACAAGGAGCGCGCGGCGTTCGATGCGCTCAGCATGGCCGCCAAGATGGGGAACAGATCCTACGCCACGATGATGGGCACCCGGCCCCAGACGATCGGTTACGCCATCAATGACTCCCCCGCAGGGCTCGCCGCTTGGATGCTCGGGCATCCGGGCTTTTCGGGCTGGACCTACGACAAAAGCGACCCCGAAAAGTCGCCTGACGAGGTGCTGGACGATATCACGCTGTACTGGCTGACGGACACCGCCACCTCGTCCGGGCGAATTTACTGGGAGTACGGCGGCGGGCGCAGTCCCGTTTTTGCCGGCCCTGAAAAGACCAGCGAAGTCTCGCTGCCGGTGGCCATCACGGTCTTTCCGGGGGAAGGCTATCAGGCCCCCGAGACGTGGGCCCGGCGCGCCTACCCCAACCTGATCTACTTCCATGAGGTCGACAAAGGCGGCCACTTCGCCGCGTGGGAGCGGCCGGAGCTCTTTTCTGCCGAGTTGCGCGCCGCGTTCAGGCCGCTGCGGCAAACCAAATAACCACCTCACTCGAAAGGAACGACAAATGTCTCAAACCATGAAAACGCCCCGTGACGAAAAGCACGAAACTGCGACCGGGACCCTCAAAAAGCAGGCGCTCGACATGAAGCTCGAGGTCGTGGTCATCCCCGTCTCGGACGTCGATCGCGCCAAGAGCTTTTATATCGGCCTGGGCTGGCGGCTCGACGGCGATTTCGTCGTCGGCGATACGTTCCGGGGTGTGCAGTTCACACCTCCGGGCTCGCCTGCCTCGATCCACTTCGGCACGGGGGTCACGACGGCGGAGCCCGGCTCGGCAAGCGGGCTTTATCTTGTCGTGTCGGACATCGAGGCGGCGTGCGCCGAGCTCATTGGCCACGGCGCCGAGGTCAGCGAGGCGTTTCACCGCACAGGTCCCGGCAAGCCGGCGGTCAAGGGGCGCGATCCCGAGCGGCGCAGCTACTCCTCGTTCGCGACGTTCAAGGACCCGGACGGCAACGAATGGCTGCTGCAGGAAATCACCACCCGCTTTCCCGGCCGGATCGACACCACGACCTACGCTTCCGGAGCGGATCTTGTTGCCGCGCTGCGACGCGCGTCGGAGGCCCACGGCGAGCACGAGAAGCGCAACGGCGGCCAGCGCGATGAGAACTGGCCGGACTGGTACGCGGAATACATGGTGGCTGAGCAGGCCGGCAAAGAGCTTCCGCTCTGAAGGATTCAGCGCGCAGCGCGCCGCTGAACCGTCTGCGCGGCGATATTGATCGAAACTGAAAAGGCGTCGTCGATGAAAGCAATTAAGCTGCTCGTCGCCGTGGCGCTCGCAATGGCAATCGGGGCTCCGATTGCCAGTTTTCTGGGAGACACGAATGTGGCTCAGCCGATAGCCTCCGCACCGATGAGGGTTCCGTTCCTTCACGGACTTTCCTCCGACCAGTTCGAGGGTCAATCCGAGCTTGCTTCGCTTGGCGTGGCGCACGAGTGGATAAATTCGCCGCCGCTGACGGCGTCGGCTTTGCATGGCAAGGTCGTCCTCATCGATTTCTGGACCTACACCTGCATCAACTGGCTGCGCACGCTTCCCTACGTTCAGGCCTGGGACGAGAAATACCGGAAGCATGGTTTGGTGGTGATCGGAATCCACGCGCCGGAGTTCTCGTTCGAAAAAGACCTGAACAACGTGCACCGGGCGGTGAAAGACCTGGGGATCGATTACCCGATCGCCGTCGACAACGACCATCTCATATGGCGGGCTTTCAGCAACCAGTACTGGCCGGCACTCTATTTCGTCGATTCGCGGGGACGCGTCCGGTATCACCACTTTGGCGAGGGCTCATACCAACAGTCGGAAATGGTCATCCAGGAATTGCTGACTGAGGCTGGCGCCGGCGGATTCGACCGTGAGCCTGTGTCGGTGGATGCCCGCGGCATCGAGGCCGCGGCCGATTGGGAGACCCTCAAGTCTCCGGAAAATTATCTCGGCTACGAACGCACCCAGAATTCTGCCTCCGGCGGTGAAGCGGTCTTGGACGCGCCGCACATCTACGACGTGCCGGCGCGACTACGCCTGAATGAGTGGGGGCTGTCTGGCAGTTGGACGGTAAGGAAAGAAACCGCCGTACTGAACAAGTCCGATGCCCGCATCGCGTACCGTTTTCACGCGCGCGACCTTCATCTGGTCATGGGTCCGGCAGCGCCGGGAACGTCTGTGAGATTTCGCGTGCTGATCGACGGGCAGCCGCCAGGCACGGCTCACGGCATCGACGTCAATGAAATGGGCGAAGGCGCAGTGACAGAGCAGCGCCTGTACCAACTGATCCGACAATCGAAACCCATCGTCGATCGCCAGTTCGAGATCGAGTTTCTCGACTCAGGCGTGGAGGTCTTTGCATTCACGTTCGGCTGATCGCCCGCGCAAGGATAGAGGTTCCCAAATGCATTCGCTCAATATCCCCGATGAAATCGACCAAGATCGCCGTCGGTTCTTTGGCGCCGCCGCGATGGCTGTCGCCGCCACTCAGTTCGGCCTGATCGGCCCGGCACAAGCGCAACAGACGACTGGAGAGCCTGCGGCGTCCTTTGGGCCCTTGAAGCGGATCGAGGCCGGCGTGCTGAGCGTCGGCTATGCGGAACTTGGACGGACCGACGGCCCGCCCGTCATCCTGCTACATGGCTGGCCGTATGACATCCACACCTATGCCGATGTCGCTCCTCTGCTGGCAGCGAAAGGCCACCGCGTGATTGTTCCCTACCTGCGCGGATACGGCACGACCCGATTCCTGTTGGACGACACGATGCGCAACGGTCAGCAGTCAGCGATTGCCGCGGACATTGTCGCCCTGATGGACGCACTGGGCATCGAAAAGGCGACGATTGGCGGCTGCGACTGGGGCGCGCGCACCGCGAACATCATTGCCGCACTATGGCCTGAACGCTGCAAGGCGATGGTCTCGGTGAGCGGCTACCTCATCGGCAACCAGCAAGCCGGCAAGCTGCCGCTGCCACCCAAGGCCGAGCTGCAATGGTGGTATCAATATTACTTCGCCACCGATCGCGGCCGCGCCGGCTACGAGAAATACACACGAGATTTCACCAGGCTGATCTGGCAACTCGCGTCGCCGCGGTGGAATTTCGACGATGCCACATTCGAGCGCAGCGCCGCAGCCTTCGACAATCCCGATCACGTGGCCATTGTGGTCCACAATTATCGCTGGCGGCTCGGACTCGCCGCCGGCGAGCAGCAATACGACGCGTTCGAGGAGCGACTCGCGCAGGCACCGGTCATCGGCGTGCCGACGATCACCCTCGAAGGCGACGCCAATGGCGCGCCGCATCCGGACGCCAGCGTATACGCCACGATGTTCCCGGGCAGATACGCGCATCGGGTCGTCACCGGCGGCATCGGGCACAACCTGCCCCAGGAAGCGCCGCAGGCCTTTGCCGATGCCGTTGTCGAAGTCGACGCCTGATCGAGTTCGCGGCAACCGCCGAAGCGGCGGTTACCGCTACCAGCAAAGAATGCCCATGAGCCACATCACAAGGGTTGTCTATACGGCCAGGACCGCAACCACGGGCAGTCGCGAAAATGGCGCCTCGCGCAGTTCCGACGGCCTTCTGGACATCTGGCTATCGACGCCTGGATCGGCGCGCATCGGCACCAATCCGGAGCAGTTGCTCGCGGCCGGCTGGTCGGCCAGCTTCGCAGGCGCAATCGCATCTGCGGCCCACGAACGAAAAATCGCGCTGCCTGCAGGGATGAGCATCGAGGCCGAGGTGAATCTGAACTACGGAGAAAACGGCCACTTTCTTAGCGTCCAACTGGATATTGCCGTGCCGAGTCTGGAGCGCGATGTGGTACAAATTCTGGTGGATGAAGCGCACGAGATTTGTCCTTACTCCAAAGCGACACGGGGCAACATCGATGTCGTAATGAGGATCGTCTGATTTGACCTAAATCGCTCTTCGGCGTTGAAGCTTTTGGCACCTCGCTCCCAGTCTGTTCAGGGTCAGATGATGATCATGCCCACATCGACGTGAATGTCCGCTTTCGATATCCACGGGCTCGAAGCTGCCGATCCGTTGTCGGCCCATTCCTGACATAATCGCCACTGCTCAGAAAATCACTTGCTCAGCCGGCTTCCACCGTAGGGATACTCACTTGAGCGTTTGACCCTGAGTTCTTCGTTCGCTAGCGGGAGCCTCGCGCGGCGTCACAACCATATGTGTCATCGCCTCCAACCTTCGGCGACAGCGCCCGCCAGTGCCGGGGCGATTCGCGGCTCACGTCTCCCTTTTGCGCCGAGCTTGTTCTATGGCTGCCCGAGAGGCTGCGCCTCCCCCGCCTCGCATTCCGGCAGCCGCACAGGTTTGGCGAGTTTTGCCAGCGACCCGGTCTTGGCACACGCCGGGAAGCCGGCTAGCGGCATTGTCTCGATGAAACGACCGCGCTCCGTCTTGCTCAAGCTGAATTCATTGACCATGCCCTCGACGGTCAGGTCCGGATACCGTTTGAGGGTTTCCCGGACCGAAGCATTCGCCTCATCGATTCGACCCAGAGCCGCAAAGGAGCTGCTACGCACCACCCAACCCCCTTTGCCGTAGTTATCGGGCGTCTTGCGCTCCAGCATCTTCAAGGCGTCCTCATAGCGACCAGCCATAAAATAGGCAGTGGAGTAGAAAGCAGTTGCCCACATCGGGTAATTCGGGTCGAGCCGTATAACTTGGTCGACCAACTGAGCGCCGCGTTCGGGTTCGTCGAAGCCTGCCGCAAAGCCGGAATAGAATGTCAGGATTTCGGCCGAACCCGGAGCGAGGCGGAGGGCCGTGTCCAGCTCGACCTTGGCGCGGGCGTTGTCGCCCTTGTCTTTGAGGCTCATGCCAAAAACGGCGTGCGCCTCGGCGTCGCTCGGATCGAGCCGCACCGCGCGTTCGGCTACATCGGCAGCCGCCTTGATCTCGCTCTCGGGATTGATACCGAAGCCAGCCAATATGTTATGAGCATGATAAAGTTCCACCCAGGCGCGGGCGAACCCCGGGTCCAGCTCGACAGCGAGGTTGAGCAGCCTGATGGCCTCCTCCTCATCCGCTACGGCAATCTTTTCAATCCTTTCGGTTCCGAGCAGGTAGTAATCATAGACAGTCAAGTTGTCCGGCCGTTTACGCTTCGCTGCAGCCCGCCCCGCGCCTTGAATCAGCCCCACGCCGTTGCCGAGGCGGTTGGTGACCTGCTCGGCGATCTCGGTTTGAACGGCGAATACGTCTTCAGCAGGCCGGTCCCATCGCTCCGACCACAGATGGTTGCCGGTTTTTGCATCGATCAGCTGCGCGGTGATCCGCAGCCGACCGCCCAGGCGCTGGATCGAGCCTTCCAGCACATAGCCGACGTCGAGCGCACTCGCGACCTGGCGGACATCCAGCGACTTGCCTTTGTACGCTTGCGTCGAATTGCGTGCCACGACGTCGAGTTCGGGAAACTGCGCGAGATCGGTGATGATGTCTTCGGTGAGGCCATCGGCCAAACGCCCGGTGGCCCCGTCGCCGCCATAATTATTGAAGGGCAGCACCGCGATCGACGGCTTGGCCCCCAGTGGCGCAGGCTGAAAGACCCACCATGTCCCTCCACCCGCCAGAGCCAGCACCACGATGGCCGCCGCAGCCGTCCTGGCCCAGCGCGGCATCATTCCGAGAAGCGGGCGGCGCGCCGGCTTGCCATCGAGCCTCAGCCGGTACATCCGCACGGGGCGATTGATATTCTTGACTTGCTGCTCGCCAGCGAAATCGAGGGGCCAATCAAGCTTGCCCTGCAGATGGTCAAAGGCCGTGCCCGATACGATCACGCCGCCCGGGTCAGCGAGTTGCTGCAACCGAGCGGCGATATTGACGCCGTCGCCATACACATCGCCATCCACGAGCGCCACATCGCCAAGATTTATCCCGATGCGGAACACAATCCGCTCATGCTCCGGCAGTCCACCATTGCGAACGGCCACAGCTTTTTGAATTTCGGCTGCGCAGATTACCGCATCGACCACGCTGTCGAAGACGACAAGTGCGCCATCTCCTAATAGTTTGACAATTCGACCCTGGTGCAGAGCGATCGCCGTATCGGTTACGTCGGCCCGGATAGCTCTCAGGCGTCCGATGGTGCCAGCTTCGTCAATTTCGATCGCCGTTGAATAGCCGACCATATCCGCTGCAAGGATTGCCAGCAGTTTCCGGTTCAATGGAGGGACGATCATCATCCGGCCCCGGACCCAACATGGCTAAAATTGTACACCTATCGCGGCGCCCTGACGAGCCCGCCCGGCCAAAGCCAGGAGGTCGTCCATTAGCCCCGGTGGTCCGAAAGGTCGCTTCTGGCGCACAGCGGTCAGACGAGGCTGGACGCAAGGGCCGGCTATCTTGTCCAGTCATCTTGAAAGCTGACAGTCCGGTTCCGGCCCCTTCCAGGCATTCACAATGCCGGTCGATCGCCGATCTGACCGCCAGAGGCTGTTGACGTCGAAAACACATAAGCCGCTAGATGTTCCCCTTTTGTGCTTCCAAAGTCGCATAAACAGACAGTCTGGAACTGGCCTCTCGCGAGGGCCATCGACCGATCGCATCAGGTCGTATCTAAAGGCCGTAAGAAAAACCGGCAGTTTGCCAATCCTTGCTGCGACTGCGTGCCTCAAGCTCTGATCGGCGCATTGCCCGTCCGTTGTGCGGCAGCAGGAGTAGCCGAAGCTGGAGGGCAGCGCCGCGGACTCAACGAGCGCTACTGTTATGACGGCAGGAACGAAGAAGCAGTCCTCATGGACCGATGCATGCTATGCATTGCTTCGATCACGCCCAGCACGTGCGGACATAGGCGAACTCCGGCGAAGAGTTTGACAGCGGAGATCAGCGCAAGATGTCCGACAGGCTCTCGGGCTTCTTCTCGCCAAGCGACAGATCAAGGCCCGACAGAAGGTCGATGAGATGACTTTGCATCAGGTCGGACGCGTTTTTTGCGTCGTGCTTTTCGATGGAATCAACGAGGGCGTGATGGGCGTGGCTTTCGCAGGTGGTGTCGCGGCGGCGCCAGTAGAGCGCGATGATCAGCGACGACCGCGACAACAGGTCCTTGACGAAGCCGGTCAGGATCGAATGGCCGGCGATTTCAGCGATGCCGACATGGAATT
Organism: Mesorhizobium sp. M0960; assembly: GCF_040319055.1. Taxonomy (NCBI): domain Bacteria; kingdom Pseudomonadati; phylum Pseudomonadota; class Alphaproteobacteria; order Hyphomicrobiales; family Phyllobacteriaceae; genus Mesorhizobium; species Mesorhizobium sp. M0960. The sequence continues at coordinate 128,292 of NZ_JAMYNN010000002.1, read as the reverse complement.
TTGCCGACAGCATTATGGCGTCGCTGTCGCGGCCGGCATGCAGGGCCTCGTGCTCTTTTTCGAGATGAAGCCGCAGTTGCGCGATCTCGGCCGGCTTTGCCACTTCGGCGGCAAGCGCCGCGACCTTGGGCTCGATCAGCGCTCGCGCTTCGAACACCTCGCGCGCTTCCTGCTTGGTCGGCTGGGCGACGAACGCGCCGCGGTTCGGCTCGAGCCGAGCCAAGCGGTCATGCGACAGCGCCTGCAGCGCCGCGCGTATCACCGCGCGGCTCACCGAATAGATCGAGGCGAGCTCGTCCTCGGGCAGCTTTGTGCCCGGTGCGAGGCGGTGGCTGACGATGGCGTCGCGCAGGCCGGCATAGACCGGAAACCAGCGCATCGTCGGCTTGTCGCCATCCCGTGTCTTTGGTCCAAGCAGGTCCATCGTCTCATTGTCCCGGCGGCCGGATCGCATAGCGGCGCGAACACCGCGTTTCCGGCCGGACATCGAACATCCTGTGTGGGAATGTCAACAATTTTGCACGCATCAGGATACACGGCCGGAGGGCGAAAAGGACGCAAAGATTCCGGCGAAGGACTTTTCGAGTGGAACCTGGTAGCCGCCGCGCTTCGAGGTCGACAGGCCAAGGCTGACGAGGCTCTCGCAGAGTTGTACCGCGCAGGCGACGCCGTCGAGCACAGGAAGGCCATGTTCGCGGCTGAGCGCGGCGGCGAGGTCGGCCATGCCGGCGCATCCCAGCACAATCGCTTCGGCCCGGTCGTCGCGGATGGCGCGCTCGATCTCCTCCGAAATTCGATGGCGGGCGTCGGAGCCGGGCACTTCGAGCTCCAGAACGGGAACGTCGCTTGCCCGCACCCTAGCGCAGCGGCTGGCGAGGCCGTAGCGCACCAGATTGTGCTCGATCGCCGGCACCGAACGCGACAGCGTCGTCACCACGCTGAACTTGCCGGCAATTAGGCTTGCCATGTGAAACGCCGCTTCGCCGATGCCGACCACCGGCATCTCGCCGACGCAGCGTACTGCGTCGAGGCCGGTGTCGTCGAAGCAGGCGATGACGCAGGCGCTCGCCGCCGGATATCTCTGGATCTCGCCGATCATTCCCGGGATGGCGAAGACCTCGTCGAAATAGCCTTCGACGCTCGGCGGCCCGTCCTTCGGATTGACGGCGATGATCCTGGTGCCGGCCGAAGCCGCGCCGCGCGCCGCCTCGCTGATCTTTTCGGTCATGGACGCAGTGGTGTTGGGATTGACGACGAGTATGTCCATTTGCGCTTTCATATTTCGCCGCCGAGATAGAGTTTCTTGACCCGGTCGTCGCCAAGCAGCTCAGCCGAATGTCCGGCCAGCGCGATCTTTCCGGTCGTCAGTGCGTAGGCGCGCTGCGAGATGCGCAGCGCCATGCGCGAATTCTGCTCGACCAAGAGAACGCTGACCTTTTCGTCGCGATTGATCGCCACGATGGAGCGGGCGATGTCCTGGACGAGCTTCGGCGCGACGCCGAGCGAGGGTTCATCGAGCAGCAGAAGCTTCGGTTTGGCCATCAGCGCCCGCCCGATCACCAGCATCTGCTGTTCGCCGCCGCTCATCGTGCCCGCCGTCTGGGAATAGCGTTCCTTCAGGCGCGGAAAGCGCGCGAGCACCATGTCCAGCGTCCTGGCGCTTTCGGCCTTGTCGGTGCGGGTGAAGGCGCCCATCATCAGATTGTCGCGCACCGTCATGTAGGAAAAGACGCGCCGACCCTCCGGCACCATGGCGATGCCCATCCTGACCAGCTCGTCCGGGCGCGTTCCGTCGATGCGGTGGCCCCGGAAATGAATCTCGCCGCTGCGGACTTTCTTCAGGCCGGTGATGGCGCGCAGGATCGAGGATTTGCCCGCGCCGTTCGCGCCGATCAGCGCGACGGTCTCGCCCTCGTTGACGTTGAGCGACACGCCCTTCAGTGCATAGACATGGTCGTAGTAGAGTTCGATGTCGGAGACTTTCAGCAGTTCGCTCATGGCTAAAATCCGATCGTCTCATCTTCGACGCCGAGATAGGCCTCGATGACCTTTTCGTTCTCCTGGATTTCCTTCGGCGTTCCCTCGGCGATTTTCACACCGAAGTTCAGGACGACGATGCGGTCGGAAATGTTCATGACGGCGGGCATATCGTGCTCGACCAGCAGGACAGTCACGCCGCGCTTCCGCACGCCGCGCACCATCTCCACCGCGCGCACGGTTTCGTCATGGTTCATACCGGCGAAGGGCTCGTCGAGCAGAAGCACGGTCGGGTTGGTAGCGAGCCCGATGGCAATCCCGAGCGCGCGCAGATGGCCGTGCGGCAGCGTGCTGGCGATCTCATGCCGTTGCGCGCCGAGATCGAGGAAGTCGATGATCTCGTCGGCCGAGCGGCCGAATTCATCCTCGTCGCGCCGTGCGGTGTTCGTGCCGAGATAGAAGCCGGCAAGGCTGGCATTGGAACGCAGGTGATGCGCGATGATGACATTGTCGCGCACCGTCATGCCCTTGAAGATCGTCGTCTCCTGGAACGTGCGCACCACGCCCTTCCGGGCGACGATATGCGGCGCCAGGCCTGAAATCCGCTCTTCCCGGAATAGCACTTCGCCCGAGGTCGGATTGAGGAAAGAGGAAATCAACTTGAACAGCGTCGACTTGCCGGCGCCGTTGGGGCCGATGACGGAGAGGATTTCGCGTTCGCGGACCGCGAAGGAAACATTGTTGACCGCGACCAGCCCGCCGAAGCGTTTGGTCACTGCCTTGATCTGGAGAAGCTCAGTCATGGTCCTAGCCCTGCTTCTTGCCGAACAGCCTGAGGCTGAGCAGGCCGTTGGGAAGGAACAGCATCAGCGCGATCAGCACCGAAGAGAAGATCAGCAACTGGAACTCGCCGGTCTCGAACAGGAAATCCCAGCCGAAATAGAGCACGAAGGTGCCGATCATCGGCCCGAAGACGTGGCCGAGCCCGCCGAGAAAGCAGTTCAGCATGAAGTTCACCGAGTCGGTGACGGTGAAGCTCGACGGATAGATCGACTGCGAGATGGCGACGAACATCGCACCGCCGAGACCGCCGAGGAATGAGGAGATGGCGTAGGCGATAACGCGCAGATAGGCGATGTTGACGCCGATCGAGGAGGCCAGTTCCTCGTTCTGCTGCAACGACTGGCAGAGTTTGCCAATGCGCGAATGGACTAGGCGGTAGAGCGCCGCAAAGCACAGCACCATCAGCACAACCGACACCAGATAGAAGGCGGGACGCGGATTGGGGAGCGTCGCGAAATCTGGAAGGATGGTCAGCCCGAAGATCGAGATGCCGCCGGGGAGCGGAATGCTGACCATGCCCTTGGCTCCGTTGGTGATCGGCAGCGCCAGCGCGAGCAGCCGCGCCACTTCGGTCAAAACCAGCGTGACCATGGCGAAATAGACGCCGCGAAGCCTGAGGATGGGCAGTCCGATCAGCACGCTTGCAGCGGCGCAGAACAGCCCAGCCAGCGGCAGTGTCAGCCAGAACGACACACCGTACTGGACGACAAGAATGGCCGAAACATAGCCGCCCATAAGCGCGAAGGCGCCCTGGCCGATATTGATGCGGCCGATGTAGAAAGTCACCCACACCCCGGCGCTGGCGATGCTGAGCAGCGCGACCGAGGTCAGCGTGTAGTAGAGGTCGAGCCGACCGGTCGCCTCAATCAGCCAGGGCACGCCGACGAGTACGACCAGCAGGAAGACAGCGACGACGAGGATGTTGCGTGTACGCTTCATGTCCATCATCCCCACGGCTTGCCCATGAGCCCGTTCGGGCGGATGCTCAGGAACACCATCAGCGCGGCGAAGATGACGAGATAAGTGACGTCGCCATATTGGCGTAGCACCGTCAGGCCGACCGATTCCATCATGCCGAGGATGAAGCCGCCGGCGATCGCTCCGCTGACCACGCCGGCCCCGCCGATCATCACCATCAAGAACGCCTTGATCGAGATCGGCCCGCCGATGCCCGAATTGACGCCGGTGATGGCGACCAGCAGCCCCCCGACTATGCCGGCAAGCATGGCGCCGAGCGCAAAGCCGATCATCGAATAGCGGTCGACCTCGACGCCCATCAGCTGCGCCGCGACCCGGTCCTGCGCCAGCGCCCGCATGGCACGTCCCGGCTTGCTGTACTGCATGAAAAGCACGAAGGAGGCGATGAACAGTATGGCGAGTGCGCCGACCAGCAGCCGGTCGTAAGGCATTATGAGGCTGTCGGAGACGAAGACGCCTTTGACGATCTTCGGCACGCCGCGCTGCTTTTCGCCGAACAGGAGGAGGATCACGGCGTCGAGGAAGAATGCGACCGCCGCCGCGAGAAGCATCGTACTTTCCTCCCGCACGCTTCGCTTAATCACCGTCCTGAAAAGGAATTTCTCGACAAGCGCTCCAATGACCAGCAGCGTGACCCCGGACGCGACGAGCGCGACGACGAAAGGCATGCCGAGCTGGCCATAGACGGTGTAGGTGACGAAGCCGCCGAGAACGTACATCTGCCCATGGGCAAAGTTAAGCACGTTCATTAGCGCGAAGATCAGGGTCAGACCGAGCGCGATCAACGCGTATTGCGCGCCAAGATAAAGCCCGTTGGCGATGACTTGTTCCATCAGGATGGTTCCGGCCGTTCAGAGGCTGAAGACGAATGCTCGAGTCTCTGCGGCAATCCGCTTCAGTGCAGTTGCGTCAATCGACTTGAGCGACGAAGAGCGTCTCGAACTTGCCGTCGCGGTATTCCGTGACCACCATCGGGACCGAAAGCTGGCGCTTCTGGCCAAATGACGTCATTCCGACATAGGTCAGCTTGGCATCGTCCTTCAGATAGGGATTGGGCGCCGAGAAAGTGTCGATCGTCTTCTTGAACTCCTCGACATTGTCGATCGCGGCCGGGTTCGCCTTCAGCGTCTCGATGATGTATTCGAGCGCGTAGACCTTGGTGTTGGACTCGTCATTGTATTCGCCGAACATTTTCGTATAGCGTTCGACGAACTCCTTCATCGTGTCGGACGCGATTTCGGGCGTCGATGCGCCGCCGACCGAGATGAAGCCGTTGGCCAACTCGCCCGCGCCCTCTTCCAACACCTTGGCATCCTGCGCCGTTTCGGTGGAGATCAGGCCTTCGTAGCCGAGCTCGCGCGCGGCGCGGATCAGCAGCGGCGCATTGCCCGGCGCGACGCCCGAAAGCACCAGCAGGTCCGGTTTTTGCAAAACGATCGGCGTCAGTACCGGCGTGAAATCGCGGGTATCGTTTTGGTAGACATCCGTGGCAGCCACAACCTCGAGCCCGAGCGCCTTTGCCGCGGCAACACCGCCATCCCGCTGGCTCAGCGGATCGGATTCGTTGGCGGCGACAAAGGCAACTTTTTTCACGCCCCTGTTTTCCATGAGATATTTGTAGATCGCCGGAGCCGACTGGTAGTTGGCGATCATGCCGAGCACGGCGTTGGATGCCGGCGGGGTGTAGAGTTCCTTCGGGAATGCGTAGGGAAAATAGATGATGCCCTTGGATTCTGCCACGGGACGCACCGCCGCCGCGCCGTCGTCGACATTCGGACCGACGACATAGTGGATGCCCTCCTGGGCCATCTTCTCCATGCCGGCGATCGCCCGCTTCGGGTCCTTCTGGTCGTCGAAGGTGACGATTTTGACGTCATAGGTCTCGTCACCAATCTTCACACCGCCGGTTTCGTTGATCCAGGCGGCGCGCGTCTGCATCGAGCGGACGTTGGATGTGCCCCACGCAGCGGCCGCGCCACTCGTCACGCCGACAAAGCCGATCTTGAGTTCCTTGTTGGCGGCGTGCACCGCTATTGTGCCGCCGGCCATGATTGCCAGCGCGGAGACGGCGCCGCGCGCCGCGGATGTGATTATTGAACGTCTGTTGATCATTGTTCTTTCCCCTTTGGAGGCCGCGCATTGTTGCGACAGAACTCGACCGATACGCGGATTTTTGTGAGTGAAGGCTCAAATCAATCACCTGTCAACAAAACTTTATCAGATTGTTGACAATCTTGTGAGCGGCCGTAGACGAAGGACGTAGGACCGATCGCGGTTCGGTGCTTTGCTCGAGAGGTTCGTGGTGTCGGAATTCCTGAAGCTCGCATGGTGGTCAGAGCGACGGGTGTCTTTCTCACACTACCGGACCAAGGATCAGGACGAGGTCGGCGTCGTGATCGAGGATCGACGCGGTCGGGTCGTCGGTATCGAGGTGAAGGCCTCCGCAAACGGTTCCGCAGGACTTTCGGGGATTGCACCAGTTGCAGGAAGGAGTCCGCGATCGTTTTGTGCGCGGGCTGGTGCTGCACGACCATCACCGTGTGACGCCGTTCGGCGAAATAATTGCAAGCTGCACCGCTGTCGGTTCTGTGTTCGATGTAAAGTTGCATAAAATGCGGTCTGGAACTTGGGTCGCGAGGTGATCTAAATAATCCCAGATCGATACGAGCCGAGCCTTCATTGGTCGCGGTGATTTCTGGCAACTTCGCCACCCCGTAAGCCATCTTGCATCGAACCAGCGGTCCGCCGGCCCGTCATAGGGCAGCCGCGTGACATCCCAGTGGCTGACGAAGCGCGCGTAGGCGTCCCAGACCGGTGGACCGCCGCCGATGAAGACGACACGGCCGGCAAAGCGCTTGAGCGTGTCCTCGGGATCCATACTGGAGCGAACGACGACAAGTTCCCGATCCGCGCGAGCAAAATCCGGAACGCTCGCGATCGTCTTGGGACCGGCGAGCAAGACGTGTCCTCTCGTGACGTCGAAAAACCGTGCAACGTCGGCTACGAACTCCGGCGAGCCGAAGCGATATTGGCAAACTGAAACGTCAGAGCGGGCATCGCGCAGATGCCCGCCACCATGGGTACGGATGCACGCAAGGGACCGAAGAAGCGCCGGCGACCCCCCACCGCTCGAAGAACAGGGGAGGGGCCAATAGTGCGAAACCCGCTTTCCAAGCCGTTTGCCGATCCAGAAGGACAGCCAGTCCCCCAGTGCCGCGCCAATGGCGGCGGCAAGCCATCACGAAATTCCGGTTCTTCTCAGCAGCGCCACGCGGGCTAACGCTGATTATCGTATGGCCGGCCTGCAGCGCGAATCGCGCTGCTGGCTCGCCCAGGTTCGGCCATCGTCAATCGCCAGATCACGCACGATCAGCACGGGATGGAGCCGGTGAACGACAGCGCAGGGTTCGGCGTCGTTTTGGCCTTCGGCCTATTGGTGCTCAATTGGCTGGCGATCCGCTATATCGATGTTGTCGCCTGGCTGGCGAGCTTCTGATGCGCACGCCGTTCCACCCCGGTGCGAGGAACGGGAGAGCACCAAGGACGGCGACGAAATAGCAGGGCGGTACAACCCGCCCCAACCGAAGCCGCGTTCTCGACGACATGGTTACTGTGACAAGACGAACAGGGTATAAGGTTATGAGGCAGCAGACTGGTTGAGGAGCGCCCCACCGTCATGAAGCCGATGAACGAAGAGCATCTCGCGGTTCTACGCAGGCACATGGTCGAGATGATTGCAATTCACACCGATCTTGCAAGCGAAGAACTTGGCAAGGCGGCGCTCGATGAGCGGGTATTGGCGGCGATGAGGCGGATACCGCGGCATCTCTTCGTGCCAGCATCAGTTGCGCCTTATGCCTACCAAGACATGCCGCTGCCGATCGGCTTTGATAAAACCGTCTCGCAGCCCTTCATCGTTGCTCTCATGACCGATCTCCTTGCGCCGCAACCGCACGAGGTAGTGCTCGAGATCGGCACCGGCCTAGGCTACCAAACCGCAATCCTCGCGGACCTTGCCGGGCAAGTTTGGAGCGTCGAAATCATCGAGGAATTCGCAAGCCATGCCGAGGCTCTCCTGCAGGGTCTCGGCTTCTCCAATGTCGGCATTCGTGTCGGAGACGGGTCTCGCGGCTGGCCTGAGCACGCCCCATTCGACAAGGTCCTGGTCACGGTGGCGGCTGAGCGGACACCGCCGGCTTTACTGAAGCAACTCAAGCCGGGAGGACGCTTGGTTCTGCCTTTGGGATCTGAAAATGCACAGTTTCTGACGGTCATCGACAAGGATGCGGCAGGGCAACTGAAGACTCGCAAACTCATCCCGGTTCGGTTCAGCCGTCTCGAAACGGTCTAATGAGGGGTGCGGCTGCGCGGAGCCGTGCTGGAAGATCAGGATAACGCGCGCCGCATCGATCACACAGGCGCTGGATGGCATCGCCGATCTTTTGACATCCATGCCGCAACGCCACTCGTCGAGCACGCCTGCCGCCGCCGGTCGCAGCCGCTGGCGATCATGCCGGCGCGGTCGTATTGCGCGCTTCTCAAAGACCCCTTATCCAGCCTACTGTGTGCCTGCCAGACGGCAAATGGGTCGCTCATCTGGGAAATGACGGCTAAAGGCTCAAGGAATTCGCCCAGTGGCCAACACGTAGCGGGCAGGAGGTAACGATGGATCTCAAGGACAGGCGCCTCTGGTACGGCGTGGTAGCCGTGATCGTGGTATTGGTCGTGATTGCGTATGCGGCGGGTTGGTTTGGCGGCACACCGATACCAGCGCCGCAGCAGTGAGAGCGATCGTCATTCTCGCTTGGCGGCAGCTGACTGCTCAGTCTCTAAAGGTCGAAGGAAGGGACACCTGATTGGCTGTTTCGCTGGTTCGGCTACCATCCTGACGACGCACAGCCTGGACCGTTTTTGAGATGGCTTCCGCGCAACTTGTTGGTTGTTGGACGGACCGGTCCTTGGATCGCGCAATCCGCAACACTCCGCCATCGGGCCGGGTAACTTCGATAATGGTTTCGACACGGACAAACTGCGATCCTACGGAGTAGCCAGGCGCCAGGTCATGCCGGAAGTCGTACACTGCAGCCACAAGGGCCCAACGACCGGGCGGAGAACTCGCATCAGCCCGGCCTTCGGCGGTTTCGAAGCTAAACTGCCACTCGCTTGATCCCGCTGCCCGGCCAGCGATGGAGCCGGGCTACTCCAGCACAGACTCTGCCCGTCGATCACCTCGATCGGCACGGACTCCAGACCGACATCGTCGAACAGCCGCGCATTTGACCGCGTTCGCCAAATTAATGGCCGGATCTTTGCGAAGCCTCCGCATTTTCGTGGGGGGGAAGCCCTCCCAGCATCATCGTGATTGGACTTTACGATCGGTCGGAGTCACGCTGGCCGCAGGTATAAGAAGGATATGGGTGGGCCAACTATCGTCCGAATAGGAGGCTAAAATGAAGCACCAGACGCTTGAGCAACTGCAGATCGTCGCCGAGATCGATCAGGACTACCTGCGCCAGGCCATGTCGCGCAGCGAACGTCTTGAACGCTGGGCGGAGCTCCTTGAACGGAACCCTGACCGGCGACTCTCGACGCTACACCAGACCGAGTATCAGCCGGTTAGATCACGCGGGGCCATGCGCGGCGACGGCTCGCCGATCTCAGTCGCTTTCGAGGATCCTGTCCTCCGCGCCGCCGGGTTGGAAAACGACAACTACGGCGAAGCGAAGCGGTTCTTCGAACTGACCGACAGGCAATTGCATGAGATCATCTGCTATTGTCATTTCGGCGCGACGGTGAGCGCCGTAACGGCCGCCCGTCACATCCGTGCGGCGATTGCCGGGAGACAGCCAGGCATGTTCGCTCGGATGCGTGAGGCGTTCGTCGGATAAAGCCGGAGCCGTTTCGCAGCATCATTTTTGAAGCGGCTCGCATGGAAAGCCGCCGCCGTAGCGCAGGCAAGCGCTCCCCACGCGGGGAGGCTGCGTTTGCATGAGGGGGTGCGGCTTTCCGCAGGAGCACGCCGACGCCCCCTCCTGCATCTTTTCCATCCGAACCGGAAAGATCCCAATGCTGCCAGCACATCCGTGGTCAGCGCCGGGGTTCAAAGGCTCGAACAGAGCGACATGCGCGCCGGATAAGCGCTATACATTCGCTGTCGAAAATTCGATGCTTCATGGTGGGTCGAAGGTCGCGGACCTATGTCGATCGGGACCGGGAAAGCCAAATCGTGATCGCGAGCAGCTTGGCCTTGTGATCGAGGCCGTCCCGAGCCAGCGCCTCCCCGAACCCGAAATCGATCGAAAGCTGCGCGAGGTCGGGCGCGGTGCCGGCGAAGCGGTCAAAATAGCCCTGGGCGTCGCCCGCTACGAGCCGCTCCAGCATCTCGCGTCCGGCCCATCCGCGTCCCGCTCCGTCACCCGTCGCGGGCTTGATGGGCTGAAATGCCAGCTCGCGTTCGGCGAATACCGACCGGACGATGCCGACGGCATTGACGGTTGCAGGGAAGCCCAGGACCGCGACCGAGACGAAGAGCAGTTCGACGATCGCTTCGGGGGTGCCGCCGGCATTGAGAAAGCCGGCGATATGAAACTTCAATTGCGGCTGGGCGCTTCCGTCGGCCAGCAGCATCGAGACGGTGCAGAGCTGCCTTAGCGGGAGATCCAGCCCCGGGCGGGACAACACATCGCCATAGGGATATTCGACGGTGAAGCGCGACAAATCGGCGGAGGTCTCCGCCAGAGCATTGATCGGTCCATCGAAATTCTCCCCGCCGATCCGGCGGAGCATCTCCAGGCCGCGTGAAAATCGATCCTCATGAGTTTCCGAGGCCATGGCTTGCCCGCTCCGACTGATGGCGAAAGAACTTGCTGCGATGAAGGCAGCCTCAATAAAGCGTCGGCGAGAACTTACTCTTCCCGTTGCTGCGGTGGTGGGACCTGACACTCATGTTCTCTAACTCTGCCCGCCCCCGCTTTATTTCAGGTCAGACCTTGCATCGGCGATTGCGATAAATCCAATTCATTATTAGCATCGCCGTGATGAAGAAGATTCATATCGCTAACGTCGATCTCAATCTGCTGGTCGTCTTCGACGCCCTCGTTGCCGAAGGGCACGCCACGCGCGCGGCCGAGCGGATTGGGCTGACCCAGCCGGCGGTCAGCCATTCGCTCAATCGCCTTCGGGCTCTGTTCGGAGACCCGCTGTTTGTCCGATCCCCGCGCGGCATGACGCCGACGCCACTGGCGCAGGACATTGCGCCGAGTGTTCGGTCGATCCTCGAACAGGTTGAAGGCGTCCTGCTCGGCGGGCGCTCGTTCGATCCGACCGAAAGCACTCGGCAATTCGTGGTCGGTCTCTCCGATTATGCCGCTTTCGTGCTGCTACCGCGTCTGACTGCACGGCTCGGCCGCGAAGCACCAGGCGTTTCTCTGGTGGTCCGCAACACGAGCCGCAGCGTCGGTTTGCCGATGCTGGACGACGGCGCAGTCGAACTCATCGCCGGCAACTTCCCCCAGCCGCCGACCCATATGCGAGAAGAACTGCTATACGAAGAGGACTTCATCTGCGCTGGCCGCGGCGATCACACCGATCTGGCCGATAGTCTCGACCTCGACCGCTATCTCTCGCTGCGCCATCTTCAGGTTTCGATGAAGGGCAATCCGAGCGGCTATGTCGATGCTGTGCTCACCGAGAAAGGATTGAAGAGGAATGTCGTCGTGACGGTCGGCCACTTCTTGATGGCACCGATGCTGGTCGATGCCTCCGAGCTCGTGGCAACGGAACCCCGTCGTCTCTTCGCACCGTTGGCAGGGCGGCTACCGCTCCGACTTTTTCCGCCGCCATTGGATATTCCTTCATTTCGAGTGGTGCAGACTTGGCATGCGCGCCACGACGCCGACCCAGGGCATCAATGGCTGCGACGGGTGCTCAGTGAAGTCGGTCAAGGGGTTTGAGGGCGAAAGCCCCAATCCCCGCTGCCGCCCCAACTGCCAGGACACCGATCCGCCCTGCACGATGCCACTGACCTCGCGGCCGAGCTGGCGGTCGATGACTGGCCGCCACGGGACAAGCGTGAACTCGTGGGACTTCTCGACGATGGCGAACTTGCCACTGGATAGCTGCGCGGCCCGGTGAAGGTGCCGGTCACGGTTTCGCCCTCGGCGGCAGCTCGGAACGGCAGTGCCTTTTTCGCCGCCAGTTCCCCACCGGCACGGTCAACCTCGCGTTCCTGAAGCGTGGCGATCAGGTTGCGCCGGTAAGCGCCCCTTCAAATTTGTAGATTCGCTGAAAGATCTGTCGATCGATCCAAGCCGCGATTGCCGACGAGGAGCTGAGGACCCTGTGAGAGTATGGCGCTGCAGATCAATTCCTCGGCAACAAATTTCGTTCTTGCAGTACCGCATTTTTCGAGGGCAGCCACAGCCGGCCTACTGAAAGCCACCCTTTGACCTTGCAGCCTCGGCACTGACGTTGGCTGCTTATGGGACGCGCGTCCCATCCATCAATGTCGGAAATGGGGGGCGGTAGCAGTCATCCAGCTCTTAATCGTCGAATGCGAACTTTTCCGTGATCCACACCTAGGAGCTGCCAGTCCGCTCTCGGCTCCATGGCTGTCGTTCCAGACCAAACGTGCAAGGGACCGTATGTAGCGCTGGCACGACAACATTGATTACGGCTCAGGCCTCGTAAGACGTGCCATTTTACCAGGTGGCTAGGTCAGCCTCGTGCGATACGGACTGAGATACAAACTGTGATACAAATCGCTGTGGGCTCCTAGACTAGAAAAAACATCGTAAAATCAATGCCTGCCGAGGCGCGGCATTGCGTCTCGACAGACCCCACCTCAAATCGCCACCTGAAGCGACATCGGTGGCCGCCCGTCCCAACAATCTACTCAATTCCAGAATCATGGAAATCCACAACTCGGTTGGATTGAGCAGCTGAAGCCGAAGTTCATGCGAAATTCGCCGTACTAATTGCCGTACTAATTTACCAAAAAGTACGGCGGCTTGTTGGCTAAGTGCTTGAAAAACTTGGTGATCCCGACAGGAATCGAACCTGTGACCTACAGATTAGGAATCTGCCGCTCTATCCTACTGAGCTACGGGACCATCGCGCCCGACACATAACCGCTTCGGATCGTTTCGCCAAGAGGCAGCTAGGCTGCTCGCTTGGGTTCGACAGCGAACGGGCTCAGGCCCAGCCAAGTCTGCATTTTGCGGGCGATATCCTGATCGCCCGTCAGAATGACTTTCGGCCCGGCCTTCTCGACGGTGATCAGCCCCATCCAGATTTCGGTCATGGTGTGCAGGTCGGTCGAGACGTAGAGATCGACATCGAACCCCGGATCGTACCAGCAGAGGTCGACCTCGCCGTGCTTCTCGACGATCAGCCACCACGACCGTTTGGAGGCGGGGAGCTCCTGGTACAGAAATTGTATCACCGTGCGCCCGTCGGGCAGCGGCGACGCGTTTAGATTGCGCCGCATGTCCCACATCAGCAGCGACGGATCGAGGTTCTTCAGCGACAGCCGCGACTCGACCCATTTCTGCCCCCAAAAGCCCATCGCCTCGACGACGGACCGCAGATCCCTGCCTGCCTCGGTCATCCGGTATTCGAAGATGCCTTTCTCGCCGCGCACCTCCTTGCGCTCGACGATCCCGGCCAGCTCGAGCTCCTTGAGCCGTTGCGACAGAAGGGTCGGCGACATTTTGGGGACGCCGCGGCGCAGATCGTTGAAACGGGTCGAGCCCGCCACCAATTCGCGAAGCAGAACCATGGTCCAGCGGGTGCACAGCACCTCCGCGGCCATCGATAACGGGCAGAACTGCTTGTATCCGGCCTGGGTCATGATGTTGCCTTCCCCTCAAACTCAGCCGGGAGCATAGGCCTTTCCCAGCGGTGCGGCGAGTACAGAAACTGTACCGGCCCAAGTGTGGTGGATTTGAAGTTCCTGCTTTCTGGGTGGCATCAGCGTTAGGAACTTCAAATCCAAAACCACACTGGAAATCCAAGCACTTGCTGGTGTGGCTTTTGAATCCGAAATTCGCTCGCTGCGTTGCTCCAAAGTGAATGCGAATTTCGAATTCGCCGCACCAGTACAGATCGCGGACTGGCTGGCGCCGGCCTCGCCATGCGACCCCTCTGCCGCTGCACGGGATACCCCTGTGCACGACCAGGAGACATGACCCATGACCGCTTACGTTATCGCAGACATCAAGGTGAGGGACCCGAAGTGGATGCCGGCCTATGCCGCGTCGGTCCACGACCTCGTTCACAAGCACGGCGGCAGATATCTGTCGCGCAGCGGCAATGTGAAGACGCTCGAAGGCAAGCCGCTCGACACGACGCTGATTGCCTTGATGGCGTTCCCGACCGAGGCCGCGGCGCGCGCCTTCACCGACGATCCCGCCTACGCACCCTTCGTTTCGGCCCGTCAGGGCGGCAGCGACAGCCGTTTCCAGCTGATCGACAACTCCGATCTGGCCGGAACCATCCCGTATCTGCCGAAGGGATGATCTTCCCCTGCATTCGTCGCATCGGGACAGGGATCTCCCAGCAACAACAGCCACAGCGCCCACCTGCCGGACCTCCTTACTTCCGGCGGCCGGCCGGGCTGTGCTTTTCAAGAAGAATGGAATGACTATGACAATCAACTTTCGCAACAAATTCCTCGCTGCCGCGGCGCTGCTGTCGGCCTGCACTGCATTGGCGCAGGCGCATCAGGCAGCGCCCGCGTCCGGTCCCAATCCGCTGGCCGACAAGGTACGCGCCGCCAACAGCCGCTTCGAGAATGTGGCGGCGGCGACCGCCGAGGGCTATGCGCCGATCCCCTGCGCCAGCGGCATCACCGGCGGCGCCATGGGCATCCACTACGTCAATCCCGGCTACCTCAAGGACAACGCGGTCGATGTCGCCAAGCCCGAAGCGGTGATGTACGAGCCGATGGCCGACGGCACGCTAAAACTGATCGCGGTCGAATACATCACCTCGAAAGGCCCGGCCTCGCTCGATGGGCATCTGTTCAACTTCAACAGCGCGCCCAACCGCTATGGCCTCGGCCCGTTTTACGAGCTGCATGTCTGGGCCTGGAAGGGCAACCCGACCGGCGCGTTCGCCGACATGAACCCGAACGTGTCGTGCGAACCGACGACTGCTGCCAGCCAGTAAGCAGCCGGGCCAGGCGGCGCCAACGCCGCCTGGTTTTTAATCTCACAGAGGGGCCCAAGCTCCGGGAGATCGCGATGCAACCTGGCATCGTTGGCGTGCCTGTGTGCCCGTCGAGCTGTCTTTGCAAAAAGAGTCGCTTGACTGGCGATGTAAAATGCTCATTCTAGAATGATCATTTTACATTGGGTTGTTCCATGACCAGACCGCGACTATTTGACGAAGCCACTGTGCTGGGTGACGCGATGAACGCGTTTCGACGGGCCGGTTTCGCGGGAATTTCGATCAAGGATCTGAGCGATGCCACCGGCCTGACGTCTGGCTCGATCTACAATGCCTTTGGCGACAAGGAAGGTCTCTATCGGGCGGCCTTCGGCCACTATATCGATGCCGTCATCCGACACCGTATCGAGACCTACATCGGCGAAGCAAGCGATCTGGATGGTTTGGAACAGTTGTTCCTGTCGTTGTTGCTGCCCGCCCCGGAATCCGGCGACCTCGGCTGTTTGTTAACGAACGCTGCTGTCGAGTTCGGTGCGCAACCGTCGGTCGCCTCGGAAGGTCTCGCGGAAGGCTTCGCCGTGCTGGAAGCCGCCATCCGGCAGGTCGTGGAGCGCCAGATCGGTGGAGGGCAGGTCGATCTCCACGTCGTCAGGCTTCTGCTTCTCTACCAAGGCATTCTCGTGCTGATCCGCGCCGGCCGAGACGTCTCGGCCGGCCCGGCCGTCATTCGATCAGAATTCGAGCAGCTAAGGAAACTTCTGCCATGATCACCCTTTCCCGCAGGGCGGTGCTTCTCGGCACCGCCGGCAGTCTTCTTGCGCCTTGCCTGCCGGTCTTTGGCGCGTCGCCGGCCATGCCGCCGGTCCGATACGTTCGCTCCAACGGCATCGATATGGCTGTTTATGAAGCCGGCAAGGGACCGGCGGTTGTTTTGCTGCACGGCTTTCCCGAACTCGCCTTTTCCTGGCGTCACCAGATCCCGCCGCTCGCGGCCGCCGGCTACCACGTCATTGTTCCCGACCAGCGCGGATATGGTCTGACCGACCGGCCGTCCAAGGTCGAGGATTATGACATGGTCCACCTGACCGGCGATCTCGTCGGTCTCCTCGATGCTCTCGGCGTCGAAAAGGCCGTGTTCGCGGGCCATGACTGGGGCGGCCTGGTCGCATGGCAGATGCCGCTTTTGCATCAGAGACGGGTCACTGGCGTCATCGGTGTCAACACGCCATTCATTCCCCATGAAATGCTGTGGCTGCATCCGAGCCTCACCAAGGGGCTGACCGCCCCGGACAAGCCGTTCGTGGCCAACCCGGCAAAAGACCCGATCGCGCAGATGCGCGAAGTCTACAATCCCGACATGTATGTGCTGATGTTCGAAGATGGTGATCTCGCGGACCGTTTGATGGCGCACGACGTGGCGCGGGTGTTCAGGAGCAATATGCGCAAGGGTGTTATCACCGCCGCGCAATACGCCAAGCTGCCGCCGCAGGCCCGACACATGACATTCCTACAGGCGCTCTCGCAGCCGGAGCCGAAGACGCTGCCCGGCGAGCTGATCCTGACGCCAGACGAGCTTGCTTTCTATGCCGAGAGCTTCGGGCGCACCGGTTTCACGCCGGGCATCAACTGGTACCGCAACTTGTCCCGCAATTGGAGAGCCGGCTTGAATGTCGACCAGACGATAAAAGTGCCTTCGCTCATGATCGGCGCTGAGGACGACGTCGTGTTATCTCCAGCGATGATGGATGGAATGGACGCCCACATCGCCGATCTCGAAAAACATGTGGTCGCCGGCTGTGGACATTGGTCACAGCAGGAGAAGCCGGGCGAAGTCACCGCGCTAATGGTCGATTGGTTGAAGCGGCGGGTTCCTGCGTAGCCGACATGGCGAGCGGTGCAAAGACGGTTAAGATAGCGGAACTTTCGGGATGCCGGCGCGCTTTAGTGTCCCGAAGGAGACACCGCATGAGCGCCACAAAAGAGTTCTTTGAAACCTGGCTGCAGGAGAATGTCGGCAATCTGCCGGCCGAGAGCGAGGTGAGCGTCGCCGTCCTGGCGCAGCAATTCGAGCAGGATGCCGATGCTGCCGGCTACGGCCACGAGGTTCGCGAAGACGAGCTCGGCAACATCCAGGAGGCGATCGAGGCAGCCCTGAAGAAGGCAAGGACAGGCGAAGAGCCGCAGGCTGCCGACGACAATGAGCTGGCGCCGGTTATGGAGGCGCTGGAGGTCGAGGATCCGAAGAGCGGACCGTAGCGGTTGCAGCTCTTCCCTTCCACGCTACATGACCGGGCATAATGGATGCCAAACACCTCACACTCGGCGTCGTGATCGGCGTGGCCATCGGCGCCGTGTTGGACAACATTGTTGCGGGCATTGGTATAGGTATTGCTCTGGGCATTGCCTTCGGCCTTGCCCGGAAGTCGTCCGGCCGGAAGTGACCAGCAGAACATGTCCTGCCCGATTTTGCCGCCCAGAGGTGCGGCGGTCGCCGCACCGCCGATGCCGAACGGCTACGCCGCCAGCGCCGTCTCCGCCAGCTTCACCCAATAGCTCATGCCGTGCGGGATGACCTCGTCGTTGAAGTCGTAGGCCGGGTTGTGCAGGCCGGCGGTATCGCCATTGCCGATGAAGATGAAGGCGCCCGGCCGCGCTTCCAGCATGTAGGAGAAATCCTCGCCGCCCATCACCGGCTGGATGGCGCGGTGCACATGGCTGTCGCCGGCGACGTCGGCCGCGATGTCGCTGGCAAAGACCGTCTCTTCCGGATGGTTGAAGGTGACGGGGTAGTTGGCATTGTAATCAACCTCGATTGTCGCGCCGAAGGCAGCGCCCACGCCTTGGCAAAGCGCGCGGATGCGCTCTTCAGCCTTCTTGGCGACCTCCTTCTTCAGCGTGCGTACGGTGCCGGCGATCTCGGCGCTCTCGGGAATGATGTTATAGGCGTCGCCGGCATGGAATTTCGTCACCGAGACGACCACCGCCTCGACCGGATCGGTGCTGCGGGAGGCGATCGTCTGCAATGCGCCGACAAGCTGGCTGGTGATGACGATCGGATCGATGGTGCCGTGCGGCATCGCCGCGTGGCCGCCCCGGCCCTTGACGGTGATGGTGAACTCGGCAGTCGCCGCCATGATCGGGCCCGGCCTGATGGCGAACTGGCCGACCGGCAGGCCCGGCATGTTGTGCATGCCGAACACCTTGGAGATGCCGAAGCGCTCCATCATGCCGTCCTTGACCATCTCGTTGCCGCCGCCGCCGCCCTCTTCGGCCGGCTGGAAGATAACCGCGACGGAGCCGGCGAAATTGCGTGTTTCGGCGAGGTATTTGGCGGCACCCAAAAGCATCGCGGTGTGGCCGTCATGACCGCAAGCGTGCATCTTGCCCGGGACGGTCGAGGCATAGGATTTGCCGCTGATCTCGTTGAGCGGCAGGGCGTCCATGTCGGCGCGCAGGCCGATCGTCGAGCCTTCGCCGTGGCGGCCGCGGATGATGCCGACGACGCCGGTCTTGCCCAAACCCGTCACGATGTCGTCGCAGCCGAAAGCCTTCAGCTTCTCGGTGACGAAGGCGGCGGTCTTGAAGACGTCGAAATTCAGCTCCGGCGTCTGATGCAAATGGCGGCGCCAGCCGGCCACCTCATCCTGCATTTCGGCGGCTCGGTTCAGGATCGGCATGATGGTTCCATTTCGCTGTTGGAGCAGGCGGTCTTGACCTGCTGCTGTGCAATTGTGCCTGCTGCCCTGCAACCATGCACGCTGCTTTGCATTGTGCTGCTGCTTCCACATTGTGATCGGCAGCACTTTGCCATGTTGACGTCACATAGAGTAAATAGCACCGCGACTGTGGTCCGGGAACAGAGAGCCGGACCATTATCCTGGCGATCGTGTAACGAAATCTTACGGAGCCAGGGGCGACTGCGGCAAGAGGCTATTTCGGTTTTCATGATGCGCTATAGGCATTTCCTCAAACTGTTGGTGGCGGGCGCGGTGGTGCTTGCGGCGCTGGCCGGGCCTGCCTTGGCCAATCCGACCATCCTGTTCGACCTGAACAGCGGCAAGATCCTGCAGCATCAGGAGGCGTTCAGGCGCTGGTACCCGGCATCGCTGACCAAGCTGATGACCGCCTATGTGGCGTTTCGTGCGATTGCCGCGGGCGAGGTCCAGCTCGATTCGCCGATCAAGGTGACGAAACATTCCGCCGGCGAGCCGCCGAGCAAGATGGGCTTCAAGCCGGGTTCGGTGATGCGGCTGGACAATGCGCTGAAGATGATGCTGGTCAAATCGGCCAACGATATCGCCATGGCGGTCGGCGAGAATATCGGCGGTTCGCAAGCGGCCTTTGCCGAACGCATGAACGCGGAGGCGCGGAGGCTCGGCATGAGCGGGTCCCATTTCGTCAATCCGAACGGGCTCTATTCGCCGGACCAGTATACGACAGCGCGCGATCTCGCTTTGCTGGTGATGGCGATCCGCAAGGAATTTCCGCAATATGCCCCCTGGTTCTCGATCGAAGGCCTTGCCGTCGGCAAGAAGGCGATCTCCAACTACAACCTCCTGATCGGCCGCTATCCGGGTGCCGACGGCATGAAGACCGGTTTCGTCTGCTCGTCCGGTTTCAATATGATCGGCTCGGCGACCCGCAACGGCCGCACCCTGGTCGCCGTGGTGCTCGGCGAGCAATCGGCCGTCACCCGCGCCGAGGCGGCGGCAAAACTGCTCGACCAGGGCTTTGCAACCCCGGCGCCGAGTTGGCTGACGGTGGCGGCGCTGCCTGCCTATGGCGACACCATGTCGGCCAACGACATGAACGACGAGATCTGCAAGAAGAAGCCGGTCGAGGAGCAGTCGGAAGCCGCACCCGCCGTCGGCGACAAGGGCAAGGATGTGCCGAAATCGCCCTATCAGGAAAAGCTCGACCATGTACCGACGCTGATCGCCGTCGGCCTCGGCGGCGCCACGGGGCCGAAGCCGAAGGCGATGCTCGACGCCTCCGGGCAGGAATATGCCGACGTGCCGCTGCCGACATGGCGGCCGGATCGGGCGCCGCCGGCCGGCGCCGAGCCGGCCGTGGCCGGGTCCACCACCGCCGCGCAGGTCCAACGGCCGGCCAAGGCGCTGAACTAGCCGTATGGCCGGCTTCCCGATCCCCGTTTCGGTGCTCACCGGCTTTCTCGGCGCCGGCAAGACGACGCTGCTCAACCGGCTGCTCCGGAATCCCGCGCTCGCCGACACCGCCGTCATCATCAACGAGTTCGGCGAAGTGGCGATCGACCATCTTCTGGTCGAGCAGGCGTCCGACGGCATCATCCAGCTTTCCGACGGCTGCCTCTGTTGCACGGTGCGCGGCGAGCTGGTCGACACGCTGGCCGACCTCGTCGACCGGCTGCAGACCGGCCGCATCGACCGGCTTGCCCGCGTTGTCGTCGAGACCACCGGGCTCGCCGATCCCGCCCCTGTGCTGCAGTCGATCATGGCGCACCCGGCCCTGGTCCAGGCCTTCCGGCTCGACGGCGTCATCACCCTGGTCGACGCCGTCAACGGCAATGCGACGCTCGATGCCCATGTCGAGGCGGTGAAGCAGGTGGCCGTCGCCGATCGCATCGTGCTCAGCAAGGCCGACCTGGCCACGGATGCAGGCGACGCGGAGGCGTTGCGGGCGCGGCTCAGGCAGATCAACCCGGGTGCCGTGGTGCTCGACGCGAGCCAGGCAAGCGCCGCGACCCTGTTCGATTGCGGCCTCTACAATCCGGCCACCAAATCCGTCGATGTGCAGCGTTGGCTCGGCGAAGAAGCCGGCCACGACCATGATGTTGGCAGCCATGACCACAGCGGTCATGGTCATGCCGACCACGGTCACCATGACCATGGCCACAGGCACGATTCCCGCATCCGCGCGTATTCGCTGGTTCATGACGGGCCGGTGCCGTTTTCGGCAATCGAGATGTTCCTCGATCTGTTGCGCTCGGCGCATGGCGAGCGCCTGTTGCGGATGAAAGGCGTCATCGAGCTTGCAGAAGATCCGTCGCGGCCGCTGGTTATTCATGGCGTGCAGAAGATCCTGCATCCGCCGGTGCAACTGCCGGCCTGGCCGGACGGCCAGCGCGGCACCAGGCTGGTGCTGATCACGCTCGACATGCCCGAAGACTATGTCCGCCGGCTGTTCGCCGCCTTCACCAACCGGCCGTCGATCGACACGCCGGACCGCGCGGCACTGGAAAGCAACCCGCTGGCTATTGCCGGGCGGTAGAGGCTTTCATCAGTTTTAAGTCGAACGCCGCGCTGCCCCTCATCTGCCTGCCGGCATCTTCTCAAGAAGGACGCTCTCGTCGACGATTTCGCCAATCTCCAGCGCCGCAGAAAGAGCGCCAAAGTTGCGGCCAGCCCCTTCTCCCCGTCACTATACGGGGAGAAGATGCCGGCAGGCAGATGAGGGGCAGCGCACCGTCAGCAGAACGAGCTAAGTCCAGGCTCGGCCGCCGCCGCGCTCGACCAGGAAGCGGTGGCCGCCCGATATTGCCGCCGTTTCGATCAGCCGATGGCCGCTCTCGGCGCAGAAGGCGGGGATGTCGATGACGGCGAGGGGGTCGGTGGTTTCGAGCCAGAGGCGGCTACCCGGCTGCATTGCGGCCAAGCGCTTTTTGGCCTTGAGCGCGGGCAACGGGCAGTTCAGACCTTTGAGGTCGTAGACGGCGGCGGGGCTGGTTGAGGGCCTGTCTCCTTGGCCCCCATCTTCTTGTTCAAGCATGAAGCTCAGCCGCCAAACATGCCGAGCAGCTTTTTCTTCAACCTTGTCGCCGTGCTTTCGGCGTCCGCAGCCTGCGTTTCGACTGCCGGGGCGGCCTCCGATGGCGCTACAGTGGCGGTGGCGACAGGCATCTCGGCGGCGGTCTTGGCAGCTTCCTTTTCAGCCAGTGCCTGCGCCTTGGCCGCTTCCTTCTCGGCCAGCGCCTGCGCCTTGGCTGCCTCTTTGGCGGCCTTGGCCGCTTCAATGGCGGCTAGCCTTTGTTCCTCGGCCTTCTGCTTGGCGGCCTTTTCGGCGTCGAGTGCCGCCATCTTGCGGCCGGCCGGCGAATCGACGCGGCCCATGCGCGCCGTCTCGGTCACCGTGCCGTCTGGGTTGAGCGACGGCGGCTCGATCGGCACGCGTTCGCCGCGGGCACGCCGTTTCGACCAGTCGGAAACGATGCTGGCTTCCTTGATCCCGGCGATGGTCGGCTTGGGTGCCGGCACGCTGGCCTTGACGGCGCCGTTGAAGGCCGCCTCATAGGTGCTTTGATAGGCGTTGATGGCGCTCTTCAGTGAATCGGGCTGGGTGGTCGCAGGGCAAGCGCCGGTCGGATTAAAGGTCGAGCCGTCGGCCGCAACCTGGTTGAAGACGTAGCGCTTCTCGCAGACGTCGACTTTCGGCGGCACCTTGGTGACTTCGAAATTGTCGTAGCCGACCTTCAGCATCTTCCAGAATTCGTAGTTCGGGTCGTTGCGGTAGCGCGCCATGTTGGCTGCAGTCATGCGGAACGGAAAAGCCTGGATCTGGAACTCGGTCTGGCCGCCCTGGAAGGCGTCACGACCGAAAGCGTAGATCTGCTCGATCTGCGCGTCGGTCATCGAATAGCAGCCCGACGACGAGCAGGCGCCATGGACCATCAGGTTGGAACCAGTGCGGCCATTGGCGCGGTCATAGGCGTTCGGGTAGCCGATGTTGAAGGACAGGTGATAATTCGACCGCGGGTTCATCTGCGCCGGGCGGACCGTGTAAAAGCCTTCCGGCGCTTGGCGGTCGCCTTCGGTGAACTTCGGCCCGAGCTTGCCCGACCATTTGCAGATGTCGTAGCTGGCGACCAGGTCGTAGCGGCCGTTGGTCTTGGCCTTCCAGATTTCGAGCTTGCCTTCTTCCTTGAAGATGCGGGCCATCACCGAAGAGGTGCGGACCATGCCCTTGGCCCTCATCTCGGCCAGGATCTTGTCCGGCAGCGGCTTGTTGGCCTGCGGTGCAAAATCCTTCATCGAAGCATCATTGCAGCCGGCGACGCCGATCGCAGCGATCAGAACTCCGGTGCGGGCAAGCTTGGCAAACATGGATATGGCTATCGTCTTCATCTCTGCGCCGCGGATGCCGCGGCTGCTAAACTGACCACTGACGGACCTTAAGCCCGTTAACCTTGAAAATTCCTTACCGCAAGCGACCTTGCGCCAAGCAGCCCTCTTGCCCCAAACGAAATTGGCGCGTCCCCTACGGCAAGCTCACTGTGACGAACGCAGCGGCATTTTTGTGGCGAAATTGCTCCACGCCGTCACATTTCAGGCCGCGCACCTGCGTTGGCTACAGATTGCGGCCCATCGCCAGGTATTTCTCGCGGCGATGCTCGCGGAAGTCGGTGTTGGCGCCGGAAAATTCCTTCATCGTCCTGGCGATGAGGTCGCCGGTGGCGGCAATCACCGTTTCGGGGGCGCGATGGGCACCGCCGAGCGGTTCGGCGACGATGGCGTCGATGATCTTCAGCTCCAGCAGATCCTGCGCCGTGATCTTCATGTTGGTCGCAGCATCCCTGGACCGGGTGGTGTCGCGCCACAGGATCGAGGCGGCGCCCTCCGGCGAGATCACCGAATAGATGGCGTGTTCGAGCATGTAGACGCGGTTGGCGGTGGCGATCGCTATGGCGCCGCCGGAGCCGCCTTCGCCGATCACCACCGAGATCGACGGCACCTTCAGGCCAAGGCAGGCTGAGGTCGAGCGGGCGATGGCTTCCGCCTGGCCGCGCTCTTCGGCGTTGACGCCGGGATAGGCGCCGGCAGTGTCGACCAGCGTCAGCAGCGGGATTTGGAAGCGGTCGGCGAGTTCCATCAGCCGTACCGCCTTGCGGTAGCCCTCCGGCCGCACCGAGCCGAAATTATGCTTCAGCCGGCTTGCCGTGTCGGAACCTTTTTCCTGGCCGATGATCGCCACCGGCTCGCCACGGAAGCGGGCGAAGCCGCCGACGATCGCCTGGTCCTCGCCGAAATTGCGGTCGCCGGCGAGCGGCGTGAAATCGGTAAGCAGGCCCTTGATGTAGTCGATGCAATGCGGCCTGTCCGGATGGCGCGCCACCTGCACCTTCTGCCATGGCGTTAGCGCCTTATAGGCGTCGCGCAGCGCATCGCGTGAGCGCTTCTCGAGACGGGCGATCTCATCGCCGACGTCGACCGCCTCACCGTTCTCGGCAAGCTTCTTCAGCTCGAGGATCTTGCCTTCGAGATCCTGCACAGGCTTTTCGAAATCGAGGTAATTGTACATTCTTGGGCGAACCGGCAGGTCGGAAGGCAATGACTGACGCAAGCCCGAAAATGCAGGCTGGGCGCGGTGGAACGTCGTTCTCACATAGCGACATGACGCCTAGTCGGCAAGCGGATGATGATCGTTGACCAGACGCACCAGCCGCTCCTCCAGTACATGGGTGTAGATCTGCGTCGTTGAAATATCGGCATGGCCGAGCAGCTGCTGCACGGCCCTGAGATCGGCGCCGTTCTGCAGCAGATGGCTGGCGAAAGCATGGCGCAGCACATGCGGCGATATCTTCGCCGCGGCAATGCCGGCTCGCGCGGCAAGCCCTTTCAGCTCGCGGGCAAAGACCTGTCTCGAGAGATAGCCGTTTTCGGAGGCGGCCGGAAACAGGAACGGGCTGTCGGCAAGAGCCGGCACCGCCGCCCGTGCGGCAAGCCAGGTCCGCATCGCCGTGCGCGCCTTGGCCGACAGCGGCACCATGCGTTCCTTGTTGCCCTTGCCGCGCACCATGAAGAAGCGGTCGTCGCGCTGCGCCACCGTCACCGGCAGGCTGACCAACTCCGAAACCCGCAGGCCGGTGGCGTAGAGGACCTCGACCAGTGCGTGCAGGCGCAGCGCCGCCAGGCTGTCGTCGTCGTTGAGCGAGGGGTCGATCGCCTCCTGCGTGGCGCGGTCGAGCAGCCGGCCGGTATCGGCCTCGCTCATCGTCTTCGGCAGCGGCCGGCCTTTCTTCGGGCTGTCCAGCGTGCCGGTCGGATCGTCGCCGCGCAGGCCTTCGGCGTAGAGGAACTTGAAGAACTGACGGATTGCCGACAATTTGCGCGCCTGCGAGGTGGCGGCAAAGCCGCGCGCGGCGATGTCGTCGAGATAGGCACGGATGTCGGTGCTGGTGGCAGCGGCGAGCCCGCCGCCGATCCCGGCGGAAGCGTCCTCGAGGTCGCGGCGATAGGAGGAAAGCGTGTTTTCGGCAGCGCCGCGCTCGGCGCTCATCATCTCGAGAAAGGCTTCGATGCGGGCGGCGCTGTTCATTTTTTGGGATTGAGCTTTTCCGGAGGGATACGCACGCTCATTTCCGCCTTTCTCGGCTCGACGAACATGACCAGGGCGAACATCGCGCCGTAGACAATGCCGGCCAGAATCACGAGCGTCACGACAAAGCGAAACAGTGTCGGCATTAATTTTCGCCCGTCGTCTTGTTCTGCATTTCCAACCCTGTGCCCTTATGAGACGCCAATCCCACCAATTCAAGGGTGAAGCCGATAACAGGTCCCGGGCGCGCCGCGCTTGACGCAAACAGGCTTTTGATGTCGATACGCCGGCAAAGAGGCCCTAGAAACATGAACGCGTTACCAGCAAACCCTCCGGGCGAGAGCCATGCCGCGCTGCTCGGCCGGCTGGGCGACCGTTCCATCGTCTTTGTCGGGCTGATGGGCGCCGGCAAGACGGCGATCGGCCGCAAGGTGGCGGCGATGCTGGCGCTACCCTTTATCGACAGCGACCAGGAGATCGAAAGTGTTTCGCGCATGAGCGTCCCGGACCTGTTCGAGCGCTATGGCGAGGCGGAGTTCCGGGCACTGGAGCAGCGCGTCATCCTGCGCGTGCTGGAGCACGGGCCCCAGGTGCTGTCGACCGGCGGCGGCGCCTTCATGAATGCGCAGACGCGCGAGGCGATCGCCAGCCATGGCGTTTCGGTCTGGCTGAAGGCCGAGATCGACCTGTTGATGGAGCGCGTTTCCAAGAAGCAGAACCGGCCGCTGCTGAAAAGCGCCGATCCCCGGGGGGTGCTGGAGCGGCTGATGGCGGAACGCTACCCGGTTTACGCCGCGGCCGATGTCATCGTGCCGACCCGCGACGACCGCAAGGAGATCATTGCCGCCGAAGTGGTGGACGCGCTGCGCGGCCATCTCGGCGTTGCCGACATCGACGAGGTGCGGTCGTGAGCGCTGATGCAACGGTCTCTGTCGAAGTCGGGCTTGGCGAGCGTACCTACGACATTTTGATCGGCCCCGGCCTGCTGTCACGCGCCGGCGCCGAAATTGCGCGCCGTCTGCCGGGCACAAGGGCGGCGGTCGTCACCGACGAAAACGTCGCTAGCGCGCATCTCGCAACGCTTGCGGCCGGCCTGGCAAGCGGTGGCATCCAACATGCAGTCATCACGCTGCCGCCCGGCGAAAAGACCAAGAGCTTTGCGCACCTGGAAGAGGTGGTCGACGGCGTGCTGGCCGCCAAGCTGGAGCGTGGCGATGTCGTCGTCGCGCTCGGCGGCGGCGTCATCGGCGACCTCGCCGGCTTTGCCGCCGGCATCGCGCGGCGCGGCATGAACTTCGTGCAAATCCCGACCTCGCTGCTGGCGCAGGTCGATTCCTCCGTCGGCGGCAAGACCGGCATCAACAGCAAGCGCGGCAAGAACCTGGTCGGGGTGTTTCACCAGCCGAGGCTGGTACTGGCCGACACCGAAGTGCTCGACACGCTGCCGATCCGCGAGTTTCGCGCCGGCTATGCCGAACTGGCCAAATACGGGCTGATCGACCGGCCGGAGTTCTTCGCCTGGCTGGAGGAAAACTGGTCTCGCGTGTTTGCCGGCGGGCCGGAGCGGGCAAAAGCGATTGCCGAGGCCTGTCGCGCCAAGGCCGACGTCGTTGCACGCGACGAATTCGAGACCGGCGACCGTGCGCTGCTCAATCTCGGCCACACCTTCGGTCACGCGCTCGAGGCGGCGACCGGCTATGACGGCACGCGGCTGGTGCATGGCGAGGGCGTTGCCATCGGCATGGCGCTGGCGCACCGTTTTTCTTCAAGGCTCAATTTGGCGAGCCCCGACGATGCGGCGCGCGTCGAGGCGCACCTTCGCGTCGTCGGCCTGCCGTGGTGCATGGCCGACATTCCAGGCGAATTACCTGACGCCGAAAAGCTGTTCTCCTTCATCACCCAGGACAAAAAGGTGTCGCGCGGCGCGCTGACCTTCATCCTGACGCGCGGCATCGGTCAGGCCTTCATCGCCAGGGATGTGCCGGCCTCGGAAGTGCTGGCGTTCCTCGGGGAGAACCATCCGGGATGAGCCAGGCCGGCTGGATCGCGGCTGCTGCGCTTGCCGGCCTCGGCCTGCTGGGCTTCGTCTTGCGTCGGCACCTGTTCGCCGCCTTCGGCTACGAGTTGCAGCGTATCGAGCCGCAGCGCTCGACGCATGAGGAATTGCGTGGCGCCGTCGACGATTTCCGCCGCGACGGCCAGGTGGTGCGCGAGGATCGTGCCCGCATTGGCGGCCTGTTCGACCTTGAGGAGCTCGAAGTGTCGGACGTGATGGTCCACCGCACCAATATGCGCTCGGTCAACGCCGACGACCCGCCGGAAGCGGTGGTGCGCGAGATCCTGCAGAGCCCGCATACCCGCATGCCGCTGTGGAAGGGCTCGCTCGACAACATCGTCGGCGTGCTGCACGCGAAGGACCTGCTGCGCGCGCTGAACGAGGTCGGCAATGATTTCTCCAGGATCGACGTGATGAAGATCGCGTCGCGGCCGTGGTTCGTGCCCGACACCACGACGCTGCAGGAGCAGCTCAACGCCTTCCTGCGCCGCAAGGCGCATTTCGCCATCGTCGTCGACGAATATGGCGAGGTCGAGGGACTGGTGACGCTGGAGGACATCATCGAGGAGATCGTCGGCGAGATCGCCGACGAGCACGACATCGACATCCAGGGCGTCAAGCAGGAAGCCGACGGCTCCGTCGTCGTCGACGGCACGGTGTCGATCCGCGACCTCAACCGGGCGCTCGACTGGAACCTGCCGGACGAGGAAGCCACCACCATTGCCGGCCTTGTCATCCACGAGGCGCAGTCGATTCCGGACGAAAAGCAGGCCTTTACGTTTCACGGCAAGCGCTTCGTCGTCATGAAACGCGACAAGAATCGGATCGCGCGGCTGAGGATCAAGCCGGCGATGCTTGGCGAATGACAGTGCACGCCTTATGGCAGCCGTGGGCAGTCAGGAGTCTATGACAATCGATCGGCGAACCCTGCTTCTGGTGTCGATGGCGGCGCTGCTGCCGGGTCAGGCTGCAGCGGCATTGCAGCTGCGTCCGCCATCACCCGAAACCTTCGACTATGGGCCGGCCAAGCTCGACATTTATTCCCGCGATGGCGCAAGCGGCCTGCCGGTCGTCTTTTTCGTCCATGGCGGCGCCTGGCGGGTCGGCAACCGCAACAACGTCAACTCCAAGCCGCAATTCCTGCTCGACAATGGCTTCTGCTTCGTCTCGATCGACTACCGGATGCTGCCTGAAGCCGACGTCGCCACCCAGGCCGCCGATGTCGAACTGGCGTATCGCTACGTCCGCGCCAACATCGCCAGCCATGGCGGCGATCCGGACCGGATCGTCGCGATGGGCCATTCGGCCGGCTGCCATCTCGTCGCGCTGACCGGCCTGCGCGGCGGCCTGCCCGGCGTCGCGGCGCTGGTCCTCGACGATACCAGGGCCTATGATCTGGAGGCGTTGGCCAGGAGCGGCGGCATGGCAGGGGTCTATGCCCGCGCCTTTCCCGATCCGGCGCAGTGGCGGGCGCTGTCGCCGGTCACCTATGTCGACGGCCGCAAGCATCCGCCGACGTTCATCGCCTATTCGCGGGCGAAAACCCGCGCGGCGGACGCGCAGGCCTTTGCCGGGCGTCTGGGCGCCACCGGAACCAGGGTCACGCTGTTCGATGGCAGCGCCTATTCGCACATGTCGATCAATCGCGACTTCGGCACCGAAGGCGATGCGTTGACCGCCGCGGTGATGGCTTTCCTGAGGGCGAGCCTCGGCTGAGTTACCAGCGGGTCTTTTCGCCGGGCGCCGCCGGCTCGATCGCCAGGGCATGGACGCCGGATTTCAATTCCTCGGCCAGCAATGCGTTGACGGCGCGGTGGCGTTCGACGCGGCTCATGCCGGCAAAGGCGGGCGCGACGATGCGGACGCGGAAATGCGTCTCGCCGGTGCCGTCGAAGGTGGCGTGATGGCCGGAATCCAGATGATGATGGCCGGCATGGAGATGGCTTTCGTTGATGACGGCCAGCCGTTCCGGCGAAAACGCCTTTTTCAGCTTGTCTTCCATCGTTGCCTGTATGGACATCGCCGCTTCCCTTCACCACATCTATGTCATCGCACAAAATTCGCCGTTCGCCGGTTTTATGCCGCGATTCAGCGGTTAGGGCGATCATCGCGAAAATGTCAATTCTTGTTTCGCATCAGCGAACAGCCCATAAATGGGTGAGATGAAGCCGTACCCAAAATATTTCGAAAAGATTCGCATCCGCCCGGAGAAGGACGCGGAGCTGAAGTCGCGCTCACCGATCTGCCAGTGGGATGGCTGCAAGGAGGCCGGCACCCACCGCGCCCCGGTCGGACGCATGAAGGAAGGCGAGTACTTCCAGTTCTGCTTCGATCATGTGCGCGAGTACAATAAGGGCTTCAATTATTTCTCGGGCGTTCCCGACACCGAGATTGCCCGCTTCCAGAAGGAGGCCATGACCGGCCACCGGCCGACCTGGAAAATGGGCGTCAACGGTGCTTCGACACGCTCCTCGCCCGACTTCGCCCAGGCGCGCTCCGGTCGCGCCGGCTACTACAACCGCATGCGCGATCCGTTCGATCTGTTCAAAGGCCCGAAGGACCCGCGCGAAGCACGCGAGCGCAAGGCCAAGCCGCTTGAGGCCAAGGCACTGGAAACGCTTGGCCTTGATACAAAGGCGACTGGCAAGGATATCAAGGCGCGCTATAAGGAACTTGTGAAACGCCACCATCCGGATGCGAATGGCGGCGACAGAGGTTCGGAAGACCGGTTCCGCGATGTGCTCCAGGCCTATCGCGTGCTCAAGCAGGCAGGTTTGTGCTGAGCGACCTTACGGTTCGTGTCGCTTTCCAACTTTCATAAGGTTGGAAAAGGCTCTAAGACCGCCCCCGAACAAAATCGATTGCCAGCGAAACGCGGCGTTTCGCTTGTGGAGACGTTGATAGAGATGAACAAGGTCGATCGCGATATCGCCAACCTGCCCGACACCACGGTGTCGGTGAAGGAGACATTCGGCTTCGACTCCAAGATGGTGGTGCCGGCCTATTCGGTGACGAGCGAGCATGTGCCCGACATCGACCCGGACTATCTGTTCGACAAGAACACGACCATGGCGATCCTCGCCGGCTTTGCCTACAACCGCCGGGTCATGGTGTCGGGCTATCACGGCACCGGCAAATCGACGCATATCGAGCAGGTCGCCGCCCGCCTCAACTGGCCCTGCGTGCGCGTTAATCTCGACAGCCATGTCAGCCGTATCGACCTCGTCGGCAAGGACGCCATCGTCGTCAAGGACGGGCTGCAGATCACCGAATTCCGCGACGGCATCCTGCCCTGGGCCTATCAGCACAATGTTGCGCTGTGCTTCGACGAATACGATGCCGGGCGTCCGGACGTGATGTTCGTCATCCAGCGCGTGCTGGAATCGTCGGGCCGGCTGACGCTGCTCGACCAGAGCCGGGTCATCCGCCCGCATCCGGCCTTCCGGCTGTTTTCGACCGCCAACACGGTTGGGCTGGGCGACACCACCGGCCTCTATCACGGCACCCAGCAGATCAACCAGGCGCAGATGGACCGCTGGTCGATCGTCACCACGCTGAACTATTTGCCGCACGACAATGAGGTGAACATCGTGCTGGCCAAGGCCAAGCACTATCGCGACGGCAAGGGCAAGGAGATCGTCAACAAGATGGTGCGCGTCGCCGACATGACGCGCTCGGCCTTCATCAACGGCGATTTGTCGACGGTGATGAGCCCGCGCACGGTCATCACCTGGGCCGAGAATGCCGAGATCTTCGGCAATATCGGCATGGCGTTCCGGCTGACCTTCCTCAACAAATGCGACGAGCTGGAACGCTCGCTGGTCGCCGAGTTCTACCAGCGCGCCTTCGGCGAAGATCTGCCGGAATCGGCTGCCAATGTGGTGCTGGGCTAAGCAGAGTCTCGATGGCGGGTCCGGGCGACAACACGCGAAACAAATCCAAGACCGGCGCTGAGAACGACAGCTTCAAGCGCGCGGTTACCGTCTGCATGCGCGCCATCGCCGGCGACAAGGACCTCGAAGTCGGCTTCGCCAAGGACCGGCCGGCGCTGGCCGGCAGCCGCGCCCGGCTGCCCGAACTGCCGAAGAAGGCATCGAAAGCCGATATCGCCATCACCCGGGGGCTCGGCGATTCCATGGCGCTGAAGCGCGCCTGCCATGATGCGCGCATCCACACCAGGCTGGCGCCGGAAGGCAAGCAGGCCCGCGCCATCTATGACGCGGTCGAGCAGGCCCGGGTCGAGGCGATCGGCAGCCGCGCCATGCAGGGCGTTGCCGACAATATCGGCTCGATGCTCGAAGACAAATACGCCCGGGCCAACCTCGTCGACGTCAAGGACAAGGCCGACGCGCCGATCGAGGAGGCGCTGGCGCTGATGGTGCGCGAAAAGCTGACCGGCCGCACTGTGCCGAAGAGCGGCGAACGGCTGGTCGATCTCTGGCGGCCTTGGGTCGAGGAAAAGGCTAGCGCCGACCTCGACGGGCTGTCGGCAAAGCTCGACGACCAGCAGGCCTTTGCCCGCGTCGTGCGCGAGATGCTCGCCTCCATGGAAATGGCCGAGGAACTCGGCGACGACCAGGAGACGGAAGACTCGGAGGACAACGACGAAAACCAGCCGCAAGGCGAGGAGCAGAGCGAGGAGGGCGGCGAAGACGATTCCGGCTCCGAGCAGTCGCAGTCCGAAGATACCGAGGCATCGTCCGACGACGAGCAATCGGCCGAGACCGAGGCCTCCGACGCCACTGCCGACGACCTTTCCGACGATGACGACGCCGACGCGGAGACGCCCGGCGAGGCGCGCCGCAACGACAATCCCTTCACCAATCTGCCGAAAGAGATCGACTACAAGGTCTTCACCACGGCCTTCGACGAGACCGTAGGCGCGGAGGAACTGTGCGAGGAGGAGGAGCTCGACCGGCTGCGCGCCTTCCTCGACAAGCAGCTCGCCAACCTGTCCGGCGTCGTCGGGCGGCTGGCCAACCGGTTGCAGCGCCGCCTGATGGCGCAGCAGAACCGCTCCTGGGATTTCGACCTCGAAGAAGGTTATCTCGATCCGGCACGGCTGGTGCGCGTCGTCATCGACCCGATGCAGCCGCTGTCCTTCAAGCAGGAGCGTGATACCAAATTCCGCGACACGGTGGTGTCGCTGGTGCTCGACAATTCGGGTTCGATGCGCGGCCGGCCGATCACGGTCGCGGCGACCTGCGCCGACATCCTGGCGCGCACGCTGGAACGCTGCGGCGTCTCAGTCGAAATCCTCGGCTTCACCACCCGCGCCTGGAAGGGCGGGCAGGCGCGCGAGAAATGGCTGAAGGAAGGCAAGCCGCCGAACCCCGGCCGGCTCAACGATCTGCGCCACATCATCTATAAATCCGCCGACCATCCGTGGCGGCGGGCGCGCCGCAATCTCGGCCTGATGATGCGCGAGGGCCTGCTCAAGGAAAACATCGACGGCGAGGCGCTGCTTTGGGCGCACAACCGGCTGATCGCGCGGCCGGAGCAGCGCAAGATCCTGATGATGATCTCGGACGGCGCGCCGGTCGACGATTCAACGCTGTCGGTCAATCCGGGCAATTATCTCGAGCGGCATCTGCGCGCCATCATCGAGCTCATCGAGACGCGCTCGCCGGTCGAGCTTTTGGCCATCGGCATCGGCCACGACGTCACCCGCTACTATCGCCGCGCCGTCACCATCGTCGATGCCGAAGAACTGGCCGGCGCCATGACCGAGCAACTGGCCTCGCTGTTCGCCGAGGAAACCGTGCGCGACACGCGGCGCGGCGGCATGCGGCGCGCCGGATGATTTTTTCCCGCGGCGGCCTTTGGCAGACGCTTTTGGCCGCCATTGCGTTGTCAGGCATCAGTTTGGCGCCGGCTGTCGCTGCCGGGCCGGCCCCGGTCGAGCCGGCCGAAATCTCGGCACGGCCGATCAGCGAATTCCATATCGGCCGGCCGGACAAACAGTTCGGGCCGCTCGAATTCGTCGGCGGGCTCGAAATGACCTCGCCGACGCGCGATTTCGGCGCGCTGTCGGCGCTTCGGTTCCTCAAGCCGGGCAGCGATTTCATCGGCGTCGCCGATACCGGCTTCTGGTTCTTCGGCACCCTTGTCCACGATGCCGACAAGCGGCCTTCCGGCATTCAGAATTTTCGCATGCAGCAGATGGTCGATGCGGCCGGCCAGGCCATCGACCTGAAATGGGCGGTCGATGCCGAAGGCCTCGCGGTCCAGGACGGCATCGCCACGGTCGGCTTCGAGCGCGATCACCGTATCGCAGAGGTCAAGATCGATCCGGACGACATGAAGGCGCCGTTCAAGCAATTGGACTTCCTGATCCCGGCCTGGGAACTTCGCCGCAATCGCGGCTTTGAGACCGTCGCCCGCGCCCATCCTTACGGACAGCACGCGGGCGGGCTGGTCGTGGTGTCGGAAAAGAGCCTCGACAAGGCCGGTAACATCTTCGCGGCGATCATCGAAGGGCCGCATAAGGGCGTCTTCACCGTCAAGCGCAATGGCGACTTCGACATCACCGACGGCGCCTTCCTGCCGGATGGCGACCTGTTGCTTCTGGAGCGCAGTTTTTCGATGGCCGGCGGCGTCAAGATGCGGCTGCGGCGCATCTATGGCGAAAGCGTCGAGAAGGGCGCCGTCGCCGACGGGCCGGTGCTGCTTGAAGCCG
Organism: Mesorhizobium sp. M0960; assembly: GCF_040319055.1. Taxonomy (NCBI): domain Bacteria; kingdom Pseudomonadati; phylum Pseudomonadota; class Alphaproteobacteria; order Hyphomicrobiales; family Phyllobacteriaceae; genus Mesorhizobium; species Mesorhizobium sp. M0960. The sequence continues at coordinate 94,300 of NZ_JAMYNN010000002.1, read as the reverse complement.
ACATGGATTACCAGATCGACAACATGGAAGCGCTCGACGTCTGGACCCGCGACGACGGCGCGCTGATCGTGTCGCTGATGTCCGACGACAACCACTCGATCCTGCAGCGCAACCTCTATCTGGAATTCATCCTGCACGAGGATTGACGCGCGATCGGCCATTGATCGGCTGTTGGCGATGCTGGCATTTCCGCGCCGTTTCGCAGCGCATGCAATTTCCCATGGCGATTTCCCCTCGCAATGACCCGCGTCGCGCGTTTCCAACCGGCTCTCACCATCTGCAAAAATACTTTAGTTGTGGCTTGACAATTTGTGTCATCGGCGAAATACTCAAGTCCATGCTTAACTATTCCGAGATCGACAGCATCCTGCGGGCTCTTGCCGAGCCGACGCGGCGGGCAATCCTGGAAAGGCTGGGCCGCGGGCCGGCCACCGTCAGCCAGCTGGCGGAGCCGTTCGGCATGACCTTCGCCGCGGTGCTCCAGCATCTCCAGGCGCTGGAAGCGTGCGGGCTGATCCGCAGCGAAAAAATCGGACGCGTGCGCACCTGCCGGATCGAGCCCGGCGGGCTCGCCCCGCTCGCCGACTGGATCGCCGCGCGCCGCACGCCGGCCGAACGCCACCTCGACCGTCTCGGCCAGATTCTGGCGGAGACTGACCAACCGAACGCAACACTCCACGACCAGGAAAAGGACGAAGAGAAATGAACCAGATTGCGCCCGTGAACGACCACTCCGTCATCCATTCGACCTTCACGATCGAGCGGACCTATCCGCAATCGCCCGAGCGCGTCTTCTTCGCCTTTTCCGACAAGGCGACAGTGCGGCGCTGGCGCGTCGAAGGTGACGGCTTCACCATCGCCGAGTTCACCTTCGATTTCCATGTCGGCGGCGGCGAGGTTTCGCGGTTCAGCTATCAGGGCGGCCCGGAAATCAGGCTCGATGCGCAGTTCCAGGACATCGTCCCTGACCGACGCATCGTATTTTCCTACCGGATGGCGGTCGGGCCGCAGCCGCTGTCGGCGTCGCTCACCACCGTCGAGCTCGCACCCTCCGGCGACGGCACTCGCCTGACCTATACCGAACAGGGTGCGTTTTTCGATGGCATTGATTCAGCGCAAGGACGCGAAGAGGGCACGCGCGGGCTGCTGCAGGCGCTCGCGGCCGAGCTTCAGAAAGCGAAGTAGTAGGTGTCGGCATGCCGGGCGGAGCCCAAACAGCAATCCGCCCGAATTGCTTCCGCTATGCTTTACTCGCGAGCCAGACGATGTGACGAGCGCCGCGCTTGCCGTGAGCCCGCACCTTAACCTCGTCGACCGTGAAGCCCGCCTGCTTGAGCCTTCGGGTGAAACCTGCGTCAGGGCCCTGCGACCAGACCGCCAGCACACCGCCGGGCTTGAGCGCGGCGCGTGCGGCGTTGAGGCCGGTGCCGCTGTAGAGCGCATCGTTGGCCTTGTAGACGATGCCCTCGGGACCGTTGTCGACGTCGAGCAGGATCGCGTCCCAGGCCGATGCTTGCGAACGGATGAGCTGACCGACATCGGTCTCGTGAACACTGACGCGCCGGTCGTCAAGGCAACCGTCGAAAACCTCGGCCATCGGGCCGCGCGCCCACGTCACGACTGCCGGCACCAGTTCGGCAACAGTGACCTGCGCATCGTCGCCGAGCTCGGCCAGCGCCGCGCGCAAGGTAAAGCCCATGCCCAGGCCGCCGATCAGGATGCTTGGGTTCCGGCGGCCGGCAATCCTTTGACGGGACAGTTTGGCCAGCGCCTCTTCGGAACCGCTGAGCCGACTGTTCATCAGCTCGTTGGCGCTAAGCATGATCGAGAATTCGCCGCCGCGCCGTTTCAGGCGAAGCTCCTGTCCGCCGTCAGGCGTTTTTGCCGAGTCCAGCTGAAGCCAGGGGATCATGCTCGATAGTCTTTGAGCATGATCTTGTCCGAAAACCGGTTCCCACTTTTCGCTAACGCGGACCTTCGGTTCGGGATCATGCTCTATGCCGCCAGTGCCGGCTGGCTCCAGCGGGCGGCAAGCAGCCGGTAAGGGATCAGCGCTACCACCGCTATGATCAGCTTGACGCTGAGATCGCCGAGCGCCCAGGATATCCAGCGCATCGTCTCGACTGGCAGCATGCCCATGAGCGGTGCGGTCTCCAGCGCAAAGCCATCGTTCGGCCCGGCGAAGGCGAAAGCCGCCGCGAAGGCGACGGTGAAAAACACCACCGTATCGAAAACGGAGCCGACCAGCGTGCCGACGATCGGCGCGCGCCACCAGCTCTGCCGGCGCAGTCGGTTGAACACGGTGACGTCGAGCAATTGCGCGGTGAGGAAGGCCGCACCCGACGCCGCGGCAATACGCACCAGCCGGTCGGCGGCGGTCTCGAATTCGATCAGGCCGTGGCGAAACAGCAAGGGCGGGATGACGATCGAGCAGACCACCGCTGTCATGAACCCGACAAAGACGATCCTGCGCGCCACCGCCGGGCCGTAGCGGCGATTGGCGAGATCGGTGACCAGGAAGGAGAACGGATAGGTGAAGGCGCCCCAGGTCAGGATGTCGGCCAGCGACAACCCGCCGATTGCGCCCTGCATCGGAAACTGCACGAGGATGTTCGAGGCCACGACGACGAGCGCCATGGCGGCCACGAAGGGCAGGTATCGCGAGAGGAAAATCATTTTTTTATCCTGGGTAATGGAACCAGCGGAACGCGATCCGGAGTTCGGATCACGCCCTGGAAGGCGGCTGCCGCCGAAGAACTCAGGCGGCCGGCTGTTCGGCGAGCTTCTTGGCGATCTGCTTCTTCAACAGGCGGGCGCGCTGCGACAATTGCTTGGCATCGGCCTTGGCCAGGAAGGCATCGAGGCCGCCGCGATGCTCGACCGAACGCAGCGCGTTGGCCGAAATGCGCAGGCGCACATTCTGGTTCAGCGCTTCAGAGATCAGCGTCACATTGACGAGATTGGGCAGGAAGCGACGCTTGGTCTTGTTGTTGGCGTGGCTCACATTGTTGCCGGACATGACTGCCTTGGCAGTGAGTTCGCAGGTGCGGGACATGGTTCTAACCTTCGGTTCTCGGTCCTGGCCAAACATTCGACCCGCGCCGGGTGGCGCGCGGTTTCGGTCAGGCGGCCTTATGGAAAAAGTTGGCGTTCCATAGTTGCATTTCGCCGAGGCGTCAAGCTTGGGGTTGGTTAGTGCCAAGGGAATCAATCAAAAGATGACCGATGCCGGCGCTGCCCCTCATCCGCCTGCCGGCACCTTCTCCCCGCATAGTGACGGGGAGAAGGGGCTGGGCCGCAGGCTCGGCGCTTTCTGCAACTCCGCAAATTGGCGAAACCGTTTGCAAGGCGACCTTCTCCCCGTCCCTATACGGGGAGAAGTGCCCGGCAGGGCGATGAGGGCTGCGCAAACCTGTCGCGATTTTCCAGGTGGCCACATTTTGTTCTTGCTTTGTGCCGGCAGCTATGCTACTAATTTCCGTATGGTGCTAATTGGCTCCAACGACCCGCCCGCCGAGGCGGGTTTTTTATTTTGGCCGTCGACCAGCCCCAGCGTCCCTGCCGACGCCGCCTTCACATTAAGGCCGGAATTCAGCCTATAAGCGGTCGCACAGGGACATGCCAGATCGCCCGTCTCCGGTCGACAATCAAGGACCCGCCCATGCCTCGTTCTTTCCTTCATGCCCTGGTCGTGCTGGTGGCCGTCGCGCTGTCGACGACGGTTTCGGCCGCTGAGCCGCAATCCTTCACGGGAGAGTATTCGGTGTCGTTCCTCGGCCTTTCCGTGGCCAAGGCGAAATTCTCCAGCCATTACGAGGGCGACACCTATTCGATCGAGGGCAGCGTTTCTGCCGCCGGGCTCGCCACATTGTTCGACGACACGCGGGGCACGATCTCGTCTAAGGGCAAGATTTCGGGCAAGCAGTTGCAGCCGCAGGCGTTCCACGCCGACTACACGTCCGGCAAGAAGGCATCGATGATCGACATCCAGTTTGCCAACGGCGTCGTCACCTCAACCAAGGTCGTGCCTGAACCGAAGAAGCGCAATCCCGAGAATTGGATACCGCTGGCCGGCAGCCATCTCGTATCGGTCCTCGATCCGATGGCCGCCACCGTCATCCATGCCGACAGCCTCGACCAGGTCTGCGGGCGCACGGTGAAGCTCTATGACGGCGAAATGCGTGCCGATCTGAAACTGACCTACGAGTCCAAAGGGTCGATCTCGGTGGCCGGCTACAAGGGCGATACGGTCACCTGCAGGCTGGGCTTCGAGCCGGTGGCCGGTTACCGCAAGAACCGCAAGGCGCTGAACTACCTGAAGAAACGCAGCCGCATCATGGTGACGTTTGCACCGGTCGGCCAAAGCGGCGTATATGCGCCGATCCGCGCCACGGTCAGCACGCAAATCGGCCCGTTGACGGTCAGCGCGGAGCGGTTCGAAGCAGACGAATAGGCGTGATGGTGCGCCGCCAATGGGCCACGGGGCGACGGGTATGGCGCGCGCAACACTGATCGGCTTCTCCGCGGTCGCCATGTGGGCGCTGCTGGCGCTGTTTACGGATGCTTCGGGTTCGGTGCCGCCGTTCCTGCTTTCGGCAATCACCTTTACGATCGGCACCTGCGTCGGCCTGGTTGCCCGGCTGTTCATGCCGGCAGCCGATGGCGCCGCGAAGATACCGCGCCAAGTCAAAATACCACGCAAAGTCTGGGTGATCGGCATTGCCGGCCTGTTCGGCTACCACTTCTTCTACTTCACCGCGCTGCGCAATGCGCCGGCCGTCGAGGCCAGCCTTATCGCCTATCTGTGGCCGCTGCTGATCGTGCTGGGATCGGCGCTGATGCCTGGCGAGCGGCTGGCCTGGAACCATATCGTCGGCGCGCTGCTCGGCCTTGCCGGCACGGTCCTGATCGTCACCAAGGGCGGCGGACTTGCCTTCGATGCACGTTATGCCTTCGGCTATGCGATGGCCGCCGTCTGTGCCGTGTTGTGGTCGTCCTATTCGCTGTTATCGCGGCGCTTCCCGTCGGTGCCGACCAGCATCGTCACCTGGTTCTGCGCCGCCACGGCGGCACTTTCGCTCGTCTGCCATCTGTTGCTGGAAGAAACGGTGCTGCCCAACGGCGCCGGCCAGTGGCTGGCCGTGCTCGGCCTCGGTCTGATGCCGGTAGGGGCGGCGTTCTATGCCTGGGACATCGGTGTCAAGCGCGGCAACATCCAGGTGCTGGGGGCGGCAAGCTACGCCGCGCCGCTGCTGTCGACACTGGTGCTGATCGCCGCCGGCTTCGCCGAGCCGTCATGGCGCATCCTCGCCGCCTGCGTGCTGATCACCGGCGGCGCGGCACTGGCGGCGAAATCGCTGTTGCTGCGCAAGAGGGCCACGAGCGAGGCAAACGCTTGATGCCGTTTCCCGGCGGCATCGATGCCAATGCCAATGCGACGCTGCTGTTTTCATTGGCGGCGGCGGTGATCTATGCGTTCAGCCTCGGCATGCCGCCGCGTCTTTCGCGGTCGGCGGCAAGGACATTGGCGGTGGCGATGCTGGCGGTGCTGGTCGTGCAGCAGAGCGGCCCATGGCTGCTCGTCGCCGCACTGGGCGTCAGCGCCGTCGGCGACGCCTTCCTGTCGCGCGACGGCGAGAAGGCATTTCTTGGCGGCGCGGCCAGTTTTCTTGCCGCGCATGTGCTTTACGTCGTGCTGTTCCTGCGTGCCGGCGGCGGCCTCGGGCTGCTTTTGGCCGAGCCGTGGCGGGCAGCGATCGTGCTGGCGATGGTCGTGTTGGCGCTGGCGATGGTTTTCGCGCTCCGGCGCCGCGTCGGCCCGGCACTGCGCCTGCCGATAGGCCTTCGTGTGGCGGCAATCCTCGCCATGGGCATTGGCGCGCTTACCCTGAGTAGTGCCTGGGTCATCGGTGGCGTCGCCCTGCTCATATTGTCCGACGGGCTGCTTGCCGCGGAAAAGTTCCTGCTGCCCGCCATCTCGCCGCACCGTGCCTGGATGCGCCATGCGGTCTGGGCGCTGTATTACGCCGGTCAGCTGGCGATCACCCTGGGTTTCGTTTTAGGCTAGGCATGTCGATATTCAGATGATGCCGGCCTGCAAACGGCGAAAGATCCGACGCTTGGTGCCCATGGGCAAGCCTTTGTGACGCAATCCTCGAGGTCGTCAGATCAGAGGGTAAAAATTCTCGCTTGACCTAGAGCTGCTCCAGCTTGGTAGCCTAGCGCACAATCGGCAGGGTAGGCGACACATGCGCATTTCGGAGGCGGCAGCTACAAGCGGACTGGGTATCGACACTATCCGCTATTATGAAAAATTGGGTTTGCTTCCGAAGGTCAGGCGAGGACGTGACGGGAGGCGGGACTTCTCGGCAGAGAATGTCGAATGGCTAATACTCCTGTCCTCGCTGCGCGAGACAGGTATGCCCATGGAGCAGATGCGATACTTTGCGCGGCTTTATCAGCGGGGCAGCGAGACTCTGCCCGAACGGAAAGCGGTTCTTCTTGATCACGCAGCGCATCTGGACAAGCGGCGAGCTGCGTTGGATGGCTGCGCCGAACTCCTTGCCTACAAGCTCAAACGATATGACGAGATGGCAGAAGAAATATCATGAGAATTATTGTCGTCGGCGCGGAAGGTGACATCGGCAAAGCGGTTTGCGACGAGTTGGGTTCCCGCCACGCGATCATCAAGGCCAGCCGCTCTAGTGGCGACTTTCAGGTTGATATGGCTGACCGCGCATCGCTCGATGCCATGTACGCCAAATGTGGCAAAGTGGATGCCGTCATCTCTACCGCAGGCAATGTCCATTTCGGGCCGCTTGGCAAGTACACCGAAGAGACGTTTATGCTTGGCCTGCGCCATAAGGTCATGGGCCAGGTCAATCTGGTGTTGGCAGGGTTGGCCACTGTCAGCGATGGCGGCTCGTTCACACTGACTAGCGGAGTGCTCGACCGCGATCCCATTCGGATGGGAACAGGGGCGGCAACAGCGAACGGCGCGCTCGGCGGTTTTGTCCTTGGTGCGGCGATCGAGATGCCGCGCGGTCTTCGCATCAATGTTGTGAGTCCCGGACTTCTGGACGTGTCCGTGCCGAGATATGGCGAGTGGTTCCCCGGTCACGAGCCCGTTTCGTCGAAACGGGTGGGGCTCGCCTATGCGAAGAGCGTGGAAGGGGCCATCACCGGCCAAGTGATCATCGTCGGGTAGTTTCGCAGAAATCCTAAGTGTTGGGACATATTGGTCGCCCCCTGAATATCAAGGGTAGTTTCCGTTGCAAAATTTCGGAGGTTCGAGAGTGACTCTTGCGACAACCTGAACGACGGCTTTCCATCCTGAGCGGCTGTTGTCGTTGGGTACCAAGCGTCAGGTCTTCACCACTACGGCGTGCCCGGCTGCCAGCCCGGCTCTGCCAATTCGAAGGCGGCGAAATCGAAGCCCGGCGCCACGGTGCAGCCGACCAGCGTCCATTCGCCGAGGCTGCGTGCCGACTGCCACCAGCCTGCCGGCACGACGATCTGCGGCCGCTCGCCTGCGGCAAGCGCCGTGCCAAGGATCTCCTCGATGACGGGACCGCCTTCTCGATGTATCGACAGCGCCAGCGGCGCACCGTCATAGAAGTGCCAAACCTCGGCCGCGTCCTTGACCCGGTGCCAGGCCGACAATTGGTCCTTCTCCAGAAGGAAATAGATCGCCGTCGAATGGCCGCGCGTGCCTGCCGCGCCGTCGCGAAAGGTTTCGGCATACCAGCCGCCTTCCGGATGCGGCTTCAGGCCGAGCAGGGCGATGATTTCGGCGGAACTGGTCATGCCCTAGCTCCTGGTGCCGCTCAGAAATTGTCCTTGCGCTTGCGGATCTCGGCGAACACTTCGGCGTCGGAGGCCTTTTCCAGGCCGAGATGCCTGCGGATCGCCGGATCGTGCCAGCGCAGGAACGGATTGGTCGACAGTTCCTCGCCGATCGTCGTCGGCAGCGTCGGCTTGCCGTCGGCGCGCAGCGCCTCGATCTTGGCGGCACGCTCTTTCAGCGCCGAATTGGTCGGGTCGACGGTCAGCGCGAAACGGGCGTTGGCCAGCGTATACTCATGTCCGCAATAGACGACCGTCTCGGCCGGCAGCGCTGCGAGCTTTTTCAGGGATTCGTACATCACCGGCGGCTTGCATTCGAGCAGCCGCCCACAGCCGAGCGCAAACAGCGTATCGGCGGCGAATGCCACTTTTGACGCCGGCAGGTGATAGGTGACATGGCCTGCGGTGTGGCCGGGTGTGGCGATGACCTCGATCCGCTCATCGCCGAGGTGGACGACCGAGCCTTGCTCGACGGTTTCGTCGATGCCGGGAATCTTTGCCTTTTCGGCTTCCGGCCCGACGATGCGCAGCTTGAAACGCTCCTTCAGCGCCAGATTGGCCTCGACGTGGTCGAGATGGTGGTGGGTGGTCAGGATCATCGTCGGCGTCCAGCCGGTGCGCTTGATGGCGGCCAGGATCGGCGCCTCTTCGGGTGCGTCGATGAGCGCCGTCTGGCCGCTTTTGGGGTCATGCACCAGCACGCCGAAATTGTCGCTGCGGCACATGAATTGTTCGATCTCGACCGGCATCATATCTCTCCGTTTACAGGCGCAGACATAGGGCGCCTGCCAGCTGATGTCATCTGCCTTTGTTGAACTTGGACTGCTTCGAAGCTACCGTTCCGCCCATGCATTCAGATATTGTCGACCTCCGTTCCTTCTATTCGACCACGCTCGGGCGCCTGGCCGAACGCTCGATCACCATGGCGCTGTCCTCGCTATGGGCTGCTGTGCCCAACGAGCGGCTGGTCGGCCTCGGCTATACCTTGCCATGGCTGGAGCGCTTCGGCAGCGATGCCGAGCGTGTCTTTGCCTTCATGCCGGCGACGCAGGGCGCGGTGGTCTGGCCGGCGACGGGGCCGACGGCGACCGCCCTGGTCTTCGACGAGGAGCTGCCGCTGGTCGATTCCTGCATCGACCGCATGCTGCTCGTCCATTCGCTCGAACATGTCGAGAACCCGCGCGAGACGCTGAACGAGATCTGGCGGGTGCTGTCGCCGGCCGGCCGTGTCGTCATCGTCGTGCCCAACCGGCGAGGCGTCTGGGCGCGCTTCGAGCATACGCCTTTCGGCAATGGCCGGCCGTTCTCGCGCGGCCAGCTGACCGAATTGCTGCGCGAAGCGAATTTCACGCCGGCGGCATGGTCCGATGCGCTGTTCTTTCCGCCGTCGCCGCGACGTTTCATGATGCAGTTCCACAATGTGCTGGAGCGTGCCGGCCGGCGCTTCTGGCCGATCTTTTCGGGCGTCATCGTTGTCGAGGCGCAGAAGCGGCTCTATCAGGGCGTCCCGGTGGCGCAGCGCGCCTCCCGCCGCGTCTTCGTGCCGGTTCTCTCGCCGCATGGCGCGCCGACGCTTGGCCGGCTGTCGGGGGCCGAACGTCCGGCGTCGCCAGGATGACGCGTTCGTGATCCGACGCAGGCTTTTTCTCACCTATCTGTCGCGGACGGGTTCGCTGCCCGATTGAAGGCATATGCGGTCGATCCTATCACCGGGGTTTAGCACCGCTTCCGAATGCAAGGATCCACTCATGGCTGATCATCCGGATGTCGAGCCCAGCGCCCAGAAGCTTGCCACGTCGATCGAAGCCAGCAGCCTGCGTGAGCAGCTGGCAACAATCAAATTGGCGCTGACCACCTCGCCAGTGCGAAAACAATTGCTTTGGGCAGCGATCGGCATCGTCGCCGTCATCGTGGCGAGCTCGATCGGGCAGGTTCTGCTCAATCGCTGGAACCAGCCTTTCTACGACGCGCTGGCGCGGCGCGACATGCCGGCTTTCCTGCATCAGCTTCTGGTCTTCGCCGGCATCGCCGGCGGGCTTGTGGTGCTCAATGTCAGCCAGACCTGGCTCGACCAGATGCTTCGCCTGAAGCTGCGCGAGGCGCTGACGCTCGACCTGATCGGCGAATGGATGCGGCCGGCGCGTGCCTTCCGGCTGACCCATGCCGGCGCCATCGGCGTCAATCCCGACCAGCGCCTGCAGCAGGATGCCGGGCATCTCTCCGACCTTTCGACCGGTCTCGGCATCGGCCTGCTGCAGTCCTGCATCCTGCTTGCCTCGTTCGTTGGCGTCTTGTGGTCGCTGTCTTCCGGCTTCGTCTTCCACATAGGCGGCCATTCGCTGGCCATACCCGGTTACATGGTCTGGGCGGCGATCCTCTATGCGGGCACAGCTTCGTGGTTGAGCTGGCTGGTCGGGCGGCCGCTGATCCGCTTCAACAACGATCGCTATACGCGTGAGGCGGAACTGCGCTCCTCGGTGGTTCGCGTCAACGAGAATGTCGATGCCATCGCGCTTGCGCATGGCGAGGCCGATGCCAGGCGCCGGCTCGAATTCGACCTTGGCATGGTGCTGGGCGCCATGCGGCGCATCTACAGCGCCCAGATCAATCTTTCCTGGGTAACCGACACCTATGGCTGGATCACTGTCGTCGCGCCGATCCTCGTCGCTTCCCCGGTCTATTTTGCCGGCGATATCAGCTTTGGCGGCTTGATGATGGCGGTCGGCGCCTTCAACCAGGTCCATTCCTCGCTGCGCTGGTTCATCAACAATATCGGCGGCATCGCCGATTGGCGCGCCACGCTGATGCGGGTCGCCGACTTCCGCATCGCGCTCGGCGACACCGACGCGCTGCACGATACGGAAAGGCGCATTTCGTTCGGCGAAAATCCCGACGGCAGCCTGACATTCGAGAAGCTCGAGATTGCCTCGCCGGACGGATGCACCAAGCTTGCCGAGCCGCATGTCGAAATCCGCGCCGGCGACCGCGTCATGATCACCGGAGATCCGGGCGCCGGCAAGACGCTTTTCTTCCGCGCCATTGCCGGTCTGTGGCCATGGGGCAGCGGCCGGATCGGCATGCCGGCCGGAGAAGCGCCGATCTTCGTTCCGCGTACTCCCTATTTCCCGCTCGGCAGGCTGCGCGAGGTGCTCAACCATTCAGACGGCGCGGCGGAGGCGAGCGATGCCGAGATTTCGGAGGTGCTGGCCGATGTCGGGCTGCAACGCCTGTCGTCCTCGCTCGATCACTCGGCGCGCTGGGAGCGTGAGCTCAGCGACGACGAGCAGCGTCTGCTGGCCTTTGCCAGGCTCGCCTTGCGACGGCCGAAATGGGTGATCATCGACGAGGCGCTGGACGCGTTCGACGGCGCGACGCTGAGGCAAGTGCTGTCGATGCTGGACAAGCGCCTTCCCGACGCCGCGATCCTCAATATCGGCCGCGGCCAGCACAATACCCGCTTCTTCCCGCGAGCGTTGACCATCGTCAAGGATGCCGGCCAACCGCCCCTCAAGCCGGCCCGTGTCAGGGCAGGCGCCATCGAACCGCCCCCGATTATCGCCTCGGCTCGCCGAAAGAAATAGAAGCCAAGCTTTATTTCGCCGCGATCGCGGCGAAAAACTATCGCGATCGTTTCAGATGGGAACGTTCCGATCGGCCATGCTTGACGCTCTCGCCCTGCTCGCCTGCCTTGCCTGTGCCCCGGCAGCACCTGTGGCCGCGCCCGCCAATGCCATTGCCGTCGACGTCGAGCTGGTGCTGGCCGTCGACATCTCGCAGTCGATGGATGAAAGGGAGTTTGCCCTGCAGCGCGCCGGCTATGTCGCGGCGCTGCGACATCCCGACTTCATCAATGCCGTGCGTACCGGCCCTTCCGGCCGCATCGCCATCGCCTATTTCGAATGGGCCGGCACCATCCGCGACGATGCGGTCATTGCCTGGCACGTCATCGACAGCAAGGAGAGCGCCAACGCTTTCGCCGACAAGATCGCGGCCCGCCCGTTCAGGAGCTTTCGCGGCACCTCTATTTCCGGTGCCGTGGCCTTCGGCGCCGAGCTTTTCGATGGCACGGCCTTCGTGGCCAAACGCCGCGTCATCGACGTCTCTGGCGATGGCCCAAACAACACCGGCTTGCCGGTCACAACGGCACGCGATGCGGCGCTGGCGAAGGGCATCGTCATCAACGGGTTGCCGATCCTGATCAGCCCGTCACCGACCTTCAGCCATCTCGACCGGTATTATGCCGAATGCGTCACCGGCGGACCGGGCTCGTTCGTGCTACCGATCTACGCGGTTTCCGAATTCGCCACCGCCACTCGCCGCAAACTGATCCTCGAGGTCAGCGGCGTCGAGTATCCCAAGGAGGATCCGAGGACGATCCGCACCGACGCACCGATCGACTGCCTGCAAGGCGAGCGCGACCGGCGGTTTTTCTCCGACCCGTATTTCCCGGAACTCGACCGGTAAGGCTTGCCCACGGGTAAGCTAGGCCGGTGGCAGGCCGAAGGCCGGGAACAGAGATGGCCCGAGCGGCCCTATGAAGATCGTCAAGGAAGCGATCCCGCCCTCGGCTGGCTCGAACACATGCAGGGAATGGGCCCGCCACGCCGGGTCATCGTGGCTGCGGGAATAGACCCCGACCGCCGGCTGGCCATTGGCCGCGGTGGCCAGCGTGCGGAAGCCGCCGAACCTCGGCCAGACGGTCTCGAAGAAACCGCGGATCGCTTCGCGGCCTTGATACCATTCGCGCCAAGGCGGCATGGTATAGATGGCGTCCTCACGCAGGAGCTCGATCAAACCTTCGAGATTGGCGGCCTGCCAGGCCTGCATGTAACGTTCGAGCAGCAGGCCTTCTTCGGGGTTGGGCCGTGATCGGCTGGCCGGCCGTCCGCCAGGATAGCGCGCCGTCAGCGTTGCGCGGGCGCGCTGCAACGCGCTGTTGATCGAAGCCGTCGATCCGCCCAGCAAACGCGCCGTCTCGACGGCCGACCATCCCAGGACGTCGGCAAGCAGCAGCGCGGCGCGCTGCCTGGGCGGCAGATCCTGGATAGCGGCGACGAAGGCGAGCTGGACGGCCTCGCGGCTCTCGTAACGGGCTTCCGGACCTGGCTCGCTGCCGGCAATGTCTGGAAGCTCGGCGTCGGGGTAGGGCTCCAGCCACGCGACGTCAGCTACGGGCCCGCCTATGGCCGCCCCGTGCGACGGCGGCCGTCCGGGTTCCCGGAGAATGCGACGCGCCCTCGACCTCGCCTTGATGGCGTTAAGGCAAGCATTGGTCGCGATCACATAGAGCCAACCGCGAACCGAACCCCGCCCGTCGAACTCCGACCTTGCGCGCCAGGCGCGAAGCAACGTGTCCTGGACGAGGTCGTCGGCCTCGTGCAGCGAACCCATCATGCGATAGCAATGCAGCTTGAGCTCGCGGCGATGCGCGGCCGTGACCTTCTCGAAGGCCAGCCGATCGAGGATCGGCTGACGTGCCGGTTCCAGAGGTGGTTGAGCGTCTGTCATGCTACTTTCGGGTTCCGGGTCAGGTTTGCATTACGCGCGCCTCAGGCGGCCGGGGCAAGCCCGCTCCCGCTCACCATGAAGGAACTGCCTTGCGGCTGGCCGGTGGCGAGTGCGACCACCGCCCGTCCGACATCGGCCGGCGTCTGCATGTCGGTCATGGCGGCGATGAAGTCCGCCGGCTGGATGCCCATATAGGCCGCGATGCTGTCGACGCCGGCCTTGCCCACGCCGGTCTCCGGCATGATCCGCATCGGCGCGAGCGCCATGAAGCGCAGGCCGAGGCCAAGCCGGTCCGACTCCTTCTGGCTATGACCGGCCAGGAACATCTGCATGCGTTTTGCGCCGGCATAGCCGCCGGCATTGGGTGGTCCGCCGGTCAAGGCCGCGCCGCTGGAGATCAGAACGATCCGGGTTCCCGGCTTGAGCGGACGGCGCAGAGCGGCCCGGCAAAACAGGAACGACGCCTTGACGTCGGTGTCCCAATTTGCCGAGAAGGCCTTCCAGTTCTGTTCATGCACCGGCGCGGAAGGGGCCAGCGCACCTGCGCAGATCACCAGCACGTCCGGCTCAAGCGCGGCGAAGACCTTATCGGGGGCGGAGTCCACCGTCGCATCGATCGCGAGCGTCTTCACGCCGGAGACCTCCCAGGCAAATTGCGCCAGGGCCTGTTTTCCGCGGGCGACCGCCAGCACCGTCGCTTTCTCCTTGAGGGCGACCTCCGCAATGGAGCGGCCGACACCCCGGCTGCCTCCGACGACGACGACATTCTGATTTTGCAACGATCCCATGGATCACCTCTCTGTTCCCGGCCGCCGGACCATCCAGGCGCGCTCATCGATAAGGACAGCGCAGGTGGGCGGAAATCATCGGTGCCAGGCAGAAATATCTTTCAGGTGACGGCAGCGGCGCGCCAGTTTTGTATTCGGTGTCATTACCTCGGGGGTAATCGACCAGCGCGCAACGTCCCGGCAAACTGCTCCCATCAAGCCGGTTGTCCGGCTTTCGACCACAAGGAGTTACACCATGACCGCCTACGCCGTCGCCCATATGCGCCAGGTCACGCCGGGGCCGCCGATCGTCGAGTACCTGCAGAAGATCGATGCCACGCTTGAGCAGTTCGGCGGGCGCTTCATTGTGCATGGCAGCGAGGTGGACGTGGTTGAAAACAATTGGCCGGGGCACCTCGTCATGATCGAGTTTCCAGACATGCAGCAGGCGCGCGGATGGTACCGCTCGCCCGCCTATCAGGAGATCTTGCCGCTGCGCACCGCGAATTCTCAGTCCGACGTGGTCTTCGTCGACGGCGTCGAGCACCCGCACAAGGCCACCGACGTACTTGAATAGGGCAATGATCGGCTACGATCGGCTTCTATGGCGCCGCCATCTGTCCGGCGACACTGAATTTGGATCGCGTCTGCATCGGCAGCTTCACCGCCCCTGCAGCACCTTGATCGCGTTGGACATGTCGCCGTGCGACAATGCAGCCAGATAATCCGAGTAGTTGATCCTCCCGTTCGCGAAGCCGTTCATCAATCGCGTGCAGAACGTGTGTTCCAATCCGGCGTCCGGGACGTTCATGAGCGCGGCGAGGTTTGCCCTTTCAACCTTGCCGAACCGCATCTTGAACTTGGTCATGCACCGCTGGATCGCCTGCCGCTTCAGCGCCGGGCTGCCGCTCAACGCGACTTGTCCATTCTGGAAATCGGTCTTCGATGTCGTACACCCAGAAATCAAAGTGGCCGATATCAAAGCTGTTGCTAATACTAGCGTCTTCATTGCTTCCCCAAACCAACCCATTTGAGACCTGTTAAAGCAACAAAGAATGCTGGGCAACTTCATTGAATGGAAAACTGAAAATATGGTTTTTTGCGGAGGTCGGAGGTTCGTTGCTTCTGCCTGTTAACCTATCGTTTCAGCAGAAATACCGCCTGCTGGCCGAAAAAGTTCCAGAACCACCACGGCATGGAGAAGCCGATCCGCTGGCCGTTGGCGTCGAGCGCGGTTGCCTTTTCCACCGTCGCGCCCAGCTCGTCGCATAGATTGACGAAATCGCGAATGGTGCAGAAATGGATGTTGGGGGTGTCGTACCAGTAATAGGGCAGGTCCTTGGTCACCGGCATTCGGCCGTTGAAGAGCAGCGAAAAGCGCACCCGCCAGTGGCCGAAATTGGGAAATGAGACGATGGCGCGGTTGCCGATCCGGAGCAGTTCGTCGAGCACCAGCTTCGGATTGCGGGTCGCCTGCAAGGTCTGCGACAAGACGACAAAGTCGAAGCCCTTGTCGGGATAGAATTGGAGGTCCTTGTCGGCATCGCCTTGAATGACCGACAGGCCGCGCGCCACGCATTCGTTGACGCCGCGCTGCGACAGTTCCAGCCCGCGGCCGTCGACCTTCTTGGTCGCCTGCAGCAATTCGAGCAGCAGGCCGTCGCCGGAACCGACGTCCAGCACCCGCGACTGCGGCGGGATGAGATCGGCGACGACTTCGAGGTCGACGCGCTGGGCGCGGTTGACGCTCATTGGCTCGGCTCCTGCCTGGCGCATGGTCCTGATCCGAAAAGTCTGCAACTTTTCGGGGCCATGCGCTGATGCCTGGCGCATGATCCTGATCCGAAAAGTCTGCAACTTTTCAGGGTCATGCGCTGATGCCTGGCACATGGTCCTGATCCGAAAAGCGTGCAACTTTTCGAGGTCATGCGCCGAGCCCTCTAGCCCGGGCCGCCGAGGCGATGAAGCCTTTGATGGCGGCGAACAGGTCCGGCTCGTCGAGCAGGAAGGCGTCGTGGCCGCGGTCGGTCTCGATTTCGACGAACGATACCGAGGCGCCGGCCGCGTTCAGCGCGTGAACGACCGAGCGGCTCTCCTCGGTCGGGAACAGCCAGTCGCTGGTGAAGGAGACCAGGCAAAAACGGGTCTTGGTGCCGGCGAAGGCATCGGCCAGCCGGCCGCCATGGTCGGCGGCGAGATCGAAATAGTCCATCGCCCGGGTCATGTAGAGATAGGAGTTGGCATCGAAGCGATCGACGAAGGTCATGCCCTGATGGCGCAGATAGCTCTCGATCTGGAAGTCGGCATCGAAGCCGAAGGTCAACGCTTCGCGGTCCTGCAGGTTGCGGCCGAACTTGCGGTGCAGCGCTGCTTCCGACAGATAAGTGATGTGGGCGGCCATGCGCGCCACCGCCAGCCCCTTTTCCGGTCGCTTGCCGTGCTCGAAATATTTGCCGCCATGCCAGTCGGGGTCGGCCATCACCGCTTGCCTGCCGACCTCGTGGAAAGCGATGTTCTGCGAGGAATGGCGGGCGCCGGTGGCGATCGGCAGGGCCGAGAAGACGCGCTCGGGATAGCTGGAGGCCCATTGCAGCACCTGCATGCCGCCCATCGAGCCGCCCAGCACGCTGAACAGCTGTTCGATGCCGAAATGCTCGACCAGCATCAGCTGCGCCCGCACCATGTCGCGGATGGTGATGATCGGCAGGTCGAGCCCGTAAGGCTTGGCGGTTGCGGGATTTGTCGAGGCGGGGCCGGTGGAACCGAGGCAGCCGCCGATGACGTTGGACGAGATGACGAAGAAACGGTCGGTATCGATGATCTTGCCGGGGCCGATCAGCACTTCCCACCAGCCCGGCTTGCCGGTCACCGGATTGGTGTTGGCGACATGCTGGTCACCGGTCAGCGCATGGCAGACGAGGATGGCGTTGGAGCGCGCGTCGTTGAGCGTGCCATAGGTCTGGTAGGCGATCTGGAACGGCGACAGCAGCGTGCCGGCGTCGAGCTTGAGCGGCTTGTCGGCGCCGAAACGCAACACCGGGCTCGACGGCTGGTCGGCCTCGTTGTTGGTTTTTCGCGCGCGCAAAGCGACCATCACATCTCCTTGCCCGGCCTTCAGTTGTCCGCCGGTTCGGGCAACAACCAGTCAGGGCAACAAAAAACCGGCCATGCCTTCGCAAAGCCGGTTACAAGATGCAAACGGCCCTTTAGCAAGTTGTTTAACGTGGCTGCAAGCCGACCGGCCAAATCACCACGGAACTGTCGCTGCTCTTCTAGGACTGACGCATGGCTTCGTCAACGGCAAGTTATTGATCCCGAATTGCCGCCCCTCGACATTCCGGGCCACGGCTTGTATTTCCGCTGCGGCTTCCGGATGGAGGCTTCCTCGACGGATTTCATGGAATGAGCCAGACACCGGATCAGACACGTCCAACGCCCCGCGCCGGCATCATGGACATCGAAGCCTATGTGCCCGGCAAGAGCGCGGCGCCTGAAGGTGTCGTCAAAGTCCACAAACTGTCGGCGAACGAGAACCCGCTCGGTCCTTCGCCAAAGGCGATAGAGGCCGCGCGCGCGGTCGCCGACAAGCTCGCGGTCTATCCCGACGGCAGCGCCAGGCGCCTGCGGGAGGCGATCGCCGACGTGCACGGGCTCAATCCGGCGAACATCGTCTGCTCCAACGGTTCCGACGAGATCCTGGGCCTGCTTGCGCAGACCTACCTCGCGCCCGGCGATGAAGCCATCATCACCGAACACGGCTTCATGGTCTACAAGATCTACATCCAGTCGGCCGGTGCCGTCCCGGTAACGGTCAAGGAGACTGATGAACGCGCCGACATCGATGCGATCCTCGCCGCGGTGACGCCGCGTACCAGGATCATCTTCCTTGCCAATCCGAACAACCCGACCGGCACTTACGTGCCATTCCAGGAGGTGCGCCGCCTGCATGCGGGCCTGCCGCGAAACGTGCTTCTGGTGCTGGATGCCGCCTACGCCGAATATGTCCGGCGCAACGACTATGAAGCTGGCGTCGAGTTGGTGGGCAGCGCGGAAAACGTAGTCATGACCCGCACTTTCTCGAAATTGGGCCTCGGTGGCGCGCGGATCGGCTGGATCTATGCGCCAACGCACGTCATCGACGCGATCAACCGCGTGCGCGGGCCCTTCAACGTCAATGCGACGGCGATCGAGGCAGGCATCGCGGCGATCCGCGACCGGGCTCATATCGAGCGCAGCGTCGCGCATAACGAGACCTGGCTGGCCTGGCTGAGCGAGCAATTGACCGGGCTCGGGCTGCGGGTGACCCCGAGCGTCGGCAATTTCATCCTGATCCACTTTCCCGAGGACAAAAAGCATTCGGCGGCGGCCGCCGACGACTACCTCAGTGCGCGCGGCTACATATTGCGGCGCGTTTCCGGCTACGGTTTTCCCAACGCGCTGCGCATGAGCATCGGCACCGAAGAGGCTAATCGCGGCGTTGTCGCAGCACTCGCGACATTCCTGAAAAGCTAGGGCACCATGACCTCACCGATGTTCGAAAAGATCGCGCTGGTCGGCATCGGCCTGATCGGTTCGTCGCTGGCCCGCGTCATCCGCCGCGAGGGACTTGCCGGCCAAGTCGCCATTTCGACGCGCAGCGAAGCGACGCTGGAGCGGGCGAGCCAACTCGGCCTTGGCGACACCTACACGACAGATGCGAAAGAAGCGGTTCGCGATGCCGATCTGGTCATCGTTTCGGTGCCGGTCGGCTCTTCAGGCACGGTCGCCCAGGAGATCGCACCGGCGCTGAAGAAGGGCGCCATCCTCACCGATGTCGGCTCGACCAAGGCATCGGTGATCGCGCAGATGCAGCCGCATGTGCCTGATGGCGTGCACTTCATCCCCGGCCATCCTTTGGCCGGCACCGAAAAATCGGGACCGGATGCCGGTTTTGCCGAACTGTTCGAGAACCGCTGGTGCATTTTCACGCCGCTGGCCGGCACCGATCCCGTGGCGCTGGAAAAGCTCTCGGAATTCTGGCGCCGCTGCGGCTCCAACATCGACACGATGGACCCCCAGCATCACGACATGACGCTGGCCATCGTTTCGCACCTGCCGCACATCATCGCCTATAACATCGTCGGTACCGCCGACGATCTGGAGTCGGTGACCAAGTCCGAGGTCATCAAATACTCGGCTTCCGGCTTTCGCGACTTCACCCGTCTCGCGGCGTCCGACCCGACCATGTGGCGCGACGTCTGCCTGCACAACAAGGACGCCATCCTCGAAATGCTGGCGCGGTTCTCGGAAGATCTGTCCTCGCTGCAGCGGGCGATCCGCTGGGGCGACGGCGAAAAGCTGTTCGACCTGTTCACCCGCACCCGCGCTGTCCGCCGCTCGATCATCGAGGCCGGCCAGGACATCGACGTACCGGATTTCGGCCGCCAGGCAGTCGAACACCCGCCGAAGGGATAAGCCGCGGCAAGCCGATCGCAGGCCGTGCCGCCCCAGAACGGTTCATCGTTTCACGGAAAACGCCGAACCGGTCTATCTTTTTGTTTGACGCAATTCCGGACGGAAAACCGTTCACACTTTTCCTGGAATGCTCTAGTCGAGCGGCTTGATCTTGCCGAGCGGGATGAAGCCGAGCGAGGCCTTGCCCTTGACGATCTTCAGCGGCATCGACGGTGCGTTGCCGAGCAGCGCCAGTCCGGCGAAGCCGGTCTGGATTTCTTTCTTCTGCTCGGGGATGGCGGTGGCGAGGATTGCCGCCACGGCCTTCGGATCAGTGAGCTTGATCATCAGGTCGGCATTTATGAGACCGTCGTCATCGATCGACAGCGGTCCGGAAACGGTGATGCGCGCGGTTCCGGACGACAGATCGAGCTCGTGGATTTCGGCCGCCTGGCCGCGCAGGCTCTTCGGACTTGCCTTGATCAGCGTCACGCCGTTCTTCAATGTCACGTCGCCGCTGCCGTCGAGCGGTGGCAAGACGCGCCCGCCGATGGCCTCTGCGTCGATTTCGAGATCGGTGAAATTGCCGGCATAGTCGATGTCCGGGCCGTTTGGGCGCAATTGTCCGGTGGCGGTTCCGGCGCTGAACAGCGAGACGGGATCGGTGTCGTCCGCCGGATCGGTCTGGCCGGACAGGCCTTCTGCCTGCAGCGAGAGGCGCCTCGGCAGCGGCCAGGACAGCTTCATGTCGGCTTGCAAATCATCCCAGTCGATCCACAGCGGCGTCATGCCGGGAACAGAGGTCCTGAGCGGCCCCCTGAACTCGGCGGCAGGCGACAGAAGCCGCGTGATCTGCGTGGCGGCGTTGATTTTGCCTGTCGATGCAGCGACGTTGCGGCTGTCGTCCTCGTAAGCCAGACTGTCGCAGGAAAGGGTGAAGGTGAAGGGATAGCCGCTGACCGCGAGATTGGCGCAGTCGGCCTTGATGCCTTTGTCGTCGAGATCGGCGACCGCCTTTTCGGTTGCGCTCTCGACCAGATCCGCCAGGTAGAACCAGCCGGCGCTGTAGATGCCGAACAGCACGAGGATGAAAGCGGCAAGCCACAACAGGCGGCGACGTTGGCTGGGCGGCGGGCGCTCGTCACTTGACGTCATGCTGCGGCTTTCGTTAACGCGGGTGACACGGGCGGGCTGTCGCTTTCGGCAACAACAGGTAGACGGACTGAAACACCACCGGTGGGGTGGTTCGTCACAATCAGGCTTGGCGATATGGGCGATTTTTGGGTTTTTGGCTACGGCTCACTGATCTGGCGGCCGGGATTCGCACATGTCGAGACGCGGCGTGCCCGCCTGCATGGCTATCGCCGTTCGCTCTGCGTCTATTCTTTCGTGCATCGCGGCTCGCGCGAACGGCCGGGCCTGGTGCTCGGCCTCGACCGCGGCGGCTCCTGCATCGGGCTGGCGTTCCGGGTTCCAGGCGAGCTGCGCAACGAGGTCATCACCTATCTGCGCGAACGCGAGCTGGTCACCAACGTCTATCTCGAGCGTGTGCTCAGCGTTCGCCTCGACAAGCGTGAAACGGATGGGGGCGAGACGGTCGAAGCCATCGCCTATGTCGTGGACCGCAGCCATGAGCAATATGCCGGTGCGCTCGACGCCGCCGAGGCAGCAGCCGTCGTTCGCGGCGCCGTCGGCCAGTCGGGGAGGAATGAGGATTACGTGCTCAGCACGCTGGAGCACCTCGAAGCACTGGGTATAAGCGATCGCTGGCTGGAAGAGGTGACAAGACGGGTCGCGACGTAGCTTCTTTGGTCGTTGACCATGATGCTTGCGGCGTCGTGGTCCGGGCTACATCCTGAAAATCTGTTTGCCAAGATCGGCGCGATCCAGACTGTTTGCCACGGCGAGCTTGAACTCGGTCAACGGGCGGAGACCGCCGACAGGAACGTGGAAGCCGGGCTGGCCGAAGATGTCGATGATCTCGCGTAGCACAGGTCGTTCGGCTTCGACCGGCGGCGAAAAGAAGTAGCGATAGATATTCGCCCTGATCTCGACGCCGCTCAGCAACACATCGAAATTGTGAAGTTCGAAGCGCTCGGCACTCATGCCGCCATTGATCACCATCTGCCCGCCGAGCGCCAGGGTGCGGATCAATTCGCCGCTGACAGGTCCGCCGACATTGTCGATAATCCCGTTCAATCCGGCGCCACCGGTGATATCCATCACGGCTTCCCGGATACTTGCCTTCAAGTCCGAAAGGTCAAGAATGGCGGCGACGCCAAGCGTCTTCAGATCGAAGCTTTGGTGCGAGCGCCGCACCAGCGCGATCACGTTGATGCCGCGTCGTTGGGCGAACTGCATCACCATTGTCGAAATCGACGAATAGCCGGCCGTGACAGCCAGCCACTGGCCAGGCCGCACACGGGAATCCACCATCAGATCCCACGCGGTAATGGGGTTCACCATCTGCCCGGCGCGTTCGACCGGATAGCCGGCAGGCAACGGGATCAGCCATTCGGCGGGAATGGCCGCGTACTCGGCCCAACTGCCATAATAGCTGAACGCGACGAGCGTGCCCGGTTCCAGCAAAACGTTCGCGCCAACGGCTTCGACGATGCCGGCGCCATGGTTTCCCGCGATCTGCTGGGGAAAATGCGGCTTCTTCGGTTCGGGATAGAGGTTCTGGATAAACAGGAAGTCGCCCGGATTGATCGAGGCCGAGACCATCCTGACCAGCACCTCGCCATCGCCGATCCGCGGCATCGGCAGGTCGTCAACGTAGAGCACGTCGCGCGGCGAGCCGATGGCGTCAAATACAATTGCCTTCATGCCGGTCTCCATAACAAACGATCCGGGGCAAACCGTCTGGGCTTGGCCAGACCGTGCCGAAATTTGCGTCGGCGCCGCGGAACTTATGGCCGGCCGGCAAAGGCCAGAATTGGCAGATTTGACAATCTATGTGCTAAACTTGCCAATTTCCTCAGAGGGGCTGGTTTGGAAGCCGGACACGGCGCGGCGGGTCGCGGTTTTGTGAAGCGCCAGCGGGTTGGAAAAGAGGCTATGCGTTTGACGTTGCCATGGCGCGACATAGGTTAGCCCGGTCGGCGGCTCCCACCCGCCTCAGCATGAATCACCATGGAGATCAGCCTTGCAGAAACGTCGTCTCGGTCGCACCGACCTATCCATCGCGCCATTGGTTCTGGGCGGCAATGTGTTCGGCTGGACCGCCGGTGAGAAAACCTCGTTCGACTTGCTCGACCGCTTTGTCGACGCCGGTCTCAACGCCATCGACACGGCCGATTCCTATTCGCGCTGGATTGCCGGCCACCAGGGCGGCGAATCCGAAACCATCATCGGCAAATGGATGAAGAGCCGCGGCAACCGCGACAGGGTTGTCGTCATCACCAAGGTCGGTTCGGACATGGGGCAGGGCAAAAGGGATCTGTCCGCCGCCTATATCGAAAAGGCCATTGATGCCTCGCTGAAGCGGCTGCAGGTCGATACCGTCGATCTCTATCTGTCGCACTGGCCCGACCCTGCGACCCCGTATGAGGAAACGCTCGGTGCTTACCAGAAACTGCTCGACAAGGGCAAAATCCGCTATGCCGGCGCTTCCAACCTCGACGCCGCCCAATTGCGCGCCGCACTCGACGTAGCAAGCCTGCGCGGCCTGCCGCGCTACGAGGTGCTGCAGCCGGAATACAACCTCTACGACCGCTC
Source organism: Mesorhizobium sp. M0960 (assembly GCF_040319055.1). Classification (NCBI taxonomy): domain Bacteria; kingdom Pseudomonadati; phylum Pseudomonadota; class Alphaproteobacteria; order Hyphomicrobiales; family Phyllobacteriaceae; genus Mesorhizobium; species Mesorhizobium sp. M0960. The sequence continues at coordinate 71,027 of NZ_JAMYNN010000002.1, read as the reverse complement.
GTTCTTCGATGGTCCGCTGCGTGATCTGTGCGTGGCCGAGGACATCGGCGTCATCACCTATTTCAGCCTCGCCAAAGGGTTTTTGAGCGGCAAGTACCGCAGCGAAGCCGATCTCGGCAAAAGCCCGCGCGGCGGCGGTGTGAAAGGGTATCTCAACGCGCGTGGCATGCGCATTCTCTCAGCGCTCGACGCCGTGTCGGCCAGACATTCGGCCAAGCCGGCGGAAGCGGCGCTGGCCTGGGTCATGGCGCGCCCCGGCGTCACCGCTCCGATCGCCAGCGCGACGACGCTCGGCCAGCTCGACAGCCTGGTGCGTGCGGCGTCGTTGCAGCTCAGTCCGGACGATATCGCCGAGCTCGACAAGGCCAGCGCATAGCCGCGCACGATCGTTCAAGACCCGCACCGCTGCCTTGCCTACCGTCCTACATCGTCACAGGATGCAGGGACGCCGCATGGCCGGACAGGTTCTTCTCGATCAGCAGCTATGGCAGCAATTGCTGGCGCTTGTGCTGGCATCGGCCATCGTCATGGGCAGCCCGGGGCCGGCGACGATAAGCGTCACCGCGGTCGGCGCCGCGTTCGGCCTGCGGGATTCGCTCCGCTATGCCTCGGGGATCGTTGTTGGCACGATCCTCGTGCTCGTGGTGGTGGCGACGGGCATCATGGCCGTTCTCGCCGCGTTGCCGAAGCTCGCGGCGCTGCTGGCGGTCGCCTCGGCAGCCTACATCCTTTACCTGGCGTTCAAGATAGCGACGGCGCCGCCACTGACGGCACGCGTCCGTGGAGCGGCGCTTCCCACTTTCCTTGGCGGGTTTCTTCTGGCTGTTGCCAACCCGAAAGCCTATGTGGCGATTGCCGCCGTGTTCGCCAGCGCGTCTTCCGGCGCCGGCGGTCTCGGTATTTCAGCCAAGCTGGGGGTTCTCACCTTGATGATCGTTGCCATTCATCTCTTGTGGCTTCTCGCCGGCGCAGCCTTTGCACGTTTGCTGCGCAAACCGCTGGCTTCGCGGATCATCAATCTGGTGTTTGCCGTGACGCTGGTTGCAACAGCCGCCCTGGCTGCCCTGCCGTGAGCCCTTGTGGCATCTGAGGCCGTTGGCTCAGCCTTTCAATTCAGGTTTCGCGTCCAGCTCACCAAGCCTTTTCACCGCAGTCGGCGGCATCGGCGGCGGGTTCGGCGTTTGCGACGCCTCGACGAGGAGCTGGTCGCAGGCGGCCTCCGTCTCGCCGATCAGCCGTTGCATGAATTCGTCCTTGCCGAGGCCGGGCGGGATCGGCGACAGGAAGCGCGCCTTGATCGTGCCGGGATAGCGCAGGAATTTGCGGCGCGGCCAATAGAGGCCGGCGACGTGAGCGACCGGCACCACCGGAATGCCAAGTTGCGCGTAGAGTTCGACGATGCCGTATTTGTAGACCGGCTCGTCGCCCGGCGCCCGGCGCGTGCCCTCGGGATAGATGATGAGCTGGCGGGGATTGCGCGCCAATTCCTCTTTGGTCGCGGCGATCACCATCTTCAATGCCTTCGAGCGGCTGCCGCGGTCGACCGGAATCATCCGCATCTTCAAGATGTACCAGCCGAAGAACGGGATCCAGGTCAGCTCCCGCTTCAATATGTAAACGGGATCGTCGAGGAACGGCAGGAAAGCGATCGTGTCCCAGAAGGACTGGTGCTTCGGCGCCAGGATGAAGGAGCCTTCAGGCAGGTTCTCCTGGCCGGTGATCTCGCTTCTGGTGCCGGCGATCTTGTCGTAGAGCCACATGCTGGTGCGCGACCAGAATTTCGGCACGAACCAGGCGCGGTGGCGCGGCGACAGGAAATAATACGGGGTCCAGAGGATCATCTGGACGATCAGATTGAGGTAAAAGGCGAGATTGAACGCCAGCGAGCGGAAATAGAGCATACAGCAAGTGCCCGGTGAGGAGGTGTGCGTTGGTTACACCAAGCGCCGGCAAAAAGGAAACGGTGCGAGGCGGGCGATCGGCCCGGTTTTGCGGTAGGCCGTCTTTCGTCACGCCTGCCACGCCGCCTGCAGCAGGCGCTGCTTCAGGCGTGGGGCGGCGAAGTCGAGGAACGCGCGCAGCTTCACCGGCAGCAGGCCCTGGCCGGCATGGACGAGGCTCACCGGCCATGGTTCGGGCTCGAACTCCTGCAGCACGGGGCGCAGCGTACCCGACCGAACCGCGGCGGCGATCTGGTAGGAAAGCAGCCTCGTCACGCCGACGCCAGCAATCGCCGCATCGATTGCCGCCTCAGCGGTGTTGACCCGTAACCTGGAGCGGACCGGTACGGTGAATTCGGCCTTGCCGGTGGCGAAACTCCAGGCGGAGGCGTTGAGCCCTTCGAAGGTGATCGCACTGTGTGCCGCAAGCTCCTGCGGCTTTTTCGGCGTGCCGTGCTCGGCGAGATAGGCCGGGCTCGCGCAAACGACGCGGCGGATCGAACCGAGGCGGATGGCGACCAGGCTCGAATCGGCAAGGGCGCCGATGCGGATGGCGAGATCGATGTGCTCTTCGACCAACTGGGTTATCCGGTCGGCGAGTGTCAGCCGCACACTTACGTCGGGGTAGGCGGCGAGAAAGGCGGTGACGACCGGCAGCACATGCAGGCGGCCGAAGACGATCGGCGCGGTGACGATCAGTTCGCCGGTCGGGGCGCTGTACTCGCCGGCGGCTATTCGCTCGGCCTCGCCGACCTCGTCGAGAATGCGACGACAGGCGGCGAGATAGGCGTGGCCGGCATCGGTCAGCGACAGCTGCCGCGCCGAGCGGTTCAACAGCCGTGTCTTCAGGTGCCTTTCCAGGTCCGAAACCTTGCGGCTGACCGTCGTCAGCGGAATGCCGAAGCGACGCCCGGCAGCCGAAAGGCTGCCTGTCTCCGCCGCGGCAACGAAAAGCGACATGGAGTGGAGGCGATCCATAGCTTTCCCGAAAAAATTGGCCCTTCCGAAGAATGGAAGGACGCATCGCAGATATGGCATCTGCTTCTCGAAGATGGAAGTATCTACTTTTCGGTGAGTAATGCAGCGTAGCTCGGCAGTTGAGGAGGGTCTTCATGAACGCTCACACCAGCGATGTTGCCTTCACACCGACGGTGAAGGCGATCCAAGCCCGCAAGGGCTCGCGCCAGGCCTATGCCCGTGTTGAGGAGCGTGGTGGCTGGCAGGCGGCAATCACGCCCGATCTCGCCGCCTTCATCGAGGCGCAGACCAGCGTCTTCCTGTCGACCGCCAATGCTGACGGGCAGCCTTACATCCAGCATCGCGGCGGGCCTGCCGGTTTCCTCAAGGTGCTCGACGAACGGACGATCGGCTTTGCCGATTTTTCCGGCAACAGGCAGTTCATCACCCAAGGCAATCTCAGCGACAACCCACAGGCTTTCCTGTTCCTCATCGATTATGCCCACCGGCAGCGCATCAAGATCTGGGGCACAGCGCAGGTCGTCGAGGGCGATGCCGAACTGATGGCAAAGCTGGTGCCGCAAGACTACAAAGCGCGACCCGAACAGGTCATCCTGTTTACCGTTTCTGCCTGGGATTCCAATTGCTCACAGCACATCCCGCAGCGTTTCGAAGCGGCCGATGTGGCGGCGGCTCTGGCCGAACGCGACAGGCGTATAGAACGGCTCGAGCAGGAGATCGCGCGCTTGCGCTCGGGTGCAACAGCCAGGGAATAAAAACTGCCGGTGCCGTTCAGTTTCCGCCCGCGGCGTCGGCCAGCGTGACGCTGTTGGGCGGTTGCTTCACCGGCATGATGCCACGCGCCAGCGCCAGCAGGTATTTGCTGTATTCGGTGAACAGCACGCGCAGCGCTTCCGGCTTGGTCAGCCAGCCGCCATTCCCGAGGTTGGTGTTGACCACCGGATAGGGTTCAAGCCTGGCGCCGCGTAGCAGCCGGCCCATTTCCAGCAGGCTGCGCGGCATGTGATAATTGTTGGTGACGAGGATGACCGTGCCGTAGGCATGGTCCTCGACCCATTTGGCGCTTTCCTCGGCATTGCCGATCGTGTCGAGCGCGGCGCGGTCGATGTCTACGCAGCAGGAAAACAGCCTCTTGTCGCCGCCGGTCGCGGCTTGAAGCTGGCGGCGGCTGGCGGAAGGATGGACGCCGCTGATCAGAAGCCGCTCGCCCTTGCCGGACGCAAGCAGGCCCATCGCGGCGTCGAGGCGCGACTGACCGCCGGTCAGCACGATGATAGCGTCGGCCCTTGCCGGATCGGCGGGCGTCGTCAGACGGCTGACGGTGTTGGCGAACCAGCCGAAGCCGGCGACAAACAGCGCCACAAGGGCGAGCAGAACGAGGGCCGAAAGTCGCAAGGAGCGGGCTGCCAGCAGCCGCCCGTGTTTGGCGAACTGATCCGGCTTGGCAAATTCATCAGGCCCGGCGAATTCATGCGGACGCGCAACCAGCACTGGCATGCACCCAGCGGTATCGGTCGAGTCCCGAACGTCCATCATGAAATGGTTAACCCCGAAATACGGCCTTTGGTAGGAAAAAAATGCAATTTTCGTGACGATGCGTTTTCATCCGTGATCGATCTTTCCTTTAGCCGGCGTCCGGCTGGCGAATGTCGATGTCGCTGAGATAGGTAACCACGGTGAAATGGGAGGTTGCCGCGGTCAGCGCGCCGATCACCAGCACCATGACAGCGACCCCGAGATAACCCGCCGAGCCGATGGCGAAATTGCCGAACAGGGCGGTCGCCTGGTCGGCCTGCGGCGTTGCCATGTTGCGTGACGACCACCAGGAGAAGACGATGAAGACGAGGATTGCCGCGGCGCCGCCCGCCGCGGCGCCCTTCATGCCGGTGACCAGAAAATGCCGGCGGAATTCGCGCGCGATGAAGCGCGCCTCGGCGCCGACGAAATGCAGCACCTCGATGATGTGGCCGTTGCCGGCCATGGCGCCGCGCGTCGCGAATACCACGGTCAGCACCGTCGCCGACAGCATCAGTGCCAGCACTGCGATACCGATCGTTACCGTGGTGCGGGCCATGGCAACCAGCCGGTCGACCCAGGTGCGATGATCGTCGAGCGAGGCACTCGGCAGCTTCGGCGTGATCGCCGCGCGCAGTGCGGCGAAATCGGGCGGACTGTTCTCGTCGATGGTGATGATGATCAGACGCGGCACCGGCAGCTCATCGATGTTCAGGCCCGAGCCCAACCAAGGCTCGAGCAGCCGGGCCGTCGCTTCGCGGTCGACGATCCTGGCGCTTTTCACGCCGGGGAATTCGCCGGCGATCTGCGAGGCCAGCGCAAGTGCGGCCTCCATGTCGAGGCCGTCGACCGGCTTGATCTGGATGGTCGCCTCGCGCGAGATCTGGTTCTCCCAGACCGAGGCGGTGTCACGCACCAGCGTGACTGCGCCAAACGTCAGGCAGGACAGAAACGTCATGATGGCGATGACCAGCACCAGCGCCCGGCCGGCGATGTTCTGCGCCGGCACGATCGGCGCCATCTTGCGCTGGACGCGGGGCTTGGCCGCCGCGGCGTCGTGACCCTCGAAATGTTCGACGGAGAGCTCAGTCATAGATGTCCAGCCTTCCGCCGGCCAGGATCATGCGCCGTGCGTCGACCTGTTCCATCAGGCCGAGGTCGTGCGTGGCGATCACCACGGCAGTGCCCAGCCGGTTGAGCTCGATGAACAGCCGCAGCAGGCGTCGCGCCAGTGGTGGATCGACATTGCCCGTCGGCTCGTCGGCGAGCAGGATCTCGGGCTGCTCGATCAACGCCCGGGCGATCGCTGCGCGCTGTTTCTCGCCGCCTGACAGCACCGGCGGCAGCACATGCATGCGTTCGCCGAGGCCGACCCATTTCAGCAGCTCGGTGACGTCGGTGCGGTAGGTCGCCTCCTCGCGGCCGCGCACGCGCAGCGGCAAGGCCACGTTCTCGTAGGTGGTCATATGGTCGAGCAGGCGAAAATCCTGGAACACCACGCCGATGCGGCGTCTCAGATGCGGCAATTCGGTGCGCGAGATGCGCGAGCGGTCCTTGCCGAAGATGGTGATCAGGCCGCGCGTCGGCTTCAGCGACATGAACAGAAGCCGCAGCAACGTCGTCTTGCCGGCGCCTGAAGGTCCGCTCAGGAACTGAAAGGAGCGCTCCGGAATGTGCAAGGAGATGTCGCGGAGGATCTCCGGACCCATGCCATAGCGGAGGCCGACATTTTCGAAGCGGATCACTTTCGACGACCTGAAATTCTCGGCGGCAAGATGCCAGCCCTTTCTGTGGAAAGACCATCGGCCGGCATGGTTAACCGACGGTTAATTTGGGGGCTTTTCAAACGAGTCACAGGGGTTCCGGTGGGGAAGCGTTAACCATTTCCGTTTACCCAAAAGAAACGAACAGCGAACAGGTGCCGTAGTGTTGGGCCACGATGGCTGACGATCGAACCGCGCGCCCGGTTTCCGGCGAAATCATGACCGATCCGGCCGCCGAGCCGGAACGCATCATGCGCGACGTGACCGCCGACGTCATCGATGCCGATTATGAGGTGCTGCCCCGCCATTTTACGAGTCCAGACTTTGCACCGCCGCCTGCGCGCATGATTTCTACGCCTTCGATCGAAGGCATGGACATGTTGCGCAAGCCCGAAACCGCCGTCGAACGGCCGTTGTGGGTGCACGGTGGGCCGATCTTCTGGATTGCCGGCGTCGGTGCCGCCTTTGCCGCCTTCTGGATTTCGGGCGGCCATGCGCTGGTTCGTTAGAACGGCACCAGAAAATCAACAGGTCACCAGATAAACGATTCGCGACGCGCTGGAGACCGTTCGCGGCGCCCTGCCAAAGATTTGGCCTTGCCAGACGGCTCGACATGCCTAGAAACGGGGTTGAAGACCGTTTTCGGTCAGCTTCGCCTACAAGGCGATCATTTCTGGAAAGGCGGCCAATGCCAGTTGTGCGCGGCAAGGACATCGAAGTCCTGTTTTCGGCGTCCGCCATCGCGCGGCGGAATCTGGAACTTGCCAAGGAGATCGCCGGGCACGACTACCACGACCTTCTGGTAATCTCGGTGCTGAAGGGATCATTCATCTTCGCCGCCGATCTTATCCGTGCCATGCACGATGTCGGCCTGTCGCCGGAGGTCGAGTTCATCTTCATCTCGAGCTATGGCGCCGGGACAACCAGCGGTGAGGTGAGGGTGCTGCGCGACATCGACAACGAGGTCGCCGGCCGCGATGTGCTTCTCATCGACGACATTCTCGAATCCGGCAAGACGCTGAGCTTCACCCGCGACCTCATGCTGTCGCGCGGCGCGAGGAGCTGTGCCATCGCCGTGCTGCTCGACAAGCGCATGCGCCGCCAGACCACGCTCAACGCCGACTATGTCGGCTTCGACTGCCCCGATTATTTCGTCGTCGGTTATGGCATGGACGTCGCCCACGCGTTTCGCGAATTGCCGTTCGTCGGCATGGTCAAGGGCGACGCTTGAGGCCTTTTTGATAATTCTACTCCGGCGGCCACCTGACGCAGTGTTCTGCGCTTCCTGCAGCGCAGCGCGTCCTTTGGACGCGCAAAGGACGCTGTAGCACTTTTGATTTTGCGCATGATGCTTTCCGAAATCGAAACCGAGTTCGGGATCAAGCGCGAAGCTCCCGGACTCGAACGTCCGCTCCGCTCCGGTTCTCGAAAACCACGCCATCTGACTCGCCGGAGCGAATTCTGAAAAGGCCTCATCGACACTCAGCGCCTTCAGGAAACATCAACTTTTCCTCGCCAAATATCCTGCCCATGGCAAAGCTCTTGATCGTCGAGGACGATGAATCCGTCCGCACCCTCGCCGCCCGTGCGCTCGAACGCGCCGGGCATAATGTCACTATTGCCGCCGACGGCGCGCACGGTCTTTCTCTGATCCGGGCGGCGCAAGGGGGCTACGACCTTGTGCTGTCCGACATCCGCATGCCGGAGATGGACGGCATCGAGATGGCCAAGGCGGCAGCGGCGCTGTTCCCGGCGATGAAGATCATGCTGATGACCGGCTTTGCCGATCAGCGCGAGCGCGCCGAGGAATTGGACGGCGTTATTCTCGATGTCGTGCAAAAGCCGTTCACGCTGGCTGAAATTCGCGCCCGCGTCGAACAGGCGCTCGCCTGTTTCGCCTAAAGCCCAAGGCCGACCGCCTTCACGCAGGGTCGCAGGTCGCAGCGATGGCTGGCGCGCCGCTCCGGCGCCGGCTGGCATTGAGCGCAAACAGGCCGGCGCCGATGATGAGGGCTGCGCCGGCCGCCGTCGCCGGTCGCGGCACTTCGGCAAAGAACAGAAAACCCCATAGCGGCGACCAGATGATACCGGTGTATTCGAAGGTGGCGACGCTGTTGGCGGGCGCCAACCGGTAGGCCTGCGACAACAGGATCATGCCGGCCGAGGCAACGAAGCCGCATGCCCCCATCTTCAGCAGATCCGGCGTCGTCGGCCAGACCCATGGCCGGACTAGGAATTCGAGGCTCGGATGCACGGCATGGTCGATGTCTGCCAGCCAAAACAGCCCCGCCACCAGGGCAGCACCGGCCAGATAGGCGCCGTTCTGGTAAAACGCCATAACGGTCGAGGATTCGGTGTCGCCGATCTTGCGTGCCATCAGTTGCGAAAAACCGTAGAGCAGAGCCGAGCCTAGCGACAGCAGCGCCGCCCAGTCGAACACGCCGGCACCCGGGCGCGCCATCACCAGCACGCCGAGCATGCCGACCAGGACGGTGGCGAGCGCCTGCCAGGACACGCGTTCGCCGAGATACGGGCCGGCCAGCGCCATGATGAACAGTGGCGCCATGAAATAGAGCGCCACCGCGTCGGCCAGCGGCAGGGCGGCGATTGCCAGATAGTAGGCCGTGTAGGAGGTGAACTGGATGAAGGCGCGCATCGTCAACATGCCGAACCGCTTCGACTGGATCGCCTGCAATCCGACGTCGGCGTGGACGAGGAAAACCAGGATCGGCAGGGCGACGATCGAGCGGATCGCCATCACCTCGGTGACGGGATAGCGGCTCGACACCGCCTTGACCAGCGGGTCCTGCAGTGAAAAGACCAACACGCCGAGACAGAGGCTGAGGATGCCGAGCACAAGCCGATTCTGCATGGGCGCTCCGGTCTCCTGCGCGCCGGCCGGAAGCAGGCCTGCATCCGGGTAAAAAGAACCCGCCACCGTTTCGGGCAGCGGGTACGAGTGAGGACTTTTGATTGGTCCGCGGCCGATTTCGCGGCCGCATATCCAATGGGTGAGGCGACTATCGTCCGCCGTTTGACATGTTGCAAACGAATTGGAATGATGCCAGCAATCAGATTTTCTTATGGCGGGCACATGCGACCCAATCTCGACAGCGACCTCTTGCGCACCTTCGTCGCGGTCGCCGACACCGGCAATTTCACCAAGGCGGCGGAGCGGGCCGGCCGCACCCAGTCGGCGGTCTCGATGCAGATGAAGAAGCTCGAAAGCATGGTCGGCGACAGCCTGTTCGAGCGCGGCTCGCGTGGTGTGGCGCTGACGCGGCGCGGCGGCGAGCTCATCGCCAACGCCAGGCGCATCGTTTCGCTGCTCGACGAGACGGCGGCATCGATGGTCGCGGCGCCGCTTGGCGGGCCGGTGCGCATCGGTATCCCGGAGGAATATGGCCACGCGATCCTGTCGCGCGCGCTCGGTGCCTTTGCCAAGCGCCATCCTCAGGTCGACATCACCGTCCGCTACGCGCATTCCGGTGCGCAGATCGCGGCGCTCGCCGCCGGCGAGCTCGATCTGGCGGTGGTGTTCGAATGGCAGGATCTCTCGGGCGGTGAGGTGCTGATGCATGATCCGACCGTATGGGTGACGTCGGAGCTGCATCACATGCATGAGGACCGGCCGGTGCCGATCGCGCTCTACAACCGCGCCGGCTGGTGCAAGGATTTCGCGATAAAGTCGCTGGAACAGCGCGGTCTCGCCTATCGTGTCGCCTACACCAGCGATACCAATGGCGGCCTGCGGCTCGCCGTCACCTCCGGGCTGGCGATTGCGCCGATCTCGCGCAGCAACATTCCGGCCGGCTGCCGCGAACTTACGGCCGCCGACGGCTTCGGCGACATCGATTCCTCGAACGTAGTGCTGCGGCGCAATCCGAACGCTTCCGGCGAGGCGATCGACGGCATGGAAGAGGCGATCCGCGAGGCGTTCACCAACCGTTAAACACGTCGCTCGGTCCGGCGATAGCTGCCACCACGGAGGACCGCGCACGGCGATCTTCCAAAAATGTAGAGTGCAGCCTTACTTCAGCTCCAGCAACCGCTCCAGATAGCTGCGCTCGATATCGGGGCTGAGCGCGTTGCCGAGCCGCTTGCGGATTGCCTCGAGGATCTGGCGCGCGCGCTGCACGTCGATCTCGTCAGGCACTCTCACCGAACTTCCGTCATCGGGACCCTCGCTGGTGCGGGGCCGCCCGAGCGGGTCACGGTCGGCATTCTGCTGGCGTCCGCCCTGCCCGTTGCCGCCCTGGTCGCCTTGCATCGCTTGCAATTGCTTCATCATATCCTTGGCGCCCCTGCGCAAGGCTTCCAATGCGCGGCCCTGGTGGCCGACGGCTTGGTCGCCCTCGCCCTCGCCGAGCGCCTGTTCGGCATTGCCCATGGATTTGCCGGCTTCGCCAAACCCCTCATTGGGGTCGAGGCCCATGCCTTCGAGGCCCTTCCTCAATTGATCGAGCTCGCTCTGCAGCTTGCCCTGGCCTTCCTGCAATTGCTTCAGCGCATCGGCAAATTCCTGCGGCGTCATCGGCTTCGGCCGGCCGAGCGGATCGCGGTCGTCGCCCGGGCTGGGCTTGCCCTCTTCGCCCATCGGGCCTTGCTCACCGTTCTCGCCGAGTTGCTCGTCGCGGTTCTGCCCGCGCTGTTGCTGGCCGCGCTGCATCTGGTCCATACGGAAGGTGTCGTTCATCATCTCCTGCTGGCGCCGCATGATCTCGCCCAGCTTGTCCATCTGCTGGCGCATCTCGCTGTCCTGCTGGCCGCCTTGCTGCTGGCGGCCTGCCTGCAGATTGTTCATCATGTCCTGCAGCTCCGACAGCAATTGCTGCGCCTGGTCGCGATTGCCGGATTTCGCCAGGTTCTCGATTTGGTCCATCATGCGGTCGATGTCGCTCTGGCGCAGTTCCTGGCCGTTTTGCTGCATCTGTGGCGCATTCGGATTCTGCTGCGCCCGCGCCGCGAATTCCTGCAGGAACTGGTTCATCGCCTCGCGCAGTTCCTTCATCGCCTTCTCGATCTCTTGGTCGCTAGCGCCGTTCTTGATCGCATCCTGCAGCGCCTGCTGCGCCTGGCGCAGCCGCTTCTCCGCCGCCGACAGATTGCCTTCCTCGATGCCGAGCGCGATCTCCCAGAGGTAAGCGACCTCGTCGCGCAACTGGTCGTCGCTGTCGGCCATCTTCAGCCGGGTGCGGGCGCTCATGATGGCGAGGTAGTGCGCCATATTGTCGAACGTGTCTTCGGGCCTGAGCGTGATCGCATCCATCAGGTCGAGGACGCGGTCCTTGGCATAGGCGTCGAGCGCCAGCATGCGGCGCTGCTCGACCACGGCCCGCGCCAAGGGGTTGGAGAATGGCCGCTCCGGCATCACCAGCGTCTTGGTTTCGCTGGTCGCCGTGTGTCCGGCGCCGTCGGTGGCGACAAGCGACAGCTTGACGTTGCCACCGGCCCAGACATGGTCGGTCAGATCCTTCGTCGTTTTGGCGGCATTGGCCTTGCCGCCGCGGCGCGGCAACGTCAGCGGCATATCCGGCGGGCCATAGAGCGGATGCGCGTTGGGCACCTGCGGATCGGCCAATGCGAAAACCGCCTTGGCGGAGGCCGCGCCATAGTCGTCGTCGATCTGGTAGTTGAGCTCGAAGGCGCCGTTGACGGCGCGTTTCGGCTCACCGACAAAGCGGATCTGCGGCGGCTTGTCGGGGATTATGGCGAAGGCCCAGCGGCCGAGCTCGCCGTCGCCGGATTGCAGCGTCAGCATGCCGTCGGCCGTCAACTTGCCGCTGAACTGGCGCACGGTGGAAGGCGTTGCAGTATTTGCCTCTGGCTTGGCTTGCGGCCCGGTCGGATCGATGGCGCGGGTGTTGCCGCCGGCGTCGGCGTAGTTCAGCGTTTCCTCGCCCGAACCGCCCGTGACGCGCAGCGACACGTCGCTGCCTTCCGGAACGGTGAAGGTCGGCGCCGCTTGATTGGCATTGTTGGCAAGGACAGGGGCGTTGAGGAATACTGGTGGCCTGCCGGTATAGGCCGGTGGCGTCACCCAGGCATCAATGCGCGGCGGCACGACGTCGCGCGCGGCACGGGCAACAAACCCGTCAGTCAGCTTGCCGCCCGACGGCCCGAAGGAGAAGGCAAAGGCGGTGACCAACAAAAGCGCCGCAACGGCGCGCAACGCCCACGGGTCATGCTCGGGGACGCGCGTGCGCGGCACGTCGCCGCCAAGCTCGCCCAGCCGGTCGGCCATGCGCCGCTGATGCTCGCGCCACAGGGCTCGCGAAAAAATGCTTTCCTTGCCGCTCGGGCGATCGGTCTGGACCTGCACCGGGCTGTGCAGCAACCGGTTGGCCGCCTCGATGCGGCGGTCGACCTCGACACTGGATGGCGTGCGGAAGAAACGCAATGGATAGAGTGCGGCAAGCGCTGCGACGCCGAATGCCGTGATGAGACCGATTCGCGCCAAATCGGGCAAAAGCGGGAACAGACCGAGCCACGAGATACTGAGAAACAGGCTGGCGACGATGATCAGCGGCAGCAGCAACGGCCAGCCGCGCTCGACGATTATTGACACCTGCGTCGCCAGCCGGCTCAAGGCAAGGCGCCCGGCCAGGCTGCGATCGCTGGTGAAGATGGGTCGTTGCGTCATCGGCCCTTCCTGGCCGGGCGGGATAGCCCGGACCTCACGAGTCTATCGCATGGACCCGAAAAGTCGATTTTTCGGGAAGCACGATGCGAAGACCCAAAATCTTAGCGCATACTTCGTGCATTCAGCGGGCTGCACGTCGCTCTAAGGATACCAACAAACACGGCGAAGGCGAGGCGGTTCCCCAAAACGTGAACAATAATGCCCCGGATATTGTCAAAATTTCGCTGGATTGGCGTTTGCGCCGCAGACCAGAACGGCAACGCGCTCGCCCACAGCCGGCCTGTAGCGGCCGGACAGGAGCGCCGCGAAGGCGGCCGCACCGCCCGGCTCGGAGATGATTCGCACATGATCCCACAGCGCCGCCTGGGCGGCGATAATGTCGCCGTCGCCGACCAGGATCGAGCGCTCGACGAACGCCTCAGCGATAGGAAACATCATTTCGCCGACGCGCTTCGGCGCGAGCGAATCGGCGGCGATGCCCTCGGTCGGAGCATCGACAGGCCGGCCCGCCTCGAAAGCGCGGTGTAGCGTCGGCGCACCCTCCGGCTCGACGGCAATGATCCTGATGCGGCCGGAAAACCAAGCGGCGATGCCGCCGATCAAGCCGCCGCCGCCGACAGCGACCAGCAGCGTGTCGAGCTTCGGCAGGTCGGCCTCGATCTCGAGGCCCAGCGTGCCTTGCCCGACCAGCGTCTCCTCCTGGTTGAAGGCGTGGATCTGCAGCGCGCCGGATTTTTCGGCGAAGCTCTCGCTGGCGGCCAGCGCCTCGGCATAACGGGCGCCGCCGACGATCAGCTCGGCGCCATAGCCGCGGATGCGGTCCAGCTTGGCCGGCGGGCTCACTTCGGGAACAAAGATAGTCGCCTTATGGCCGAGCCGCATGGCGGCATAGGCGACCGCGGCGCCGTGGTTGCCGCCCGATGCGGCGACGACGCCAACTGCGGGAACCGGCCGTTCGAGGAGATTGGTGAACGCGCCACGCGCCTTGAACGAGCCGGAATGCTGCAGGCATTCGAGCTTCAGGTCGACAGGCAGAGGCGGGCGGTCGAAATCGGCCATGTCGACGCGCAGCACCGGCGTGTGGCGCACGAAGGGCCGGATGCGGGGTTCCATCGCCGCAATGCGCTCGCGGGTGATCGTGTGGCCATGCAGCATGCTTCACTCCCAGAGTTGCCATTCAGAGTTGACATTACTTAGTAACTTGGCAAAGTGCCTAAATGCAAGAGGTCGACGTCTTCAAAGCGATTGCCAGCGAGCGCAGACTGCAGATCCTCGATTGGCTCAAGGACCCGCGCGCGCATTTTCCGCCGCAGGCGGACGGTGATCTGGTCGAGGACGGGGTCTGCGCGCTGCTGATCGCGGAAAAGCTGGGGATCACGCAGGCGACGCTCAGCGAGCATATGCGCGTGCTCACCCAGGCAAGGCTTTTGCGCAGCAAGCGTATCAAGCAGTGGATATTCTATCGCCGGAACGAGGACAGGATCGCCGAGGCCAGGGCGCTCATCCAGCACCGGCTGTAGCGCTGCAAGGTATCTCTCAGGTCAACCAATCAGGCACCGAATCCAGCCCGATCAATTCGTCATAGGTCTGGCGCGGGCGCACGATGTGGAAGCGGTCGCCGTCGACCAGCACTTCCGGCACCAGCGGCCTGGTGTTGTAGGTGCCGGCCTGGACGGCGCCATAGGCGCCGGCGGTGGCGACAGCGATCAGGTCGCCGGCTTTCAGCCTGGGCAGGTCACGGTCGAGCCCGAGATAGTCGCCGGTCTCGCAGACCGGGCCGACGACGTCGACCTTCATGCGCGGTGCCGCGACCGGCTGCTGCACCACCGGCCTGATGTCGTGGAAGGCGTCGTAAAGGGTCGGCCGGATCAGATCGTTCATCGCGGCGTCGACGACGAGGAAGTTCTTGGCGTCGCCCTCTTTCACGAAGATGACCTCCGAGACCAGGATGCCGGCATTGCCGACGATCAGCCGGCCCGGCTCGAACATCACTTTCAGCCCGAGCTTGGCGACATGCTTACTGACGATCTGGGCATAGGCTTCGGGCAAAGGCGGCGGGTTGTTGTCGACGCGGTAGGGAATGCCGAGGCCACCACCGACATCGATATGCTCAATGGCATGCCCGTCGGCACGCAACGCGCCGACCAGTTCCACCAGCAGCGCGAAGGCGTCGTCGAAGGGCTGCAATTCGGTGATCTGGCTGCCGATATGGGTATCTATGCCGGTGATCCTGATGCCCGGCAACTCAGCCGCGCGGGCATAAACCTTCCGCGCCTGCTGCCAGGGAATGCCGAACTTGTTCTCGGCCTTCCCAGTCGAAATCTTCTTGTGCGTCCTGGCGTCGACATCCGGGTTGATGCGCAGCGAGATCGGCGCGATCTTGCCCAGCGCGGTGGCGCGGGCCGACAGCAGCTCCAGCTCCGGTTCGGATTCGACGTTGAAACAGAGAATGCCGGCCGAGAGCGCAAAATCCATTTCGCGCGCGGTCTTGCCGACGCCTGAAAACAGGATCTTGCTTGCCGGAATGCCGGCAGCCAAAGCGCGGCGCAGTTCGCCTTCCGAGACCACGTCGGCGCCGGCGCCAAGCCTTGCCAGCACCTTCAGCACAGCCTGGTTGGAATTCGCCTTCATGGCATAGCAGACGAGCGCGTCGAGCCCGGCAAAAGCTTCGGCAAAGACGCGAAAATGCCTGGTCAGCGTCGCCGTCGAATAGCAATAAAACGGCGTGCCGACACTGGCGGCGATATCTGATATCGCCACGTCCTCGGCATGCAGTACGCCGTCGCGGTAGTCGAAATGGTTCACGAGATCGGTCCGAAAATCAGAGCAGCGGGTCGAGGATGAATTTCTTGTCCTCGACAGGTTTTTCCGGCTCCGGCGGCAAAGGTTGCTTGGCCTTCTCGGCGTCCTTGCGCGCCTGCACGGCTGCCGCGTAGGGCGTATCGAGCGCAGCCTTCCTGCCGCAGGCCGCAACGGTCGCCATCGCCGCTAGCAGCGTCAGCGTCACCAAAATCCTGCTTCCGGTCATCGCGTCATCCGTCCGAAACTGTTGCCCGCAGCGCTTCTATCCGAGTTTTGCGGCCATTGCACCCCGCGTCTTACGCCTTGGCGAGCCGCTTTTTCCAGTAGCGGATCTGCTTGCGCACCTCGGACGGCGCGGTGCCGCCGAAGCTTGTGCGGCTCCTTACAGAATTCTGCACGGCCAGAACCGAAAACACGTCGGCGCTGATACCGGGGTGAATGGACTGCAAATCCTGCAGCGAAAGCCTGTCGAGCCCGACCTTCTTGTCCTCGGCCAGCGCCACCGCCCGGCCAGTGATATGGTGCGCCTCGCGGAACGGCAGGCCGAGCGTGCGTACCAGCCAGTCGGCGAGGTCGGTCGCAGTCGAATAGCCGGCGCCCGCCGCCTTTTTCATCGCGGCAGTGTTCACCGTCATGTCGCGCATCATGCCGGTCATCGCCGCCAGCATCAGGTCGAGCGTCTCTGCCGCGTCGAAGACGGATTCCTTGTCTTCCTGCATGTCCTTGCCATAGGTCAGCGGCATGCCCTTCATTACCGTCAGCAGGCCGACCAGATGGCCGGTGACACGGCCTGTCTTGCCGCGCACCAGTTCGGCGGCGTCGGGGTTCTTCTTCTGCGGCATGATCGACGAACCCGTCGAGAAGCTATCCGACAGCCTGACGAAACCGAATTGCGGCGTCGACCAGATGATGATCTCTTCGGCCAGCCGCGACAGATGTGTCGCACAGATCGCCGCCAGCCCCAAGAATTCCAGCGCGAAATCGCGGTCCGAAACGCTGTCGAGCGAATTGCGCATCGGTTCGCGAAAACCAAGCGCCGTTGCCGTCTGGTGCCGGTCGATCGGAAAGCTGGTGCCGGCGAGGGCGGCCGCACCGAGCGGGCTTTCGTCCATCCGCTCGATCGCGTCGCGGACGCGCGACAGGTCGCGCGCAAACATCTCGACATAGGCCATGCAGTGGTGGCCGAAGGTCACCGGCTGCGCCGCTTGCATGTGGGTGAAGCCCGGCATCACCGTTGCCGCATGCTCCTCGGCCCGGGCGAGGAACGCTGTGATCAGGCCTTTCAGCGCCTCGGCGACACGAAAGCACTCGTCTTTGACCCAGAGCCTGAGGTCGACCGCCACCTGGTCGTTGCGCGAGCGGGCAGTGTGCAGGCGGCCGGCGGCAGGGCCGATCAAATCGGCGAGGCGGGCCTCGACATTCATGTGGATGTCTTCCAGCCTGGTCGAGAACTCGAATGTGCCGGCCCCGATCTCTGCCAGGATCGTGTTCAGCCCGTGACTGATTTTTTCTTGATCGGCCGCCGAAATAATGCCCGTTTGCGCCAGCATCTCGCTATGGGCGATCGAGCCGCGAATGTCCTGGGCATAGAGTTTGCGGTCGAACGAGATCGACGCGTTGATCGCTTCCATGATTGCGGCCGGACCCGAGGCAAAACGTCCGCCCCACATCTGGTTGCTGGCCTTCTTGTCGCTCATCGCTATAACCCGTGCTCCGGAGCAGTTTTTGAAAAATGGCAGACGGCAATAGATTTTTCCCGGCTTTGCGTCTCATCCTCGCCGCTTTGGTTGCGGGCGTGCTGGCCGGCGCGGTCGCGGTATATGTCAGGGAAAGCGGTTCTGGCAACAACGCGCCCGCGCAAGTGGCCGCCGGCGGCGGCAAGGACGACGTCGCCTGCGCCGCCAGGACCGACCATGCCAAGAAGATCGCCGCGGCCGCTACCGGTCAAGTCGCCGCGCTTTTGCCGGCGGATCCGCCGCAATCGCTGAAAAGCCTCGCCTTCAACGGCCCCGACGGCAAGCCGACGACGATCGCCGATCATGCCGGCAAGACGGTGCTGCTCAATCTGTGGGCAACATGGTGCGCACCTTGCCGCGCCGAAATGCCGGCGCTCGATGCACTGCAGAAGGAGATGGGCAGCGACGCGTTTCAGGTTGTTGCAGTCAACGTCGATGCCGGCGACGATACCAAGCCGAAGAAGTTCCTCGAGGACACCGGGGTCAAGGCGCTCGGCTATTATCGCGATGCCACCATGGCACTGTTCAACGACGTCAAGACGCGCGGCCTGGCGCTCGGTCTGCCGGTCACCATGCTGATCGATGGGCAAGGCTGCCTGATCGCCCATATGAACGGCCCGGCCGAATGGTCAGGGCCGGATGCCAAGCGTCTGGTCGAGGCAGCGCTTCAGCCGGGATAGGCTCAGACCGTGCGCAGGCGCGGCTTGAGCACGGCGATGCTTGCGCCGCGCCGGCTGGCGGCGCGGACTGCCGGAGCCGTGACGCCCGTCAACTCGCCGAATGTCTCGATCGGAGCCGGTTTGCCGAGGTAATAGCCTTGCCCGATCTCGCAAGCCTCGGCGTCAAGGAACTGCAATTCGCCCGGCGTCTCGATGCCCTCCGCCAGGACCGGCAGCCCGAGACCGCGTCCAAGCCCCAGCACGGCGCGGACGATCGCCGCGAACTGGCCGTTCTTATCGACCGATTTGATGAACGACCCGTCGATCTTGATCTTGTCGAAGGGAAAGGCGCTAAGGTTGGACAGCGAAGAATATCCGGTGCCAAAATCGTCCATCGCCACATGCACGCCAAGCGCCTTGACCTGCCTCAAGGTTGCCAATGCGCGGGGCATGTCCTTCACTAGGGCCGTTTCGGTGATCTCCAGTTCGAGCCTGCCGGGTGCGAGGCCGGATCTCGCCAGTGCGTCGTGCACCTTGCGGCTGAAGTTCGGATTGTGAAGCTGCACGGCGGAGACGTTGACGGCGACCATCAGCGGATTTGTCCAGCGAACTGCATCGTTACAAGCCGTCGTCAGCACCCAGTCGCCGATCTGCGCGATGGCGCCGCTGTCCTCGGCCACGGGGATGAAAACGGCCGGGGAAATGTCGCCCCGCTCCGGATGCTGCCAACGGACCAGGGCTTCGAAGCCGATCATCTTGCCGCTGCGGATTTCCTTCTGCGGCTGGTAGACGAGGTGGAACTCCTTGCGGGCGATCGCCTGGCGCAGTTCATGCTCCATCACGCGCTTGTCGCGGGCCGCGGTGCCCATGGCTATCTCGAAAAAACGATACGTGTCCCTGCCCTCGGTCTTGGCGCGATGGAGTGCCGTGTCGGCATGGCCGATCAGGCCGGCCTGATCTTCGGCATCCAGCGGAAAGAAGGCGATGCCGATGCTGGCCGAAACAAGGCCGGAGCCGACTGAAACCCTGTTTTCCTCCCGGATCGCCGCCAGCAAGTCCTCGGCTATGCGGCCTGCGGCCAGGGGGTCGGGGAGGTTCGGAGCTAAGACGGCAAACTCGTCGCCGCCGAGACGCGCGAGCATCTGTCCGTGGCGCGGAATGCCGGAAATGCAGTGCGCCAGCTTCTGCAGCATGGCGTCACCGGCGCTGTGGCCGTAGAGGTCGTTGACTTGCTTGAATCGGTCGAGGTCAAGCAGCAGGAGCGCCAGATATCCATCCTTGCTGCCACGCTCCATCGAAGCGATTTCTGCTTCGAGCCGGGAAGAAAAGCTCCGCCGATTGGCAAGCCCGGTAAGTGGATCGAAATGCGCGAGACGGAGGATCTCTTCTTCCGCCTTCTTGCGCTCACGGATGTCGCGAACGGCAAGCACCGTATGAGGCCTGCCGCAGTAGGCGATCTTCCTGGCGATCAGCTCGACAGGAATTCTCGTGCCGTCGCTGCCCCTCAATTTCGTTTCTTGTGCCTGTTCGCCGAAGCCGGATACATCGGCTGCGCTCTGTCCATCGAACAGCTCGCCGAGTTGCATCGTGTTCAGGGTGGCTGTCGCCGTGCCCGTCAGTTTCGCCATGCTGTCATTGGCGCTGACTATGCGTGTGCCATCGCAAACGATCAGCCCTTCGACCGCGGCATTGGCGAGATCGTGCATGCGATCGGCCTCGAGCCTCTGCCGGCGAAAGCGCAGGTCGATCCACAGCGCGGCGCCTGACAGCACAAGGATTACCAGGCTGGCGACCGCTGCGGCAAAGGCCTGGGAAATGGGCTCGATGGAATGTTCGGATATTTCAATCGAGGAATCCGGAATGATCGACACCGCGCCCATCGCGATGAAATGCAAGCTGCAAATCGCCAGCGTCAAAAGCGCGGCGCCACCAAGTGTTGCGAGCGCGGACGGGCGGCGCAAGACGACAAGGAGCGCCATTGCCGCGAGCGTCCCGCCGGCCAGAAGCGATATCGCGACAAGGAGCAGGTTCCATACGATCCGGCCCTCGACCTCGAACGCCGCCATGCCGATGTAGTGCATCGTCGCGATGGCACCACCGAGAATGGCACCGCCGACGAGGAAATGGTCGATGCCGCGGCGCAAGGTGGCAACCCACATCCCAAGCGCGGTCAGGATGACGGCGGCGGCAAGCGAAAAGGCGGATAATCCCGGATTGTATGCGTTTGGTATTCCCGGCGTAAACGCAGTCATGGCGATGAAATGCGTCGCCCATATGCCGAACCCGGTCGAAGTTGCGGCGATCATTAGCCAGACAAGCCGGTTTCGGTTGGTCGATCGGCCGACGTGCTTAAGGAGATTTACTGCAGAGAAGCAAGAAATGCCGCAGACGAGGGCGGCAAGTGCGACCAGTCTCAGGTCGTGCTGACTTACAATACAATTATAGACCGTCAGCATCCTGGGTTCACTCGGTCTGCCAAATAACAGGGGAGGTGTGACTGATTAGCTCTTGGAGATTTTAACGAATGGTTAACCCGCGGGCCATGAGGCGGGCCTTTTCGGGGGAAAACCGATGCGCTCCGCCGAGAAGGCGGTGATGTAGTTCCTGGCGACGCTTTCGGTAGCGAGCGCACTTTAGCCGGAAGCGATGTTCATTGACCCGCAACAAAACCGTTGTCCGATTGTCATCAGCGCCACATATTGGCTTTGCGAGAGTGCCCCTTTCGCCAATGACAAACGGGAGATGAAACATGAAGTTCTTCGGCTTCGCGGCCGGTGTTGCCGCCACCTTGACCCTGCTTTCCACCACCTCCGCCTTCGCCGTCACGCAGATCAGCTGGTGGCACGCCATGACCGGCGCCAACGCCGAGGTCGTCGCCAAGATCTCCAAGGATTTCAACGCCAGCCAGAGCGACTATGAGCTCGTTCCGGTGTTCAAGGGCACCTATCCGGAGACGCTGAATGCCGGCATCGCCGCTTTCCGCGCCGGCCAGGCGCCCGATATCCTCCAGGTGTTCGACGTCGGCACCGGCGTGATGATGGCGGCCGAGGGTGCGATCAAGCCGGCGGCCGATGTGCTGACCAGTGCCGGGATGACCTTTGACAAGAGCCAGTATCTGCCCGGCATCGTCGGCTATTATTCGAAGCCGGACGGCACCATGCTGTCGTTCCCTTACAACTCCTCGTCGCCGATCCTCTACTACAACAAGGACATTTTCCAGAAGGCAGGCCTCGACGTGAACAGCCCGCCCAAGACCTGGAACGAGGTGTGGGAAGCTGCCAGGAAGATCAAGACGAGCGGCGCCGCCCCTTGCGGCTATACCTCGACCTGGCTGACCTGGATCCATCTGGAGAATTTCGCGGCGTGGAATGACGTGCCTTGGGCCACTCAGCAGAACGGCCTGGCCGGCGGCGATGTCGAACTCAAGATCAATGCGCCAATTTTCGTCAACCACTTCCAGGCGCTCGCGGACCTGGCCAAGGACGGCACGTTCAAGTATGGCGGTCGCACCTCCGAAGCCAAGCAGATATTCCTCGCTGGCGAATGCGGCATCTTCACCGAATCGTCGGGCGGCCTCGGCGATATCGTCAAGTCCGGCATGAACTATGGCATCGGCCAGCTTCCTTACGATAGCGACGCCAAGGGCGCACCACAGAACACCACGCCGGGCGGTGCCAGCCTGTGGGTGTTCGGCAACAAGTCGGACGAGGAATATAAGGGTGTTGCCGCCTTCTTTGCCTATCTGTCCAAGACCGATGTGCAGAAATATCTGCACCAGAAGTCGGGATACCTGCCTGTGACGCTCGCCGCGTATGAGGCGACCAAGAAATCAGGCTTCTATGACAAAAACCCCGGCCGCGAGACACCCATCCTGCAGATGACGGGCAAGGCGCCGACCGACAACTCGAAGGGCGTGCGCCTGCCGAATCTGCCGCAGGTGCGTGATATCCAGAATGAGGAGTTGGAGAAGATGCTGGCCGGCCAGCAAACCGCTCAGCAGGCGCTCGACAATGCGGTCACACGCGGCAACGCCGCGATCAAGGAAGCGCTGGAGAACTGACGAGATTATCTCGGTTAAAGCGCGTCGCGTTTGAATGGCCACATGCGACGCGCTTTAAGCTCTTGTTCTTATGCATGTCGTTATCCCAAAACCGCTGCGCACTTTTGGGCGACATGCGTTAGTCGGTTGAAATATCGCCCACGCGAGCTCGCGTTGGCGACACCTGGATAGTGAGGGAAATCAGCCTGTCTCCACGCGTCGTATTTCCCAACAAGATCCTGCCGTACCTGCTGGTGGCGCCACAACTCGCCATCACCCTGGTTTTCTTCTACTGGCCGGCCGGTCAGGCGCTTTACCAGTCGATGCTCAGGCAAGACCCGTTCGGGCTGAAGAGCAGGTTCGTCTGGTTTGCCAATTTCCGGAAGGTGCTGGCCGATCCGGCCTACCTCAACTCGATCAAGGTCACGGTGGTGTTCTCGCTTGCGACCGCGATCGTTGCCATGGTTGTGGCCCTGCTGCTCGCGGTCATGGCCGAGAAGGCCGTGCGCGGCAAAGGCCTCTACCGCACACTGTTGATATGGCCTTATGCCGTCGCGCCGGCGATTGCCGGCATGCTGTGGCTTTTCTTGTTCAATCCTTCGATCGGCTCGTTGGCCTATTTGCTGAGAAGCCTCGGCATCGCATGGGACCCGCTGCTCAACGGCACCCACGCCATGATCCTGCTGGTGTCGGCGGCTGCCTGGAAGCAGATCAGCTACAATTTCCTGTTCTTCGTCGCCGGCCTGCAGGCGGTGCCGAAAACGCTGATCGAGGCGGCGGCCATGGATGGCGCCGGCGAGACCAAGCGCTTCTGGACCATCGTCTTCCCGCTGCTTGCGCCGACAACC
This sequence comes from Mesorhizobium sp. M0960, assembly GCF_040319055.1. NCBI lineage: Bacteria > Pseudomonadati > Pseudomonadota > Alphaproteobacteria > Hyphomicrobiales > Phyllobacteriaceae > Mesorhizobium > Mesorhizobium sp. M0960. The sequence continues at coordinate 48,104 of NZ_JAMYNN010000002.1, read as the reverse complement.
TTTTTCCTGCTGGTCGTCAACACCGTCTATGCCCTGTTCGACACGTTCGGCATCGTTCATGCCGTCACCGGCGGCGGCCCGGGCAAGACGACCGAGACGCTGGTCTACAAGGTCTACAATGACGGCTTCGTCAATCTGATCCTGGGTGACTCGGCGGCGCAGTCGGTCATCCTGATGGCCATCGTCATCGCGCTCACAGCCATCCAGTTCCGCTATGTGGAACGCAAAGTCCATTACGGCTGAGGGCAGCGATGATCGGCCAATCTCCGCTCCGCACCGTCATCGCCCATGCCGTGCTTATCCTTGGCATATTGATCGTGGCTTTTCCGATCTACTACACCTTCGTTGCCTCGACGCACACGCTGCAAACGATCCTCAGGCCGCCGCTGCCGCTGTTGCCCTGCGTCCAGCTATGGAACAATTACAGCGAGGCGCTGTTCGGCGGCATTGGTCGTATCGGCGGTGTCAGCGTCGGCAGACTGCTCCTCAACACCACGATCATGGCGCTCGGCGTCGCGGTGGGAAAGATCTTCATCTCGATCCTGTCGGCCTACGCGATCGTGTTCTTCCGCTTTCCGCTGCGCATGACCTTCTTCTGGCTGATCTTCATCACCTTGATGCTTCCGGTCGAGGTGCGCATTCTGCCGACCTACAAGGTGATGGTCGATCTCGGCATGATCGACACCTATGCCGGCCTGATCATCCCGCTGATCGCCTCGGCCACCGCAACGCTGCTGTTTCGCCAGTTCTTCATGACCATCCCGGGCGAACTGGTCGAGGCGGCGCGTGTCGACGGTGCCGGTCCATGGCGCTTCTTTTTCGATATTCTGGTACCGCTGTCGCGGACAAACATCGCCGCGCTGTTCGTGATCCTCTTCATCTACGGCTGGACGCAGTATCTTTGGCCGCTGCTCGTCACCAACAGCAACGACATGAACACCATCGTCATCGCGCTGCGAAAGATGGTTTCCTTCGCCGATGCCGACACCCAATGGCACCTGGTCATGGTCACGGCGATGCTGGCCATCGTACCGCCGATCCTGGTCGTGGTGCTGATGCAACGCTGGTTCGTGCGCGGCCTGGTCGAATCCGAAAAGTGAGAAGCCGATGGCGACCGTCGATCTGAAGGATGTCAAGAAGATCTATCCCGGCGGCGTCGAGGCCGTGAAGGGCGTTTCCATCGCCATTCCCGACAAGGAGCTTTGCGTGCTGGTCGGCCCCTCCGGGTGCGGCAAGTCCACGCTGCTGAGGATGATCGCCGGGCTCGAGACGATTTCGGCCGGTACAGTCGCCATCGACGGCAAGGTGGTCAACGCCATTGGCCCGACCGAGCGCGACATCGCCATGGTGTTCCAGAACTATGCGCTCTACCCGCATATGAAGGTCTACGACAACATGGCCTATGGCCTGCGCAACCGCGGCACGCCGAAGGACGAGATAGACAGCAGGGTACGCTCGACTGCCAAGGTGCTGGAGCTTTCGGGGCTGCTCGACCGGCGCCCGCGCGAGCTTTCCGGCGGTCAGCGCCAGCGTGTCGCCATGGGCCGTGCCATCGTGCGCAACCCGAAAGTCTTCCTGTTCGACGAACCGCTGTCCAACCTCGATGCGAAATTGCGCGGGCAGATGCGCGTCGAGATCAAGAATTTGCAGCGCTCGCTTGGCGTCACCTCGGTTTATGTCACCCACGACCAACTTGAGGCGATGACGCTGGCCGACATCCTTGTCGTCATGAACGCCGGCCTGGTCGAGCAGATCGGCGCGCCGCTCGACGTGTACGAGAAGCCGGCCTCGACCTTCGTTGCTTCCTTCATCGGCGCGCCGCCGATGAATCTGCTGGCCCTCACGGGGGCCTCTCCAGGCTCGGTATTGGCGGACGGGATGGTGATTGGCTCGGCGCCTGGACAAAGCAAGGCGGTGACACTCGGCTTTCGTCCGGAGGATGCCGATATCACCTTCGCGGCAGAGGCGCCGGCCGGCGCGCTCGCGTTGCCGGCGACAGTGGAAGCAGTCGAGCCGGTCGGTGCCGAAAGCTTTCTCCACTGCGCGGCAGCCGGCAGCCGTATCGTCGTGCGCGTCTCAGGCCGCGCCAGCGCCAAGCCAGGCGACCAATTGCGCGTCGTGGCCAGGTCTGAAAAGCTGCACTGGTTCGATCAGGCCGGTAAACGGGTCGATTGAGGTCGGCCTTGCGCAAAACCGTTCAGGCAAACACATGCGCCTTGCCCGACACGGTCAGCCGGACGATCTCGCCGATCGCCGGCGCGTCCATGCCCGGCTTGCGCAGGATCAACGGCGTGTTGCCGATGGCGGCAGCATCGGGCGGATCGGGGCTGTTCAAGAGACGCACCGCGATCGTGCACATCGAGCCGGCGAATTCGGATTCCGTCACCTCGCCGAACAGCATGTCCGGCGTGCCGGACATGCCTTCACGCGATGTCCGTTTCAGCAGCACCTGCTCCGGCCGTAGCATGATGCGGGCGACGTCGCGCCGCTCCGTGCTGTCGACGGCGATGCGGCCGAGCGGCGAGGTGGCAACGCCATCGGCGATCCTGGCCGGCAGGACGATGGCGTCACCGAGGAACTCGGCGATCATCCGGTCCTTCGGCTTGAAATAGAGCTCGCGCGGCGTGCCGACCTGCGAGAATTTGCCGTCGCGCATCACCGCGACCTGGCTGGCGAATGACAGCGCCTCGGCCTGATCATGGGTGACCAGGATGGTGGTGATGCCGGCCGTTTCGAGGAGCTCGGCCACGGCCTTGCGCATTGAGGCGCGCAGGCCGGTGTCGAGCGCCGAGAACGGCTCGTCGAGCAGCATCAGCCGCGGCTTCATGGCCATGGCGCGGGCGAGCGCGACGCGCTGCTGCTGGCCGCCGGAGAGTTCGTGCGGGCGGCGCTTCAGGATCCCTTTGTCCAGCCCGACGACATAGGCGAGCTCGGCGATGCGCTCGCTCCGCTTTTCCTCGTGACGGCCCATGCCGAACCCGATATTGGCGGCGATGCTCAGATGCGGGAACAGAGCGCCGTCCTGCGCCACCAGCCCGATGCCGCGGCGATGCGCCGGCACGGCCGTGTCGCCATCGGCCAGCACCTCGCCATCGAGCACGATGCGGCCCTGGTCCGGCGCCTCGAAGCCGGCGATCAGCCGCAGCAAGGTGGTCTTGCCACAACCGGATGGCCCGACGATCGCCGTTCGGCTGCCGCTGGCCACGCTGAGGTCGACGCCGGCAAGTGCTGCCACCGGGCCGTAGTGCTTGTGGATGCCGCTCAGCTCGAGAAAGCTCATCGCCCGGCCATCCGCTTCGACTGGACGTAGAGCAGCCAGGTCAAAGGCAGCGACATCGCCACCATGATCAGGGCATAAGGCGCCGCCGACGCATAGTCGATCTCGCCGCTATAGGACCAGAACGCCATCGCCAGCGTGCGGGTGCCGTTGGGCGCCAGCATCTGGGTTGCGGTCAATTCGTTCATGATGCCGAGCGCGACCAATGCCATGCCGGCCGCGGCGCCCGGCGCCGACAGGCGGATCGTCGTCGACCACAGTGCCTTGAGGGGCGACCGGCCGAGGTTGGAGGCGGCGCGTTCGAGCTCGACCGGCGCCTGTGCGATTGACGCCCTGAGGCTTATCAGGGCGCGCGGCAGGAACATCAGCGCATAGGCGACCAGGATGGTGAACAAGGTCTGGTAGAGCGGCATGGCGATACGCACGGTGATGGTGACCAGCGCCAGCGCGATGACGACGCCGGGCAACGCGCCGACGATATAGTTGCAGCCTTCCAGGACGCGTTGCAGCCGCCCCGGCGCGCGGATCGAAATCCACGCCATCGGCATTGCCGCGACGGTAGCGAGCAGCGCGCCGGCTATCGCCAGGAACAGTGTCTGGCTGAGCGCCAGGCCGATCTCGTCGAGCCGCCAGACATCGGCGCCGCCAGCCAGTAGCCAGCGGCCGATGGTGACGAACGGCACGCCCAGCGCCAGCAGCGTGGTGACAGCGGGCAGCAGCAGGCAAGGGATGGTGGCGCGCCCCAGGCTCGTGCGCTGCTGGTGGCGCGCAGCGCCCGAGCCGACGCGGGCATAGCGTTCCTCGCCGCGCACCAGCACCTCCAGCCCGAGCAGCACGAAACAGCAGGTCACCAGGACGCCGGCCAGCATGTTGGCGGCCCGGCCGTTGAAGGTCGACTGGAACTGATCGACGATCGCCGTGGTGAAGGTGTCAAAGCGGATGAACACGTAGAGCCCGTATTCGGCCAGGAGGTGCAGGCCGACCAGCAGGGAGCCGCCGCAGATGGCGAGCCTGAGCTGCGGCAGTACGACACGCCGAAACACCCGCCACGGGCCGAGCCCGAGGGCTGCCGCTGCATCTTCGAGAGCGGGATCGAGCCGGCGCAATGCCGCCGCCACCGGCAGATAAAGGAAGGGGAAATAGGCGATGACGGACACAAGCACGCCGGCCCACAGGCCGTGCAGTCTGGGCACCATGGTGATCCAGGCGTAACTGTGGACGAAGGCGGGAATGGCGAGCGGCGCCACCGACAGCCAGGCCCATAAGCGGGCACCCGGCAGATCGCTGCGCTCCGTCAGCCAAGCCAGCGCCACCGACAGCACGATCGAGATCGGCACCGCCAGCACCACCAGCAGGCTGGTGTTGACCAGAAGCTCGCCGACGCGCGGCCTGAACACCAGCGCCGCCACCGTTTCCCAGCCGGTCTGCACCGCCACCCAGACGATGAAGGCAAGCGGCAGCAGCGCGAAAAGCGAGACAAAGACGGCAGCCAACGCAATCCATGAGACCGACCAACGACGTGCCCGCACGGCCGTGGTGTCGGCCGGCAAGCCTGAAGGTGCGAGATCGATCGCAGACTGCATCAGATCAGACGTTGCGCCGGGTCCGCCCGGAGGCGGAAACGATCGGCGGCCGACAATGTGGCGAGCAGCTTGTGGTCATGGGCAAATGCCATTTTGAAAACAGAGCGCTCCCGCGGAAAGCGAATTCCCACAGGAGCGCAGTCGGTTGCCCTTTTAGGACGAACGCCGGCTAAAGCAAGCCGGCCGCCGTCATCAGGTCGGTCACCTTTTTCGAGTTCAGCGCCGTCGGGTCGACTTTCGGCGCCTGCAGATCGGCCAGCGGCACCAGCTTCGGATTGGACTCGGCGCCCTTGCCGACTGCGTATTCGAACGAATCGCCGGTTTTCAGCACGTCCTGGCCGCCCTTGCCGGTGACCCATTTCAGGAAAGCCTGGGCTTCCTTCGGGTGCTTGCTCGTGGCCAGCACACCGCCGCCGGAAACCGAGACGAAAGCGCCGGGGTCCTCGTGCTTGAAATAGTGCAACTCGACATTCTTGCTGTTCTCGCCGGTCTTGGCCTGATCGCCGTAGTAGTAGTAGTGATAGATCACGCCGCCTTCGACCTCGCCGGCATTGACCGCCTTCATCACCGTGCTGTTGCCCTTGTAGGCGGTAAAATTCTCTTTCATCGCCTTCAGCCAGTCGGCCGTGGCAGTCTCACCCTTGAGCTGCAGCAAGGCGCTGACGATCGCCTGGAAATCCGCGCCGGAGGGCGAAGCGGCCCAACGGCCCTTCCAGCTCGGATCGGCGAGATCGAGCAGCGATTTGGGCAGCTGGTCGGCGGTCAGCTTGGTCTTGTTGTAGGCAAAGACGGTGCTGCGCGCGGCAACGCCGACCCATTTGCCGCTCGCCGGCTGGTACTCCTGCGGAACCTGGGCCAGCGTCTCGGCGTTGACCGGCGCGAACAGGCCGGCTGTCTCGACCAGCACCATGGCCGGTGAGTTTTCCGTCAGGAACACATCAGCTGGCGAAGAGGACCCCTCAGCAACGATCTGATTGGAGAAATCGCTGTCGCCGCCGTTCCGGACGGTGACCTTGATGCCGGTTTCCTTGGTGAATCCTTCCGCCCAGGCCTTGGTCAGGTTTTCGTGCTGGGCGTTGTAGACGACGATGCCCTCGTCCTCGGCTAACGCCGGGCCGGCGATCAGGCTGATTGCAAGTGCTGTCGCACCGGCAAGGGCGGAAAGAGCATATTTCATGGCATCGTCCTCGATTTCGATGGTCTTTGGCTTGGTATGCTGCACCTATCAATACATGACTAGCGCAGTCAACATTGCTGGCCTGCTCAATCGCTCAAAAGGAGCAAACTTTCGTGATGCTCAGCTAATTTGCCTTGGACATTATTTCGCCGGCCACGTAACAAATCAGCGCCGAGACGCGAATATCGGGGAGTGAACTCTTGTGAGCGGCAAGGACGAAGCCGAGCTTTCCCGGCTGCTGCGGGCCGCAATCGCCGGAGACGAAAGGGCCTATGCCGACTTTCTGCACCGGATCGCCGCCCTCGTTCGTGGCTTTGCCCGGCGCAAGATCGTGCAAGGCGGGGTCGATCCCGAGGATGTCGTGCAGGAAGCCTTGCTGGCCATTCATGTGAAACGACATACCTGGCGCCATGATGCGCCGGTGCTGCCTTGGGTTTATGCAATAGCCCGCTTCAAGCTGATCGATGCGTTCCGGCGGCGCGGCCGGCGGATCGAGATCGAGATCGACGAAATCGCCGAGACCTTTGCCGAGCCGGAATCGGAGACGGTCAGCGAGCGTGACGTCAACCGGGCACTCGACTGCCTGCCGCCGGCGCAGCGTTCGGTCGTCTCGGCCGTGTCGGTCGAAGGCCGTTCGATCGGCGAGACGGCGGCGAAATTCGGCATCAGCGAGACGGCTGTGCGGGTGTCACTACACCGCGGGCTTGCCGCCATTGCCAAACGGTTCGGGGCGGGGCGGGAATAGCATGAGGACCGAAGATCTTATCAAGGCGCTCGATGCCGATGTCCGCAGCAAGGCGCTGCCGCTGGGCGCCGCCTGGTTGCTTGCAACCGGCGCGGCCATCGTGATCGCGGCCGCGGTTTTCTGGCTGACGATCGGCCCACGTCCCGACATCGTATTTGCCATGCACACGATGCGGTTCCTGTCCAAATTCGTCTTCACGATTGCTCTAGCCGCCAGCGCCTTTGCCCTCGTCCGCGCGCTGTCGACGCCCGGTGCATCGACAGGGCGGGCGGCGAGCTGGGTGATCGCCGCGCCGCTGCTGGTGATTATGGCCGTGATTCTCGAACTCCTCGTCGTGCCTGCGTCCGACTGGGGCACGCGCCTGGTCGGCACGAACATGGTCATCTGCCTGACCTTCATTCCGTTGATCGGCATCGGCCCGCTTGCCGTCTTTCTCGCGGTGCTGCGCCATGGCGCGCCAACAAGGCCGGTGCTTGCCGGTGCGACCGCGGGCCTGCTTGCCGGCGGGCTGGCGGCGACCTTCTATGCAGCGCATTGCTTCGACGATTCGCCGCTTTTCGTCGGCACCTGGTATACGATCGCGATCGCCGGCCTTGCCGCGCTCGGGGCGGTCGGCGGACGGCTTTTCGTGCGCTGGTAGCGGTGGCGATCAGCGCGTCGGAACGGGATGCTCGCCGCGATAGTCGTAGAAGCCGCGCCCGGTCTTGCGGCCGAGCCAACCGGCCTCGACATATTTGACCAGCAGCGGGCAGGGGCGGTATTTCGAATCCGACAGGCCGTCATGCAGCACCTGCATGATCGACAAGCAGGTATCCAGCCCGATGAAGTCGGCAAGCTGCAGCGGCCCCATCGGATGGTTGGCGCCGAGCTTCATGGCGGTATCGATGGCGTCGACCGAGCCTACACCTTCATAGAGCGTGTAGATCGCCTCGTTGATCATCGGCAGCAGGATGCGGTTGACGATGAAGGCCGGGAAATCCTCCGAGACGGTGATCGTCTTGTCGAGCTGCTTCACATAGGTTTTTGCTGCCTCGAAGGTCTGGTCCTCGGTGGCGATGCCGCGCACCAGCTCGACCAGCTTCATCACCGGAACCGGGTTCATGAAATGTATGCCGATGAAGCGTTCCGGGCGGTCGGTCTGCGAAGCCAGCCGGGTGATCGAGATCGACGAGGTGTTCGTCGCCAGGATGGCCTCGGGGTTGAGCTGCGGGCAGAGCTGAGCATAGATCTTGCGTTTGACTGTCTCGTCTTCGGTCGCCGCTTCGATCACCAGATCGGCGCCCGCAAGGTCGGCCATGGCCGGCGCCGCGGAAATGCGCGCCATCGCCTCGTTGCGCAGCTTTTCCTCAAGTTTGCCGGAGCCGACCTGACGGGCCATGTTGCCGCTGACCGTAGCAATGCCCTTTTCGATGCGGTCGGGCGAAATGTCGTAAACCAGCACCTTGTAGCCCGCCAGCGCCGATACATGGGCGATGCCGCCACCCATCTGGCCCGCGCCGATGATGCCGATCGTCTCGATCTTGCTCATTACCCGATCCCGTCAAGGCCTTTGCGGCCTGCTTTTTGTGCAGTGCAAACTAAAAGGGCGGGGCGACTTCGTCTACCCCACCCCGCAGAATTTAATACGCTTTGGCAGAGGGCGTCAAAGCGCCTTTTGCAGTTCCGGCAGAATGACGAAGAGGTCGCCGACGAGGCCGTAGTCGGCGACCTGGAAGATCGGCGCTTCCTCGTCCTTGTTGATGGCGACGATGACCTTTGAATCCTTCATGCCGGCAAGGTGCTGGATGGCGCCGGAGATGCCGACGGCAATATAGAGATCGGGCGCCACCACCTTGCCGGTCTGGCCGACCTGCCAGTCGTTCGGCGCATAGCCGGCATCGACCGCGGCGCGGGAGGCACCAACCGCCGCACCGAGCTTGTCTGCGACCGGCAGGATAACCTCCTGGAACTTCTCGGAGGAGCCCAGCGCACGGCCGCCCGAAATGATGATCCTGGCCGAGGTCAGCTCCGGGCGGTCGGTCTCGGAGAGCTTGTTCTCGACGAAGCTCGACAGGCCGGGATTGGCTGCCGCCTGAACCGTCTCGACCGGCGCGGAACCGCCCTCGGGTGCTGCCTGAAAGGAAGCAGTGCGCACGGTGATGACCTTCTTGGCGTCGCTCGACTGCACGGTCTGGATGGCGTTGCCGGCATAGATCGGCCGCTTGAAGGTGTCGGGCGACACGACTTCGATGATTTCCGATATCTGGGCGACATCGAGCAGGGCCGCGACCCGCGGCGAGACGTTCTTGCCCGACGAGGTCGCCGGCGCAATGATCGTGTCGTATGGCTCAGCAAGCGAAATGACGAGCGCCGTCAGCGGTTCGGCGAGACGCTCGGTCAGTTCGTCGGCGTCGGCGAGCAGCACCTTGGTGACGCCCTTGAGCTTGGCGGCGGCGTCCGCTGCCGGCTTGGCGCCCTTGCCGGCAACCAGCACATGCACGTCCGAACCGATCTGCAGCGCCGCGGAAAGCGCCTTCGCGGTCTGGTCGGAAAGCGTCGCGTTGTCGTGTTCGGCAATCAGAAGAATTGTCATTTTTGTTGTCCCTTCCTGGCCTTACAGCACGCCGGCTTCGTTTTTCAGCTTGTCTACCAGTTCGGCGACGCTCTTGACCTTAACGCCCGCCTTGCGGCCGCCCGGCTCCTCGGTCTTGATCACTTTCAGCCGCGGCTTGACGTCGGCGCCGTAGTCGGCAGGGCTCTTCTCGTCGAGCGGCTTCTTCTTGGCCTTCATGATGTTGGGCAGCGACGCGTAGCGTGGCTGGTTCAGCCGCAAATCGGCCGTGACGATTGCCGGCATCTTCAGTTCCAGCGTCTGCAGGCCGCCATCGACCTCGCGCGTCACCGTGGCCTTGTCACCGTCGAGCACGATCTTGGAGGCGAAGGTGCCCTGCGCCCACCCGAGAAGTGCAGCCAGCATCTGGCCGGTCTGGTTGGAATCATCGTCGATCGCCTGCTTGCCGAGAATGACCAGGCCGGGCTGTTCTGCCTCTACGACCCCCTTCAGCACCTTGGCGACGCCCAGCGGCTCAGTCTGCTCGTCGGTCTTGACCAGGATGGCGCGGTCGGCGCCCATGGCGAGCGCCGTGCGCAAGGTCTCCTGTGCCTGTTGCGGCCCGATCGACACGACGATGATCTCTTCGGCCTTGCCCGCTTCCTTCAGCCGGATCGCCTCTTCCACCGCGATCTCGTCGAACGGGTTCATCGCCATCTTGACGTTCGCGAGTTCCACCGCCGAACCGTCCGCCTTCACCCGGACCTTGACGTTTGCATCCACAACCCGCTTCACGGGCACAAGGATCTTCATTTGCCTGTCACCTCTTTCACGATAGTCTCTTCACGCTCGTCGGGCGCGCTATAGCAGCGTGCACCTCTTCAGAGTTGTCGAAAGCCGACATTCCGGACGGAATTCTGGTCTCGCCACGCCAGTAGGGTGGCGCTTCCGTAGTTGCGGCGACCCCGCCCGTCAATATCCCGGGCGCACTCGGATCCTCGGCAAAGCATTCAAATCGGTTCAGTCCGGCCCGGAAACGCTTCCCCGGCCCCAGCGCGGCGCCGGCTGGGCGGGCGGCAGATCGCTTGCCGGCGGCTCCACGGCAATGGGCGCCGGCCCGGCGACTACGGCTGGCTCCTCGTCGGCGCCGGCGAGTAGCGGCACGCCGCGGCTGCGCAAGACAAGCACCAGCACGGCTCCGGCGATGATGCCGCCGATGTGGCAGGCCCAGGAGACCTGGTCCTCGCCACCCTGGGCAAACATGAAGATCTGGAACAGAATCCACAGGATGAGCGGGATGAAGGCCGGGATGCGCAACGGGATGCGGGCGAAGACCAGCACCCATACCTTCACCCGCGGATAAAGGATCAGATAGGCGGCGACGACACCGGCGATGGCGCCCGACGCGCCGATCAGCGGCACTTGCGAATCCCAGGCCACCAAGCCCTGGAAGAAAGCGCCGGCAATGGCGCAAAGCAGGTAGAAGACGAGATAGCGGACATGGCCGAGCGCATCCTCGACATTGTCGCCGAACACCCACAGGAACAGCATGTTGCCGCCGAGGTGGAAGATATCCGCGTGCAGGAAGGAATAGGTCAGATAGCTCAGGCTCTCCGGAATGACGACAAATTGCGGAGCGAGCTCGACGCTGTCATGCACAACCGACGGGATGAAGCCGAGGCCCAATACCGCGGCGTTGGCGAAGTCCTCGCCGCCAAGTGTTGTTACAAAATAGATCAACACATTGAGCGCGATCAGGCTGATCGTCACATATTGCAGCTTGATGTGCCGCAGCCGGTTGGTGTCGTAAAGCGGGATGAACATCGGGCCTCTCCCGCTTCCGGCGGATTCAGCGGTTCTTGCCGGGAACCCATAGCACGTCGGCATTTCCATTGTCATTGACCGCGCGTGCGGCGACGAACAGAAAGTCCGAGACACGGTTGATGTATCTTATCGCCTCGCGGTTGACGTGCTCGTCTGGATCTTGTGACAGCGCCACCATGATGCGCTCGGCGCGGCGGGCCACCGTGCGGGCGAGGTGAAGGGCAGCCGCTGCCGGCGTACCGCCGTTGAGCACGAAGGATTTGAGCGGCTCAAGGTCCTTGTTGAGGAGGTCGATGTCCTGTTCGATGCGCTCGGTCTGCGAGGCGATGATGCGCAGCGGCTCGTAGTCGAGCGGCTTGCCATTATCGGGGACTGCCAGATCGGCGCCGAGATCGAAAAGATCGTTCTGGATGCGGCCGAGCATCGCATCGATCGCCGGATTTACCGCCGCTGTATGGATGCGAGCCATGCCGATGCAGGCATTTGCCTCGTCGACCGTGCCGTAGGCGTCGATGCGAAGGTCGGATTTCAGCCGCCGCTCACCAGAACCGAGGCCGGTGGTGCCATCGTCGCCGGTGCGGGTGTAGATCTTGTTGAGCTTGACCACGGGTTACCTCCCGGCTGCCGGCCGGTGCGTCACTTACGGGTGAAATACACCGCCAGCATTATCAGCACCAAGGCCACGAACTGCAACAGCACGCGCGTCTGCATCAGCTTGTTGGAGGTCATGCTGGAGCCGCCGCGCATCATGTTGATGAGGCCGCGGATCAGCACGATCACCACGGCGACCATGACGAGAACAGCGAGGATGTTGAAGACAGTTGCCATGGTGTGTTCCAGTTGGATTGCGTTCAGGCGCGTTTGGCGAGCAGACGATAGAGTACCGAAGACGGCAGGATGCGTTTAAGGATCGCGCCGATCCTGGCCGGCACAGTTACCACATAATGCGGGCGCGGGCGCCGCGACAGAAGCGCATGGCGCAAGGCGGCATAAACCACCTCTGGCCCGGGCTTCAGCCGCGATGTGCTGCCGCCGGCCCGCAGCCGTTTGAGTTGCACAGCATAGGCGAGGCGATGGACTGAGTTCTCGTGATCGATGTTCGCAAGGAACCAGGGGAGGCTGTTGCTGGCGATCTTCGATTTCACCGCCCCCGGCTCGATCAGCGAAACATGGATGCCGCTGCCGAGGAGTTCTTGATAAAGGGACAGCATCAGCCCCTCGACGGCGTGCTTCGATGCCGAGTAAGCGCCACGGAAAGGCAGCGGCGCGAGGCCGAGGATCGATGAGCAATGAACGAGACGACCATGGCCCTGGCGGCGCATCACCGGTACGACACGGCGAGTGAGATCGTGCCAGCCAAAGACATTGGCCTCGAACTGCTGCCGCAAAGCTTCGACCGCCAGGTCCTCGACGGCACCGGGCTGCCCGTAGGCGCCGTTGTTGAAAAGGGCATCGAGCCGGCCGCCGGTCCGCTCCAGCACCGACGCCACCAGCGCCTCGATCGATCCGGGCTCGGTGTAGTCCAGATAAAAGGCCTCGATGCCGTCGGCCTCGAGCGTAGCGATATCTTCCGGCTTTCGGGCCGTTGCGAACACCCGCCAGCCTTCCTTCTTAAGAGCATGGGCGCAATAGGCGCCTATTCCGGAAGAGGCACCGGTGACAATGATGGTGCGCAACTCTTCTTCGGGAGGAATGGTGGTTTGACCGAGGGTTGTCATTTGCCGCAAACCCTTCCCATATTCGCGGCGTCGGGACAATCGAAGGGAACGCGGTTCTTGTTGCGGAAGATCGTAGCCCTCAAACGCGTGCTCTACGACGCGCTCGGCCATTTCAACACCGACGACGGCTGGGCAATGGCCAGCCATCTGGCGATCACCGCGCTGATGGCGCTTTTTCCTTTCCTGATCTTCGCCACGACGCTGGCGAGTTTTTTCGGCGCGCAGGCTTTCGCCGACACCGCCGTGCACCTTGTGTTCGACACATGGCCCGAGCAGATCGCCAAACCGATCGCGCGCGAAGTGCTCAACGTGCTTACCGTCAGGCGCAGCGACCTGTTGACCTACGGTATCGTGCTTGCCGGATACTTCGCCTCGAACGGCATCGAGGCGCTGCGCACCTCGCTCAACCGCGCCTATCGTGTCTCAGAAACGCGCGGCATCATCTACCGGCGGGTGCAGAGCATCATCTTCGTGCTGATCGCGACGGCCGGGTTTTTGGCGATCAGCGTGCTGCTGGTCTTTGCGCCATTGCTGGCGCGGCTGGCCGAATCTCATCTTGAATGGATAAAACCCTATATGGGCACGATCACCCTCTGGCGTTACGTCATCGCCTCGGTCGTCATCATCGGCGGCCTGTTCGCCGTGCATTTCTGGTTGCCGGCCGGCAAGCGCCGGTTCGTTTCGATCGTGCCTGGCATTATCTTCACGCTGGTCGGCTGGCTCATCGGGTCGACCATCTTCGCCGCCTATCTCGACCATTTCTCGTCCTATGTGACGACCTATGCCGGCCTCGCCTCGATCATGATCGCCGTTGTCTTCCTCTACATCGTCTCGGCGATCTTCATCCTCGGCGGCGAGCTCAACGCCGCGATCAGCCGCTATTTGGAGGCGCGCGCCCGCGTCGGTGGCTGAGCCGTCGCCAGCCCGACGCCGAGCGTCGCGATGGCCATGCCGGCGATCTGGAGTGGGCTCAGCTGCTCGCCGAACAATGTCCAGGCGATGACCGCGGTGACGGCCGGCACGAGGTAAAACAGCGAGGCGACCTTCGACATCTCGCCGTCGCGGATCATTACCATCAACAGGAAGATGGCACCGATCGACAGCACCAGCACGAGCCAGGCCGTGGCGAAGATCAGTTCGCCGTTGACGATCACCGTTCGGGTCTCGAAGGCGAGCGAGGCCAGAGCCATCACCGATGCGCCGCCGACATATTGCCAGAACGTGGCAGCCACCAGATCGCCGCCGGAGGCGAAACGCTTCTGCCAGATCGTGCCGGCGCTCATGCCGAGTACGGAGACCAGCGAGGCGCCCAATGTTTCGGCGGTCACGCCGCCGCCGAGCGCGCCGAGCTTCGGCCAGAGCACGATTACCACGCCGATCAACCCGAGGCCGAGACCGGCCCAGTGGCGCGGCAGGATGGCCTCGCCCAGAAGCCGGCCGGCGAGCACTGCCGTGATCAGCGGCTGCAGGCCGACGATCAGGGCTGAAAGCCCTGCGGGCATGCCCCGGTGGATGGCCCAGAACACGCCGCCGAGATAGACCCCATGCATCAGGATGCCGGCGCCGGCTGCGTGCAGCGCCTCGTCGCGGGTGGCGCGGCTCGAACCAAGCGCGGCCATCAACGCGACAAGCAGGATTGCGGCCAGGACAAAGCGCGCAGCCAGGAAAGTAAAAGGCTCGGCCCACGGCATGGCATAGCGCGCGCCGATGAAGCCGGTCGCCCACAGGACGACGAAAGAGGCGGGGATGAACCGCTTGAGGCTGTGCATTTTCCGGAGGCCGCGGTGAATTCGGGTGAGGGATCGACTGCGGCGATTGCTTAATGCCGTTCGGGCCGGCAAGCAAAACCAAACGGTTGATCCATAGAGTCATTTGAATTGAAGGAGCGCCGTTGATGGCCGTCGGCTCACCGGTCTAAAGACCGACCAGCCGCCTGACATCGTCGGGCGAGGCGCCCGCCTTACACTGGGCGGCAAGGCCGGTATCGCCAAGACTCTTCGACAGTTTTCGTCCATCCGGGCCGAGGATCAGGCGATGGTGGAAATAGGCCGGCTGCGGCAGGCCAAGCAGTTGCTGAAGCAGCCGCTGCACGCTGGTCGCGGAATAAAGGTCCTGGCCGCGCACGACATGGCTGACGCCCTGCAGCGCGTCGTCCAAGGTGACGGCGAGATGATAGCTGGTCGGGATTTCGCGGCGCGCCACGATCACGTCGCCCCAATCCTGCGGTCGGGCCTCGACATGACGCGTCCCAGAGAGCGTCTCGTCCGTGTATTCGGCCCATGTCAGGTCCCTGCCGACCCGCGCCATTGCCGCATCGACGTCTAGCCGCCAGGCAAATGGTGCACCTTCGACGATGCGCCGCTTACGCTCGCTGGCCGGCAGCGCCTTGTCGGCGGCGGGATAGAGGGGCACGCCGTCCGGGTCGCGCGGCCAGTCGCGACCGCGCTTTTCGCTGTCGGCGATGAAGGCGCGGATCTCACTTCTGCTCATGAAGGCTGGATAGACAAGCTCCTCTTCGATCAGACGCTCGAGCATAGCCTGATATTCGGCAAAATGCTCGGACTGGCGGCGCACCGGTTCCTCCCAGCCAAGCCCCAGCCATTTCAGGTCGCGAAAAATGCCCGCCTCGAATTCCGGCGTGCAGCGTGTCGTGTCGATGTCCTCGATGCGCAGCAGCAGGCGTCCGCCCGCCGCCTTGGCCATTTTCTGGTTGAGCAGTGCCGAATAGGCGTGGCCGAGATGCAATTCGCCATTCGGGCTCGGCGCGAAGCGGAATGTCAGCAGTGTCATTGTCCGGCGGCAATCGGGTTGTGCGGCGCTTTCGCCAATTGCTACTTTGCGCCGGCAGCGTCGCGCGTCCAGAGGGACGCGTGACGAAGCGTGTGCGGCACTTTTGATTTTGGAACAAGCAGACATGCAACGCATCGCCAACCTTGACGACATTGTAGAAGGCCTGGACGCGCTGTGCCTGCTAGATCCGCGCCTGGACAAGGTGCGCGGCATGGCCGGCGAGGTGCCGCTCAGGCTGTCGGAGCCGGGCTTCAGGAGCCTTGCCTCGATCGTCGTTTCGCAACAAGTGTCCCGCGCGAGCGCCGATGCCATCTTCGGCCGGCTGACGAAACTGCTCGATCCGCTGACGCCGCAGGCGATACTAGCCGCCGATGAGGCGGTCTTCCGCGAGGTCGGGCTGTCGCGGCCCAAGCAGCGCGGCCTGATTGCCGTCGCCCAGGCGGTGGCCGACGGGCTCGACCTCGATCACCTCTGCCAACTCGATGCGACGGTAGCGATCGCTGCCATGACCAAGGTGCCGGGCATCGGCCCGTGGACGGCTGAAGTCTACCTTTTGTTTGCCGCCGGACACCCAGATATCTTTCCGGCGCGCGATGTTGCGTTGCAGAGCGCGGTCGGCCATGCACTCGGCATCGAGCCGCGTCCGCCGGAGAAAATGCTGATCCGGCTTGCCGAATCATGGAGCCCGTGGCGCGGTGTCGCATCGCGGCTTTTCTGGGCTTATTATCGCGAATTGAAGGGCAGGGATGCCGCGCCTCCGGCCTGAATCCGCAAAAAAGCATTGAAATCATGCGTTTTTGAGACCCGGCATGATCGACAATCCGCTTCACATCCCTGTCATGTCGGGCTTACAGTATCCGCGTCGACCGGTTCTAGGGTGAAGGAGGTCAACGACGTGACGGTTGCCGTATCTCCGGATGGGCTTCCAGCGCTGGTGCTGAATGCGGATTACCGTCCGCTCAGCTATTACCCCCTGTCGCTCTGGTCCTGGCAGGATGCCATCAAGGCGGTGTTCCTCGAGAGGGTGAACATCGTCGCCGAATACGAACACGCCGTGTCTTCGCCGACCTTTTCGATGAAGCTGCCGAGTGTCGTCAGCCTGAAGGCCTACGTGAAGCCGTCGAGGCATCCGGCGTTTACCCGGTTCAACGTCTTCCTGCGCGACCGTTTCCAGTGCCAATATTGCGGCACGCCGGACGATCTGACGTTCGACCATGTCATTCCGCGCCATCGCGGCGGCGCCACGACCTGGGAGAATGTCGTCGCTGCCTGCTCGCCCTGCAATCTGAGGAAGGGCGGCATGATGCCGGCCCACGCCAAGATGTGGCCGCTGCAGAAGCCCTACCAGCCGACGGTGCATGATTTGCATAATAACGGCCGGCTGTTCCCGCCCAACCATCTGCACGAAAGCTGGATGGATTATCTGTACTGGGATGTCGAACTGGAGCCTTGAGATCATCCGATAATTCGGGAGGCTGGCCGTCTGAAGCGATTTTCTGCGCTTCCGGCCTTCGCCGGCCGAAGCATTCATGAGCGGTCGTGGTGTGGTAGTTAAGGCTACGGCTGGCGTAGGCTGGTGCTCACGTACTTTAGTACGCTCCGCTCCGGTTCTCGATAATCACTTGATACGACTCAGCCTGCCGAATTCTTGAATAATCTCGCGTCGGCGCAAGGGTGAACCGCTCAATCGCGGGCAAAGGTGCTGCGGAAGGCGACGACTGCCAGGACAAAGCTGGCGATGGCGTTCCAGCCGGCCAAGGACAGGCCGAGGATGCGGAGCGCCGCCTTGTCGCAGGAGGGCGGGACGAATTTGTCGAGCGCGTCGAGCACGCCCTTGCCGCCGGTGTCCACCGGTCCGGCGGCTGCGGTGCAATCGGTCGGGCCCGGCCACCACGCCCATTCGACGCCGGAGTGATAAACGCTGAGATAGAGGCCGTAGAGCATCAGCAGGCCGCCAATGGCCAGCAGGCCACGACTTATCCAGGCGGGCGCCTTAAGGGCCGACGCAAGCACCGCCAGCAGCATCAAGGGCACGCCGACATAGTAAGGGGTGCGCTGCTCGAGGCAGAGCTTGCAAGGGATGTAGCCGCCAACATACTGGAAGGCCAGCGCCGAGCCGACTGTGGCGGCCATGGCGACGGCGAGGAACAGGGCGGTGCGCAGCCGCTGGCGTCCGGTATCGGCATTCACGGTCGCTGTCATCGGACTCAGTCCATTCGGTTCGATGCCGTTCAGACGGCGTATTTGACGACGATATAGAGCAAAATCAGGGCAGCGGCGCCGGCGCCCGCAATGTGGCCAAGGCGCTTTTCGATGAAGTGGCGGATCGGCTCGCCATAGCGGCGCAAGAGCCAGGCGAGAAACAGGAAGCGAGCTCCGCGCGCAACGATTGCCAGCACGATGAACAGCAGCAAAGGAACGCCGATGACGCCGGACAGGATTGTCACCACCTTGATCGGCGGCAGATGGGCGAGGCCGGAGGTGACCAGCATCAGGATGATGAAGCCAACACCCGACGAGACGCGCATCGCCTCGAACTCGTCATATTTGCCGTAAAATTCGAGGATCGGCCGCGCCACCGCGTCATAGGCGTAGTGCCCGATGAACCAGCCGGCGATGCCGCCCAGCACCGAGGCGACGGTGGCGACCAGCGCGTAACGATAGGCGCGATCCGGCCGCGAAAGCGCCATCGGCAGATAGAGCACGTCGGCCGGCACCAGGAACACCGAGCTCTCGACGAAGGCGATGAAGGCCAGCCACCATTCGGCCGATTTGCTGGCCGCCAGCGACAAGGTCCAGTCGTAAAGTCCGCGAAGCATCGGCACTCCTAATGCACGCCCAAACCGGTAGTGGTCTTGGGTCACGACATGTACAAACAAGACTTGGAAGCGCGCCGTATCAATCTCGTCGGACAAGGTGCGCTTCAATGCATGCGCCGCCTGTCTAGAAAGATTTTCCGCGCTGCACAATGGCAGCTGCTTCACGAAATCGAAAGGCTGAGGCTTGAGCGAGCCCAGATGTCGGGATTTGGCCAGTTGACGACCAGGCCATGGCATCGAGCACCTGCCCGCCTGAAGTGCGTCTAGGCAATATCTAATAAATCGTGGGTTTTCCCGTCGAACACGATCCGTGTTTAAATACGGCGATTTTTGTCACATCCTGTCTTTCCATCCGCCCTTTGCGCCGCCATGACGTTCTCCGATTTCATTTACCGCCCCTTTGAGACGCTCATCCGTCCGCTGGATATTCCACCCGGGCCGCTGCCAGCGAGCGGGCCGTTTGCGCTGCTCCTGCATTTCGCGAGGATGTTCCGCGGCACTCTTGCGGCCATTACCGTCTTGATGATGGCGATCGAGGGGATCAACCTTGCGACGATCTGGGGGGCCTCGTTCGTCGTCGACGGGGTGAGCGCGAAGGGCGCGGCGGTTTTCCTGCACGAGGACTGGCCGACGCTGGTCGTGCTCGGCGTGCTGGTTTTCCCCGTGCTGCCGTTGCTCATCTTCCTGGGCAATGCGCTGAACTCGCAGACGGTGGCCGTATGCATGCCGGCGGCGATGCAATGGCAGGGCCACAAGGCGGTGGAACGCCAGGACCTTGCCTTCTTCCACGATCTCTTCGCAGGTCAGGTTGCGTCGCGCATTTCGCAAGTCGCATCCGCCGTGCAGCAGCAGATCGTCGTGGCCTTTTACAGAATACCGCTGTTTCTGGTGCAGCTCGTCGGTTCGCTCGTTCTGCTTGGCGCGTTATCCTGGCCGCTGGCGCTTCCGGTGTTCGTCTGGATCGCCGCCAACATCGCCATTGCGGTGGTGGCGGTGCCCCAATATTCCGAACGCTCGCGCCGCTCGGCGCGGGGGCGCAGCCTTGTTGTCGGCGCCATGACCGACCTCTACAGCAACATCCAGATGGTCAAGCTGTTTGCGGCGGAAGACAGCGAGGCGGGCGCAATGCGCACCGTCATGGAAAACGCCATCGAGACCCAGCAGCGCGAAAGGCGCATCTATCTGACGACCGACATGGGCGTCGTCCTGCTCAATGTTGCGCTCTTTCTCACCAACGTTGCCATAGGGCTCTGGGGATTTGTCGCCGGCTTTGTCACGATTGGCCCGTTCGCCGCATCGATCGCCATCGTTCAGCGGCTCAATGCCAACTCCCGTGCCTTCCTGCAGATGGGCCAGCAGATTTTCCAGGCGGTGGGCACGATCCGCGACGCAATGCCGGTCGTGACGACGCCGCCGACTATAAAAGACGCGCCGAACGCCAACCCGCTCGACGTCACGGCCGGCGAAGTCGAGTTCAAGAACATCCAGTTCGAATACCGCGAGGGCCAAAGGGTGATCGAAGACCTGTCGCTCACCGTGCGCGCAGGCGAGAAGGTCGGGCTCGTCGGCCTCTCCGGGGCCGGCAAGTCGACCCTTGTCAGCCTGCTCCTAAGGTTCTTCGAGCTGAAGGGCGGCGCGATCCTGATCGATGGACAGGATCTCCGCAGCGTGACCCAGGCCAGCCTTCGGGAGAGCATCGGCGTCGTCACCCAGGACGTCTCGCTGCTGCATCGCTCCGTCGGCGACAACATCCGCTACGGCCGGCCCGATGCCCCGCCGGAGGCGTTGGAGCACGCCGCGCTGCTGGCCGAGGCCGACGGCTTCATCGCCGATCTCAGAGATGCTGAAGGCCGCACCGGCTACGACGCTTTCGTCGGCGATCGCGGCGTGAAGCTTTCCGGCGGCCAGCGCCAACGCGTCGCGATCGCCCGGGTGTTGCTCAAGGATGCGCCAATCCTGGTTCTCGATGAGGCGACGTCCGCACTGGACAGCGAAGCCGAGGCGGCGGTCCAGTCCAAGCTCGCGGTTCTGATGGAGGGCAAGACCGTGATCGCCATCGCCCATCGCCTGTCGACCATTGCCAGGATGGACCGGATCGTCGTCCTCGACAAAGGCCGCATCGTCGAGGAGGGAAAACCATCGGCGCTGTTGGAACGCGACGGGCTCTATGCCCGACTGTGGAAGCGTCAGACCGGCGGCTACATTGCCGACGCCATCGAGGAGATGTGAGCCGCCCTCGGTGATGATGTTTTGCTCATGGCCGGCTCGACACATTCTGCTTTCACTCCAGAAACCGGAATTGGCTGAACTCGTTTCCACCGTAGCGTTCGGAAGCCGATCATGAGCGAAGCCACAGTCCCGAACTCCCGTGCCGCCATTCTCGAGCGGCGATCTGCCGGCGTGCTGACATGGTCCGGCCCCGCCTTGATGTTGTTCGCGCGCTCGGCGTTCGCTGTTGCCGCGCAGGGCCTGGTTGCGGCCATTTATGCAGCGCACGGTTCGGCAACGCCCTGGCGCGACGCAGGGGCTTGGCTGCCGGCATACGGCAGTTTGATCGACGCGGGCTGCCTTGGTCTCCTGTGGTGGCTTGCACGGGCGCGAGGGCATCACGCTGCTCGATTTTATCAGCTTCGATCGCAAACGCTTGGGGCGCGATCTGTTGTTGGGCGTCGCGCTCATCCTCCCGAGCCTCGTTTTCATCTACGGTGGGATCATCGCCAGCAGCCTGTTGGTCTACGGCAACCCTGATGCACTGCAAATATACGGACCTTTGCCGCTCTTGCCTGCGCTTTACGGGGTGCTGATCTTTCCGTTGGTCTGGGGCATTACGGAGCAGACCACCTATAACGGCTATCTTCTGCCGCGTTTCCAAGTCTTGTCGGGAAGCACGGGATTTGCCGTTGCCGTCGTAGCGTTTTCCTGGTCGTTTCAGCACGCCGTGATGCCGCTGACGTTCGACCCACACTTCATGCTCTACCGGCTCTTGGCGCCTATCGCCCATTCGACATTCATCACCCTCGTGTACCTGCGCGTGCGCCGCATCCTGCCGCTGGCGACGGCGCATTGGCTCATGGATGGGGTGTCAGCATTCATCGGCATTCTGTGGCCGCTGTTGAGGTAGAAGGGTTCAAACGGGCTGAGATGCCCACTATGGACCGAAGCCTCCGATCGACGAAATCGAAAGCCTGGGCTTGGGCTAGATAGGGTCTCGGGAATTGGCCAGTTGACGAACAGGCCTCCAACCGTATAGTCCGCGCCCATCCAGGCCGCCCGGCCTGAGCCCCTATGGCGGAATTGGTAGACGCGCTCGACTCAAAATCGAGTTCCGCAAGGAGTGCTGGTTCGATCCCGGCTAGGGGCACCATTTCTTAAATTCCCACGCCACTTCTTATTAAACCCAAGGGCGTCGGTGGGATCGTCCACGACGCCCTCGACGGCATCGAATGGTTGCGTCTTGCCTGTTGCCGCAAGCTGCCCGAGCTTCCGCTGAACGGTGCGCGGACTAGACCCAAGCGCAATTGGGCGTTCCTCACCACCGCAATCGGGCGTGCTGCGGTCCCCGCCATCACGAGGGATGCGCCGCCAACTCCGCGGTCAGCTGGTATAGCCGAACCGGACATTCCGTGGATTGAGGCGCCGGTCTTGCTCGGCTATGCACATGGCATGACAACGACCGACGATATTGTCAGGCCTCTTTCCCTTACCGTGGGTCTTATTGCCCGCTTCTGGCCGCAACTGCTGCTTCTCGGCGCCATCGGCTATGTAGCGCGCGACCTCCTGCTCAACGCGGCAGTCACGGTGGGCCTCGTCAATCCCCTCGGCGGGATGGTTGTGCTTTCGCTGGTGGTGCTGACGAAGCTTCTGGTCATCGTGGCGATGTTCGTCGCCCTGCGTCCGGGACTGCCGGCACTCGCCTCGCTTCGCCAAATGTCGGCAAGCGGTGCGAAACAGGAGAAAACGTCCCAGCCCGCCGACCACTTGCTGGCGGTGACCGCGGCCGCCATCTTGCCCTTCTTCGCCTATTACGCCGCATGGGGATTCCTCGGCGACAGTGTGCGAGAATATTCGCGGCTGGCGCTCGAACGCATTCCGCTGGGAGAAAGCGCCGACATATTCGGCCTGCTGCGCTCCAGCGGCCTCATTGCGTCGATTGTCGGCTGCTGGTTGGTCCGCTGGTTCGCGAAGCGCATGAACAAAGGCGCGCGCAGGCCTTACTGGCGGCTGCTCGTCGGGGCGGCGGATGCAAGCTGGATTTTTATCGGGCTCTATGCGCTCGATATCTGGAAGGACGAGTTCATCACCTGGATCGGGGCTAGTGCGTTGCGCAGCGAACTCAGCATGGGCGCAGGATCGCTTGTCCTGTCGATCGCCGCTCACGCTGCCGAAGGCTTCACGCCGGTCGAGTTCAGGCAGCCCGGCATCCTGGAACAGGCGCAAAGCCTGTTCTTCTATGCGCTTCTGCCAATGGTCTGGCTGGTCATGGCGGCGATCATCAACGGCTACGAGCTGACGGCCGCTTCGGCAGCGGCCGCGCCGCCGCCGTCGCGCGGGTCCACCTGGCGCAAATGGTTGAGCGACTTCATCACGCATTTCCTCGGCGGCTACCGCTCGCGCTATGCGCCGATTTGGGCCTGTCTCAAGCTCACGCTCGGCGCAGGACTCGCGACGCTGCTCACCTTCGTCGTCGCCTACCGGCTGATCGGCTGGCTTTGCGCCTGGCTGTGGTTTGGCGCGACGCGGACGCTCGGCGCGCCAGACCTCGATACATGGCAGGTCGTCTTCAGCTTCGCCAGCGTGTTCATCGGCAGTCCGAGCGATCTTGACGGCGGCATAGTGCTCGACGCCTTGAGGATCGCGCTGCTGGCGGCGGTGCTTGAATTTGCGGTGGCGGCGCAACGGCAGCCGCTGAGGGTCGCTACCTGAAGAGCAGATGGCGCGGCCTGGCGTTCGCCAGCGTGACCGACAGCGCAAGGCCGCTTGCCGTCGCCGGAATGACGAAAGTCTCGGCCATGCGCGCCGTGCCGTGCGTGCCGGTGCCCTGGAAGGCCAGCCCGCCGCAGCGGGGCTTGTCGGCTGCCTCGGGCTGCATCTTGCGCACGACGGGCCGGGTCAGGAAGGCAGGCAGCCAGCGGCGGCCTTCGGCGTCTGTGAGCACAACGGCGCAGGGGCTTTCTGCAAGGAGACCAGGATCCTCGATCCTCGCCTCGAATTCGGCCAGCACGACGGCTTCATCTGCCGAGCCGCCGGGCAGGCGCGACAGCGTTGTCAGCCGCCATTCGGCCCCGGCGTAGCGCTGCGACTCACCCCTGTCGACCGCGATCGGGTCGCGGTCGCTACCGGATCGCCATGCCTCCAGGCATTCCCAGGAATGCACCAGCACTGCAACCGGCAGAGCGAAGCCCAGCCCAGCAAGGCTCAGCCAGTAGCGGCGTCTCTCGGCACGGGAAATGGCCTCCGCCATCACTCGGTCTCCAGCGTCCAAGGCATCGGGCCATCGCTCCGGCGGATCGTCACGGCGCCAGGGATGTCGCCCACCGCAAGTTCGGTGATTGCCACCCGGACCTCTTCACCCAGCGGTGTGAATGCCGATGGCGCGACCAGCACGGTTCCGCCCGCAAGTTCGTTTTCCGGGACTTCGAAAGCCATGAGCACGGGCTTTGGCAGTCCCGGCTCCAGCCGCTCTGCCGGCAGCATTGCCGGCATGGTGGAAATGCGCTGGCTGAGAGAATAGCGCAACCCGCTCGGGCCGAGCCATTCGGCGGAGGTCAGGGTCAGGCTCTCGCGTTTTGCTTCGGCGGCGGCCTCGACCAGGACCCAGACCCCGGAAGTGGTGTAGGTCCGGGTCTGGCCAAAGCGCTCGATCCTTACGGTACGCGCGAGATGCACGTCGCCGACGGCCAGCGCGAAGGCGCGTGCGTCGGTGCGCTTACCCTGCTCGCCAGCAATCGAGACGGGCGAGGTGATGTTGCTGTAGAGCGGGGTAGTCCGCTGCATTGCGTAGAGGATCGCCGCCGCGAAGATGATTGCGCCGGTTTCCTTGAGACCTGTTCTCATTTTGCCCCGGCCCGACGACCATTTCGGTCTTTACCGGCAATGCCACGATCGCGACCGGATCGCGATCGAACCAGCCCGATCCGCCGTAGAGATTGTCACGCCGCTTGTAGATCTGGCTGCCCACCACGAGACGCAGATCCTGCGGCAGCGGCTGCGCCTTCGGCCACTCCCAGGCGGCGATCATGTGTTCCGGTATGCCGGGATGGACGCCGCTTGCGATCCATTTGTCGCGTGCAAGATAGAAGGCCGGCGCCTGCACGTCCGTGATCGGCGGGTCGATGTCAAACATGGACGCGAAGGCGTTGCTGGTCGCCGCCGAGCGGTTGTCGAGGTCGAATTCGACCATCAAAAAGGTCTTCGGCTGGGACGGCTCGGTTCCCGTCGGCGGAACCGAGCCGGTTCGGGCACCGCGAAACGTAATAACCCAGCGCCCGGTGTCGATGGGCTCGCCGGCTGCGACCGTTGGAGTTGGCCGCGAGTTGGATGCTTCATACACCGTCATTGCGAATGACGCGGCGGCCGCCGCGAGGCCACCAAGGCCGGCGACGAGAAACGCAAAAAGACGCTGCCGCAAAGTCGATCGCTGTCCGACGGACATGTTTCCTCCCGCGGACTATCCACCAGACCCGAGCCACAGATGCAACCTGGAGAGGTGAGCTATGCGGTAACATTTATGGCACAATTCGAAACAGCTTCGTCTTGGATCGTGCTGCGGGCCGGACCCGCCGCCGTGCCTAGCGGAGGGCCGCCACGACGTCGGCGAAATCGGCCCGCTTGCCATTGTCGGCGCGGCGCAATTGCACCTCGACGGGCCTGCCGTCGGATTGGTCGCAGTAGAAGATGGGTCCGGGCCGCACCCATTTGTCGCCCCACTCGGTCAGCGCGATGATGACCGTTTTGAATTCCAGCCCCTTTCGGGTCAGGACGTATTCGGCCTGCTCGCCGGCGGCACCCGGACGACGGTCCATCAGGCCGGCCTCGACGAAATCCTCGAGGCGCTTGGCCAGGATGTTGGTGGCAATCCCCAGGCTCTTCTGGAATTGCGAAAAGCGCGTGTAGCCGCCGAACATCGCGTCGCGCAGGATCAACAGGCTCCAGCGCTCGCCGACCAGCTCCAGGGCGCGTGAGGCCGAGCAGTTCTGTTTTTCATAAAGACGACCAAGCATGGCGTGAACATACCCTGTTGACTTGCATCATGCAAGTATGCATTGTGCTTGCATGATGCAAGCGATGGAGCTCGAGAGAGCGTCGCTCACTTCATCGCCCGAGACTTGGGTGCCCATCAACCGTCGGATCCAGACAGGAGATATGTCATGAAAAAGGATGAAGATTACACGACGTTATTTGTCGTTGAGCAAAGCCCGGAAGAGGTTTTTGCGGCGGTTGTCAATCCGCGCGCCTGGTGGTCCGAAGACATCGACGGCGATACCAACAAGCCCGGTGCGATATTCTACTATCACTTCAAGGATATCCACCGCGGTACCTTCAAGGTTACGGAGCTTGTGCCCGGCAAGAAGGTCGTCTGGCACGTCGTCCAGAACTACTTCAACTTCGTCAAGGATGCGACCGAGTGGACCGGCACGGACGTGGTCTTCGAGATCGCGCCGACCGACAAGGGTACCGAGCTGCGCTTCACCCATGTCGGGCTGAAGCCGAGTGAAGAATGCTACGACGTCTGCCATGACTCCTGGCGCTTCTATGTCGCGAGTCTTCGCGACCTGATTTCGACGGGCAAGGGGCAGCCCAACAAGGGCGAAGAGAACGCCAATCCAACGGTCGTGCCGCAAAACGAGAACATCGGCCTCGAGCGCAAGACAGCGAGCGATGGCGCCGAGATGATCGTCATGACGACGGCAGCGGCGAAGCCCGGCATCGAGAGCAAGGTGCGGGATGCCCTGCGGGACGTAGCCGGCGCGGCCCGCAAGCAAAGCGGATGCATCGACTACAGCGTCTTTCGCTCGGAGGCAGAGCCGAACGTTACCATCTGCGTCGAGCGCTGGGCATCGAAGCAGGAGCGCGACGCTTTTCTGGGCTCGGCGGACGCGAAGAATTTCGTTTCGGCCATAACCGGCGCCTTCCTGGAGCGGCCTTCGCCGATCTCCTACACGACATTGGAAGTCGGGTCCTGATTGCAAGGGTTCGCCCGGCGACGGTGCCGGTGCCGGCTGCCCTGGAGCAATGCAATGGGGGACGGCATCCAAGCATGGAACAGAAAATTATAACCTACTTGCATGATGCAAGAACGAATGGCTTGCATTCATGCAAGTAGGAGGAGAGATCGCCGTGCCAAAATCGATGGAAGTCACAGACAAGGCCGTTCTGGTAACCGGGGCCAACCGCGGCCTCGGCAAGGCGCTGGTCGAGGAAATATTGAGGCGGGGTGCCAAGCGCGTCTATGCCGGCGCGCGCAAACCGCTCGCCCACGCGGATCGGCGTGTCACGCCGCTGATCCTGGACGTGACCGATACGGCGCAGATTGAGGCGGCTGTCGAAAGGGTCGGGTCTCTCGATATCCTCATCAACAATGCTGGCATCGGGCTCTACGACGACCTCGGCGATCGTGCTGCGCTCGAGCGACACCTCGCCGTCAACCTGCTCGGCGTGCACGGCGTAACCGACGCATTCCTGCCGCTGCTCACGAGTTCGCGCGGCGCCGTGGTCAACATCCTGTCGGAAGCGGCCCTCGTTCCCTTCCCGATTATTCCGTCCTACTCGCTGTCGAAGGCCGCCGCGTTCTCCATGACGCAATCGCTCCGTGCTCTCGCCGGCGCTCGTGGCGTGAGCGTTCATGCGGTCCTGTCCGGTCCCATAGACACCGACATGAGCAGAGACGCCGACATCCCGAAGAGCTCTGCGGAGAGCGTCGCGAAAGGTATCCTGGACGGCATGGCGCGAGGGGAGGAGGAAATTTTCCCCGATCCAAAATCGGCGTCCATGGCCGAGAGCTGGCGCGGCAGCGCGTTCAAGGCGCTCGAACGCCAGATGGCGGCTTTCGTCCAAGCCATGCCCGCCAAGTCATAGGCGACCGCGCTGCGAGCCCAACGGCCCCGCAGCGAATGCGCTATGGCGAAATTGCCCTAGGCTGCCGATGCGTCGCCGGTTCGATCCGGGCTGAGGGCACCATTTTCTTCCGGGAAACCTCGAGAGGTTACTTGGGCGTTATCCCAGGAGCGTCCTCTGGGATAACGTCTGAGATCCGGCAGCCCTTCCTGGCAAGCTGCGGATCGCAGCCCGAGCCGCTATCACATCGGCCCCGGCACCATCTTGGTCGGCTGCTCCGGCATCGGAAACGCATAATTGTCGCATTTCACGTCCGGGTTCGTCGGGCTGAACATTCCGAGCGGGTTCTCCTTGAACAGCCAGGCGTGAAGGTCGTAGTGGTGGAACTCCTTCGGGATGAGCGGATAATGCCCCTCCATAGGCCCCATGAATGTCTGGCCGAAGAGCTTCGGCGGCTCCTTGGTGTCCGGCGTCAAGGGCACGAGCCATTCCACACCGACCAGGCGCAATTCGCCGCCGACCGGCTCATAGATCAGCACATTGGGGCGCGTCGGATCCGCGGTCGGGCCGACAGTCGTGACGTTGACGAAATGGATGCCCATCGCGCCCTTCGGGTAGTCCATCGCTCCCTCTACCTTTTCGCCGCTGTAGAAGACGCATCCAACCGTCGACAGATAAAGCTCGCGAATGGCAACCTTGTAGTCTTCATACCTGGACAGCGATTTACGCAGGGCATCGATCTCGGCCTTGTCGGGTTCGGCGGCCCGAGGAGCGGCGGCGTTCAGACACGCGCCGACGAGACCTGCCAATGTGAGGATACCGAGACGCCTGAGGTGAGTTGTTTTCGTCATGCATTCCTCCCAGATTTTTCTTCTGGCCGTGCAGGACCGAGGCGGCAGTGATGCTGGACGCGCGGCCGTAATTGATCGCCTCATCCCTGTTGGGACTGCGTCGATGCTAATCCTTTCCGCTGATCGGGAGAATTAACCCTGACGACCTAGGCCGGAGCAGGTCGATGGTGCGGAGACGGTCGGCCGGGCCGGGTCCCCCTTTGGACCCGATGCGCTACCGTCGCCGCAGCAGGCTTCTCATCCGGTTGCGCAGCAGGCGCGCCATGTTGCGGGTCTCGCGGTAGAGGTGAAGCTGCGAGGCCGCCTGGCGGGCGGGGCGGTCGGCGTCCGGCGTCAGCCCGATCACCAGCGTGCCCATCGGCTTGCGTTCGCTCCACAGCCGGCTCATCACGGGGTGGTCGGGCACCGCGCAGGAATCGGTCATCATGATGTTGGGGTCGTCGAGATGCTGCCTGGTCACCTCGATCATCAGCAGCGTGCCCGGCGAATAGGCGGCGAGCGTCTCGTCATAGGCGGTCTTCCAGGTATAGGCGACGCCGGCCTCGACGAAGACGACCAGGCAGGCGATGGTGCGGCCGTCGAGCGTCAGCGAATGGATGCGGCAAAGATCCTGCTCGGCCAGCCGGTGCACCGCCTCGCGGGCGAAGGCGGCGCGGTAGCGGTCGATGGCCATGGCGGTGCGCTCGCGGCCTTTCCAGCCGGCGGCCTCCAATGTCAGGAAATTTTCGATGGCGTGGCGGATCTCGTCGGGCCCGCGCGCCACGACATGCTCCAGCCGGCCGAGGTCGGCGAGGCGGCGCTTCAGGCGGCGAAACTCGCGATAATGGTGGGCGCGCAGCGAAGCCTTCAGATACGCCTCGCCGTCGAGCTCGCTTTCGAGCACCGGGCGGTCGGCCTTGCCGGTGGTGACCAGCGTCAGGCCGCGCGTCTCGGCGACGCTGGCGAGCAGGCTCGCCACCGGACCATCCAGCCTTATGTCGGGCAGCACGAAGACCTTCGGCAGCTTGAGATGCGGCCTGGACAGCATCGAGAAGAAATCCTCGATGACGCCGATCGGATCGTCGCGATCGACCAGCGGCGTGCCGATCGGGCCGAACGGGCTCGACCAGGTGCGCATGACGGGAATCCCGAGCGGCACCATCGGCCGCTCGACCGAGAACGGCACCAGCAGGCGCAGCCGGTTGCGATACTGGTCGCCGTCGCGGATGACCGCCAGCCGCACCTCGCGGTCCTCGAGCCTCGGCATGGCCGGAGCCAGGAAGCGCGGATTGAAGAAGACGTTCGGCTCGATCGTGCGGGTGCAGAGATAGTCGAGCTCCTCGACCAGGTCGAAGCCGGCGGAGGCCGGATAGATGGCAAGCTTGCGCTCGGGCCGGTTGTTGGCGAGGATCTCGACATGGGCGGGATCGGCTTCGCGCGCAAGCCCGGCAAGGCCGGACACCATGGCGCCGGCCGGGCCGCCGCTGGTTTCCTCGAGCAAGGGGACGGCAGCCATCAGGCGGCTCCTTTGGCGGGCACGAAAATGACCATGGCGATGCCGAGCTTGCGCCAGACCGTGAAGGACAGCGCGCCGGCCTCGAAGATCATGGCGAAGACGGTGGCCATCGCTGCGCCCCACAGACCGAAGAGCGGGATCAGCACGACGCTGAGCGCGATGTTGAAGGCCAGCGTCATGGCGTAGACGGCGGCGCAGATGTTCTGGTTGCCGCTCATGGTGAGCAGGCTTTCGCAAGGGCCGACGGCGGCCCGGGCGACGACGCCGAACACCAAAAGGAACAGCAGCGGATAGCCGGCGGCAAATTCCGGGCCGAACAAGGTCAGCATCGGCTCGCCCAGGGCCAGCACCAGCAGCGCCATCGCCAGCGACGGCCAGAACGTCCACGACACGGTTTCGCGGGCGAAGGCGGCGAGCTTGTGCGGCTCGCCATGGGTGAACTGCGCATAGCGCTGGGCAACGCCGGCCTTGACAGCGAAATAGACGAAATGCACCAGCGCCAGCGTCTTGACGGTGGCGAAATAGACGGCGACGTCGTTGGGTTCGAGATAGGCGCCGACCATCAGCACGTCGGCATTGGTGAGCAGGAAGAAGAAGCTCTCGACCAGGAAGATCGGCAGCGAGACGATGAACCATTGGCCGAAATGCAGCTTCATCGGCCCGGCGGGAATCCGTCTGTCCATCCGCGAGGTGACGCCGATGAGCTGGCCGAGCGTGGTGGCGTAGGTGGCGGCGATTGCGGCAAAGATCGCCGTTTTGGCATCGGGCGCGTAGCCCGCCAGCAGCATCAGCGCCATGAACGCCAGAATCAGCAGCGGCCGCACCAGAAATGTCGGCGACAGCGCAAACAGCGCCCAGGAATTGGCCCGCGCCAGCCCTTGCAGAAGGTCGGACATGGCGATCATCGGCAGGCAGATGATGCCGAGGATGAACGGCATGACGTAATAGTTTTCGATATAGGACGACAGCAGCCAGACGCCGAGCGCGCCGAGACCGGCGATCACCGTCGAGGCAATCAGCACGAACAGCCGGCTGGCCCGCACGATGCCGCGCAATTCGGCCAGCATGCCGCGCTCGCGATATTCGGGGATGAAGCGGATGACCGAGGTGTGGAAACCGAGGCAGGCGAGATTGCCAAGGATTACCATGGTCACCCAGACGAGGACGAAAATGCCGTACTCGAACGACCCCATCCAGCGCGCCATCAAGACCTGGCTGACGAAGGCGATGACGGCGCTGACGATGCGGACCGAAAATGCAATCAGCGACATGCGGCCGGCCTCGCCGCGCTCGCCTGCGGTGAACAGCACGGCATCGATCAGGCCAAGCAGCGGCCTGATGCGCAGCGCAAGGCGCTGCGGCAAGAACCGCCCGGCTGTCGTCGCCGCGGAAAAGCGCACCCCGATCACACTCCGTTTTCCGCTTCTTTTCTGGCTATGCGTGTAGCGAAAACACATTAAGAAACGGTTGGGTGGGTGTTCCTTCGCCCCGTTCACGGGGAGAAGGTGCCGGCAGGCGGATGAGGGGCGGCGCGCTGCTTCATATTCATCATTCGCGCAACCCTTCACCCTGCTCTTTAGTGTCTCAGTTTGAAATACGCGGAAACGCCTATCTCGTTTGCCCCATATGCGAAAACGCCTATATGCTTAGCGGAACGCATGGCAGCAACAATGGTCTACACTGTCATTTGGTATGGAAGGCAGGGCATCGTCGACAAGGTGATCTTCGACGACGAGAAGACCGCGAAAGATCATGCAACCTCCATGTTCCAAACCCGAAAGGGTGACGATGGAATCGTGTCCGTTGAAGTTCGTAAGGACAACGGCGCTGTCGTCTTTAGCCATGCGGAGAACTAAGAATGCCAACCGGACCTAAAGGCCAGGAAGGATGTTCTGGCACCACTTACCAGCTCACAAAGAAGCTCATCAAGATCGTTGCCGAGGTTATCAGCCATGGGCGTTATGTCGCCTTCCAGATGCGGAGGTCGCTATCCCGAGGCAACTCTTCACCGACATCCTGCGGCTGATCGCGGAACTCCGGCCATCGCCCCATCCATCACCGGCGTGACCGGCCCGGTTGTCATGCGTTTCAGCAAAACAAGGGGAGAACTATGCCTTGAAGAAAGCGAAATCGACATCCTCGGCCAGCAGCGGGCAGACATCACGGCTTTGGCGGATCACCAACGCCATTTTTGCCGGGGTCTGATCTTGCAACTGGTGCCAGTTTGCGCAAACCTCAGTCTCAACAGAACGGTAATCCGGTGGATGCCTGATTACCTGAATCTGGGAGGGGCGAAGTGTTAGGCGAGCCCATTACCGTTCTGATGGTCAATGAGTATCCTGACTACATTGATGCACAAGTGTGGGCTGCTGAGCTGAAAACCCGTGTGCCGCAGCTGGAGTTCAGGCTTTGGCCAGACGCCGGGAACAAAAGTGACATAGATATTGTGCTGATCGACAAGGGCGCCAGTCCTGGCTTTTTTGATGCCATGACGGGGCTAAGCGCCGTCGTCTATTTGGGAGCCGGTGTCGAGGGTATTGATCTTCAGAGCTTTCCCAAGAGTGTTCCGCTCATCAGGCTCGCAACGCGTGAGCAGGCTTCGGAAGTGGTGCAGTACATCGTCCTTCGCGTTCTCTGCCAGCAACGGCATGTTGCGGATTACATGAGTCTACAAGCCCGCAAGTTGTGGAATCCGATCGCGCCGCGGAAGATCTCCGAGACAAGAATAGTTGTGCTTGGTGCGGGCCGGATCGGTGGCTGGGCCGCAAAGCTGTTTGCGGACTTTGGCTACGACACAGCAGTCTGGTCTCGTCATCAAAAGACGCTTCCTGGCATACACAGTTACTTTGGCCGTGCCCAGCTTGCGGGCGCACTCACAAGTCGGGACTACGTTATCTGTTCACTTCCCCTGACTGGTGAGACTCGTGGGATACTGAACTTGAGTGCCTTTGGAAAAATGAAGCGAGGTGCCTACCTTGTGAATGTCGGCAGGGGCGCGCATGTCAACGAAGCCGACCTGATCCGCGCTCTCGACGAAGGTCAGCTTTCTGGTGCTTGTCTTGACGTGTTTGAGCGTGAACCGCTGGAGGCTTCATCGCCGTTGTGGACTCATCCCAAGGTGACCGTCACACCTCATGTCGCGAGCTTCTGGGTGGATTCTGGAATCGACCAGGCCGCCGATCTCTGCGGTCAAGTCGCCAGAGGAGAGCCTCTGTCCAACAAGATCGACCTCGAACGGGGTTATTGAATCAAAGTAGTGTCTTTACCCACTTTAGCAGGTTCCGATCTTCATGAAGCGCGGACATCAGCGCGTGCGTCACCCGGCTATTAGATTTCAAACTCAAACACCACCGCCGGTCGAGATACAGAAAATTCGAAATGCGTATTTTGGTGTCGGCGGGACACCGCCCCCCTCTGGCCTGCCGGCCATCTCCCCCTCAGGTGGGGAGATTGGCTAGTCGCAGACGTCCGTGCCGCCCCGCCTTAGGGCACCTTCTCCCCATCACGGGGAGAAGGAAAGCGCAGCCTTACGCAAACGCCCCATGACAGTGCTTGTACTTCTTGCCCGACCCGCACGGGCAGGCCTCGTTGCGGCCGACCTTGCCCCAGGTTGCCGGGTTCTTCGGGTCGCGGTCTTCGGGGGCGACGATGGCGTTGCTTTCCTGGCGGACCAGCACGGCCGTCTCGCCGCCGTCGAAATCGTCTTCGCCGGTGCTGCCGTCGATATGGCTGCCGAACATGTCAGGGGCCTCGGGCGGCGGCGCGTCCGCCGCCTGGCGGACCAGCTCGACGCGCATCAATTGCGCGGTGACGGCCTGGCGCAGATTGCCCAGCATCGCCTGGAACAGCTCGAACGCCTCGCCCTTGTACTCCTGCAGCGGATCGCGCTGGGCATAGCCGCGGAAGCCGACGACCGAGCGCAGATGGTCGAGATTGACGATGTGCTCGCGCCACAGATGGTCGAGCGTCTGCAGCACCACGGAGCGCTCGACATAGGTCATCACGTCGGGGCCGAAGCGCTCGGCGCGCTCCTTGGCGGCGGCTTCGGCAGCCTGGCTGACGCGCTCGCGGATGTCGTCCTCGGCAATG
Organism: Mesorhizobium sp. M0960; assembly: GCF_040319055.1. Lineage (NCBI taxonomy): Bacteria > Pseudomonadati > Pseudomonadota > Alphaproteobacteria > Hyphomicrobiales > Phyllobacteriaceae > Mesorhizobium > Mesorhizobium sp. M0960. The sequence goes on along the minus strand of NZ_JAMYNN010000002.1, from coordinate 14,152 downwards.
CCTTCTTCTTTGACCCAGTCCTCGACCGGCAGATCGAGATTGAGGAATTCGGCGATCTCGGCCTTGAGCCCGGCGACGTTCCACTGCTCGGCATAGGCGTTTTCGGGAATGTTCTTGGCGACGATCTCCTCGATGACGCCTTCGCGCATCTCGGTGATGGTCTCGGACAAGCCTTCGCCGTCCATCAGCTCGATGCGCTGCTCGAACACCACCTTGCGCTGGTCGTTCGAGACGTCGTCATATTTCAACAGGTTCTTGCGGATGTCGAAGTTGCGCGCCTCGACCTTCTTCTGCGCCTTTTCCAGCGCCTTGTTGATCCACGGATGGATGATTGCCTCGTCTTCCTTGAGGCCGAGTTTCTGCAGCATGCCGTCCATGCGCTCGGAGCCGAAGATGCGCATCAAGTCGTCCTGCAGCGACAGGAAGAATTTCGAGCGGCCGGGATCGCCTTGGCGGCCCGAGCGGCCGCGCAACTGGTTGTCGATGCGGCGCGATTCATGGCGTTCGGTGGCGAGCACATAAAGACCGCCGGCGGCGAGTGCCTTTTCCTTCAGCCGGGCGATGTCGTCGCGGATGTCCTTTTCCCTGGCCTCGCGCTCGGGGCCGGCCGGCATGTCGCCAAGCTCCTCGGCAATGCGCATGTCGGCATTGCCGCCGAGCTGGATGTCGGTGCCGCGGCCGGCCATGTTGGTGGCGATGGTGATGGCGCCCGGTTTGCCCGCCTGGGCGACGATCGCCGCCTCGCGCTCGTGGTGGCGGGCGTTCAGCACCTCGAAATCCTTGAAACCTTCCTTGCGCAGGCGTTCAGCCAGTTGCTCCGACTTCTCGATGGAAGTCGTGCCGACCAGCGTCGGCTGGCCCTTGGCGCGGGCTTCCTTGATCTCCTTGACGATCGCCTTGTATTTCTCCTCTACCGTCCGGTAGACCTCGTCGTCCTCGTCAATGCGGATGACCGGCAGGTTGGTCGGGATCTCGGTGACGTCGAGATTGTAGATGTTGGCGAATTCCTCGGCCTCGGTCAGCGCCGTGCCGGTCATGCCGGCCAGCTTCTTGTAGAGGCGGAAATAGTTCTGAAAGGTGACCGAGGCGAGCGTCTGGTTCTCCGGCTGGATCGCCACATGCTCCTTGGCCTCGAGCGCCTGGTGCAGGCCTTCCGAATAGCGGCGGCCGGGCATCATGCGGCCGGTGAACTCGTCGATGATGACGATCTCGCCGTTGCGGACAATATAGTCCTTGTCCCTCTGGAACAGCCGGTGCGCCTTCAGCGCGTTGTTGACGTGATGGACGATGGCGACATTCTCGACGTCGTAGAGCGACTCGCCCTTGAGCAGGCCGGCATCGCGCAGCATGTTCTCCAGCTTCTCGGTGCCTTCTTCGGTGAAGATCGAGGTCTTCTGCTTCTCGTCGATCTCGTAGTCCTGCGGCTGCAGCTGGATGATGAAGGTGTCGATGGTGTTGTACATTTCCGAACGGTCCTCGAGCGGACCGGAAATGATCAGCGGCGTGCGGGCTTCGTCGACCAGGATGGAATCGACTTCGTCGACGATGGCGTAGCTGTGACCGCGCTGCACCATCTGGGCGCGCTCGTATTTCATGTTGTCGCGCAGATAGTCGAAGCCGAGCTCGTTGTTTGTGGCGTAGGTGACGTCGGCGGCGTAGGCGACGCGGCGCTCCTCGTCGGACAGGCCGTGGACGATGACGCCGACCTTGAGGCCGAGGAATTTGTAGACGCGGCCCATCCATTCGGAGTCGCGCGTGGCCAGGTAATCGTTGACGGTGACGACATGGACGCCATTGCCGGCGAGCGCGTTAAGGTAGACCGGCAGCGTCGCCACCAGCGTCTTGCCTTCGCCGGTGCGCATCTCGGCGATGCCGCCATTGTGCAGCACCATGCCGCCGATCAGCTGCACGTCGAACGGCCGCATGCCGAGCACGCGGCGGGCGGCCTCGCGCACGGTAGCGAAGGCCGGCACCAGAAGGTCGTCGAGGCTGGCGCCGTTGGCGATGTCCTGGCGGAATTTGTCGGTGCGGGCCTGAAGCTCGGCGTCGGAAAGCGCCCGCATCTCGTTTTCCATGGCATTGATCGCCTCGACGCGCGGCCGGGTCGATTTGACCCGACGATCGTTGGAGGAGCCGAAAACCTTACGGGCGAGACCGCCGAGACTGACCATCCAATGGCCCTTTCGATAGCATTCCAAGTCATTGCGACGGGCGCCGGCCGGCCCCCATCAAATCCGCGTGAACGCGGACAAACGCAAAAAGCGCCCGGAAAACGGTTCTGGACGCAAAGTCGTTGGACAGATAAGAGGGGGCTCATTCGATGTCAACGCCGCGCTCGCCCTGTCGACCGCGCCAAATTCCGCCACAATCCTGCTGGTCTGGAAGCCATTCCGCTCTAGCTACCCCGCTTTGGAGATAATCGTAATGTCTGTATTGTTCCGCCGCGCGTCGCTCGCCAGCCTTGGTCTGGCATTCGGGCTGTCGGCCCTCTCGCTGTCGCCGTTGATGGCGCAGGAAGCCGCCCCTGCCCAGCCGGCGGCACCCGCCCCGGCGGCCAAGCCGGTCGATCCGAACGCCGTGGTCGCCACCATCAACGGCCAGACGCTGACCGAGGCAGACCTTGGGCTTGCCGAGGGCGAGCTGTCGCAGCAGTTCGCGCAGCTTCCGCCCGAGCAGCGCCGCGCCGCGGCGCTGTCGGCGGCGATCGAAATCCGCGTGATGGCGGCCCAGGCGGTGACCACCGGCCTCGACAAGGATCCCGACTTCCAGCGCCGCATGGCATTCCTGCAGCAGCGCGCGCTGCATGGCGAAATGGTCGAGAAGGGCGTCGTCAACAAAGTTACCGATGCCGAGGTCCGCGCCCGCTACGACCAGGAAATCGCCAACACGCCGCCCACCAACGAGGTGCACGCCCGTCACATCCTCGTGAAGACGAAGGAAGAGGCGGACGCCATCATCAAGCAGCTCGACGGCGGTGCCGATTTCCAGAAGCTTGCCAACGAGCACACCAGCGATCCGAGCGGCAAGACCAGCGGCGGCGATCTCGGCTGGTTCGGGCCTGGCCAGATGGTGCCGGAATTCGACAAGGCGGCGTTTGCGCTGGCGGTCGGCAAATACACCGAGCAGCCGGTACAGTCGCAGTTCGGCTGGCACGTCATCAAGGTCGAGGACAAGCGCACCAAGCAGCCGCCGGCCTTCGACGAGGTCAAGGACCAGGCCCGCCAGGCGGTCATCCGCGACAAGTATTTCGCGCTGGTCAAGTCGCTGCGCGCCAACGCCAAGGTCGACATCCCCGATGCCAACCTGAAGAAGACGGTCGACGCACTGGAAAGCGCGAAATAGGCCAGATTGAGCTACGACAGGGCGCGCTGCCGCCCTGTCGCTTCTATTTGGTAGGGCGAACGATGATGCGTCGACGCCGCCGCCGGACCGCCGTGGCATCGCCGGCATCGCCAGCGACGATGCCTTTCAAGACATAGCCGACCGCCCTGTGCAGCGTCGCTTCGTCCTCGTCGAGGCGGTTCGTCAGAAGATGCGTCCAGGCGTACGAGGCGATCAGGTCGGCGACGACAGTGGCATCGACATCGGCTGCCACCTCTCCCCTTGCCTTGGCGCGTTCGACCATCTGGCCGGTGTGGACACGACGGCCTCTCGCGTATTCGGCAAGGGCGGCGGCCGCTTTTTCGTCCGACTGCGCCTCGGCAATCAGCGATCTGAACACGCTGCCCGACGATGTGTCGCGCCAGTGCGCAAACAAGCTCTTCAGGAAGCCGACGAGGTCCTGCTCAAGGTTCCCGGTGTCGGGATTGTCGACACGCTTTTGCCGCTGGTAGACGTCGAGCAGCAGAGCGGCCTTGCTTGGCCACCAGCGATAGATCGTCGGTTTTCCGGCGCGCGCCCGCCGCGCCACCGCCTCGATGGAGAAGCCGGAATAGCCGGCTTCGACCAGTACCGCTTCGGCGGCATCGAGAATGGCATCGGCGCTTTCGGGGCTGCGCCGTGCGCCGGCTGATTTGCGCCCGGGATCGGTGGGTTCGCCCATCTCGTCTTCCTTGCCGATGATCTCAGCAGCCATCATACACAGCCCCTTGACGAAACGAAACGATCCGTTTCATATGTAACGGAACGTTCCGTAACGATAAGGAGAACAGCAATGACCTCGACTGTCGCCACGCGTTTTTCGCGCTTGCGCTTCGCCCTGCTGGTGCTGCTCGGCGTCTACCCGCTGATCACTGCCATTTTGTACATGGTTTTTCCGCTGACCAAGGAGTGGCAAATCTGGCAGCGTACACTGGTCATCGCGCCGCTGATGGTCTCGATCATGATCTGGGGACTGATTCCGGGCGTGCAGCGGGCGTTTCGCGGGTTCATTAACCCAGCGGTCCGGTGATGTTCATTCCAGCGCCTGCGACGTTTCCGACGCAACGCGCCACTCGCCGTCGGCCAGCACGAGTTCCAGCATGACCCGTGCCTTGCCGGTCAGCCGCTGCGCCGAGTGGTCCTTCGGCACATAATCGTAGGTCATGGCGAAAACCGCATCGGCGCGGTCCTTGCCGTGCGGCGTCACCTCAAGGCTGCCGGGCTCAAGACCGAACGACCACGACGCCCATTGCGCGAACCAGTCGGTCTTGACCTTGACGATGGCCTCGCTGTCGTAGCGCGTGCCGTAGATGGTGGCCGACGCACCGTAAAGCCGCTTGACGGTCTCGCGCATCGCCTTGGCATCAGGCGCCAGATAGTCGTGGCGCAGAAACTGCTCGATGGCGCCCTTGTCGCCGACGGAGCGTTCGAGCGCTGCGACCTCAGACGCGGGCGCCGGGGTGACGGCCGGTTTCGGTTGCTGGGCACTGTCTCCGCCCGGCACGAATTCGAAACGCTCGAGCAGCGATCCCTGCTCCCAGGGACGCTGCGCCTCGCGTGTTGCGGAAACGACATCGCGGCGCACCGCGATCATCATGTCGTTGATGCTTTGTCCGGGTTCCGCCATATGCCGCAAAAGTGCGGCGGCGAAGGGCGAGTTGCGCTCCGTCCCGTCCATTGCGACGGCGCCGGGCGCCGTCGAGAAGGCGATGAACGAGCCGCGTGTCGACTCGAACTGGGCGAGGCCGGCGAGAGCCGTCGCCGAGCGCGTCGTGGCGCTGCGGCTGAGGCTTCGGGCAAACGGGTTGTTGCGGCAGGCATCGAGGAAGACCAGGCTGACCTTGGTCTGCTGCTCCATGATGTCGAGGACCTCGTCGATCGGCACCGCCTCGAGCTGCAGCTTGACCGGCATGTCCAGCCTGGCGTCGACCGGCACGATGAAGTTGCGCCCGTCGACCTGCAGGCCATGGCCGGCATAGTAGAACAGCCCGGCACCGGCGCCTTGCAGCGCATCGGAGAATTCGCCGATCTTGCGTTCGAGCTCGCGCTTGCCGAGATCGTTGCCTTCGATCACCTCGAAACCGATAGCGCGCAGCTTGTCGGCAATGTCGAGCGCATCGTTGACGGGATTGGCCAGCGTGCCGGCTTTGGCGTAGCTGCCGTTGCCGACCACAAGCGCCACGCGCCGCGCCGTCTGCGCATCCGCGCGCAGCAGCAGAAAGCCCAGAAACGCCAGTGCCAAGACCACAAGCCTGCCCATGGGGCAGGATCATAGCGCTATCGGCCGCAGCGATGCCAACAAATTTGCAACAGCCCTGCTTGCGGCATGAGGCAGTGTCAGGCGTCCGGCACCCGTAACGGCTGTGAAAACGGCTTGCGCCGACGCGCGCTATCGGGCAAACCGGCGTTCCTTTCGCGATTTTCCCGCCCGGGGTCTTCCATGTCCGCACAGGTTTCGCCGCTCGCGCCGAAGAAATATGCCAAGATGCCGACCATCGAGGGCGTGCGCATCGCCACCGCCGAGGCCGGCATAAAATACAAGAACCGTACCGATCTGCTGGCCATGGTGTTCGACGCCGGCACCACCGTCGCCGGGGTGTTCACCAGGTCGAAATGCCCCTCGGCGCCGGTCGACTTCTGCCGGCAAAACCTCACGGCGGGCAAGGCGCGCGTTCTGGTCGTCAATTCCGGCAATGCCAATGCCTTTACCGGCCAGAAGGGCCGCGCTTCGACCGCACTCACGGGCGAGGCGGCGGCGAAGGCGGCCGGCTGCACGCCAGGCGAGGTGTTCCTGGCCTCGACCGGCGTCATCGGTGAACCGCTCGATACTGGTAAGTTCAGCCACCTGCTGGCCGGGCTGATCAAGGACGGCAAGCCGGAATTATGGACCGAAGCCGCCAAGGCAATCATGACCACCGACACCTATCCCAAACTGGCGACCGCGACGGTCAAGCTCGGCAATGCCGACGTCACCATCAACGGCATCGCCAAGGGCGCGGGGATGATCGCGCCCGACATGGCGACGATGCTTTCCTTCATCGCCACCGATGCGCCGATCGCAGCACCGGCGCTGCAGGATCTCTTGTCGCGCGGCACGGCCAAGACCTTCAACGCGGTCACCGTCGACAGCGACACCTCGACCAGCGACACGCTGCTGATGTTCGCCACAGCTGCTGCCGCCAGGCGTGGCGCGCCGGCGATTTCCGACCCCAAGGATGCGCGCCTCGGCGCGTTCCGCCGTGCCCTCGGCAAGGTGTTGAAGTCGCTGGCGCTACAGGTGGTGCGCGACGGCGAGGGCGCCCGCAAGCAGGTCGAGGTCACCGTCACCGGGGCCAAATCGGCCCGCTCGGCCAAGCGCATCGCGCTGTCGATCGCCAATTCGCCGCTGGTCAAGACGGCAGTCGCCGGCGAGGACGCCAATTGGGGCCGTGTCGTCATGGCCGTCGGCAAGGCCGGCGAACCGGCCGACCGCGACCTTCTGTCGATCTGGTTCGGCGACAACCGCCTGGCATATCAGGGCGAGCGCGACGCCGCCTATTCCGAAGCGGCGACTTCGGCGTATATGAAGCGCGACGAGATCCGCATCCGCGCCGATATCGGCATCGGCCGCGGCAAGGCGACGGTGTGGACCTGCGATCTCACCAAGGAATATGTCGCCATCAATGGCGATTATCGGAGCTGATGACATTGGCTTCCAGACATCCGGCAAGCGTGTTGGCGATCGTGCGCCGCTACGAGGCGGCTGGCTTTCGCGCCTGGCCGGCGGCCGCCCTCCATTATGACGGCACCTGGGTCGTGCGGCTGACGGCCGGCCATCCGGCCAAGCGGCTGAATTCGGTCAATCCGCTCGATCCGGGCGACATCCAGCACATTGCCGAGCGCATCGGCCGCGCCAGCCGTCGCTTCGACGCCTATGGCAGGCCGCTGACCTTTCGCGTCTCGCCGCTGTCTGGGCCGGATCTCTCAAAGTACCTCGACGGCGAGGGCTGGAGCACATTCGCGGAGTCGCTGGTCATGCGGCTGCCGCTGGCGGACGCCATGCTCGACGACGCCATGGACCAGATTCCGTTGAAGGACATCAGCCGTTTCATCGGCGCAGCGCTCAAGGTGAGCGGTTCGGACGTGTCGCTACGGCCCGGCCTGTCGGAGATCATTGGCGCCATCCAGCCGGAGGCCGGGCTGTTTGCGCTGGAGAACGGCAGCGAGCCGCTGGCAACGTTGATCTGCGTGCATGACGGCGACCTTGCCGGGCTGTTCGAGATCGCCACCGACAGATCGGTGCGCAACCAGGGCCATGGCCGCCACCTCATCCGATCGGCGCTGAAATGGGCGCGACTGCGCGGGGCGCGGGAAGCCTGGCTGCAAGTCGAGGCGGACAACGCGCCGGCGCTGGCGCTTTACCGTTTGCTCGGATTCGACGAAGTCTATCGCTATCACTATCGCCGGCCACAAGGCGCATGAGCGGCTCAGACACGGTCGGCAAGCGCCTGCTCCTGGTTGCGGCCTGCGCGCTAGTCGATGCCGACGGGCGCGTGCTTTTGGCGCAGCGGCCCGAAGGCAAGCAACTCGCCGGCCTATGGGAGTTTCCGGGCGGCAAGGTCGGGCCCGGCGAAACGCCGGAACAATGCCTGATCCGCGAACTGTATGAGGAGATCGGCATCGAGACCGATATCCCTTGCCTGGCACCACTCACCTTTGCCAGCCATTCCTACGATGATTTTCACCTGCTGATGCCGCTGTTCGTCTGCCGTCGCTTCCGCGGCATTGCCCAGCCGAAGGAACGGCAGGTGCTGAAATGGGTGCGGCCGCGCCAGATGCGCGATTTTCCAATGCCGCCGGCCGATGCCCCGCTGATCCAGTTCCTCATCGATCTGCTGTAACGGCCGATCTCCCGTAAACCGGGCAGCTCCGCGAAGCGATATCAGCAGCGTTAATGAAAGATTTATCTGGCCGTGAAAAATTGACGCAAAGCGGTTACGCCGATTCCACCGCTGGGGAGCGATTTGCATGAGCTTCGACAAGGACTGGGATTTGCCTTGGCCCGATCGCCTTCCTGGCGCCGCCAATGCTGGCATGGGAATATTGCGCATCGCCCTTTTGTTCGGCTCGGCCGCGGTGGCTCTGGCCTTGATCGCGACACCCTACCTCGACAGCCGGACCCGATCGCAGTTTGCCCGCGATGGGCTTGATACAATGAGCACCGGCTCGATCGGCCAGCGCGACAGCTATACGCTGCGCAAGAGCGTGCTGCAGCCGCTGCCCAGTTCGGTTTGCGTCATTCGGGCCGATGGCAGAAGCAGCGGTGACTGCTGACGTCCTCAACAGATATCTGAAGCGCGTCGCGTTCGACCGGCCTCGTGCGACGCGCTTATGTTTCGATGCATGTCGTTATCGCAAAACCGCTGCACACTTTTGCGCGACACGCATTGGAATGCAGCTGTTTCACCGCGCGTTAAGCCTGTCACGTTAACCTTTCTTAACGGGTCGGCGCTAGGTTCCGGCAAGAGGGATGGGCGCCCATGAAAATCTTGCTGCAACGATTTTTAGAAGACGAGAGGGGTGCGACGGCTATCGAATATGGTTTGATCGTGGCCGTGCTGTCGCTTGCCATTGTCACAGGCATCGGCCAGGCTGCCGGTGCGATCGAGTGGCTGTTCAGCGACAACAGCAGCAGGCTTGCCAACGCATTTGCGCAGTGATTCGCTCGGCTGTTGCGCAGGGGCTACGCCTAGCTTTTGCGCAGGGATATGCTCAGGGGCCGCCGGGGTTTTCCAGGATCGTCTTCAGCGATATTTTTGCGGAGCCCGGCTTCAGCGGTTTTTGCTGAGAGGCATCGGGCGCCCAGCCTGACATCCAGACCACCGAGAAACTCGCCCTGACGCGGCCATCGGCGTCCGAAAACCGCTCCGCATAGATTTCGGCGGCGCGCGCGAACAGCGCTCGGGTGCCCGGCCGTCTGCTGCGGTCGACAAGCGCGCTGGTCTCGCCCATTGCGCGCAGGTCGGCGACCAGGCCAAAGAGGGAATCGTAGCGCACCGTAATCGTCTCGACGTCGGCAACCGGCAGCGCCAAGCCGGCGCGCTGCAGCAGCACGCCGGCGTCGCGGACATCGGTGAACGGGATCACACGCGGGCTGGCGCCGCCGTAGAGCTCGGTCTCGGCGGCAAGCAGGCTTTCGCGCAGTTCGGAGAGCGTGCCTATGCCCGCGAAGGCGCCGAGGAAAAGCCCGTCCGGCTTTAGCGCCCGGCGGATCTGCACCAGCATGCCGGGAATGTCGTTCATCGCCTGCAGCGACAGCAGCGAGACAGCGAGATCGAGGCTTTCCGGCTCGAATGGCACGGTTTCCAACGGCGCCACCACTCCTGGCCGGCCGTCGAGGAAAGCGGCGTCGGCCTCGACGCGCACGTTTTCCGCTACCTTGCCGCTTTCTGCGAGCACCTCTGCTGCTGCCGGCGTCTGGCAAAACAATGAGGCCGCCTTGCCGAACTTGCGTTCGACGGCGCCGAGCCGGTCGGCAAGATCCTCGGCCGCCCGCCGCATGAGGAAATCCGCCCCGGCGATAGGGCGGGCCAGTGCCCGACGCTTGTGCGCCAGCCAGAGCGAGGTGTCGATTACAAGCTGCAATGGGCAGGTCCTTGTGCTTCGCTCTCTGATATAGTGATGCGGAGGACCAACCACGTGGCCGATCCCATGCCGGAGATCAAGCGTATTGCGATCAAGAGCATTGCCCGCAAGGCATTGGGCTGGCCGGCGCGCCTGTTGTTCCCGCCGGTCTGCCCCGGCTGCCGCCGCCATGTCTCGCAACCCGGCGTGTTGTGCGGCGCCTGCTGGCCGAAACTCAGGCTGCTGGAACGGCCATGGTGCCCGGTGATGGGCACGCCGTTCACCCACAATATGGGTGAGGGGTTCCTGTCGGCGGAGGCGATAGCCGACCCGCCGCCATTCGAGCGCGCGCGCGCGGCGGTTGCCTATTCCGGCGTGGCCCGCCAGATGGTGCAAGGGCTGAAATACCAGGACCGCACCGATCTGGCGCCGTGGATGGCGCGCTGGATGCTTCGCGCCGGTGCCGAGCTCATCGCCGAGGCCGACGTGGTCGTGCCGGTGCCGCTGCACTGGCGGCGCTTCTTCAGGCGGCAGTTCAACCAGTCGGCGGAACTGGCGCGGGCGGTGGCGCAGCTCGGCGATCGGCCCTTCGCGCCATCAGCCATCAAGCGCGTCAAACTCACGCGCCAGCAGGTCGGGCTGGAGCGGCGGGAACGCGAGGAAAATGTGCGCGCCGCATTCACAGTGCCTGATGAAGCGGAGATCGAAATCGCCGGCCGCCGGGTGCTGTTGATCGACGATGTCTACACCACCGGCGCCACGGTCCGTGCGGTCGCCAGGGCGTTAAAAAAGGGCGGTGCCGGCGCAGTCGACGTACTGACCTTCGCGCGCGTGCTGCCGGGGGACTTTCGGGCCGACGAATCGGCGCCTATATAGCCTATATGACAGCGGAACGAGGCAGGGTTGCTGACCGATGGTCGATGTGACGATCTACACGCGGATGATGTGCGGCTATTGCACTGCGGCCAAGCGGCTGCTCGACAGGAAGGGTGTCGCCTACACCGAGCACGACGCCTCCTTCTCGCCGGAGCTGCGCCAGGAGATGATCTCCCGGGCTCACGGCCGTTCCACCTTTCCGCAGATATTCATCGGCGACACGCATGTCGGCGGCTCCGACGATCTCCACGAATTGGAGGCGGAAGGACGGCTGGACAGATTGCTCGCCAACGGCTCGGCCAGGTAAGGACATGACGATGACTGGTTTCAAGGCGGCGGCGATCCAGATGCGTTCGGGAACCAGCCCGGAGCGCAATGCGGTCGATCTGGAACGGCTGGTGCGCGAGGCGGCAGGCCTGGGCGCGAGCTACATCCAGACCCCGGAAATGACCGGCGCGCTGATCCGCGACAGCCAAGCCCGGGCCGCTTCGTTCACCTCCGAAGACAAAGACGTCATCGTCTCGACGTCGCGGAAGCTGGCCAACGAACTCGGCATCTTCCTGCATATCGGCTCGACCGCCATTCTGCGCGCCGACGGCAAGCTCGCCAACCGCGCACTTCTGTTCGGGCCTGACGGCGCCACGATTGCCACCTATGACAAGATCCACATGTTCGACGTCGATCTCGACAATGGCGAGAGCTGGCGCGAATCCGCCGCTTATGAGCCGGGCACGGAGGCTGTCGTCACCGAAATCGATGGCGCGAAGCTGGGCTTTGCCGTCTGCTACGATCTGCGCTTCCCGCAGCTGTTCCGCGCCGAGGCGCTGGCCGGCGCCGATCTGCTTGCGGTGCCCGCCGCCTTCACCCGCCAGACCGGCGAAGCGCATTGGCATGTGCTGCTCAGGGCGCGCGCCATCGAGAACGGCGCCTATGTCGTCGCCGCCGCGCAAGGCGGAGTGCACGAAGACGGTCGCGAAACCTATGGCCATTCGCTGATCGTCGATCCCTGGGGCCGCATCATCGCCGAAGCAGCGCATGACGAGCCGGCGGTGATCGTCGCCGAAATCGACCCGGCGCAGTCGGTCGCAGCGCGCAAGAAGATACCGAACCTCAAGAACGCACGCGATTTTGCCGTCAACGCCGGTCCGGTGGACGCGCTGCCGCTCAGGGGTGCCGCCTCTTGATCCGCTTTTCCCTGACCTGCGAGCACGAGCACGAATTCGAGGCATGGTTCCGCAGCAACGACGATTTCGACACACAGAAGAAGCGCGGTTTCGTCGATTGCCCGGCCTGCGGCTCGCGTAAGGTCGACAAGGCGCTGATGGCGCCCGCGGTCTCGACCGGGCGCAACCAGGAAAAGATCGCGCTCGCCATGGGCGAGGCCCAGAAGCAGGCGCTGGCGCAATTGAAGGCCATGGCCGAGAAGGTGCGCGAGAACGCCGATTATGTCGGCGACAAGTTTGCCGAGGAAGCGCGCAAAATCCATTTCGGCGAGAGCGATCCGCGCGGCATCTATGGCGAGGCGACGCTGGAGGAGGCCAAGAGCCTCGCCGACGACGGCGTCGAGTTCTTGCCTATTCCCAGCTTCCCGGACGACCGCAACTGATCCGTCAACTTGCCCGGGACATAACGAGGCATCTCCGCCAGGCCGCGCCATGACCGTGAAGGTCGGCGCCGTCGCCAGCGACAGCCGACCGCCGGCGTCGAGGGCGGCGGTGCTGCCGCCCCCTGCACAGGCGTCTGCAGTTTCATGCCGAGCAGCAAGGATGGGCTTCTCGGGTAGTCGTTTCGCTGCTTCTTTCGTGCCCACTGCTTGACGGGCTTGCTTCACTTGACGGGCTTGCTTCCGCATAGGCTGCAAACTGGCGTTCAAGCGCCTTGACCGCACTGCTGCGCCAACCCTCCGCCACGGATTCCGACATGGGATCGGGGAAGATTTCCTCCTCGCCGTTCTCCACGCCGTCCAGGATCGCTCGCGCAACAGACTCCGGAGAGGCCTTCGGGATGTCCAGGCCCCGTGTCATGTCCGTGTCCACGGGGCCGGGAAGGACCCTGTGGACGCTGACACCCCGTCCGGCCAAGAGGGTGCGCAACGACTGTGACAGTGAGAACGAGGCCGCCTTCGAGATCGAGTAAGCCGGACTGAACGGCACGGCAGCAATAGAGGCCAGCGACAGAATGTTGACGATGGCTCCCCGCGACCGGGCCAGCAACGGCAGCAGAGCCTGGGTCACGTCATACGCGCCGAAGAGGTTTACGGCGAGCTGTTGTTCGAGCACGCGACGGTCGCTGAGGTCGTCGAAGGGCGATACGCCGGCATTGTTGATGAGGATATCGAGAGCATCGATTTTCTCGACGGCCTCCCGGATCTGCGCAGCGTTCGTTACATCCATGGTCAGGGACGTCACACGCCGGTCCGGGTGAGCCATGGCTTGGCGGGTTGCGGCATAGACGCGCTTTACGCCTCTGCTCAGGGCTTCCTCGACCAGTGCCCGACCGATGCCCCGATTGGCTCCAGTCACCAGGATAGTTGTACCTTCGATCTTCATTGCGTCTCTCCTAGTGCTTATCGTTGTGTTCGAGCTCAGTGCACAATCGCGCCGCAACTCAGGCGCGCCGCAACTCAGGTTGGCTACAGTCGCCATTCTCGATACGACTGGTTGGTGAGATGGACTTAGCGCCGGATGTCGAAGCCATGGGAGTGACAAGTGTGACGGGATTCCGATGGACTCGCTGATCACGGCCGCGGCGCATGCGCTCGCGGCGGGCGATCCGCTCGGCGCCTTGAAACGGGTTGCGCTGCGCGACGATGCGCCGGCCCTTGCGTTGCGCGGTATCGCGATGGCGCAGCTTGGCGACCTGAATAGGGCGAAGGTTCTTCTCAAGAGGGCGGCGCACGCATTCAGCCCGAGGGAGGCCGTGGCCCGCGCGAGGTGTATCGTCGCCGAGGCCGAGATCGCGCTCGTCTCGCGCGACCTCGCCTGGCCGGCCAAGGCACTCGACACCGCGCGGGCGACGCTTGAAAAGCATGGCGACCGCGTCAACGCCGCGCATGCGCGCAACCTCGAAGTTCGGCGCCTGCTGCTGATTGGTCATCTAGACGAAGCCGAGCGCAGGCTGGACGGCTTCGATCCCTCGCCGCTGCCGCCAGCATCGCGGGCCGCCCACGAGCTGGCTGTCGCCGGCATCGCCATCCGCCGCTTGCGGACCGGTCCTGGGCGCGCCCGCCAAGCCCCGGCGGCCCGGGGCGGGCGCGCCGCCGCCCGCCCCCCCCGGCCCCCAGCGGGGGCGGGCGCCAACCGTGTGGGGGGGG